>NZ_JYLL01000045.1 GCF_001439695.1 Pseudomonas veronii
ATGTAACTATCCACTGGGTAGGCTAGACAGCAGTGCAAGCCGGCTGTCCAGCACCCAGAAACGTAAAGGATGTCCCCGGTCTCGTTTGTAAAGGATGTCTCCGTCTGTACACCCCGATAGCGGAGTGAAGGCAATACACGGTTGACTGATCTGCCGCTATCGGGGGCAAGCCCCCTCCCACATTTGGATCGGTGTCGGCTTCAGGATTGCTGTGCGGCCTGCCATTCGGGCGGCGCGTGGGTAAGTAAAGCGACTTTCAGTGTGAGGGTTGGATCTTCAACGATAGCCACAACGCCGCATGACCCATGTGGGAGGGGGCTTGCCCCCGATAGCGGAGTGAAGGCAATACACGATTGACTGATCTGCCGCTATCGGGGGCAAGCCCCCTCCCACATTTGGATCGGTGTCGGCTTCAGGATTGCTGTGCAACCGGCTTATTGACCGCTCAGTCTCCTAAGTGGCTCTGCCGGAAAATATCAGCACCTTTTGCTCCACCGCCAGACGCTCCAGACTTTCACTGCCTCAGATACAACAACTAACGCAGCCATTAACACCACGTTGTAGTTGGGAACAAGCTGAGCCCCCACTAGCAACAGCGAAACAGAAGGCACAATAAAAGCCAATCGCAAGGGTGTTTGAAGGTAAGTAACCCATCTCACCTGTTCACGTCCAAGAAAGAACAGCAGGCACGAGATCACGATGGAAACTTGCAGCAGCATGGCAAAGCCGAACATGTATAACTGCACAACGCTATGATCACGCAGCACCCATAAAGCACTTTCAAGATCACTTAAAAAAGGAATCCTTGCCTGTATTACGGCGGCCACTGCATAGCGAATCAGATAAAGGGCATCCATGGCTCCCCAAAACCAAAAAACATGCTTGCGCGTCATTTTCCTGCGTCCTTTGATCTTTTTTCCCCAGAACAACAAACAGGGGAAATATTGCATTCACCAAGAAGGTCACTCAGTCCCTGCAACGCATAAGGCGCACGGAAAAACTCCCTTACTTTGCTGCCGGCAAAATAGGGACTCTCGATTTTTGTGAGGTCATATTGTTCAATTTCAGCGCGGGGGATCAGTCGTTTCATGTTGTGTTCAGAAGAAGGAGTCAGCCCCGTTGATAAGGGTTCCTCACTCTGCCCACCATCATCCACTTCCTTTTAGTCGATAGGAAATTTCCCAACCTCGTGTATCACCCGCCCCAGCGCGCAGGTCGATTGCCATGGTGCGAAGCTTTCCAGAAAAAATTAACTGGGCCGCTTACAGCCCATTTTTTTACCGCACACCAATTTTTTTACATTACGGTATTTCATCAAAGATTTTTTACACCTTTCGACCAAACCGCAACAACAGGTTCAACTCATCCACCACTTCAGCCCAATCCGCATCCTCCAGAATTTCCTCACGCAAAAACGCTTTCTGGCTATCCGTCCAGAAAAACGCATCGGCCAGTTTCAGGTCCGCCTTGAGCGGTGAGTGCGCGGTGACGAACTGCTCGATGCCGACGGGGTCGTCGGCCAGGCCGAGTTGTTTGAACAGGGAGGGCAAGCTGTGTTCAGGCGATTGCATGATGAGCTCCGGATAGGTGGGTTTATCCGAGTCTAGCCCTCACCCACGGCAGGCGCGAGCTTGCGCTACAGGGTTTGCAACCAGGCCTGCAGTTGTGCGACGCATTGCTGCACGGATAGCTGGCCGGTCTCCAGGACCAAGGCGGCTTGCGGCGGCGGTTCGTAGGGTGAGCCGATGCCGGTGAACCCCGGCAGTTCGCCGCGTCGGGCGCGGGCGTAGTGGCCTTTGGGGTCGCGGCGTTCGCAGATGTCCAGTGCGGCGTTGCACCACACTTCCCGATAGTCCGCGCCCAGGCGTTCGGCGAGTACCGCGCGTAATTCGACCAACGGCGCGATCAGCGCCAGGATCACGATTTGCCCGTTGTCCACTAGCAACGCCGCCAGTTCGGCGGCGCGGCGGATGTTTTCCAGGCGGTCGCCGTCGGCAAACCCCAGGTCTTTGTTCAAGCCGCCGCGCAAGGCATCGCCGTCGAGCACGATGCTGTGTCGGCCTTGTTCGAACAACGCCGCCTGCAGCCCTTGGGCCAGGGTCGATTTACCCGACGCCGGCAGGCCAGTCAGCAGGATCGCCACGCCGCGATGACCGTTGCGAGCCTCACGCTGGGCACGCGTGATGCTCGCGGTCGGTGCCACCAGGTTACTTGACGGCGGCACGGGGCACCGGGGCGGCGATGTTGCCGGCGGCCCATGCCGATTCGCGGCCGGCCAGCGCGGTGGCGATGGACTGCACGCGGTCGGAATCGACCTGCTCCGGCAACGGGTCGAGCCCGGCGCTGGCGAAGATCTGGCCGTAGGCGTTGCGCAGGTCGGCGTAGGCCAGGTCGCGGCGCAGGTCGGCTTGCAGGGTATTGAGTTCGCCCTGGATCAGGTCCAGTTCGCCCAGGCCTGCGGCTTGGTGACGGTTGCGCAGTTGGGTGAGGATCTGCCCGTCGATGTCGGCCAGCTGTTCGTTGGTCTTGAACTGGCGCACGGCGTCCTGGAAGTTCGCGTTGGCGACGTAGAGTTGCGCCAGCACCGCGATGGACATGGCCTGGCGCCGTGCGGTGGCGACTTCTTCGCCGGCCTTGGCGACGTCGATGGCCGCCGGGGCGGAGAGCACGTTGAACAGGTTCCAGGTGACCTTGGCGCCGTAGTCGGCCCAGCGGTTGTCCACCAGGAACGAGTTGCTGTCGTAATGCCCACCGGCCGAGAATTCCAGGCCCGGCAGCAGGCGCAGCATGGCCTTGCGGGTTTCGGCGGCGCTGATGCGGGTCTGGTAGTCCTGCTCGCGCAGTTCAGGGCGGTTGGCCAGGGCTTCCTGTTCCAGGCTGGCGAAGTTGACCTTGAGCTGCGGCACGGCGTAGTCGTCCGGCGTGGCCAGCTTGAGGTCGGTGCCCATGGGCAGGTTGATCAGGGTCGACAGTTCAGTCTTGGCCAGGGAGAGCGCGCGGCGCTGTTCCTGCAATTGGCGCGTGGCTTCGATCAGCGAGCGCTGGTAGCCCAGGGCCTGGATCGGGTCGCCGATACGCTGCTCGCTCATGCTTTGGCTGTTGCTCTGGGCCTGGTCGACCCGCGCCATCAGGCTGTCGATCTGGGTCAGCAGGCGTTCGGCCGCGACCGCCCGCCAATAGGCCGAGCGCACGTCCTGGACGATGGTGTTGATCACCTTGCGGCGCCGCTCCTGGACGATCAGGCGTTGGTCGCCTTGCTGTTTGGCACTGATGTAGCTGACGCCAAAGTCGAGGACGTTCCACACCATGGTCAGGTCGGCCACGCGACGGTCGCGGTCCTGGGATGTCGACGGCTCCAGGGACTGGGTGCCGGTGCGAACACTCTGGCTGCTGGAGGCGTTGGTGTTGTTGCGCCCGGCGTAACCGGCGGACAACGCCATGCGCGGCAGCATGTCGAAACTGGCGAGGTCGAGTTGGCGCTTGGCCAGCGCCTCCTCCATGATCTTCAAGCGCCCTTCGAGGTTGTATTTAACCGCCCGGGCCATGGCCTGGTGCAGTGTCAACGGGCCGTTCAATGGCTCCTGATCCTTGTACATACCGTGCAGGTCGCTGCGGGCTCGCTGCTCGCTGACACTGCGCTCAATCGGCTCGCTGGTGACCGCACAACCGCCGATCGCCAGCGCCAGCACGCTGGCGCCGAACAACTTATGAACTGTATTCATCCTTGGACTGCCCCTGTTACTGCGCCTTGATTTAAGTGTGTCAGGCCTGCATTTCGCTGATGCCGACCTGTTGCAATGCCTTCGCCAGGTCAATCACCTGACGCTGTTCCACGTCTTTGATCTGCTGCAATTGCTGGCCCAGGGTCGGGGCGCCGAACACGCCCCGCAGGCCTTGGGCCGCGTCACCGCCGCCCTGGATCGCTCGGCTGTCGAACGCCTTGAGGCCACTGTCCTCGCCACCACTCTCACGATTGAACAACCCCGACAAGGTGCTTGAGCCAAACACCCCGCCATCGCCGCCGCCAAAACCGAGGAAGCCCTGCGCGCCGCCGTTCGCGCCACTGTCGCTGTTGAACACCTGGGCAATGAAGCTGGGCGCCAAGGCACCGTTGCGAATGAAGATGTTACCGATAGGCGGCAAGCCCGCGCCCATCTCGCGCTGTTCGAACAACGCCGGGAAGCCAATGGGTGAACCCAGGTCGCCCACGGGCCGGCCAAACACGATCGGTTGCAGCGGCACATCCGGCGCGCCGGGTGGCGGTGCCGGCTCGGTGACGCGGAACAGCGGGTCGCCGGTCAGGGCAATGGTGTTGATCGCGTAGTTGTTGGAATTGGCATAACCGCTGCCAGCGTTGCCCGTCATGTCATTCACCAGGCCCGTGTCGAGGGTGATGAAGTTGCTCGGGTCGTTGAGGTTGGCCGTCGGTGTGAGGGTCGCGGTCCAGGTTTTGCCGCCGTCGTTGCTGGCCAGGTTGGACAAGGTGCCGTTGGCCACGCTGAGGTCATCCAGCACGAAGCCGCTGACTTTCTCACTGAAGGTAAACGTGACGGTGGTGGTCTGGCCGACGGTCAGGTTCGGGTTGGCAATGGTGATGGTCGCCGTCGGGCGTTCGCCATCGATCACGAAGTTGTTCGAGATCGCAATGCCGCTGCCGGCGTTACCGGCAGCATCGTTGACCTGGCCGGCGTCCAGCACGATCACGTTGGTCGCATCGGTAATCGCCGCCGTCGGGGTCAGGGTGGCGGTCCAGGTTTTGCCGCCATCGTTGCTGGCCAGGTTGGACAGCACGCCGTTGGCCACGCTCAGGTCAGACAGATCGAAACCGCTGACGGCCTCGCTGAAGCCGATGGTGACGGTGGTGGTCTGGCCGATGCCCAGGTTGCCGTTGGCCACCGAAATGGTCGCGGTCGGGCGCTGGGTGTCGATCGCATAGTTGTTCGAATCGGTGCTGCCGCTGCCCGCGTTGCCGGCGGCGGTCTGTACGCCGCTGTTGTCCAGGATGATCAGGTTGCTGGTGTCGGTCACGTCGGCCGTCGGCGTCAGGGTCGCGGTCCAGGTCACGCCGCCGTCGCTGGAGCCCAGGTTGCTCAGCACGCCGTTGGCCACGCTCAGGTCGGCCAGGGTGAAACCGCTGACAGCCTCGGAGAAGGTGATGGTCACCGGGGCGGTCTCGCCGGCCTTGAGGGCGGTGTCGCCGACCACGATAGTCGCCGTCGGCAGCACGGTGTCGATGCTGTAGTTGGCCGAGTCGGTCGTTCCCGTACCGGCGTTGCCGGCCAGGTCGGCAATGCCGGTATTGGCCAGGGTGATCACGTTGCTCGCGGCGCGGATACCCGCCGCCGGTGTGAAGAGAGCCGTCCAGGTGATGCCGCCGTCGCTGCTGCTGACCGCGCTCAGGGTGCCATGGGCGACGTTCAGGTCGCTGTTGTCAAAACCGCTGACGGCTTCCGAGAACGTGACCGTGACCAAGGAGGTTTCGCCGGCACTCAATACAGGGTCGGCCATCACGATGGTCGCCGTTGGCCGCTGGCTGTCGATGGTGTAGTTGTTCGAGTCGGTGGTGCCGCTGTCGCTGTTGCCCGCCAGGTCGGCGATGCCGGTGTTGTCCAGGGTGATCACGTTGCTGGTGTCGGTGATGCCGGACGTCGGGGTGAACGTCGCGGTCCAGGTCACGCCGCCGTCCGCGCTGCTCACGGTGCTCAAGGTGCCGTTGTTGACCGTCAGATCGGCGTTGCTGAGCCCGGTTACCGCCTCCGAGAAGGTGATCACCACCAGTGAGCTGTCACCCACGCCGAGGGCCGGGTTCGCGACCACGATGGTGGCCGTTGGGCGCACGGTGTCGACGGCGTAGTTGTTCGAATCGGTGGTGCCGCTGCCGCTGTTGCCGGAGCCGTTTTGCACACCGCTGTTGTCCAGGGTGATCACGTTGCTGGTGTCGCTGATCGCGCTGCTCGGCGTGAAGGTGGCTCTCCACGTCACGCCGCCGTCGTTGCTGCTGACGGCGGTCAGCGTGCCGTTGGCGATCGTCAGGTCGGCGTTGGTAAAACCGCTGACCGCTTCGGAGAAGGTAATGGTGACCAGCGAGGTGTCGCCGATTTTCAGGGCATTGTCGGCGACGACGATAGTTGCGGTTGGCTGCACCGTGTCGATGGTGAAGTTGCCCGAGTTGGTGACACCGCTGCCGGCGTTGCCGGCCAGGTCGGTGTAGCCGGCGTTGTTCAGGCTGATCAGGTTGGTGGTGTCGCGGACGTTGCCGGTCGGCGTGAAAGTCGCCGTCCAGGTCACGCCGCCATCCGAGCTGCTGACTGTCGAGAGGGTGCCGTTGGGTACGCTCAGGTCGCTGTTGTCAAAACCGCTGACGGCTTCCGAGAAGGTGACCGTGACCAAGGAGGTTTCGCCGGCACTCAATACAGGATCGGCCATTACGATGGTCGCCGTTGGCCGCTGGCTGTCGATCATATAGGCGTTGGACGACGTGGTGCCAGACCCGACGTTACCGACGCCGTCGACCACGCCGGTGTTATCCAGGACAATGTGATTGTTGTTCTGAGAGACGCCTGCCACAGGCGTCAACGTCGCGGTATAGGTGATGTTGTCGCTGGTGCTCAGGCTGCTCAGGGTGCCATTGTCGGTGGTCAGATCGGCCAGGCTGAACCCGGTCACTGCTTCGCTGAAAGTGATGGTCACCAGCGACGAGCCGCCGATCCCCAGGTGGTCGTTGTTCACCACCACCGTCGCGGTCGGGCGTTGGGTGTCGATGGCGTAGTTATTGGAATTGCTGGTACCGACGCCGACATTACCCGACACCGCCGCCTGGACGCCGCTGTTGTCCAGGGTGATCTGGTTGGTGGCGTCGCTGATCGCGCTGCTCGGGGTGAACGTCGCGCCCCAGGTAATGCCGCCGTCGCTGCTGCTGACCGCGCTCAAGGTGCCATTGGTGATCGTCAGGTCGGCATTGCTGAAACCGGTCACGGCCTCGTTGAACGTAATCATCACTTGGGAGGAGTCACCGATTTTCAGCGTCGGGTTGGCCACCACGATGGTCGCCGAAGGCAACACCGTATCGACGGTGTAATTCGCCGAGTTGGTGGTGCTCGCGCCTGCGTTGCCGGACAGGTCGGCGATGCCGGTGTTGGCCAGGGTGATCACGTTGCTCGCGCTGTTGGTGTTCGTTCCTGGGGTGAAGGTCGCGGTCCAGGTGATGCCGCCGTCGGCGCTGCTCAGGCTGCTCAGGCTGCCGTGGCTTGCCGTCAGGTCGGCGAGGGTGAAGCCAGTCACGGCTTCGCTGAAGGTGATCGTCACCAGCGACGTTTCGCCAGCGGTCAGCGCCGGGTCGGCGACCACGATGGTCGCGGTGGGGCGCACGGTGTCGATGACGTAGTTATTGGAGTCGCTGGTGCCGGTGCCGGTGTTGCCGCTGGTGTCGCTGTAGGCGGTGTTGTCCAGGGTAATCAGGTTGGACGTATTGGTGATGTTAGCCGTTGGGGTGAAAGTCGCATGCCAGGTGATACCGCCGTCACTGGAGCTCACCGCACTCAACGTACCGTTGGCGACGGTCAGGTCGGCGTTGGTGAAACCGACGACAGCTTCACTGAACGTCACGGTGACCTGCGAGGTCTGGCCTATCGCCAATGTGCTGCTGGCGACCACCACCGTGGCGGTCGGACGCACGCCGTCGATGGCCACGTTGTTCGACGTGGTAGTGCCGCTGCCGGCGTTGCCCGCCACGTCCTGGACCCCGGAGTTGTCCAAGGTGATGTGGTTGCTCGCGCTGACGATACTCGCCGTCGGGGTAAAGGTGGCGGTCCAGGTGGTACCACCGTCGTTGCTGCTGACCGCGCTCAGGGTGCCATTGGACACTATCAGGTCGGCGTTGGTGAACCCGGTCACGGCTTCGCTGAAGGTGATGGTCACCAGCGAGGTCTGGCCGATGCCCAGGTTGGTGTTGGCGAACACGACAGTCGCGTTCGGCCGAGCGGTGTCGACCGCATAGGTGTTGGAATTGGTGGTGCCACTGCCGGCGTTGCCCGCGCCATCACTGACCGCGGTGTTGTTCAGGGTGATGACATCGCCGGTATGGGAGGCCCCAGGGGTCGCAGTCAGGGTTGCGGTCCACGTGAGACCACCGTCGTTGCTGCCCAAGTTGCTCAGGACGCCGTCGGCGACCGTGAAGGCGCCGGCGGTGAGCCCGGTGACCGCCTCGCTGAAGGTGATGGTCACCAGGGACGTGTTACCGCTGATACTCAGTGCGGTATCGGACACCACAATGGTCGAGGTCGGCAGCACCGTGTCGATCGCATAGGTGTTGGACGTGGTCGTGCCGGTACCGGCGTTGGTCGCGGTATCGGTATAGAGGGTGTTGTCCAGGGTAACGACATTGCCGCTGCTGCTGTTGCTGGCGCTCGGTGTCAGGGTCGCGGTCCAGTGGATATTGTCACTGGTGGTCAGGTTGCTCAGGGTGCCGTTGGACGCCGACATGTCAGTAAGGCTGAAACCGCTCACCGCTTCGCTGAAGGTAATGTTCACCGTCGAGTTGACCGTGGTGCTCAACGTCGGCGCAACGACCGTAACGGTCGCGGTTGGGCGCACGGTATCGATGCTGAAGCTGTTGGACGAGGTGGTGCCGGTCCCTGGTGTCCCCGTCGACGTGGCGGTGACGCCGGTATTGTCGAGGACAATCTGGTTGGTGGCGCTGGTCACGCTCGCGCTCGGCGTAAAGGTCGCGGTGTAGGTGATGTTGTCGCTGGTAGTCAGGGTGCCCAGGGTACCGTTGCTGATCGTCAGATCGGCGCTGGTAAAGCCGGTCACGGCCTGGTTGAAGGTAATGGTCACCTGCGAGGTGCTGCCGATGTGCTGCGCGGTGTTGCTGACCACGATGGTCGCGACAGGGGCCGGACTGTAAGCGGTGTTCGCCGTTCCGCCGATATCGTTGAACAGACCGTTGACTGCTGTGGGTTTGCTGCCCGCCGAGGCGTTGGTGGCCAAGCCTCCGTTACCACTGGCACCGGTGTTGGCCGAACCGCCCAGCGCCGCGAAGTTGGCCGCCGTGATCAATACCGTGCCTTTGTTCCAGATGGCACCGACACCCAGGCCACCGTCACCGCCATTCAGAGTAGTGCCGCTGCCGGTAGCCGAACCGCCACCGCCGCCGCCGCCGGCACCGATGTTACCGGTAATCGAGCTGGTGCCGACGATGGTCAGGGTGGCGCCGCTGGCGTTGTAGATACCGCCAGCCGCTCCGCCGCCCTTGCCACCGGCACCATCCCAGCCGGAACCACCCCCGCCGCCGCCGATCGACAAGGCGCCAGAGCTCGCTGTGCCACCCGCGGAGCCGTTGGTATAACCCCCGACACCGGTCGAGCCGGCGCCACCGACGCTCGAACCACCGCGACCGCCCATGGTGTAGGCGCCCCCGCCTGCCCCCCCAAGGTTGGTTGAACCTGCGATACCGGCGTACAGGTTGGCCCCGGAGTTGCCGCCAGTCCCGCCGATGCCGCCGCCCAACGCGCCGCCACCACCACCGCCACCGCTGGCATTACCAACGCCCGCGCCACCACCACCGCCGCCGCCTGAGGCCGCGTTCGCTGTCACGCTGACATTATTCAGGGTCAGGACACCGAAGTTACTTATCCCCGCCCCCAACAAATTGGCTGCGGTGGCACCGCTGCTATTGGCGCTGCCATTGCCGCCGTTGCCAGCCGCTAGACCCTGGGTGATAACCAAGCCGTCCAAGGTCGCGGTGACACCGCTGTTAACCTTGAGCACCTGGGTCTTGTGCTGCCCGCTGAGGGTCACATCAGCAACGCCATCGAGGTTCAGGTCGCCCTCGACGGTCAGGTTCTTGCTGATGACCAGTTGCGAATTCAGGTTGACCGTCATGCTGGAGTTGAAGGTGACGATATCACCCGCCACCGCGCTGCTCAGGGCCGAACGCAGTGAACCGACGCCACTGTCAGCGTTGCTGGTCACGGTAATGGTCGCCAGGCCGTACTGATACGCCGACATCGCCTGGTACGACAACGCCGTATGACTTTCGATGGAGCCGGTGGCGACTTCCAGGGTCCAGTCGCCGCCCAGGCCGGTGCGGTTGGTGGACGCGGCAACATCGCGCCCGGTCAGTTGCGCCAGGGAGTCGACAAAGTTGATGCCTTTGTCGCCAGCGGCGGTGTTGCAGGCGTAGATCAGGATATCGCCGCCCACGTTCATGTCCTGGCCGATCTGCGCCAGCACTTCGCTGCGGGCCGCGACGTTGTCGGCAGACAAATAGGTACTGCCCAGCCACAGATCACCGGCATTGCCGTGGGCGATGATCTGCACCGAGCTGACGCCCTGATGGCTGCCCAGGTAATCGGCGATCTGCTGCAGGCCGTCCTTGCTCGCATCCAGTTGCACCACTTGGGTGCCGGGTGCGACGCCTTTGAGCAGCTCGGCGGAATCCTTCACGCGGGCATCGACAAACACCACGCTCTGCCCCGGCACGGCAACCGGCGCGGGGGTGGCGGGCGCGTCGGACTGCGCGTGGCTTTCGCTACCGGTGGCGGCGTGTTCGGTGGTCGTCGGCGCCTTGGCCGCAGCATCTGCGGTGGCGTGGCTGTCGGCCTGGGCCGCATCGGCCACGGTGGCGGCCACTGCGCCGTCGAACAGCATGCGCGGTTCCAGGGACATAATCATCGGCGTCGCCAGGGTGCTGGCATTGGTTGTTGCTGGCCGTGCCTTAAGGTTGTTCCACCACATGCTGCTCACCCGTTGGTCGAATGCTGATTTGCGCAATGAAAAAAACCGCGATCAACTGATCGCGGCATCGGCTTTGGTACGGATCACATTGGCGGCGCTGGAAGTGCCATCACGCCAAAAAGACATATGCGCGAACTGCTCGAAGAGATCGGGCGGCAGGATGGTCCGCCGGGGCTGCAGTTCCACCTTCGGCTTGACCCGATGCAAACCGCTCACGCCGAGGGCGTCGTCGAAGTCCGGCGCGTCGTAGCTCAGGTGCTCGAAATCGTGCTCGAACCAGGGCTCGCCGATAAATTCGTAGACCAGCCGCATGACCCGCTCGGGGGCCTGAGAGAGCAAGTCGTAGTCGACCACCAGCATCGAGTCGGCATGTTCGCCGTAGTACGCCTCTTTGAGCGCCGACCAGGCGTACCCCACCAGGCGATTGCGCTGGCCAAGGGTTTCGACACGGCTGTAGACGGTGTTGCGCTCGACGTCGTCGTTGAACAGCTTGGTGTTTTCGAAGGGGTTGGCGCGGTACACACGCTCGAGGCTGTCCATGATCCACGCCACATTACGCACGCAGGCGATCACCTTGGCCTGGGGGAACAGGTCGTGCAGCGCCGGCATGCGGGCGCACCATTGGCGATTGGTGTCGAACACCACCGGCACAGGGGCGCGGTCGGCGTAATAGGCATCGAACAACCCGCGCAGCAAGCGGCGCCGGGTGTTGGCATCGATGACCGAGCCGAACTCGCTGCCAGCACTGCATTGCCCCAGCACGCCGTTGAACAGAGTGCCCACGGGGCTGCTCATGCCAGCGTGAAAGCGCGGGTTCTGCAAGAGGATCGCAGACAGCAGCGTCGAACCGGAGCGGGGCAAACCGGAGATAAAGTGATACTGCATCCCTTCACCACTTTTGTAGGACAAAAATCCATTTGTATACGAATCGTAACTGATGATTACAAAGTTCACTAGTGGTCAAATGCCACTGTTTTGATATTCCCTTCATTCCAAATGGATATTAGCGGCAGGCCTCTGGCTGCGAAGGCTCTGGGCCGAGGCATAGCACGAATAATCGCGCCCTGGCACCGCCCCCGTCCTGCTGCATTTTTTCACGCCATCCGTCCGGTAGCGGCGCAAAATCGTCCGGTGCTTCGTTGCTGCTGATCAGCCAGACACGCTGGGTATCGGCCGGTAATGCCGACAAACGGTCGAGGTAAATACGCCCGCCGTCCTGATCCACCAGCGTGCCAAAACCATAGGAGTTCGGCCGCGTCGGCGTGCCATCCGGTTTGGGCGGGGTGTAAAGCTGCAATTGGGCGTCGGTCCGGTCGTAATACACGTAGCTGAGGTACCACAGCATGTCGCTGAGGACGATGCGGTCACCTTCCTGGTAGTTGCGATTGACGAACTCCACCGGCACGTTGAACTGATCATCCACATCCACGGTGGCATTGTTCTTCACCCCCAGCAGTTCCACACCGACGCACAGCACGAACAATGCCGCGCCCAGCCATGAAAGACGTCCGGGCAGGCGGTCGATGGCCAGCGCCAGGATGATCGGCAAAGCCAGGGCATAGACGGTGAGGTAACGCTCGATAAACACCGACGAGATAAACGACACCCCGTACACCAGTAGCAACGGCAGCAAGAAAAACAGCGCCAACAGACCGGCCGACCGGTAGCGCGTCTGATCGCGCCAGGCGCAGACGCCGACCACGGCCACCAGCAGCAGCGGGAATGACCAGAACAGCACAGGCGATAAGCCAAGACCCTCGTCCTGCAACATGAACTGCCAGATCATCGACGGCACGGAGAACAGGTTGATCGGCTCTTCCCAGCCGATGTCGCCGCCGACCTTGAGCTGTTCGACATGCTGCACCAGGCCCACCAGGTTCGGCAGCCAAGGCAGGTACACCAGCACGATCGCGACGTTGGCCACCCACCAGGCCGGACGCGTGATCAAGCGCCGACCGGGGGGCTGGGACGCACTCAACAGGCCCAGCCAGGCCCAATGCACCAACACACACAACGCGGTGAAGTAATGGGTATAGAAACCGGCGGCCATCAGCAGCCCATACCCCAGCAGGTAGCGCGTGCGCTCGGGGTGGCGCACCCAATACACCAACGCCAGCGTCGCGCCCAGCAGCCACACGCCGAGCAGCGAGTACATACGCACTTCCTGGCTGTAGCGCACCGCGCTGGGAAACAGCGCCAGCAGCACACCCGCCAGCACGGCGGCACGAAGGGTGGACAACTGCCGCGCAAGGCAGATGCCCAGGCCCACCACGACCACACCGGGAATCGCACTCATGCTGCGAATCGACCAGATGCCGTCGCCGAACAGCTCGATCCAGCCGCGCAGCAAGAAGAAATACAACGGCGGATGCACATCGTGGGCGGCGTGAAACCACAGGTCGGTCGCCGCATATTGGCTGAGCAGCAGGCTCGAGCCTTCGTCGCCCCAGATCGCCGCGGCCGTCAGGCCATAAAAACGCACGGCCAGCGCCAGCGCCAGAATCGGCACCCACCATAACTGGCGCAACCAATCGCCACCGTCACGGCCCTTTGCGAGGCGATTGACAGCAGAAATCACCCCAACTTTGTCGTCTTGCTCTACCACAGACCGTCGCACCCCGATTCCCCCGCCACTGCCCATTTCCAGGGCCAAACCTGCGCATGCGCAAACAAGCGCCACTCTAGGACAAAAGCCCCGGATTCGCTCGTTGTTTCGCAACCGGCAGGCAGCGCTCAAAACCTGCGTCTACGCTCTGCGATGAAGCCGGATCGACTGGCTTTATATCCCCTTGAACAGCTCACACAAGGATGAACGATTCATGGAAGTATTCATCGGCACCATCCAACCTTTCGCCTTTAATTTCGCCCCAAGAAACTGGGCGTTCTGCGCCGGCCAGCTCCTGCCCATCAGCCAATACCAGGCGCTGTACGCGCTGATCGGCACGACATATGGCGGGGACGGCACGCAAACCTTCAAGCTGCCTGACCTGCAAGGTCGCCTACCCATCGGCCAAGGCAATGGCCCGGGCCTGTCGCAGCGGTTGATCGGCGACGTCGACGGCGTCGAAAGTGTGATGGCCACCCAGGCCAACCTACCCACGCACACCCATAGCACGGCGGCGCTGGCAGTCAGCGCGGCGGTGCAACTGGCCGCCACCGCCAGCAACCCGCTTACAGCGCCGAGCGCCGCCAACGCGTTTATCGGCGCCTCCGGCGGCGGGCCGGGCAGTGCCTCGATCTTTTCCGACCAGCAGGGCGCCAGCCCGGTACCGCTCAAAGGCGTCAGCACGAGCTTGACCGGCACGCTGGCCTTGGCCGGCCAAGGGTTGCCCATGGACACGATGAACCCGTTCCTGGTGATCAACTTCAGCATTGCCCTGAACGGGGTCTTCCCGTCACGCGACTGACCCGCACCCGGGCCGAGGCACTTGGGCCTCGGCCTCTCTGACACGGAGCCGATGTATGTTGAACCTGGTCACCCCCGAGCACTTTCGCCCTCTGCTTGCGCGCACGAGTGTGTTGTACCTGCCGGATGGGTCGGCGCTGCCGATCCAGATCCAACAGGTGACTGATGCGCCCAAAGCCAGCGTGCCGGGCAGCCCGCGCACGGCCTTCAGCGTGTTGCTCGACAGCCTGGAGCCGACGGATTTCGTCGACGGCCTCTGCCGTTTGCCGCTGGCGCAGACCTGCCTGGAGCAGGTGTTTGTGTCCCGCGAACCCGCCATGGGCCGCGACAACGCCCGCGGTTATTTCTGCATCGTGTTCAACTGAGACGGGTACCACACCAGCCGCTGCGCGGCGGGCGTCTCTTCCTCCAACCGAAACCCCAGCGCCAGGTAATGCTGGCGCGCATGGGGGTTGCTCGCCCACACCACCGTGGCCACCGGGCAACACACCTGCTGCGCGGCCCGTTGCACGCCGTGCAGTACTGCGCGGCCAAAACCCTGGCCTCGGGCAGCGGGGATAAACGCCAGGTACAGCACACGGATTTCATTCGGGCCGAAATCGGCACTCAGGGCGCCAATGGGCGTGTCGAGTTTTTCGATCACATAATGCAAGGCCCCGGGAAAATGCTCGCCCATGCCGTTTTCCTGCACTTGAAACTGTTGCGCGATCACCGCCTCGACCAGCCCCTGCTCACCGTCGATCCACTGCAAATCGGCACGCGCCGAGCGGTAGAGGCTTTGCAGAAATGGCCCGTCGGTGGGCCGTGACGGGCGCACCACCAGGCCCTGCGCCAAAGCGCCATCCTTGTTCAACATGCCTTTGCACTCCTGTCAGAATCCGCTTTCCCGCACACCCAAGGCCGCCGCTCGACGCCAGGCCACGCCCAGCACCGACTCGCTGCGCCCTTGCAACACCACCACGCCGCGCAGCGGTTGATGGGGGGTGGCGATCGGTTGCGCACTGCGCAACCGCACGCCGTACTGCGCCTGCACCGGCGCCGGGCGCTGGTTTTCGTCGCGGCGCACGGCAATCGGCCCGTGGTGGTCGGAGGTCAGGGCTTCCTGGTCCAGATAGGCCACGCCGTTGGCATCGATATCGGTCAGCACCACCGGGATGGCGGCGCGCATCGGGTCATCGGCGATAAAGCGCCCGCTCGCCCCCGGCGTCACCCGCCACAGCTCGGCTTCCGCCAGATACCCGCGCAGGCGCGCGCCCTCCTCGACCACTCGCGCCAGCGCGTCTTTAGGCGACAGCCAGCGGCCCACGCTCAATTGCGGCAGCACGTCGCGCACGGTGCCGGCATGGGGCGCACGCAACAGCAGGCGTTCGCGCTGGGCGGCAAGCCCGCGGTATTCGGCCAGGGCCTGGGACAGGCGCTGATCGTTGATCCCGGCGTCGGCCGCGGTTTCACTGCGTCCGGCCTGGCGACGCATCTGCAACTGCAGGATCTCCACTTCGCGGCGCACGATGCTTTGCCGCGCATCCAAATCCGGCGATTCCAATTCGATCAGCACCTGGCCCTGGGTCACGACTTGCCCATCCACCACCCGCAACTGTTTCACCCGCGCCGCCACCGGCGCGTGCAAGGCACTGGCGCGCCCGGCCTCGAGCATGCTCGGCAACTCCACGGCACTGCGCCACGGCACCACCAGGGCCAGCACGATCAACAGCAGGCCCAGGCCGCTGAGCAGCACCCGCGGCGCATGGGCCTGGCTGCGGCGACTCCACCATTCGCGCCACTCCTTGAAGATCGGCAGGCAGATGAACCACACCAGTTCCACCAGCATCAGGAAGATCCCCAGCAGCTTGAAGAACAGGTGATACACCGCCAGGGCAATCCCCAGGAACAGCGCCGCCCGCCACAACCAGGCCAGGTAACCCCACCACAGCAGGCGCCGTTGCATGTTCGGCGCCCAGGGTTCCGGCGCCGGTTCGCCATAGCCGAACAACCACTCGCGCAGGCGCCAGCGGCAAAGGGCGAAGGCGCGACCTTGCAGGTTGTCGACGCCCCACAAGTCGCTGATCAAAAAATAACCATCGAAACGCATGAACGGGTTGAGGTTGATCGCCAGGGTGGTCAGCCACGTCGCACTGGCCAACATGAACGCCGCCGTGCGCGCCGCGCCGTCCGGCAGCAGCGACCAGGCCAGCAAGGCCACGCAGGCCAGCAACAACTCGGCCATCACCCCACCGGCGCCGATCAGCAATCGCGCACGCCGATCATTGACCCGCCAGGCGTCACTCACATCGGTGTAGAACATCGGCAGCAACACCATGAACGCCACGCCCATGCTTTGCACGCGGCACCCGGCGCGCTTGGCCATGAAGGCATGGCCGAATTCATGGCACAGCTTGGCGAAGAACAGCGCCACGCCAAACGCCAGGGCACCGCCGAGGCTGAACAGGTGCGGGAACGTCGCCAGAAAGCGCTGCCAGTCCCGCGCCACCAGAAACACGCCCAGGCCCAGGGTCAGCGGCAAGCCGTAGCGCAACAGCCCCGGCCCGAAGCGCGCCAGCCACGGCCAGGCGCGGTTGAGGAACGCGTCCGGGCGCCACAGCGGGATGCGGAAGAACAAATATTGATGCAGCAGGATTTGCCACAGGCTTTGCTTACGGGCGGCGGCCTTGTAGGCGTAACTGGCACGTTGCTCCGGGTCCAGCGCGGCGATCAGGTCATGGGCGCGCAGGAAACTCAGCAGCTCATCCACTTCACTGGCGCCCAGGGGCAGGCCCGGCTCACGGTTGGCGGCTTGCAGGACGTGTTGCGGGTCGCCCAGGGACCAGTGGCGCAGCAGCCGAATGGCGGTGGCGCCGAGCTTGAAGTAACGCCCGCGCACCGGGTCGGCCAGGGTCCAGCGCGGCGAGCCGTCCAGGGCCGCGCCAGCGCTGGACAGTTGCAGGTCTTCGCGCAGTGGGGGCAGGTTCATCAGAGGCCAACGCTCTGGCGCAAGCCGGCCAATGGCCGACGCAACAGGTACAGGGCCAGGGGCGCGCGCTCACCGAAGAGCTTCGCCGTGCCGCGCAGGCCGATGCGTGGCGGTGCCTCATCGAAGCGCGCATCGAGGCGATAGGCGAGTTGCCCGCCGGGTGTGGGCTGCGCCTCGTAGGCGGCGCGTTGCAAGGTGGCGAGGTGGCGCTGCAAGGGGTCGCTGTCGAGGAACAGCGCAACCTGGGCGTCGGGCGCCAATGCGATGGCATCGCCCACCGCCAGTTCGATGCGCAACTCTGCCTGGCCGGGGTCGGCGATCTGCAGCAGACGCTCGCCGGTCTGTACCGGTTTGCCGGTCCAGCGTTCGGCGTCGGCAAACACCGCGATACCGTCACGCTCGGCGCGTACTTCGCTGCGCTTGAGCAGTTCGCGGGCGTAGTCGCGCTCGGCGCGTTTTTGCTCGACCCGGGCCGCCAGCAGGTCGATACGTGAACTCGATTCGGCATCGGCAAAGGCGCGCTGGGAATTGGCCTTGAGCTCCGCTTCGGCCACGCCCAGGGCACGCGCTGCCACATCGGCCTGGGCCGTGAGGGTGGTGCTTTCGAAGCGCAGCAGCAGGTCGCCGGTTTTCACCGTCTGGTTGGGCTTGACCAGGAACTCGGCGATCACCCCATCCAGCGGCGCCGCTACCACCTGGCCGGCCAACGGCACCACTTCGGCGGGCGCCAGTACCGATTGGCGCACCGGAATCAGCAGCATCAGCAGTAACGCGACGACCACCAGCACCTGGCGTTTGCGGGTCAGGCGCAGGCGCCACGGCTGGCGCGGTTGCAGCGCACGCCAGGCGTGGCTGTAGGTGTCGCCCAACTGCGCCAGCAGCACTTGCTCGGCCGGGTTCCAGGGCGTATCCCGCGCCAGCCACACACCGCCGAACACGCGGCCTTGCGGGTCGATCAAGGGCAACCAGAACACATGGCCGGCGGACAGGCTCTGCCAATCGGCCTGCAGTTGCGCGCTCAATTGCGCGGCCGGCACTTCCCGGGCGGTCTGGCCCAGCCCGTGTTTGTGCAATTGGGCCACGGCCTGCTCGACGAAGGCCACGAACGGCGCGTTCGGGTCGACGCTGCTCACCGCCGTCACCGCCCGCACCTTGCCGGCGATCAACAGCGCCGCATGGCGATAGCCGAACAGCGGTTGCCCATCGTTGACCAGGCTGTAGGCCAATTGCTCAGTGCTGTGGGCGGCGCGGGTCTGGCGTTCCAACTCGAGAAACTGCGCGAATACCCGCTCGGCATTGCCCGTCATCGGTGCGTTCATTGCAGTTGTGCAAAGTGCGCGGTGCCGCTCATGCCGGCCATCAACCCACTGGCATTGGGCAAGGTCGCGACCAGCAACAGGGTCTGGCTGCCTTCGTCGATGCGCGCGCCAAGGCGTTTGACGGTGGCGTTGAATGCCTGGCCGGTTTCGTCGGGGGTGAAGCTGAACGTCTGCCCGGGCTTGAGTTTGCCCATCCAGCGCGACGGCACCAGCAGGTGGATCTCCAGGCTGCGGTTGTCGACGATTTCCAGCAGCGGCGCGCCGGCCGAGACGCTTTCATAACGTTGGACTTTGCGCTGCACCACCTGGCCGTCATACGGCGCCAGCACGCTGCAGCGCTTGACCTGCACCTGATAGACCTGGGACTGGGCCTGGGTTTCGGTGAGTTTGGCTTCGGCGCGGGCCACTTCGAACCGGCCGACCGAATTCAGCGCCGCCAGTTGTTTGTTGTGGGCCAGTTCTTCGCCGGCGCCACGGCTGGCGGCCGAGGCGGCATTGAGTTGGGCCTGGTAGGCCGAGCAATCGAAACGCGCCAGGGTGTCGCCTTTCTTGAACGACTCGCCCTCGCTGAACGGCAGTTCGACAATCCGCCCCGACAATTCACTGGCAAGCATCGCCTGGTCACGGGCGCGCAATACACCACGGGCTTCGCTGTCGGCGCTGACGGCCGCTGCGGGCGCGTGGTCCAACAGCGGATCGTCCGCCATGACCATCGGCGCCAGGCTCACCAAGCAGGAAAATCCCAGTACCGATCTACATAACTGCTTCATACATTCGACCTCCCTGACGATGTGCGCAGTCTAGGGCAGCGGAGTTAAATTGCCACTACCCCCAGTCAGACAAATCAGCATTTTTTGTAGGCCTTTGCCGAAGCCTTCGCCGGATCACGTTATGATTGCCGACCTCCAAGGACTCAGGATCAAGGACACGTCATGCACATCGGTTTTCTGTCACCCCTGGCACTGGCCCTGCTCGCCGGTCTCTCCCTGCCGGCACTCGCCAGCTCCGACGACTCGTGCTACCCCGACTGGAGGGTCTCGCGGGACAGCCTGGACACCTGCAACAACCTGCCGTTCCTGAGCCCCGGCAATGACAGCCGAACCAACCTGCGCCTGTTGCTGGCCGACAAAAAAGCCGCGCCCCTGGCGCCGAACGCCTTGAGCGAGGACGACCTGTCCCAAGGCTTCGGTCCGGTGCCGTTCCCGGTGTACCGCCTGGTGCCGATCGCCGCCGCGCCGGCCGAAGCGGATAACACATCGCACACCTCGCCCAGCGCCGAACTCGACACCCTGCTCCAGCCTTTGGGCATCAAGCGCGACGAATACAAATCGGCGGGGGCTGACTTCCTGAATGGCGAAGGCAGCCGCTGCCGCAGCAACGACGATGACAGCGCCACCGCGTTTATCCGCCAGGTGCTCAAGGCCGACATGCCGGCAGCCGAACGCGAGCTACTGGTGAAGGCGCGTTTGCAATTGCTCACGGCCTGTTCTTGGGAAGGCCAAGTGCTGGATGCACAGCAGATCCAATCCAGCGAAGGCCAATTGTTCCGCACTTATCTGCAGGCCGCCGCCGACTTCTATAGCGGCCGTTTCAGCGACGCCGAGCGCGGTTTCGCCGGCGCCAGCACCAGCAATGTGCCCTGGCTGAAGGAAACCGCGCTGTACATGACCGCGCGGACGTCACTGAACCAGGCGCAGGCCAACGCCTTCGACGAATACGGCATGCCGCAACTCGAGCATGTGGATAAGTCCGCCCTGAGCGACGCCGAAGAAGGCTTCCTCGGTTACCTGAAGACTTATCCACAGGGTGATTACGTCGCCTCCGCCCGTGGCCTGCTGCGCCGGGTGTATTGGTTGGCGGACGATCAAGCCAAGCTCGCCGAGGCCTATGCCTGGCAACTGACCCAGGCCACCGACGCCCAGCGCAATGTGTCCGTGGATGAGCTGGTGGCCGAAGCCGACGTCAAGCTGCTGATGGTCAACGGCAAGGCAGTCCAGAACCCGATGATCCTGCTCGTCAGCGACCTGATGCGGATGCGCGCTCACACGCCGCCGGCCCTCAGCCGCGCCGATCTCGATCAGCAAAAAGCCGTGTTTGCCGACACGCCGGCGCTGTTCGACTACCTGCAAGCGGCGTATGCCCTGTACGTCGAGCATCAGCCCGACAACGCGTTGAAACACCTGCCCCAGGACGTGCCGTCGAACCCGGATTACTTCGCCTTCAGCCAACAGACCCTGCGCGGCCTGGCCCTGGAAGCCAAGCAAGACTGGAAAGCCGCCGAAACCCTGTGGCTGCAACTGCTGCCGCTGGCCAAGCAACCGTTGCAACGCGACCAGTTGGAGCTGGCACTGGCGATGAATTACGAACGCAGCGGCCAGTTGGCCAAGGTGTTCGCCGCCGATTCGCCGATCAGCGCCAAACAGGTGCGCTACATCCTGCTGCGCCACATCGCCGGGCCGGACTTGCTGCGCCAACAGATCGCCCAGGCCCATGACCCGCTGGAGCGCCAGACCGCCCAATTCGTGCTGCTCTATAAAGACCTGCTGCGCGGCCAGTTCGCCACCTTCGACGACGACCTCAAGCAACTGCCGGCGTCGGTCCCGGACGACAAGCTGGGCACCAGCCTGGGTTATGTCTACAGCGCCAGCCAGACGTTGAAACTGTTCCAGTGGAACGGCGAAAAAGCTGAATCCGGCTACGCCTGCCCGAGCATTGCGCAAACCGCCGCGACCTTGCAGAACGACGCGAAAAACCCACAAGGCCTGAACTGCTTCGGCGAGTTCATCCTGCGCAACAACCTCGACGGCATGCCCCTTGAACAGGCACGCGCCGCCGGCAGCCTGGGCAGCACGCCATCGGACTTCAAGGGTGACACCTTCTCGCGGCTCGACGGCTACCAACAGGTGATCGGCAACCCCAAGGCGCCGAAAACCGACAAAGCCTACGCGCTGTTCCGCGCCATCAACTGCTACGCGCCCGCCGGCTATAACAGCTGCGGCGGCGAAGACGTCGCACCGGCCGTGCGCAAGGCCTGGTTCCGTCAACTCAAGACGGGCTTTGCCGACACGCAGTGGGGCAAATCCCTGCAGTACTACTGGTGAAACCGCTGTGGCTCGGCTTGCTGTTGCTGGCAAGCCCGGCTTTCGGCGCGGTCGACGCCCGCGACTATGACGCCTTCTGGCTGTGGAGCGGGGTCACGCCGCAGCCGGTGCTCAAGCAGGCAAACACCCTGTACATCCTCCAGGGCCAGATCAACGCCACCCGCCGCGCCCCCCAACGCGGCGTGCAATTGATCGCCCAGGGCATAAGCGTGCCGCGCATCACCCAGGGCGACATCTGGCTGGTCTACCGCGCCCACACCCTGCGCTGGCCGGACCGCGTCTACACCCAACTGCTCGGCCAGGTACAACGCTGGCGCGACGCCGGCAACCCGGTGATCGGCATCCAGATCGACTTCGACGCCCGCACCCAGTACCTGCACGAATACGCCGACTTCCTGCGCGACCTGCGCCAGCGCCTGCCCGCCGACCTGCGCCTGAGCATCACCGGCCTGATGGACTGGAGCAGCAACGCCGACCCAACCGCCATCGCCCGGCTCAACGGCGTGGTGGATGAGGTGGTGGTGCAGACGTATCAGGGGCGCCAGAGCATCCCGGATTACGCCGCGTATCTGCCACGGATGAATCGGCTGGGGCTGCCGTTCAAGATCGGCTTGATCCAGGGCGGGGAATGGACGGCGCCGGGGTATTTGAAGGGGAGTGAGTGGTTTCGCGGGTATGTGGTGTTTTTGCGCAACCCCTGATCAATCCTGACGCCCAATTAAAATATGCAAGAAGCCATGCGTCTTTGCTCCAACGGAGGCCCGAGCTAACCTCGACCCCTTTCTAAATCTTCGCCTCGCAGGAAATGACGAGAAGATTTTCCCATTTCAGCGTCGAACGTCCGTCAACGGGTAGACCGACTCCCAGCCGCCGCCCAGCGCTTTATACAACCCCACCATCGCCAACGACACGCCGGTAGAGCTTTCCACCCACTGCTCTTGCGTGGTCAGCAGCGCGCTTTGCACGGTGAGTACGTTGACGAAATCCACCACGCCTTCGACGTACTGGTGTTGCGCGGTGGACAGGGCGATCTGGTTCTGGCGCACCGCTTCGGCGAGGCTGTCGCGGCGCAGTTGGCTGGTGTTGTAGCGGGTCAGTTGATCGTCGATTTCATGCCAGGCACGCAGCACGGTGTGTTGGTAGGCCAGCGCGGCTTCCTGCTGCTGGGCTTCGCGCAGGTTCAACATGCCTTGCAAGCGCCCGCCGTTGAACAGCGGCAGGCTGAATTGCGGGCCGAAGGCAAATGCGCGGGAGCCCCAGGAGCCGAAGTCCGACAGTTGCATGGCCTGGGAGCCGAGACTGCCGGACAGGGTGATGCGCGGGTAGAAGTCGCCCCGGGCCACGCCGATGCTGGCGGTGGCGGCGTGCAGGCGCGCTTCGGCCTGGCGGATATCGGGGCGGCGTTCGGCGAGTTGCGAAGGCAGGCCGATGGCAACCTGACGCGGGGTCTGCGGCACGGCCGCGTCCCTGGACAGTTGCGCATGCAGGGCTTGCGGCGGTTCGCCCATCAGCAGGCTGAGAGCGTTGATCAACTGGTCCTGGCGTTGCTGCAAATCCGGCAGGCGCGCTTCGATGGCCGCAACCTGGGCGGCGGCTTCAGCCACGTCCAGGTCCGTCGCTACACCGTCAGCCAGGCGAAGTTGCGACAGTGAGAGGCTGCGGCGGGCGACGGCAAGGTTTTGTTCGGTGACGGCGCGGGTGTTCTGCACGCCGCGCAGTTGGATGTAGTCCTGGGCGGTCTCGGCCAGCACCGACAGCAACACGGCGCGGCGGTCGTTTTCGGCGACGTGCAGGGTGGCGTCGGCGGCCTCGGTTTCGCGCTTGACGCGGCCCCAGAAGTCCAGTTCCCAGGAGGCGGAGAAGCCCATGTCCCATTGGCTGAATGCCGAGCGGCCATTTTCGCCGGAAGGGTCGCTCAAGCCTTTGCCGCTGTTGCGTTTGCGTTGAGAGCCACCCGTGGCATCGACATTGGGGTAACGTTCGGCGGTGATCACCTGGCGCATGGCGCGGCTTTGTTGCAGGCGGCTGCTGGCCAGTTTCAGGTCCAGGTTATCGGTGAGGGCGCGACGGGTGAGGGCCGACAGTTGCTCGTCATGGAACACGTCCCACCAGCGCTCTTGCAGCGCATCGCTGACCGCGCGACTGGCCGCCTGACGGCCCTGGGGTTCGGCCCATTGCGCCATGGGCGGGCCTTGTGGCCGCTGAAAATCCGGGCCGACGCTGCAGGCGCTCAGGCTGATGAGGCTCAAGGTAAGCCAGGCGACCTGTCTCATTGCTGGGCCACCTCACGCTGTTGCGCGACGGACCGGGTGTCGACGCTGGCTTCCACCGACATGCCGACGCGCAGGCGTTCGGTCAGCGCTTGGTGGGGTTCGAGGACGATCTTCACCGGAATGCGCTGCACCACCTTGGTGAAGTTGCCGGTGGCATTGTCCGGTTTGACCGCGGAGAACGTCACCCCGGTCGCGGGTGCCAGGCTTTCGAGGTGACCGTCGAGCAACTCGCCGTCGAGGCTGTCGACGCGCACCTGCACGGCCTGGCCGGCATGCATATGGAGAAGCTGGGTTTCCTGGAAGTTAGCGACCACGTATGCCTCGGCCAACGGCACCACCGCGAGGATTTTGCTGCCCGGCGTGACGTAGGCCCCGACCCGCACCGCGCGTTCGCCGACCATGCCATCCAGCGGCGCGACGATGCGCGTATAGGACAACTGATAGCTGGCCATTTCCAGAGCGGCCTGGGCGCGCTTGAGTCCACCGGCGGCGGCGTCGCGCAAGGCGCTGAGGATCTCCACCTGCTTGCGCTCGGCCGCCAGCACCGCCGTGGCATTGGTCAGGCGCGCGGTGGCCTGGTCGATGCGCGTCCTGGCTTGCTGGGCGTTCTGCACAGTGCCCGCACCGACACCGGCGAGGTGGTTGTAGCGGTTCAGTTCGTGTTCGGCGAAGGCGACTTCGGCGCGCTCTGCCGCCACCGTGGCCTGGGCCTGGGTGATCACCGAGCTTTGGCGCTCAAGGGTGGCGGTGGCGTTTTTCAGTTGAGCCTGGGCCACCAACATATCCGCATCGGCAGCCTGGGCGGCGGCGCGAAAATCGCGGTCGTCGATCAGCGCCAACAACTGGCCGGCCTTGACGCGCTGGTTGTCTTCCACCAACACCTCCTTGATAAACCCGGCCACACGGGGTGCGACCAGGGTGAAGTCGGCGGCGACGAAGGCGTCATTGGTGGTCTGGCGCTGGCTGCCCAGCAGACCCGGCACAGCCTGGTACAGCAGCACGCCGACGGCGAACACAGCGATGGCGGAGACAGCCATTTTGTCTTTGCGTTTCATGGAAAGTCCTTAGGGCTCGGTGAGCAATCAAGTCGGCGCGCGGGGCGGAAAAATCCGCGTGGGCATCCAGAAAATCAGCAGGATCAACGTCGCCGCGACAACCGCCATGACGTAATAGAGATCCGAGGAAGTGAGTACCACGGCCTGCGCGTGCAGGCGCTGGGCCAGGCCCGGCGCGTCGCTGTCGGCCAGTGGCGAGTTGCCCAGGCGGTCGACCAGCACAGTCGAGTGGAAATGCAGGCGCCGGGTGGTCAACACATCGAGAACGGCGGTGGCGATCACGGCGGCCAACCCCTTGACGGTGTTGAACCAGGCCGAAGCGAACGGCCCGTCCGCCGGTTGGATGCTGCCCGTGGAGAGCATCAGCAGCGGCAACACGGCCATGGGTTGGCCGAAGATTTGCAGCAGATACAGGCCATAGAAATCGTCGCGCACCCACGCCGACGTCAGGTGCACACTGCCGATGCAAGACAGCGCCAACAGGCCCAGCCCGATCCCCAGCACCCAACGGCAATCGACCCAACGCAGGTTGCACATCGCCGCCACCAGCGGCAGCGCGATCAATTGCGGCAGCGCCATCAGCAACATCAGCGGCGCGGTTTGCAGCGGCCGGTAACCCTGAATCTGGGCAAGGAAACTCGACGGGATGATGATCACTGAGGTCAGCACTATCAACACCCCCGCGAGCACGATCAGGGCAAACGCTAAGTTACGCAGGCCAAGCATCTGCAAATTGAAAAACGGCATCGGGTGCGACCATTCATTGAACATGAACAGCACCAGCAACAATGCGCCGCCACCCAGCAAGCCGGTGATCAGGCCCGACTCGAACCAGTCCAGGCGGTTGCCCTGCAACAGGCCGATCACCAGCATGCAGATCGCCGGAAAACCCAGCAGCAGGCCGCGCCAGTTGAACTGCTTGAAGCGCTCCAGCCGCAGCGGGTCTTGTGGCAGGCCGTAAGCCACGGCGGCCATTGCCAGCAGGCACGGCCCGACGATCTGCCAGAACGCCCATTGCCAGCCGACGTATTCGGTCCACAACGCCGCCAGCGGCGTACCCAGACTCGGCCCGAAGGTGGCCGTGAGCGCGTAGCCGGCCAGGCCATACAGTTTGACGTCGGCCGGCAGAAAACGCAGCGCCACGGTCATCAGCATCGGCGGCAACGCGCCGCCCGCCAGGCCTTGCACAGTGCGCAACAGCAGCAGGCTTTCGTAGTTCGGCGCAAACGGACACAGGATGCCGAGCACGGTGAACAGGCCGATGGCGCACAGGGTGAAACGGCGCAGAGAAAACGTCACCGAACACCAGGGCGCAAACGCCATGGCCGCTACGGAAGTGGCCGTGTAGGCCGCGACCAGCCAGGTGCCTTCGTCAAAACCGATGTACAGCGCGCCACGGATATCGGCGAGGGCGACCTTGGTGACCATTTCGTTGAGACCGGACACCAACACCGCGAGCAAAACGCCGACCAGGCCAACGATGATACGCGGGCCGAACACGGGCGGGCTCGGGGCAGTGGGTTTGGCCGCGGCCAGGGGGGCCGGGGCAGCGAGGGACGTCATGAACAAGTAACTCGGGATGAGAAATACCCGAGCAGTTTAATTGGGCACATTCATGACAAAAAGTTACTTATCGGAAGGTTATAAGTGCGCCGGACGCAATCCTGGGCTCACCCCTTCCACCCTTGATCATGCACGCTTAAAGCCTGGGCAGGCTGGGCTTCCAACCAGGTGGCGTGGCAACTCTCGCGCAGGGTTTCGCGCAGCCATTTGTGGGCCGGGTCCTTGTCGAAACGCGGGTGCCAGAATTGGGCCAGGACCAGGGTCGGCAGGGAAATCGGCAACGGGAACACACGCAACGGCAACTTCAAGCGATTGACGCTGTAGAGCGCTTCCTTGGGCACCGGCAGTAACAGGTCGGAGTCGGGCAACATGAACATCGCGCCGTGAAAACCCGGGGCGATCATTGCCACGTGGCGCTCCAGGCCCAGGGCGTTGAGCGCAGTGTCGATCGGCCCGCGGGCGATGCCGCGTCGCGAGATGCTGATGTGGGAATAGCTGGCGAACCGTGCGGCGGTGATCTCCTCATCGAACAAGGGATGATCTTCCCGAGCGAGCCCGACGAAGGTGGTGGAGAACAGGTTCTGCACCTTGACTTCGGGACTGGCGGGCAGGGTATTGCTCACCCGCAAGTCCAGGCGCCCTTCGCGCAGCGCTTCGTCGTCGGTATCGCCTTCGGGCACGAAGCACAGCTCGCATAACGGTGCCGAACGCTCCAGGGTGTCGAACAGACGACCGCCATACACACCGATGAAAAAGTCGTTGGCCCGCACGCTGAAGCGCCGGCGCAGGGTGCTCAGGTCAACCTGATCCGCCGAACGGAACAGCAGCGCCGCCTGTTCCACTACGCTGCGCACCTGGCCCTGCAACGCCAGCGCCTTGGGCGTCGGCACCAGGCCACGCCCGGCGCGTACCAGGATCGGGTCACCCACCGCCTCGCGAATACGCGTGAGGGTGCGGCTCATCGCCGCCGGGCTGAGGTTCATCCGCCGCGCAGCACCGACCACGCTGCCCTCGTCGAGCAATGCGTCGAGAGCGACCAGCAGGTTCATGTCCGGTAGTTGCATGCCAAGCACTCGTGATCGATAGGGAGTGAACTGGGCGCAATCGTAACAGGGATGTCGCGTGGGGCTACAGCATCAACGCTGCATGCCCCAACGCTTCACGGTGAGCCGCTCGAACGTGTCGAACACCAGGTTCTCCACCAACAAGCCGATCAGGATCACCACCGCCAGCCCGGCAAAAACCTTATCGGTGTACAGCTCATTGCGGTTCTGGAAGATGTACCAGCCCAAGCCACCTTTGCCGCTGGTGGCGCCGAACACCAGCTCGGCGGCAATCAGCGTGCGCCAGGCGAATGCCCAGCCGATTTTCAGGCCGGCGAGGATCGACGGCAGTGCCGCCGGGATCAGGATGAACAGCACGAAGCGCATGCCCTTCAACCCGTAGTTGCGACCGGCCATGCGCAGGGTTTCGGACACGCCGAGAAACCCCGAATAGGTGTTGAGCGCCAACGCCCACAACACCGAATGCACCAGCACGAAAATCAGGCTGTTCTGGCCCAGGCCAAACCACAAGAGCGCCAGCGGCAACAGCGCAATCGCCGGCAGCGGGTTGAACATCGAGGTCAGGGTGCTGAGCAGGTCGCGGCCCAGTTGGGTCGAGACCGCCAGTGTGGTCAGGGCAAATGCCAGCACAATGCCGATCAGGTAACCCTTGATCAGCACCACCAACGAAATGCTGACTTTGCTCAGCAGCTCGCCACTCAGAAGCCCGTCGTAGAGCGCGTGAAACGTCTGCAAGAAACTCGGCAGCAATAGGTCATTGTTCTGGTAGCGCGCGACCGCTTCCCAGAGGATCGCGAGCACGATCAGGATCAACCCTTTGCGCAACCAGCCTTGTTGCCACACGCGTTGGCGCAGGGGCAGCTCGCGCTCCACGGGGACGCTGAGCAGCGGTTCGAGGGTGACTTCATATTCCTGGCGCATGGGAGGGGCCCTTCAGTAAGCGATGCGGATATCGGCGAAGCCCAACTCACGTTCGGCTTCGGGCGCTTCATCGAACAGCAGGCGATGAATCCTTCGCGCCGAGGCCTGGAATTGCGCACCGCCAAGGCTGTGCAGATCGTATTGATGGCTGTGGATTTCCGCGCGCACACGCCCGGGATGGGGCGACAGCAACAGGATGCGATTGCCCACCACCAGCGCCTCTTCGATGGAGTGGGTGACGAACAGCAAGGTGAAACGCACCTCTTCCCAGAGCCGCAGCAACTCTTCCTGCATCTTGCGTCGGGTCAGCGCATCGAGGGCGGCGAAGGGTTCGTCCATCAACAGGATTTTCGGCTGCATCGCCAGGGCGCGGGCGATGGCCACGCGGGCTTTCATGCCGCCGGAGAGGGTGTGCGGATAGGCGTCGGCAAAGGCGCCGAGGCCGACTTTGTCGAGGTAGTGCAACGCGCGTTCTTCGGCGTCCCGACGCTTGAGGGTGTTCGACGCCAGCAGCGGGAACATGACGTTTTGTTTGACGGTTTTCCACGGCGGCAACTGGTCGAATTCCTGGAACACCACGATGCGGTCTGGACCGGGCTGTTCGACCTTCTGCCCCAGCAGGCGGATCTCCCCTTCGCAAGGCTGGATAAACCCGGCGATGGACTTGAGCAAGGTGGATTTGCCGCAACCCGACGGGCCGAGCAACACGTAGCGGTCGGCCGGGTCGATGTCGAAACTGACGTGGTGCGTGGCCCGCACCACGCGCTCGGGGGTGCGGTATTCGAGGCTGACGTTGTCCACCGCCAGCAGCGCAGTGGCGGTGGGCAGGTTGCTGGCCGTGTGGCCTTGCAGGGGCGCGTTCATCTCAGCTTCCTTGCAGGGGCTTGGCGTCCTGGAAGAAGTAGTCCTTCCACGATTCCGGCTTGTTCTTGATTGCGCCGACGCGGTAGAGAAACTCCGCCAGCGGGTAAGTGTTTTTCGGCGTGACACTGAACTCGAATTGCGGGTTGTCGATGATTTTCAGCAGCTCGGCACGGTCGATCTTGGCCTTGGTCACGCGGATGTAAGTGTCGGCGGCGGCGCCTTTGTCGTGCTGGGCGAATTGCGCGGCTTCGGTCAGCGCATCGACGAATGCCTTGTAGGTTTTCGGGTTGTCGTTACGGAATTTTTCAGTGGCGAACAACACCGTCGGCGAGTTCGGGCCCAGCAGGTCATAAGTGTTGAGCACCACATGCACATTGGGGTTCGCCAGGGCCTGGTCCTGGAACGGCGGGTTGGAAAAGTGCCCGGTCAGCTCGGTACCGCCGGCGATCAGCGCCGCCGTGGCGTCGGGGTGCGGGACGGCGACGGTGTACTGATCGAGGCGATTGAATTGCTTGTCGCCCCACTGCTTGGCAGCTGCGTATTGCAGGAAGCGCGACTGCACCGACACCCCCACCGCCGGTACCGCGATGCGGTCGTTATCGGTGAAATCGGCGATGGTCTTGACCTTGGGATTGTTGCTCACCAAGTAGTAGGGAAAGTTACCGAGGGAGGCGACGGCCTTGACGTTCTGCTTGCCGCGGGTACGGTCCCAGATGGTCAGCAGCGGCCCGACGCCGGCACCGGCAATGTCGATGGAACCGGAGAGCAACGCATCATTCACGGCCGCGCCGCCGGAGAGTTGGGTCCAGTCGACCTGGATATCGAGGCCTTCCTGCTTACCGTATTTTTCGATGAGGTGCTGGTCGCGCACCACGTTGAGCAACAGGTAGACGATGCCGAACTGCTCGGCGATGCGAATCTCACCTTCAGCCTGCGCCACCGTCGGGGCGACGAGGCTGCCGGCCAGCAGGCTGATACCCAGGCCGAACGTGGCGGCCAGCCGCGCAAATGGAATGTTTCTGGACATGGTCATGCTCCGAATCAGAAAGGCGCGTCGCCCTGGATGGTGGTGCGGTACAGCTTGCGGCGCAGATGGCTCGGGCAACCGGTAGCCAGGTGGATCAGCGAGCGGTTGTCCCAGAACACCAAGTCGTGGGGCTGCCAGTGGTGGCGGTAGATATTGTCCGGCAGCACGCTGTGGGCGTAGAGCTGGGCCAGCAGGTCGCGGCTTTCGTCTTCCGGCAGGCCGACGATGCGGGTGGTGAAACCTTCACTGACGAACAGCGCCTTGCGGCCGTTTTCCGGATGGGTACGCACAATCGGGTGGACCACTTCGGCGACCTGGGCGAGCTGCTCGGGAGTCAGTGTCGGGCGCCAGCTGCCTTCGAATTTGGTTTCGCTGTAACGCGCGGTGTAGGAATGCGCAGCGCTGCGGCCGTGTACGGCGTTGCGCAGGTGCTCGGGCAAGTGGTCCCAGGCCTTGTGCATGTCGGCAAACAGGGTGTCGCCGCCTTCGGCTGGCAGTTCCCGGGCATGCAGCATCGAGCCCAGGCTGGGCAGTTCTTTATAGGAAAGGTCCGAATGCCAGAACTTGCCCGCATCGCCCAGGCCGATGGCTTGGCCGTTTTCGATGATGTTGGAGACAATCAGGATTTCCGGGTGGTTGGCCAGCAGGAACTGCTTGAGCACATGGATCTGCAGCACGCCAAAGCGGCGACTGAAGGCGATCTGCTGGTCGGGGGTGATGCGCTGGTCGCGAAAGACCACCACATGGTGATCCAGGTGCGCGCGGTGAATGCGGGCGAAATCCTCGTCATTGACCGGGCGGGACAAATCCAGGCCGATGATCTCGGCCCCCACGCTGCCGGGGAGTGGACGAATCTCAAAGGTTTGGGCGTTAGGGATCGCTGCTGGAACAGTAGAGGTGGCTGACATGAATTCACTCCCGATCGGACAGGAGAGTGACTTTATAGATATAAGAACTGTATTTTAAATACTGTTAGAGAATATGCATAGACAGGAATGCACCGACGAAACCCTGCGTTGGGCGGCGGGAATGGCACAAACGATGGCGGTGAAGTGTTCAATGCAGGGCAATCCGACACCACCGTGTAAGACACCGCAAAAGCTCGATGTGGGCACCCAGAGTGGCGTGTTTAGCCGCTTACAAGCCGAAAACCTTGCTCGTTTGACAAGCCTGTAGGCAATCTCTAGTGTGCATTGGATCCAATAAGCCATTGCCATTCTATGAGGAGGCTAGCGTAGCCGTGACGCAAAAGCCGAGCCCTTTGAGCAGTATCAAGGTCAGCGGGCCTATTCCCGCCCATCTTGCTCGTTCCGTAATCGAAGAAACCTTGCGCAACGCCATCCTCGATGGCCGATTGCCTTGTGGTACCGCCATGCGCCAGCAGGAGCTGGCCAGCCTGTTCGGCGTCAGTCGCATGCCCGTGCGTGAAGCCCTTCGGCAGCTGGAAGCCCAGTCGTTGCTGCACGTCGTGACGCACAAGGGGGCGGTGGTTGCACCGCTGATCGAAGACAATTCGGCCGAGACCTACGCCCTGCGCATGCTGCTGGAGTCCGAAGCGCTGCGCTTGTCGATTCCGTTGCTCAGCGCAGACGACATTGCCCAGGCCGATGCCTTCATCACGGCGCTGGAACAAGAGAAAGACTATACCGAGATCGGCCGGCTCAACCGCCTGTTCCACATGGCGCTGTATGGCAAGGCCCCCAACCGGCGGCTACTCACGTTGGTCGAACACGGTTTGAATGAAGAGGAGCGCTTCCTGCGTTTCAACCTTGAGGCGATGGGGCTCGGCGAGACGTCCCAGGAAGATCACCGCGAACTGCTGAGCCTGGTGGCGCAGAAGAAGGTCGACGAAAGTATCCTGACGTTGCGCAATCACTTGATGCGAGGCATGGAGGTCATCAGCACTTACCTCAAGGGCCTTAAGGCGACCGGCAACTGAACTTTCCCAGCCTGCTTCACCGATCAAGCATTGCGGGGCGGCCTTCGCTGTTGGCAGAACCTGCATCAAGGCGCCCCGGTTAAAACTATTCGACTGCGTAATGCCTGCTAATGCTCGAGAAACTTCCCACGTTTAATAATATAACTTACCCACAATCGGAATCTTTTCGAAAAAACATCTAATACATTTATAAGCTCGCCCAAACGTTTAATCGGCTTATTATCTTTCTTCAATAAACCAAGCACCTCAACAGCCTGCACGAACCCTTGTTTGGGCAGCGCTGCGCGCGCTGCTTGGCTAAACGTTATCTGTCCGCTTTTGGGCTGCAAAAGCCCAGCACTGTTTTCAGAGCAGTCGCAACAACTTATAGGCATCAACTATGTATCAAGGTTTACTTAAACAAAAAAAACTGCAGTTATGCAGCCATCCGTTATTTGAAGAAATAACTTCACTTGGCAAGTTACAACTCTTTATGGAAAACCATGTATTTGCCGTTTGGGACTTCATGAGCCTCACCAAACGCCTGCAACGGGACCTGACCTGTACGCAATTACCCTGGCTCCCGCCGACCGACCCGCAAGCCGCCCGCCTGATCAACGAAATCGTGCTGGGCGAGGAGTCGGACGAACACCCCCGGCGCGGTCATTGCAGCCACTTCGAGCTGTACCGCGAAGCCATGCTCGAAGTGGGCGCCAGTACCCACGCTATCGATACGTTCATCACGCTGCAACGTCGGGGCGTCGAGGCCAATGCCGCCCTGGGCCAGGTCGATGTGCTGCCCGGCGTGGCCCGCTTCGTCGCCAGCACGTTGCACATCGCGTTGAATGCGCCCACCCATTGTGTGGCCGCCGCCTTCCTGCACGGCCGCGAAAGCATTATCCCGAGCATGTTCGAACGGCTGTTGCAGGGCAGTGAGATCATCAGAAGCCAGGCGCCAACCTTGGGCGAGTACCTCAACCGCCACATCGAACTGGACACCCAAGACCACGAGCCAGGGGCGCAGAGGATGCTCCAGGGCCTTACCGACAACGCACCCGAGCGCCAGCAACAGGCGGCTGAAACCGCGGTCAACGCCGTGGAAAACCGCATCAAGCTCTGGGACGACGTACACACCTTGCTGCAACAGGTGCGCCCATGAACATCAGCGCCTACCGCTCCATCGCCGAAGACTGGGAACGCCGCGCCACCATCCGCACACGCCCTCGCCGCCTGCTGGAAAACGACGACAAACTGATCTACCCGCTGTGCCGCCAGCCCCTGGTGCTCAGCGCGACCTTCCTTGAACATTGCCCGCAGTGGCGCGACTTCGTGCTGTTGCAAAGCTTCTACAAATTCATCAATGACGTGGTGATTTTCGAAACCGAGATCGTCGACAGGACCGCGCGCAACATCGCCAAGAACCGTTTCGCCCTGCCCTTCCCCCTTGTGTGTCGCTATGACGCGATGACCGTCGTGGTGGACGAGGACTATCACGCCCTGGTCGCGCTGGACTTCCTGCAACAGACCGTGAAGATGACCGGTATATCACCGCTGGATCTGCCCGGGCAGATCGAACTGAGCCGCGCCCTGCCGGCGGCGCAGGCGCAAGCCCCGGCGCACCTGCGCGATGCGGTGGAATTGATTGCCGTGGCCATTGCCGAAAACACCGTGACCCATGACGTGGCGGCGTTTTCCAGGGACGACAGCGTCAAGGCCTCCATCCGTGGCTTGATGGCCGATCACCTGTTCGACGAAGGGCGCCATGGGCAGTTCTGGACACGCCTGGTGCGCCTCTATTGGCAGGCGGCAAGCCCGGCTGACCGCGATAGCATTGCGCCGGTCTTGCCCATCTTTCTGGCGCATTACCTGACCAACGAGCTGCAAAAATCCTTCGACCTGCAACTGATCGATCAGTTGGACGTCAGCGCTGACGTTCGCCATGCGCTGCGGGCCGACATGGCGGCACTGGAGTTCCCCATCACCCGCCACCACCCGCTGATCGGCAACATCATGGGCTTTCTGCAACACAGCGGTTTGCTGCAGACACCGAGCGTGGCCCTGGCATTGGCCGACTATCTGCCGGTGGCCGGGAGAGCGGCATGAGGCGCCTGACAATTGGATGGTTGGGTATCAGCCGTGCCCTGGATGCGGTGAGGGTGGAGTTGGAACAGTATGGTCATCTGTCGGGGCATGACGCTGCCGACCTGGTGATCGAGGACGGTAGCGAGTCACTGCCCGAACACCTGGCCGCCGCTCCACGCATCAGCCTGCGCCTGGGCGTCGGCCCGCTGACGGAGCATGGGTTGCCGCGGCTGCAGTTACGCGCTTATGCCGCCGGCCAATGCTTGCTGGCCGTGCTGGACCTTGCCGACGCGCCCAGCGGCAATGGCCAGCGACTGCGCCTGCAAGCGACAAGCGCGCTGGTGGAATGGGTCGCCGTGCTGGTCAGCGGCTTCGCCCGCGACCCGGAGTATTGCCCCGCCGCGGCCGGCACCAATGCCTGGCCCGAACACAGCTTGCAAAAGCTGGAGGCACTGGCGTTCGTGCATCGGTTCAATCACACCGCCGATGTGCAATTGCTGCAGGCAGCGCAGGTGCCGATAATCGAACGACTGCAGGCCAGCCTGCTCACCTTCGCCGCACGACCGGCGCTGAACATTGCCGGCCGTGTGCTGACCTACCGACAATTGCACGCTCAAGCACGGGCGATCCAGCAACGCCTCGGCCCACTGCTGGAAGGCCTCGAGGTACCACCGGTGGTCGGGGTGTGCCTGGAAAAAACAACGGCGTTGTATGCCAGCATTCTTGCGGTGCTGGGCTGTGGCGCGGTTTACCTGCCGCTGGCACCGGATCATCCGGCGCAACGCCAACAGGCCATGCTGGACAGCGCGGGAGCCAGGCTGTTGCTGGATGATGGCGGCCACCCGCTGCGCGAGTACTTCGTTTCATTGGATGTCAGTGCCCTCGATCAGCACGACACGTCACCGTTGCTGCAGCATCGCCCCTCCCCGGATGCACCGTGCATGGTGCTCTTCACCTCGGGCACCACCGGTCGCCCCAAAGGCGTGTTGCTGAGCCAGAGCAACCTGGCCCATTTCACCGCCTGGTTCGGCGGTTGCATGGGGCTGGACGAGCAGAGTCGGGTACTGCAGTTCGCTTCGTTGAGCTTCGACGCCTCGCTGATGGATATCTTCCCCAGCCTGATTGCCGGCGCCGAGTTGATTGTTCCAAGCGAGGCGCAACGACGCGACCCGCAGCAGTTGGTAGAACTGATCCGCCAGCAGCAGATCACCCATGCCTTCCTGCCACCGGCGCTGCTGAGCATCCTGCCGCTGGACCAACCGCTGGGCCTGACGCACCTGCTGACCGGCGGCGATGCCTGTGAACCCTATGTGATCGAACGACTGGCCGGCCAATGCCAGTTGCACAACCTCTATGGCCCCACCGAAGCCACGGTGCTGGTCACCCATCGCACGTTGCGGCCCGGGGACAGCAATCGCAACGCCGGCCGTCCCATCGCCAACAGCCAGGTGCTGATACTCGATGAGCATTTACAGCCGGTGGACGAACAGGTGATGGGCGAGCTGTACATCGTCGGGCCGGGCGTGAGCCTGGGGTACTTGAACGCAACACAACTGCACGACGACCCTTTTGTCGAACTGGTACTGCCGGGAGGACAACCCGTGTGCGCCTACCGCAGCGGTGATTACGCAAAGTGGACCGGCGACGGCATCGAGCTGGGCGGGCGTCGGGACGAGCAAGTGAAGATTCGGGGGTTTCGAGTCGAACCCCAGGAGATCGAACAGTGCCTGCGTGCCAGCCGCCTGTTCCGCCAGGTGGCGGTGGTGATCGACGGTGATCGCAGGATTCGCGGTGTGGTCGCCCAGCCGGAACCGGGTGCCACGATGGACGACCTCAAGCAGCATGCACGGCAGTGGCTGCCTGATTACATGCAACCCGAGCGGTGGATCGAACTCGCCGGCCTGCCTTACGCGAGCAACGGTAAAGTCGATCGCCAGGCCTTGTTGCAACTGCCGGTGCAGCGCCCTTCGAATCACACCGTAAAGGCCGCGCAAACGCCGCTACAGGTTGAGCTGTTGGGGCTGTGGCATGAGTTGTTGCAGCTTCCCACGGGCACGTTGTCCATCGATGACAGCTTCTTTAACGTCGGCGGCCACTCCATTTTGCTGTCGAGCCTGCTGCTGCGGGTTCGCGAACAATTTGGTCGCAGCCTGCCCCTGAACAGCTTTTTTGAAATGCCGACCATTCGCACGCTCGCGGCGCTGCTGGAGGACGGCCCGCGCGCTGCCGCACCCGTCGGCCAGGCGGTTCAAGACGCACAGCGGGAACCGGCTTTTGAAGTGCTGCCCGAGGACCGCGCCGGTGATCGTCGCAAAGTGATCGTGACGGGGGCCAACAGTTTTATCGGGGTCCACATTGTCGAAGCCTTGCTGGCCGGCGGTGCGACCGAAGTGGCATGCCTGGTGCGGGAACTGCCGAACCAGCCGGCAACGGTACGGTTCACCCAGGCGTTGCAGGAGTACCGCCTGGAACATCTGGACCGGAGCCGGGTGCAGGTGTACGCCGCCGATGTCAGCCAGCCTGGCCTGGGCCTGGCTGCCGAGGTGTACGAGCGCCTCGCCAGGGACTTTGGCGTGCTGGTGCATAACGCGGCGCGGGTCAACCATGTGATGGACTACGCGTCGCTGGTGAAAGACAACGTCGACCCGGTACTGGAATGCGTGCGCCTGTGTGAAACCCACAGCAAAAAAGTCTTCAACTTCATCTCGACACTCTCGGCATGCAGCGCCATCGACGCCGCGGGGCAGGTCCTCGAGTCGCCTGCTGCGGCGACACCGCCGATCTACATCAAGAATGGTTACAACCTGTCCAAATGGGTGGCCGAGCGGCTATCGGCGCGCGCGCTGGAGCAAGGTGCCTGGGTGAATATCTATCGTCCGGGCAATATCAGTTTCAACAGCCAAAGCGGTGTTTGCCAACCACAGAAAAATCGCCTGATGCTGATGCTCAAGGGCTCGCTGCAGTTGGGTCTGGTTCCGCGGTTAGCGGTGAACTTCGACCTGATGCCGGTGGACTTTTTTGCACGCTTCATCGCGTTCCACTGCGCTCATTTCGCAACCGGGCGCAGCGTGTACAACCTGCATAACCCACAACCCCTGAGCTGGGAGCAGTACCTCGATGCATTCCGCGACGCCGGCTACACATTCGAGCGGGTCAGTGTCGCGCAGTGGCAACGGCAACTGCGAACGGTGGGCCGCGAAAATGCGCTGTTTGGCGTGCTGGGTTTTTACCTGGACGGGTTGGGTGAAGACATCGGCGATACGTCGATGATCCGTCACGACAACGCACGCCGGGGCGTGGAAGAAATGGGTAAGCCGTACCCCGAGAAAAGCCCCGCGCTGTTAGGCAAAGGCTGCGACTACCTCAAGGCCATCGGCTTTCTCTGAACCGCCTCAGGACAACCTCATGAAACCGTTGCAACCCGATACATTGATCCGCAACCCCCGGGGCACACCAGTGGTGGCCTCTGTCGTAGTCACCTGCGAGGCCGCCAGGCTGTGGGGCTTGGTGGGGGACTTTGCAGGCTTTGATGCGTTCATTCCCGCCTTGTCGCACATCGAAATGACCGGCACCGGCGTAGGCGCTTTACGCACGAAGTATTTCCACGATGGCCATTGTGCGGTGGAGCAGCTCAACAGCCGCGACGAAGAGGCCATGTTCATGACCTGGACCACGGTCTACAACACCTTGGGCGTGGCCCGCTTGTGGGCGGCAATGCGTGTGGAGCCAATTGGCTGCGGATGCTCCAGGGCGACTTGGACGCTCATCGGCGAACCGGTCGACACCGCGCAGGAAGGGTTCGAACACTTTATGCAGAACTTCGCCGACGGCGCCCTGGAAAATGTCCGACAAATGCTCGGCTAAGCAGTAGGAGCGAGAGGCCTCGCTCCTATGCCGTTGAGGTCAGATCTTGAAACTGTCGACCAGTTGTTTCAAGCGGCTGGCCTGTTGAGACAACGCGTCACAGTCCTTCAATGTTTCATTGAGGTTGGCCACGCCTTGCTGGTTCAGCAGGTTGATCTGGTTGATGTCGACATTGAGGGTTTCCACCACCGCGGTCTGCTCCTCGGTGGCAGCGGCGACCGACTGGTTCATGCCGTCGATTTCAACAATCCGCTGCGTCACGCTGATCAGGCGCTCACCGGCCTGGTTGGCGACTTCGACGCTCTCTTCGCTGGAGGTCTGGCTCGCGTTCATGGTGGTCACCGCTTCACGCGAACCCACTTGCAGCGAAGTAATCATTTTGTGGATTTCCTCCGCCGACTCCTGGGTACGGTGAGCCAGGTTGCGCACTTCATCGGCGACCACGGCAAACCCGCGACCCGCTTCCCCGGCACGGGCGGCCTCGATCGCGGCGTTGAGCGCGAGCAGGTTGGTCTGCTGGGAGATACCTTTGATCACATCGAGAATGTGGCCGATGTTATCGGTGCTGGCGTTCAAGGTTTCGATCTGGGTGCAGGACAGGCTGATCTTTTGCGACAGTTCCGACATCGCCAGGATGGTTTTTTCCACCACTTTGCGCCCATCGTCAGCCTGCTCGCTGGCACCACTGGCGTGCTGGGAAGCGTCAGCGGCGTTACGCGCGATTTCCTGGGTCGCGGCGCCCAGTTCGTTGATTGCCGCGGCTACGCTGTTGGTGCGCGCGCTCTGCTCGTCAGAACCGACGATCGAAGCGTTGGACGACGCCATTACGCGCTGGGACAAGTCATGCACCTGGCGTGTTGCCGAGGACACCTCGGAAATCGAGGCGTGGATACGCTCGACGAACTGGTTGAAGGCACTGCCTACCTCGCCAAACTCATCTTTGCTGGTCACGTCCAGGCGGCGGGTCAGGTCACCCTCACCCTGGGCGATGTCCTGCATGGCAACGCCCATGGTGGTCAACGGCCGCAGCAGTACTTGGATCAGCAAGCTCAAGAGCACCGCAATCGCCACCACGGCAATCAGCATGGCAATCAGCGCGGAGGTGCGGAATTTACCCAGGGGTGCGTAGGCTTTGTCTTTATCAATCGACAAGCCGATGTACCAGTCCGCACCTGGCAAGCCGGCGATCGGGGTGAAGGACAGAATGCGATCCTGACCGTTGAGGACAACATCTTGGTTAAGCTTCTCGATGCGGACGCTGGTGCCTGGGTAGATGTCCTTGAGGTTCTTCATCACCTGGCCCTGATCGGGGCTGACGATGACCTGACCGTCGCCGCTGACCAGGAACGCATGGCCGATGCCGCCGAAGTCTACCGAGTTGATGATCTTCACCAGCGTTTGCAGGCTCAGGTCACCACCGACCACGCCCAGCAACTCGCCGTTCTTTTTCACCGGCATGGCGATGGTCACGATCTGCCCACCCACGGCTGCCATGTAAGGCGGGGTCAGCATGGGTTTGTCAGCCGCCACGGCTTGCTTGTACCAAGGACGCTGGCGCGGGTCATAGCCATCGGGCATTTTTGCGTCGGGGCGTTGGGTGAACACGCCGTTGGTTTGGCCGACGTAAGTGAACTGGAAGTTCGAGGTGAGTGCGGGCTGATCAACCAAGCCTGGAAGATCTGCAGTACTGCCCTGGTGGGCCATGTTTTGTGCCAGGTTTTCGAGTATCAACACGCGGCCACTGAGCCAGTTCTGCACACTGCTGGCGGTGAGTTCTCCGGATTGCTGGATGGACGACTCCAGGTTCTGTTTGATGGTGCTGCGCTGTAAGTAATCGTTGTACAACGTGAATAACGCGAAGGCCAAGACCACGACGCCTGACGCGGCCAACAGAATTTTATGACTGAACTTTAGATTCATTTCATCGACTTCTTTTGCCAAAGGGGGGGAGCGTGCTGGGTGGAACATTCCATGTAACGCCTGGGCAGACGCTTGATCTGCTCCAAATCGGTGCACGCATGGCTCGTCAGGCTTTCGGCCAAATGAAGTGGAATCTTAAGGTTTTGTCAGAAAGATCCTCTTTTTGAGTGGGAAACAGACCGGCGGTACAAGCAAGGCGTCCGAAACTGCAAAGTCTTGCAGTTTTCGAGGACGGATGAGCATCGATCAGATGTAAGCGTCCAGCCGCCCCACCTTTACTCAGGTTGAGGCGCGAGGGGTAATAGCTCATCGATCCGGCTGTTGGGCCAGCTGGGTAGTTTTTCCAGCGTATCCTTGAGCCAAGCGGCGGGTTCGATGC
>NZ_JYLL01000046.1 GCF_001439695.1 Pseudomonas veronii
CAATCTGACTTTTTGGTCCATAGGGGACTCTCGATTCCATGACATGGCCAGTTACCTCCTGGCCATGATTAATACATGTAAACGATGTCTCCGGTTTCAAACGTAAAGGATGTCTCCGGTCTGTACCGGGGCAAGCCCCCTCCCACATGGGTCATGCGGCGTTGTGGCTATCGTTGAAGATCCAACCCTCACACTGAAAGTCGCTTTACTTACCCACGCCACGCCCGAATGGCAGGCAGCACAGCAATCCTGAAGCCGACACCGATCCAAATGTGGGAGGGGGCTTGCCCCCGATAGCGGCAGATCAGTCAACCGTGTATTGCCTTCACTCCGCTATCGGGGGCAAGCCCCCTCCCACATGGGTCATGCGGCGTTGCGGCTATCGTTGAAGATCCAACCTTCGTGCTGAAAGCCGCTTTACTTACCGACACCACCCATCCGCTAAATTTGTTTCAAAACTTGACGCATCTAGCGCCATCCACCATATTGATAGTTAGCAAACTAACTGTATGCGAACGATCCAGTGCCCAAGACCCTCGAACAACTCCAGATGAACCTCAGCAGCAGCATGGTGGTGGGCGCCCGTAATTGGCGCAAAATCTGCCAGAACACGCTGGTGAGCTACGGTATTTCCGAAGCCTGCGCCGTGCCGTTGCTGATGATCGGCCGCCTGGGCGACGGGGTGCATCAAGTCAAAGTGGCCCAGGCTTCGGGGATGGAAAGCCCGTCGCTGGTGCGCCTGCTCGACCAACTGTGCAGCGGCGGCTATGTGTGCCGCAGCGAAGACACCCACGACCGCCGCGCCAAGGCCTTGAGCCTCACCGCGCGGGGCCGTGAGCTGGTACAGGCGGTGGAGGCGCAACTGGTGCGCCTGCGCCGCGACGTGCTGGCCGATATTGCGCCTGCGGACATGGAGGTTGCGCTGCGCGTGTTGCGCGCCTTCGAAGTCGCGCATCAATACCCTGTGGTTGCAGCATCTTGAGAGGATTTTTTACCGGCATGCCGCCGGCCAAGGACTGGTTCTACGGGGTACGCACGTTCGCGGCGTCGATGATCGCGTTGTACATCGCCATGCTCATGCAAATGCCGCGTCCGTACTGGGCGATGGCCACGGTGTACATCGTCTCCAGCCCGTTTGTCGGACCGACCAGTTCCAAGGCGCTGTACCGTGCGATCGGCACCTTCATGGGCGCGGCGGCGGCGGTGGTGTTCGTGCCGATGTTTGTGCAATCGCCCTACCTGCTGGTGGTGGTGATTGCATTGTGGACGGGCACCCTGCTGTTTCTCTCCATGCACCTGCGCACCGCGAACAACTACGCCCTGATGCTGGCCGGCTACACCTTGCCGCTGATCGCCTTGCCGGTGGTGGATAACCCGCTGACGGTGTGGGACGTGGCTGAAGCGCGCACCGAGGAAATCTTTCTTGGCATCGCGGTGGCGGCGGTGGTCGGCGCAATGTTCTGGCCGCGGCGCCTGATGCCGGTATTCGATGGCTCGGTGGCCAAGTGGTTCAGCGACGCCCAGGTCTACAGCCAGCGCTTTATGAGCCGCAACGTGGCGCGCGACGAAGTCAGCGCCTTGCGCGGCGGCATGGTCGCCACCTTCAACACATTGGAATTGATGATCGGCCAGTTGCCCCACGAAGGCGCCCGGCCGCAGACGGTGCGCAACACCAAGGAACTGCGCGGGCGGATGATCCACCTGCTGCCGGTGGTGGATGCGCTCGACGATGCGCTATACGCCATCGAACACCGTGCGCCGGAGTTTCTCGAAACGCTCGCGCCGCTGTTGGAGGCCACGGATCAGTGGCTGCAAAGCACCACCGAGTCGGCCCCGTTGGAGCGCTGGCGCACCCTGCGTGACCAACTCGACGCGCTGCAACCGGCAGGCGAAGCGCTGGACGACCGCCACACGCTGCTGTTCTCCAACGCCCTGTATCGCCTGGGTGAGTGGATCGACCTGTGGCAAGACTGCCGCAGCCTGCAGGCCGCGATCCAATGCGAGAGCCAGGACACCTGGCGCGCCGTTTACCGCCACTGGCGCCTGGGCCGCCTGACGCCTTTTCTCGACCGTGGCCTGATGTTCTACTCGGCGTTTTCCACCGTCACTGCGATCATCGTCGCCTCGGTGCTGTGGATTCTGCTGGGCTGGACTGACGGCGGCAGCGCCGTGATCCTGGCAGCCGTCGCCTGCAGCTTCTTTGCGTCGATGGACGACCCGGCGCCGCAGATCTACCGGTTCTTTTTCTGGACCGCCATGTCGGTGCTGTTCGCCAGCCTGTATCTGTTCCTGGTGCTGCCCAACCTGCACGATTTCCCCATGCTGGTGCTGGCGTTCGCGGTGCCGTTTATCTGCATCGGCACACTCACGGTCCAACCGCGTTTCTACCTGGGCATGCTGCTGACGTTGGTGAACACCTCGTCGTTCATCAGCATCCAGGGCGCCTATGACGCCGACTTCCTCAACTTCGCCAATGTCAACCTGGCCGGGCCCGTGGGCCTGCTGTTTGCCTTTGTGTGGACGCTGATCGCGCGGCCCTTCGGTGCCGAGTTGGCCGCCAAGCGCCTGACCCGGTTCACCTGGCACGACATCGTCGGCCTGACCGAACCGGCGAACCTGGCCGAACAACGGCACCTGGCCGCGCAAATGCTCGACCGCTTGATGCAGCACCTGCCGCGCCTGGCCATCATCGGCCATGACACCGGCGTCGCCCTGCGCGATTTGCGCGTGGCGCTGAACCTGCTCGACCTGCTGGCCTACTCGCCACGGATCTACGGCGTACCGCGGGTGTTGCTCGGCCAAGTGGTGGAAGGCGTCGGCGCTTACTACAAGGCCTGCCTCAAGGCGGGCCGACGCTTGCCTTCGCCCAGCGGCCTGCTGATGACCCTCGACCGCACGCGCCGCGCCCTCAACGGCCAAGGCCTGCAAGACGAAGACGACACCCGCCTGCATCTGTTGCATGCCCTGGCGGGTCTGCGTCTGGCGCTGTTGCCCGGCGTGGAATTGATTGGCGGCACCGAGACCGAGGCGCCGCTGCCTGATGGAGCGCCTTTATGATCGGTGATCTGGATATCAGCGGGGTGTTCCTGCCCACGCTGCTGGTGCTGATGGGCATTGCTTACGTGTTGTTTCTGCTGGTGCACGGGTTGTTGACCCGTCTGCACTTTTATCGCCTGGTCTGGCACCGGGCATTGTTCAACGTGGGGCTCTACGCGCTGTTGCTGGGCGCGGTGGACTCACTCAGTCGATACCTGATGACATGAAAAAACCTTTTTTGACCATCGGCCGTGTCGTCCTGACGTTGTTGATCGTGAGCTTCGCGGTCGTCGTCGTATGGCGCATGGTCATGTACTACATGTTTGCGCCCTGGACCCGTGACGGCCACATCCGTGCCGATATCGTGCAGATCGCCCCGGACGTGTCCGGGCTGATCCAGCGCGTCGACGTGCGCGACAACCAACTGGTGAGCAAAGGCCAGGTGCTGTTCGCCGTCGACCAGGACCGCTTCAAACTGGCCCTGCGCCAGGCCCAGGCCGCCGTGGCCGACCGCCAGGAAACCCTGGCCCAGGCCCAGCGCGAGTACAAGCGTAACCGTGGCCTGGGCAACCTGGTGCCGAGCGAGCAACTGGAAGAAAGCCAGTCCCGCGTCGCCCGTGCCCAGTCGGCCCTGGCCGAAGCGCAAGTGACGGTGGACTCGGCGCAACTCAACCTCGACCGTTCGGTGATCCGCAGCCCGGTGGACGGCTACGTCAACGACCGTGCGCCGCGCACGCAGGAGTTCGTCACCGCCGGGCGCCCGGTGCTGTCGGTGGTGGACAGTAACTCCTTCCATATCGACGGCTACTTCGAAGAGACCAAGCTCGACGGCATCCACGTCGGCATGGGCGTCGATATCCGTGTGATTGGCGACGGCGCCCGCCTGCACGGCCATGTGCAGAGCATCGTCGCCGGTATCGAGGACCGTGACCGCAGCAGCGGCGCCAACCTGCTGCCCAACGTCAACCCGGCGTTCAGCTGGGTGCGCCTGGCCCAGCGGATTCCGGTGCGTATCGCGTTTGACGAGGTGCCGGCGGACTTTCGCATGATCGCCGGGCGCACCGCGACGGTGTCGATCATCGGCGACAAGCCCAAGGACGGAGCCCAGCCATGAAGCAGATTTTGGCAACCGCGGCGCTGGGTGTGCTGTTGTCAGCCTGCCAGGTGGTCGGCCCGGATTATCGACTGCCGGACAAGGCCGCCATGAACCGTGGCGACCTGCAAGGGCAACTGGCGGGCGAGGGCGCTAACGTGGTCTCGGCGCCGGTGCCGGCGGACTGGTGGAAGCTGTACAACGACCCGCGCCTGGATGAACTGGTGCGCCAGGCCATGGCTTCCAACACCGACCTGCGCGTCGCCGCCGCCAACTTGCAGCGGGCGCGCTATCAGGTGCAGGAGGCTGAATCCGTCGGCGGCTGGAGCGCCGGCGCCAAGGCCGAAGCCCAGCGCCTGCAAGAGTCCGGCGAAGCGTTTTTACTCTCGGAAAAAGTCCCGGTGGGCAACATCGGCAGCGTGGGGATCACCACCTCGTATCAATTCGATCTGTTCGGCACCTTGCAGCGCGGCATCGAAAGCGCCCAGGCCAGCGCCGACGCAACCCAGGCCGCGGCCGATATTGCGCGGATCACCCTGGTCGCCGATGTGGTGCGTTCGTACACGCAAGTCTGCGCGGCCAACGAAGAGCTGGCGATCGCCAACGAATCCCTCGACCTGCAAGCCCAGAGCACGACGTTGACCCAGCGCCTGCGCGACGCCGGGCGCGGCGATGAAACCCAGGTCACCCGCTCGCAGACCCAGTACAAATCCTTGCGCGCCGACATGCCGCGCTACGAAGCTGCGCGCCAGGCCGGGCTGTTTCGCCTGTCGATGCTGCTGGCCAAGCCGGTGGCGCAACTGCCGGCGGGCACCGGTACGTGCGCCGAACTCCCGCACATCGCCCAACTGCTGCCGGTGGGCGATGGCGCGACGCTGCTCAAGCGTCGCCCCGATGTGCGCCAGGCGGAACGCCAACTGGCCGCGGCCACTGCGCGCATCGGCGTGGCCACGGGCGCGCTGTACCCGGACATCAGCATCGGTGCCTCGGTCAGCACGGTCGGGTTGCTCGAAAATCTCGGCACGCCGGCCACCAACCGCTGGGGCTTTGGCCCGATGATCAGTTGGACCGTGCCGACCAACGGCGCCCGCGCGCGCATCCACGAAGCCGAAGCGGCGACCCAGGGCGCCCTCGCGCACTTCGACGGGGTGGTGCTCAACGCCATCCGCGAAACCCAGACCGGCCTGGCGCAGTACACCGCGCAGTTACAGCGCCGCGATGCCCTGGCCGAAGCCGACGCATCGGCCAAGGAAGCCGCAGACCAGACCCACCGCTTCTTCCAGGCCGGCCGCGCATCGTTCCTCGCCGACCTGCAAGCCACGCGCACCTACACCGATGTGCGCGCGCAACTGGCGGCGGCCAACACCCAGGTTGCCATGAGCCAGATCGATCTGTTCCTGGCCCTGGGCGGCGGCTGGGAAAGCGGACGAACGCAAGCCTCACAGCCCGGCAAACCCTGAGCAGCTAGCTATGCTTTGACAAGCGGGCCGCCATGCTTTTTGACCGGCAGAGGGCCCGCCTGACACAGCTCGCGTTTGCTCATGGGGATTCCAATAATGAAAAACCCTTATGCTCCCGCTTTCTGGTGCGTGTGCTTCGCACTGGTGTTGTTATCGGCGGCCTACTTCTACGGCGTCATGCTCGCTCACCGAATCGACACGGCCATGGTGTTTCTCGACAGCGCCTGCCTGGTGATCGGCACCTTGTCCATCGGCGTCGTCGCCTGGGCGTCCTACCAAAACCAAAAGGTGAAGAAAAAACTCCTCGAACAAGGCAAGACCCGCGTCGCGATCTGGGACACCAAGGTCGCCCTGCGGCGGGTCGAAACCGTGTTCGACCGCTATTTCTGGGGCAGCTATTGGCAGCCCGGGCGCACCTTCCAGGAAGTCATGGGCGACCTGACCGGCACGCCCCTGGAAAAAAGCCTCGAGACCCTGAAAAAACAATGCGTGCTGCTGGATCGGCAGGTCGCCGACGGTAGGCATTGGCTGAATAATGCGCGGGAATTGTCCGATGTGGCCACGCAGATGGCCCGCGAGCGCTACCAACTGGACTTCTGCGACCCCAAGGTCGATACCCCCGGTAATGCCGTGATACACCGTGAATTCGAGGTGTTGGTGTACACCTGGACTGCCCGGTTGAAGAGTTTCGACCACCAGTTGGACGAGATCGAAACGGAATATTCCTGAACTTGCGTGGAACTGATCCCTCTGAAAGTCTGGGCCGTTCGCGGCCGCCAGTGCTAATCTTCCCCCCGTTTTTCGGCGGGCTTGAGCCAACCTCACTCGGGGTTCAAGGAAGACAGCCCACTTCTCACAGGATTTGATCAGGTCACCTCATGAATAAGCCAGCAGTCGTTCTTTTGGGTTTTGTTGTCGCCGTTGGCGTCGTCAGTGCAGGCGGCGCCTGGTACACCGGTAAGCAACTGGAACCGGTGCTGCAAACCGCGATCCAGAACGCCAACAAGGAACTGAAGACCTCCATGGCCGGCGTCGACGGCACGATGGCCCTTGAGCTGGTGTCCCTGGAGCGTGGCGTATTCAGCAGCACCGCCCATTACCGCCTGAAAGCACAAGGTGCGGTCTTCGGCGAAGACAACCCGAACCCTGAATTGCTGTTCGTCGACCATATCGAACACGGCCCGCTGCCGTTGTCGCGCCTGGTCACGCTGAAGTGGCTGCCGGTCATGGCCACCAGTCACTATGAGTTGGAAAAGAACGCCACCACCGAGAAGTGGTTTGCCGCCGCCAAAGACGTGTCGCCGCTCAAGGGCGTGGCCAACATCGGCTACAGCCTCTCGGTCAACGGCAACGTCGAATTGCTGCCCCTGGCGTTCAAGGACGACAAGTCGTCGGTGAGCTTCTCCGGTGCCAACCTGAACTTCGACAGCAGCGCCGAAGGCAAGAAGGTCAAGGCCGACGGTTACATGAACAGCCTCAAGGTCGCCGTCGTCGACGCCAATGGCTCGCCGTTCGAAGCCGAACTGGCCGGGCTGACAGTGGCCAGCAACCTGGAAAAATCCACGTTCGGTTTCTACACCGGGCAGAACACCGTGGAACTGACCGACACCAAGCTCACCATGGGCCCGCAGAAGGCCGTGCTGACCCTCAAGGGCTTCGAGCAGAAAGACACCAGCGACACCAAGGACAACAACCTGGCCGGGCGCGTCGATTACAAGATCGACGAGATCGGTTACCAGGGCAAACCCGTGGGTTCGGCCGCCATGGCCCTGAGCATGAAGAACGTCGACGTGCCGTCGATGCTGGTGCTGACCAAGCTCTATCAGGACAAGATGGCACCCGTGCAGGCCGCTGCTGCCGCCGGTGAACCGGTACCCGAGCTGCAACTGAGCGACGCCGAGCAGGCCCTGGCCGATACCAACGTCAACCAACTGCTGGCCGCCAAGCCGCAAGTGGCGGTGGAAAACCTGTCGCTGAAAACCACCCGTGGCGAAAGCAAATTCAGCCTGGTCGTGGACCTGGCCAAGCCAAGCAGCATGGAACTGCCACCGCTGGAGCTGGGCAAGCAGATCATCGCATTGCTCGATGCCAACCTGAGCCTGTCCAAGCCGATGATCGCCGACGTTGCCGCCCTGCAAGCGCAGCTCGGTGGTGTGACCGACCCTGAAGCCATCGAGCAGCAATCCGAGATGGCCAGCGAGATGATCAGCGGCATGGCCGTCGGTACGCAACTGGCGACCCTGGTCGGCAGCGACGTGGTGTCCAAGCTGCACTACGCCAACAACGAAGTGACGTTCAACGGCCAGAAGATGACGGTTGAGCAATTCCTCTCCTTCGTCATGTCCAAAGTCGGTGCGATGGGCGGCGCGCAGTAAAAATATTCTGCTGCGGTCAGAAATAAAAAAAGCGGGGGCGGGTTTGCGGGTGAAACGGGTCAAATAGTCGCCATGGCGATTGGCTGAAGCCCCGTTATCTTCGGTAAGTCCGCCGCCACATTGATTTTTTTCAGGATGTCGGGCAATTCTGAACAATTGTTCTGAATTGGACTTTTTCCTATTTTCTTGAGGGATAGTTCCCACAGGAAAGCTAGGCCGGGTCCCGAGACGCCGGCACCCTGCAGCAAATTGCTCAGGACCACCTATCGTTACAGCTTTCCGTGTGTAAGGAAGCTCGCGATATGTTGCCAAACCCTCCACTCAGTGCATCAGGCCGGTTGCGACTGCTCATCGGGGTCGCCTTGTGCAGTCAGTTGCTGATGCCCACCTTCGCCGTGGCCGACCCGGCCTATGACGCCCTGATCATTCAGGCGCGCAACGGCAACTTCACCCCCGCGCTGACCCAACTGCGCCAGTTGCCTGCCGAACGGCAGACAGCGGGCCAGGTCAGCGACCATCTGGTGATCGCCGGGTGGGCCGGCCAGGACGCCGAAGTACTGAAGGTGTACGAGGCCCAGGGCCAGAATCGCAACCTCACGCCCCAGGCGCTCGCCACGGTGGCGCGCACCTATCGCAACCAACAGCAGTGGGCCAAGGCCGAGGCGGTGTATCGCCAGGCGTTGCTGCGTGAACCGAACAATACCGACCTGCAACTCGGCCTGGCGTTGACCCAGGCCGACGGCGGCCAAGCCAGCGAGGCCGTGCAGCGCACCCGCGCAATGGTCGCGGCCAAGCCCGACGACCCCAACCGGCGCATGGCCCTGGGCTACGCGCTGACCCGCGCCGGCTTGAATTACGACGCCCTGTTCGAGTTCGACCAAGCGTTTATCCGCGCCGGCGACAAGCCTGAAGTTGCCCGTGAATACATCGTCGCCCTGCAAAAGGCCCGCCTGCCGGAGCCGGCCTTGCGTCTGGCGACCCAGCGCCCGGGCCTGCTCGACCCCGTCACCCAGCGCCGCCTCGAAGGCGACCTGGCCGCCGAACGGGTACGCATGGCCGAGTTCGCCACGCGCACCGAGAAAGAACGCTACGTGATCGCCGACCGCGCCCTGCAGGACTACGACAAATTGCTCACCCGCTGGACCCCCGATGCCAGCGCCCATGACGACGTGGTGCGCTGGCGCATCGACCGCCTGGGCGCACTCAAGGCCCGGGCGCGCACCGCCGAGGTGATTCGCGAGTACGAAACCCTCACGGCCGAAGGCGTGCAATTGCCGACCTACGCAGTGCGCTGGGTGGCGGCGTCCTACCTCGACCAGCGCCAGCCGGAAAAGGCCGAGCCGCTGTATCGCCAGGCACTGAGCGCCACCGACGCCGAGCCCGATGACCGGGTCGAAGACAGCACGGCCTTGTTCTACGCCCTGCAGGAAAGCGACAAAGGTGTCGAAGCCCGCAAGGTCGCCACTACCCTCGCCGACAACCAGAAACCGCGGGTCGAACTCAAAGGCCTGCCCATCGGCAACCCCAACGATGCATGGATGGATGCCCAGCAACTGTCGGCGCAGTCCGGCGTGTACGGGGGCGATCTGCCGGGCAGCGAAGCCGGCCTGGAAGCCCTGGTGGCACGGGCTCCGGGCAACGTCGGCCTGCGCCTGGCCCAGGCGGACATGTACCGCGCCCGCGACCTGCCACGGCGCGCCGAAGCGACCCTCAAGGAAACCGAAGCCCAGGTGCCGCGCGACATCAGCCTGGAAGTGTCCCAGGCCTACACCGCCATGGATCTGCAGGAGTGGCGCCAACTCGACGTGCTCGCCGACGACGTCATCGCCCGCAACCCCGACAGCCGCCAGGTGCAGCGTCTCCAGCGCCTGCGCAACGTCCACGACATGGCCGAAGTGCGCGTCGAGGCCTACACCGGCAAAAGCTATGGCGGCGGTAATAACGGTGACGTGGGCGCGGTCACCGGCAGCCGTGACTGGGGCATTGAAAGCGTGATCTACACGCCGCCCATCGATGAAGACTGGCGCCTGTTCGCCGGCGCCGGCTACGCCACCGCCGACTTTTCCGAAGGCACCGGCCAGCACCGTTGGCAGCGCGTGGGCGTGGAGCGGCGGACCCGCGACATGACCCTGGAAGCCGAGGTGTCCAACCACTCCTACGGCTTTGGCTCCAAACAAGGCGCGCGCGTGTCGATCGCCCGCGACATCAACGATAACTGGCAATACGGCGGCAGCCTCGATTACCTCTCGGCCACCACACCGTTGCGTGCGCTGAATGCCGACATCACGGCCAACGGCGGCAGCGGCTTCATCCGCTGGCGCGCCAATGAAAGCCGTGAGTGGAAGCTGTCCCTCAGCCCGTCCCACTTCAGCGACGGCAACGACCGCATCGAAACCTTGCTCACTGGCCGCGAGGGCATCTACAGCTCGCCGGGCGTGCAAGTGGACCTGGGCCTGGAAGTCAGCGCCAGCCACAACAGCAAGGCCGACACGGTGTACTTCAACCCGAAGTCGGACTTCAGCGTGTTGCCCACCGTCACCGTCAACCATGTGCTCTATCACCGCTACGAGACCCAGTGGAGTCAGCAGTTCCAAGTCGGAGCGGGTACGTATAGCCAGAGGGATTATTCCACCGGCGGTGTCGGCTTGATCGGTTACGGCCAACGCTTTCGCTGGAACGACGTTCTCGAAGCCGGCGCCAACCTGAGCCTGATCAGTCGACCCTATGACGGTGATCGCGAACGCGATCTGCGCCTGCTCGTCGACCTCACTTACCGTTTCTAGAAGAGCCTGACCATGACTGTCCTCAGCCGTTGCTTGCTGGTCCTGGGTGTATTGCTGGCCAGTGCCTGTGCCCAGCAGCCCGCCCCTTTCACTCCACCCGCCGAGCGGCCGACCCCGGCCAACGAAGTGCCGTGGCCGAAAAACCATTTCCTGGGCATTGCCTATCACGACGTCGAGGATCGCGACCCCGACCAGGCGGTGGTGGCGGTGCGTACCGAACGTTTGATCGAGCAGTTGGCCTGGCTGCGGGAGAACGGTTACCAGGCGGTCAGTGTCGACCAGATCCTCGCGGCCCGCCGTGGCGGTCCGGCGCTGCCGCCGAAAGCCGTGATGCTCAGCTTCGATGATGGCTATTCGAGCTTCTATACCCGCGTGATGCCGATACTGCGGGCCTATCACTGGCCGGCCCTGCTCGCGCCGGTTGGCACCTGGATCGACACGCCGATGAACCAACCGGTGGACTTCGCCGGCTCACCGCGCCCGCGGGGTGAGTTCCTGACCTGGGCGCAGATCCGCGAAGTGTCCCGCTCGGGTCTGGTGGAAATCGCCGCGCACACCGATGCCAGTCACAAAGGGATATTGGCCAACCCCCAGGGCAACCTGGAGCCGGCGGCGACCTCCCTGCGCTTCGATCCGGCCACCGGCCGCTATGAAACCCAGGCGCAGTTCGAGGCGCGGATGCGCGCGGATGTCGTGGCGATCTCCAACAAGATCCGCAGCGTCACCGGCAAGGCACCGCGGGTGTGGGTATGGCCCTACGGCGCAGCCAAGGGCACCTCGCTGGCGATCGTCGGCGAGCAGGGCTATGAGATGGCCCTGACCCTGGAAGACGGCCTCGACAGCTCGTCCAACCTGATGAACAGCCCGCGCTTCCTGGTGGCGTCCGACCCGGACGGCGAACATTTCGCCAACAGCATCGTCGCGGTGCAAACCCAGGCACCGCTGCGGGTGCTGCATGTGGACCTGGACAACGTCTACGACCCGGACCCGGCCCAACAAGCGCGCAACCTCGACCAACTGGTGCAGCGCGTGGTGGACATGGGCGCGGGCACCGTGTTCCTGCAAGCCTTCGCCGACCCCAAGGGTGATGGCCTGGTGCATCAACTGTACTTCCCCAACCGCCACTTGCCGGTGCGTGCCGACCTGTTCAACCGTGTCGCCTGGCAGTTGCACACCCGTGCCCATGCCAGCGTGTATGCCTGGATGCCGGTGCTCAGTTTCGCCCTCGACCCCAAGCTGCCGCGCGTGACCCGCTGGGACCCGGAGACCGGCAAGGTCGGCCTCGACCCGGATCAATACCAGCGCCTGTCGCCGTTCGACCCGCAGGTGCGCAAGATCATTGGCGAGATCTATGAGGACCTGGCCCGTAACAATGCCATCGACGGCGTGCTGTACCACGACGATGCGCTGCTGTCCGACTTCGAAGACGCCAGCCCCGCCGCGCTCAAGGTCTATGCCGCCAACGGCCTGCCCGCCAGCATCGCGGCCCTGCGCGCCGACCCGGCGGTGATGCAGCGTTGGACGCGCTTCAAGAGTCGTTACCTGATCGACTTCACCCAGGAGCTGACCGCCAAGGTCCGCGCCATCGGTGGTCCGCAGGTGCAGACCGCGCGCAATATCTTCGCCGAGCCGATGCTCAACCCGCAGAGCGAAGCGTGGTTCGCGCAGAACCTCGACGACTTCCTCCAGACCTATGACTGGACCGCGCCGATGGCCATGCCGCTGATGGAAGGCGAGACGCTCAAGAATTCCAATGCCTGGCTGGAAAAACTGGTCGCCACGGTCAAGGCGCGCCCCGGCGCACTGGAACGCACCGTATTCGAACTGCAAGCCAAAGACTGGCGCACCAAGGCCGCGCCGGACCTGAACGGTGCGCAATTGGCCGAATGGATGGGCGTACTCAAACGCCAGGGGGTCACGAATTTTGGCTACTACCCGGACAACTTCCTGGAAAATTCCCCGGACTTGAAAACCGTGCGTCCGGCCCTTTCCAACCAATGGAACCCTTGACCATGTTCGATAGAATCCTGGCTTTATTCGTACTGGCGTTGGTATTGGGCGTGCCCCTGGGCTTGATCTTCCTGATCACCGGGCAATTCCTGATGGACTTCGTGTTCTTCTACCCGCTGTTCATGTCGGCGCTGTGGATCGCCGGCGGCCTGTACTTCTGGCTGCACTGGGAGCGCCACTGGCCGTGGGAAGAAGACACGCCGGCGCCGACCCTGGCCGGCAACCCGCTGATCTCGATCATCATCCCTTGCTACAACGAAGGCGATAACGCCGCCGAGACCATTCATGCGGCGCTGGGCCAGGTGTACCCGAACATTGAAGTGATCGCCGTCAACGATGGCTCCAAGGACAACACGGCAGCGGTGCTCGATGCCTTGGCCTTGGAGCATCCGCGCCTGCGGGTGCTGCACCTGGCGCAGAACCAGGGCAAGGCCGTGGCCTTGCGCATGGGCGCCGTGGCGGCGCGCAGCGAGTACCTGGTGTGCATCGACGGCGATGCGCTGCTCGACAAAAACGCGGCGGCCTACCTGGTGGCGCCGATGCTCGACAACCCGCGCCTGGGCGCCGTCACCGGCAACCCGCGCATCCGCACGCGCTCGACCTTGATCGGCCGCGTGCAGGTCGGCGAGTTCTCCTCGATCATCGGCTTGATCAAGCGCACCCAGCGTGTGTTCGGGCGGATCTTCACGGTCTCCGGTGTGGTGGTGGCGTTCCGTAAAAAGGCGCTCGACCGCGTCGACTACTGGAGCACCGACATGATCACCGAAGACATCGATATCAGTTGGAAGCTGCAACTCGATCACTGGAGCATCTTCTACGAGCCGCGCGGCCTGTGCTGGATTCTCATGCCCGAAACCGTCGGCGGCCTGTGGAAACAGCGCTTGCGCTGGGCCCAGGGTGGCGCCGAAGTGCTGTTCAAGAACATCCGTGGCATCTGGCAATGGCGGCATCGTTACCTGTGGCCGCTGCTGTTCGAATACTGCCTGTCCACCGGCTGGGCCTTCACCTTCCTGTTGTCGGTGATCTTCTGGGCCGTGGGTAAGTTCATCGTGCTGCCCCCGGCGATCGCGGTGGACTCCCTGGTGCCTCCGGCCTTTACCGGGCTGGTGCTGGCGATGGTGTGCCTGGTGCAGTTTGCCGTGAGCATCCTGATCGACCGGCGCTACGAAAAAGACCTGTGGAAAACCCTGTTCTGGACCGTGTGGTACCCGATGGTGTTCTGGCTGGTCAGCTTGTTCACCACATTGGTCAGTTTTCCCAAGGTGTTGTTCAAGCAGCATCAGAAGCGTGCGCGCTGGGTCAGCCCGGATCGCGGTATCAAACCTGTCAATAAGGACGCGAGATCATGAAACTGGTGAGAACTCGTCAAAACCCGGTGATGTGGGTTATCGATGTGGTGTTGACCCTGCTGGCCTGGGCCGGGCTGATTTGGTTGTTGGTGCGCGGCATTACGTCGATGCTGGACAGCCATGGTGGCCCGCGCCTGGAAGCGCCGATTTTCGCGGCGCTCAACACCCTGCAGATCTACCTGTGGATCGCCCTGTTCAACGCTGTGATCCTGATCAGTTGGGCGCGTTACCAGCAACGCAAGGGACGCAAGTTCGCCCAGCGCCGCGCCGAGGCCAATGCGCTCAGTGATAAGAACCTCAGTGAGAGCTTCAAGCTGGACGAGGGGGCCCTGGAGCAACTGCGCAGGCCGGGTGTGCTGGTCATCCACAACGACGAGCACGGCGGCGTCGAGGACGTGAAGTCGCATGTCTCCCGCGACGTGGAACGCCCGCCGCTGACCCTGGTGCCCGGCCAGGAAAAAGGCAAGGACATCGGCTGAAGGCCAGACCACGCCGCTCTTTGTGGTCGCTGTGGAGCCCCGGCGAGGCTCTACAGCGCCTCCAGCGGTTCTGCAGCATCAGGTTTGCCGCTCGTCGCCAATCGGTTTGCCCTGCAATCTCGATAAATGAGCCCTGGTTCACAAAACTCCTGCGAACTTTTCCGTCTTTCCCGGTACTAACCTAACTCGGCAATAACTTGATGGCCAAGTAGTGGCAATTAATAAGTTATTCGCTGAATCAACATCAAAATAGTTGCCGTTTGTCGGAATAATACTTCCGGTGAGCGCTTGCTTATCTGTTTTGATTATTTTTATGATTATAAATCAGTGTGTTGCAGAACTATCTAGAACTTTCGTGCAACTAATCCAGTTCCTTGGGTCAGCCGAAGTTCGATGTTAGTTTGCCGCGCCTTGATTTTCGACGGATCGAACATGTCTTTGTTATTGCCACGGACTCGGTATCTTCTGTGTACTTTGCTGCTCGCCTGGTTAAGCCTGAACAGCGCCACGGCCGCCCCCACGCCGGGCGATCAGGACCTGATCCGCGACCGCCAGAACCGCCTGCTCGACGAGCAGCGCCGGCGCCTCGACGAGCTCAAGGACCTGCCCGGCAAAGAAGCCAAGCCCCAGGCCCCGGCCACGCCCGCCGACAGCCGTTGCTTCCCGATCCGGGACATCACGCTCAAAGGCGCCGACAGCCTGCCCGCCACCGACCGCGAGCGCCTGCTCAAACCCTATGTCGGCCAGTGCCTGGGCGTGTCGCAGCTCAATGAACTGCTCAAGGTCATCACCGATTACTACATCGACAAAGGCCGGGTCACCAGCCGCGCCTACTTGCCGCAACAAGACCTTTCCAGCGGCCACCTCCAGGTGCTGGTGGTTGAAGGCAAACTCGAAGGACTCAAAGGCGCCCAAGGCAGCAGCGTGACCGATCGCGAGCTGGCCATGGCCTTTCCCGGCAAGGTCGGCGAGGCGCTCAACCTGCGCGAAGTCGAGCAACTGGTGGACCAGCTCAACCGCCTGCCCTCCAAGCAGGCGCAAATGGAACTGACCCCCGGCACCCAGGTAGGCGGCAGTGACGTCGTGGTCAAGAACACCCCGCAAAAGCCCTGGCGCGCCAGCCTGTCGCGCAACAACGACGGGCAGAAAAGCACCGGCGAACAGCAATGGGGCGCCGGCCTGGAGTGGGACAGCCCGCTCGGCCTGGCCGACCAACTGGTGCTGCGTGGCGGCCACGATGCTGTCAGCGACCACCAGAAAACCTCGAAAAACAGCATGCTCTACTACAACGTGCCGTGGGGCTGGTGGAACTTCAGTTACACCTACAACGAGAGCGACTACCGCACCTTTGGCGTGACCAACGACTACAAATTCAAGCAGAACGGCGACAACCAGAATCACCAGTTGCGCGCCGAGCGGGTGGTCCATCGTGACGATGTGAGCAAGACATCGCTGAACGTCGGCGTGGCGCACCTGCGCACCAACAACTACATCCTCGATACCCGTACCGCCTCGAGCAGCAACCGCCTCAGCGAATTGCAACTGGGCATCAACCACGGGCGCCGGATCGGCAGCGGGTTCGTCAACGTTGACCTGGGCATGCAGAACGGCATCGGCTTGCTCGATGCCCAGGCCCAGGACGAGCGCGATGACGCAGGCAATCGGCAGCCCAACGCGCGCTATCGCAAATACACCGCCACCGCCAGCTTCCTGCAGCCGTTCACGCTGTGGGGCGAGTCGTTCAGTTTTTCCAGCCTGGCCACCGGCCAACGCAGTGAAGACATCCTGTTCAGTCCACAGCGCATCAGCCTCGGCGGCTCCGCCTCGGTGCGCGGCTTCAAAGACCAGCAACTGAGCGGCGACAGCGGCGGCTACTGGCGCAACGACGTGCGCTGGGCGCGCCCGGTGACGCTCGATTGGCTGCGCCCGGCCTTTGCCGAATACGGCGCCAGCGTCGGCTACGACCAAGGTGTGATCAGCCACGGTCGCTACAACGACGACGTACACGGTCGGGTCTCGAGCAACTCCCTGGAGCTGTTCGCCCGGGGCAAACACGTCAGCACCAGCGTGACGTTTGCCCATTCTTTGGAACGCCCGGCAGTGATGAGCGAGCGCGAAGCGCCGATCTACTTCCGCATGGATTTCTTCCTGTAATTCAACGCCCCGTTACATCGAGAATTTGAAAATGGATGTTCGCCAATTTGCCTTCCTGGCCCGCCAACCTTCTGCCGCACTGAAGCCGCGCGACGCGTTCTTCGGCCTGCCCAAGCGCGGGCTGGCCTTGATCCTCGCCAACGCGCTGTTCTGGCAGCCGCTGCTGGCCCAGGCCGAGGGCATCGTGGTCAGCGCGCCCGGCACCACCGTCGGCGCCGCGGGCAATGGCGTGCCGGTGGTGAACATCGCCACACCGAACGGCAGTGGCCTGTCGCACAACCAGTTCAAGGACTACAACGTCGGCCCCAACGGCGTGATCCTCAACAACGCCAGCGGCGCGGTGACCAACACCCAGCTGGGCGGCTACATCGTCGGCAACCCCAACCTCAAGGGCGGCGCGGCCAGCGTCATCCTCAACGAAGTCAACGGCGGCAACCCCAGCCAGTTGCGCGGCTACACCGAAGTAGCGGGTCAGTCGGCCAAGGTCATCGTCGCCAACCCCTACGGCATCAGTTGCAACGGCTGCGGCTTCATCAACACCCCCAACGCCACCCTGACCACCGGCAAACCCGTCATCGATCCGACCGGTCAACTGAAAAGCTACCAGGTCGACGGCGGCGCGGTGACCATCGACGGTCAGGGCCTGAACGCGAGCAACGTCGACCGCTTCGAAATCATCACCCGCTCGGCCAAGATCAACGCGCAGATCAACGCGCGCCAACTCACTGTGATTGCCGGTCGCAATGACGTGGATGCACAAACGTTGAACGCCACCGCACGCGCCGATGACGGCAGTGCCAAGCCTGAGCTGGCAATCGACTCCAGCGCCTTGGGCGGCATGTACGCCGGCGCGATCAAACTGGTCGGCACCGAAGCCGGCGTGGGTGTGAAGCTCGACGGTACGTTGGCGGCGAGTGGTGGGGATATTCAGCTTGATGCCAATGGCCATTTGAGCATGGCGCAAACCCAGGCCACCGGTAACGTCAAGGTCACGGCGCAGAACGTCGACCTCACCGACAAGGTCTACGCCGCCGGCAACGTGCAAGTGACCAGCGCCCAGGCCCTGGTCAACCAGAAGAGTGTGGCCGCCGGCCAACGCATCGACATCAATGCGGCCACGGTCAACAATCCCGGCATCATCGAAGCCGGCGTCGCCGCCGACAACACCCGCAATACCACCGGCGACCTGGTGATTAACGCGCAAACCGTCACCACCACCGGCAACCTTCTGGCCAGCCGCAACCTGGCGATTACCGCCGCGCAGGCGTTGACCAACCAGGGTGCGATCATCCAGGCCAAAACCGTCGACGTCAGCAGCGCCAAATTGACCAACCAGGGCGCTACGGCACGCCTGTTTGGCGAACAAAGCCTGGCGCTCAACTCGCCGGCCATCGTCAACCTCGGCGGCCTGATTCGTTTTGGTGACGGCCAGGCCGCAAGTCTCAACAGCGCCTCGCTGGATAACCGCCAGGGCCGCATCGAAATGGCCGGCGGCAGCTTGGTGCTCACCAGTGCCGACCTCAACAACAACGGCGGACAAATCATCGCCAACAATCTGACCGTGAATGCGGGCAGCCTCAACAACCAGAACGGCGTAGTGGTCGCCGGCGCCACCACCGTGAACGCCACTGACCTGGATAACAGCCTCAAGGGCCTGATCCAGGCCGACGCCGGCGCGCTCACCCTCAACGTCACCAATGCCTTCAACAACAGCCAGGGGTTTGCCCAGGCCAGCACGGATCTGAACCTCAACGCCGGCAGCCTCAGCAGTAACGCCAATGGCGTGCTGAGCGCCGACACCGGCAAGCTTACCCTCGTGACTGCGCAACAGCTCAATAACGCACAGGGCCGTTTGCAGGCAGGCAAGGGCGATATTGAACTGCATGCCGCGAGCCTGGATAACCAGAGCGGCGTGATCGTCGGCAAGCAACTGTTGCTCGCCGCCGGTGACATCGACAACCGCGCCGGCACCGTGCTGGGCAACGCCGTCGATGTGACCGCCGGGACCCTCAACAACAGCGGTAAAGGCTCGTTGATCAGCGATGCCGGTGACGTGACGCTCAACATCAGCGACCTGCTGACCAACACCGGTGGCGCGATTGACGCTGGCGAACGCAGCGTGCTGGTCAAACAGCTCACCACCCTCAACAACAGCGGCGGCCTGCTGCGTGGCAAGCGCCTGGACATCACCGCGCAGCATCTGAACAACGATAACGGCCAACTGCTGGCCGGCAACCTCGGCCTGAACTACAGCGGCCAAGAGCTGAGCAACCGCAAAGGCCTGATCCTCAGCGGCGGCGCCCTCACCGAATTGACCACCGGCAGCCTGGACAACCAGGGCGGCACCGTGCAGGGCGATACCCTGACCGTCACCGCCGACTCGGTCGACAACGGCAACGACGGCCTGATGGCGAGCCTGATCGGCAATCTGCAACTGACCGTTGAAGCCCTGGCCAACCGCGGCGGCAAGCTGTTCGGCAAAGAGCAGGTGACCATTAGCGGCGCCACCCTCGACAACAGTGCGGGCGGCCAGCTCAGCGGCAATCAGCTCAACCTCACGTCACGCGACACCCTGACCAACCGGGGCGGCCTGATTGAGGCCAACCAGGGCCTGACCGTCGGTGGCGGCAACCTCGACAACAGCGCGGGTGGTCAACTGCGCGCCTTGAAAGGGATCACCAGCAGCATCAACGTCAGCGGCGCAGTCAATAACCAGAATGGCATTCTGGAGTTTGGCAGCCAGGGCTTCAGCCTCGACGCCGCCAGCCTGAACAACCAGTCCGGCCAATTGCAGCACGCCGGCAGCGGCCTGATGCGCGTCCACACCGCCAGCCTCACCGGCAGCCAGGGCAACATCAACGGCATGGGCACAGCCGACTGGGCATTCGGCAAGGTCGATGGTCTGGGCCGTGTGCAACTCAACGAAGTCATCACCTATAAAAGCAGCCAGGCGCTGGCGCTGAAAGCCGGTGACCGCATGGCCAGCGGCAAGGGCCTGGTCATCAACGTGGCCAGCCTGGATAACGGCGGCGAACTGCTGAGCGACGGTGACCTGAGCATCACCGCCGGCGACATGACCAACAGCGGCCGCGTATCGGCCCTGCAAACGCTCACCGTTACAGCCAATAACCTGAGCCAGAACGGCGGCCGTCTGGCCGGCACCGACACCCGTCTGAGCCTGACCGGCACCCTCGACAGCCTCGGTTTCCTCACCGCACGTCAGCAACTGGATATCGCGGCGGCGCAGATCAATAACCGTGGCACCTTGGGCGCCCAGGGCGCGGTGAACCTGACCGCCGTGAATGGCATCACCAACGCTGCCGATTCGCTGTTGTTCAGCGGCGGCGATATGACCTTGCGCAGCAATGGTTTCAGCAACCTCTATGGCGATGTCTACAGCAAAGGCAACTTGAGCTTCGCCGCACAGGATGGCGGGCGTGCCGTGCTGTTCAGCAACCGCTCCGGCACCGTGGAAAGCGAAGGCTCGATCGGTATCAATGCAGGCTTTATCGAAAACGCCAAAGATGCGTTCGAACTCGGGCAGACGCTTACCACAGGCAGCTTGAGTTGGATCTGTGGCCAGCACTGCGGCGAGAAAGACAACTGGGAAAAAGGCCTGATCACCATCTACGAGACGTACCTTGAGGCGGCGACCAAAGATTCGGTGGCGGCGCGCCTGGTGGCTGGCAAAAACATGCTGCTGCAAGGCGACAATGTGCAGAACCGCTACAGCCTGATGGCTGCCAATGGCGACCTGAGTATCACCGCCGGTGACTTGCTCAACCAGGGCGCCGCTACGCGCACGGGGCAGCGCAAGATTGTCGTCAGCACGCCAGGTCGCATTTCCGACGATTTGTTTGAAAGCATGCAATATGTCGATGTTCCCGCTTTCAATGCGGCCACGGCGGCTGGGCATTTCGATAAGGCGCGCTTCGAAGAACTGAAAAACCGCTCACCCAATAGCTTGCCTTTCGCCCACTTAAGCGACGTCACCACCTGGACCCCCAACGCCGGCCATGAGTACGACGCCACGCTTCAGGCCGGTGGTACGGTCGACCTTTCCAAAGTCACCCGAAAAACGCAAAACGGCACGCTGCACGAAAACACCCTGGCGCAACTGACCGGCACCCTCGGCGATGACCAGACCGGTGTCCCGGTCGGTGGCATCAACATCAACCTGAGCCAACACGCCAACAACCCCGGCGCCCAGGCGCCTGGCAGCGTACTGCCGGTGGTTACCCCTGCAGCGGGTGGCGGTTTCGTACCCGTTGACTACACCGGCGTGGCCTTCGCCCCGGTCGACCCCACCACCGCGCCCAACTTCCAGTTGCCCAAGGGCGAGTACGGCCTGTTCGTCAAAAACGCCGACCCCACCAGCCACTATCTGATCGAAACCAACCCGGAATTTGCCAGCCTCACCGGCTTCTTCAGCTCCGACTACATGCTCGGCAAACTCGGCTTCACCAGCGACAACGCCTGGCGCCGCCTCGGTGATGGCCAATACGAAAGCCGCCTGATCCGCGACGCGGTGCTCGCGCAAACCGGCCAACGCTTCCTCGCCGGCGGCCTGACCAGCGACGCCGACCAGTTCCGCTACCTGATGGACAACGCCCTGGCCAGCAAGGACGCCCTGCGCCTGAGCCTCGGCGTGACCCTCACCGGCCAGCAAGTCGGCGCCCTGACCCACGACATCGTGTGGATGGAAAACCGCGTGGTCGACGGCCAGACCGTCCTCGTGCCGGTGCTCTACCTGGCCCAGGCCGACTCGCGCAACGTACGCGGCAACAGCCTGATCCAGGGCCGTGACCTCAACCTGTTCACTGGCGGTGACCTGATCAACGTCGGCACCCTGCGCGCCAGCAACAACCTCTCCGCCGCCGCCGGCGGCAGTCTCTACAACGGCGGCCTGATCGACGCCGGCAACAACCTGAGCCTGCTGGCCCAGGACAGCATCCGCAACGCCATGGCCGGCGAAATTCGCGGCAAGCAAGTGAGCATGGCGGCGGTCAGAGGCGACATCACCAACGACAACACCGCCATCCAGGTGCGTGACGGCGCGGGCATGCGCACCCTCACTGACAATGGCACCAGCCTCATCGTCGCCCGCGAAAACCTGGCCATGAACGCCGGGCGCGACCTCATCACCCGAGGCGCCCTGGCAGGTGGCACCGACGTCACCTTAACCGCCGGCCGCGACATCAGCATCCTGCCCGTCAGCGACACCAGCGTGAAACACGCCTTCAGCGACGGCGGGCAAAAATCCAGCATCACCACCGACGTCAAAAACCTCGCCGCCAGCGTCACGGCGGGCGGCAACCTCAACATGAAAGCGGGGCAGGACGTCAACATCATCGGCAGTAATGCCACCGCCGGCAAAGACTTCAACATCGACGCCGGGCGTGACTTCAACGTGGCGTCGGTCAGCGATGTGCACAACGTCGAAGGCAAGGAGAAGCACGGCAAGAAGCGCATCAAAACCTCGGATGACCAGACCACCCAAGTGGCGAGCGTGCTGACGGCGGGCGGGGATTTTGTCAGCCAGGCGGGGCGTGACACCACGATCGTGGCGAGCAAGATCAGCGCGGGGAATGAGGCTTATCTGTATAGCGGGGATAAGCTGAACCTGCTGGCGGCGCAGAACAGCGCGCATACCTTGTATGACATGAAGGAGAAGGGTGGCTGGGGCGCGAAGAAGACCAAGCGGGATGAAGTCACCCGCGTCACGAATGTGGGGACTGAGATCAAGACCGGTGGTGATCTGTCGCTAGTTAGCGGCGGTGATCAGTTGTATCAGCGGGCCAAGCTCAACAGTGGCAAGGACCTGGCGATCACCAGTGGCGGCGTGGTGACGTTCGAGGCGGTCAAGGATCTGCACCAGGAGAGCCACGAGAAGAGCAAAAGTGACTTGGCGTGGACCAGCGCCAAGGGCAAGGGGAATACCGACGAAACGCTGCGCCAGAGTGAGTTGATGGCGCAGGGGGAGATGGCGATCAAGGCCGTCAACGGGCTGAAGATTGATATCAAACAGATCGATCAGAATACGGTTAGCCAGACGATTGATGTGATGGTCAAAGCGGATCCGCAGTTGGCTTGGTTGAAAGAAGCCGAGAAGCGTGGGGATGTGGATTGGCGGCAGGTGCAGGAACTGCATGATTCGTTCAAGTACAGCCATTCCAGCTTAGGCCAAGGAGCCATGCTGGCGATCATCATTGTCGTGACAGTTTTAACCGCTGGAGCCGCAAGCGGTGCGGTGGGCGCTGCAGCGGGTGCTAGTGCTGGGTCTGGTACGGCAATGGCTGCAGCAGGCAGTTCTGCAATGGTTTCGGCCGGTACGGCTGTAGGGACCGCGGCAGCTGGTTGGGGCAACGTCATGGCGACTGCTGCGTTAACTTCAGTTGCCAGTGGGAGCACCGTCAGCTTTATCAATAACGGCGGGAATATCGGTGCGACTTTTCAAGACATTACGTCAAGCAAAGCCCTGAAGGGGTACGCGACTGGGGCACTAGCGGCAGGTTTTACCGCTGGAGTGCTTGATCCGGCGTTCGGTGTAACGGGCGACAACGTCAATCACATTACAAAGGGGTTTGACCTCAGTTCCGCCTCTGACATTGGTAAGTTTGCCGCCTATTCGGGAGCACAAGGCGTTGCCCAAGCAAGTTTAAGCACTGCTATTCAAGGAGGTAGTTTTGGAGACAATCTCGGCAGTTCCCTGCGCTCGCAGTTGCAGAGCACGTTGCAAGCGGTCGCCTTTAACGCCGTAGGTGATTACTCGAAAGGCCAAAAATGGTCCGACTCGGGGCCTCAAAAAATCGCTCTGCACGCTCTGGTCGGTGGGCTGTTAAGTGAGGCTGGCGGGGGTAGTTTCGCTACGGGCGCTCTCGCTGCGGGAGCTAACGAAGCATTGGTAACCGCTCTAGCGAAAGTGGTAAATGGCGATCCAGCACTGTTGTTAGCTGCTTCGCAATTGGTCGGAATCGCAGCTGCTGGTGCAACTGACGGTGACGTGCAGAAAGGAGCTGAAATTGCGAAGAATGCCACCGCATATAACTATCTGAATCATCATGAAGTGGATGATTTGGTTAAGGATTTGAAAGGGTGCCGTGGGGCAGCCAGCCCGTCATCCTGCCGTAGCGATGTGGCTGCTAAGTACGCAGGAATCAGTGATAAAAAAACTGGTATTACACTGCTGAAGTGTGATGATCCTACAAGTTGTAATGCACAGCGTCTGGACGTGGAGGGGGGCAATGCGGCGCTGGATAAATATGACCAGAACGGCGGGCTAAACAAAGCAGAACAGTCTATCGTTCGTGGTTTCCAGGATAAAAACCAGGACGATACGCGTCTCGCCGTCCAGCAGACCATGAAGGGTGATCATGCCGAAATGGTTGGCATGATGTTTGGTGGCGGGGTGGGAGGCGCGACTAAGACTGCTGGGCGAATTGTTGAAGGCGCAGAGTTAGGGGTTGCAAAAGGGGTTGTAATCCCAAAAGGTTTTTCAAGTGCAGATGATTTCGTTCGCTTTGGCACAAATACGCGAGATGGTTTGGCACGTGCTGGCTATGAAAATGTAGAGCCAATTCTTCAAGGAAGTGCCGTAACAGGTAAAAGTTTTAAAACTGGGGAGGCATTTGACGTTGGCAGGGTGAGTGACTTCGATGTTGCGCTGGCAAGTCCAGAACTTTTGCAACGCGCTCAATCCTTAGGAATAGGTTTGAGGAGTGGCGGAACTCGTACGGGGCCGTTGAGTGCAAGAGACTTGCAAGCCCTTGGCCTGAAAGATTTTTCGAGTAAGATGAGCGCCCAAGCAGGACGCGAAGTTAATTTTATGATCTATGACTCTGCGGCAACAGCCGCAAGTCGTGCTCCGAGTGCGGTGTTACCGAAATGACTATTGTGTATGATCTCTATGGTGCGGAAAAATCATGTCTTCTGTCGGCGAGAAGTGATGTGGAAAGAGCGCTGGGAGAGATTTTTGAGGAAAGGGATAGCTCTTATCAAGGTGGTATTTACTATATGTGGGGTAGGAGTGATTCAGAGAATTTTGTTTTAAAATTGAATATTGATCCTTTGGACGGCGATCCAGTAGAGCAGAACTACGCTAGCTATAAAATCTTGCTCTATGTAAACGCTACAAATCGTTCAGCCGATATAGAAAAAGTGATTAGCCAAGGTGGTGGCTTTAAGTTGCTGAGGCATGAGGTTTTTTAAAGAACACCAAGGCTAGTCGGTGCAAAAGCGACTGTAAATGTGAGGTCGGCTAGTTTTGCTGATGAAGAAAAGCTGATTGGTCACTTTGAAAAACACGGTGCTGAATTTGGGGCAAAGTCGTCTACCGAATATTTGCAGGTGGGCAAGGACATTATGCAAGGCGGGGATAAGGTTCAGTATCTGTACAAGGGCGAAATGCGAACTGGCTACGTGCAGTTCATGGGTAATTCGTCCCGTGGAGATGCGAAGTATGGATTTGTAGGAACTAATTCTGATGGTGCCATCACTACAATCCATGTGGAAAGTGGTAAGAGTTTTTGGAAGATGTTGAATGGTGATCCTAAAGATAAAATTATAAGGCCTGTACCATGATTTATTCAGTGCTTGTTGATGGCGTCAATTCTGAAATAGAAGAGGAAGTCTCGATTGTTGTATGTGGTCAGCGGCTTACCTGCTTTGCAAGCTATCTTCCCTATCAGCTTGAGATAGGGCGAGTGTATCGGGCAGAGTTGTTGCCCATGGTTTTTGGTGAGTATATTGTTCAAGAGATTTCTCATGTCACACCCTCAGTCCTTAGAGAAGGTCCAGGCTATTCATACAGAATTATCGGCGAGTTGAGGGATGGCTGCTTGTGCTGTAGTGGGTTGACCTTCTGTGATGAGATTTTTCTGGCGGATTTTGGTTTCCTTGAGGGGAAGCTGATTTCATGGCGGGTCGATAGGTTAGACATTTCGTTTGTCTGAGTTTCCTTTGGTGCAAAAGAAACCGCAGCAATATCTAGTGAAGCAGCAAGTGTTAACGCTCAAGCTGCTTTGAGGGCAAAGCTTTCAGGCTTGCAGAAAGCACAGGAGAACGCGGCTGTTACGAAAACACTTCCTGATGGACGAATTCGGTATTACACACAGGAAGTCCCTGCTCGAACTGAAGGTGTTACTCGTGGTGCTTCGTTTGCCACGGAGAGGGGAAATAGGGGTCAGACCACGTTTTGCATTTATGGAGTTTTTGTGACTATTGTTCAGTCCTTTAAAAAGAGAGTTCTCCGAGGAGTGGTATGTCGTCCGAAGGCTGTTTTTTCTTAGTCTTATAATGGTGGTCTGACCCCTATTTCTCCAAGGAGACTTTGCTAAACCATTCGTTAAGTTCGAAGCGGGTACAACAGGGGCATTTTCTGATGTTCTATCGCAGCGTAAAGCAGTCCCGGCAATTAGATTTGACAATCCCAATCCGAACGGCAACAATTTTGTGAAGTTTGACGGTATAGAGGATATTAACGGTATCACCTTGATTGATCGAAAAACGGCGCTAACTACATTTGATAAACAGATACAGAGCGTTCAGCGAGTATCGGCAGCGCTAAAGCAGAATCCGGGAGTTAAGGCGGTTTTTGAATTTCCCAATCAAAAAGCAGCTGATAGGGCAACAGATATCCTTGTTGAGCAAAATATCAGAAATATTTCTGTAAGGGTGGCACCTTAATGACTAAATATAAGCTTGAATTTCGACATAGACCTAATTTTTCAGAGTCTATCGAAGATAGGCATAATAATTTTTTGAGAGCTGTAAGCGATTTGGGCGTTCCATGGGGTTTGAGCGATTCCCTTAAAGTTCCCCCTATTGGAAGCGAGTTGGTGACCTCGGCGTCATTAGATAAGCTACTTCCAGTCGGCGTTAAAGGTCGTATTTCATACGCCCTGCGAGATCAGAAGTATCTGGAAGATGATGCGCAGTTTGATGATACTCTGTTTATTGAATTTACAGCTTCAAAAGTCGACTATTCAGATTTGTTGAAAGTTGTTTTTCCTAGATATATTAAGGCTTTTGGTTCCTATCGCTCGGCTTTGCATGATTGGAGTGTTACGAGAAGCGATTGGCCTTTAGTGGTAGAAGCTTGTGAAGCTACAAAGAAAGACGTCAATGGTAGGGATGGTGTTTTTCGTATAAGTGCAGCGAATTATTTCGATAAGGAATTGTGTTTTCGTGCTTTTGGAAAGGGACCTCGTGAACTTGTTGATTTAATATGTGATTATGTAGAAGAAGTGCGTGAGTTTGAAGATGGAGTTTTGATTGTGATTAGTTATAATCCGCTATCTGCCGACGAGCTCCTCAGTGCGGGTGATCGACTAAAAAGCTTGGTGATTTGATTGTTTTTTTGGTCAAGATGGTCGGTGTAGGGCTGTTTTGACTGGGCCTGGTAGAGTTGTTGGGAAGATTCTGCTTTTATGGTTATTTAATAAAATGGTTTTATATATCGGCCGGGCAGTTATGGTTTAACTGCCCGGATTCTGCTTTAGATCTTCGAGTTTGATTTCCGTCCAATAACATCCAGCAGATCGCACCCATCCCGCAGCGGTATAGCCAGCAGCAGCGCAAAATCATGCAACACAACCGCATCACTGCTGATCTTTTCCCGAAATGCCAGATTCTCCAAAAACTGAGTCACCGCACGAATACGATACGCGGCAGCCTCATGGAGGACATCGAGGGGCGCTTGCGTGTCGATCACCAACGCGGGAATGGTTGAGTCGTGGCCTGTTAATGGCATGGGAAATAGGGGAAATAGGGGTCAGACCACGTTTTGCATTTATGGAGTTTTTGTAACTATTGTTCAGTCCTTTAAAAAGAGAGTTATCCGAGGAGTGGTATGTCGTCCGAAGGCTGTTTTTTCTTAGTCTTATAATGGTGGTCTGACCCCTATTTCTCTAATTGGTTCGCTGGTGCCGACAAAGCAGGTGCAAGTACTAGCACCGTCCAAGGTGTTAACCCGAGTGCGGGCTCAACCTTGGCGGTTACTAACTCCTCCAAAGATATTTTCACCTGGACGTCAGCGGGTGATATCGCCCTGCGCACTGGAGGTCGGGCGGTAATCTCTAGCGGGATTTCTACGGCCATCCAGGGCGGAAGTTTCGGCGACAATTTCAATGCTGCCTTGCTGGGAGAGGCTGGCAACGTTGCGATGGCTACCGGTTTTAATTGGGTGGGTGACTACGTCACCTTCCCGAATGGAAGCCCTCAAAAGATCATTGCTCATGCATTGATGGGCGGATTGCTGGCGGAAGCGACCGGCAGTGATTTCAAAACCGGGGCTGCGGCGGCTGGGTTGAATGAAGCGCTCATCAATCAATTAACTTGGGCCGCCCAAGGCAATAAAGACATCACTTTGATGCTTTCACAACTGACTGGGTTGTTAGCAGCGGCGGCGGTTGATGGTGATTTAGAGAAAGGCTCTCAGATTGCTCAGAAGGCGACGACGTTTAACTACCTTTACCACAAAGAAGTCGAGGAGATGCTTCGGGAGGTTGACAGCAAAAGTACGGAACAAGAGAAAAGGGCGGTTAGGGAGCGGTATGCGGCCCTTGATCAGCAGAGAAATGACGAATTGGATGCGCTCTGCGCGCGCGATCCGCAACGCTGCAGGGGTATTGCTATCTCGTTGGCGAACGATGATCAGAAACTCGTCGATCTGGTAGGTAAACTTAGGTCCCAGGGACAGGGTGGTGCTGCTTCTGCTGTAGGTTTTGTGATAGGGAGCAACCTAGACGCTTCCAGCAAAATTGCTGCAGATATCAGCTCTGCTGGCGGTGGGGTGTTGGTTAAGCTCGGGGCGGAGGCTATCAAGGCTGGAGTTGGAGTAACATTACCCTCGCGCTCTGGAGCAGGGAAAGGGAAGGGTAGTCAGGGTGAAGCTGTGGGTCCTGATGTACCGCAGGGTGCAAAAGCGACAGTTCAGGGACCTTTGGTTTCTAAAGGGTCCGATGTAACGCCAGAGATCATTCAAAAAGCATTACAAGGTGATCCTGCTATTAGCGGTCAAAATTTTGTTTCATTACCTGCGGTTCAGAGATACGTTGATCGTCTTCTTAAGGGTGATGTCGCTCCTCCAATTAAAATGGATGGAAATATAATTGTTGATGGGAATCATCGTTATATCGCTGCGAAAATATTAGGGCGAAGTCCAGAGGTGGCTCCAGGAACATTGTCACCGAGCAAAGCTGGACAAACCAAACCTGTATCAGATGTAAAAATTGATCCGGTAGATTGGGGGAATAGATGATAACTATTTACTTTGAGACAGGTGAGACTATGGACTTGCCTTTGGATAGTCTAGCTAATTCTATATTTAGTGGGTTGGAGCTTCATCGTGCAATTTTTGATAATTTTGATGTTTCTGGAGCAAATTTTACAAATTCGAATTTGAGAAATGCATCTTTTAATCACTCTATATTGAATGGGGCGGTAATGCATGGTGCCGCTCTTATGAATGCGACACTGGTTGGCGTACAGATGAAACGGGCGGATCTTTCAAGTGTTATAGCAGTTGGGGCTGACTTTACCGAGGCCGATCTTTCATCGTCTGGTCTGAAAAATGCGGATGTTTTTGGCGCTAGTTTCGTAAGAGCTAATTTATGCGATGTTAATTTTGACGTTAAAAGAATAGAAAACGCTTCTTTTTCTGGTGCTATATATAATGAAGGGACAGTTTGGCCTGAAGGTTTTGATCCTATAATGTTTGGTGCGACCAAAATTTAATTTTAGTCTCTCTATTCGGTGCAAAAGCTACTGGTGGCGCTGCTGGAAAGGTAGATGATCTTGCGTCAACTAAGGTCAAGTGGGTTGATGAGAATGCAGGTATGAGTTCGCGTGCCCGTGATTACAATGACTCAGCAACCGGTGCTCGCTCCAATCCTGCAACCCAATCTGGCCAAGCTCCTGCGCTAGAAAGAACAATGCCGGATGGATCAATAAGGTTGGTTAAATTCGATGGTGTGGATGGTGAAGTTTTAGTTGATCGCAAGATTTCGGTTGGGGAAATAGGGGTCAGACCACGTTTTGCATTTATGGAGTTTTTGTGACTATTGTTCAGTCCTTTAAAAAGAGAGTTCTCCGAGGAGTGGTATGTCGTCCGAAGGCTGTTTTTTCTTAGTCTTATAATGGTGGTCTGACCCCTATTTCTCCATGTCCAGGGTTCGCCACTTACTGTGCCACTGCCTGATACACGGCATTTGGACGCGCATATGCCAGGAGGATTTAGATATAATCCGGGCGGTCCAGGGTCAGCTCTCCCGGCATACCCTCCGAAAAAAGGAGCTGAGTAATGCATTCCATACCGCTAGAGCTTGCGAAGCAAAAGTTAATTTTTTACGTGGCTCAGGATTTGGACCAGTCTATTAGATCTAATGTGCAGCAGCTTGTGAATGAGGTTGCTGCGTCAAGAATATGGAGCGTTACTCCGCCAAGCTTTATTGACGAGATAGACGAGAGTGGTACGGAAGTAGTAGGTGGGATTTTGGAAATTTATTCGGCTTTGCCGCCAAACCTACTTCCTATTGAGATGGACTCAAAAAACCTAGATGACGTAGAGGCGCTGGTAGGTGCCGTAAAAAAACTATCTGAAAATGAAAGTCTTTCCTTTGAGTTTCAGTTAGATACTACTTATGTTGGCGCTATTGAGGACGGTGTTATTGATCGAGTCCTGCTGGACGGTTTGCTAGTACCGTGGCGAAATCACCTCAAAGGGAAAATTTGAGTTGGTGCAAAAGGTGGGGCGAAGACTCCACAAACTGTAGAGGAAATATCAAACCCTCCACAGGCACCGGTAATTCCGTCAGGGTGGGTCAGTCGACCAGGGCGAAATGGTGGTGAAATCTACTTTCCGGCTGGTACTGATCCCGCGAAAGGGGAGCACATTAGAGTTATGCCGCCTGGCTCATCACCTGTTCCAGGATATGAGGACGGATACTGGCGTTGGCAGAACTCCGGCAAGCAACCGATGAATCCGTCGACAGGTAAACCGGGTATCGGGCAGGGAGATACACATGTTCCGCTTCCACCAGACTCTTTACCGCCTGTTCGTCGTTGAAAGGCTATGGACTTAATTAGAGGGACATATGTACACATTGCCAGACGATTTTGATTTTCTGCTGCTTTCCGGGTGTTACTTGGAAATGGTTTGTTTTGGTGTGCGCGTCACAAGGCTGGACTTTTCACGCCCACAAATTGCACCCGGCGTTCCTCCATATAAGGTTTCCTTCTGTGTTGAAGCAGGATTGACGTATCAAGTTGGTGATGTTTCGGGGAGACGAGAATTCACGGATTCATCTACCAGTGCACCCTTGTTAGATTTTTTGTTGAAAGATGTCGTTTTGGTCGAGGAAGTCGAGACTGCTACATTGCAGGTATCATTCAGTTCTGGCGATAGGATTGTAATCGAGGCTGACTGTAGCGGTGACTATGAATCCTATTCGATTTATCTGGATTCTGGTGATGTTATAGTTGTTTAATTGGTGCAAGGTGGCAGTTCAGTAAGGGAAGGGGAAATAGGGGTCAGACCACGTTTTGCATTTATGGAGTTTTTGTGACTATTGTTCAGTCCTTTAAAAAGAGAGTTATCCGAGGAGTGGTATGTCGTCCGAAGGCTGTTTTTTCTTAGTCTTATAATGGTGGTCTGACCCCTATTTCTCCCGCGCTTTCTTCCATGGCGGGTACCGCAGCGGCGAGCACTATCAACAACAAAGGCAACATTGGCCTGGTGCTTAAGGACGTGACGAGCCAAGACGCTCTGAAAGGGTATGCCACGGGTGCGGTAATCGCCGGCTTTGACGCAGCCTTCACCGACGGTTGGGGCAGAGAGTTGACGTCTGAGGGCAACTATAAAACGGTGAGTTACGCGGAGCGGGTTAAAGCCTATACCGCGAATACGGCGTTGAAAGGCGTGCTGAGCGGCAAAGATAAAAGCTCTTGGCTGACGATCGCGGGCACTGGAGCGTTGACTGAAATTTATCAATATTCCGCTGGGCGCGGTCCGGATACACGACCGGGAGTCGACAGAGTGAAGGGGCCTGAATACGAGGTGTTACCTGATGGATTTGTTCCTCGTGAAGTCTACAACGGGGTAGACAGAGATGGTAAAAATATCGGTCTCAATCTAACCGAAGGCTGTGGCATATTTTCTATTTGTCATGGCACTCCAATTAGTAATGGGTTAAATCAAGTTCCTGGATTTAATTCTTTCGCGACCTTGCATGACACATGGATGAGTGATTTGGAAACGTACAAGGGAGATGAAATGTCGTTTCTTGAAAATATTGGAAGTATGCCCCCGGCGCTATTTGTTAACTATGGTGCGATCTATGACAAATATCGGCCTCAAATCGAAGCGGAGAAAAAACGTGCGCAGAATTAGTCTCTTTGTATTATTCGCCTTTTTAATCACAGGGTGTGCACCTTCTTACTCTGGATGGAAGAACAGTAAGGATGCTTGGGTGGGAACAACATTGGATTCGCATAATCACTCCATTTGTCAACGAGATTGTGGCGGGTCGCTATGGTCCCCGGTGAATAAAAATCGCGTGTTTGATCGTGTTGTTGCTGAAGGAAAAAATAAACGGATTTACATTACGTGGATCAGGGATTGCCATTACTCTGTGTTGGTTTCCGAGGAGGGTATCATTAGAGCGTGGCGGCCCGAGGGACGCAGTGATGAAAATTGCTATATATACTAGTGGAAATAGGGGTCAGACCAGAATGGCACTTACTTAACCTTCTTCGGATGCCCATTCTTGCGTACCTCGGCCCTTGCCGCTCCTCGTGCCTGCATCAGCTTGGGGTAAGGTTTTGGCCTTCGTTTTACAGCACGGGGCTCTATCCTACTCGGCCGATTTCCAACACGTTTTCGGGCAATCAGCTGGAGCAATTTCAACACCTCGTCGCCTTGCTTACCCGTCCCGTACTGCCTCAACGCGAGGCACAACTGAAGGCTATGTTTGAAGCTCAGTTGTCGCGGTAAACAATCCGCCAAGAGCGCTGATTGGGCCATTACCATCCGAATCAAATTGTGCGCCAGCAGATACACCCATAACTCTTTGACGGCCATGCCAGGCGTCTTGCAGCTCAGCGTTTCAAGCCCCAGCGAGGAAATAGGGGTCAGACCACGTTTTGCATTTAAGGCGCTTTCGTGGCTATTGTTCTGTTCTTTAAAAAGAGAGTTATCCGAGGAATGGTGTGTCGTCCGAAGGCTGTTTTTTCTTAGTCTTATAATGGTGGTCTGACCCCTATTTCTCTTCAACATCAATCTGAACTTGCAACACCTGGACAATTACAACGTTGGCTTTCATCGCCTAGTAACCGAGCGAAGCCAAACAGATAGCCTCGCCCCTGCTCATCCACTTTCACCGATCTTTTTTGATCTAAGACCTTTTATCAATCAAGCATTGAACCTGGTTTTAACTTCTCCATCACGCGCATAAGTCATCACAAACGAACTCCAATTTTCACCACGTCTGGTGGCGCACTCCCTCAACTCCTTCACCAAACGATAGAGGATTGCGCCATTGTAATCCGTTTCCGCATCCGTCATCCGAACCCCTTTGTTCTCGACAGTAAGAACAGTTTCTATATAACCCGAACCTACTGTTACCTCATAAAAAAAAGAGTCGTAGCCATCCACGATACCTGCATCTAGCAGCTCAAAAATCTGTTTCACTAACTGTACGTCTTGAGTAACCACTATATAACCTCCGGAATCTTATGAGCCTCATTTTCAAAGAAAACTTTTTCGGTCTTTCCATTTATCGTATAGGTCAACTCCATGTTATCAGGACGCGGGAAATAGGGGGCAGACCACATTTTGCATTTAAGGAGTTTTCGTGACTATTGTTCAGTCCTTTAAAAAGAGAGTTATCCGAGGAGTGGTATGTCGTCCGAAGACTGTTTTTTCTTAGTCTTATAATGGTGGTCTGACCCCTATTTCTCTTTAATGGTGGGGCCTAGAGTTGATTATCTGCACAAACCGGGGCGGCACTAAGGCCGCCCGATTTTATTCAGGTTGGATCGGCATTGAGCCTGCGGCTGATCACATCCAACAAATCACACCCATCGCGCAGCGGAATCGCCAGTAGATGGGCAAAGTCTTGCAGCACCACGGCATCGCTGCTGAGCTGTTCGCGAAAGGCTAGGTTTTCCAGCAGTTGGGTGACGGCTCGAATCCGGTACACGGCGGCGTCGTGGAGGACGTCGAGGGGTGCCTGAGTGTCGATGAGCAGGGCGGGTACGGTGCTATCGTGACCGGTTAGGGGCATGTATCGATTCATTTGAAGTCTCGTTTAGAGGGTATGAGATCTACCACCTAATCGTCGCCAAACGAATTAGGTGGCAGCTGTACGCAGGTTGGCGAACCGGAAACGAGTAACCGGCAGACCCGAAGGCCTCCCACGCACAGCCGCCATAACAGCGACTCTGCGGGTGCAAAATGCCTGCAAAAAAACGCAGAACGCTTTTGCACTCGTTTACGGATCGCCAAATCCGATCGCCCGGTTGGGCGACGGCCGGACTATAAGCCCCCTGCCCAAAACCACGCAAGGTATAGCACCCCGCCACTCCCTCAAGCCCCGCAGCCCTCAAACGCCCCACCCGGTCGGGTTGCATGGATTGCAGCGTTTTCAAATGACATGAGTGGATGGGGTAATGCTCAAGGCGCGTTACGCGTTCCAAGCCAGAACGCCGCCGGGTCAAGGGCAAACACTGTACCTGTGGCGAGGGAACAAGCTCCCGCGCCACAGGTCGCTTTTCGAGCGTTGTGTTTTTTCACTGAGCAGCGTGAGGGCTGGCCTGCCCTCACAGCGACTTTTGACCTCAGAACAACTTGCGCTGCACCGCCTCATCCAGCGTGCTGCGCGTCAACGCCTCCACCACTTCCCGCGTGTCCGCCTGGAACGGGATGCCCACGATCAGCACCAGGTGCATCCAGGTGCGTACCGACTCACTCTTTTTCACGCGCCCGAGTTCTTTGCCGTCTTTGTCCTTGAACACGGTTTCCAGGGTGAAGGTGTTCTTCGCCGTGGACGGGATGATGAAGAACGTCACGCCAGTGATGATCGCCGAGGCCATGTTGAACTGTTCGTTGTTGTACAGGGTGGCGTCGGCGTAGATGTCCGAGTCGACCTTGTCGGTGCTCACCCGCGAGAAGCGGTTGGACTGGCGAAACGAATCCGCCACGGCCTTTTCCCACAACGCCGCCGGAGCGCCGGCTGCAGTGTTGCCCGGGCCGCTGTTGACCTGGCGGAGCGCGGTGGTACGCACGAACGCCGTGGGTTTTTGCGCCGGTGCGTTGGCGGTCGGCGGCCAGGTGTGCACAGGCGGCAGTTCGTGTTGCGAGTAAGACACGCAACCTGTCAGCAAGATGGCCGCGAGGACCAGGCTGTGTTTGATCAATCCTTTCATGTGTCGCTCCTTGAAATTACGGTTTGGCCAGCTTCGCGGTAGCGGTGTCGAGCAGTTGCGCGACCAGTTCGTTCAGTTGCTTGGCGCCCATGGTTGGGGCCCAGTATTCGCGACCGTAGAGGCCGACGTTGCGCTCGAACTTGACCTCGTGTTTGGCGCTCGCCAGTTCCTTGCCATCGCGATCGACGATCACCAGGTCGCCGGCCACGTCAAAGGTGTCGACGTAGATCGGGCCGTTGACCCAGATCCAGACCGTCAGCGTCAGCAAGGCGCCGGGGACATAGCCCGGGTGTATGCCACGGTGGCCCTTGAGGGAGGTCATGTTGAACTTGAGCGACACGTCCTGCTCGCCCAGGCGCACGGGGTATTCGGTGACCTGCTTGAAGTAGCCCGCAGTACTCACGTACTGATTGAGCTGGGCGGTCAGCGAGCGGCTGATCGCGGTCTTGTTGGCGTCGTTGACGTCGGCGACGCTCACCGTCACATCGGCGACTTGTGCGCTGCGCGGGCTGGTGACGGCGGCAGGGTGGAGCGGGGCGCCAATGGGGCCGGTGACGGTGTAGGACACACAACCGGTCATCGACAGGGCGGCGATCAGGGTCGCTGCTCGGAAGAGGTTTTTCAACACGCAATATCCCTATTAATAAATGAGCCAGGCCACTGTCTCGACTGACGGGCCGAAAACTTGAGGAATGTGCGTCACCGCACGCGCTCCGACGAAACACCTTGAGAACCCCTCTCAACCCCGTAAAATGCTGCAGCCGTTGCGACCCGACATGTTCAGGGATGAAGTCAGTTACGCGCGAGTTCTTGCCTTTGCGCAGGCCAGCCTGCCTCCCTCCCTGAAACTGCCGCCCTTGGCCCGACGCCTTCGACCTCGAAGGGGTGGGTATCGCCTCGTGCCCGGTTTCTCGCTACACCGAGCGCTGCTGATTTCCTCACTTTAGGAGCAACATGTGAAAACACTGTCCCAAATCCTGCTGTCCGGCGTTGCCGTCGCAGCGCTGCTGACCGTGGCCGGTTGCGCCACGGAGAGCAACCGCGCGATGCCGGTGGAACAGGTCGCCAGCGCCCACGTCGCCTATTCCGGCGTGCGCGTGCCGATTGCCGTGGGCAAGTTCGATAACCGCTCCAGCTACATGCGCGGCATCTTCTCCGACGGCGTCGACCGTCTCGGCGGCCAGGCCAAGACCATCCTGATCACCCACCTGCAGCAGACCAACCGCTTCAGCGTGCTGGACCGCGACAACATGGGCGAAATTTCCCAGGAAGCCGCGATCAAAGGCACCGTGCAGAAGCTCAAAGGCGCTGATTACGTGGTGACCGGCGATGTGACCGAGTTCGGCCGCAAAGAAACCGGCGACCGCCAGTTGTTCGGCATCCTCGGCCGTGGCAAGACGCAAGTGGCCTACGCCAAAGTCGCGTTGAATATCGTCAACATCAGCACTTCCGAAGTGGTGTATTCCACCCAGGGTGCCGGTGAGTACGCGCTGTCCAACCGTGAAGTGATCGGCTTCGGCGGCACCGCCAGCTACGACTCCACCCTCAATGGCAAGGTGCTCGACCTGGCCATGCGTGAAGCGATCAACCGCCTGGTCGACGGCATCAACGCCGGCGCCTGGAACCCGCGCAACTGATTGGCAACCTCTCAAGGAGTAGTACACGGATGAGCAAGGCAGTGAAGTTGGCGCTGATGCTGACAGCAATCGCGACGGTCGCCGGGTGCCAGACGGCGCCTCAACCCCTGTATCAATGGGAAAGCTACCAGCCGCAGGTTTACGAGTACTTCAAGGGCGAGCCCAAGGAAGCGCAGGTCGAGGCCCTGGAGCGCGATCTGCAGAAGATCAACGCCAGTGGCCGCAAAGCACCGCCGGGTTACCACGCCCACCTGGGCATGCTGTACCTGAGCATGGGCAAGGATGACCAGATGGTGCAGGAGTTCCGCACCGAGAAGGCGCTGTTCCCCGAATCCGCTGCGTACATGGACTTTCTGCTGAAAAACGCCAAGACTGGAGTCGCCACCAAATGAGCCTATTGAAACTCACCGGCGCCTTGCTGGCCCTGGCCTTGCTCGGCGGTTGCGCGGCACCGAAGACGATTGATTACACGGCATACAAACAGGCGCGGCCGAAGTCGATCCTGGTGCTGCCGCCGATCAATGAATCGCCGGAAGTGCAGGCGTCCTACAGCATGGTTTCGCAGGTGACCTACCCGTTGGCCGAAGCCGGCTACTACGTGTTGCCGATTGCCCTGGTGGACGAAACCTTCCGCCAGAACGGCCTGACCACCGCCAACGATATCCAGGGCGTGCCGCCGGCCAAGCTGCATGACATCTTCGGTGCGGATGCAGCGCTGTACATCACCATCAGCGAGTACGGCACCCAGTACATGCTGATCTCCAGCAACACCGCGGTGACCGCCTCGGCCAAACTGGTGGACCTGCGCACCGGCACCACCCTGTGGACCGGCTCGGCGCGCGCGTCCAGTGAGGAAGGCAACAATAACAACGGCGGCGGCCTGGTGGGCATGTTGATCACAGCGGCGGTCAAGCAGGTGATCAACAGCTCCACCGACGCAGCGCATCCGATCGCGGGCATCACCAGTGCGCGCCTGCTCTCGGCAGGGCAGCGCACCGGGCTGCTGTACGGTCCGCGCAACCCGAAATACGGTACGGACTGATCTCAGCGAAGGTCAAAGGTGGGAGGTGTTATCTAAACCAGGATTCAGGCGGGGCAGCGCGCCGGGCTGAGTTAACCGTCTCGATTCTGGCACCACCGAAGATCAAATGTGGGAGGGAGCTTGCTCTCGATGGCGGTGGGTCAGTCGCCCGATGCAGTGGCTGACAGTTGGCAATCGGGGGCAAGCCCCCTCCCACACTGATTGAGGTGTTATCTAAACCAGGATTCAGGCGGGGCAGCGCGCCGGGCTGAGTTAATCGTCTCGATTCTGGCACCACCAAAGATCAAAGGTGGGAGGGAGCTTGCTCCCGATGGCGGTGGGTCAGTCACCCGATGCAGTGGCTGACGCTTGGTCATCGGGGGCAAGCCCCCTCCCACACTGATTGAGGTGTTATCTAAACCAGGATTCAGGCGGGGCAGCGCGCCGGGCTGAGTTAACCGTCTCGATTTTGGCACCACCGAAGATCAAATGTGGGAGGGAGCTTGCTCTCGATGGCGGTGGGTCAGTCGCCCGATGCAGTGGCTGACAGTTGGCAATCGGGGGCAAGCCCCCTCCCACACTGATTGAGGTGTTATCTAAACCAGGATTCAGGCGGGGCAGCGCGCCGGGCTGAGTTAATCGTCTCGATTCTGGCACCACCGAAGATCAAAGGTGGGAGGGAGCTTGCTCCCGATGGCGGTGGGTCAGTCGCCGGATGCAGTGGCTGACGCTTGGTCATCGGGGGCAAGCCCCCTCCCACACTGATCGAGGTGTTATCTAAACCAGGATTCAGGCGGGGCAGCGCGCCGGACTGAGTTAACCGTCTCGATTTTGGCACCACCGAAGATCAAATGTGGGAGGGAGCTTGCTCCCGATGGCGGTGGGTCAGTCACCCGATGCAGTGGCTGACGCTTGGTCATCGGGGGCAAGCCCCCTCCCACACTGATTGAGGTGTTATCTACACCAGGATTCAGGCGGGGCAGCGCGCCGGACTGAGTTAACCGTCTCGATTCTGGCACCACCGAAGATCAAAGGTGGGAGGGAGCTTGCTCCCGATGGCGGTGGGTCAGTCACCCGATGCAGTGGCTGACAGTTGGCAATCGGAGGCAAGCCCCCTCCCACACTGACCGAGGCGATATCTAATCCAGGGTTTAACCCGAACACCCCGCACCCTGCGTCTGACCTTGTGAACGGATCATTCTTTCACGAGGTTCAGTCCATGTCCCATCCTCTGCTTTTCCTGCGTCCTGCTGCCCAGGGCTTTGCGGTTACCTTGCTGGTGGCGCTGGCCGGTTGTGGGCTGTCTTCGTCCCCTGATTTAGCCAAACCGACTGAGCCCGTCGCCGAGCGTAAGCGTCCAGCCGCCCCACCTTTACTCAGGTTGAGGCGCGAGGGGTAATAGCTCATCGATCCGGCTGTTGGGCCAGCTGGGTAGTTTTTCCAGCGTATCCTTGAGCCAAGCGGCGGGTTCGATGC
>NZ_JYLL01000047.1 GCF_001439695.1 Pseudomonas veronii
GAAGTGGAGGGGCAGGATGATCTTTTTGAGTGAGTCACTGGTAGGAGAGTCCGTTGGACTGCGAGAAGTGGACGACAACGTGTGGGACATGTACCTATGTAACTATCCACTGGGTAGGCTAGACAGCGGTGCAAGCCGGCTGTCCAGCACCCAGAAACGTAAAGGATGTCCCCGGTCTCGTTTGTAAAGGATGTCTCCGTCTGTACACCCCGATGGCGGTGGACCAGTCACCTATGCATCGACTGAAAGACAGCGATGGCAAGCTCGCTCCCGATAGCGCTGGAACAGTTACAAATAAGCTGACTGTCACACCGCTATCGGGAGCAAGCTCCCTCCCACATTTGATCTCTGTCGCCTGATAGACTCCGCCAATCTCCTTCTGTCGCGAGCCACCCCCATGCTCCACGTGTTATTCAGCGTTTACCTGAAGATGCTGGTGCTCTACAGCCCGTTCTTCGTGTTGTCCTGTTTTATCAGCCTGACCCGCGGCTATTCGAGCAAGGAACGGCGACGCCTGGCCTGGAAAGTGGCGTTGGCGACGCTGGTGTCGAGCGTCTTGCTCTACCTGTTCGGCCGGGTGATTTTCAGCGTGTTCGGCATCACCGTGGACGCTTTCCGCATCGGCGCCGGCAGCGTGCTGTTCATCTCGGCCTTGGGCATGGCGCAGGGCAAGTCGGCGGTGCAGACCGATAACGTGCAGCAGGACGTGACCATCGTGCCGCTGACCATTCCGCTCACCGTCGGCCCCGGCACCATCGGGGCGCTGCTGGTGATGGGCGTCAGCCAGCCCCATTGGGACGACAAAATCGCCGCCATCCTCAGCATCGCCCTGGCCAGCTTCACGGTGGGCGTGGTGCTGTATTTGTCCAACCGTATCGAACGGATTCTCGGTGACCAGGGCTTGCAGATTGTCAGTCGCTTGATGGGCTTGTTCGTGTGCGCCTTGGCCGCACAAATCATCTTTACCGGGGTGCGCGGCTACCTGGTGCCTTAGATCCGGTATTTGGCGATCGCCAGTTGCACCTTGTCGCCCGCACTCTCACGCATCAACTGGATGGTTTTTTCGTTGACCACCGAGGTATTCAGCACCAGGCAGGTTTGCCCGCTGAAGGCCTCGAACGAGGAACTGTCCCACTCAAGAAAAGGCAGCCCCACGTGCTTGCTGACGCCATGGGAGCTGTAGGTCACCAGCACCATCATGACTTCGCCGTCGGTTTCGGCGCAGGACGCCAAGCCAAAATCGCCCCCCTGATGCACGCTGCTATTGCGCTTGAACAGCTCGAATGACGCCGGCATCTGTTTCAATGTTTCCAGCGCATCGGCGGCCAGTTTCGGCAGCGCCGTCAGCAGAGGCCCGGCCAGTGAGGTCGAGGCCAGCAGGGTGGCGATGATATTCAGCGCCGCCAGTTGCACCGTCAGCCCCTTGCCGGCGCTTGAGACCCGCTCGAACCGGCTGCGCACCGGCAGCCAGCCCAGGCTGATCATCACCTTGATAAATTCGTCGTACCAGCCCTCCGTGCCGCGACTGATCTTCAAGACATCGCTGACGTAGCTGCTGGCCAACAGATAGCTTTTGCGGATGTATTCGCGGTTCAGGCCGCTCAGGCCGTCGGCGAACGAGATCACGCCATTGTTGACCACCGCCGCGTTGCAGCCGTCCTCGGTATCCAGCGGTAAAGCCGCGTGCGTCCCCGGCGCGCCGGGCAGCTTATAGGCGGCAATCAATTTGCGCCGCTTGGTGCTGTTGATCCTTCTGTGATGTCGCTCCATTTTCAGTTCTCCACAAGCACCCCACATGGGGCGTGTGTCCACACTAGTCCAGGCGCCGACGGGCTTTCCACACGACAAACATCCCTTGCCGGCAGCGCTCGCGCAGCGCAGCCCAGCATTCGTTGGGCGCCCCACGGGCAGTTCCGGATTTCATCGATAAAAAAAGAAAAAGCCCCGAATCACGGCAGGTGTTCACCCAGCGTCATTCGGAGCTTTCCGGCGCTCGCGCGGCGCTTTTCAGGAGGCCGGTTTTTCGCCATACCAGCGCGGCGTGTACACCCACTCACCGCCGCCGGCGCGCGGGAACGCGCAGGTGGTGGACGAGCCGATCAGCACCATGGTCCGCATGTCCACCTGTTCCGGGGTCAGTTGCCCCAGCGTGGTCACGCGCAGGGTCTGGCCCGGCCGCCCGATATCGCGGCCCAGCACCACCGGCGTTGCGGCATTGCGGTGTTGCGCGACAATCTCCAGGGCACGCCCCAGTTGCCACGGCCGCGCACGCGAGATCGGGTTGTAGAACGCCAGGGCCAGGTCGGCCTGGGACGCGAGGTCCAGGCGCTGCTCGATGATCGACCAGGGCTTGAGGTTGTCCGACAGCGACATCACGCAGAAGTCGTGCCCCAACGGCGCGCCGGCCTGGGCCGCGGTGGCCAGGGACGCGGAAACACCCGGCAGGATTTCCAGCTCGACCTGGTGCCAGGCCGGGTCGTCGGACTCGTGCAGCGCCTCGATCACCGCCGCCGCCATGGCGAACACACCAGGGTCGCCGGACGACACCACTACCACCGAACGGCCTTGGGCGGCCAGCGCGAAAGCGTGGCGGGCGCGCTGCATTTCTTCACGGTTGTCGGTGCAGTGCTGCACCTGATCGTCGCGGAACGGCCCGGCCATGCGGACGTAGGTTTCGTACCCCAGCACATCGGTACAGCGCGCCAGTTCGGCCTTCACCGCCGGCACCATCAGGTCGGCGGCGCCAGGGCCAAGGCCGATCACCGCAAGGCGGCCACGCGGGCGACCGACCTGGGACACGTCCAAGGGCTGCTCGGCGACCGAAACAACGACGTCCGCCGCTTGCTCCACCTCGGCGAAACGCAGCGGCACGCCTAACTCCAACGCCGCTTCGTGCAACGACGGTTCGGCCATCTGGGTATCGCTGGCCAACAGGCAGGCCAGCGACTGCAGGGCAATCCCCGAGGCATGCAACGCGCCACGCACACGCTGCGCCAATTGCGCGCCGGGCTTGCAGGTGACGCACACGCTCTGTGGATAAATCAGCAACTCGTTGGCCGCCGGTACGCGCTCGGCGCTGCCTACGTGGATCGCCAGGCGCGCCTGTCGGTCCTGCGCCAGGTTGGCCTGGTCAAGCCACGGCGCCGCGCCTTCGATACGCACGCTTTCGCCGGCAAGCAGGTCGCTGACGAAGCGCTTGCCCAGCTCCAGGTCCGCCAGTTGATAACCGGCCGGAGGGTTGAGCAGGCACGTGCCGAAACGCAGCTCGCCACTGGTGGTGATCGCGGCGGCCACGCCCAACGCCGCGGCAATCTCCCGCGCCATGTCATTCACCCCGCCCAGGCCACCGAGCAACGGCACCACCGCGCTGCCGTCTTCGGCCACGGCCAGTACGGCGGGTTCTTCACCTTTTTCCAGCAGCAGCGGCGCCAGGGTGCGGATCACGATACCGGCGGCGCACAGCGCGATCAGCGGCGTGCCTTGCTGATAGAGCTGGCGCAGGGTTGCGCCGAATTCGCGGTAGCTCTGGTCCGCGCCGTCGACCCGGCCCAGCAGGCCGTGGATCACCGCACCCGGATACACCTGCGCAATCCTGCGCGCCGTGGCCAGGCTGCCCTGCCCGAGGATGACGATCGCCGGGCGCATCAACCTTGCCACCGTTCACCGGGCACGATGATCAGCGAGAAATACGGTGAGGACATCGGCTCGACTTGATCCAGCGGGACGATTTTCTGGTTGGCCATGGTCGCGCGCTCCACATACAGCGCACGCTCGGCCAGGCCGAGTTCTTCGAGCACCTGGCGCACCTTGGGGAAGTTGCGCCCCAGCTTCATGATCACCGCCGCATCGGCATCCGCCAGGCGACGCTTGAGGTCTTCATGGGGCAGCACCCCCGACAGCACCGACAGGCTCTGGTTGCGATACACCAGCGGCGCGCCGAGCACCGAGGCGCCACCGAGCATCGAACACACGCCGGGGATGACCTGCGCTTCGTAGCGCTCGGCCAGACGGTCATGCAGGTACATGTAGGAGCCGTAGAAGAACGGGTCGCCTTCACAGATCACCGCCACATCGCGGCCGGCGTCCAGGTGCGCGGCGACGTCCTGGCTGGCGCTGTCGTAGAAATCGCTGATCACCTGTTCATAGGACAGCGGCGCCGGCAACGCTTCGGTGGTCACCGGGTACACCAGCGGCATCAGGGTTTGCTGCGCCACCAGGTGGTCTTCGATGATGCCGAAGGCGTTGCCCTTTTTGCCCTTGGCCACGAAGTACGCCACCACCGGCGATTCGCGCAGCAGGCGCAGGGCCTTGAGGGTGATCAGTTCCGGGTCGCCGGGGCCGACGCCCAGGCCGATCAAACGTCCACGTGCCGGCATTATTCGACCTCCGTGGCCAGGGCATTGACCGCCGCGGCCGCCATCGCACTGCCGCCCAGGCGGCCCTGCATGATCACGAACGGCACGCCACGGCTGTCGGCGGCCAGCATCGCCTTGGATTCGGCGGCGCCGACGAAGCCCACCGGGAAGCCAAGGATCAACGCCGGTTTCGGCGCGCCGGCGTCGAGCATTTCCAGCAGGTAGAACAAGGCGGTCGGCGCATTGCCGATCACCACCACACTGCCGGCCAGGTGCGGGCGCCACAGTTCCAGGGCGGCGGCGGAGCGGGTGTTGCCCAGCTTCTGCGCCAACGCCGGCACGCGTTCGTCGCGCAGGGTACAGATCACTTCGTTGTTGGCCGGTAGCCGCGCACGGGTCACGCCTTCGGACACCATCCGCGCATCGCACAGAATCGGCGCACCGGCGGCCAGCGCCTCGCGCCCGGCCTTGCCTGCGCCTGCGGAGAACTGCAGGCCGTCGATCGCCTCGACCATGCCGCAGGCATGAATCACGCGCACCGCGAGTTTTTCCAGGTCGGCCGGGATGCGCTCCAACCTGGCTTCCGCGCGAATAATGGCGAAGGAGTTGCGATAGATCTCCTGACCGTCGCGGATGTAATCAATCATCGGTGTTGCTCCGTGGGTGAGCGCGCAGCAGGGCGCCCGCCGCTTCAATAGAAAGAGTGCGCGCGTGCAGCCGGCCGAAACCGGGCTGGGCTGCTTCGCGAAAATAGACGTCGTAATGGCCGGGGCTGACCGCCAGCAAGGTCACCGGCGCGATGTGCGCGGCGGCGCAGGAACGCGCGCAGCCAGACAGATGTACCGCGTGGCCGGGGCGCAGCGCGGCCAGTTGCATCGCGTCGGCCTTGGTATCGGCCAGGCCTTTGCCGCAGCCGCTGGAGCCGGTGCAGGCGATCAGCTGCGCCAGCGGCTGGTCGGCCGAGCAGAGGAAGCCCAGTTGTTCCAGGCGCGCGGTGATCGCGGCGGCATCCTGGCATTTGGCGTTGGGCAGCAGCAGGCCTTGCCAGGGGGTAAAGCGCAGCGTGCCGTCGCCATACTCATCGGCGAGTTGCGCTGCGCCCTTGAGCATGGAGGCGTCGAGTCGACCCAGCGGCGTCACGGCGGTCACGTAGACCCGACCGTGCTGACGCTGTGGATAACTTCCCAGGTGCAGCCACGCCCCGCTGGCCGGGCGCTTGAAGCCATCGACCGGCAATAACGGCAGGTCCAGCCCGACCAGGAAGTTATCCACAGGCAGATGACGCATGCGTGTTTGCGCCGGCGTGGCCAGGTCCAGAAACCGTTCCAACACCGCCACCACCAAGGCATGCCCCTGCTCCAAGCGCACGGCCGCCAACGGCGCATCCAACCCCGGGCAGCCGGCCAGGCCGAACGCGAGCAGTGTTTCGCCGCCTTGCTCAAAGGCCGACAGCCACAGGTCATGGTGATGTTCGAGCATCGCCAGGGCTTCACCGCCATCCAGTTGCACCGCGAACTTGGCCGACAGCTCGTGAAAGCGCGTGTGGTTTTGCAGGGTGGCGAGGATCTGGTCGGCCAGCGGGCGCGTATCGAACAGCATCTGCGGGTCGATACCGGCGCTGGGGCTGAGCATCAGGTTGCGCACGTCGTCACCGGCGGCGGTGCTGGGGCCGAGGCCTGCGGCAAGGAGCATCGCGATCAAAGCCTGCTGCTCGGCACCGATCCCGCGGATCTGCAGGTTGGCGCGGTTGGTCGCCTCGATCACCCCGCCCGCATAGGCCTGGGCCGCGTCCGCCACGGCATGGGCTTGTGCGGCGCTGATCGCGCCGCCGGCCAGTTTGATCCGGCAGATGCCGCCGTCCAACGCCTGGACGATACGCAGCAACCCCGGGCAAGCCGAGGGGCGCAAGGTGTTCAGAGCAGGGATTGGGTTCACGGGGCTACCGGTTCGCGGGTCAAGGCGCGGTATTATGCCTGCTTTGTCCGACGGCATGAAAAGCCTGCCCGTCGGATGTCGTTCAAGGAATTCATATGTCGCCCTGGCTGACGGTAATAGGCATCGGTGAAGACGGCTTCAAAGGGCTCGGCAGAAACGCCCGGCACGCCGTATTGCGTGCCGCGCGGATCATCGGTGGCCAGCGCCAATTGGACCTGTTGCCGGTGTGCGTGCGCGGCGAACGCCAGTTGTGGCCGAGCCCGTTTTCCCTGGCGCCGCTATTGGCGCGACGCGGTGAACCGGTGTGCGTGCTGGCCAGCGGCGACCCGATGTTCTATGGCGTCGGCGCCAGCCTGGCGCGGCAGGTGCCGGCTGAAGAGATGCTGATTTTGCCGGCGCCCTCCTCTGTGTCGCTGGCGGCGGCGCGTTTGGGCTGGGCGTTGCAGGACGTGATGACGTTATCGGTGGTGGCCCGGCCCTTGGCGGCGTTGAATGCACATCTGGCCAGCGGCGTGCGCTTGCTGGTGTTGAGCAATGACGGGCAGAGCCCTGCCGCGATTGCCGCGCTGTTGGCTGAATCCGGCTTTGGGCCGAGCCGCCTCAGCGTCTTTGAACACCTGGGCGGCGCGGCTGAGCGGCGTGTCGATGGCGTGGCCCACGCTTGGCCGCACGCCGCGGTCGCCGATCTGAACCTGGTCGCCATCGACTGCCTGGCCGACGCCGATGCCCCACGCCTGTCGCGCCTCGCCGGCCTGCCGGATGTGGCATTCAAACACGACGGCCAACTGACCAAGCGCGACGTGCGCGCCATGACCCTGGCCCGCCTGGCGCCACTGCCCGGCGAATTGCTCTGGGACGTGGGCGCGGGCAGCGGCTCCATCGGCATCGAGTGGATGCGCGCCCACCCGAGCTGCCGCGCCTTGGCGATTGAAGCCGATGCCGGCCGCCAAGGCCTGATCGAACATAACCGCGACGCCCTCGGCGTGCCCGGCCTGCAACTGGTGCGCGGCACCGCACCCGCGGCCCTCGGCGGCCTGGAAACGCCCGACGCGATCTTCATCGGCGGCGGCGTCACCCGCGACGGCGTGCTCGAGACCTGCTGGCAGCACCTGCGCCCCGGTGGCCGCCTGGTCGCCAACGCCGTGACCCTGCAAAGCGAAATGACCCTGATGGCCTGGCGCGCCCGACACGGCGGCGAACTGACCCGCCTCCACGTGGCCCAGGCCCAGCCGCTCGGTGAATTCGACACCTGGCGCCAGGCGCTGCCGATCACCCTGCTGGACGTGATCAAGCCCCTATGAAACCGATCCTGCTACTGGGCGGCGTCACCGAAGCCCTCGCCATCGCCCGCACCCTCGGCCCCGAACATATCTACAGTCTGGCCGGTGTGGGCCGCGTGCCGACCGACCTCACCTGCCAGGTGCGTGTCGGTGGCTACGGCGGGGTTGAAGGGTTGGCGCAGTTCGTGCGCGACGAACACATCGGCCTGATCCTCGACGCCACCCACCCGTATGCGGCACAGATCAGCCACAACGCCGCCCAGGCAGCACGGTTGTGCGGTGTGCCGTGTTGGGCCCTGCGCCGCCCGGCATGGCGACCGCAAGCGGGGGATGACTGGCGCGAAGTCGCTGACTGGGCCGAGCTGATCGAGGCCCTGAAACCCTTCAAGCGCCCGCTGTTCACCTTGGGCCGCGAGCCGTTGCAGCATCTTGATGAGATCCCGCAGGAGCAATTCTGGACACTGCGCGCGTTGGAGGTGTATCCGGGCAATGAACGCTGCGAAGTCATCGGCGCGCGTGGGCCGTTTCTGATCGAAAACGAGCGTGCGTTGTTCGAACGACAAAAGATCGATGTGCTGATCAGCAAGAACAGTGGCAGCACCGCCACCGAACCGAAGCTGGAAGTGGCGCGCGAGCGAGGGGTGCCGGTGTTGGTGTTGAGGCGGCCGGTGTTGGCTACGGCGGATCGAGAATTTACAGCCGTGGCTGCGGTGCTACAGGCAATATCGTCTCGCTAAACGACACCTCGCCAATGTGGGAACTTGCTCCCGTTCAACGGCGTAGCAGTCGCATGATCGCTGAGTTTGCATCGATGTCCGCAGACTAGCGATCACGTTTGCGACCAGCAACCTCAAACAAGGTGTCGCACGTTTCTGTTTGTACGAAGACCTAGCCAAAACACCCACTGTTTGGTTTACCCAGCAGAAAGACGATTCACCTTACGACCAACTCCGAACCAGCCGGCTAGTTCAGCCAAAAGCTCCCGCCCTAACCTCCCCTCTCGCGGTTTTGCACCCGCTTCCGCGATGGGGATGCACTGCAGTTGCAGCGCGTCGCAACTTGCCATCCTGTATCCCAAGAAATACGATTTGCGATGATTGAGTTCGAAGAATCCGTTGAGTTTGTCAAATGGCTCGAAGCAATGCGCGATCCGCTCGCAAAAGTACGCATTGTGACAAGGCTGCGCATGGCGCAAGCAGGAAACTTCGGCGACTGTGAGGCTGTAGGAGAGGGCGTTTGCGAAATGCGAATCCACCAAGGCCCCGGGTATCGGGTTTACTTCACTCTCCGAGACAAGGTGGTTTATCTGCTGCTGATGGGCCGCGACAAATCAACACAAAGCGAGACATCCAGCGTGCAATACACATGGCAAAAAATCTTGGCCGCAAGGAGTGACTTATGAGCGAATCCTTTACCCGTTTCGATGCCGCAAAATACCTTAAGACTCCTTTTGAGATGGCCGCCTATCTGGATGCTTGCTTTGAAGAAGATGCTGGCGACGGTCTGTTGATTCGCACAGCGTTGAACGATATCGCTCGCGCCCAAGGCATGACCCAAGTCGCTCGCGACGCCGGCCTAGGACGAGAAAGTTTGTACAAAGCCCTCTCCAGCACTGGCAATCCCGAGTTCGCGACTATCATGAAGGTCATGAGAGCACTGGGGCTCAAACTTCACGCCACCGCGCTCTGACACACTGCGACACCAAACCACACCGCCACTTTTTACTTATCCCCCCCGATCAGGCTAAATACCCGCCTGATCGTTTAACCCTACGGATTGTCCGCCATGGCCCGTCAACGCTTTGCAATCGTCTGGATCGCCTGCTTTGCAGTGCTGTTCAACGCCTTTGCCATGCCGCTGGCCGGGGCGATGCAGCAGTCCAAGGACCCCGCGCAGCAACTGTTGTGGGGCAGTTTCTGTTCGTCCAATGGCGCCAGCCTGAAAACCGTTGCCCTGGGCAAGTTGGACATTCCGGCACCGGCGCAGGACGATCATTCCGCCATGCAGCATTGCTGGTGTTGCTCGGGCTCGGCGCCGTTGGTGGCGTTGCCGGGGCATGTGCCGCAGTTGTATGTCACGCGGTTCGAGGCGGCGCAGAGCCTGCCGCCACCGTCATTGCAGTCCCCGACGCCGCGCCAGCAATGGCCGAGCCTTAACCCGCGCGCCTCTCCAACGGTCTGATGGTCTTCGCAAGTGAACTGCGTTTAGAACCGTTCTGGAGAACTGCCATGCTCAAATCTTCCCTGCTTCTGGCCGCATTGCTGCTGCCGGTGTTCAGTGCTGCCAATGCCGACGACTTCAAGGCCGGCGACCTGCTGGTCAGCGATCCCTGGTCCCAGGAATTGCCCCCCAACGCGCCGACCGTCGCGGCCTACTTTGTGGTTCACAATACCGGCGAAACCCCGGACCGCCTGCTCAGCGCCAAGACGCCGGTGGCGGACAAAGCCGAACTGCATGAGCATGTGATGCAAGGCGCATTGATGAAGATGCAACAAGTGCCCAGCGTTGCCGTGCCGGCCAAGGGTGACTTGACCTTCGCGCCCATGGCCTATCACGTGATGTTGCTGGACCTCAAAGACCGCAGCGTACTGGCCGACGGCAAGCACTTCCCACTGACCCTGACCTTCGAAAAAGCCGGGGACGTCGAGGTGCAAGTGTCCGTGCAGAAAGTCCCGCCGATGGCGCCCCACGAGCATAAACACGGCGAGTAGGCCAACACTTGATGGGCGCCCCTCGCGCCAGGTTGTCCGCGCCGCGCCGCAGGCCCGTGAGCCTTAAGCGCGGCAGTTGGATCAGCCTGTTCGCCATGCTGATGATCTTTATCGGTCCGCTGATTTCCCAAGCGATGCCGATGAATCAGCACGCCGGTATGTCCATGAGCATGAGCATGTCCATGGACATGCCCGAGTGCCACGGCGAACCGCAACACCGTCCGCCTCAAAAACAAGCCCCCGACGAACACCACGTCCTCTGGGAAAAGTGCGGCTATTGCAGCCTGCTCTTCAGTTGCCCGGCACTGCCCGGCAGCGTGTCCTACCTCACCCTCGGCGCCCCATCGCCGGCCAACGCCCTCATCCCCTCACCGCGCCTGGGCCATGCCCGGCAGAGCATTTTCCCCGGCGCGCGCAGCCGTGCCCCACCCATCGCCGCGTAAGCACTTGACACCGTTACTTCACCCCGGCCGACGTTAGACAGACAGCCACAGGCTGCTGGCCGTGTTGTTTACGATTGATAGATGGAATTTTTCATGTCCAGGTTTTCTGCTGACACCCGTTTGGGAAGCACTCCCGTGTTCGCCGTTCTGTGCGGCGCGCTCTTGATGCCACAGGCCCATGCCGATACCGATGAGCACGCCGAGCACGAACTGAGCCCCACCGTGATCACCGCGATCGCCCCCAGCTCGCCGCTGACCGTGGTCACCAACCCGAAAGACCCGCGCCAGCCGGTGCCCGCCAGCGACGGCGGCGACTATCTCAAGACCATCCCCGGCTTCGCCCTGGTGCGCAACGGCGGCACCAACGGCGACCCGGTGCTGCGCGGCATGTTCGGCTCGCGCCTGAACATCCTCACCAACGGCAGCATGATGCTCGGCGCCTGCCCGGGCCGGATGGACGCGCCCACCTCGTACATTTCCCCGGAAACCTACGACACACTCACCGTGATCAAAGGCCCGCAAACCGTGCTCTGGGGCCCGGGCGCGTCGGCCGGCACCATCCTGTTCGAGCGCGAGCCCGAGCATTTCGGCGAACTGGGCACGCGGCTCAACGCCAGCGTGCTGGCCGGCTCCAACGGGCGCTTCGACAAAGTCATCGACGCCGCTGCCGGCGGGCCCCTGGGTTACGTGCGGGTGATCGGCAACCAGGCACACGCCGACGACTACAAGGACGGCAACAACGACACCGTCGCCTCGCGCTACGACAAGTGGAACGGTGACGTCGCGGTCGGTTTCACCCCCGACGCCGACACCCTGCTCGAACTCACCGCCGGCCGCGGCGATGGCGAGGCGCGCTACGCCGGGCGCGGCATGGACGGCTCGCAGTTCCTGCGCGAAAGCCTGGGGCTGCGCTTCGAAAAATCCAATATCGGTGAGGTGCTGGACAAGGTCGAGGCCCAGGTCTACTACAACTACGCCGACCACGTCATGGACAACTACAGCCTGCGCGTCCCGTCGGGCACCGGGATGATGGCAGGCCCCATGGCCTCCAACGTCGACCGCCGCACCCTCGGCGCGCGGATCAAGGCGACCTGGCGCTGGGCCGACCTGCAACTGATCGGCGGTCTGGATGCGCAGACCAACGAACACCGCCAGCGCAGCAGCATGGGCGTCGACACCTACAAGGATTTGCCGCGCAACAAAGACGCCAACTTCCATAACTACGGCGTATTCGGCGAGCTGACCTGGTACGCCGCCGACCGCGACCGCCTGATCACCGGCGCGCGCCTGGACCGCGCCTCGGCCCGAGACTTCCGCCAGACCATCGGCTCAGGCATGTCGGCACGCGCCAACCCGACCGCCGACGACACCCGCGCCGACACCCTGCCCTCGGGCTTCATGCGTTACGAGCACGACCTGGCAGACACCCCGACCACGCTCTACGCCGGGCTGGGCCACGCCGAACGCTTCCCGGACTACTGGGAACTGTTTTCCCCCAACACCGGCGCGGCCGGTTCGGTCAACGCGTTCGATGGCGTGAAACCGGAAAAAACCACCCAGCTCGACTTCGGCGCGCAATACAAGACCGCCGACCTCGAAGCCTGGGCCTCGGGTTACGTCGGGCAGGTACGCGACTTCATCCTGTTCGACTACCGGACCGGAATGATGGGCACCACGTCCCAGGCGCGCAACGTCGACGCACGGATCATGGGCGGCGAACTGGGCGCGGCGTACAAGCTGACCCAAAACTGGAAGGCCGACGCCACCCTCGCCTACGCCTGGGGCAAGAACAGCAGCGACGGCAAGCCCCTGCCGCAAATGCCGCCGCTGGATGCGCGCCTGGGCCTGACCTACAGCGAGGACGACTGGAGCGCCGGCGCCCTGTGGCGAGTGGTCGCCGCGCAAAACCGCATCGACCAGAACAAAGGCAACGTGGTCGGCAAGGACTACGACAAGAGCGGCGGCTTTGGCGTGTTCTCGCTGAACGCGGCGTACCGCATCAATAAAAACTTCAAGGTCAGTACCGGCGTCGACAACCTGTTCGGCAAAGCCTACGCCGAGCACTTGAACCTGGCCGGCAACGCCGGGTTCGGCTACCCGGCCAACGATCCGCAGGCCATCAAGGAGCCGGGGCGCACGCTCTGGACCAAGGTCGACATGAGCTTCTAAAACATCGGGGCAAGTCGAATCGTCGCACCGCCCCTCCCACACTTGGAATGCATGCCAACTGTGGGAGGGGGCTTGCCCCCGATGGCGGTGTAACTGCCCCCAAAAAAACAAAACCTTGCGGAGCCCCCCCTGATGAGCACACAAAAAATCTCCTTCTACAACCTGGCCTGGCGTTGGCACTTCTACGCCGGGCTGTTTGTCGCCCCCTTCATGGTGCTGCTGGCCCTGACCGGCATCATCTACCTGTTCAAGCCCCAGCTCGACCCGCTGATGTACGGCCACCTGCTCACCGTCCCCGCCGCCGAACGCGCACTGAGCGCCGACGAGCAACTGCAACGCGCCAAGGCCGCCTACCCCCAGGGCACGCTCAGCAAATACTTGCCACCGGCCGACGCCACCAGCAGCGCACAGTTCGTCATGCACGACGGCGGCCGCGAAATGACGGTGTTCGTCGACCCGTATCGCGGCACCGTGCTCGGCACGCAGGACGCGAAAAACAACCTGCAAGCCATCGCACGCGCCCTGCACGGCGAGTTGATGATAGGCACCGTGGGTGACCGCCTGGTCGAGCTCGCTGCCGGTTGGGGCGTGATGCTGGTGATCTCAGGCATGTACTTGTGGTGGCCACGCGGCAAGTCATCGTCCGGGGTGCTGTGGCCGCGCTTCAACACCCGTGGCCGTGTGTTCTGGCGCGACCTGCATGTCGTCACCGGTTTCTGGGGCGCGGCGTTGTTGCTGGTGATGCTGCTCAGCGGCATGGCCTGGACCGGCTTTTGGGGCAAGCAATACGCCGACCTGTGGAACCGCTTCCCGGCGGCGATGTGGAACAACGTGCCGACCTCCGATCAACAGGCGCGCGTGCTCAACACCGCGACGCAACAGACCGTGCCCTGGGCCATGGAAAACACACCGATGCCGGTGTCCGGCGACCATGCCGAACACATGAACCACGGCGCGATGCATGCCGCCCCCGCCGCGCCCACCATCAGCCTGCAACAGGTGGTCGACCTGGCCACCTCGCGCAAGGTCGAGCCCGGCTACAGCATCACCCCGCCCACCACCGCCGAGGGCGTATTCACTGTCTCGGTGTTCGCCAACGACCCGCGCAATGACGCCACCCTGCATGTGGACCAGTACACCGGCAAGGTCCTCGCCGATGTGCGCTGGGAACACTACAACGGCGTGGCGCGGGCGACCGAGACCGGCGTGATGTTGCACGAGGGCAAGATGTTCGGCTGGGTGAATCAACTGATCGTGCTGCTGATCTGCCTGATGATCCTGCTCAGTGCCGTCAGCGGCGTGGTGATCTGGTGGAAACGGCGGCCGGTGGGCGGCCTCGGAGTGCCGCCGTTGCGTCATGACCTGCCGAAGTGGAAAACCGCGATGGTGATCATGCTCGGGCTGGCGATCGCCTTCCCGTTGGTGGGCGCGTCGCTGATCGTCGTGTGGGCGCTCGATCGCCTGCTGCTGTCGCGGCTGTTTGCGCAGCCTTCGCGGGTTTGACGCCCGGGTGCCGGTCAAGTGCCGCCGGGGACCGGGCGATCCACGGCGGCCGGCTTGGTCAGCGCCGCGCCGTTGTCAGAGTTCGTCTTTGTCCCGGCCGTACAGCACGGCTTGCGGGTCCGGCTCGGCGAGTACGTCCTTGACCTGCCATTCCGCCCCCAGCGCCCCCGGTCGCGTCCAGAAGGTGTCGGTTTCCAACACACTCAACGTGCCGGCCGCGCGCAAGCCGCTGACCAGCACGCTGGGCGAAGGCGACGAGTCGACACTCAGCAGTCGCGTCTCGTCCGCCGTGAAACCCGGCACATACTTCAGGAGCGCACCGCCGCGACACGCCAGGTAGACACTCTCGGCGACCGGACGGTTACTGCGGATGATGTCCAGGTACAGGCGCAGATCATTTTTGTCGGCAAAATTGTCCAGCAACCGCTGATCCAGCGACGATAGATTCAGGCCCAAAGGGATGACTTTGTAAAACGCCTGGAGCGCTTTGATGGTGTAGAAGAACAGCGGGTGATCGGGGGTGATATCAAAGCCGAGATGACCGAACCAGAACAGCTGTGAAATCGTGTCCACCAACCACGCACGGTGATCCTCCACCGGCTCAAGCGCCACGAGCCCCCGCGCCTTTGGCGGCGCCAGCACGGCGCCGAGGTATTCGCGGCCCTTGAAACCGCCCAGTTGTTTTTCGGCCCAGCGCGCGGCGTCGTCGGCATGACCGAACAGCGGCCCGCAAAAGGACAGGAAGTGTGGGTTGTCCTGGGCGGGCCAGGGCGCGGCCTTGGGTTGCCACTGCGCGGTGACGCTTTGTTCCTTGCCCCACACCGTGCTCCTGACACGCACATACAAGTCGCCCTTGGTCGCGAGCCCGCGCACGTAGTCGGCGACGCTGGAGGCGCCTTCGAGCAACTGCGGTCCGAGCGTTCGGGCCTCGCTGCTCAGCGCTTGCCGCTCGTGCCTTCGCAAGGAATACCTCAGCAGCGCGCCGTCGGCGCACAGCAGGTAGAGCGGCAGGGCACCGTTGCCGGCCAGGTTGCTGAGAAAATTGACCGCGCCGGCCAGTACCTGGGGCGAGAAAAAACTCAGCGCCATGTCATCGCTCGCCGGCGCAATCGCCACGGTGGAGGCGCACAGATACAAGCCATCCAGCGTATACCCCTGGGGCAACAGGCCATCGACGAAGACCTGTTCGAAACGCGTGTAATCGGCGCGCACCAACGGCAAGGTCGTCATGTACAGGTTTTTCCGCGCATCCTTGAGTACATAACCGAACTGCACCTGTGCCTGGGGCGACGACACTCGCTGCACATGACGCACGGCGTCGTAAGCCTGGGTAAAGAGCGGACCGCACGGCGCATCGGCAAACACCTGCTTGATCGCCAGCGCCGCGACCTCGGCCAAGTCCGGCACGAACGGCCCGCTCAACCGTCGCGGGTGGCCCCACAGGCGGTTGCCGTTGACCACCCGCAGATCGCCGGCCTTCGCCACCTGCGTGACGAAGTCGACCGGGAGCAGCGCTCCGCTGCGCAGTTGCCGTTCGACTTCATTGTCGGCCACATCCCCCCTGACCAGGTTCAACGGCGCCAACGTCAGCTTGAGCGCCTCCTCCTCCGCCGACCCCGTCAGTTGATAACGCAGGATGCCCCCCTCGGGGCCAAACACATATTCGCGCTTGATGTGGACTTCACGGAACAGCAGGTTCGACAGCACGCTCGTGGGCAACATGCTCTGGTAGACCGCCTTTTGCGTGGCCGACAACAGTATCTGTGTCTCTTGCTTGAGCACCGAGCGGTAACGCGCGACGATGATACTTCCCGGCGGGTACAGCCCTTGCGCGATCGCCGGGTCGGGATAAATCCAGTTCAGCGCAAAGCCCTGGGGCGGCACCACCAGCGGATCAGTCGCGACGAACACACCATCGGGCAGCCTGAGCAGGACGCCGCCATAGGTGCGACGCCGGCCCTCACCGACAATGCCCGCGGCATACCGTGCCGCATCGTCCGGGTTGGCAAACGCGGGCCCCACGCGACGGCGGGTCAGGTGTTCGTAACCCGTCCAGGTGCGCGACACCCGCCCTTGCTGGTCCCAGCATTGGCTGGTACGCACCACGTAGAGCTCGCCGCTGTTGGCCCACTCCCTGACAAAGGTCTGCGTCGTCTTTTCACCGGAGGCCAATGCGCTGGCGGCCTGTTCAAAGGCACTTTCCACCGGCCCGCCGCCGCCCACGCGAAATGGCAGCGCGACGAATCTCAACAGGGCTCCCTCCTGCGTTGAAAAGTACACCGGCAGGTTTCTACCGCCGTTGTACTTCACCCCTCTGCGCTGGCTCTCGTACAGCGCCTCGTACAACACCATCGGCATCACAAAATAGCGGGTCAGCCAGGCACTGGATGGCGACAGCCCGGTCGGTTGCCATAGCTGCGAACGAAACAGCCCGCAGAGCGAAAACCCAGCGGGAAACCGATAGTCATTGTCTTCTGTCGGCGCAAACACGCTGTTGAGATTGAACAGCTTGACCCGTTCATTGACGCCCACCACCTCGGTGGCCAGGTACAACGCCTTGTCCCGGTGCTTGAGGATAAACGCAAAGTACGCCTGCTCCGGCAGGTTGCGCCCATGGACCCGCGCATGCAGATCGCGGGCGGCTTCGTCTGCCGTGCCGAACAGCGCGCCATAGGTCACATAGTCGGGAGCGCCGGTTCTGGGCGCGTACTCGAAAGAGGGCGTCCAGTCTTTGTAGATCGGCGAACGCGGGCCCCATAACACATTGCCTTGGATCACCCGCAAGTCACCCGCCTCAGCCAACCGGGTGACCCACAGCGCGGGTTTGAACAGACCGCTGTCCAAACGTTTTTGCAGCACGCTGCCGGCCGGTTGCGGCGCAGCGCCGGCAGACACCAATGCCTCATGCGTGGAGCCGCTCGGGGTGTACGCCAGCAGGCAGTCCTCGGCAGCCGACATATACGCCGGGCGCCCCGACTGGATCACATCGTAGATTTGGGCGGTGCCAAAAATCTGCAGGTTGATGAGGGCGTCTTCGCGCGTCCAGTTGCGCTGATTGACCCAGCCGGGGTCGACCATCGACAGCGCCGGGTGGGAGCCGTAGCGGCCGTGAATCGCGTAAGCCTCGGGAGGGATCAACGGACCGGGTAGCTCCGTCGGAAAAAACAGCCTGAGGGCAAACGGGTTGGCGTCGCTGGCCAGGGGCTGGGTGATAAAGAAGCGGCCTTCTTTGTCCTTGAGTACATAGCCGCCGTAGGTTCGCTCACGTCGTGAGCCGATCTGCTCGTGGGCATACACCGCTGCGTCGTGGGCAGAAATAAAGGGCGGGCTCAATACCGCCGGATAGAAACCGTTCAACACCGCCGAACGGTTGTCCAGCGGGCCGACGACACGCCAGAGCAAGCCGGCCTGGACCACTGACACCGACGTCGCGGCAATCACCCGGCGCACATAGTCACGCGGGCTGAGGCTGCCGGCCTTCAGCGCGGCCTGGGCGCCATTGTCACCGAGCACGCCATCGTCGCCGGTGTTGACCAGCGCGCCGGCATCACTGGGCGCTGGCACCTTGAGTTCAAGCAGTGCGTCATCCGAGGTTTCGATGTAAAGGCGCAAACCTCGGCTTTTGTTCTGTATGTCCCGGGTCGCTTCTGACTGCACGATGGCCGCCACCAGCTCCGCAGGGGTCGGGAATGTGGCATACAACCAGGACTCGTTTTCGGGGATGTCCGTTGGCGTGGCTTTAGAGCGGTAGTAGAGGGCTTCGAGCCGAAAGTTGGAGGGCAGCTTCAGTTTGCCGGAGGCTTGCTCGGGGAAGAGCCCGGCGGCAGAGAACAATGCCCTGGGCGCGAGCTCGGGGTAGGTCGCGATGTAACTTTCGCTTTGGGTGTGTTTCAGTACAAACCCGAAGGCATACTCGCCAGCCGCCGACGCCGACAGGGCTAGGGCCGCCATCACGGCCAATTCAGGCTGTGCGAATACCTGGGTGAAAAATGGCTGCTCCTGGGTCACTTGCGTCACGGCGGCATTGACTCTCCAGCCCCGCTTCATCTGCCCACGCACGCCTCCCCATTGACGGTTGGGCACCACTACCCGCAGGTCGCCGGCATCGGCGGTCATCCAGATCAATGACTCCCGATCCGCAGAAGCCGGGAACGGCTCCTCGCCGAGAAGGCGCTTTCTCAGCAGGACCTCCGCCGCCGAACCCGAGGTTGTGTACTTAAGCAGCGAGCCCTCGGGGCCGCACAAATAATGAGCGCGCACCGAGCTGCGGTGCTCAATGATAAAACTCAGGTCCGCAGGCGAAAAAAAACTGATCATCATCGAAGCATGATCATCGCTAATCCCGGGGTTTCTCGCTTTCACCTGCTCCAGGTTCGGCGGGTGAGAATGGTAAAGCGCCTCGCAACTGTAGCCGTTGGGCGCGATGAAGTTGTCGTCGGCATCCGTGGCCAGCAAGATCCGATGATCGAAGGTCAACTGCTGGTCAGCGATTGGCGTCGTGGCGAAGTAGCGGTTGCCTTGTTTAAGAATGGCACCCCCGTATTCCTTGTCGGCCACCGAGTAGTCGATCCGCTCATAAGCCCAACGGGCGGCATCGTCGGCCGACATAAACAACGGGCTGAGCGCCGGAAGGACCGGTATATGTCCAGGGGTTTGTTGCGGCAGTTCCGTAAAGTCATTCATGTTTCACCTCATCGAAGAAAGCGTGCGTCCTGGCAAATAATCGCCGTGACGCACCCCTTCAAAGATGGAGTACACCGCTCGTTCAGAGACGGTAGATAGGTATGACTTATTTAGGTCCTGTACGAAAAGTACTGTCACAAACACCCAATCGCACACGCCAGTGAGGCCATTACTGCATCGCGTTTCGCGAGCATGTCAAAGCGCGCATCGATGCAGTGGCTCTCCCGTGTATTGAATGCAAAGCGCGAATCCCGGAAGACCCAGACAGCAGCGTGGCACCGCATCTCCATGCCCTCTTTCGGGGCTCCCGCCTGCACGACCCTGCGACCGCGAGCCAAAGCGGTGCACCAGGCTTGCCCGCGACACCCAGCGTGACGATTTAAGTGGAGGTTTCGGGCCTTAGGCACAGGCCTTGCTATGCACTCTTCAGCTTCCAACTCTGCCACTAAAAAAATCAAATCCCCGGAGATCGCACCATGAAGCGTCGTAGTTTGCTCAAGGCTTTCACCCTATCGGCATCGATTGTCGCCATGGGCATGACCTGGACTGTGCAGGCCGCCGAGACCATCAAGGTCGGCATCCTGCATTCGTTGTCCGGCACCATGGCCATCTCCGAAACCTCGCTCAAAGACATGGCGCTGATGACCATCGACGAGATCAACGCCAAGGGCGGTGTGAACGGCAAGATGCTGGAACCGGTGGTGGTAGACCCGGCGTCGAACTGGCCGCTGTTCGCGGAAAAAAGCCGGCAGTTGCTGACCCAGGACAAGGTCGCCGTGGTGTTCGGCTGCTGGACCTCGGTGTCGCGCAAATCGGTGTTGCCGGTGTTCGAAGAACTCAACGGCCTGCTGTTCTACCCAGTGCAATACGAAGGCGAAGAGATGTCGCCGAACGTGTTCTATACCGGTGCAGCGCCAAACCAGCAGGCGATCCCGGCGGTGGAATACCTGATGAGCGAAGAAGGCGGCAGCGCCAAGCGCTTCTTCCTGCTGGGCACCGACTACGTGTACCCGCGCACCACCAACAAGATCCTGCGTTCGTTCCTGCATTCCAAAGGCGTCGCGGATAAAGACATCGAAGAGGTCTACACCCCGTTCGGCCACGCCGATTACCAGACCATCGTCGCCAACATCAAGAAATTCTCGGCGGGCGGCAAGACCGCGGTGATCTCCACCGTGAACGGCGACTCCAATGTGCCGTTCTACAAAGAGCTGGCCAACCAGGGCCTCAAAGCCACCGACGTACCGGTGGTGGCGTTCTCGGTGGGCGAAGAAGAACTGCGCGGCATCGACACCAAGCCGCTGGTGGGCAACCTCGCCGCCTGGAACTACTTCCAGTCGGTAGAGAACCCGGTGAACACCAAATTCGTCGCCGACTGGAAAGCCTACGCCAAGAAACACAACCTGCCGGGCGCGGACAAAGCCGTGACCAACGACCCGATGGAAGCCACCTACGTGGGCATTCATATGTGGGCGCAGGCGGCGGAGAAGGCCAAGTCCACCGACGTCGACAAAGTGCGTGAAGCCCTCGCCGGCCAGACCTTCGCCGCGCCGTCGGGTTTCACCCTGACCATGGACAAGACCAACCACCACCTGCACAAGCCGGTAATGATCGGTGAGATCCAGGCCGACGGGCAGTTCTCGGTGGTGTGGCAGACCCAGGAACCGATCCGCGCACAGCCATGGAGCCCGTACATTCCTGGCAATGACAAAAAACCTGATTACGCCGTGAAAAGTAACTAAGCCCCGCCACGGACCCATGTGGGAGGGGGCTTGCCCCCGATAGCGGTGGATCAGTCAGTACATGCATTGCCTGACCCAGCGCTATCGGGAGCAAGCTCCCTCCCACATAAAGCCGACCCGTGCATGCTCAGGACATTTTGTTATGCCCACTGCCCTCTACCGCTTGATCCTCACGGCCTTGCTGTTGCTGCCTGTTGCCGCACACGCCGGCGACGCCGAAGACTTCCTCGCCGCCAACCCGACGCAACAAGCCAAACTGCTGCAGGACTGGGCCGCCCAGCCCGACCCGGCGCGCATCGAGCTGGTGGACGCGCTGCAACAAGGCCAACTGACGGTCAACGGTGAAACCAAGACCGTGCGCCTGAACAACCGCCTGCGCGGTCTGATCGACAACGTACAGGCCAGCCTGCAACTGCTCGCCGCCGACCCCAAGGTACGCCTGGCCGCCGCGCAGACCCTGCAAAAAACCGCACAACCGGCGCAGCTCAAATTCCTCGACCAGCGTGTCGCCGCCGAAACCGTCGAAGACGTCCACACCGCCCTCAGCCTGGCCCTGGCCAACCTGCAACTGGTGGACAGCGACCCGCTGGTGCGTTTGGCCGCCGTGCGTCTGCTCGGCAGCACCGGCGACCCGTTGGCGCGCACACGCCTGGAAACCCTGCTCGCCCCCGGCGTGGAAAACGATGCCGCCGTGCATACCGCCGCCGAGACCAGCCTGGCCCAGGTCAAGCGCAAACTGATGCTGGGCGAGCTGCTCGGCCAGGCCTTCAGCGGCATGTCCCTGGGCTCGATCCTGCTGCTCGCGGCCCTGGGCCTGGCGATCACGTTCGGCCTGCTGGGCGTGATCAACATGGCCCACGGCGAGATGCTGATGCTCGGCGCTTATTCCACCTATGTGGTGCAGTTGCTGATGCAGCGCTACGTGCCGCACGCCATCGAGTTCTACCCGCTGATCGCACTGCCGGTGGCGTTTTTCGTCACCGCCGCCATCGGCATGGCCCTGGAGCGCACGGTGATTCGTCACCTGTACGGCCGCCCCCTGGAAACCCTGCTCGCCACCTGGGGCATCAGCCTGATGCTGATCCAACTGGTGCGCCTGGTGTTCGGCGCGCAGAACGTCGAAGTGGCCAACCCCGCGTGGCTGTCCGGCGGCATTCAAGTGCTGCCCAACCTGGTGTTGCCGTACAACCGCATCGTGATCATCGCCTTCGCCCTGTGCGTGGTGGTGCTGACGTGGCTGCTGCTCAACAAGACGCGCCTGGGCCTCAACGTGCGCGCCGTCACCCAGAACCGCAACATGGCCGCCTGCTGCGGCGTGCCCACCGGGCGCGTGGACATGCTCGCCTTTGGCCTGGGCTCCGGCATCGCCGGGCTGGGCGGTGTGGCGCTGAGCCAGATCGGCAACGTCGGCCCCGACCTGGGCCAGAGCTACATCATCGATTCCTTCCTGGTCGTGGTGCTCGGCGGTGTCGGCCAATTGGCCGGTAGCGTGATGGCCGCGTTCGGCCTGGGGATCGCCAACAAGATCCTCGAACCGCAGATCGGCGCCGTGCTCGGCAAGATCCTGATCCTTGCGCTGATCATTCTGTTTATCCAGAAACGCCCGCAAGGCCTCTTCGCACTGAAAGGACGGGTGATCGACTGATGAACCAGCCATTGATGCTCACGGCCACACAAAAGGCCGGCCCCAAGCTGACGATTGCCGTCGGCGCGGTGATCCTGATCCTGCTGCTGGCCCTGCCGCTGTGCTCGCTGTTGTCGCCGGACAATCCGCTGCACGTCTCGGCCTACACGCTGACGCTGGTGGGCAAGATCCTCTGCTACGCCATCGTCGCCCTCGCGCTCGACCTGGTGTGGGGTTACGCCGGGATGCTGTCCCTCGGCCACGGCCTGTTCTTCGCCCTCGGCGGTTATGCCATGGGCATGTACCTGATGCGCCAGGCCTCCGGCGACGAGTTGCCGGCGTTCATGACCTTTTTGTCGTGGACCGAATTGCCCTGGTACTGGGTCGGCACCGAGCACTTCCTCTGGGCGCTGTGCCTGGTGGTGCTGGCGCCGGGGTTGCTGGCGCTGGTGTTCGGCTTCTTCGCCTTCCGCTCGCGGATCAAGGGCGTGTATTTCTCGATCATGACCCAGGCGCTGACCTTCGCCGGGATGCTGTTGTTCTTTCGCAACGAGACCGGCTTCGGCGGCAATAACGGCTTCACCAACTTCCGCAGCATCCTCGGCTTCGGCATCACCGAACCGGGCACGCGCGCGGTGTTGTTTGCCGCCACCGTGCTGTTGCTGGTGAGCAGCCTGTACATCGGCTGGCGCCTGGCCCGCAGCAAGTTCGGCCGGGTGTTGACCGCCTTGCGCGATGCCGAGAACCGCCTGATGTTCTGCGGCTACGACCCGCGCGGTTTCAAGCTGTTCGTGTGGGTATTGAGCGCAGTGCTGTGCGGCCTGGCGGGGGCGTTGTACGTGCCGCAGGTGGGCATCATCAACCCCAGCGAAATGTCGCCGACCAATTCCATCGAAGCCGCCGTGTGGGTGGCCCTGGGTGGGCGCGGCACCTTGATCGGGCCGCTGCTCGGCGCCGGGGTGGTCAACGGCATGAAGAGCTGGTTCACCGTGGCGTTCCCGGAGTACTGGCTGTTCTTCCTGGGGGCGTTGTTCATCATCGTCACCCTGTATTTGCCCAAGGGTGTGATCGGCCTGTTGAAGAAACGGGGTGAACAATGAGAGTGACTGCGACGGCGGAATTTATGCTCGAACCTATTCTCGACACCGGCAACGGCCGCGATGCGATCGGCATCGGCCAGGCCGCCGGCACGGGCCTCAATACGCGCCACGGCACGATCCTGACCCTGGAAGACATCAGCGTCAGCTTCGACGGTTTCAAGGCACTCAACGCCTTGAACCTCTACATCGGCGTCGGCGAACTGCGCTGCATCATCGGCCCCAACGGCGCCGGCAAAACCACGCTGATGGACGTGATCACCGGCAAGACCCGGCCCAGCCACGGCAACGCCTGGTTCGGCGAAACCCTCGACCTGACCGCGATGAGCGAAGTGCAGATCGCCCAGGCCGGCATTGGCCGCAAGTTCCAGAAACCCACGGTGTTCGAAGCCTTGAGCGTGTTCGAAAACCTGGAGCTGGCGCAGAAGACCGACAAGTCGGTGTGGGCCAGCCTGCGCGCACGCCTGAGCGGGGAACAGAAGGACCGCATCGATGAAGTGCTCGACACCATCCGCCTCACCGCCTCGGTGCATCGCCCGGCTGGCCTGCTGTCCCACGGCCAGAAACAGTTCCTGGAAATCGGCATGCTGCTGATGCAAGACCCGCAACTGTTGCTGCTCGACGAACCGGTGGCGGGCATGACCGACGCCGAAACCGAATTCACCGCCGAACTGTTCAAGCGCCTGGCGGGCAAGCACTCGCTGATGGTGGTGGAGCACGACATGGGTTTTGTCGGTTCGATTGCCGACCATGTGACCGTGTTGCACCAGGGCAGCGTGCTGGCCGAAGGGTCGCTGGAACAGGTGCAGGAAAACGAGCGCGTGATCGAGGTATACCTCGGGCGCTGAGTTCGCTTTTTTGTAGGAGCGAGCTTGCTCGCGAAAATCGTTAACGATAACGCGGGCAGCCTGAATGCACGCGGCGCCCTCAGGTTTTTCGCGAGCAAGCTCGCTCCTACAGGGAATAGAGGAGGTTTTGAGAATGCTGCAAGTCGACAAGTTGCACCAGTATTACGGCGGTAGCCACATCCTGCGCGGGCTTTCATTCGAGGTGCAGGTCGGCGAAGTCACCTGCCTGCTCGGCCGTAACGGCGTGGGCAAGACCACCCTGCTCAAGTGCCTGATGGGCCTGTTGCCCGCCAAAGAGGGCGCGGTGAACTGGGAAGGCAAGGCCATCACCGGTTTCAAGCCACACCAGCGCGTTCACGCCGGGATCGCCTACGTGCCCCAGGGCCGCGAGATTTTCGGGCGGCTGACCGTGGAAGAAAACCTGCTGATGGGCCTGTCGCGCTTTCCCGGCGCCGAGGCCAGGGAAGTGCCGGGGTTTATCTACGAACTGTTCCCGGTGCTGCTGCAAATGAAGCACCGCCGCGGGGGCGATTTGTCCGGCGGCCAGCAACAGCAACTGGCGATCGGCCGCGCCCTGGCCAGCCGGCCGCGCCTGTTGATTCTCGATGAGCCGACCGAAGGTATCCAGCCGTCGGTGATCAAGGAGATCGCGGCGGTGATCAAAAAGCTTGCGGCCCGTGGCGACATGGCGATCCTGTTGGTGGAGCAGTTCTACGACTTTGCCGCCGAACTGGCCGACCAGTACCTGGTGATGTCACGCGGGGAAATCGTCCAGCAAGGCCGCGGCGAAAATATGGAACGCGACGGTGTGCGCGGTCTCGTAACCATCTAATCTGTAGCGTCCTAACGATAAGCACACGCCATGAACCTGCCCGTTTCCACTGCCCTGTTCACCCCCAGCTGGCACGCCGAGCTGGAGCTCGGCTACGCGCGTTTCGGCGCCACCACGCGCCCGGTGATGCGCCGCCACCTCGGCCCGCTGCGCGTGCAGAAACACCTGTACGCCGAAGGCCCCGAGGTGTGCCAGCACATCATCGTGCATCCGCCCGGTGGCATTGCCGGCGGCGACCGCCTGGACATCCGCGCCCACGTCGCCGCGGGCGCCTGGGCGCAATTGACCAGCCCTGGCGCGGCCAAGTGGTACCGCGCCAGCGGCCCGGCGTTTCAGCAACTGGAGCTGAGCGTCGAGGCCGGCGCCACCCTGGAATGGCTGCCTCAGGAAACCATCGTGTTCAGCGCCGCCCAGGCCGAACTCAGCACACGCATCGCGCTGCACGGCGATGCGCGGCTGTTGTACTGGGACGTGGTCGCCCTCGGCCGCCCGGCCAGCGGCGAGCGCTTCGACCTCGGGCACTTTCAATCGCACCTGGATATCCGCCGCGACGGCCAGTTGCTCTGGCACGAACGCCAGCGCATTGTGGGCGACGATGGCTTGCTCGACTCACCGATCGGCCTGGACGGACAACCGGTATTCGCCACCCTGTTGCTGACCGGTGATATCGAGCCTGAATTACTCGAACACTGCCGCTCGCTGCCCCATGCGGTGCGCGGCGACCTGACCCAACTGCCCGGCTTGCTGGTCGCCCGCTGCCTGGCCAGCGAGGCGCTGCTGGCGCGGGGCTGGTTGATTGCTTTATGGCGGCTGTTGCGCCCGGCGGTGCTGGGCCGAGAGGCCGTGGCACCGCGAATCTGGAGCACATGAAGATCAACATGTGGGAGGGGGCTTGCCCCCGATGGCGGTGGGTCAGTTACAGATGCATTGCCTGACACTCTGCTATCGGGGGCAAGCCCCCTCCCACACTTGATCTCCATTGTATTTAAGAATGCATTTTATGAAGGACCTTGAACCATGGACCTGACCCCACGGGAAAAAGACAAACTGCTGATCTTCACCGCAGGCTTAGTTGCCGAACGGCGCCTGGCGCGCGGCGTGAAGCTCAACTACCCGGAAACCATCGCCTACATCTCCGCCGCGCTGATGGAAGGCGCCCGCGACGGCCGTACCGTGGCCGACCTGATGCACTTTGGCACCACCCTGCTCAGCCGCGAGCAGGTGATGGAGGGCATCCCGGAGATGATCCCGGATATCCAGGTGGAAGCCACCTTCCCCGATGGCACCAAACTGGTGACCGTCCACCAACCCATCGCGTGAGGCCCAGCCATGATTCGTGATGCAACCGAGCAAGACCTGCCAGCGATCCGCGACATCTACAACGACGCGGTGCTGAACACCACGGCGATCTGGAACGAACAGCCGGTGGATCTGGCTAACCGCCTGGCCTGGTTCACTGCGCGCCAGGCGCAGCGCTACCCGATCCTGGTCGCGGTGGAAAACCACGAAGTGACGGGCTACGCCTCGTTCGGCGACTGGCGCCCCTTCGAGGGTTTTCGCTACAGCGTCGAGCACTCGGTGTACGTGCGCAACGATCAGCGCGGCAAAGGCCTCGGCCCACGCCTGATGCAAACCCTGATCGAACGCGCGCGCGCCGGCGGTAAACACGTGATGGTCGCCGCCATTGAAAGCGGCAACCAGGCCTCGCTCCGCCTGCATGAGCGCCTGGGTTTCAGCACCACCGGGCAGATGCCGCAAGTGGGCATCAAATTCGGCCGCTGGCTCGACCTGACCTTTATGCAACTGACCTTGAATCCGGGCGCCGAACCGCCCCAGGAGTGAGATCGATGAACGCCGCGCAACTGCGTCGAGTCAATGCTGAAAGTTTTGCCCACTATCGCCAGGGCTTGATCGAGCTGTTGCTGGATGCGGTCAGGCACGGCGCGTCGATCGGCTTCATGGCCGACTTCGATGAGGCCCAGGCCCGCGCGTATTTGCACGGCGTGCAAGCGAGCATCGAAGACGCCAGCCTGTTGCTGTGGGTGGTGGTGCGCGACGAGCGGGTGATCGCCAGCGTGCAACTGGCGCTGTGCCAGAAAGCCAACGGTCTGAACCGCGCCGAAGTGCAAAAACTGCTGGTCCACAGCAGCGCCCGCCGCCACGGCCTGGGCCACCAGTTGATGCACGCCCTGGAACTCGCCGCGCGCCAACACAAGCGCGGCCTGCTGTACCTGGACACCGAAGCCGGCTCCGAGGCCGAAGCCTTCTACCAGGCGCTGCGCTACACCAAGGTCGGTGAACTGCCCGATTACTGCCAAAGCCCGGACGGGCGCTACAGCCCGACCGCCATCTACTACAAGACCCTGGGGCAACCTGCATGATTCCTGGTGAATTTCAGATCCAGCCTGGCGACATCGAACTCAACGTCGGCCGCCGCACCGTCAGCCTGAGCGTGGCCAACAGCGGCGACCGGCCGATCCAGGTGGGCTCGCACTATCACTTTTTCGAGACCAATGACGCGCTGACCTTCGACCGCGCATTGAGCCGCGGCATGCGCCTGAATATCCCGGCGGGCACCGCGGTGCGCTTCGAGCCGGGGCAGAGCCGTGAGGTCGAGTTGGTCGACTTCGGCGGTGGGCGGCGGGTGTTCGGGTTTGCCGGGCGGATCATGGGCGATCTTTAGGGCCTCATCGGGGGCAAGCCCCCTCCCACAGTTGGAACGCATTCCCATGTGGGAGGGGGCTTGCCCCCGATAGCTGACTCACATTCAACATAAATTTTTCAGGGCAACCACACATGAAAATCAGCCGCCAAGCCTACGCCGACATGTACGGCCCCACCGTCGGCGACAAGGTCCGCCTGGCCGACACCGAGTTGTTCGTCGAAGTGGAGCAGGACTTCACCGTCTATGGCGAAGAGGTCAAATTCGGCGGCGGCAAGGTCATCCGCGATGGCCAGGGCCAGAGCCAATTGCTCGCCCATGAAGTGGTCGACACGTTGATCACCAACGCGCTGATCATCGACCACTGGGGCATCGTCAAGGCCGACGTCGGCCTCAAGAACGGCCGCATCCACGCCATCGGCAAGGCCGGCAACCCGGATATCCAGCCCGGCGTGACCATGGCCATCGGCGCCAGCACCGAAGTGATCGCCGGTGAAGGCATGATCCTCACCGCCGGCGGCATCGACAGCCACGTGCATTTCATCTGCCCGCAGCAGATCGAAGAAGCGCTGACCAGCGGCGTCACCACCCTGATCGGCGGCGGCACCGGCCCGGCCACCGGCACAAACGCGACCACCTGCACCTCCGGCCCGTGGCACCTGGCGCGCATGCTGCAGGCCAGCGACTCGTTCCCGATGAACATCGGTTTCACCGGCAAGGGCAACGCCAGCCTGCCGGAGCCGTTGATCGAACAGGTCAAGGCCGGCGCCATCGGTTTGAAGCTGCATGAAGACTGGGGCACCACGCCCGCGAGCATCGACAACTGCCTGAACGTCGCCGACCAATACGACGTGCAGGTGGCGATCCACAGCGACACCCTCAACGAGTCCGGCTTCGTCGAAACCACGCTGGCCGCGCTCAAGGGCCGCACCATCCACACCTACCACACCGAAGGCGCCGGCGGCGGCCACGCACCGGACATCATCAAGGCCTGCGGCTTCCCCAACGTGCTGCCCAGCTCGACCAACCCAACGCGGCCGTTCACGCGCAACACCATCGACGAGCACCTGGACATGTTGATGGTCTGCCATCACCTCGACCCGAGCATCGCCGAAGACGTGGCCTTCGCCGAAAGCCGCATCCGCCGCGAAACCATCGCCGCCGAAGACATCCTGCACGACCTCGGCGCGTTCTCGATGATCAGCTCCGACAGCCAGGCCATGGGCCGCGTCGGCGAAGTGATCACGCGCACCTGGCAAACCGCCGACAAGATGAAAAAACAGCGCGGCGCCCTGCCCGGCGACGGCCCCGGCAACGACAACTTCCGGGCCAAACGCTACATCGCCAAGTACACCATCAACCCGGCGATCACCCATGGCATCAGCCATATCGTCGGTTCCATCGAAGTCGGCAAATGGGCTGATCTGGTGCTGTGGCGGCCGGCGTTCTTTGGCATCAAGCCGACGCTGATCCTCAAGGGCGGCGCGATTGCCTCAAGCCTGATGGGCGACGCCAACGCCTCGATTCCCACGCCGCAGCCGGTCCACTACCGGCCGATGTTCGCCAGCTTCGGCAGCGCCCTGCACGCCACCAGCCTGACCTTTATCAGCCAGGCCGCCGCGGACGCCGGCTTGCCGCAAGCCTTGGGCCTGAAGAAGCAGATCGCAGTGGTCAAGGGCTGCCGCGACGTGCAGAAAACCGACCTGATCCACAACGACTACCTGCCGCACATCGAGGTGGACCCGCAGACCTATCAGGTCAAGGCCGACGGCGTGTTGCTGTGGTGTGAGCCGGCGGATGTGCTGCCGATGGCGCAGCGCTACTTTCTGTTCTGACGCGCCCTACGCCACGCTGGCGCGGCGCCCCATCGCCGGGAGGGAGTGGGGCTTGAGCGTGGGCCATGAATAGCGCCTCATTGTAAAAATGAGCAGCTTATTCATGGCCCCCACGGGCCTGGGCCGAACTCTGCAAGACAGTCGCCCGGGAGGGTCAGGCGTTCCAGCCTTTGCGCGGATCGAAGGCGGCGCTGTCGGCCAGCGCCTTCCACAACCCGAGCACCTCCTCGGTGGCTTCTTTGGGCATCACCACTTTGAGCTGGATGAACAGGTAACCGCGCTGGCCACTCTTGTTCAGCAGGCCATGGCCCTTGGCGCGCATGCGCTGGCCGTTCTGGCTGCCAGCCGGGACCTTGAGGTTGATCTTGCCGGTCAGGGTCGGCACCGCGACTTCGGTGCCCAACGCCAGCTCCCACGGTGCCACCGGTACGGTGATCACCAGGTTTTCGCCTTCGACCTCGAACTTGGGGTGCGGCGCAAACTTGACGATCAGGTACAGATCACCATTGGCCCCGCCGCCAACGCCCGGCGCGCCCTGGCCCTTGAGGCGGATGCGCTCGCCGTCGGTCACCCCGGCAGGGATCTTCACGTTCAGGCTCTTGGTGGTGTTGCTGACATGCCGGCCCGAGGCGTCGTATTGCGGCACCTGGAAGCTGATCTGCTTGGACTCGGTCGACAGCGTCTCCTCAAGAAACACCGACAGTTGCATCTCCACATCCTGGCCCTTGCGCCCGGTACTGCGGCGCTGACCGCCGCCGAACGCATCGCCGCGCCCGCCGAAGATCGAACTGAAGAAGTCCGAGAAGTCGCCCGTGTCCTGGCCGCCGCCATAGCCGCCACGGCTCTGCCAGCCCGGTGGGCCCTGGAACGGCTGGCCGTGCTGGCCGTATTTGCGCAACTCGTCGTACTCGGCACGCTTGTCGGCACTTTTCAGCGCTTCATAGGCTTCGGACGCGTCCTTGAACTTGGCTTCGGCGTCTTTTTCCTTGCTCACGTCCGGGTGATATTTGCGCGCCAGCTTGCGATAGGCGGCCTTGATCGCCTTGTCGTCCGCTGTCGGCTCCACGCCAAGGATCTTGTAATAGTCTTTAAAGTCCATCTGGGGGGTCACCCTCCGTCATCGATATCGCACAGCCAAGGGCACAGCATGCGCCGGTTTGCAGCGTTTGGATTGACTGAACTCAATCCCAAGCCGATGGATGCGTCTGAGTAGTTTATCGGCACCGCACGAATAACCTTGCAGCCGCCGACCGTATGCTGGACAAGTTGGGGGCAAACCCCGCTCTTTCAAGGCGCGCCGCCGGCTATTTAACAGATCGTCGGCCTACGCATCTGCACGCGGGTGGCATACACTGCGCGGCCGTTTTTCAACCGGAACCCGATAGACATGAAAAACCCATCCCCAGCCCGTGCCTGCGGCATCGACTTCGGCACGTCCAACTCCACCGTCGGCTGGATTCGCCCCGGCATGGAAACGCTTATCGCGCTGGAGGACGACAAAATCACCTTGCCGTCGGTGGTGTTCTTCAACTTCGAGGAGCGCCGCCCGGTCTACGGTCGCCTGGCGCTGCACGAATACCTGGAGAACTACGAAGGCCGGCTGATGCGCTCGCTCAAGAGCCTGCTGGGTTCCAAGCTGATCAAGCACGACACCAGCGTGCTGGGCACCGCGATGCCGTTCACCGACTTGCTCGCGCTGTTTATCGGCCAACTCAAGAGCCGCGCCGAAGCCACCGCCGGCCGCGAGTTCGAAGAAGTGGTGCTGGGTCGCCCGGTGTTTTTCGTCGATGACGACCCGATGGCCGACCAGGAAGCCGAGAACACCTTGGTCGACGTGGCGCGCAAGATCGGCTTCAAGGACATCTCGTTCCAGTACGAACCGATTGCCGCGGCCTTCGACTACGAGTCCACCATCGAAAAAGAAGAGCTGGTGCTGATTGTCGACATCGGCGGCGGTACCTCGGACTTCTCGCTGGTGCGCCTGTCGCCGGACCGTCGCCACAACGACAACCGCCACGACGACATCCTCGCCACCGGCGGCGTACACATCGGCGGTACCGACTTCGACAAACAACTTTCGCTGGCCGGCATGATGCCGCTGTTCGGCTACGGCAGCCGCATGAAAAGCGGCGCGTACATGCCCACCAGCCATCACATGAACCTGGCCACCTGGCACACCATCAACTCGGTGTACTCGCAAAAATCCCAGTTGGCCCTGGGCAGCATGCGCTACGACATCGAAGACACCGGCGGCATCGACCGCCTGTTCAAGCTGATCGAACAGCGGGCCGGGCACTGGTTGGCGATGGAAGTCGAAGAAACCAAGATCCAGCTGACCCACGAAGACAGCCGTCATGTGCTGCTCGACCGGGTTGAGCCGGGCTTGAGCGTAGACCTGAGCCGCACGTTGTTCGAGTCGGCCATCGACGGGCTGCTGGAGCGCGTGCGCAACAGCGTCACCCAATTGCTCACCGACGCGTCGGTGGATGTGGCGCAGGTGGACACGGTGTTCTTTACCGGCGGTTCCAGCGGCATTCCGGCGCTGCGCCACAGCATCTCGGCGATGCTGCCGAATGCGCGGCATGTGGAAGGGAATATCTTCGGCAGTATCGGCAGCGGGTTGGCGATCGAGGCCAGCAAGCGTTACGGCAGCTGATACCGTCGCACTGCCCCCCTGTAGGAGCGAGCTCGCTCGCGAAGGACACCAACGATAACGCGGGCTGTCTGACGGCGCGCGGTGCTCTTGGGTTTTTCGCGAGCAAGCTCGCTCCTACAGCAGAGCAGTGTCCTCCCTCCTCAGACCATCCCGCCGAGCTTCAGCTCACTCTTCAGGTACGCATAGTAAATCGGCCCCGCCACCACCCCCGGCAGGCCGAACGCGGCTTCGAATACCAGCATCGCCAGCAACAATTCCCACGACTTGGCACTGATCTGCCCGCCGACGATGCGCGCATTGAGGAAGTACTCGACCTTGTGGATCACGATCAAATACCCCAGCGCCGCCACCGCGACCCAGATCGACAGCGACAGCGCGACGATGGTGATCAGGGTGTTGGACATCAGGTTGCCGATCACCGGCAGCAGGCCGAGCAGGAAGGTCAGCACGATCAGGGTCTTGGTCAGCGGCAGGTGAATCCCGCACAGCGGCAGCACCACGGCGAGGAACACGGCGGTAAACACGGTGTTGAGGGCGGCGATCTTGATTTGTGCGAAGACGATGTTGCGAAACGCCTGGACCAACAGGTGCAGACGATCGAACAGCGCGGCAGCCAGGGGTTTGCGCTTGGTCAGGTCGGGGATGCGCTGCAGCGCCATGATCGCGCCGAGCACCATGCCGATCAGCAGGGTGACGAACATGTGGGCGGCATCTTTGCCCACCAATTGCAGATCGCTGAGGTGTTTGCTGATCCAGTCGCCGATGGCCACCCGGAATTCGGCGGCGCTGGCGGGCAGGTAAGCGTCGAGGAACGGCGGCAACTGGCCGCGCGCGCGGTCGACCACGCCCATGAATTTGTCGAGGGAGGCCCCGGGGTTTTCCGCTTCGTGGAGCAGGAAGCTGATCGCGCCGGCAAAGATCAGGGTCAACACGCTGACGATCAGGGTGCCGAGCAAGGCCACGGCCAGCCAGCGCGCACGCCGACCTTCGATCAGCCGTTGCAGTTGAGGGGTAAGCATGTTGACCAGTTCAAATACCAACAGCCCGGCCAGCAGGCTGGGCAGCAACTTCAGCGGCAGAACCAGCAGTAATCCGCCGAAAATGATGATGTAACTGGCCAGCAATAACACGTGACGCTGAGAAAACGTTGGCATACAGCCTCAAAACGAACGGCGTTAAAGGATGGGCAGTCTGCCAGCCTTGAGGGAATCAAGCGAGTGGATCGGTAGTCAATGCGATCAAGCGTGGGAGCGGGCTGGCCCTTCAGGTAGACCGGGGGGCCCAGCCAGCCGCCCACATTTGATCTTCAGCGAGCGCGAACGCGCGATCAGCCTTTGAGACAGGTGCTCATGAACGTCTTGCGCGCATCGCCGGTCAGCGCCTTGGTTTTCGCCGACGCATTGCAATCTTTCATCTTCTGCTGCTGCGGGGTCAGCGTCTTCGCATCATTGGCGGCGGGCGCCGACAGGCAGGTTTTCATGAACGCTTTGCGCTCGTCGCCTTTGAGCGTCTTGGTGGTGGCCTCGGCATTGCAGGTGGTCATTTTATTTTGCTGGGCGGTAGCGGCAAAGCCTTGGGAACACAGCAGCAGGCCCATCATCAACAACGGAATTCGCAGCATCTTCATGGAGTTTTCTCCCTGTTACCGCGCCGGAGGGCGCGGCCTACGGAGGAGTGTAGCCAAACCTTGTAACATCTTCACCGACTACGGATGTTCGCCCGTCGGTACTGCGCCATACTCCCGTCTCACCAACACCTTGGGTTGTTTTCAATGCAATACGCGTATCCCCTGCTGGCCATTTTCATCTGGGCCGGCAACACCGTGGTCAACAAACTGGCCGTGGGTTCGATCTTCCCCGCTGAAATCGGCTTCTACCGCTGGTTGCTCGCGGCGCTGCTGTTTACCCCGTTCATGCTCAAGCCGGTGATTGCCCAGTGGCCGATCATCCGCCCGAACCTGGGCAAGATTTTTATCCTCGGCGTGCTGGGCATGGCGGTGTATCAAAGCCTGGCCTATTACGCCGCGTCGCTGACCAGCGCCACCAACATGGGCATCATCCTGTCGCTGATGCCATTGATGGCGTTGACGGCGGCGATCATCAGCCTCGGCCAACGCCTGACCTTCGGCGCGCTGAGCGGCGCGGTGCTGTCGTTCGCTGGCGTGGCGGTGGTGGTGTCGTCCGGTAGCCTGGGCACGCTGCTGCAACACGGGGTCAACCTGGGCGACGCGATGATGCTGGTCGCCACCCTGGCCTACGCGGTCTACAGTACCCTGCTGAAAAAATGGCAGCTGCGCCTGCCGCCGTTGGTGTTGCTGTATCTGCAGGTGCTGGTGGCCGTGGTGGTGCTGTTTCCGCTGTTTCTGTACTCGGCAAAAGCCGGGTTGGGCTGGGCGAATATTCCGTTGGTGCTGTACGCCTGCCTGTTGGCCTCGATGCTCGCACCATTGGCCTGGATGCACTCGGTGAAAACCCTGGGGCCGAGCCGCACCACGTTGTTTTTCAACCTGCTGCCGCTGATTACCGCGCTGATCGCGGCGCTGGTATTGAAGGAAGCGTTGGCGCTGTATCACCTGGTGGGCGGGCTGCTGACGTTGGGCGGGGTGATTTTGTCGGAGCGCTGGACTACGCCAGTCGGGCGTAAGCTGGGCGTTGCCTGAGCTATCGCTATCGGGGGCAAGCCCCCTCCCACAGTGGACCGCGTTCGCCCTGGCGCCTCGGTCAACTGTGGGAGGGGGCTTGCCCCCGATGAACGAAAACGCGGTGCATCTGCTACACCCCAGCCGCCTTGAGCCTCTGCGCATGCTCGACGAACAAGCGTATCGGCTCCGCGCCTTTGCCCACCAGCCCCAGCGACTGGTTGACGATATCGAAATGGTCGAGGGCGTAGTCATCGCCGATCACCGTCCCCAGGTGTGAGCTGTAGCGCCCGACCATGCCATCGCACTGGCCTTTCTCGCGCACGAAGCTGCGGGCGAACAAGCGGCAACTGCGATTCGTGCCATCGAGCAGGTTGCGCCCGCGATCGGTCTTACCCGGCTGCAAGGTGCCGGACCATGAGTAATAGCGCACGCCATTGACCTCTGCGGCGCCCTGCCCGCCCCATGTCGGCGGCAATCCCTGGGGATACTCACGATTGAACACCGCCACGCCGGCGCTGGTCAGCGACTGGTGCGAGGCATGCAGGTCGGCCTTGAAGCGCGGGCCTCGGTAGCCGGTCTCCAGCAGGCTCATGACGGCGGCGACCAGATGAAACAGCGCGCTGACCATCCGGCCTTTGACGCTGCCCCGGGGGTAATGGGTGTGGAAATAATCCGCCAGCTCCGAACCGTGGTTGGGGCCGGCCACCGACGTCACCGAGGCGATCCACTGCGGACATTTGGCCGCGGCATAGCGCGCAGTGAGCGAACCCTGGCTGTGGCCGATCAGGTTGACCTTGTCGGCACCGGTTTCGCGGCGAATCCGCTCGACTTGCGCGAGCAACTGCTCGCCACGCACCTCGCTGGAATCGAGCGGCGCCACCTGCACCGCAAACACCTGCGCCCCGCCGGCCCGCAACGCCGGGACGATGCCGTACCAGTAAGGAAACAATCCCAGGCGCACAAACCCCAGCATGCCCGGCACCAGCACCAAGGGGTAACGCGTGGCTAACGACTGCGACATGAAGCGAACGTCCTTGATCAAGAAAGGATGAGCGCAGGCTAACCCAATCCGGCGACGGGCTGATGACATCTGCCGGCAAATCCAATAAAACTTTTTGCCCCGCCCACGACTCACAACTTGGAACGATCACGCCGACAGAGCGTGGCGTAAAACCGGATTAGCCCCAGGAGGTTGAGATGACTGCAGCAAACCTGACTGACGTTGCGACCCTGCGCCAACGCGCCCGCCAGAACGTCGAAAACGGCGCCGTGACCGAAGGCTACAACGCCGACCGCGAAGAGATCATTCGCCTGCTCAATGCCTCGCTGGCCACCGAACTGGTCTGCGTGCTGCGCTACAAGCGTCACTACTTCATGGCCAGCGGCGTGAAGGCGCAGATCGCCGCTGCAGAATTCCTCGAACATGCGACCCAGGAAGCCGAACACGCCGACAAACTCGCCGAACGTATCGTGCAGTTGGGCGGCGAGCCGGAATTCAACCCGGACCTGCTATCGAAGAACGCCCATGCGCAATACGTGGCCGGCAACAATTTGAAGGAAATGGTCTACGAAGACCTCGTCGCCGAGCGGATTGCGGTCGACAGCTACCGTGGAATCATCCAGTACATCGGTGACAAAGACCCGACCACCCGCCGCCTGTTCGAAGAAATCCTGGCTCAGGAAGAAGAGCATGCGGATGACATGGCGGACATTCTCGAAAGTCTGTAAATGACTGCGCGTCTAAAAAGGGGGAAGCGGATTAGACCGCTTCCCCTTTTGACCGTCAGTTCGTCAGAAACCATGACAGGGCCATCCCCGCGAGCAGGTAGGGAACGACTATTCCTGACATCAGCGTCCCTCCTTCAGCAGCATCGTCGCGTATTCCTGAGCGGGAGTGATGGGACTGACACACGTATAGCTATAAGATACACGCGTGTAGACATTAGCTATACGGCGCGGTAGCATGCTCCCTGAGGCCACCATCATGGCCTCAACTATCAAACGTTAGATCTCCCAAACGACAGATCACATTAAGCGAATCACTGAGACATCTCAAAGGTATCCCCCCCATGCAAAACACTAAGCAGAAGTTTGACGCACTAACGCGATAAGGAGGCCTCCACGCAAAAACGTAACCATTCCAAGGTGGGACAGAAACATGACTGCAATCATTGAAAGCGTTGAAAAATCCAAGCCCGTTCCAATCAACATGAGAGCGGACGAAAAAAAACGGAACCTGATCGATTTGGCAGCGGCAATGTCCGGTCGCGATCGAACCAGCTTTATCTTGGAGGCTGCTTGTCAAAAAGCAGAAGAGGTCATCCTGGAAAAGCGCCTGTTCCTTCTCGACGACGTTGCATTTGACGCATTTGAACAGGCCATGGACGCCAACCCGATCCGAGGTAACAAGTGCCTACAACAACTTCTAGAAAGACCCAAACGGTGGAGCTAAAAGCCCCAGAAAGGCTGAACGATGAACACTCCCTGGATCAGTTCGATTCGGGTGAACAGTCGATCAACGATTACCTGCACAGGCAGGCGCGTAAGGCTCAAGCGGCCAAACAGGCCGTTGTTTACGTCGTCTGTCGCAAGGACACCGCTATCGTCATGGGTTACTACACCCTGTCGAGCGGTTCCATCGCACGCGAGAGCGTCGTTCCGAAAAGCCATCAACGCAACTCACCTAGCGTGCATCCAGTGACACTGCTGGGGCGCATGGGGATTACTCAAGAAGCTCAAGGCCAGGGTTATGCCATCGACCTGCTGCAGGATGCAGTTGAACGGGCAATCAGCGCCTCCAATACGATTGGGTCGAGCGCAATGATTGTTCACCCGCTGAACGAACGCCTGTCGAGTTTCTATACCAAGTACGCAGGATTTATACCGTGTCCGGGACTTTCGCCGATTACGTTGATGTTGCCGCTTCGGTAGCCCCGTCCGACGTAACGCCAAACCCGCTATAGCTCTCGCGATAGCGGGTTATTGTGGGGGGCAGGTTAGCCAACTTCCTCTTTTTTTCCTGATATGACCGTCAGGTAGTCAGTAGCCATGACAGGGCCATTCCAGTGATGGAAAACAGTGTGAGCAGGAAGGGCATGACCATCCAGAGTTTGAGTCTTATGGGAATAGCTTTCACATCTTCAACGAGTACTAAACGTCTCCATTGAAAAGCCGCGGGCATAAGAATAACAAGGGCGACAGCGAAGAGTCTCTTCATCCTCCCCTCAAACAATCCGGCTTTGAACATGTGCTTGAACATCACTATAAATGTGCTGAACCGCAAATAGCTCTCGGCCTCTTCCAGCTTTGTATACATAGAATAAAAAGATATAGGGAAACTCAGCATCATAATAACCCCCGAGACTATCCCCATGGACTCAAGCGTCATTGCCCACTCCCTGAAACTTTGTAAAGGAGGGAGCCTATTTGCTCACCGGTGTGGCTACCTAAAGCGCCCACGGCTACGCCCTTTATGGCGATAAACACATAAGGCTCCTGCATCGCGTCCACCTCCAAGTGACTGTGACCGCCGACTATAAGAAGGCGCCGCAGGAGGTATAAGGGGAATCAGGGGCGGATTTACTGTTTCAGAAATGAACTACGCAAGACCAAGAGCACACTTACAGCACTGACATAAAAAAGGCGCCCCTAGGGGCTAATGCCAGTCAGTTAAGCTGACTGGCATTTTTATTTCTGATCGGATACTTCGGTGATTTCAGCCGAATCGCCCGAGGATAAACGCGCTCCTCACGTCGATGCGGCAGCACGTAGTGCGGCGCTGA
>NZ_JYLL01000048.1 GCF_001439695.1 Pseudomonas veronii
CATGTACCTATGTAACTATCCACTGGGTAGGCTAGACAGCGGTGCAAGCCGGCTGTCCAGCACCCAGAAACGTAAAGGATGTCCCCGGTCTCGTTTGTAAAGGATGTCTCCGTCTGTACACCCCGATAGCGGTGCATCAGTCACTGCATGAGTACCTGAACCACTGAAGTGCGCCCCATTGATGGTCAGACCAGCTCTCGGGCGAGGAACGGCGCGGTGCGGCTTTTCTTGCTCTTCGCCACCTGTCGCGGCGTGCCGCTGGCAACCACCTTGCCGCCCAGGTCCCCAGCGCCCGGCCCGATATCGATCACCCAGTCACTCTGGGCCACCACGCGCATTTCATGCTCCACCACAACCACCGTATGCCCGGCGTCGACCAGATGGTTCAACTGGCGGAGCAAGCGGTCCACATCCCGTGGGTGCAGGCCGGTCGTCGGCTCGTCCAGCACATACAAGGTGGCGCCCCGGGCATTGCGTTGCAGTTCGGTGGCCAGCTTGATGCGCTGCGCTTCGCCCCCGGACAGTTCCGTCGCCGGTTGGCCGAGGCGCAGATAGCCCAGGCCGATGTCGCGCAGCACCAGCAACGACCGCAGCACCCCCGGCTGCTCGGCAAACACCTCCACCGCCTGCTCGACGGTCAAGCCGAGCACTTGGGCAATGTTCAAACCTTGCCATTGGATCGCCAGGGTCTCGGGGTTGTAGCGCGCCCCGTGGCAAGTCGGGCACGGCGCATACACGCTGGGCATGAACAGCAACTCAACGCTGACGAACCCTTCGCCCTCGCAATTCGCGCAGCGGCCCTTGGCGACATTGAAAGAAAACTGCCCCGCATCGTAATCGCGCTGCTTTGCGGCCGCTGTGGCAGCGAACAGTTTGCGCACGTTGTCGAACAGCCCGGTGTAGGTCGCCAGGTTGGAGCGCGGGGTGCGGCCGATGGGTTTCTGGTCCACCTGCACCAGCCGGTGAATCCGTTCCAGCCCGGCGCTGATGCACCCGCCGCTGGTGGGCGGGGCATCGTCTTCCAGGCTCGGTTCGTCGTCGCTTTCCGGCACGCGGCCGAGGCCGCTGCCCACCAACTCCAGCAGCGCCTGGCTGACCAGGCTGGATTTGCCCGAGCCGGAAATACCGGTCACCGCAGTGAAGCAACCCAGCGGGAAATCGACACTCAAATCCTTGAGATTATTACGTGTGACGCCCTCCAGGCTCAGCCAGCCGGTCGGTTCGCGGCGCCGGGGATTGGCCGGGCGCCGTTCGGCAAACAGGTACTCACGGGTCTGCGACGCTTCAACCTGCGCCAAACCCGCCGGCGGTCCGCTGTACAGCACTTGCCCGCCGTGTTCACCGGCCGCCGGGCCGACGTCGATCAGCCAGTCGGCGCGGCGCATGGTTTCCAGGTCGTGCTCCACCACAAACAACGAATTGCCGGCGGCTTTCAAACGCGCCAGCGCAGTGAACAGCGCTTCGCCATCCGCCGGGTGCAGCCCCGCCGACGGCTCATCCAGCACATAGATCACGCCGAACAACTGCGAGCCCAGTTGCGTAGCCAGGCGCAAGCGCTGCAACTCGCCGGACGACAAGGTCGGCGTGCTGCGCTCCAGGGACAGATAGCCCAGCCCCAGCTCGGTCAGGGTGCTGACCCGTTCGAGCAGATCCTCGGCGATGCGCTGGGCGGCCAGGCGCTTTTCCAGCGACAGTTTCATCGTGTCCTGCCCCGCCGCCACCGGCCGCAGCAGCTCGGCCAATTGAGTCAGCGACAGTTGCGAGAGTTCGCCGATGTCCACCCCGGCAAACTTCACCGACAACGCCGCCTGGGTCAGCCGCTTGCCGTCGCACAACGGGCAGGCGCTGCCCTGCATGAACTGCGCGACACGCTTTTTCATCAGCGCACTTTGGGTGTGGCTGAAGGTGTGCAGGATATAGCGCCGCGCGCCGCTGAACGTGCCCTGGTAGCTCGGCTCCAGCTTGCGTTTCAGCGCCTCGCGGGTCTGCTCCGGGGTGAAACCGGCGTACACCGGCACGGTCGGGGTTTCTTCGGTAAACAGGATCCAGTCGCGCTGCTTTTTCGGCAAATCACGCCACGGGATGTCGACGTCATAGCCCAGGGTCACCAGGATGTCGCGCAGGTTCTGGCCTTGCCACGCCAAGGGCCAGGACGCGACCGCACGCTGGCGGATGGTCAGCGAGGGATCGGGTACCATCAGCGCCTCGGTCACCTCATACACGCGGCCCAGTCCGTGGCATTGCGGGCAGGCGCCCTGGGGCAGGTTCGGCGAAAAGTCCTCGGCATACAGCATCGCCTGCCCCGGCGGATAACTGCCGGCGCGCGAATAGAGCATGCGGATCAGGCTGGACAACGTCGTGACACTGCCCACCGACGAACGCGCACTCGGCGTGCCGCGCTGTTGTTGCAGGGCCACGGCAGGCGGCAGGCCTTCGATGGAGTCCACATCGGGCACGCCGACCTGATCGATCAGGCGTCGCGCATAGGGCGCCACCGATTCGAAATAGCGCCGCTGGGCCTCGGCATACACCGTGGAAAAAGCCAGGGACGACTTGCCGGAACCCGACACGCCGGTAAACACCACCAGGGCATCCCGTGGGATATCCACATCGACGTTACGCAGGTTATGTTCGCGAGCGCCGCGAACCCGGACGAACCCAAGGTGTTGGGTGGTGATCTGAGGGATGTTGCGCGATGAAGTCATGGTCAACCTTGTGGCGCGGCAAGCACGCGGCGCACCCGATGCGTCTGGGTTTCGGGGTTATAGGGCTTGCTCAGCAGATGAATGTCGGGCTCAGCAGGTGCGGGATTTCGTTTCATTGCATATAGCTTATCCACGCAGGCCGGGGCAACTGCGCTCAGTGAAAATCCCGGCTGCGCACAGCGATGCCTTGCAGCAACGGCGACAGGTCGGTGAGGCGCCCAGCGATCAGGTGCCGCACCTCGCCCACCGCCTCCCAGCGCCCGTCCACCTTGAGCAGGCGCGAGCCGACCAGGGCCTGGCGCTGACGTTCTGCCAGGTCGCGCCAGACCACCACATTCAGGTTGCCGAATTCATCCTCCAATGTGACAAAGGTCACACCGCTGGCGGTGCCGGGGCGCTGGCGACCGGTCACCAGGCCGGCGACGCTGACAGTGCGGCCATGCTCCACCGCCATCAGCTCACGGGAACTGCGGCAGCGCCGTTTGCGCAATTCATCGCGCAACAACGCCAATGGATGCGGGCCCAGGGTGGTGCCGAGCGTGGCGTAATCGGCCTGCAGGTCTTCGCCCACCGTGGGTGTCGGCAACTCCACCCGCGCTTCGTCGGGGCTGGGCAGGCCGGCGAACAGCCCGAGTTGTTTGTGTACCCCCGCCACTTCCCAGCGCGCCGTGTGCCGGTTGCCGGCCAACGCCCGCAAGGCTCCGGCATCCGCCAGCAAGGCTTGGGCGCGGGGATCCAGCCCGGCGCGTCGGTCGAGGTCGGCAATGTCGCTGAATGCACGGTGCTCGCGCACCGCTTCGATACGCCGCCCATCCTCTTCGCGAAACCCCGCGATCATGCGCAACCCCAGGCGAATCGCCGGTTGCGCGCCGGTGATGGGTTCCAGGCTGCAATCCCAGTCACTGGCCTGCACGTCCACCGGGCGGATCTGCAAACGATGGCGCCGCGCGTCCTGCAGGATCTGGTCCGGGCTGTAGAACCCCATGGGCCAACTGTTGATCAACGCACAGGCGAAGGCCGCCGGTTCATGGCATTTGAGCCAGCAACTGGCGTAGGTCAACAAGGCAAAACTGGCGGCGTGGGATTCCGGGAAGCCATAGCTGCCAAAACCCTTGATCTGCTCGAAGATCTGCGCGGCGAAGGCTTCGCTGTAGCCGTTTTTGAGCATGCCGGTGCGCAAGCGTTGCTGGTGCGGTTCAAGGCCGCCGTGACGCTTCCAGGCCGCCATGGAACGGCGCAACTGATCAGCTTCGCCAGGGCTGTAATCGGCAGCAACCATGGCGATCTGCATCACCTGTTCCTGGAACAACGGCACGCCGAGGGTGCGTTCGAGCACCGCTTCAAGCTGCGGCGACGGATAGGTGGTGGGCTCCTCTTTGTTCCGCCGCCGCAGGTACGGATGCACCATGCCGCCCTGGATCGGCCCCGGGCGCACGATGGCGACTTCAATCACCAGGTCGTAAAAGGTCTGCGGCTTGAGCCTGGGCAACATCGACATCTGCGCCCGCGACTCGATCTGGAACACGCCGAGGGTGTCGGCCTTGCTGATCATTGCGTAGGTGGCCGGGTCTTCCTTGGGGATCGTCGCCAGGCACAGGTCGTGGCCACGGTGGCGACGCAGCAGGTCGAAACAGCGGCGGATCGCGCTGAGCATGCCCAGGGCGAGGATATCCACCTTGAGCAGGCCGACGGCGTCGAGGTCGTCCTTGTCCCACTGGATGATGGTGCGCTCGGCCATCGCCGCATTTTCCACCGGCACCAGGGTGTCCAGCGGGTGTTCGGAAATCACAAAGCCGCCGGGGTGCTGGGACAGGTGCCGGGGGAAGCCGATCAGTTGCTGGGTCAGCGCGAGTATGCGGCGCAGCACCGGGCTGTCGGGGTCGAAACCGCCCTCGCGCAGGCGTTCCAGGGGTGGCGCTTGGTCACTCCAGCGCCCGCAGCACTCGGCCAGGGCATTGACCTGGTCCGGCGGCAAACCCAGGGCCTTGGCCACATCGCGCACCGCGCCGGCACCGTGGTAGCTGCTGACCACCGCCGTCAGTGCCGCACGGGTGCGGCCGTAGCGCTGGAACACGTATTGCAGCACCTCTTCGCGGCGTTCGTGTTCGAAGTCGACGTCGATGTCCGGCGGCTCGTTACGCTCCCGGGACAGGAAGCGCTCGAACAGCATGTTCATCAGGCTCGGGTTGATCTCGGTGATGCCCAAGGCAAAACACACCGCCGAGTTGGCCGCCGAACCCCGGCCCTGGCACAGGATCGAACGGCTGCGGGCAAAGCGCACGATGTCATGTACCGTGAGGAAATAGCTTTCATAGCCCAGCTCGCTGATCAGTTCCAACTCGCGGTCGATCTGCTGCCGGGTCTTGGCGTCGACCCCTTGCGGCCAGCGCCGGGCGATGCCTTCTTCGGTGACGGCGCGCAGCCAGGATCGGGCGTCATGGCCGGCGGGCACCAGCTCACGCGGATAGTGGTAGCGCAGTTGGCTGAGGTCGAAGGTACAACGGCGCGCGATGGCCAGGGTTTCGTCGAGCAACGACGGCGGATATAACGCCTGTAACGCCGGCAGGCTGCGCAGATGCCGCTCGCCATTGGGATGCAGGCGCGTGCCGGCTTCGGCCACCGGTACGTGATGGCGGATGGCGGTCATGGTGTCTTGCAGGGCGCGGCGGCCGCGGGCATGCATATGCACATCGCCGCAGGCCACCGCCGGGAGCTGCAGGCTGGCGGCCAGGGCCAGGCGTTGCTCCAGGTGACGCGCATCGTCCTGCCCGCAATGCAGATGCACCGCCAGCCACAGGCGCTCGGCGAAGGTACGGCGCAGCCATTGGATCGAGGCCTGGGTGTCGCTGTCTTCGGCAATCCAGAGCGCCAACAGGCCGGGCAGCGGTTGGTCGAAGTCTTCTGGCAGCAGGCGATAACGGCCCTTCTCCGCCCGTCGTCGGGCCAGGGTGATCAAGCGGCACAGGTGCTGGTAGCCGCTGAGGTCTTCCACCAGCAGTAGCAGTTTCGGGCCGTTTTCGACGCGCATCTCACTGCCGATGATCAGCGGCAAACCCACCGCTTTCGCCGCCTGCCAGGCGCGCACGATGCCGGCCAGGGTGCATTCGTCAGTGATCGCCAGGGCGCTGTAGCCCTCGCGCTTGGCCCGCTCGAACAACTCCAGCGCCGTGGAGGCGCCGCGCTGGAAGCTGAAGTTGGACAGGCAATGCAGCTCGGCGTAACTCATGCGAACCAGCCTTGCAGCCACAACCCGTCGCATTGCCCCACGGTGCGGTAGGCCCAGCCTTGCTGGCCGGCGCGGGTCTGGATCAGGTAATAGTCGCGGCGGATATCGGCGCCATCCCACCAGCCCGATTCGATGCGCTCCGGGCCCTTCAGGATCTGCACGCCCGCCTCGGCCAGCAAGGTCGGCTCGGCGAGCAGCCAGCCGGGACGTTGCACGTTGTTCAAAGTGGGGCACGGGTTTTTATCGGTCGCCGCTTGCCAGGCACATTCGGGGCGGTGGTCGGCGTGAAAGCGCAGGCCGTGTACCGCCTCATCGCCAAGCCGGGCGCGCAGGCGTTCGCGCAGTTGCGCCCAGGGCAGGGTCTGTTGCGGGCGGTCGTCGAACAGGTCCTGGCGTTGCGGCACGAACACCGGCAGGTCCTGGGCCACCAGGCGAACACCGCGCACGGGGGACGTCACTTGCACCTGCTCCAGACGCCCGCGGGCCAGTTCGAACAGCATCGGCGCTTCACGCTCGGCGCTGAGCAGGCCGACCGGGATCACGCTGTCGGGGGCCTGGGCGTGCTCCAGGTGCAGGGCGAAACGCTGGACGCCACTGTCGCGGCCACAGAGGAAGGCGGACAGGTCGCCGGTCAGGCGGCGCAGCGGGAATAACAGGGCCTGGTGGGATTGCACGTCGTAGTTCAGCTCGATGCGTACATCGAAGCGGTCCGGCGGCTGATAGAAGCCCAGCGCCAACGGCCGCTGCCCGCTCAGGGCATCCAGATGCTTGAGCAACGCCGCATCGAAGCGCCGCGCCAGTGTGTGCCGGGGCAACGCCTGCACCTGGGCCAGGCTGCGCAAGCCCATCCGCGACAAGGCGATAGCGGCCTGCGGGTCCAGGCCGGCGCGGTCGATGGGCAGTGGCGCCAAGGCCTGCATCAACGCGTGATCATCGGCCACGGCCAGGCCATCGTAGCGGTTCGCCAGAACCCGCGCCGCCGCCGGGTTGGGCGCGGCGACGATGCGATGACGAAAGCCCAGCTCGCTCAGCTCTTTGCGCAGGCGGGCCTCGAAGCGCGGCCAGGGCCCGAACAGGCCCAGGCTCGACTCGATCTCAAACAGCAATGCGCGCGGGTAAAACACGCTGACCTGGGAACTGAACTGGTAGGCCCAGGCCGCCAGAAACTGCTGCCAGCGTTCGATCTCCACGGGGTCGTATTCGGCGCAGGCAAAGGTTTTGACCAGCGCATGCGCCGCCGTCAGCGATTGACCGGAGCGCAGGCCCAAGGCGTGCGCGGCCGCGTTGACGGTTTGCAGGACGCGCCGCTGCGGCGTGCCGGCCAGCAGCGCCAGCGGCTCGTGCGGCGTCGGATGCATACGCTGCACCGCGTCCAGCGCCAATTGCGGGAAGACAATACACACCCAGCGCATGCCAACCTCAGTACCCGGCCAGCGCAATCGGCGCCGGGTGGGCCAGCCCGCCCCGGCACTTGAGCACCCGCACTTGCGCGGGCCGGGCGTCGACCGCCAGGCGCAGAGCGGCCGGCGAGGCGTTGAGCGCGTCACTCAGGGCGCGCCAGGCAAACGCCAGGGTCTGCCCGGTTTCCGCCGCCACCTGCAAGCGCCGCAAGGCACGATCATCGGCCTTGCGCGGCCAGCACAACACCGCACCGCAACTGCCCGAACGCAGGCACTGCTCGACCGCCCACAACGCATCCCGCTCCTCGGCCCGGACCACCGTGAGCTGACGCAAATCCACCCCGGCGTTCTGCCAGGCGTGGGGGTACGGCGTGTAGGGCGGCGCCACCAGCACTATGCGCTCTCCCGCCGCCGACAAACGCGCCAGGGTCGGCAACACCAGTTGCAGTTCGCCCACGCCGTCCTTGGCCATGAGGATTTCGCTGAGGGCCGACTCCGGCCAGCCGCCCGTGGGCAGCACCGCATCCAGCGCCGCCAGCCCCGTGGGGTGGACACTGGCCGGTGGCGCGGCGGGCCGGCCCTTCCACACGCGCCCGCCATTGAACAGCGCGTCCAGGGCAACGACGGCGCCCATCAGCCTTGCCTCACCAGGCCGCAGAACACGCCTTCGATGGCCAGGTCCTGATCGGGCCCGACCACGATGGGTTGATACGCGGGGTTGCGCGGCAGCAGCCGCACGCTGTCGCCATTGCGTTCGAAACGCTTGATGGTGACTTCACCGTCCAGGCGCGCCACCACAATCTGCCCGTTCACGGCTTCGGCACTGCGGCGCACGCCCACCAAATCGCCGTCGAGGATGCCGTCTTCGATCATTGAGTCGCCCTGCACCCGCAACAGATAGTCCGGGGTTTTCGCGAAAGTGGCCGGGTCGAGTTGCAGGCGGCTGTGGACTTCGGCATCGGCGCCGATGGGCAAACCGGCGGCGACACGGCCCAGGATCGGGACGTCCAGCCATTCGGGCCGCGCTGGCGGGTTGAGCAGGCGAATGCCACGGGCCTGGTTGGGGTTGACTTCGATGAAGCCGGCTTCGGTCAGGGCCACAACGTGTTTACGGGCGACGCTGCGGGAGGCGAAGCCGAATGCCTCGGCGATCTCGGCGAGGCTGGGGGATTGGCCTTGTTGCGCGATGCGGTCGCGGATGAAGGTCAGGATGGCGGTGCGGCGGGGGGTTAGGGTTGTCATGGAGTACATTTGTACTCTTGTGGGAAATTTCTGACAAGAGCCGGTAGTCGGGGTTGGCCTGGGTTGGGGGGGTGACCGTGTACATATCCGTTATTTAGGTCACGGCGGCTTAGGGTTCCGCTCTTACAGCGGGTCACTTTGGAAAAGCCCCAAAGTAACCAAAGGGCTCTTGCCCCACCACTCGGCACCTCGCTAGTGCTCGGTGTGCCCTCACTCCGGCCAGCGTGGTTTAACGGGGCGCCTAAGATCAAAAGCAAAAGCCAGAGCCAGAGCAGAACGAGTTCTATCTGATCCATGGAGATCAAAATGTAGGAGGGGGCTTGCCCCCGATGGCGGTCTGTCAGCCAATACATGCATGGCTGATCCACTGCCATCGGGGGCAAGCCCCCTCCCACATTTCTGACCGAGTTCGGCTTGCAGGATCAGGTTGGCTATAAGGCCGCGCCCAAGAGCCAGAGCAGAACGAGTTCTATCTGATCCATGGAGATCAAAATGTGGGAGGGGGCTTGCCCCCGATGGCGGTCTGTCAGCCAATACATGCATGGCTGATCCACTGCCATCGGGGGCAAGCCCCCTCCCACATTTTTGACCGAGTTCGGCTCGCCGAGTCAGGTCGGCTACAAGGCCGCTTTGCTTTTGATCTGAGGCACACCGGGCCTAGCTTTGGCTACTTTTGAGAAAACGGATATCGACACGCCCCACTCTCACCATCCCTCTTTCAACATCCGCAATTCCAGATGCTGCAACAGCATGATGGTCTTCCCATCCACGATCTCACCGCTCGCCACCATCGCCAACGCCCGCTCGAACCCCAGTTCCAGCACCTCGATGTCCTCGCCTTCCTCTTCGATCCCGCCGCCCATTCCAACCCGATCCTCCGGTTGGTATTCGCCGAGGAAAAAGTGAATCCGCTCCGTCACCGATCCCGGGCTCATGAATGCCGCATAGATCTTCTCCACATGCCCCACGCGATAGCCCGTCTCTTCTTCGGCTTCCAGGCGAATGCGTTCCTCGGGGCTGGCGTTGTCCAGCAACCCGGCCGCGGCTTCGATCAGGTAACCGGGGTAGTCGTTGACGAAGGTGGGCATGCGGAACTGTCGGATCAGCAGCACAGTGCGCTGGGCACGGTTGTACAGCAGGATGGTCGCGCCGTTGCCCCGGTCGTACACTTCGCGGGTCTGGGCCTGCCAGCTGCCGTCGCGGCGGCGCAGGTCGAAGCTGTATTTTTTCAGCAGGTACCAATTCTCCGAGAGTGTCTCTTCGGCGGTGATGCGAACGGGGCTGTTGTCCATGGTCGGGCCTTTGCTCAAAGGAGCAGGAGCATGTCGCGCCAGCAACGCCAACGTCAAGCCAGTCGCATACCGCTACAATCGGGCCCCATAAAAAGTCTCTGCAAGGGCAAGGCAATGTCGCTGCATATCCCGACGCTACTGATAGTCGCCGTGTTCGTGTTCTGCCTGATGGGCCTGCTCACCGTGCATGCCTGGAGCCGTGGCCGTGAACCGACCCTGGGCTATCTCGGCATCATGCTGCTGCTCGCCACCCTGGGCACCGGGCTGATCGCGGTGCGCGGCGTGGGCCTGGACTTTGTCGCGTTGATCCTCGGCAATGTCGTGCTGTTGCTCAGCGCCGCGATGAACTGGACCGCCATGCGCGCTTTCGTGCAGCGCAAGCCGAGCCTGCCGGGGATCTTTGCCGGGTGTGGCGTGTGGCTGTTGATGTGCCTGTTGCCGCAGTTCTATGGTTCGCTGTCGGCGCGGGTCACCCTGTATTCGCTGCTGGCGGCCGGTTATGGCGTGCTGTCGGCCCTGGAGCTGTGGCGCAACCGCGCGACCCTGGAAGTCGCCTACGCTCCCGCGCTGGCGCTGATCCTTTGGCACACCGCGTTCTATGGCATACGCGCAATCACCGACGCCGGCCTGCCGCTGAAAAACGCCCAGGCCTCGGGGGGTGAAGGCGTGCCGTTTTTCTCGTTCATGCTGTTTGAATCGATGCTGTATGCCATCGGCATTGCCTACATCACCCTGGCGATGGTCAAGGAGCGTGCCGAGTTGCGCTTCAAGGCCGCCGCCTTCAGCGATGCGCTGACCGGCGCCGGCAACCGCCGCGCCTTTATGCTCAAGGGCGAAAAACTGCTGGCCGACTGCAGCCGTCGCCAGCGCAGCGCGGCCCTGCTGCTGTGCGACCTGGACCACTTCAAGCGCCTGAACGACAGCTTCGGCCACCCCATGGGCGACCAGGCGCTGATCGCCTTCAGCCAGATGACGCGGACCATGTTGCGCAGCGGTGATGTGTTTGCGCGTATCGGCGGTGAAGAGTTCGCCTGCCTGCTGGCCGACAGCGATGCGGCCGGGGCGTTTGAAGTGGCCGAGCGCATCCGCCGCGGGTTTGCCGAACTGGACCTGCTGACGCCGGGGTTCTTGAGCGTGAGCATCGGCATCGTCACCACCACGGCGGCAGGCCACGACCTCTCATACTTACTGTCCCAGGCCGACCAGGCGCTGTACCAGGCCAAGGCCTATGGACGCAATCGCGTGCAGGTGGTGGCGCTCGCCTGAGCGGACGACGCTTGAATGCCGCAATACTTTGCAAGCAATCCCCACTGACGGCCGTCGAAATAATTCCTGCCTCCGTAGGCCATCTGGTAAAACCCGTGCTTCGTCTTTGCCCTGGACCCTTTATGCCTTCTCGTTTCCTCTCCCGCCTGGGCCTGCGCTGGTTTCCCCTGCTGTGCATGGCCATCCTGATCCTCGGGTTGCCGGTGGGTTGCGCCGTGCTGCAACACAAGGAGCGCGAGCTGGTGTTTCGCATCGAACCGGGCACCGCGAGCTGGTACAGCGGCTTGCCCAAGGCGGTGCAGGAGTTCGAACTCACGCCCGCCAGTTTCAAGTCGGGACAGAACATTCATGGCTGGTGGTGGCCGGCGGACAAGAAGGACGCGCCGGCCATCCTGTACCTGCATGGCGTGCGCTGGAACCTCACCGGGCAGCTGTTCCGCATCGAGCAATTGCACGCGCTAGGCTACTCGGTGCTGGCCATCGACTACCGCGGCTTCGGCCAAAGCCAGGGCGACCTGCCTTCGGAAACCACGGTGTACGAGGACGCACGCATCGCCTGGGAACGCTTCCAGCTGTTGCAACCCGACCCGAGCAAACGCCTGATCTACGGGCATTCCCTGGGCGGCGCGGTGGCGATCGACCTGGCCGCTGAACTGGGCCGGCAGGTCCCCTTGCCCGTGCGCGGGCTGGTGATCGAATCCACGTTCACTTCCCTGGCGGATGTGGCCACCGCCGTGGCGGATACCGCCTTGCCGGTGCGCTGGCTGCTGTCGCAGAAATTCGATTCCATCGACAAGATTGCCGACATCCATATGCCGCTGCTGGTGGTCCACGGCTTGGACGACCGCTACGTTCCCCCACGGTTCAGCGAGCAATTATTTGCCGCCGCCCAGGAACCCAAGCGCCTGTTGCTGGTGCCCGGCGCCAGCCACAACAACAGCATGAGCCTGGCCGGGCGCAGCTATCGCAAAGCGCTGGACAACCTGATGCAAGCGAAGATGCCGACACAGGTTGTCACCCACTCAACCGGGCGCGCCAACGACTCATAAAATGTGTTTTCGGCACTGGGTTCGCACGGGGCTGTCAAGCGTAAACCCAGCCTATGCTGGCCCGCGCCAGAAGTTGATCAAATATTGATCTTGGGTTGAATCGCCAACCCCTGCCGGGCCCTCGCAAAGTTATCCACAGAGATACCCACGGTTTTCGTGGACAACTCTTTTTATTTTTTTACGATTTTTTTGCTCAGCCCGCGCCTTGGGGAAAGGTGCCAGGCAGCAAAATTTCGCGATTCACATCGCGTATATCGTTATACCCGCACAGCGCCATCGACACGTCCAACTCGCGGGCGATGATCTCCAGCGCCTTGGTCACCCCCGCTTCACCCATCGCGCCCAGGCCGTACAAATGCGGGCGACCGATCAGGGTGCCTTTGGCGCCCAATGCCACGGCCTTGAGCACGTCCTGGCCGGAACGGATACCGCCGTCGAGCCACACTTCAATACGCTCGCCCACCGCATCGACGATCGCCGGCAATTGGCTGATGCTCGATGGCGCGCCATCCAACTGACGACCGCCGTGGTTGCTCACCACCAACGCATCGGCGCCGGCATTCGCCGCCAGGCGCGCATCTTCCACATCGAGGATGCCCTTGATGATCAACTTGCCGCCCCAGCATTTCTTGATCCATTCCACATCGTCCCAACTCAGGCGCGGGTCGAACTGTTGGGCGGTCCATGCCGACAGCGAACTCATGTCCGCCACACCTTTGACATGCCCGACGATATTGCCGAAGCCATGGCGCTTGGTGCCGAGCATGCCCATCACCCAGCGCGGCTTGGTCATCATGTTGAGGATATTCGGCAGGGTCAGTCTGGGCGGCGCCGACAGGCCGTTGATCAGGTCCTTGTGACGTTGGCCGAGGATCTGCAGGTCCAGGGTCAACACCAACGCATCGACACCGGCGGCCTTGGCGCGCTCGATCAATTGCTCGATAAAAGCGCGGTCGCGCATCACATAGAGTTGAAACCAGAACGGCTGGCCGACCTGTTCGGCGATGTCTTCCAGGGAGCAGATGCTCATGGTCGACAAGGTGTAGCGCAGGCCAAAGGCAGCAGCGGCACGGGCGGTGAGAATCTCACCATCGGCATGCTGCATCCCGGCCAGACCGGTGGGCGCCAGGGCGACTGGCATGGCCATGTCCTGGCCGATCATGGTGGCGCGGATCGAACGTTTATCGATATTGCGCGCCACCCGTTGGCGGAATTTGATCTGGGCAAAATCGCTTTCATTCGCCCGGTAAGTGCTTTCAGTCCAAGAGCCGGAATCGGCGTAGTCGTAAAACATCCTTGGAACACGTTTTTGCGCCAGCTTGCGTAAGTCTTCGATGGTTGTGATCAACGACATCTGCGTCACCTCTCCCTGAACTGAGTAGGAAGAGTAACCGCCCATCCGCCGTACAACCAGCCATTGCGTTGATTGATCAGGCCGCTGACGGCTCGTCCGTGGCAGGTGGCTCGGGGGTGAGTCCCCAGTCGCCGTGCTCGTACCAGTCATCGCCGATCATCTCGGCCGGGTGCATGGTACGGTCGGCGCCGTTGCCACAGGCCAGATCGGTCGTGGCGCAATAGCGGTCGCAGCCCCAGCAGATGCGTTCGGGGTGCTTGGGGTGCAGCGGAAAAGGCTTGGCCATGATGAGGTTCCCTACCGGCGAACAATAGAGTCAACCTAACCTGGTCGAGGGGGCATGGCCTTGACTGCGGTCAAGATTGGCCAACATGAAATATCGCAGAAACTTGACAAGAATCATTATTATTTACGATCAACCTTCCTAGACTCGGGTTCTTTCCCCCTCACCCGTCAGGAAGCCTCCATGCGTATTCCTTCTACTGTGTCCCTGGTCCTGCTGTTGTCCACCTCTGCGGCGTTCGCCAAGGAGTACCCGATCGGCGAGCCGCAGCACTGCCCAGGCCTGGAAATCGGCGCGGTGTACCTGCAACCGATCGAGATGGCACCCGCCGGCATGATGCGCGCCACGGCCGACTCCGACGTCCACCTTGAAGCCGATGTGCGCGCCACGGCGGACAATGCCCAAGGCTTCCAGGAAGGCAGTTTCGTGCCGTACCTGAACCTGTCCTTTACGTTGAAAAAGCAAGGCAGCGACACGCCGATCACCGGTGATTTCCACGCCATGGTCGCCAATGACGGGCCGCACTACGGCGACAACGTCAAGCTGCAAGGCCCGGGCAAATACACCCTGACCTTCAGCGTATTGCCGCCCAGCGGCCACCAGTCCCTGGGCCGCCATACCGACAAGGAAACCGGGGTCGCACCGTGGTTCGAACGCTGCGAAGTCCACTACGAATTCGTCTATGCCGGCATCGGCAAGAAAGGCGGTTACTGATGCGTCGCGCCTTGCTGCTGGGCAGCTTGCTGCTGAGCGGCGCGGCCCTGGCGGCGCCGTTGCCGACCTATGAACTGACCTTGCAGGACGGCCACTTCATCCCGCCGCAACTCACGGTCAAGGCCGGCGAGCGCTTCAAGATCGTGCTGCACAACCTCGGCCAAGGCCCGGCCGAATTCGAGAGCACGCCGCTGCGCGTGGAGAAAGTCTTATCGCCCGGCGTGACCACCTTCGTCGTGATCCACCCGCTCACGCCGGGGTTGTATCCATTCTTTGACGAGTTCAACCCACAGTTGCCCGAAGGCAGCATCCTCGCCCAATAGCCCCGGGAGCCGTTGATGAATCAATCGATGTTTATTGTCTGGCGCGAAAGCGTCGAGGCACTGCTGGTGATCGGCATTCTGCAGGTCTGGATCAGCCGCCAGACCGCGCACTCGCGCCTGGGGCGTTTCCTGTGGGCCGGGGTGGTCCTGGGCTTGTTCTGCTCGGCCGGCCTGGCCGGCTTGATGCTGTGGGCCGGTGAGGCCATGACCGGCCCACAGGGCGAATGGCTGCAAGCGGCGCTGACGTTATTGGCCAGCGGCCTGATGGTGCAGATGGTGTTCTGGATGCATCGCCACGCCGCCACACTCAAAAACACCCTGGTACGCGAAGCCGATGAACGCCTGGCGCGCCAGGGCGGTTGGGGCGTGTTGCTACTGACGCTGTTGGCGGTGAGCCGCGAAGGCAGTGAAACCGTGGTGTTTCTGTACGGTGCCGGCGCGCGTCTGCAGGGCCCGGCGCTGAACCTGTTCGCGATCGGCGGCGTGCTGGGCCTGGTGTTGGCGGGGCTCACGGTGCTGTTGTTGCGCAGTACGCGGCGCTTCATTTCCTGGTCGCTGTTTTTCGCCCTCAGCGAAGCGCTGTTGCTGCTGCTCGGCGGGGCTTTGCTGGTGGCGGCCGTGGACCGTATCAGCGGGCAATTGCTGGCGATGGACATGCCCGAGTGGGTCTATTCAAGCTTCGGTGAAAGCCGCTGGGACAGCAGCACCCTGCTCAGCGACAGCCACGGCCTGGGCGCTATGTTGGCTGACTTTGTCGGCTACCGCGCCGCGCCGAGCCTGGTGACCGTGCTGGTGCTGCTCGGTTATTGGCTGTGGGTGGGCAACGGCCTGCGCCGTTCGCGGCACGCGGCATGAGCTGGCTGCAGCGCCTGGGCGATGGCATGCGCCGCCATGGGCGCTTGATCCGTGCCGTGCAATGGGCGGTGGTGCTGGTCTACGCCGTGCTGCTGGTGCTGCCGGCGCTGCTGCCGTTGCCGGACAGCCAGGCGCGCCTGGTGAACAACCTGACGCTGCTCGCGCAATTCATCTTCTGGGGCCTCTGGTGGCCGTTCGTGTTGCTGTCGATGGTGTTGTTCGGGCGCCTGTGGTGCGGCGTGCTCTGCCCGGAAGGTTCCCTGAGCGAATGGGCCAGCCAGCACGGGCGCGGCCTCGGCATTCCGCGCTGGCTGCGCTGGGGCGGCTGGCCGACGCTGGGCTTTTGCCTGACCACCCTCTATGGCCAATTGATCAGCGTGTATGACTACGCCCAGGCGGCCCTGTTGATTCTCGGCGGCTCGACCCTCGGCGCGGTGATCGTCGGCCTGTTGTTCGTGCGCGGCAAGCGCGTGTGGTGTCGGTACCTGTGCCCGGTCAGCGGCGTCTTCGCCCTGCTCGCCCGCCTGGCGCCGGTGCATTTCGCGGTGGATGAGCAACGCTGGAAAGCCAACGACGCGCCCCGCCTGCCGCTGCCCAACTGCGCGCCGCTGCTGGATATCCGCCGCCTGCAAGGGGCCAGCGAGTGCCATGCCTGCGGCCGTTGCAGCGGGCAACGCGGCGCGGTGCAACTGATCGCCCGCTCGTGCAATCAGGAGATCCTGCAGGCGCCCCATCAGCAAGGCTCGGCGTGGGACGCGCGGCTGTTGCTGTTTGGTGTGATCGGCCTGGCGATGGGGGCGTTTCAATGGACCGTCAGTCCGTGGTTTATCGCGCTCAAACAAACCCTGGCGACGTGGCTGGTCAGCCATGACTGGCTGTGGCCGCTGCAAGACAACGCGCCGTGGTGGCTGCTCACTCATTATCCGCAGCTCAATGACAGCTTCAGTTGGTTGGATGGCTTGTGCATTGTGTTGTATCTGGGGGGGAGTTCGTTGGTATTGGGGGGCGGCTGTTGGCTGCTGCTGCGGTTGGCCGCGTGGGTGGCGGGTGATCGTGCACTGTTTCGGCCCTTGACGCTGACGCTGACGCCCCTCGGTGGTGCGGGTTTGTTCCTGGGGTTGTCGGCGACCACGGTGAAGTTGTTGCGGTATGAGGGGTTGGGGTTGGCTTGGGTGCAATCGGCGCGGGCCGTGTTGTTGATGGCGGCGGTTGGGTGGTGTTTGTGGTTGGGGTGGCGGCAGCTTCGGGGGGTTGGGCGCTGGTCGCGTTGCCTTGCGGGGTTGTGCGTGGTGCTGAGTACGGGGTTGGTGGGGTGTGGGTGGTGGTTGCAGTTTTGGGGGTGGGGTTGAGTGCCGTTTTTTCGGTGATGGCGGCTGAGTGCATATCCGTTTTTTAGGTAATGGCGGCTTATGGCGGCTGAGTACATATCCGTTTTTTAGGTAATGGCGGCTTATGGTTCCGCTCTTACAGCGGGTCACTTTGGAAAAGCCCCAAAGTAACCAAAGGGCTCTTGCCCCACCACTCGGCACCTCGCTAGTGCTCGGTGTGCCCTCACTCCGGCTTGAATCCGTGGGCCGCCGTCATGGGCCATCCTTGGCCCAGGACGGCTAACCCGGCGTCCTGCCGGGTTGCCCACGGATTCAAGCCTGCGTTCGGCCAGCGTGGTTTTACGGGGCGCCTAAGATCAAGATCAAAAGCCAGAGCCAGAGCCAGAGCCAGAGCCAGAGCCAGAGCCAGAGCCAGAGCCAGAGCCAGAGCCAGAGCCAGAGCAGAATAAGGTCTATCTGATCCATGGATATCCAAATGTGGGAGGGGGCTTGCCCCCGATGGCGGTGGATCAGTCATGCATGTATTGGCTGACACACTGCTATCGGGGGCAAGCCCCCTCCCACATTTCTGACCGAGTTCGGCTTCCAGTATCAGGTCGGCTATAAGGCCGCCTTGCTTTGGCTTTTGATCTGGGGCGCCCCGTTAACCACGCTGGCCGAACGCAGGCTTTGGAGCGTGGGTAACCCGGCAGGACGCCGGGTTAGCCGTCCTGGGCCAGGGATGGCCCATGACGGCGGCCCACGCTCCAAAGCCTGCGTTCGGGCATGCCGAGCCTAGGCGAGGCACCGAGTGGTGGGGCAAAGACCTTTTGGTTACTTTTGGGGCGTTTGCCAAAAGTGACCCGCTGTAAGAGCGGAACCATAAGCCGCCGTTACCTAAAAAACGGATATGTACTCAGCAGCCGCCGTTACCTAAATAACAGACATGCACACCGTCTAAACCTTAAACCGCGCTACCGTCTGATGCAGCTCCCCCGCCATCCCCGCCAGATCATGCCCCGCCGTCTCGGTATGCAAAGCTCCCTGCAACACCTGTTGCGACAGGTTCCGAATCCCCACCAGGTTGCGATCCACTTCCCGCGCCACCAGTGCCTGTTCTTCGGTGGCGCTGGCAATCATCAAGTTGCGCTCATTGATCTGCGAAATCGAGCGGGTGATTTCATCCAGCGCCTCCCCCGAGCGTTGCGCCACGCCCAAGGTCGCCTGCACCCGTTCGCTGCTGCTGTGCATGGCGGCCACGGCGTGTTCGGTGTCCTGGCGGATGTTGCCGATCATCTGCTCGATCTCCTGGGTCGAGGTCTGGGTACGATGGGCCAGGGCGCGCACTTCATCGGCGACCACCGCAAAACCGCGCCCAGCATCGCCGGCCCGGGCCGCTTCGATCGCGGCGTTGAGAGCCAGCAGATTGGTCTGGTCGGCGATGCTGCGGATCACATCCAGCACGCCGCTGATGTCTTGCACGCGGCCGGCGAGTTGCTGGATGCGTTCGGAGGTTTCCACCACGCCGGTGGCCAGGGTGTTGATCGAGGCCACGGTTTCCTGCACCTGCGCCCGCCCAAGCTGGGCGGTCTGTTCCGACAGGCGTGAGGCTTCGCTGGTGCTCACCGCGTTGCGCGCGACTTCATCGACGGCGGCGGTCATTTCGTTCACTGCGGTGGCGGCCTGTTCGATTTCCTGGCCCTGCAACTGCAGGCTGCTGCTGGTCTGGCTGCTGACTGCGCTCAACTCTTCGGATGAACTGGCCACGCCATCCACCGAGGCGGCGATCTGCCGGACCATCTGGTTGAGGTTCTGCTGCATCTGGTGCAGGTTGCGCATCACGCTGCCGTCGGCACTGTTGCCCAGCGGCACCTCGATGGTCAGGTCGCCCTGGGCGATATGGCTGAGCACCCGCGCCACCTCGTCCGGCTCGCCGCCCAAAGGCCGGGTGACGCTGCGCGTGACGATCACGGCGGCCGCCACGACCAGGCTCACGCATAGCAGGAATAATCCGATCATCGTGCGGCGCGCATCGTCGTAGAGAATTTGCGCAGCCTGCTCGCGCTCGACGAACAGTCGGCCTTGCATGGCCATCAACGCATCGAGGCTCTTGAACACCTCAAGCTCGGCCGGCACCACCTGCTGTTTGAGCTGGGCCAGGCCCTGCTCGCGGGCGCCCTGCTTGATCAGCGCCTGCACCTGGGTAAAGGCCGCGACGTAGGTTTCCCGATGGGTTTTCAACGCGGCATAGGCCGCCTTGCCTTCGGCGGTATCGAACAGTGGCTCCAGGGCGGCGAACGCCTGGGTAATACGTTGCCGGGTGGTGCCAATGGCCTCTTGGGCCTGCTGGTTATCCTGGTCGATCAGCAGGTCGCGGGTGTGGCGCCCGTTATCGCGCACGCCGGTGGCGATCACCATGATCGGTGCGATTTTCGGCCAGTCCTGCTGCACGATCTGTTCGGACTGTTGCTTGAGGGTTGCCAGGTCATGCAAGGCGTAAAACACCAAACCGACCAGAGCCAGCGGCGCAATCGCGAAGCCGATGACAATGCGTTGTGCCGTGGTTAACTGCGTCATTCTAAACATTCCTTGATGAATACCTGCCCGAAACGGGCAGCATCTTTAAAAATCCTGGGAGGGCGATCGGTCACCCTCGTAATACAAAAGCCGGAAACAACTCGCGCATGCAGCCCCATAACTCCGGCAATGCCATCTGTGCCGGGGCAATCGGCAGTTGCTCATCGAGCATGCTTGCCGTGCGGACCATCTGCACGGCGAAGCGCTTGACACCACTGGCTTGCAAACGCTGGGCCAGGCGCAGCAGGCGCGACGTATCAATCAGATGCCAATGCACCGTGGTGCGGCACTCGTAGTCCACGCCACTGGCCAGCAAGGTCTCCAAACTGCGCCAATTGGCGACGCCGCTGCCTTTGACCTGGGTGACCAGTTGATAGTCCTCGACCAGGGCCTTCACATCGAAGCCCACCCAGTCGGCATGGCGCAGCGCATTGGCAAAGCCTGCCGGTTTGATCCCCGCACTGTGCAGGCCCACGCGAAAGCCCATGGCGCGTACCTCGTCCATCGCCGCCGGCAAACCTTCCTGCAAGGTCGGCTCACCGCCGCTGAACACCACCGCGTCCAACAGGTCCTGGCGGCGCTGCAAAAACAGCAAAACCCGGCGCCAATCGATCTCCGCGCTACCGCGCGGTGCAATCAGGTCCGGGTTATGGCAGTAACGACAGCGCCAGGCACAACCCTGGCAGAACAGCACACAAGCGAGCATGCCGGGGTAGTCGAGGGTGGTCAGGGGCACCATGCCCCCAACCCGTAGCATTCGACTCATTGGCGCCCGGCCGCGCAAGCCGCTTCGGTAAAGTGAACACGCTCCTTGTGTTCGGACTGTTTGCCGGGGTTGAACGCGGACACCGGCCGGTGGTAACCCATCACCCGGGTCCAGACTTCGCAGCGCTGACGTTGTGGCTGGGATGTTTGCATGGTGAATCTCCTTGCGGGTTGAAAAACAGGTTCAAGACTGGGCGGCAAGCGCGAGGATCTCATCGCACTTGGGGCAGAACTCGTGTTCGCCGGCGAGGTAGCCGTGTACCGGACAGATCGAGAAGGTCGGGGTCACGGTCAGGTACGGCAGGCGGAAACGCCCCAGCGCTTTGCGCACCAATTGCTTGCAGGCCTGGGCCGAGGAAATCTGTTCGGCCATATACAGGTGCAGCACGGTGCCGCCGGTGTATTTGCATTGCAGTTCGTCTTGCAGCTCGAGGGCTTCGAAGGGGTCTTCGGTGAAGCCCACCGGCAGTTGCGACGAGTTGGTGTAGTACGGCGCATCCAGGCTGCCGGCTTGCAGGATGTCCGGGTAGCGCTTGCGGTCTTCCTTGGCGAAGCGGTAGGTGGTGCCTTCCGCCGGTGTGGCTTCGAGGTTGTAGAGGTGACCGGTTTCTTCCTGGAAGCGCAGCAAGGTGGCGCGCACATGGTCGAGCAGGCGCAGGGCGAACGCGCGGCCTTCTTCGGTGTGCGTGCCCTGCGTGTCATCCGTGAAATTGCGCAGCATCTCGTGCATGCCGTTGAGGCCGATAGTGGAGAAATGGTTGCGCAACGTCCCCAGGTAACGCTTGGTGTAGGGGTACAACCCGGCGTCCATGTGGTGCTGGATCACCTTGCGTTTGACCTCCAGGCTTTCCATGGCCATTTCCATCAGGCTGTCCAGGCGTTGCAGCAAGCCGCTGGTGTCGCCCTTGAACAGGTAACCGAGGCGCGCGCAGTTGATTGTCACCACGCCCAGCGAGCCGGTCTGCTCCGCCGAACCGAACAGCCCACCGCCGCGTTTGAGCAGCTCACGCACGTCCAGTTGCAGGCGACAGCACATGGAGCGCACCTGGTTGGGTTGCATGTCCGAATTGAGGAAGTTCTGGAAATACGGCAGGCCATAGCGCGCGGTCATCTCGAACAGGCGGTCGGCGTTCTCGCTGTCCCAGGGGAAATCATGGGTGATGTTGTAGGTCGGAATCGGGAAGGTGAACACCCGCCCCTTGGCATCCCCGGCCTGCATCACTTCGATGTAGGCGCGGTTGATCAGCTCCATTTCCGTTTGCAGGTCGCCATAGGCAAACGGCATTTCCTTACCACCGATCACCGGCACCTGCTCGCGCAAGTCTTCCGGGCAGACCCAATCGAAGGTCAGGTTGGTGAATGGCGTCTGGGTGCCCCAGCGCGACGGCACGTTGAGGTTGTAGATGAACTCCTGCACCGCCTGACGCACCTCGGGGTAGCTCAACTGATCTTTGCGCACATAAGGCGCAAGATAGGTGTCGAACGAGCTGAACGCCTGGGCGCCGGCCCATTCGTTTTGCAGGGTGCCGAGGAAGTTGACCATCTGCCCCAGGGCACTGCTCAAATGCTTGGGCGGCCCCGCTTCGACGCGACCCGGCACGCCATTGAGGCCTTCGTGCAGCAACGAACGCAGCGACCAACCGGCGCAGTAGCCGGCGAGCATGTCGAGGTCGTGGATATGCAGATCCGCCTCACGGTGTGCGCGGCCGATCTGCTGGCTGTAGACCTCGTCCAGCCAGTAATTGGCAGTGACCTTGCCCGACACGTTCAGCACCAGCCCGCCGAGGGAATACCCCTGGTTGGCATTGGCCTGCACGCGCCAGTCTTCACGGTCGAGGTATTCGTTCATCGAGGTGGCGACTTCCACCAGGGTCTTGCGGTCACGGCGCAAGCGACCGTGCTGTTCGCGGTAGACGATATACGCGCGCATCGACAGGAAGTAACCGGCATCCATCAACACCCGCTCGACACTGTCCTGGATCTGCTCCACATCCAGCCGTTCGATGCCGCGCAGCCGCGCCAGTACCGCACCGAGCAACAGGTCGACCTCGGCCTCCCGATACTCGCCGGTGGCATTGCCGGCGGCGATCAGCGCCTGACGGATTTTTTCGGCGTCGAAGGCAACGAGGCTACCGTCGCGTTTGTGCAGGCGGTTACTGACCAGCGGGCTGAGCATGCTTTGCATTGGAAGGCTCCAGACACTACATATAGATTTAATAAATCTTTGAAACACAATATGCAGTGATATTACGGTCAAGCGTTTGGGCTGCCATTGATCAAGGTCAAGTCTGAACGAAGATCAAAATGTGGGAGGGGCGGTGCGACGATTCGGCTTGTTCCCGATAGCGGTGGATCAGTCATGCATGTACTGGCTGACACACTGCTATCGGGGGCAAGCCCCCTCCCACAGCAAGCCTCCTCCCACAGTAAGTTCCCTGCTACAGCAAGTCCCCTGCCACATTCAACCGCCGCTCATATTCATGAAGCGCACCACCTGCACCTCCCCTGCCCCGGTGAAATCATGGCGCAGCGGCTTACCCCGCAACCCCTTGTGCAACGCCTCGATCAACGGCGCGTCGTCCAACGGGTAACGCCGCAGCAAAGCGCGGAAGTCCACCGCGTTGTCCTGCCCCAGGCACAGCAGCAACTGCCCTTCGACGGTCATCCGCACGCGGTTGCAACTGCCGCAGAAGTTGTGGGAGTTGGGCGAGATAAAGCCGATACGCGTGCCCGGATGCCGCGCCAGGCGCACATAGCGCGCCGGGCCGCCGCTGTTTTCGGTGCTGTCGAGCAAGGCATGGTGACGGGCGATCACGCTGCGTACTTCATCACTGGCACAGAACGTCTCGCCGCGGGAGCGGCCCACGTCGCCCAGGGGCATTTCCTCGATAAAGCTGATGTCGATGCCTTGGTCGATCGCGTACTGCACCAGCGCCGGCACTTCATCGAAGTTGCGCCCTTTCATCACCACGCAGTTGAGCTTGACCCGCTCGAACCCGGCCTCTCGCGCCGCCTCGATACCGTCCAGCACCTGGCGCAGATCACCGTTGCGGGTGATCGCGCGAAAGCGCTGCGCATCCAGGCTGTCGAGGCTGATGTTCATGCGCTTGACCCCGGCGTCCACCAGCGGCTGCGCGAGGCGCGCCAACTGCGAGCCGTTGCTGGTCATCACCAGTTCGCGCAAGCCCGGCAGTGCCGCGATATTGCGGCACAACCCGACAATGCCCGGGCGGATCAACGGCTCGCCGCCGGTCAGGCGGATCTTGCGCACGCCCTGGCCGACGAACAGCGCGGCCAGGCGTTCCAGCTCTTCCAGGGTCAGCACCTGCTGGCGCGGCAGGAACGTCATGTTTTTCGCCATGCAGTACACACAGCGGAAATCACAACGGTCGGTCACCGACAAGCGCAGGTAATCGATCGAACGGCCCACCCCATCCACCAGGCTCATGTCACTGCACCAGCGGCGAGTCGGCGCCCTGCAGCGCGATGCCACGAATGTCCGCCGCGCCGATCAGGGTTTGCAGGTACTGCACCAATGCCTTTTGCCACACGCCTTGCTGCAACTGGGTGCGGATCGCCACCGCCACCGCTTCATACGGCAGCGGTTGGCCTTCGATACGCTGATCGACATAGATCACATGCCAACCATAACGACTCTCCAGCGGCTTGCCGGCCAGGCCCGGCGCGAGGGTGAACAACTGACGCTCCAACTCGGGCACGGTCTGGCCCTTGCTCACCTGGCCCAGCGAACCGCCCTGGGCCTTGGACGGGCACGCCGAATACTGCAGGGCCAGCTCGGCGAATTGGCCGGGCTGCTCGTTCAGGTTCTGCAGCAGCACTTCCGCCTGGCCGTGCGCCAGATGGCGCGCCTCGGCGTCGTCCGGCGCGCACTCGAGCAGAATGTGCCGCACCGCCAGCAACGGCGCGCTGTGAAAGCGCCCGCGGTTGTTCTCGAAGTAGCGCACACAGGTGGCCTCGTCGCACTCAGGCACCTTGACCTCACGCTCGAGCAGCAAGCGCGTGGCGGCTTCTTCTTCGTTCTCGCCGGCGGCGATCTCCACCGCCAGGCCCAGCTCGGCGATCCGCTGCTGCAACAGCTCGCGGATCACCAGCGCACGGGCGGCCAGATACACCGCCTCCTCGCGGCTTTCGGCCGGGTGATATTGCAACTCCAGGGCCATGGCCTCCGGCGTGACGGGCACGCCGTTGACGCTGATGATCGGCCATTCCTGTTCACTGCTGGCGATCAACTCAGGCGTCTTCAGTTCCTCGAACAGAGCCGGGGCCGCAACCTCGGCCACCACCGGTTCTTTGACCGACGAGCCGCAACCGCCGCTGCCGCCATTACCGCCACCACATCCGCATCCAGTTGTCATGACGCTCTCCTCAATACTTCTGCCGCACGATTTGATAACGACGCCCCAGGTACCAGATCGGCGCGCTGACCATATGCACCAAGCGGGTAAACGGGAACAGCACGAACAGGGTCAAGCCCAGCGCCACATGCGCCTTGTAGATCAGGCTGACCGGCTCGATCGACGCCGCCGCGTCCACTGGCCGCAACAGCACCACGTTCTGCGCCCAGTCGGCGAGCATCACCATGACCGAACCGTCCATATGCCCGGTGGACGCGACGATGGTCAGCAAACCGAGCACCAACTGCGCGAGCAGCACCAGCAGGATCAGGATGTCCGACGGGCTCGACGTGGCCCGCACACGCGGGTCGCCCAGGCGGCGCTTGACCAGCATCAGCAAACCCACCAGGCACAGCAGGCCGAAGACGCCACCGGAGACCATCGCCAGCAACTGCTTGTGCTCAGTGCTGATCACATGGTGATAGACCGACGCCGGGGTCAGCAGGCCGACAAAGTGCCCGGCCAGCACGAACAGCACGCCAATGTGGAAGAAGTTGCTCGCCACGCGCATGCCACGGTTGTTGAGCATCTGGCTGGAGCCAGCCTTCCAGGTGTACTGCGACAGGTCGAACCGCGCCCAACTGCCCAACAGGCAGATCGCCAGGGCGACATAGGGGTACACCCCGAATACCAGCAAATTCCACTTAGACATTACCCACCTCCGTGGCCGGCACTGCGGCCTGCCCTTCTTGCTGAAAATCCACCCAGTGCAACGGCACCGCGCTTTCTTCGCGGGCTTTGCCCGGTGCGCTGGGCATCGAGCTGCAACGGTCTTGTTGTTCGGCCTGCATAAAGTCCACCGCTTCCTCTTCCCAGATCTTGTCCAGGGCTTCGAGGGAGTCGTCACGCGGCTCGGCGGCGACCTGCGCGCGCAGTTCGGCCACGGCCTGGTGCGGCTCGGCACCCGAGATCTGCAGCAACGCACGGAAGCAACTGGCATAGGCGCTCTCGCGCTCGTCCAGACGTGCGGCGAGCAGCGCCAGCAAATGCGCGACATCCGCCAGGCCCTCGCGGGCCTCGATGTCTTCGCGGGTCGAGAGGAACTCCAGGTACAGCGGGATATAGTCCGGCAGTTCCTTGACGCCGATGGCAAACCCGGCCTCTTCGTACTGGGCCATCATGTCGACCATGGCCTGGCCACGGTCGCGGGACTCGCCGTGGACGTGTTCGAACAACAGCAACGACAGCGAGCGCCCACGGCCGAACAGCGCGCCGTAGTGTTCCTGGCCGTCCATCAGGTCATTGGCGCAGATCAGCTCGAGCAACTCGAACAACGCGCCGCGCTGCTTGGGGCTGATCTCCCGCGACTCGATGATCGCCTGTTCCAGTTCGTCGCGGCCGCTCACCAGGGTTTCGGTGGGGTAGTCCAGCAGCAACGAAATCACTTTGAGAATACGCATGCTCAGTCCTCCCAGATCTGTACGGTTTTCAACACGTCGCGACGGTTGGCCTTCTTGGCACCGAACATGTTGGTGTCGGAGCTGCCGCTGCAACCGCTGCCGAAGCTGAAACCACAGCCGGAGCGTTCGGCGAACGCGTCGCTCATGGCGTCTTCACGGTGCGCGCTCGGCACCACAAAGCGGTCTTCGTAGTTGGCGATCGCCAGGTAGCGGTACATCTCTTCCACCTGTTCCACGCTCAGGCCGACGTCTTCGAGCACTTGCAGGTCCTGCACGCCGTCGACTTGCTGGGAGCGTTTGTAGGCGCGCATCGCCAACAGGCGTTTGAGCGCACGCTTGACCGGTTTTTCATCGCCAGCGGTGAGCAGGTTGGCCAGGTAACGCAGCGGAATGCGCAGGCTGTCGACATCCGGGATCACCCCGTTCATGCCCACGGTGCCGGCGGCGGCAGCGTTCTGGATCGGCGACAGTGGCGGTACGTACCAGACCATCGGCAAGGTGCGGTATTCCGGGTGCAGCGGCAGTGCGAGTTTCCAATCGACGGCCATTTTGTAGACCGGCGAGCGCTGGGCCGAGTCGATCACCGACTGCGGCACGCCATCGGCCAGGGCCTGGCGAATCACCGCCGGGTCATTCGGGTCGAGGAAGATTTCCAGCTGTTTCTCGTACAGGTCTTGCTCGTTGGCGGTGCTCGCCACTTCGCTGATGCGGTCGGCGTCGTAGAGCAGCACACCGAGGTAGCGAATCCGGCCGACGCAGGTTTCAGCACACACGGTGGGCATGCCGGCTTCGATGCGCGGGTAGCAGAAGATGCACTTCTCGGATTTACCGCTCTTCCAGTTGAAGTAGATCTTCTTGTACGGGCAGCCGCTGATGCACATGCGCCAGCCGCGGCACTTTTCCTGGTCGATCAGCACGATGCCGTCTTCTTCACGCTTGTAGATCGCACCGCTCGGGCACGAGGCCGCGCACGCCGGGTTGAGGCAGTGCTCGCACAGGCGCGGCAGGTACATCATGAAGGTGTTTTCGTACTCGCCATAAATGTCGGCCTGGATCTGGTCGAAGTTCTTGTCCTTGCGGCGCTTGGCGAACTCGGTGCCGAGGATTTCTTCCCAGTTCGGGCCCCACTCGATTTTCTGCATGCGCTTGCCGGACACCAGCGAGCGCGGGCGCGCGGTCGGTTGGTGCTCGCCCAAAGGCGCGGTGTGCAGGTGCTGGTAGTCGAAGTCGAACGGCTCGTAGTAGTCGTCCAGGCTCGGCAGGTCAGGGTTGGCGAAAATGTTCGCCAACACGCGGAACTTGCCGCCGATGCGCGGGTTGATCGAGCCGTTGGCGTTGCGCACCCAGCCGCCCTTCCACTTGTCCTGGTTTTCCCATTCTTTCGGGTAACCGATGCCGGGCTTGGACTCGACGTTGTTGAACCAGGCGTATTCCATGCCTTCACGGCTGGTCCAGACGTTTTTGCAGGTGATGGAACAGGTGTGGCAGCCGATGCATTTGTCCAGGTTCAGGACCATGCCGATCTGTGAGCGAATCTTCATCTCAGTTCTCCTCGATATCAGTCGGCAATGGGCGCGGCAAGTCATCGCCGGTGGAACCATCGAGCCAGTCGACCTTGGCCATTTTGCGCACTACGACAAACTCGTCGCGGTTGCAACCGACCGTGCCGTAGTAGTTGAAACCGTAGGCTTGCTGGGCATAGCCGCCGATCATGTGGGTCGGTTTGAGCACCACGCGGGTCACCGAGTTGTGGTGGCCGCCGCGGGTCTTGGTGGTTTCCGAACCCGGCACGTTCACGATGCGTTCCTGAGCGTGGTACATCATCACCATGCCTTCCTTGACGCGCTGGCTGACCACCGCACGGGCGGTCAGTGCGCCGTTGACGTTGAAGCACTCGATCCAGTCGTTGTCCTCGATCCCGGCGCGCTTGGCGTCGATCTCCGAGAGCCACACAATCGGCCCGCCGCGGCTCAAGGTGAGCATCAGCAAGTTGTCGCTGTAGGTGCTGTGGATGCCCCACTTCTGGTGCGGAGTGATCCAGTTCAGCACGATCTCGGTTTCGCCATTGCTGCGCTTGCCCTTCACGCCTTCGATGGTCTTGGTGTTGACCGGTGGCCGGTAGCTCATCAACTGCTCGCCGAACGCCTGCATCCACGGGTGATCCTGGTAGAACTGCTGGCGGCCGGTGATGGTGCGCCACGGGATGTTTTCATGGACGTTGGTGTAGCCGGCGTTGTAGCTCACGTGTTCGTCTTCCAGGCCGGACCAGGTCGGGCTGGAGATGATCTTGCGCGGCTGCGCCTGGATATCGCGGAAGCGGATCGCTTCATGGGCCTTGGAAATCGCCAGGTGGCTGTGGTCGATACCGGTGAATTCCGACAGCGCGGCCCAGGCTTTCACCGCGACCTTGCCGTTGGTTTCCGGAGCCAGGGACAGGATCACCTCGGCCGCGTCGATAGCGGTGTCGATTTTCGGCCGGCCATGGCTGATCCCGGCATCGTTTTCGTGATGGTTCAGTTCGCCGAGGAACTCGACTTCTTCATCGGTGTTCCAGTTGATGCCCTTGCCGCCGTTGCCGAGTTTTTCCAGCATCGGGCCCAGCGACGAGAACTGCTTGTAGATGTTCGGGTAGTCGCGTTCCACCACTGCGATGTTCGGCGCGTTTTTGCCGGGTACCGGGGCCACGCGTGCGCTTTTCCAGTCGGTGCCGCCAAACGGTTGGGCCAGTTCGCCGACGCTGTCGTGCATCAGCGGTACGGTGACCAGGTCTTGTTCCACACCCAGGTGACCGACCGACATGGCCGAGAACGCCTTGGCGATGCCTTTGTAGATTTCCCAGTCGGAACGCGATTCCCACGCCGGGTCGATAGCCGCCGACAATGGGTGGATGAACGGGTGCATGTCCGAGGTGTTCATGTCGTCTTTTTCGTACCAGGTGGCGGTCGGCAAGACGATGTCGGAATACACGCAGGTGGAGGACATGCGGAAGTCCAGCGTGGTCACCAGATCGAGCTTGCCGATGGCGCCGTCCTCGACCCATTCGGCCTCGGTGGGCTTGCATTCGGTGCTGTGGCCGATGTCTTCGTTCATCACGCCATTCTTGGTGCCCAACAGGTACTTGAGCATGTACTCATGACCCTTGCCCGACGAACCGAGCAGGTTGGAGCGCCAGATGAACATGTTGCGCGGGAAGTTCACCGGGCTGTCCGGCTGTTCGCAGGCAAAGCGCAGGCTGCCGTCCTGCCAGGATTTGACCACGTAGTCTTTCGGCGTCATGCCGGCTGCGGCCGCCTCACGGCAGATGTGCAGCGGGTTGGTGTTGAGCTGCGGCGCGCTGGGCAACCAGCCGGCGCGTTCGGCGCGGATGTTGTAGTCCAGGGCGTGTTCGGGGAACTGCGACTTGTCGGCCAGAGGCGAGAGCACATCGTGCATGCTCATTTTCTCGTGGCGCCATTGCGAACTGTGGCCGTAGAAGAAGCTGGTGCCGTTCATCTGGCGCGGTGGGCGGTTCCAGTCCAGGCCGAAGGCCAGGGGCAGCCAGCCGCACTGCGGACGCAGTTTTTCCTGGCCGACGTAGTGGGCCCAGCCGCCGCCGGTCTGGCCGACGCAACCGCAGAGCATGAGCATGTTGATCAGCCCGCGGTAGTTCATGTCCATGTGGTACCAGTGATTCATCGCCGCGCCGACGATGATCATTGAGCGACCCTTGGTCTTGTCGGCGTTGTCGGCAAACTCACGGGCGATCTGGATGGCTTTCTCGCGGCTGACGCCGGTGATCGCTTCCTGCCACGCCGGGGTGCCCGGCACGCTGGCGTCGTCGTAGTCCTTGGCCACGTTGTGGCCGCCCAGGCCACGGTCGATGGCCAGGTTGGCCGCCGACAGGTCGAACACGGTCGCCACCTTGGCCACGCTGCCGTCGGCCAGGGTCACGTTGTGGACCGGCACGCGGCGGTACTGCACCGCCTCGCCAGCGACGTGCTGGAAATGCTCCTGGACTTCGCCGGCGAAGTACGGGAACGCCACTTCGGCGACGTCGTCACCGATCAGGCTGAGTTTCAGGTCGATCGCGCGGCCTTCACCGCCCTCTTTGGCGAGGATGTTCCACTTGCCCTTCTCGCCCCAGCGATAGCCGATGGAGCCTTGCGGCGAGACCAGTTCACCGCTCTCGTCGAGGGCGATGGTTTTCCATTCCGGGTTGTTGTCCTGGCCGAGGTTGCCGGTGAGGTCCGAGGCGCGCAGGAAGCGGTCCGGCTGGAAGCCTGCGCCGGGAGCGAAACCGGTCATCGGCTTGAGCATCACCAGCACCGGCAAGTCGGTGAAGCGCTTGGCGTAGTCGGTGAAGTAGGCGCTCGGCTTGTCCAGGTGAAATTCTTTGAAGATCACATGGTTGAAAGCCTGGGCCAACGCGGCGTCGGTGCCCTGCTTGGGGTTGAGCCACAGGTCGGTGAGCTTGGCCACTTCCGAATAGTCGGGGGTGATCGCCACGGTCTTGGTGCCCTTGTAGCGCACCTCGGTGAAGAAGTGCGCGTCCGGGGTACGGGTCTGCGGGACGTTGGAACCCCAGGCGATGATGTAGTTGGAGTTGTACCAGTCGGCCGATTCCGGCACGTCGGTCTGCTCGCCCCACACCATCGGCGAGGCCGGTGGCAGGTCGCAGTACCAGTCGTAGAAGCTCAGGCACACGCCGCCGATCAGCGACAGGTAACGCGAACCCGCCGCGTAGCTGACCATCGACATGGCCGGGATCGGCGAGAAGCCGACGATGCGGTCCGGGCCGTATTGTTTGATGGTGTAGACGTTGGAGGCGGCGATGATTTCATTCACCTCCTCCCAGTTCGAGCGAATGAAACCGCCCATGCCGCGCTTGCTTTTATAGGAGTCGGCCTTGGCCTTGTCCTCGACAATGCTCGCCCAGGCTTCCACCGGCGCCAGGGTCTGGCGCGCTTCACGCCACAGCTTGAGCAGCGGCTTGCGGATCTTCGGGTACTTGAGCCGGTTGGCGCTGTAGATGTACCAGCTGTAGCTCGCACCGCGCGGGCAGCCACGGGGTTCGTGGTTGGGCAGGTCGTTGCGGGTGCGCGGGTAGTCGGTCTGCTGGGTTTCCCAGGTGATCAGGCCGTTCTTCACGTAGATCTTCCACGAGCAGGAGCCGGTGCAGTTCACGCCATGGGTGGAACGCACGATCTTGTCGTACTGCCAGCGCGAACGGTAGACGTTTTCCCAGTCGCGGGACTCTTTACGGGTCTCGCCGTGGCCGTCGGAAAATTCGTTTTGTTTGCGGTTGAAGAACCGCAGTTGATCCAACAAATGACTCATGGTGCTTTCCTCATCAGGCGTGCTGCGGGGTGCGTTGCCCCGCGAATTCAGGTCGGACTAGCAGGGGGTGGCGCAACCTTTGCGGGCATACCACCACCAGGTCACGACAATGCAGCTCAGGTAGAAACCGACAAACATGTAGAAGGCCATCGCCGGGCTACCGGTGGCGGCCATGGAGGTGCCGAAGGACTTGGGAATGAAGAACGCACCGAAGGCGCCCATGGCCGAACTGAACCCCAGTACGGCGGCGGATTCCTTGCCGGCATTCTTGATGGCCTGCTCGCGCTCGGCGGCGGATTTACCGGCGCTGGCTTTCTCGTGCTGGGTGCGGAAGATCACCGGGATCATGCGGAAGGTGGAGCCGTTGCCCACGCCTGTGGTGATGAACAGCAACATGAACAGGCCGAGGAAGCCGTAGAAGTTGCCGCCCTGGCCGTTCTGCGGCAGGAAGTGCAGCACGCCGAATACCATCACGATCATCAGCACGAAGTTCCACAGGGTCACCCGCGCGCCGCCCAGTTTGTCCGCCAGCCAGCCGCCCAGTGGGCGCACCAGGGCGCCGACCAACGGGCCGAGGAAGGCGAACTTCAACGCCACCACGTCCGGAAACGAGGTTTTGATCAGCAGCGGGAACGCCGCCGAAAAGCCGATGAACGAACCGAAGGTCGCCAGGTACAACCAGCACATCAGCCAGTTGTGCTTGCGTTTGAAGATCACCGCCTGCTCGCTGAACGAAGCGCGGGCGCTGGACAGGTCATTCATGCCGAACCAGGCCGCCACGGTGACGGTGAGGATGAACGGCACCCAGATGAACCCGGCGTTCTGCAGCCACAGCTGGCTACCGTCGGGCAGGGTTTGCGCTTGCCCGCCGACCATGCCGAACACCCCGAAGGTGATCACCAGCGGCACGCAGAACTGCATCACCGACACGCCCAGGTTACCGAGGCCGGCGTTCAGGCCCAGGGCCGTGCCTTGCTGCGACTTAGGGTAGAAGAAGCTGATGTTGGACATGCTGGAGGCGAAGTTGCCGCCGCCGAAGCCGCACAACAAGGCGATCAGCACGAACACGCTGTAAGGGGTGTTGGGGTCTTGCACCGCGAAGCCCATCCACAGCGCCGGCAGCAACAGCGACGCGGTGCTCAGGGCAGTCCAGCGGCGCCCGCCGAAGATCGGCACCATGAACGAATAGAACACCCGCAAGGTCGCGCCGGACAGGCCGGGCAACGCAGCCAGCCAAAACAGCTGGTCGGTGGTGAAGCTGAAGCCGATGGCGTTGAGGCGCACGATCACCGTGCTCCACACCATCCACACGGCGAAAGCCAGCAGCAGCGCGGGAATCGAGATCCACAGGTTGCGGGTAGCGGTTTTTTTGCCGCTGGCCCCCCAGAACGCGGGGTCCTCGGGGCGCCAGTCGTGAATCACCGGGCCCGAATCGGGCTTTTGCGCGATGGACATGTTCATTCTCCTTGGAGACGTTGGGCGGTGTTGCCCAGCAGCGGTTGTTTGCGGATTTCGCTGAGGTACATCCAGGTCAGGGACACCCAGACCACGCCGTACATCAACATGAAGCAGGACGAGCGCACGCCGGTGAGGTCCACCAGGGCGCCAAACAGAATCGGCAGCACAAAGCCCCCCAGGCCACCGGCCAGGCCGACGATGCCGGACACCGCGCCCATGTTCTGTGGGTAGTCATTGGCGATGTACTTGAACACCGAGGCTTTGCCGAACGCGAAGGCGATGCCCATCACGAACAGCAGCACGGTGAACAGGGTGGGGTTGAGGCCGATGTGCAAATCCAGGGGACCGTTGACGGTCTGCACCTGCAATTGAGTCTGCGGGTAGCTGAGCAGGAACAGGCAGACCCAGCTCACCCACAACACCCACCAGGTCACGCTCTGGGCGCCCCAGCGGTCGGACATCCAACCGCCGACTGCGCGCAGCACGCCGCCGGGCAGGGAGAAACAGGCGGCCAGCAGCGCCGCGCTTTGCAGGCTGAAACCGTATTCCTGTACGTAGTACTTGGTCATCCACAATGCCAGGCCGACGTAGCCGCCGAAGACAATCGAGTAGTACTGGCAGTAGCGCCACACGGCCGGGTCTTTCAGGCACCGCAGTTGCTCGCGCAAGGTGGCGCCGCCGGCACTGCGGTGGGCCTTGTTCTCGCTGGTGAGGAACCAGAACAACAGCGCGGTGATGAACAGGATCGCGCCGAACACCTTGGGCACCAGGTGCCAGGTGCCGAGGGCGATCAGCGCCGGGGCGAGGAACTTGGTGACCGCGGCCCCGGCGTTACCGGCGCCGAACACGCCCATGGCGAAGCCCTGGTTGTCCTTGTCGAACCACTTGGCGACGTAGGCGATGCCCACCGAGAACGAACCGCCGGCCAGGCCGACAAACAGGCCCAGCACCAGGAACTGCCAATAAGCGGTGGCGTAGGTGATCAGGTACAGCGGCAGCACGCAGGCGAGCATCAACAGGAAGAACACGATGCGCCCGCCGAAGCGGTCAGTCAGCAAGCCCAGTGGCAGGCGCACCAGGGAACCGGTCAAGACCGGCGTGGCGGCCAGCAGGCCGAACTGGGTTTCGTTGAGTTGCAGCAGCTCTTTGATGGGCACGCCCAACACGGCGAACATCATCCACACCATAAAGCAGACGGTGAAGGCCAGCGTGCTCATGCCCAGCACCAAGCCTTGTCTTATACGGGGTTGAGTCACGGTATGCGCTCCGAAAGGTGATTTCATGAGCGCAGGTTAGGGGCGACACCCCCTTGGAACTTGACGCAGATCAACGTCGGCCAGGGGGGTATAAGGCTATGCTGATCCCATATACCTCTAAGGAGGTAGTCCCTATAACAAGAGAAAGTCTTTATTTATCAATGGATTGATCTCTTGTGCCGGCGTTTTCCCGTGGGAGGGTTTGCCGGCAACTCTTTAGAGGTAGTGCGCCAGGGATCGCCGTTTTCCAGCTCGTTTTTCCTTTTCAGGTGCCGCCATGCAGGCTTTCTCCCCCCTCCGACTACGCCGTGATGTTTAACTGGCTACGCAGCTCCCTGCCCGCACGCGCCGGCTTGGCTGTGATCCTGATCGCTATCCTGGCCCTTGCCAGTTCCTTGAGTGCGGGGCTGATCGCCTGGTTCAGCCAGGGCGACGCCGCCGCAATCAACACCGCCGGCTCCGTGCGTATGGAGACCTACCACCTCAGTTGGCGGCTCGCCGCCGCCGCGCCGACCGAAGAGATCGACACCATCACCCAGAGCCTGCAAAGGCGCCTCGACAGCGACTCGCTCAAAGCGGTGCTGGAAGACGGCCCGAACAGCGCCCTGCTGCAGAGCTACCAACAGATCCAGCAACGCTGGAACGACGAGCTGCGCCCGGCCCTGACGCGCGGTGATACGGCGCAATTCCAGGCCAGCGCGCCGACATTCGTCGAGCAAATGAATCAATTCGTCAGCCTGTTGCAGCAACAGAGCGAACGCAAACAAAGCTGGCAGCAAGGCATCCAGGGCCTGGCGCTGTTCAGCACGTTGATCATCCTGTTGATCGGCCTGTATGAATTGCAGTACGGCGTGGTCAACCCTTTGCAGGAACTGGTACAGGCCACCCGGCGCTTTCGCGACGGCGACTTCAAGACCCGGGTCAACCACCGCTCCGACGATGAGCTGGGGCAACTGGCCCTGAGCTTCAACACCATGGCCGAGACCATCGAGGCGTCCCACCGCACCCTGGAAAGCCAGGTGCGCCTCAAGACCCTCAACCTGCAACAAGCCAACGCCGCCCTCGAGCTGCTGTACCAGAGCAGCAGCAGCCTGGCCACGCGCCTGGCCAATGCCGAGGGCCTGGACGAATTGATCCGGCGCTTCCAGAAACGCCTGCCGGGGTTGCGCCTGTCGTTGTGCCTGCAAGGCCACTTCCTCGCACCGGCCCAGCAGATGCTCGCCTTGCACGGCGGCGACAGCCGTAACATCTGCGCCATCGGCGATTGCGCGAGCTGCCATAAACACAAAGTGGCGCCGCCGCAGATATTCAGCATCAGCAACCAGGGCTCGGAACTGGGCGAACTCAAGGCCCACTTCGACGATGGCCACCCTCCGCAAGACTGGGAAAAGCAATTGATCCAGGCCCTGGCCAACCTGATCGGCACTTCGCTGTCGCTCAAACGCCAGCGCGAACAGGACCATCGTTTGCTGCTGCTCGACGAGCGCACCATCATCGCCCGGGAACTGCACGACTCCCTGGCGCAGGCGCTGTCGTACATGAAGCTGCAAGTCAGCCGCATGCAAACCCTGATCCGCCGGGGCGAACCCGTGGAAACCCTGGCCACCGTCACCGCCGAACTGCGCGACGGCCTGAACAACGCCTACCGCCAACTGCGCGAGCTGCTGACCACCTTCCGCCTGCAAATCCACGATGCCGGGTTGGTACAGGAGCTATCGGAAACCGCCGAAGAGTTCTCCCGGCGCGGCGAATTCCAGGTCCACCTGCACGTCGACGCCCTCGCCTTCCAATTGTCGGCCAGCGAACAGATCCACTTGCTGCAGATCACCCGCGAGGCCTTGTCCAACTGCCTGCGCCACGCCCATGCGCAAAACGCCTGGCTGCAACTGCGCCAGGAGGGCGAGACCGTGAGCCTGAGCATCGAGGACGACGGCCGTGGCTTCTGCGGCGCCGTCGACCAACGCGAACACCACGGCCTGACCATCATGGACGAACGCGCGCGCAGCCTGCACGGCCAACTCGACATCAGCCCCCGCGAGCCCCAGGGCACACGGGTGCATTTACGTTTTCAACCGGAATTTCTCGGGCAACCTCTACAAGGTAACCTCCCATGAGCACACTCCCCCGCCACCGCATTTTGCTGGTCGACGATCACCCGATGATGCGCCATGGCATGCGTCAGATACTCGAACTCGAAGACGATCTGCAGGTGGTCGGCGAAGCCGGCAATGGCCAGGAAGCCCTGGACCAGATCGAAACCCTGCAACCGGACCTGGTGCTGCTGGACAACAACATGCCGCAGATGAACGGCCTGGAAACCCTGCGCCGCCTGCGCGCCATGAACTATGCGGGCAAGGTGCTGCTGTTTACCGTGTCCGATGCCGAGGATGACATTCGCGATGCACTGCGCCTGGATGCCAACGGGTATCTGCTCAAAGACATGGAGCCGGAGTTGGTGGTGGAGTTCATCCGTGATGCGTTGCATGGAGCGCTGGTGATCAGCCCCGGGTTGACGCGGGTGCTGGCCCAGGCACTGCGCTCGCCGCAACCCCATGCGGCGGTGGACTTGACGGAGCGGGAACGGCAGGTGCTGCGCACGATTGCCAGTGGCTACAGCAATAAGGTGATCGGGCATAAGTTGGGGATTACCGAAGGGACGGTGAAGGTGCATGTGAAGAATCTGCTGCATAAGTTGGGGTTGCGGTCACGGGTGGAGGCGGCGGTTTGGGCGATGGAGCACTTGCGGCAGGCGGGTTGATGGTTTTTCGGGGGGGTGGGTACATATCCGTTTCTTCGGTAGCGGCGGCTGGTGGCTCCGCTCTTGCCCCAACACTCGGCACCTCACTAATGCTCGGTGTGCCTAAGATCAAGATCACGAACCAGAGCCAGAATGAGGTCTATTTGACCCATGGAGATCCAAATGTGGGAGGGGGCTTGCCCCCGATCGCAGAGTGTCAGCCACTACATGCATAAGTGATCCACCGCCATCGGGGGTAAGCCCCCTCCCACATTTTGACCGCGTTCGGCTTGCAGGATCAGGTCGGCTATAAGGCCGCGCCTAAGAGCAAGAGCAAATACAGAATGAGGTCTATCTGACCCATGGAGATCCAAATGTGGGAGGGGGCTTGCCCCCGATAGCAGTGTGTCAGCCACTGCATGCATAAGTGCTCCACCGCCATCGGGGGTAAGCCCCCGATAGCAGTGTGTCAGCCACTACATGCATGACTGCTCCACCGCCATCGGGGGCAAGCCCCCTCCCACATTTTTGACCGCATTCGGCTTGCAGGATCAGGTTGGCTATAAGGCCGCACCTAAGAGCAAGAGCAAATACAGAATGAGGTCTATCTGACCCATAGAGATCCAAATGTGGGAGGGGGCTTGCCCCCGATAGCAGTGTGTCAGCCACTGCATGCATAAGTGATCCACCGTCATCGGGGGCAAGCCCCCTCCCACATTTTTGACCGAGTCCAGCTTCCAGGATCAGGTTGGCTATAAG
>NZ_JYLL01000049.1 GCF_001439695.1 Pseudomonas veronii
TCTCGGCGGGTTTGCTTGCGCTTGCCGGCGTACTCAAAGTCGGAAAAGCTCATCTGGCTCATGGGCGGCTCGGATCAGGTGTTGCGGGGATTCTCGCATAACTGAAGGCTTGTTCGGAGATTCCCTAGTGGCTGAGGAACCGCTCTACTAAACTGGTTGAATACCGGATACCGGGTTTCGAAAAAGCTACAGCCGGCTGATCAAATCTTCCGGCTGGAGTCTGATTAGCGGATCGCTGTATCCAAGCAAATATTAGTCGAAAATTTCCCGTAAAAACGATTTCTTATGATAAACCTGCTCTTCCTGATGCCTCGACTGATTCTGATGGCCGTTCTGATATCCGTCCCGCCAACCACCACCGTGACCAGGCTGCGGCGCGGAGTGGCCGTGCTTAGTGCCGCGTTTGTTGTCATGGTGGCCAGAAGACGGCTGGGCATACACAGGTTCAGACGGAGGTGTACCTTGCAGCGACTGAGATACGCTCTGTGGAAGAAAACGAGCTTCTTGTTCTTCCTGCTGGCTACGCTCGATGATCTTGTCGAGTTCTCCCCGGTCAAGCCAAACACCTCGACATTGCGGGCAATAGTCGATTTCAACGTTTTGACGTTCCGACATTACCAACAGTACTTCTTTGCAAACTGGGCAGTGCATGGTTCTCTCCTCCAGCGAATGAGCTATATAAAACGCAGCAGCCATTTCACCGACGCAGCAGCCGCAAGCCATTGAATACGACGAGCAAGCTCGCCCCCATGTCGGCGAAAACGGCCATCCACAATGTCGCGAAACCAGAGAGAGCCAACGCCAAGAAGACAACTTTTATGCCCAGAGCCAAAATGATGTTTTGCTTTAGAACCGAGGCGGATCGGCGACTCAGGCTGATAAAGTACGCGATTTTTCGAGGGTCGTCGTCCATGATCGCAACGTCAGCTGTTTCGAGAGCTGTCGCTGTCCCTGCGGCTCCCATTGCGAAACCTATATCGGATTGCGCTAAGGCGGGGGCGTCATTAACGCCGTCACCAACCATCCCAACGGCGCCATATCTGCGTTTGAGTTCAGCGACTGCAGTCTGCTTGTCCTCTGGCATCAGATTTCCACGGGCATCCTCGATGCCCAATTGCTCAGCGATCGACCTCGCCGTCGCAGGATTATCCCCAGTCAGCATTACTGGAACCACGTTCAAAGCCTTCAAAGCAGCCACAGCTTCAACACTCTCCGGTCGGACTGTGTCTGCGACCGCGAATATCGCGGCGGGGCCGCTATTGCCGCATAGCACGATCACCGTTTTGCCAGTTTCCTCAAGCCGTGAAAGTCTGGCCTCCAGCTCCGAAGAACACACGCCCAACTCCTCAACCAAACGATGGTTGCCTAGATGCCAAAGATGACCGTCGATCGTGCCTTTCACGCCTCGGCCATTTAGCACACTGAAGTCACTGACAGGCAGAGCCACAGCGCCAGGCTGCTGCGATTTCCACCCATTGACCAATGCTTTCGCTACTGGGTGGGTACTTTGCTCATCAAGACTCGCAGCAATCAAAGTTGCCTTCTCGATAGACAAGTCACTGAATATATCTGAGTCAGTCAGAACTGGCTTGCCCTGAGTCAACGTGCCTGTTTTATCCAGAGCAACCACCTTCAGCAGGCGCCCGCTTTCCAGGTAGGCACCACCCTTGATCAAGATTCCATGCCGTGCGGCTGCGGCAAGACCACTCACAACAGTGACAGGCGTTGAGACGACCAAGGCACAAGGACACGCGATGACCAACAACACCAGGGCCTCATACAACCATTCACCCCACGTACCACCAAGCAGCACTGGGCCTAAAACGGCAACAAGAAATGCCACCGCCACTACGGCTGGGGTGTAATACCGTGCGAACTGGTCAACGAACCTCTGCGTCGGCGCCCGCTGAGACTGCGCATCCTGAATCGCGGCAGCAATACGAGCGAGCGTACTTTCGCCAGCGACTGCCGTGACAGTCGCCTCCACGACGCCGTCTGTCACGATACTGCCAGCATATAGCGGATCCCCCTCTGCCTTATCTACTGGCAAGCTTTCACCAGTGATAGGGGCTTGGTCGAGAGCAGCACGACCAGATTCCACCCTCGCATCCAGCGGTACCCGCGACCCTGTGCGAACACGAATACGGCTGCCGAGAACGACATTCTCAACCGGGTGTTCTTTCCAGCCAGCTTCGGTCATGACTTCCGCAGTCTCAGGAGCTAATGCAGTCAGCGATTTAATCGCGTTACGCGCTCGCTCAAGTGAGAGTGCTTCGATGGCTTCGGCAATAGCGAAAAGGAAAACCACCATCGCGGCTTCCGGCCACTTGCCAATCACCATGGCACCCAAGACAGCCAAAGACATCAAGAAGTAGATGTTCAATGTGAAGTTCTTTACAGCGATCCACCCCTTCTTCAGAGTTGGTAGACCAGCAGTAAGAATGGACAGCGCAGCCAAGGACATTACAGGCAAAGAACCCTCCTGTCCGGTCGTCCAAGCGATCACTTCAGCGGCGATGGCAGCTAGACCGCTGACCGCCAGCAGCCCTTTCAAGCGCGTCGTCAGAGCAGGTGAAATGGCATTCGGGGTTGCGCCGGCCTCGATGAGATTGGGCCCCATATCCAGCGCGGTCAAAGCGATGACTATCGCCTTCGGATCATCCAAGCGATGATGCACTGTCAGCTCACGATCCAACAGATTGAAATCAAGTCGTGCGATGCCAGGCATCGGCTCTAAGCGATTACGAATTAGCCGCTCTTCGGTAGGGCAATCCATCTTATCAATGCGATACCGAACCAGGGTCGTGCCTTCTGGCTCAGCCATGGCCGAATGTGAAGTCACCGCCCCTGCGGAATCCACTTTGCTCAAACAGCAATGGTCGGCATCGGAATGGGCTTGAGCTGAAGTGCCATGATCGTGTGCGCTATGGTCTTGATTATGGTCGGTGGACTTGGCTCCACAAGGCTGAGAATCCTTCGAACCGCACGCATGCGATCCCGTTCTGCCCAAGCTCTCGGCGTGATCAGGCCCATGCTCAACATGATGTGCACGAGAATGAACCTGTTTGGCGAAGGTCTCGCGGGGGTCAGCAGAACAGCAATCGTCCGACTTCGGCACGAGGTGCAATTTGGCTTTCGACGGGTTTTCCTGGCTCATGACGCATCTACCAATAAGGATATGGCGTCATTGAACAGCCTGTAGTAGCTACAGTGTCAAGCAATGAGTTTGAAATTTCGACTGGGCCGAGGGCGCCGCTCGAGTCTACGTCCCTCAGTGCGAGCGCCTGATAGCTGCATGCTGCGATGCATCAGCCAGGTTGGTCAGCACCTCAAATGCCCACTCAGCTTTCACCCTGGGAGTCATGCATATCGAGCAAGTCGTCAATCGCGTTGTGAAGCCTACGAGTAAACGTTTGGAGAAATCCGCCATGATGGTTTTCGACGCCATTGGCATGTGTCGGCTGTAGACCTCTCTAAGCGCTCATTACCATCGGTAGCCGACAGGGTTAAGGGTAGAAATATCCAGAAAGCTCCTCGACACAGTCGCACCAGCATGTCCTCCTCAACAACCCTACTACAAGCTTTTCGGCATTAATTAGGAGATGCCCACTGGAAATCCGGTGACACCTGCTAACCGAGAATAAAACCCCGCCATGTCTGGCGGGGTCTCATCAATCACCCTTCTTGTGCTTATGCACGTCCAGGTCGGGATGCTTAGGCTTGTTCTCGGGGGTTACACGGCGACGCTGGTCTGTCTTGCCGGTTGATTCGGCAATTGGCTTGGGCCCAGGTTTGATGGCCATAGAACTTGCTCCTTCAGTTGATAGGTATATGCCCTGGCAAACGTCTGCCGTGTAAGCGTTCGCTCAGTACGGTCACGAGATTGAGGGCCCCAAACACTATAGCTTGATATTTTTATGCCAGCAGTGGCGCACCACTTTAGTAAGCGTCTGCCGAACACATCTTGCACCAGCCCGTTTGGTGTAGACGGACGCTCGAAAGACCCTGTCGAGACTATCGCGCTATTCGGTTTCAATGGCAGCTTGCTCCCCTATGCTCTTGACTCGTCTAGGAGCAGCAACCAGAGCGAGCCCCAGCAGCGGGTTCGAACAGTGACTCAATAATCGTACAGTCTGGAGTGTTCGAGCCTAGGCATCTTGACTCACACGTGCCTGCCATTGAGAGCAGCTCTATCCGGATCTGCAGGAGCTTAGCTACCTTAGATTCCACTTCTGCCAAGTGCTTCTTGACCACCGACAACGCATCAGCACACGGACGATCAGCATCTGCCGCGAGCGCAATGAGTTCGCGGATATCGTCGAGTGGAAAGCCCAGTTCACGATTCTGCCTGATGAAGATGAGTCGTGACCGATGCTTTTCGGTATAGATTCGATGCCGCCCTGTCGACCGTAGGGCCGGAGGGAGAAGGCCTATTTTCTCGTAGTAGCGAATCGTTTCAATGTGGCAACCCGTTGATTTCGACAGCGCTCCGATTCCTGACATCCAAACTCCCCAAGCATTTTCTTGAACCTGTAGTAGCTACAGATATTAACCTGCTCAATCGAAAAATGATTTCACGCGTTTTAAGGGCATTCCGTGGACAGAGAACAGCTAGAGAAGAACCAGATTCCCGTTTACTTCGTCGCGGTCATTGTCGCGGCTATCGGGGGCCTGCTCGCACCTGATGCCTCTCAAGCGTTAGGTGCGTTGGTGACACCAGCCATCGCTGTGCTGATGTACGCCATGTTTCTGCAGATCCCATTCTTGGATCTTCGCAAAGGGCTTGCAAACAAGCGTTTCATGACCGCGCTGCTGACCGCCAATTTCGTCGCCATCCCCCTGTTGGTTTGGGCGTTGACGATGGGCCTAGCCGACCACCCGGCGATTTTGGTGGGCGCACTATTGGTCTTGCTGACGCCTTGTATCGATTATGTTGTTGTGTTTACCCATATCGGTAAGGGCGACTCCAAACTGACTCTGGCGGCAACACCATTACTACTCGTGCTTCAGCTTGTGCTACTACCCCTCTATCTAGCCTTCATGGTGAGTGATGACTCGGCGGTGGTTATATCGGTCGGCCCATTTGTTGAGGCCTTCGTAGTGCTGATCGCTTTACCCTTGGTCTTGGCAGTAGCAACAGCTGCCGGGGCAAAGGGGTCACGCATCGTTGAGGGCTGGAACAATGTATGGGCTTGGATGCCTGTGCCAGCTATGGCGGCTGTATTGGTCGTAGTGATCGGCTCTCAGATTTCAACGGTGGTCAGAGACATGGACAAGCTGCTGCCTGTTATTCCCGTCTACATTGGTTTCATGCTCTTGGCACCCGTGGTGGGTGCGCTGGTGGCTCGGGCGTTTAAGTTACCGGCTAGCACGGCAAGATCTGTCGCTTTCAGCAGTTCGACACGAAACTCATTGGTAGTTCTACCATTGGCATTGGCCTTGCCCGAGGAAATCAGAGGGCTCGCTGCGGCAGCAGTGATTACTCAAACGCTGATTGAGTTGGTCAGCGAACTAATTTACATCCGAGCAATTCCTGCTTTGGTGTGGCGCAAAATGTAGATGCCAGGGAAGACATAAGCACAAAACACCCTGCGCGATTAAACAGGTGCCCACCTGTGCGGCAGCAGCTTGTTAATCTCACTCGCGCGCCGCGTCGGCAGGCGCGTGAGAACATCCTTTAGATAGGCGTACGGATCATGGCCATTCAGCCGCGCTGACTGGATCAAGCTCATGATCGCCGCAGCCCGTTTTCCGCTGCGTAGCGACCCGGCGAAGAGCCAGTTCTTGCGCCCAAGAGCCCATGGCCGGATCTGGTTGTCGGGTAGTCAGACGCGGTTGCCCGCGTCCAACCCCCTAAGAACCGTGCATGCGAGTTTCCCAGCACACGGCTCAAGCCTCTGCTAAGGCGCCATTGGGCACCCGGTTATACATCGTCGACATTGGCAAATTGCACATCTCGTGGGCAACGCAGGTGGTAAATCTCAAGATTAGCCGCAGCGTCCGTCCCGCCATGACCTAGCTTCACAATATGGCGACTGTGCCACGGTGTGTCTTTGGTCACCGGCTTGAAGCAGGCGCAGCACCTGCCGCCCTGTTGCACCCATACCCGATACAGCTTGGCTCGACCTTTAACGGAAGTGAGCATCTTCTTGCCCCAGCGGGACTCGAAGTACTCATCCCATGCAGGGTCGTGAGGGTTGGCAGCAGCCTTAATCTTGATATGTCGCACAATCGGTGTGTCTGAGGCGTCTACTAGCGTGTACTGACGCTTCCGACCATCGGCGGATTTTTCAGTACACGAGAACACCCAACGGCGCGCCCCTTGTACTTTGAAATACCGATCCTTCACCCATCGGCGTGTCTTGCGAGGGTGGCGACGTACCGCCCATCGCCAGAGCATTTCCCACACTGCGCTGTCCACCTGGTTGAAGACCTTCTTGGCGACGACATGACTGTGATAGTTCGCCCAGCCCCGTAGAACCGGGTTGAGCAAACCTATCAAGTTAGCCTGTCGTATCGTTTTGTTGGTCTTGATCAACTCTCGCAGCTTGGCAAGTAGAGCCCCGATGTTCGCCTTGGACGGCTTGATCAGGAGCTTGCCGTTGTACTTGCGCAGGTTCCATCCGAGGAAGTCGAACCCGTCCCCTATGTGCGTTATCTTGGTTTTTTCCGGAGAGAGGACAAGTCCACGCTCTGCCAGAAATTCAACCACGGCGGGCCTGACTTCATTCTCCAGCCATTCTTTCGAACAACCAGTGATGATGAAATCATCTGCATAACGCACCACGCGCATTTTTCGGGCTGTCCACTTCGCGTTGGGAAATCTCTTCGCCAGCATCGCTTCCAACCCATCCAGCGTCATGTTCGCCAACCCCGGGGATATGATGCCTCCCTGCGGGGTTCCGGCGTGGCTGGGGAATAGCTGCTTTTGGTAGACATAACCAGCCCGGAGCCATTTCTGCAAAATCGCCTTGTCCATGGGAATGTTGGCGATCAACCAGTCATGGCTGATATTGTCGAAACAGCCTTGAATGTCGCCCTCTAACACCCATTCCGCGTTTGCTTTTCGTGACAGCACACCAAAGCACTGTGCGACGGCATCCGCAGTTGAGCGTTCCGGCCTGAACCCATAAGAGTTCGGGTCGCCGGTAGTTTCCGCTATCGGTTCCAGAGCCAGCAGATGAAGCGCCTGCATGGCCCGGCATTTCATCGCGGGAATTCCAAGAGGTCTCGTTTTGCCGTTTTTCTTCGGAATAAGCACTCTCCGAAGCGGGAGCGGCGAGTAACCTCGCCGCGTCAACGACTCTATCGCGCCGAGCTTGGCCCTAGGCGTATTCCAAGTAACCTTGTCCACGCCGGGGGTATTTTTGCCTTTGTTTTCAGACACCCGTTTCACAGCAAATGCCTTGCCACTGAACGAGTGAGTCAGCAGCCATTGCAGGGCTTTCACCTTGTTATGTCTGCCATCTTGTACAGCCTTCACAATACGCGCTTGCAGCCCTCTGACACGACGTTGTACGGCGATCCAATCGATGCTGTCCCACGACGTGCCGGAAGGTGCACACGCCAATGCTGCTGCGTTCATTTGCTCTCCTTCCGTTGAAAGGGTTCTACCTACTCTCGTGTGAAGAGAGACCATGAGGACGTCTGCCCGCTTTCGCGTGAAGTGATGTTTCAACCTCTATCCAACCCATTACAGGACGGCGTTCGCTTTTTCCTCGTTCCTTCGCCCGCACCGCCATGGGCAATTTTTACAAACGGCTTTCCCTGACGGGAGCGATACGGGATTTCCACGTTCCGCTTACTGAAGTGCGTCGGGTTAGGTGCCTGCTATCGACCGGGAGGCATGTGGGTCACGAATGCGTAGTAGAAAGACGCAGTTCCCACCTCCATTACCATTTTGGTTCGAGCGTGTAAGCCATTTCCGCTCGCTTAATTTAACGATCGTTGCGCAGATTCACGTGTGTTCACCATACCAACTATCTAGCACTTGTCCGGCCATGGCTGCCAGAAGGGTACGCCTCTCACGATTGGTACCCCGCACCTTGCGGCGCCTCGTAACATTGTCGAAGGCGCTCTTGATTCAGCCTTCTAGATTCACCCGGTGACACGGGTGGTTCCCACCAAGGGGGAACAACTTCATTAAGCGACTTCGTGTCGCACCTCCGCCCAATTATTATCAATGGGAACCGCCCCGTCATCGAGGTAGCGCGACAGCGCTGCCCAGCGTTTAAGGCTGTAATCGAGCGCTCTGCTGATGGCCGAACCTTCGGGCACAAGATCACGCTGCGCGTTCATCCAGGCATGCAGCCTATCCTTCACCGGTACGGCTTTTTCTTGCCGTATTCGGCGCCGTAAATCCGGCTCCAGGTCTCTGACTTCTCTTTCGATTTCGTACAACAACTGGATATAGCGCAGGGCTTGCTCGGCGAGCGTGCTTTTATTCGTAGCGTGCAGTTCAAAGAACTTGCGCCGTGCATGGGCCATGCAGCCGATCTCGGTCACGCCGAGTTCAAAGCTGGCCTTGTAGCCGCCAAAATCGTCGCAGACCAACTTGCCATTCCAGTCCTGAAGGAAGTCGCGAGCATGCTCTCCGGCGCGACTGGGGCTGAAGTCATAAACCACCGCTGCCACATCCGAGAACTGGCTGGTAGCGTAGGACCACACATAGGAGCGGTGGGTTTTCTTTGTTCCCGGCATGAGCATCTGCACCGGTGTTTCATCTGCGTGGATGATTTGTTGCCCAAGCACTACTTCGCGCAGCGCATCGACCAGCGGCTGCAACTGAACTCCGGTCACGCCAACCCATTGAGCCAAGGTTGAACGTGGAATCGCCAAGCCCGCTCGACCTAAGATCGATTCCTGACGGTAAAGCGGCAGATGGTCAGCAAACTTGGCGATCATGACGTGTGCGAGCAGGCCCGAAGTCGGGATGCCCTTATCAATGACCTGCGGCGGAACCGGTGCCTGGATCAGCGTTTCGCAGTTATCGCAGACCCACTTGCCACGGACATGGCGTTCGACGGTGAACACGCCGGGCGTGTAGTCCAGCTTCTCGCTAACGTCCTCACCGATGCGCTTCAGGGCGCAGCCGCATGGGCGGTGAGTGTTGTCCGGTTCGTGATGGATCAACGTTCGCGGAAATTCTGCCGGCAATGCCGTGCGCTTGGGCCTTAGCTTTTCCTCGGTCGCCTCTGGTGCTATTTGCAACGCCTGAAGCTCGGCCTCAATCGCCGCGATATCAGTATCGATCAGGTCATCTAGCAGGCTGGCCTGTTCAGGATTCATCTGCTCGCTGCGCTTGGCAAACTTCAAACGCTTGAGCTGGGCGATCTCGTGGGTCTGTTTCTCAATGACTGTTTGATCACGGTTGATTTTCTTGCCCATAGTGTCGACTTGCGAGAGCAACTGCGCTGCGAGGACGCGCAGTTGATTGGGAGACAGTTGGTCGAGATTGGGCGAAGAAGTCATACGCCGGACTTTGCCAGAGCGGGCGTTTCGCGACGATAGACCGATAGGCTAATGGCTGCCGTTAAAGCAGTGTGATCGAGCCTCCAGAACCTGCGCGTTGCCATGGCAGCCCCAGCAACAACGTTTGAAGTTGCTCGGCATCCAGTTCCATCTCAGGACCATGGCGGATGCCAGGCCAGTGGAACTTGCCTTGGTTTAACCGGCGCGCCGCCAGCCATATTCCGAAGCCGTCATGCACCAGCACTTTCATGCGATTGGCGCGGCGGTTGGCGAACAGATAAGCGCAGTGCGGCTGCGCCGCACCGAACACCGCGATCACCTTGGCTAGCGCCGTTTCGGTGCCTGCGCGCATGGCCATCGGTTCGGTGGCGAGCCAGATGGAGTCGATGTGAATCATCGCAGAATATCTCGAAGAAAAGTCGCGCAGGCGGCAGCACTTTCAGTGGGCCAGTCCACTTTGATGATGGCGCGCGGGTGCTGTATTTCAACGCAGATATTCGATGATGCTGGATGGGAGTTCGCCCCCGCAGGTGGGTGTGCCGGAATTTTCTGCGTTTGCAGCCGAATCCATTTGTGGACGAGGTTTGCGTTGAGGCTATGGCCGAGCGCGACGCTGGCAATCGAAGCGCCTGGTTGGGCGCACTCTTGAATGATCTGGGCTTTGAAGGATTTGGAATAGGAACGGCGTGTTGGCTGCATGAAATACCCGCTTGAAAGGCTAGAATTGGTGTCCACTTAATTTAAATGCACACCATGTCTTCGCTTTGCAGAGCTGGGTAGATGACCTGGCCGGACGGTTACCCACTTTATTCTGACTCCGCAGATCATTATCACGGGTTTTTAAGACTTTACTCCGCGCAGTGGGGCTACGGTATATGGCTTTACCCAACACCTTGCAACAGGCATTTCGACGGTGATGGCGGATTGGGCAAAAGCAGCCAGTGAGGGTGTTTTTTTGGCTATGCCGGCAGCTCTCAGATTACTTGCCTGCAGTTGATGGCCAAGAAAATCGCCGTGATTCAAAGCACGTCGGGAGATGTGCCAGATTCTGGTCTCGACTCGCTGAACCAAGATGGTGATTCAGTTGAAATGACACTTGCAAGGCAGCTCATTGCTTCATAGTTTGACGGCCACCTTCGGGTGGCCATTTTTTTATAACGATCCCAATTTACCAGCGGCCAACTCGACACTTCAAAAACCATGCGTCCTGGAAAACCTATTTCCTGATGCACCTAAGAGACTGGTTTGAGAGGGTGTATTCGCTTTTGCGCGAGGACGCCCATGAACCTACCACGCCCTACTCGAACCACAGCGATACTCAGTCTGTGCCTTGCATTATTGGCAGGCATTCTGTGTTATGAGCATCATCAACTCTCCCAACTCCGCACCAGCTTGGCTGCGACTGCAGACAAAGAGTCGCTCGATGCGTTGTTGACGCGGCTTGGCAAAGTCGATGAGCGACTGGGCACGGTAGCCGGCAACCACCTGGTGACCAACGAGGACTTCCGAGCCGGGCAGCAGGCTTTATCGAATCGAATTGATGCCGCACAAGCGTATGCAAAGCAAGCGACGGAGTCAGCGCAAGAAATCTCTCAAAATGCTGCGTCTGCTGGTGAATTGCTAGTCCTCAAAGCCAGCGTCGAAACACTCGATAGCCGTCTTCAAGAACTCAGTCAGTCACGCATCAAACAAACCACTGCTGTGCCCCTCAAGCCCAAGCCTAAGCCCGTTGCCCGCCAACCAAAGCGGCCAAAACCGCCCGCTACCGCCACTGTCACACCGCAAACACCCCCTTTTACCGTTGTCGGTATCGAGTATCGCGGCGGTGAACGCTTTTTGTCCGTAGCACCGCCTGGCAGCACGCAGTTGAATCAAATTTACCTTATCCGACCTGGTGACGCTGTGGCGGGCACCGCCTGGCGACTCAACGCGCTGGACGGAAGATCCGCACGCTTTGACGTGGCCGGAACACCTCAAACCGTAACCGTCGCGCAATAGGACCTCCTTTATGCACTCCCCTACCACTTCCTCGAAAACAATGAAGCCCAGGAACATTTTGGGTTTCATTGCAGGCTTGGCCACCTTCGCGTTTGCATACGGCTGTCATGCGGCTTCGGGGCAATCAACGTCGATCTCGAACACTCAGAACAGTGAAGTTCACAACTCTTCTCAAGGAGCAAGTCAGACAGAACTCGCCCGCGAGTGGGGATTGACCCCCCAAGAATGGTCCCGTTTTCAAACTGTGATGGAGGGTCCTCGCGGAATCTATTCGCCAGGCCTGGATCCTCTGACAGCACTTGGCATCGAAGCGAAGTCGGAGGAGGAGCGGCGACGCTATGCAGAGCTGCAGGTGCGAGCCGAGCGACAGCGTATCGATAAGGAACTGGCGTACCAAAGGGCCTATGACCAAGCCTTCGCACGTCTTTACCCCAATGAAAAAGTCATCCAACTATCGTCCAACCCTGCATCTGCTCCTGGCTCGGGAGCGTTAACTGCTGTGAAAGGCACTGGACGACTAGCCGTTTTTGTTCAAGACAGTTGCAACGCATGTATTGACCGCGTCAAAGACTTACAAAACCAGAAACAGTCCTTTGATCTGTACTTCGTTGGTAGTCAAGGTGATGACGAAATAATTCGCCGCTGGGCCATCTTGGCTGGAGTCGAACCGGCCAGCGTGAGAAGCCGACAGATCACATTGAATCACGATGCCGGTCGATGGCTTGGCCTTGGACTCGGCGGTGAGCTGCCGGCCGTGGTACGCGAGGTGAATGGACAATGGCAGCGTCTGTAATTCGCGCGGCTTTAACGGGGGGGCTACTGCTCACCGCGGCATTTGCTAACGGTGCCGAGGTTCCGCCACCGGCCTATCAGTTGATTGCCCTGCCTGCCGGCGTTCCGTCCGAGGTGCTGTACTCCGTTGCACTGCAAGAGAGTGGCACCCGACTTCGCGGCCAGATCGTCCCCTGGCCCTGGACGTTGAATGTCGCCGGCGCCGGATATCGCTTTGCGACACGCAGCGATGCTTGCAGAGCGTTGATGATCGCCCTTCAGACCGCAGGCCCAAATAGAGTCGACGTCGGGCTTGGACAAACCAACATCGGTGCCAACGGCCACCGTTATAGCTATCCCTGCGAAGGGCTGGATCCGTACAAAAACCTCTCGGTTACGGCCCAGATCCTGGCTGAGCAAAAAGCCAAAGGAGGCGACTGGATCACCGCTGCTGGTCGGTACCACCGCCCTGCCGGAGGCGAACCCGCTGCCCGATACCGACGAGCTTTTGCCAAACACCTCAGCCGGGTCACCGGTATCAACCTGATGGCGAATAATCCATGAATAGATTGCTGCATCTGCCTGTTTTGCTGTCTTTGGCCTCCCCCATGGCAGTGCATGCCACCTCGCTGATTGTTGTTGAAGACCGAGGGGGTGTTTCCGCTCTGCCCTACTACCAGTACTTGGCTCCAGAACCTACTGAGCAGTCAGCACAGTCAGAGAATATTGGTGTGCGTGGGCAAGGCTCGTTTCCAGTGCGCTCTGACCAACTGACACCCGGGCAGGTACAGGGCCGGGTAATCAATGCACCTGGCCTGCAACCATTGTTTCTTGTAGGCGACGATGAAAGCTCCAGAAAGTGGTTATCACAGCGCCGCGATCAGTTACAGCAACTGCAGGCAGTGGGCCTTGTGGTTAACGTGGCCAGCGCCGAGCGGTTTGCCGAAATCCAACGATGGGCAGGAAATCTACAGTTGGTCCCGGCTCCATCAAATGATCTGGCACAGCGCTTGGGAGTCCAGCATTACCCGCTGTTGATCACTGCCACAACGATCCAGCAGTAACCAGGGTATGGCCTCTCTTACGCACATCACCTTGGTCATCAAGCAACCAGATGACCCACGAGCAGGCCAACTGCTTTTTGAACAGGTCACCTATGTCGCCAAGCTCTATGGCGGCACCGTCATCGCCCGCGTACCTGGTGACGAGGTGGAGCTATGTCAGCGGCTAAAAGAACGACTGCCCGAGGCAGTTGAGCAAGCGAGGCAAGAGTTGGCCAATTCATCATCACGCATGAAAGGAGGATCCCGGCCCCATGAAGCTGACCAAGAAGCAACGCTGCGAGCTTCACGCTAAATTCGCGGGCCATTGCGCATACTGCGGTGTGCTGTTGGGTGACCGGTGGCATGCGGACCACATGGAAGCAGTATGGCGAGAACCAGAGAGGGTGGACGGCAAGTACTCCGGTGCCATCATTTTGGGGCGGCCAGAGAACCACGCCATCAGCAACATGATGCCCGCGTGCGTGCCGTGTAATTTGAGCAAGGCAGCGATGCCACTAGAAGTCTGGCGAGAGCGCATTGCTGGACACGTCAACTCCCTTAACAGCTACCACCCCATATACCGCCTGGCCAAGTCCTATGGGCTGATCGCTGAGACAGGCAAGCCAGTCGTTTTCCATTTCGAAACAGTGGGGCCATTGTCCCCTTTCACTCATAGGAAGTGATCCATGACCACCTCCTACACCATTGAGTCGTTACTACGCCCTGCTGTTGAGCTGTACACAGTTTGCGTATGTGCCGCTGCGGCGTTGCTCTGTATTTTCGCGCCCTGGGCGGTTGCTCTGACGCCTTTATTCGGCATGGTTGCCGGTACAGGCTTTCTGGGTCTAGGGTTCGTCCGCCTCAAACAAGCGTTGGTAGTGCTGCGTTACCGGCGCAATATTCGGCGCCTACCCCACTACACCATGACCAGCAAAGACATGCCGGTCAGCAATGAGCGGCTATTCATCGGTAAAGGCTTTCGCTGGACCCAAAAACATACTCAGCGGTTGATGGAGACTTACCTCCCAAAGTACGCCGAGTATGTCGAGCCCACGTCTATCTATACCTTTGCTCGCAGAATTGAGGAGCGTCTGGAGTTCGCACCCTTTCCACTCAAATTGCTGTCAAAGGCTACCTCGTGGGATGTGCCATTTAACCCGGCGCGTCCACTTCCTCCAGTCGGGGGGCTACCGCGCTTACACGGTATAGAGCCGAACGAAGCGGATGTCAGCCTGCCACTGGGTGAGCGGGTTGGACACTCCCTTGTATTGGGGACTACTCGTGTTGGAAAAACCCGCTTGGCAGAGTTGTTTATCACCCAAGACATCAGGCGTACCCGCCGTAGCCCCCGGCGCCGCGTTCATATGGGGCGCCGCGTGCAACCCGTTCATCGAAGCCAGCGCAATGTAGAAATGGACCTGGACCGCGAAGTGGTGATTGTCTTCGATCCTAAAGGCGACGCAGACCTCCTGAAGCGCATGTACATCGAATGCAAGCGCGCAAACCGACTGGAGGAATTCTACGTGTTCCACCTAGGCTGGCCCGATCACTCCGCTCGCTACAACGCCGTCGGCCGGTTTGGTCGGATCTCGGAGGTTGCCACCCGCATTGCCGGCCAACTTTCGGGGGAAGGCAATTCCGCGGCATTCCGGGAATTCGCCTGGCGTTTCGTCAACATCATCGCGCGCGCCCTCGTGGCACTGGGACGTCGGCCGGACTATGAACAGATCCTCAAGCATGTGACAAACATTGACGCGCTGTTTATTGAGTATGCGCAGAAGCACTTTGCTGAAAATGATCCCAAAGCCTGGCAAACCATCGTTGAGCTGGAAGGAAAGATCGATCGTAAGAACCTCAGTTTCGCCATGAAGGATCGACCGCTACGCGTGGTGGCCCTGGACATGTACCTCACTCAGCAACGCATCTCCGACCCAGTGATGGAGGGTCTGCGATCAGCCGTACGCTATGACAAAACCTATTTCGACAAGATCGTGGCCAGCCTTCTGCCATTGCTGGAAAAACTGACCACAGGCCGGATTGCAGAGCTGCTATCTCCCGACTACATGGATCTTGAGGACCCACGACCAATCTTTGACTGGATGCAGATCATCCGCAAACGGGCAGTGGTCTATGTCGGCCTGGACGCTTTATCTGATACAGAGGTAGCTGCAGCGGTGGGCAACTCGATGTTCAGCGACCTGGTGTCAGTTGCGGGTCACATCTATAAGTTTGGCATCGATGATGGCTTGCCCGGGGCCACCGGCGGCAAGGTAGCAATTAACGTACATGCGGACGAATTCAACGAACTGATGGGCGATGAATTCATACCGATGATCAACAAAGGCGGTGGTGCCGGCATGCAGGTCACGGCCTATACCCAAACCATGAGCGATATTGAGGCAAAAATCGGTAACCGGGCTAAAGCTGGCCAAGTCATCGGTAACTTCAACAACCTGTTCATGTTACGTGTACGTGAGACTGCAACCGCCGAGCTGCTGACCAACCAGTTGCCAAAGGTCCAGGTGTTTACCAGTACACCAGCAAGCAGTGCAAACGACGCTATTAACGGCAACACCGCTTTCACCTCTAACACTCACGATCAGATCCAAAGTGTCAGCGTACCGATGATCGAACCGGCGCATGTGGTTGCCCTACCCAAGGGGCAATGCTTTGCCCTGATAGAGGGCGGGAATTTGTGGAAGATTCGTATGCCGTTGCCGGCAAGCGATCCCGATGAAGTGATGCCCAAGGATCTTCAGGCCTTGGTTGAGGGCATGCGTAAAGGATCCGGAACCAGCAGCGACTGGTGGCAAGCACCGGGATATGACGCACTAAGTGAGTCGCTTCCTGATGACTTGGTAGACGACTTCCGCCAGATGGCCAATAACGGAAAAGCCGCATAGGCTTGAAGGAACAGAGCCATGGCCGATATCGCGGAAAAAGCCCAGCAACAGCAGGAAGGTCAAAAAAACTTCCTGGGCATGCTGTTCTCTACCCCTTTTCATTTCTTGGGGGTGATGTTCGGCTCCTTGCTCGGCGCCATCGTCGTTGAATGGCTTTGCATGTACACGTTCTGGCCGGATGCCGGCTGGAAACATGCTCAGCAGATGTTCCAACATGAACTGGGCTGGCTGTCCCAGGATCTGCTGCACAGCGTTGTCATCAAAGAACCGGGGCGTACGGCAACCTGGCTGGCACAAACGGTCTATGACTGGCTGATGGTGAAAACCGGCATGCAGGACAATATAAATGCACTGACACAGTACGCTCGCTCAACATCACCACAACAAACGGGAACCTTGAACCTTCGCTACGAACTCGGTCGGGCGATGATCAAATTCCAGGACTATGGCTTAGCCGCGTTATACACAGTCCTGACCTTCTGTGTGCGAATGGTCATTCTGACGTTGACGATTCCGCTGTTCGCACTGGCGGCGTTCACTGGCTTGGTCGATGGCCTGGTGCGGCGTGATCTACGAAAATTCGGCTCCGGCCGCGAGTCAAGTTACCTGTATCACAAAGCCCGGGGGACGATCATTCCGCTGACCATCGTGCCCTGGACGGTCTACCTGGCCATCCCCATCAGCATCAGCCCCCTTTTGATTCTGTTGCCCTGCGCCGTGCTGTTGGGTGTGTCCGTTTACATCACCGTTTCAAGCTTCAAAAAATACCTTTAGGAGCTGCCCATGCAGTGGACACAAGAACAGCAGCCCATCATCCATTCCACGGCTGACAAGCTACTGGTTCAGGCTTTTGCCGGTACCGGCAAAACCACCACACTGGTGGGCTACGCCACACAACACGCCTCGGTGAAAATGCTCTACCTCTGCTACAACAAATCCGTCGAGCTCGCTGCCAGGGGCCGCTTTCCACGCAGAAACGTGGTGTGTAAGACGGCGCATGGCCTCGCATATGCAGTCTATGGCAGTCAGTACGCCACCAAGCAGACCAATAACTTACGCCTGACGGACATCGCAAGGGCCATCAACACCCAGGACTGGGAGCTCGTGCGGGATGTCCTCAGCACGCTTAACAACTTCATGGCCAGCGCCGATGACGAGTTGGGCCGTGTGCATTTTCCCAGATTCCAGGGGCAACGAATGCTCACAAGTGCCCAGGAACGTTTCCTGAACAATGCTTTAAACGTGGCTAAAACCATCTGGAACCGGATGATCGATCTGCAGGACACAGCAATGTCGATCACCCATGACGCTTACTTGAAGCTGTATCAGCTAAGCAAGCCCGACCTGAGCGAACGATTTAACGCCATTCTGCTCGACGAAGGTCAAGACGTGAACCCAGTTATTGCCGACATAGTAAAAATACAACGGGTCCGCAAGGTGGCAGTCGGCGATCCCCACCAGCAGATCTATCGCTTCCGCGGCGCAGAAGATGCGCTCAACAGCGACTGGATGGCCGACGCCGAACGTCACTACCTGACCCAAAGCTTTCGCTTCGGCCCTGCCGTCGCGCATGTGGCCAACATCATTCTTTTTTACAAGGGTGAGACACGAAAGCTGCAGGGGTTAGGTTGCAATACCCTGGTTAAACGGGCTCTGCCTGAAGAGCTACCGCATCGCACGTTTATCCATCGTACCGTGACCGGCGTCATCGAGAACGCCCTGCAGCTGGTCGCAAGCAACCCCAAGATTTTCTGGGTCGGCGGTATCGACAGCTACTCGCTACGCGATCTGGAAGATTTATACCTATTCAGCCGCAACCGTAACCATGAGGTGCAGAACCGCAGGCTGTTGAGAGATTACCGGGACTTTTCACAGTACGTGGAAATAGCCGAGGTAAGCCAGGATACGGAGATGTTGCGATCGATCAAGATCATTACAGCCTATCCGGACCTGCCCCAGCGGATCCAAACCCTACGTTCCCGCTCTGTAGATAACGAGCTCGACGCCACCGTGACACTCACGACTGGGCACAAGGCCAAGGGGCTGGAGTGGGACTTTGTCAGCCTGTATGACGACTTTAGCGCTGATCCGCTTTCACCCGATATCGATCAAGGTCGTAAAGATGACGAGTTGAATTTGCTGTACGTGGCGGTGACGCGAGGGATGAAGATCCTAGCGTTGAACTCAATGGTGCTTTCTATCATGCAGCGCTATGTCGATGCTCGGACCTCTGCACTCCAACCTCAGAAATCACGCGCTTAGCAACAAACTATTTCAGATTGCTGGCACGCGCTTATTATTGAAACCCTGGTAGCTCTGCACATTGAGGACGTCGCCATGGGCCGTCAGAAATTTGAATACCACACTGAGTTCTCTCCCTTTCAGTACGTTGTCAGAACCAAAAAGCTCTTCATGTTCAAGTCCGAAGAGCCCACCACTGAACCCGACACCCAGGGTTTTCTGGAAGATTCTGAACGTCAAAACCGCCTTGCTCAATTAGGCAGCGAAGGCTGGGAGCTGGTCAGCGTGCAGCCCGTGGTCAAAGGAGAAGTCAAGGTTGGCAATCAAAACGCCCAAGGCTGGGCTTACGGATTCGCCTTGCCCATCGGGTATCTGCTGTTCTTCAAACGCCCTATCCACTGTGATTGATGGTGTCAGTACCGTCAGAAGAAATCCTTACAGTCCTGAATATGGTTTTCTTGCGGCGACCATAGCTTGATCACGGCAAGCTGACGGCATCAGGAATGACTAGAGCCCAGCCGTGATCCAGTACCCGCGTCTCACTGCACTCACTTGCCGACTTGCCTTGCCAGGCCTCATCGCACTTTTTGGATGCGGCCTGCCTGTCTCTCATGCGACCGCTGCTTCAGCCTCCGAACAGGCCAACCTGGACGTGATGATCCGCCAGTTGAATGCCTTAGAGGACACCGCACGTCGTAGCGCTCAAGTGGCCGACGAACCTGGCAAGCGTTACTTCTTCGATTACCAGCGTCTAGCAGGTGATATCGCTCGAATTCGTCATGGGTTGGAGGGCTATCTAACCCCAACCCGAGCCCAGCCTCGTGATCCTGTTGAGCTGTCAGGCCAATACACGACCGAAGGACGCAAGCCATGAGCATGAGCGGCGCTCAGGCTGCTGCGTTTCAAGCGGCAGGAGGATTTCCTGCCTCGACGAGCTACCTGTTTTTCGTCGGCGTCGCTGTAGCCATCATCTTTATGTGGGGCGCCTGGGCTATCTGGAGCTGCTACCGAGGATGGGCCACTGGCAACCTTGATCGAACGATTGCCTCGACCTCGCTCGTCCGCATCCTACTGCTTTGCATGATCCTCACCACATTTGTTCTTAGTTGACCCTATGGGAGATACACCATGACTTCATTCTTAAAACCGGGCCGCATGCTGATCGGGTTGCTTGCTCTCCCCCAACTGGCCATGGCGGCTCTTCCGCAGTCTCAGCCTCCTACCCGGGGGGAAGGCTCTAACCTGATGCAAACCATGCAGAACTACGCCTTTGACGGTTTTACTTTGCTTGGCCTCATCATCTGCGCAGTCATTTTCAGTGGCGTTGCTTGGCATGCCTTCGGCACCTACCACGAAATTCAACTTGGCAAGAAAAAATGGGGAGATCTGGGGGCGACAGCCGCCGTTGGCGTCGCCATCCTCGGTGTCGCCATTTTTCTGGTCACCAAGGCTTCAAATATTCTTTAAAAGAGCCGTGGCCATGACAGAACTCTCAGACGATGGGACCCTGATTTTCCTCCCTGTGCGATTGAACAATCAGCCAGTCATCATGGGCGGCCTTACCGCTGACGAAATGTGGGCCACCTTGGCGTTGAGCACCGGCGCAGGGCTGGTTATCGGTATTCCGGCCGCGATATTGACCCAGATTTGGGCACTTATCATCGGCGCCGCCATGCTCTGTGCTGTCCTAGGGCTGTTTCTTGCCAGTCGTTTCTTGCGTCGGTGGAAACGCGGCCGACCTGATACATGGCTATACCGCCAGATGCAATTGAACATCGCGCGGTTCTTTCCTACCTGGAATAAAGCCCTGCTGATTACTCGTACAGGTGCGTGGACCTGTCATCGAACGGAGGTTCAATGACTTACCGTAAAAAAGTAGACGCCCAACTGGCCCACATTAACAGCCTGCGCATGGTCATTGGTTTTCTCATTGCCCTGGGTCTGTACATGGCTTATGGCTGGCAGAGCGCACCGCGTGACCTAACTGTTCATGTACCTCCAGATCTACGTTCAGGTAGCACCCGTAAGTGGTGGGATATTCCACCGGAGTCGGTATACGCCTTCGGTCTGTACATTTTTCAGCAGATGAACCGTTGGCCCGTTGACGGTGAAACCGACTACGAGGACAACATTACCCGCTTGGAAAGCTACCTGACTCCCAGCTGCAAAGCCTACTTGCAGAAAGATTTCGAGCTACGCCGCAATAGCGGGGAACTGCGCAAACGTGAGCGGGGTGTATTTGAAATTCCAGGCAGAGGCATCGACGATAAGTCTGAGCAACATATTGAACAGCACAGCATCAATGACTGGACCGTCAACCTGGACATCACCGCTGACGAGCACTACGGCGGGGAGCGCGTAAAGCGGGCATTTGCTCGCTATCCGTTAAGAATTATCCGATTCGACGTCGATCCCGAAAAAAACCCATTCGGCTTGGCCTGGGACTGTTATAGCAGTAATCCACAACGCATCGAAGTCTCCGCAGAAACGACCAGAGCAGGAGGCAAATGATGACACGCCGCCTACTGATCATCGGGCTCGTAGCCCTTCACTTCTGCGGGTTGGCCAACGCCGTCGAAATCCTGCGCTGGGATCGTATCCCTATAGCACTGCCCTTGATCGTGGGTCAGGAGCGTATTGTCTTTGTGGACCAAAACGTACGGGTGGGTCTGCCTCGTAACCTCGTCGACAAACTGCGCGTGCAGAGCACCGGTGGTGCCCTCTACCTGTTGGCGAAAGAGCCGATTGAACCGACTCGCTTACAGCTGCAGAACATGAACTCCGGTGAGATCATGCTCGTGGATATCATCGCAACGGTAGGGAAACCAAATCAGGTCGCATCCGAGCCGGCTAAAATTGTAGCCGGGGACAGTCCCGCCCCGCGTTACGGCCAAGTCAACGCCAAACCTACAAGCAACCATTCAACTTCTTCCACGGCCCAAGCCAGCGCTCAAGCCGAGGAGGATGAGGACGCGCCGAAACCGCGTCGTGAGACCCCTCTTCCGGTGGTCATGACGCGCTATGCCGCACAGATGCTTTACGCGCCCCTACGCACCGTTGAGCCCGTGGAGGGGATTGCTCAGATCAATCTGAAGCGCGGTTTGGACCTCACCACCCTAATGCCGATATTGCCGGTCGAAGCCTCTGCGTTGGGGTCGTGGCGGTTAGACGAGTATTGGGTCACGGCGGTGAAGCTACGTAACACAAGCGCCCAAAACCTCACATTGGATCCGCGTGACCTGATGGGTGACTTTGTCACCGCGACTTTTCAGCATCCCTACCTTGGCGCCAAAGGTGATTCCAGCGACACCTCGACGGTCTACTTGGTGACCCGTGGTCATGGTCTAGCCGAATCGTTATTGCCGGCCGCCATCAGCCAGATCGATCCGAAGGGAGGCCGTCGTGAAGAGTAATCCACTTGTTAAATACCTGGTCATACCGTTCGCGATCCTGGCGATATACGTAGTGGTCAAATTATTCAATCGCGAAAGTGCCGACCAACAGGTTCATGCGCCGGAAACGGTTGTACTTAGTACGAAGGAGGCTAAAAAGCTTGGGGTTGACGGAGATACACCCAGCGACACATTGCGCACCATTGTCGTGGAAAGCAGACAACTCAAGGACCAAGTCTCCAATGCTTTGAAGAACAATGACGAACTAAAGCAACAGAACATCGAGCTGCAAAAACGCCTGCAGAACATCGACCTCAACGTCGATAACAAACTGCAGAACGTTCAGCAAACGATGAAGCAGGAGGCGCAACAACAGAGCCAAACCCTCTTGGACACACTGCAGCAGCAGTACAATACCCTGAGCAGCAAATCGGGCAGTGGCAATGAGTCTGGATCTGATTTGCCGATCGGCTTCGGCGTTCAGCCAGGTGACGGTCAAGGCTTCAAAGGCGGACCTGGCGCGGACGTTGTTTGGATAGAGCCGCAGGACGCAACGCCGGTCGATGTCAACGGCAAGCCCATCGCTGCAGGGACAAATCAAACGGCAAGCGGCTTCAACTTCCCGACCTCTTTTGGCGAGTCCGTGGACCGAGGACAAAATGCACTGCGCACGGGCGCTCAAAGTGTTGCGAATGAAATCTCGCCACAGGAGGCCCGCAAACAGGTGCGCAAGGTCTACACCTTGCCGCAGAACTCGACATTGATGGGTTCGGTGGCCATGTCCGCGCTGATCGGCCGGGTGCCCATTGACGGCACTGTCAACGACCCCTACCCGTTCAAGGTATTGATCGGGCCGGACAATCTCACGGCCAACGGCATCGACTTGCCCGACGTCGCCGGCGCGGTGGCCAGCGGAACGGCTTCCGGCGATTGGACCCTGTCTTGCGTACGCGGTCAGATCAAAAGCCTGACGTTCGTCTTCAATGACGGCACTGTGCGCACGCTGCCACAACCTCAGGAAGAAACGAATAGCAGTCAAAATAGTAACAATCAGAACAATGGCAACCAAACCACCATTCAGGGTGGCCTGGGCTGGATAAGCGATGCCTATGGCATTCCTTGTATCAGTGGCGACCGCAAAAGCAACGCCTCGCAATACATTGGCTCGCAGGTACTGATTACCGCCGCCGGCGCAGGTGCTGCCTCCCTCATCAAGTCAGATGGAAACAGCGGCTCTTTTATAAACCCTCAGTCCGGGACCATCGGTTCTGTCGGCGGCTCGGGCAGTGAAGCCATGGGCAAAATTATTGGCCAGGGCGTCAATGACGTCTCCAGCTGGGTCAACAAACTCTACGGGCAAGCCTTCGCAGCGGTGTATGTACAACCCGGGGCAAAGATAGCTGTGCACCTGGACCAGCAACTGACCATCGATTACGAACTCAATGGCCGCAAGGTCAACTATCGCTCAGGAGCCCGTCATGTTTCGACTGCGCTTGACTAATCATGGCTTAAAACTAGGTGCATACCTGGCCATCGCCCTACTCGCCTCGGCCTGTTCCACCAACAAAGACGAATTGCTCCCCCATGGGGACCGCACAATGATGGACGTTTGGGATCAAGGCTCCAGCGGCTCAAGCAGCTCGAGCAGCCGCCAATTGCTCGATGCACGCCAAGATCTTCGTCGGCCTCTGGAGACGAGGGAAACAGACAACACCATGTTCACACGTACCGCACAAAACGAGATCTACAGCCAATTTAAACGCCTACCCAATCCCGACCTGGTGATGTACGTCTTTCCTCATTTAGCGGGTTCAGACCCGGCACCGATCCCAGGCTACACCACGGTGTTTCCGCTGTATCAGCGGGTGCAATACGCCATGCCTGGCGAACGCACGGAGGCATATTGATGGGTTTTTTTGAACGATTCAAAACGCGACGGGCGACAGAGCGTGTGGAACCTGGCGTAACACCAGGTTCGCCGTTATCTGACGATGTGCAGGGACCAGCAACCGAGACGTTTGAGGCTGCTACAGAGCGTTACTACGAACGCCTTGCTGCCATGGGTATTCCCTCGCCGAGCGATTGGCGTAACCCAAAGAAAAAGCCAGCCACAACCGCTGATGCTGACCGTCTATACCACGTCAACCCCTCCTTCGTAGACCTACTGCCGTGGGTAGATTACCTGCCTGCAGAAAAAGCCATGCTATTGGAAGACGGCGTGTCTCGTGCTGCCTTTTTTGAGCTGACACCGATTGGTACTGAAGGTCGGGATCCCGAATGGTTACGCAAGGCCCGCGACGCCCTGGAAAACGCCCTCCAGGACTCCTTCGACGAGCTTGAAACCTCACCCTGGGTGGTTCAGCTCTATGCCCAGGACGAAACCAGCTGGGACGATTACCTTCAGCAACTGCATGACTACGTTCAACCACGCGCACAAGGCAGTGCATTCACCGAGCTTTATTTGAAGCTGATGAAGCAACACCTGGAATCCATCTCCAAACCAGGCGGGCTGTTTGAAGACACCAAGGTCAGCCAACTGCCCTGGAGGGGCCAACAGCGCCGCGTCCGTGTTGTTGTCTACCGCCGTACCCAAGGCGCGCAAGCGGATGTGCGAGGCCAGGCACCAGGTCCTTACCTGAAAATCATCTGCGATCGCTTGGTGGGCGGCTTGGCGAACGCCGGCATTAAAACCCATCGCATGGATGGCCACGCCATTCGCCATTGGCTGATTCATTGGTTCAATCCACGTCCCGATCATCTTGGCCCTGCCGATGCAGATATTCGCCGCTTCTACGAATTGGTGTGCAAGCAAGCACCTGGTGCTGCAGAGGGCGAGCTGCCGCTCGCCAGCGGCACTGACTTCTCGCAAAACCTGTTTTATCGCGAACCACTGTCAGATATAGAGAAAGGTCTGTGGTATTTCGACGGCCTTCCCCATCAGGTGGTGATGCTTGACCGCTTGAGGGATGCTCCCAAGACCGGGCACTTAACCGGTGAAACCCGAAAGGGCGGTGATGCGCTCAACGCACTGTTCGACAAAATGCCAGAGGACACCATTCTCTGTATCACTCTCGTGATCACCCCGCAGGACATTCTCGAAGGGCATCTGGAACAGCTTTCACGCAAGGCAGTTGGAGACACTCAGGCCTCGATCCTGACACGCGAAGACGTCGCCACCGCCCGTCAGTTGCTCGGGCGCAAGCACAAGCTGTACAGAGGTAGCGTAGCGTTTTACCTGCGGGGTAAAGATGATGCCCAGCTGCACGAACGCAGTTTGCAACTCAGCAGCGCATTGCTGGGTGCGGGCATGGAGCCGGTGGAACCTCGGGATGAAGTGGCACCGCTGAACTCCTACCTTAGATGGCTACCCGGCAACTTCGACCCCAATGCGCGCAAAGCACTGGAGTGGTACGCACAACTGATGTTCGCCCAACACATTGCGAACCTGGCCCCCGTCTGGGGTAGGTCGACCGGAACCGGGCACCCGGGTATTACCCTGTTTAACCGTGGGGGAGCGCCGATAACCTTCGACCCGCTGAACAAGCTGGACCGGCAGATGAACGCGCATTTGTTCATTTTCGGGCCTACGGGTTCAGGTAAATCGGCCAGCGCGACAAACATCCTTAGCCAAATCATCGCCATCTATCGGCCACGTCTATTCATTGTGGAGGCTGGCAACAGCTTCGGCTTACTCGGTGATTTCGCCAAAAAGTTGGGTTTGACGGTAAACCGGGTTCGACTTGCACCTGGATCGGGTGTCAGCCTCGCGCCATTCGCTGATGCCGTGAAGCTCATCGAACCCAGCCAAAACGTGAAGATTATCCAAGCTGATGATCTTGAGGCGTCGGACGAACATCTGACTAGCCAGACCGAGGATGAACAACGCGACATCCTGGGCGAGATGGAAATTGCGGCCAGGCTGATGATCACCGGTGGTGAAGAAAAAGAGGATGCCCGTCTTACTCGTGCCGACCGTAGCGCCATCCGCCAATGCATACTGAATGCAGCGAAAAAATGCGTGACGGAGCAACGTATCGTTCTGCCGGAAGATATCCGTGAAGCGCTGCGAGAAATGGGACTCGAGCCCGGTATTCCAGACGCCCGAAGCTCACGATTCTTGGAGATGGCGGAAGCCTTGTCCATGTTCTGTATGGGCACCGAAGGCGACATGTTCAACCGTCCTGGCACCCCATGGCCAGAAGCGGACATTACCATTGTCGACCTTGCCACCTATGCGCGAGAAGGCTATAGCGCACAGATGGCCATCGCTTATATTTCCCTGCTCAACACGGTCAACAACATTGCCGAGCGTGACCAGTTTAAAGGCCGTCCGCTGATCTGCTTCACCGACGAAGGCCACATCCAGTTGAAGGTCCCACTCCTATCCCCCTACTCCGTCAAGATTACCAAAATGTGGCGAAAGCTCGGCGCCTGGTTCTGGATGGCCACCCAGAACGTTGACGACGTGCCGCCAGAGGCCTCAGCCCTGCTCAACATGATCGAGTGGTGGATGTGCTTAAACATGCCGCCTGATGAGGTGGAGAAGATCGCGCGGTTTCGTGAACTGACTCCTGCACAGAAGTCGATGATGCTGTCAGCGCGTAAAGAAAGCGGCAAATTCACCGAGGGCGTCGTGTTGTCCAAAAGCATGGAAATGTTATTCCGGGCGGTACCACCGAGTTTGTATCTGGCCCTGGCCATGACCGAGCCGGAAGAGAAAAAGCAACGCTTCGACATCATGCAAGCCAAAGGCTGCAGCGAGCTGGATGCGGCCATTGAAGTTGCTGCAACGCTTGACCGCTATCGCGGTATCGAACCTCACATCATTACTTTCCCCGAGCAAGTCACGGCCTTGGAGCGCCAAGCATGAGAGCATTGAATTCCCTGACCCAGAACCTTATAGAAAGTCTGACCCAGCTGCTTGAACAACCGGGTGAAGACGCCCTTCAAACCCTTGAGGTGTGTGCCCCCGTTTTGATAGAGCAACTGCAACAGGTTTTGGTTCGTGCGGTGGATCGTCGTGACATCGAGTCCCAACTTCACGCGGTGTTAGCCAATTGGCTGCTACAGCACCCACAACCCGAGAATGCTGAGAACGCTCTTCTTGAGGCCCTTCGTAAACAAGCGCTGCTTTCATCGAAGCCAGCAGAGGCTCGGGCATGATAGGCCTTCGCAAATATTGGTTGATGCTGGGGTGCGTTTTGGCAGGCACATCGATGGCCTGCTTAGCCCTCACTCGAAGTGAGATACCATCCCCGCACAACACAGGCCCGTGGTTGTTTGGTCCTTCCAAAGCACGCTGGACTGTGACTGAGTTCGCGGATCTGGAGTGCCCCTACTGCAAGACGTACACACCTGCGTTGAAAACCTGGATACAGCAGCAGAAGGATGTAAACCTGCAGTGGCATCATCTGCCACTGGATGTGCACGGTCCGACCGCATTACACGAAGCCAAGCTCGCTGAATGTGCGGGGGCGCTTGGTGGCGCACCTGCCTTCTGGCAAGCCATTGACCAGATTTTTGACCGGACCCGTAGCAACGGTGAGGGTTTCAATGGGCATCTGAACGTCGTTGATGTTACTTACCAGGACTTATTGTCCTGTGCAGCTACCGACAAAGTGATCGCCCGGCATGTTGGCCAACAGGTCGAGGAGGCCCTCAAAGCGGGCATTACGGCAACTCCTACTGTGATAATTAAAGACAACACGACTGGCAGCTCCGTAAAGCTTGAGGGACCAGCTGACGGGGTATTGTTATTATCAGCTCGTGATTGGCTGGCTCAAAAAAAGAGCTGCGACGCTCTGCAAAAGTCGAACGTTAAATCACTTAGCCATTGTCATTAAATGAGCTTGCATTCCATTCATACATTTTCATGCCCGGCATGTCCTACGCGTGGGCCGAAAGAGACAGCGCAAATACGGTGTTTGCAACTGCAATCAGGGTCAGTTTCATACGACTTTTTCTTGAGGATTGATGGGCTCAACTGAGAGGTGCCGGCGACGCATCAGTCGATAGGCTGCCGGAATGACAAACAGCGACAGCAAGGGCGCGGTAATCATGCCTCCAACCATGGGTGCCGCAATTCGGCTCATCACCTCGCTGCCGGTCCCGCTGCCCAGCAAAATGGGTAACAAGCCAGCAATGATGACAGCCACAGTCATGGCTTTGGGCCGAACGCGCTGGACAGCGCCTTCACGAATCGCGGCCATCAGCCCGTGCTCGGTCCTATCGCCGAGGTCTTCACGCTCAGCCCAGGCGTTCTTCAGATAAAGCAGCATAATTACGCCAAATTCGGCAGAAACACCGGCCAAAGCGATAAAGCCGACACCAGTGGCGACCGACAGGTTGAATCCCAATAGATAGAGAAACCATACCCCACCAGTCAGTGCGAATGGCAGAGTGGCCATGATCAGCAAGGCCTCATCGAAGCGAGCAAAGGTTAAATAAAGCAGCACGAAGATGATCAACAGCGTGGCAGGCACCACCAGCTTGAGTCGTGCGTTGGCCCTTTCGAGAAATTCGAACTGTCCTGCGTAGCTCAGGCTCATACCAGGCTGCAACTTAACCTGCTCGCTGACGACCCGTCGTAGATCGGCGACTACCGAAGCAATATCCCGTCCCCGCACGTCGATATACACCCAGCCTGAAGGTCGGGCGTTCTCACTCTTAAGCATCGGCGGACCATCGCTGACCTTGATCTTCGCAACGGTGCCAAGAGTGATCTGGCTGCCTAGAGGGGTATAGATAGGTAACTGCTCCAGAGCGCCGAGTGAATCCCGCCACTCACGAGGGTAACGTACGTTAATTGGGAAACGAGCCAACCCTTCAATCGTCTCCCCGACGTTTTCACCGCCGATTGCGCCGGCCACGATCGATTGCACATCGGCAATATTTAACCCATAGCGGGCCGCAGCTTTACGATCGATATCCACATCAATATAGCGGCCACCGGTCAGTCGTTCGGCCAACGCTGAACTCACACCTGAGACATCCTTGGCAACACGTTCGATGGCTTGGGTGACGGCATCGATCTCCGTCAGGTTGGTACCGGCAACCTTCACACCAATAGGGCTTTTTATGCCAGTGGCCAGCATGTCGATGCGGTTACGAATCGGCGGTATCCAGATGTTGGTCAATCCTGGGACACGCACCGCTTGGTCTAGCTCCTCAACGAGCTTTTCCTGGGTCATGCCTGGGCGCCACTGTTCGTGTGGTTTGAATTGGATGGTGGTTTCGAACATTTCCAAAGGTGCTGGGTCAGTCGCGGTTTCAGCGCGGCCGGCTTTGCCGAAAACGTGTTCGACCTCTGGAACTGTCTTTATCAGACGGTCAGTCTGTTGAAGCAGTTGCGCGGCCTTCTGCGCCGATAATCCAGGCAGAGCTGATGGCATATAGAGCAGGTCCCCTTCGTCCAGCGGGGGAAGAAACTCACCACCCAGACGAGAGATCGGCCACAACGCGCTGACAAAGACTAGCAACGCAACCAGCAGCGTTATTTTAGGTCGATGTAATACGGCGTCCAGAGCGGGTTCGTAGATCCGGATCAACCAGCGATTTAGCGGATTCTGCTGCTCATTGGGAATTCGTCCACGAATCCAATACCCCATCAACACCGGTACGAGAGTTACCGACAGTCCAGCCGCTGCGGCCATAGCGTAGGTTTTGGTGAACGCCAATGGACCGAATAGACGTCCTTCCTGAGCCTCCAGCGTGAACACCGGAATGAACGACAGGGTGATGATCAGCAGACAGAAGAACAATGCAGGTCCTACCTCGGCAGCCGCTTCAGTCATCACGTGCCAATGACGTTCACCTTTCAGTTCCTCCCCAGGATTGGCCACGTGCCAAGCCTCGACCTTCTTGTGGGCATTTTCAATCATCACCACGGCAGCGTCGACCATAGCGCCGATGGCGATGGCAATCCCGCCAAGGGACATGATGTTGGCGTTGATACCCTGATAGCGCATCACGATGAAGGCGATCAGCACCCCAACCGGCAGGGAAATGATTGCCACCAGAGATGAACGCAGGTGCCAGAGAAAGATTCCGCAGACCAACGCGACGACGATGAACTCTTCGATCAGCTTGTGGCTGAGGTTTTCCACGGCACGATCAATCAACTTGCTGCGGTCGTAGGTGGTGACGATTTCAACCCCCGCCGGCAGACTGCTTTTCAGCTCGTCGAGTTTGGTTTTGACCGCCGCAATGGTTTCACGAGCATTCTTCCCGCTGCGCAGAATCACCACGCCGCCGACGGTCTCACCTTCACCGTCGAGTTCGGTAATGCCTCGACGCATCTCAGGCCCTAACTGAATCGTGGCAACATCGCCCAACGTGACCGGCACACTGCCCGCGCCCAGTTTGAGCGGGATGGCGCGAAAGTCATTGAGCGTCTTTAGGTAGCCGGAAGCTCGTACGATGAACTCTGTCTCCGCCATTTCCAGCACGGCTCCACCGGTTTCCTGATTGGCTTTGCCGATCGCCTCGGTCACCTCAGACTGCGTGATACCCAAGTTCGCCAACTTTAGCGGATCGAGCTGGACCTGATACTGTTTGACCATGCCACCTACGGTGGCAACTTCCGCAACGTTCGGCAGCGTCTTGAGCTCGAATTTGAGAAACCAGTCCTGTAGGGCTCGCAGTTGCGCCAGATCGTGCCCACCGCTGCGATCAACCAACGCGTACTGGAAAATCCAGCCAACGCCAGTGGCATCAGGTCCTAAGGCTGGCTTAGCACTGGCTGGTAGGCGGCTTTGTATCTGGCTCAGGTATTCCAACACCCGCGAGCGGGCCCAGTACAAGTCAGTTCCGTCTTCGAACAGCACATAAACGAAGCTGTCGCCAAAGAAGGAGTAACCGCGCACAGTCTTGGCCCCAGGTACCGAGAGCATGGTGGTTGCCAGTGGATAGGTCACCTGGTTTTCGACGATCTGTGGGGCTTGGCCTGGGTAAGGTGTACGGATAATTACCTGAACATCCGACAGGTCTGGCAATGCATCGATGGGCGTACTTTGAACCGCCCAGATCCCCCATGCCGTGACGAACAGCGTCGCCAGCAACACAAGAAAGCGGTTGGCCACCGACCAGCGAATAAGGGCCGCAATCATGGCTGGCCCCCAGAGCGTTCCAGACGTTCAACACGCAGACCATCGTCCGTCTGGCTAACAGCGATCCGAACCTTGTCGCCCGTTTTTAGGCCCTTCATCAGAGCAGGAGTGGCGAGAGGGAAAGTCATCGTCATGCCTGGCATACCCAATGTCTTGAAGGGACCGTGGGCGAGCGTGACTTCTTTGTCGTTGATCTCAACGATCTGACCATCGGCCTCATGCAAAGCGCCAACGGGCATAGTAGATGGCGAAACGTCCAATGAGCTTGCGACAACGCCCTTGAGACTGGCCTCCGAGTCGAGCAGGAACTGGCCAGAGGTCACCACTTTCTGCCCCTCTTCCAAGCCTTTCAATATCGCCGTCTTGCCATCGTTATCCTGGCCTAGCTGCACCTCCACCGGGCGATATCGACCAGCGTCTTCAGAGAGCATGACCAACGCACGTCGACCGGTACGAATGACGGCCTCGCTCGGCACCCACAGAACACTTTGCTCCGTTGAACGATTGAGGCTTACCTGTGCGGTCAAACCTGGTCTGAGTCGGCCATCTGGATTGGGTAACTCAACTCGAACGCGAAGTGTGCGACTGTCCGAACTGGTTTCCGGAAGAATCGCACTGACGACGCCCTTGAGCACAACTCCAGGGAATGCGGATAAACGCGCTTCAGCTGCTTGCCCTACTACGATTGACCCAGCTTCCGCCTCTGGTACAGCCACGGCCAGCCAGACACTGCTCAAACCATTAACACGAGCCAACGTCTCGCCTGCGGCCACCGTCATACCTTCACGCACACTCAGCTCTTGAAGCACACCACCAATAGGGCTGGTCAGCGTCAGGTTCGATTGAACTTTGCCAGTGCGCTCAACTTGAGCAATTAACGTAAGTGGCATTCCGGTTAGCCGCAGTCGCTGCCGGGCCGCTGTCAGCAAGCCAGCATCGCCACTACGCTTGAGGGCGAGAAATTCCTCCTGAGCAGCTGCCCACTCCGGCACCAAGATATCTGCCAAGGCGGCATTCGCTTTCAGCACATCACCAGGTGCGTGGGCATACACACGCTCGACAAAACCCGCTGTACGGGCCTGAATGACTGCAACGTCCCGTTCGTTGAAGGCCAGCACACCTACCACGTTCAGTGTCGAGGCAAATACGCCTCGACTGACACTAGCCAGTCGCACACCAAGGTTCTGAGTCAGGCTTGGATCAATTCGAATGGCAGCGCTGTCCCCCTTGGTATCTGCGTATTGAGGGATCATCTGCATGTCCATGAAGGGTGACTTACCCGGTTTATCGAATTTCTGTTGTGGGTACATGGGATCATACCAATACAGAACTTTTCGATCGGCAGAGGCTTTGGGTTCATGATCCGGTACGACACCAGCTACTCCGCTCATTCGCGGTTGGGCTAACCAGTAACCCCCGGCAACACCCAAGGCAATCGAGATGCCGATGATTAAAGTCCCTTTCCATAATTTAAAAATCATTGAGCGGACTCCCCGTAAGAGAAATACAGGCGAGCGCTGGTCAGGGCACGTTGCTCTTCAACGTCAACCTGCTTGAGACGGGCTTCGATGAGTTCGCGTCGGGCGGCAACAACCGAGTTCAAATCACCCTTGCCGGAGCGGTAGCTGGCCATCGTGAGTTCGACCTTTTCTTTAGCCAACGGCAACAAGCTTTCCTGATTACGGCTGACTGCACGATTGAGGCGCTCGTAGTCAGCCAACTCATCCTCCAGTTGCTGGGTATGCTCGCGTGACAGGGCTTCGCGCTCAGCCTCAAGCTGGTTTAGTTCGGCGTGCTTGGCCGCAATCTTGGGGTTTTGCCGAGAGTTAGGGAACAGCGGGAGATCCCATGAAAACTGCACGCTGACCATGTCACCGAATTGTTGGCCTCGGTGCTGATAATCGAATTCCCAGCTCCAGTCAGACTGCTTTTCCGCCTCAGCTTCACGGATCTTGGCTTGTGCTTCACGGGTCATCGGCACAAAAGCCGCTAATTCGGGGTGATGTTGCAGCTTATGGGAGTAACCTGAGGTCTCAATAGGCCAATCAGGCAAACCGCCTACCGGTTTGTCATCGGCGGCAGGGCCAATCCAGCGCTTGAGGGCGGCCCGGGCCTGTGCACGTTGACGAACTAAATCATCCTGCTGCTCAGCCAGTTGAGCAGCTTCCTGTTTAGGTGTCACCGCATCGGCGGGTTGGGCTCGGCCACCCGCAATCTGAGCTCTGACGGTATCGGTCAGAAGACGGTTTTCTTTGTAGAAGTCCTGGAACAACGCATCTTTACGCTCAACCGAGTAGCTTCTGATCCAGGCTAATGCCGTGGACTGTCGGACGTTCAGACGCGCCACTCGACGCTCGGCTGACGCTCGATCAACAGCCGCATCCGCGACCTCGATACGTGCTTTGCGCTTGTCGCTGTTGGGCATCTCCTGCCTAATCCCGACCACTTGCATGGTCATGAAGTCCTGGTCGATGCTCCATCTGTCGGGTCCACCAATGGGGTAGTTCTGCACGCCCAGCAGTAGCTTGGGATCGGGTAGTTCGCCGGCGGGAATGGCCGCGCTAGTGGCTGCTTGAATTTTGGCGTCTTGTGCGGTCAACGATGGTGCATTGTTTTCGGCCAGACGCAGCGCTTCATCGAATGTCAATGCGCTAGCGAAGCTCGGCAATGCAAGTACGCTTGCCGCCAGGCCGGCCAGGAAGGACCAACCTGTGCAACAGCACTTGGAGTTCATGTTCACGATTCCTGTGATGATCCACCGCGCGCTTCATAAGACATGCGCGCAGATATGCCATCCCGCTAACGCGGAATGAGGCTCAGTGTGGTACAGGAATCAAGTACGTGGGGGTCGCCATACCCCTGAAGAGGTTTGTACGAGCGGGAAATGGCTGGAGAATGATAGAATGAGAGGACTGGACAGGGTGATAGGAGGCTTGATGATCGATACTTGCAACATGCCGCCAGTTTTGCATTCCTGACCGGGCTTACAAGGTTTGCCATGCTCGGTGGGACTTTTCATGTCGTGGCAGCAGTCTTGCCCCATACCATCCATCATCGCCATGCCCATGGTTTTCATCGGGCATGGTTCAATCGATGTCTGAACACCCGCCATCCCGCTGAGGGGAAGCGCCAAGCTAATCAGGAAAATTAGGCAAAACCGCAGGTAGCGTTTCATGAGCTGGAGTGTAGACGGTGCAAATGGCCCTTACAATTCACCCTTGAGA
>NZ_JYLL01000004.1 GCF_001439695.1 Pseudomonas veronii
TCGACGCCAGCCTCGCCGGCATGGGCGCCGGGGCCGGCAACGCGCCGCTGGAAGTGTTCATCGCCGCCGCCGAACGCCTGGGCTGGAACCACGGCACCGACCTCTACACCTTGATGGACGCAGCGGATGACATCGTGCGGCCGTTGCAGGATCGGCCAGTGCGGGTCGACCGCGAGTCGCTGGCGCTGGGGTATGCCGGGGTCTATTCGAGCTTCCTGCGCCATGCCGAAATCGCTGCGGCCAAGTACGGTTTGAAGACCGTGGACATCCTCGTCGAGCTGGGCAAACGCCGCATGGTCGGCGGCCAGGAAGACATGATCGTCGACGTCGCGCTGGACCTGTTGGCCGCTGGCAAGCACACACACTGAGGAGGCGCGCATGAGCTATCAACTGCAGATTCTTCCGGTCGGCCTGAGTTGTCCGCTACTGCCTGAACAAACCGTGCTGGACGCGGCGCTGGCTGACGGCCTGATGCTCAAGCACAGCTGCCGCACCGGCACGTGCGGCAGTTGCAAGGGCCAGGTGCTCAGCGGTGAAGTGGAGCACGGCGACAGCCCGCTGGAGGTGCTCAGCGCGGCCGAGCGGGCGCAGGGGTTGGCGCTGTTTTGCTGCGCCACGGCGCGCTCCGACCTAGTGATCGAGGCGCCGGAAGTGACGGCGTTGCGCGGTATCGGCATCCAGCAGATGGGCGTGCGTGTGGCCAGCCTCGACAAGGTCAGCAGTGACGTTGCAGTGCTGCGGCTGACACTCGCCCCGGGCGCCGGGTTTACTTATTTCCCGGGCCAGTACGTGCAGGTGTTGCTCAAGGATGGCAGCCGGCGCAGCTATTCGATGGCCACCCACGCCCCACGGGACAACCAGTTGGAGTTGCACATTCGGCACATGCTCGGCGGGGTGTTCAGCGGGCATGTGTTCAACGCCTTGCAACCCAAGGCCATCCTGCGCATGGAAGGCCCGTTCGGCTCGTTCTACCTGCGCGACAGCGAGCGGCCGATGATCTTCCTGGCCAGCGGCACCGGTTTTGCGCCGATCCAGGCCTTGCTCGAACAGCTGCGCGAACAGGGGCACAACCGGCGTCCGGTTTACCTGTACTGGGGCGGCCGGCGCCGTGAGGATCTGTATCGGCATGAACAATTACTGGCCTGGGAGGCCCAGTTGCCGTGGCTGCGCTACACCCCGGTGCTGTCCGATCCCACCCCGGCCTGTGATTGGCAGGGCGCGACGGGCTTCGTCCACCGCCAGGTGCTGAGCGACTTCCAGAGCCTCAAGGGGTTTGAAGTGTATGCCTGTGGCGCGCCGATCGTGGTTGATTCAGCGCGGCGCGACTACGTCGAGTTGCGGCAACTGGAGGCGGCCGACTTCTATGCCGACGCCTTCGTCTAGAGCCTGACCGTGCGCGTTTTTAGCGTGCGTGCCCCCAGGCCAGGTGAATCAGGCGGCTCCCCGAGGCCGCCGGTTTGCTTGCCTGTCCAACAACAAGAATCCTGAGAGGCTTGCGTGCTGAATCTTAGAAAATGGCGCATCACGACGCGTATTGGCGCGTTGGTGGTTGGCCTGGGCGTGTTGATCATTTGTCTGGCCATCTGGCTGGGCCTGTTGCTGCAGCGCTCGTTGCTCGAAGAAAAAATGGCGGGCGTCGACACCGCGCTGAACACCGCCAATTCGATCCTTGCGTACTACGCCGGGCAAGTGGAAAACGGCCACATGAGCCTGGCGTTGGCCCAGCGCCAGGCCGCCGAGGTGGTCGGAACCCTGCGCTACCTGGGCGATAACTATTTGCTGATCCTCGACCTGGACTATCGGATGATCATGCACCCGACGGCGCCGGCGTTGGTGGGCAAGGCGCTGGGCGACTTCAAGGACCAGAACGGCAAGCCGTTTTCCCGCCAGTTCGTGGAGGGCGCGCGCGAGCAGGGGCGGGTGTTGGTGGATTACTACTTTCCCCGTGCCAATGGCGCGCCGGCCGAATACAAACTGTCTGAGGCGCGCCTGTTCAAGCCCTGGGGCTGGGTGGTGGCGAGCGGCATCTACCCCAGCGATGTGCAACGGGTCGTCAACCGCGTGTTGGTGGCGCCGGCATGGATCAGCGCCGTGGTGCTGCTCGGGTTGATGCTGTTTGCCTGGATGATCATCCGCAGCATTACCCGGCCGCTGCGTGAGACGGTCGAGGTGCTGGGGGCAGCGGTCAGCGGGCAAACCGACCTGACGATACGGCTGCCCGCCGTTGGCAATGACGAACTCACGCAACTGTCACGCAGTGTCAACTGCTTGATCCATGCCGCCCATGAAGTCAGTCGAGGCACGGCAGTGGCCAGTGGGCAGGTGTTGCGCTTGAGTGACGACCTCGGCGAGGTCACAGCGGCTACCCAGACCAGCCTCGATCACCAACTGTTGGAAACCGACAGCCTGGTCACCGCCATGAATGAAATGGTCGCCACCGTGCAGGATGTCGCACGCAACGCCGCCGTGGCGGCAGATGCCACGCGGCTGGCCGAAGGGCAGGCCAGCGATGGGCAGCACATCGTTCAGTCGACCATCGACGCTATCCAGCAATTGGTCGAGGCGCTGTTCGGCACCCATGCACTGGTCAAGCAACTGGAGGCTGACTCCAGCCGAGTCGGCAGTGTGCTGGATGTGATCAGCGCGATTGCCGAGCAGACCAACCTGCTGGCGCTCAATGCGGCGATCGAAGCCGCGCGGGCGGGCGAGTATGGGCGGGGGTTTGCGGTGGTCGCCGATGAGGTGCGGACCTTGGCTCAGCGCACGCAGGCCTCCACGGTGGAGATCAAGCAGATCATCGAGCAGGTGCAGTCAGGTGCCCGTGGGGCGCTGGAGCGCATCGTCGCAAACGTCGAAACGGCACGTGTGCCGGTCGAGATCTCGGCGCGGGCGGGCGACGCCTTGAAGCGGATCACCCAGTCGGCCGCGACCGTCAGCGACATGACCTTGCAGATCGCCAGTGCGGCCGAGCAGCAGGCGGTGACGGCGGATGAAATCAGCCGCACCCTGGCGCGCATCCATACGCTGGTGACGGTCAGCGGCGCGTCCAGCGTCAGCACGCGTGATTCCAGCGACGCGTTGCGGCAGTTGGCACGGGTGCTGGAAGGGCAGGTCGAGCAGCTCAGGCTCTGAAGGCGGCTGGTTGCTGCGGATCGCGCATGACCGCGTTTGTCTAAGCCCTCTTGTGCCTGTTGACCGAGATTCGTCAGGCGTTGCGGGGGGGCTCCATGGTCAAAGTCGAGTTGGGCCGGCGTACATGCATGACGGCAGTATCGCCACCCTCGAAGAGGGATTTCCCGGCTGGACCGATCTCCCTCGTTGAGGCTGCCCCGCGCCGAACGCCACGCTAACGCTGATTGAGCATGGCCAGCATGCGTGGCGCGATAAAGCGATGGAACGGCGCCACCGGCAGCATATACAGGCGGCCCAGCCAGTTGTGCGGCCGGACCACGGTGGAGAGCACCACCCGGCGCGCCCCTTGCGCGTCGAGTGGCATAAGGTTGATGGCCAGGTACACATCCAGGTGCCGATCCTGGTCGACCAGCAGCACTTCGTCGGGGGTTTGCGACACCAGCGTGAAAATCCCCACTCGGTCGCCGGGCCGATAGTCGGCGTCCGCACGCTCAAGGTCGATGCGTGTCAGCCTGCCGAGGTCTTTGAGGCCAAACACCTGCACCAGTCGATTGCGCAGCGCCATCAATCGGTCGATCCAGACCGGTGTCCGGGCCATCAGCCGCAGCCCATGCCGCAACGCGCTGCGCTCGCGGTCATCGGCGAAGGTGCTCTGACAATCGATGAAACTGGCGCCCGTGGCATGGCGGGCAATGCTTGAGTCGAGCGGAAGAGCGCAGTGGCTGACGCTGGCGTTCATAAGGGGTGTCCGAAGGCCATGTAGGGTGGGTAGGGCGTTGTCATTTTGGGTTCCACGAGGTGCCGGGATCGCACGAGCGCAGGATCAAGTGGGCCAGAAAGTGCAGGGCATCCTCAAGCTTTTTAATTGCTCAGTGTCGCGCACCAATGAAAAACCCAGGGGGCCAGGCGCTTTGTCGGCCCACTGAACGCAAAAAAGGCGCCCGAAGGCGCCAAGGGGTTCACCCTGACCGAGGGAGCCGGGTGAAGCCGTTCACAGCAATGGTCGCGGTGGTAAGGCGCGACGGGAACGGAAGCGGGGCGCGCCGAGTGAAGGTGCGCAGGGGTTCATTTGGGGTAACACACGACGGCCTAGGCCGTCGCGGGCGTGCGTTGCGGCTGCCAGGTTTCGCTGGCGGTCTGGTCCATGGCTTCCTGGATCGCTCGCTTGCGGTTGGCTTCGGCCTTGCGGCTGAAATACCAGACCATGAACGTCATCAGTGACACCGCCATCAGGATCAGGCTGGCCACGGCGTTGATCTCCGGCTTGACCCCCAGGCGCACGGCAGAGAACACCTCCATCGGCAGGGTGGTGGAGCCGGGCCCGGAGACGAAACTGGCGAGCACCAAGTCATCCAGGGACAAGGCGAACGACATCATGCCGCCCGCTGCCAACGACGGCGCGATCATCGGGATGGTGATCAGGAAAAACACCTTGAGTGGCCGCGCGCCGAGGTCCATGGCGGCTTCTTCGATGGACAGGTCCAGCTCGCGCAGGCGTGCCGAGACGACCACCGCGACATACGCGGCGCAGAACGTGGTGTGGGCGATCCAGATCGTCACCAGGCCGCGTTCCATGGGCCAGCCGATCATCTGCGCCATCGCCACGAACAGCAGCAGCAGCGACAGCCCGGTGATTACTTCCGGCATCACCAGGGGCGCGGTCACCAGGCCACCGAACAGGGTCCGGCCCTTGAAGCGGGTGACCCGGGTCAGCACGAACGCGGCCAGGGTGCCCAGGACCACGGCGGCGACGGCGGTGTAGCAGGCAATCTCCAGGGAACGGGCCACCGAACCCATCAGTTGGGTGTTGTCCAACAGCCCCAGGTACCACTTGAGCGACCAGCCGCCCCAGACCGTCACCAGCTTGGAGGCGTTGAACGAATAGATCACCAGAATCAGCATCGGCAGGTAGATGAACAACAAGCCGAGTACCAGCATCAGGGTCGAAAAACTGAAACGCTTCATGCCCGTGCCTCCATTTCTTTGGCCTGGCTGCGGTTGAACAGCACGATGGGAATAATCAGGATCGCCAGCATCACCACCGCCAGGGCGGAGGCCACCGGCCAGTCGCGGTTGTTGAAGAACTCCTGCCACAGCACGCGGCCGATCATCAGGGTCTCCGGGCCGCCCAGCAGTTCCGGGATCACGAACTCGCCGACCACCGGAATGAACACCAGCATGCAGCCGGCGACGATGCCGTTCTTGGCCAGCGGCACGGTGATTTTCCAGAAGTTGTTGAAGTTGCTCGAACCCAGGTCCGAGGCGGCTTCCAGCAGGCTCTGGTCGTGCTTGACCAGGTTGGCGTAGAGCGGCAGCACCATGAACGGCAGGTAGGCGTAGACCACGCCGATGTAGACCGCCGTGTTGGTGTTGAGGATTTCAATCGGGCTCGATATCAGGCCGCACCCCATCAGGAACGCATTGAGCAGGCCGTTATTGCTGAGGATGCCCATCCAGGCATAGACGCGGATCAGGATCGCGGTCCAGGTCGGCATCATGATCAGCAGCAGTAATACGTTTTGCATTTCCTTGCGGGTCTTGGAAATCCCATAGGCCATGGGAAAACCGATCAGCAGGCACATCAGCGTGCTGAGCAGGGCGATCTTCAGCGAGCCCAGGTAGGCCGAGATGTACAACTCGTCGGCACCCAGCAGGCTGTAGTTACCCAGGTTCAGCAGCACCTGGAGTTTCTGGTCGACGAAGCCGTAGATCTGCGAATACGGCGGAATCGAGACGGTCGCTTCGGAGAAGCTGATCTTCATCACCAGGAAAAACGGCAGCATGAAAAACAGGAACAGCCAGAGGAAGGGAATGCCGATCACCAGCTTGCGACCGCTGGGCAGCACACGGATCAACGCTTGATGGAAAGTGCTCATGGTCGATGTACTCATGCCCGCAGTACCACGCCGCTGTCGTCTTCCCACCACACGTACACAGTGTCGCCCCAGGACGGTCGGGAGCCACGGCGTTCGGCGTTGGCCATGAACGACTGGACGATCTTGCCGCTGGGCAGCTCGACGTAAAACACCGAGTGCCCGCCGAGGTAGGCGATGTCGTGGACCTTGCCGCTGGACCAGTTGTGCGCGCAGGTCGGCATTTGGGTGGTGACCAACAGCTTTTCCGGGCGGATGGCGTAGGTCACCGACTTGTCTTCCACCGAAGTGGCGATGCCGTAGCCGACGTAGATGTTGCGGTCCAGGTCCGCGCACTTGAGCACCGCGTGGCCTTCGGCGTCGTCGACCACCTGGGTGTCGAAGATGTTGACGTTGCCGACGAACTCGCAGACCAGGCGGCTCACCGGCGCTTCGTAAACGTCCACCGGGCTGCCGATCTGGGCGATCCAGCCCAAGTGCATGATGGCGATGCGCTGGGCCATGGTCATGGCTTCTTCCTGGTCGTGGGTCACCATCACGCAGGTCACGCCGACGCGTTCGATGATCTCCACCAGTTCCAGTTGCATCTGCGAGCGCAGCTTTTTATCCAGGGCGCCCATGGGTTCGTCGAGCAGCAGCAATTTCGGGCGTTTGGCCAGGGAACGGGCGAGGGCCACGCGCTGGCGCTGGCCGCCGGAGAGCTGGTGGGGTTTGCGCCGGGCGTATTGGGTCATGTGGACCAGCTTGAGCATTTCCTCGACCCGCGCCTCGATCTCGCCGGCTGGAAGGCGGTCCTGCTTGAGGCCGAAGGCGATGTTCTGGGCCACGGTCATGTGCGGGAACAGGGCATAGGACTGGAACATCATGTTGATCGGCCGCTCATAGGGCGGCATCTCGGTGATGTCCACGCCATCCAGCAGGATGCGGCCTTCGGTGGGCCGTTCGAAACCGGCGAGCATGCGCAGCAGGGTGGATTTGCCCGAACCCGAACCGCCGAGCAGGGCGAAGATCTCGCCCTGGTGGATCTCCAGGGACACATCGTCCACGGCCACGGTTTCGTCGAACTTCTTGGTCACGCGGTCGATCTTCACCAGCACCTTTTGCGGTTGCTGATGACCTTCCAGTGCCTTGCGATAAATGCTGGAGGCGTTTGCCATGTGAAACTCCCAACAGGTCGTCGGGCCAATGCGGCCTGACGTAATAAGGTTGATTGCAAACCTGCACCCTCAGTGCAATGCAGGTTTATTCGGCACCGCCGTCCTGGCTGCCTGGCCTTGCTTGTTGTTGTTCGGGTATTGCCGTTCACGCCGCACGGCAGGCGCACACAGGTGCGCGCGCCGCGTGGGCAGGGCGTGTCAATCGGTAAAGCGAGTGCTGGCGGCCCGGCGCGGGCCGCCTGGTGTCAAAGGCGCTGACGCTGCGCGGCACGTTGCCGGCAGGCATCGCCAAAGGCCTGGAAAATACTCAGGTAGGCCGGGTTCGACAGGACCTGCCATTCCGGGTGCCACTGCACGCCAAAGGCAAACGCCTGGCTGTGCTCCACGGAAACGGCTTCGATCAGGCCATCCGGGGCCAGGGCCTCGACCCGCAGGCCGTCACCCAGGCGGTCGATGCCCTGACTGTGGATCGAGTTGACCTGGATCTCGCCGGCCAGGCCCATGGCCTCGAACATGCCGCCGGGCTGGATCGCCACCGGGTGTGCCGGGGCGTACTGGACGTCGAGGCGCGGGTCGTCGGCTTCGCGGTGGTCCATAAAGCCCGGCAGTTCATGCACCTTCTGGTGCAGGCTGCCGCCAAAGGCCACGTTCATTTCCTGGAAGCCGCGGCAGATGCCGAGGACTGGCACGCCGGCCGCCACCGCAGCCCGCAACAGGGGCAGGGTGGTGGCGTCGCGTTGCGGGTCATGGGCGGTGCCCGGCGCGCTGGGAGCGCCTTGATAGTGGAAGGGTTCGACATTGGACGGCGAGCCGGTGAACAGCAGGCCGTCGACGTAGTGCAGCAGGTCCTTGATCTCGCAGAGGTCCGCCAGGGAAGGAATGATCACCGGCAGCCCGAGGGCCGCGACGCTGACAGCACGCAAATACTTGTCGCCGCTGACATGGTAGGGGTGCAAGCCAATCTCTTTGACGCACGCTGTAACACCGATCAATGGCTTGAGTGCCATTTTTATCACCTCGAAATTCACGCTGGAACGAGTTTTTCCAGAGCTTATCTCCGTTGATTTTAATTAACAACTTCAATGTAAAAAATTCTAAACGATTGCGAGTGTGTTTGTGTTGATTGGTTGGGTTGGCGCCCAATTTTGGTGCTATGGCTACCAATATAATTAACGAGCGGTGCCCGTTCTCGCTATTGACTTCACTTTGGCTTTCGGATTGACTGCTGCCACGAAACAGCTTTGAACATAATAATTAACACATAGGTGCATCATGTCGGTCCCACTGCGTACCGTTCAGCTCAACGAAGCCAACGCCTTTCTGAAAAAACACCCGGAGGTCCTGTACGTCGATCTGCTGATTGCAGACATGAATGGCGTGGTGCGCGGCAAGCGTATCGAACGCACCGCCTTGCATAAGGTGTATGAAAAAGGCATCAACCTCCCCGCGTCGTTGTTTGCCCTGGACATCAATGGCTCCACTGTGGAAAGCACTGGCCTGGGCCTGGATATCGGCGACTCCGACCGCATCTGCTACCCGATCCCCGACACCCTGAGCATCGAGCCCTGGCAGAAGCGCCCCACCGCGCAGCTGTTGATGACCATGCATGAACTCGAGGGCCAGCCGTTCTTCGCCGACCCACGGGAAGTGCTGCGCCAGGTGGTGAGCAAGTTCGACGAACTGGGCCTGACCATTTGCGCCGCGTTCGAGCTGGAGTTCTACCTGATCGACCAGGACAACGTGAACGGCCGTCCGCAAGCGCCGCGCTCGCCAATCTCCGGCAAGCGCCCGCATTCGACCCAGGTCTACCTGATCGATGACCTCGACGAATACGTCGATTGCCTGCAGGACATCCTCGAAGGCGCGAAAGAGCAGGGCATCCCTGCCGACGCCATCGTCAAGGAAAGCGCCCCGGCGCAGTTCGAGGTCAACCTGCACCATGTCAGCGACCCGATCAAAGCCTGCGACTACGCGGTACTGCTCAAGCGCCTGGTGAAAAACATCGCCTACGACCACGAGATGGACACCACCTTTATGGCCAAGCCCTACCCGGGCCAGGCCGGTAATGGCTTGCATGTACACATCTCGATCCTCGACAAACAGGGCAACAACATCTTCGCCAGCGAAGACCCCGAGACCAACGACGCCCTGCGTCACGCCATCGGCGGCGTGCTGGAAACCCTGCCGGCGCAGATGGCGTTTCTCTGCCCGAACGTCAACTCCTACCGCCGCTTCGGTGCACAGTTCTATGTGCCGAACTCGCCGAGCTGGGGCATCGACAACCGCACCGTGGCCGTGCGCGTGCCGACCGGCGCGGCGGATGCCGTGCGTATCGAGCACCGGGTGGCCGGCGCCGACGCCAACCCTTATCTGCTGATGGCCTCGGTATTGGCCGGTATCCACCACGGCCTGACCAACAAGATCGAGCCGGGGGCGCCGGTCGAAGGCAACTCCTACGAGCAGAACGAACAGAGCCTGCCCAACAACCTGCGCGACGCCCTGCGCGAGCTGGACGACAGCGAGGTCATGGCCCGGTACATCGACCCGCTGTACATCGACGTGTTTGTCGCGTGCAAGGAAAGCGAACTGGCCGAGTTCGAAAACTCGATCTCCGACCTTGAGTACAACTGGTACCTGCACACGGTCTGACGGCCCTCCCACTTTTTGCGTTGAGCACACCCTATGACCAAGCATCGCAACGACTGGGAGCAGTACTTCCAGTCCCTGAACCTTGAAGGCCGGGCCTTTATCGGCGGCGAATACCGTTGGGCCGCCAGCGGCGAAACCTTTGACAGCATCAGCCCGGTGGACGGGCGTTTTCTGGCCACGGTCGCCAGCACCGATGAGGCCGACGCCGACGCCGCGGTGATCGCTGCACGCCAGGCGTTCGAGTCCGGGATCTGGCGCTTGCAGGCCCCGGCGGCGCGCAAGCGCGTGCTGATCCGTTTCGCCGATCTGGTCCTCGAACACCAGGAAGAACTGGCGCTCCTGGAAACTCTCGACATGGGCAAGCCGATTGGCGACTCCATGGCCATCGACGTACCGGCCACCGCCAACGCGATCCGCTGGAGCGCCGAGGCCATCGACAAGCTCTACGACGAAGTGGCGCCCACGCCCCACGACCAGTTGGGCCTGATCACCCGCGAACCCTGCGGCGTGGTCGCGGCCATCGTGCCGTGGAACTTCCCGATGATCATGGCCAGTTGGAAGTTCGCGCCGGCCCTGGCGGCGGGTAACTCATTCATCCTCAAACCTTCGGAAAAGTCGCCGCTGACCGCCATTCGCCTGGCCCAACTGGCGCTTGAGGCCGGCATTCCCCCAGGCGTGTTCAACGTGCTGCCGGGCTACGGTCACACCGTCGGCAAGGCGCTGGCCTTGCATAGGGATGTGGATGTGCTGGCCTTTACCGGCTCCACCGCGGTGGCCAAGCAACTGCTGGTGTATTCCGGCCAGAGCAATATGAAACGGGTGTGGCTGGAGGCCGGTGGCAAGAGCCCCAATGTGGTGTTCGCCGATGCCCCGGACTTGCGCGCTGCCGCCGCCGCTGCGGCTGCAGCGATTGCCTTCAACCAGGGTGAAGTCTGCGTGGCCGGTTCGCGCCTGCTGGTGCAGCGGTCGATCCGCGAGCCCTTCATTGCGCTGCTGGTGGAGGCGTTCCAGGCCTGGAAGCCGGGGCATCCACTGGACCCGGCGACCAAGGTCGGTGCAGTGGTCGATCAGCGGCAACTGGACAACGTGTTGCGCTACATCGAGATCGGCAAGGAGCAGGGCGCCCAACTCTTGGTTGGCGGCCAGCGCGCCCTGCAAGACACCGGTGGCCAGTATGTGGAGCCGACGGTTTTCGACGGCGTGACCAATGCCATGACCATCGCCCGCGAAGAAATCTTCGGCCCGGTGTTGTCGCTGATCAGCTTCGACACCGAAGAAGAAGCGCTGTCGATCGCCAACGACAGCATCTTCGGCCTGGCCGCCGCAGTGTGGACCGCCGACCTCAGCCGCGCCCACCGCTTTGCCCGGGGCCTGCGTGCCGGCAGCGTGTGGGTCAACCAGTACGACGGCGGCGACATGACCGCGCCGTTCGGCGGCTTTAAACAGTCGGGCAATGGCCGCGACAAGTCGCTGCACGCCTTTGACAAGTACACCGAGCTCAAAGCCACCTGGATCAAGCTCTAAGCCCAAATAACAACGGCGATTGCCGGCGCGTGCCGGCCAGTCGCCAGGGAGTCCTAACCATGCAACCCCATGTAAACAGCTATTACGCCGCGACCCGCAACCACACCGGCGACTTCCCTGTGCTTGAAGAGTTGGTCGAGTGTGATGTCTGTGTCATCGGCGCCGGCTACACCGGCCTGTCGTCGGCGCTGTTCCTGGCGGAAGCCGGCTACAGCGTCACCGTGCTCGAAGCGGCCAAGGTCGGCTTTGGCGCCAGCGGGCGCAACGGCGGGCAACTGGTCAATTCCTACAGCCGTGACGTGGATGTCATCGAGCAGCGCTACGGCGAAAAGAGCGCCGAAATCCTCGGCAGCATGATGTTCGAAGGCGCCGAGATCATTCGCCAGCGCATCCAGCACTACGACATCCAGTGCGACTACCGCCCGGGCGGGATCTTCGCCGCGTTGAACAAAAAACAGCTCAAAGGCCTGGTCGAACAGAAAAGCAGTTGGGAGCGCTATGGCAACCGCAACCTGCAACTGCTCGACGCCAAAGACATGGCAAACGAAGTGGGCTGTGAAAATTACATCGGCGGCCTGCTGGACAAGCAGGGCGGTCACGTCCATCCGCTGAACCTGGCCCTGGGCGAAGCCAGCGCGATTATCGGCCTGGGCGGCAAGATCTTCGAACAATCGGCGGCCGAGGAAATCACCTACGGCGAACCCAACGTGGTACGCACGGCCAAGGGTGTGGTTCGCGCCAAGTACCTGCTGATCGCCGGCAATGCCTACCTGCCGCAGAATCTCGACCCACGGGTGACGCGCAAAAGCATGCCCTGCGGCTCGCAGATCGTGGTCACCGAGCCGCTGTCGGAGGAAGTGGCACGCAGCCTGATTACCCACAATTACTGCGTCGAAGACTGCAACTACCTGCTCGACTATTACCGTCTGACCGCTGACAACCGTCTGCTGTACGGCGGCGGCGTGGTCTACGGCGCCCGCGAGCCGGACGACATCGAACAACTGATCCGGCCGAAGATCCTCAAGACCTTCCCGCAGTTGAAAAACGTCAAGATCGACTACCGCTGGACCGGCAACTTCCTGCTGACCATGTCGCGCATGCCGCAATTCGGCCGTATCGAAAAGAACGCCTACTACATGCAAGGGTATAGCGGCCACGGCGTCACCTGTTCGCACCTCGCGGGCAAGCTGATCAGCGAAGTGATCCGCGGTGACGCCGAACGCTTCGACGCCTTCGCCTCGCTGCCGCACATGCCGATGTTCGGCGGCCGCACCTTCCAGGCCCCGCTGACGGCCATGGGCGCCGCCTACTACGCCCTGCGCGACCGACTCGGTATTTGACCGGTCAGCCACACACGCGCCGCGAGCCCCCGGCCCACGCCACCTTCGGCCGCGGCCGCGGGCTTGCTTTTTTTGCGCATGCAGGCATATTCAGCAGCGCTACAGCTCCACCCGCAAACGTGATTTAATAGCCGCCTTTCAGGTTTCCGGGTCGGGTAATCGGCGAATTTCGCAACATTGCCTGCCCGCGCTCGCCCCAGCTCCTGCAGCGCTATCGCAACCAATAAACATCACGACACTCACCCCTTATATAAGGCAGCTATGGACACGGGCACCCGACTCAAACTCGTTCGCGAAAGCTACAAACTCTCCCAGCGCGAGCTGGCCCGTCGTAGCGGCGTGACCAACGCCACCATTTCCCTGATCGAACAGAATCGCGTCAGTCCCTCTGTCAGTTCCCTGAAAAAGCTGCTGGAAAGCATCCCCATGTCCCTGGCGGACTTTTTCACCTTCGACCAGCCGCCACGCGAACACCAATACGTCTTCCGCGCCAACGAACAGCCCGACCTGGGTCGCGACGGCCTGCGCCTGCTGCTGGTGGGCGCGCCGATCCCCAGCCGCCAGATGCGCTTTCTGCGCGAGCAGTACGCACCCGGCGCCAGTTCCGGCGAAGAGCCGATCGTGCATGTCGAAGGCGAGGAGTGCGGCCTCGTCACCCGTGGCACCGTCGAACTCACTGTCGATGGCCAGGTCAGCATATTGAACCCAGGGGATGGGTATTACTTCCCCACCACCTTGCCCCACAGGTTCCGCAATATCGGGCAGGATGAGGCGGAAATCATCAGCGCGAATACGCCGGCGAACTTCTAGGCCAGCGCCCGGCGCCTAATCGAGCAGACTAAGCTCCCGGGCCCGGCTCATGGCCTGGATGCGACTGGTGACCTGGAGCTTGGCGTAGAGATTCTTCAAATGCCATTTCACGGTCTCGCTGGAGATGTCCAGGCTGCGGGCGATCTCCTTGTTCGATTGCCCTTGAGCCACCAGCAACAGCGTCTGGCTTTCGCGCTCGCTCAGGGCACAGCCCAGGTCAGGCTCGGTGATGGGCGTCGAGTCCAGCAGGCGTTGTATGTAGTCTTTGAACGGTGCCTTGAGATCCTTGAGGGCGCTGAGCAGGTCCGTCAGCTCGGCGCCGCTGTCGAGTAATGTCTGTTTCATATGTTGGCGGCGTGCGGTATCCAGCACCGGCAGCAACACCTCCATCGCCTGTTTGCCCTGGCCATCGAGCCACAGGCTCAGCGCCCAGTGCGTACGTGCGCGCAAGCCATCGAGGACTTGCCCGCCGCGCTCATCCTCATCCACTTGCAGTGCCCAGGTGCGGGCGGCTTCGCCATGTTTGCCGTCATTGGCCAATACACACGCATGGCTGACTCGATGGTTGCGCTCAAGGGCCTGGTGCAAAGGTGCCTCGGCCCGGTGGTGGCTGCTCAAGTCGGCCAGTTGCTGGAGCAAGTGGCGGGCCTGGGACGGGGCGTTGCTATGAAGGTGCGCCTGAATCTGTTCGGCCAGCAGCAACCCTTGCAGGCGTGGCCAGCGCCGTAGCGTTGCCAGTTGTTGGGCGTGCTCCAGCAAACGATGCGCCTGGCTGTAGTCGCCTGCGTGTAACGCACTGCGGGCCAGGGCGCGGTAGGCGCTGAACAGGGCATCGAGCGGCGCAATCGCGTCCACCTGACGCAGCCGTGGCTGCAGTTCGCGGTGCAAGGCCTGCCAGTCACCGCGTTCGTACCACAGTTCGGCGAGCAGCGCGGTGAGGGTGGCGCTGCCGCTCGATTGCGCCCCTGTCAGTTGCTCGGCGTGTACCAGGGCCTGGCGGTAATAGTGCTCGCCGCTCTCCAGGTCCGCCTGGCGGACATGGCTCAGGCCCAGAATAAAAGCGCGGTAGACACTGACAAACAGGTTCTCCGAAGGCGTCGCCGGGCATGGCATGTGCCTTTGCACGGCTTGCGCATCCTGATAACGCCCGCGCACCAGATAGTCGTAACTGAGGATGTTGCACACCAGGCCATCGACCCAGCGATCCCCGCTGGGCAACTGCGCCAGTAGCGGTTCCACATGCTCCAGGCCCTGGCTGATGCGTTCGGCGAAGGACTCGTTGATCGCGCAGATCACCTGGCGTTTGATCAGCAGGCGCGGGCTGACGCCGGGCTGTTCCAGCAACGGGTGCAGGTCGAGCAGCAACTGCCGTGATTCGTCGAAACGAAAGTGGTGGGCCAGGGCCCAGCTCAGGTTCAGTTGCAGGTCGATGCGTTGCTCGTCCAGGGGCGACAAGGCGCTCAGCGGCAGGTTTTGCAGCCAGCGCACCAGGGTGTCGATATCGCCTTCTTCGGCGAGGGACTGGGCACCCTTGTCGGCACAGGTGGTGCTGTTGGCCAGTTGTCCGGCGGCCAAGGCATGGCGGATGGCTTCAGCCCAGTATTGATGGGCGGCCAGCCAGTTGCTGGCGCGTTGATGCAGTTGGGCAACATCGGTGTTGCTGGCGGACAGGCGCTGGTGAAGGGTCTCGGCAAACAGCGCGTGGTAGCGGAACCAATGCCCCTGGGGATCGAGGGAGCAAATGAACAGGTTGTGCTGTTCGATGAACCCTAGCATCTGTTCGCCGTCCTCGCGCCCGGTAATGGCGTTGCACAAAGACGCGGTGAAGCGATTGAGGATCGAGGTGTGCAGCAGGAAGCGCTGTACCCGGGGCGGCAGAGGCTCCAGCACCACGTCTTGCAGATAACCACCGATCACCCGCGATCCGCGTTCCAGATGTGCCCAGCGGCGCACCGGGTCACTGCCGGTGGGCGGTGCCAAGGATGCCATCTGGATCCCGGTGATCCAGCCTTCGGTCAGGCTCAGCAGGCGTTGCAGGTCGGCGGTGTCCAGCTTGAGATCGGTGGTGCGGGAAAAATAGCCCGCTGCTTCGTCGAGGTTGAAGCGCAACGCGTTGGCGTCGATTTCCACCAGTTGGTTGCGTGCGCGCAGGCGGCTCAAGGGCAATTGCGCGGCGTTACGGCTGCCAATCAACAGGTGCAGGCAAGCGGGGGCGTGCAGCACCAGTTCGAGCAGGTCTTGCTCTATCAACTGATGGCGGACCAGATGCACATCGTCTAGCACCCAATACAGCGGCTGTTGGCGCAGGTTGAGTTGGTTGATCAAGGCGCGCATAAAGCCTTGTGCGGACGGCTGCAGGTCGCCGGTCAAATCGGCCAAGGCCGGGTCGGCGCTGCGCAGGGCGGCCAGCAGATAACGACGAAAGTATTCGGGACTATCGTCCTGCTCGTCCAGGCTCAACCACGCCACGCTGTGGCCCTGGTCGAGCAGGCACTGGCGCCATTGGCTGAGCAGGGTGGTCTTGCCGAAACCGGCCGCGCCGCACACCAGTGCCAGACTGCGTTCGTGCAATAGGTCGAGTTTTTCCAGCAGGCGCGAGCGGCTCAGCAGGGTGCCGGCCGCGCGGGGCGGGCCGAGCTTGGTGCTGATCAGCGGCAAGCCATGACGGAGGCTGAACGCGCCCTGGCTGTAGGCAGGCAATGTCAGGTGATCCATGGATGGTCGTCTTGGTGTGGTCGAGTATCGATCATTATTTTTGTAGACCCTCGTTTTGCAAGGTTAATCCCCTCAAGCGGCAATTACCGCCCCCCCATCCGGGTAGTTATGGCATCGGCCAGAGCCTCTTACCGTACCGCCACGCCATCGTCGGTCGCCTGATTCAGGTCATCGACCCCCCTATAAAAAACCAGAGATGAGGGCGAGCCCATGTCGCTTAGCAAGTCAAAACTGCTTCAGGCCTATCGCAAGATGCGCGAGATTCGCGTGTTCGAGGAGCGGCTACACCAGGAAAACACCACTGGGGATATCCCCGGCTTCATCCACTTGTACAGCGGCGAGGAAGCAATCGCCGTTGGCGTCTGCGAGAACCTGACGGACGCTGACTATATCGGCTCGACTCACCGTGGTCACGGCCACTGCATCGCCAAGGGCTGTGACCTGCACGGCATGATGGCGGAGATCTTTGGCAAGGAGTCGGGCCTGTGCCGGGGTAAGGGCGGCTCCATGCACATTGCCGACCTGAGCAAGGGCATGCTGGGCGCCAACGCCATCGTCGGCGGCGCACCGCCTCTGGCCATTGGCGCCGCACTCACGGCGAAAACCCTGGGCACGCGCAATGTGGCGGTGTCGTTCACCGGCGACGGTGGCTCCAACCAAGGCCTGGTATTTGAAGCCATGAACATGGCCGTGGTGCTCAAGTTGCCAACGGTATTCGTGTTCGAGAACAACGGTTTCGGTGAGGCCACCGGCCACGATTACGCGGTCGGTGGCCGGGATATCGCCAACCGCGCCGCCAGCTTCGGCATGCCTGCGGTGAAGGTCGACGGTACCGACTTCTTTGCCGTCTACGAAGCCGTAGCCGTCGCGGTGGAGCGGGCACGCAATGGTGAAGGCCCGAGTGCCATCGAGGCTGTTGCCCACCGCTGGCACGGGCATTTCGAAGGCGACCCGATGCTGTATCGCGCCGACGGCGAAGTGGAGCGCCTGCGCCGAGACAACGACCCGCTGCAAATTTTCAGTAAGCAAGTCGAGGGGCAAATATCCGCAGAGGAACTGCAAGCCATCGATGACGAGGTCCAGGCCCAGGTCGATGACGCGGTGGCCAAGGCTCGCATCGCCGATTACCCATCGGTGGACAACCTGCTGACCGACGTTTACGTCTCTTACTGAGGATTTGGAATATGGCAATTCGTACTTTTCGTGAAGCAGTCAAAGAAGCCCTGGCCCAGGAGATGGAACTCGATCCGCGCGTCGTGTTGATCGGGGAAGACGTTTGCGGCGGCCAGGCCGGTACCGCCGAGGTCGGCAGCAAGGGCGAAGCCTTCGGTGGCGTGCTGGGGGTGACCAAAGGCTTGTGGACCCAGTTCGGCTCGTCCCGGGTGATCGACACACCGATCACCGAGTCGGCGATCGTCGGCATGGCCGCCGGCGCAGCGGTGACCGGTCTGCGGCCGGTGGCCGAGTTGATGTTCATGGATTTCTTCGGCGTGTGCCACGACATGCTCTACAACCAGGCGGCGAAGTTCCGTTACATGTTCGGCGGCAAGGCCAAGGCCCCGCTGGTGATTCGCGGCATGATTGGCGCCGGGTTCTCCGCGGCCGCCCAGCACTCGCAGTCGCCCTACAACATCTTCGCGACCACCCCGGGCCTCAAGGTGGTGGTGCCGTCCAGCCCTTACGACGTCAAAGGCCTGCTGATCCAGGCGATCCGCGATGACGACCCGGTGGTGTTCTGTGAACACAAGATCCTCTACGACATCAAGGGCGAAGTGCCCGAGCACGCCTACACCATCCCTTTTGGCGTCGCCAACTACACCCGCGAAGGCACCGACGTCACCATCATTGCCCTGGCAGCCATGGTGCACAAAGCCAATGAGGTGGCGGACAAACTGGCGGCTGAAGGGATCTCTGTGGAGGTAGTGGACCCGCGCACCGTGTCGCCGTTGGACGAAGAGGGCATTCTTGAATCCGTGGCCTCTACCGGGCGCGTGGTGATTGTCGACGAGTCGGCCGCGCGCATCGGCTTTGCCCATGACATTGCCGCGCTGATCGTGTCCCAGGCGTTTTACCACCTCAAGGCGCCGATCATCATGGTCACGCCGCCGCACACCCCGGTTCCGTTCTCACCGGTGCTGGAGCAAGCGTGGATCCCTAGCGTACAACGCATCGAAGCCGCCGTTCGCAAAGTGATGGAGGGCTGACCATGAGTGATATCCGCGCAATCGAAGTGCCCAAATGGGGACTGTCGATGGAAGAGGGCACGCTGACTGACTGGCTGATCGAGGAAGGCGACAGCTTCGCCGCGCAGCAGGAAGTCTGCGAGATTGAAACCAGCAAGATTTCCAACGTGATGCAGGCGCCTTTTGCCGGTGTGTTGCGGCGCAAAGTGGCGCAACCGGGGCAAACCATTCCCGTGGGCGGTGTGCTGGGGATTGTCGCCGACGCTTCGGTCAGCGATGCCGAGATCGATGCGTATCTGGCGCAGCGTGGCGTCGCTGAGCCGGCGCCAGTTTCTGAATCGGTACCCGCTGAGACCACGGCACAACCGCTGGTCAAGTTGGCCGCCAGCGCGCCGGCCGCTGCGTCGCAACCGTCGGTCAAGACGCCGGGTGCCTGGCAGGTGCCACAGGCGTTGCTGGGCGCCAGTGACGAAGCGTTGTTCGCCACGCCCCATGCATTGAAACTGGCGGCGCAGCTCAATATCAACCTGAGCCGGGTGCCTGGTTCGGGCCGTGAAGGGCGCATCAGCGTGGCGGATATTGAAGCCGCAGTGCGCGCCGAGGGCGGGCAAGTCGCCAGCCGAGCGGCTGCGCAAAAAGCCAATCAGGCCGCACCTTCGCGCCTCGATGACAGCCAGGTTCTCGCCACACCGGTGGCCCGGCGTCTGGCGCAGCAGTGGGGCATCAACCTCCACGACTGCCGCGTTACAGGCACTCGCGGTCGGGTGTGCAAGGCCGATGTGCTCCAAGCCCGGGGCGCCGATGCGGTGCCACAGGCCCAGGCTGCGCCGACGGTTGATAGTCGCGAGGCGTTTGAAACCCTGCCCATGAACGGCATGCGCAAGGCCATTGCCGCGCGCCTGCAAGCCTCCAAACGTGATGCGCCGCACTTTCGCCTGCATGCGGATTTTGATCTGGAGCGCTTGCTTGCATTGCGCGCTGAGATCAACGCCTCGGTGCCGGGGGTGAAAATCTCGGTCAACGATCTGCTGATCAAGGCTTGCGCCCAGGCGCTGGTCAAGGTGCCCGACGTCAATGTGCAATACGACGACGAGCGCCAGGAAGTACGGCGTTACCGCGATGCAGACATTTCCATTGCCGTGGCGCTGCCCGGTGGCCTGATCACGCCGATCATCCGCCAGGCCAACCGCAAGAGCCTGGCCGAAGTCTCCGGGGAAATGCTCAGCCTGGCGACCAGGGCCAAGGCCGGTACCTTGAAACCCGAGGAGTTCCAGGGTGGCACCTTCAGCATCTCCAACCTGGGCATGCTCGGTGTGCGCCAGTTCGACGCGATTATCAACCCACCCCAAGGGGCAATCCTGGCCATCGGCGCCGGAGAAAAGCGCGTGGTGGCCCATGAAGGACAACCTGCGGTACGCACGCAAATGAGCGTGTCGTTGTCTTGCGACCACCGGGTTATCGACGGTGCGTTGGGGGCGACCTTCCTCAAGGAACTCAAGCGCCTGGTGGAAAACCCCACCCTGATGCTGGTCTAGGAGTTGCCATGAGCGATCAATTTGATGTGCTGATTATCGGCGGTGGCCCTGGCGGATATGTGGCGGCGATTCGTGCCGCGCAACTGGGGCTCAATACCGCCCTGGTGGAAAAACAGCACTTGGGCGGTATCTGCCTGAACTGGGGCTGCATTCCCACCAAGGCCATGCTCAAGGGCGCGGAGGTGGCCCATACCTTGCGGCACCTGGAGGCCTTTGGTTTCAGCGCCGAGAACATTCAGTTCGATATCCAGAAACTGGTGGCCCACAGCCGGGACGTGTCGAAAACGCTCACCGGTGGTATTGCCTATTTGCTCAAGAAAAACGGTGTGACGGTGGTTGACGGCCGTGCCCGCGTGACTGCCAAGGGGCGTGTCAGTGTCACCTCGGGCGAGGGTGAGCGGGCCCTTGGGGCCAAGCACATCATCCTCGCCACCGGCGCCCGGCCGCGCTCGCTGCCGGCGATAGTGCCGGACGGGCAACGCATCTGGAGCTACTTCGAGGCGCTGGTGCCGCAGACCGTACCGGCGTCCTTGCTGATTGTGGGTTCGGGAGCCATTGGCGTGGAGTTTGCCAGCCTCTACCACGACCTGGGCTGCGCCGTGACCCTGGTGGAAGTGGCGCGCCAGATCATGCCGGTCGAAGACCAGGAAGTGGCCAGCCTGGTGCAGCGCGAGTTCGAACAGCGCGGTATCCGGGTGCTGACCCAGGCCACTGTGACCGACGTATTCAGTGAGGCCGATCAGGCGCGCTGCACCTTGCGCCTGGCCGATGGTCGCGAAGAGGTGCTGGCGGTGGAGCGTGTGCTGCTGGCCGCCGGGATTCAGGCCAACACTGAAGACCTGGGGTTGGAGGCGCTGGGGGTGGAGATTGAGCGCGGGTTTATCAAGACAGACCCCTGGTGCCGCACCAATGTCGCCGGGCTCTACGCCATCGGCGATGTCGCTGGCGCGCCGTGCCTGGCTCACAAAGCCAGCCATGAAGGGGTGTTGTGTGTCGAGAAACTGGCCGGGGTGGACGGGGTTCACCCGCTGGACAAAGCCTTTATTCCGGGGTGCACCTACGCCCGTCCGCAAGTGGCCAGCCTGGGCCTGACAGAAGCGGCGGCCAGGGCCAGCGGCAAGCACCTGAACATTGGCCGATTCGACTATCAGGCCAACGGCAAGGCCCTGGCGTTGGGCGAGGCCAAGGGGTTTGTGAAGACCATTTTCGATGCGGACAGCGGCGAGTTGCTGGGGGCACATATGGTTGGGCCGGAAGTGACCGAGCAGATCCAGGGTTTTGGCATCGCCCATAGCCTGGAGGCGACTGCCCAGGCCTTGAGCCAGGTCATCTTCGCCCACCCGACATTGAGCGAAGCTATGCACGAAGCGGTGTTGGCCGCCAGTGGCAAGGCTCTGCATCAGTAAAAGACAGCGGTTCCGGAGTGTTGGAACCGCGATTGTTCATCCGCAGAAGGAAGCAGCGATGCAACGTTTTCAGAACAAAGTCGTATTGGTCACCGGCGCCGCAGCCGGCATCGGCGAAGCCACCGCGAGGCGTTTTGCCGATGAGGGTGCGAATGTGGTGTTGGCCGACTGGAACCTTGAAAAAGCCCAAGCGGTGGCCAGCGAGCTACCAGTCGACAAGGTGCTGGCGGTGAAGGTCGACGTGTCGAGCATGGCTTCGGTACAGCAGATGATCGACGCAACCATCGAGCGTTTCGGTCGGCTGGATGTGCTGGTCAATAACGCCGGCGTACATATTCCCGGCACCACCCTTGAAACCACGGAAGCCGACTGGCGCAAGATCGCCTCGGTGAACATCGACGGGGTGATTTTCTGCTCGAAGCTGGCGTTGCCGCACCTGATTCAAAGCAAGGGCAATATTGTCAGCACCGCCTCTGTTTCTGGGTTGGGCGGCGACTGGGGCGCGGCGTTCTACTGCGCGAGCAAGGGCGCGGTAGTCAACTTCACCCGGGCCCTGGCGCTGGATCACGGCGCCCAGGGTGTGCGTGCCAACGCGGTATGCCCAAGCCTGACGCGTACGGCGATGACCTGGGATTGGGAGCAGTCTATTCGTGACAAATTCAACGAGCGCATCCCGATGCAGCGCGAGGCCTTGCCCAGCGAAGTGGCGGCAGCGATTGCGTTTTTGGCCAGCCCGGATGCGAGTTTCGTCAATGGGGTGAACTTGCCGGTGGATGGGGGCGTGACGGCGTCTGATGGGCAGCCGAAGGTGTCCTGAATCGGGCTAGGATTTGCGCCACTGCACAGCACCACGTGCTCTAAGGCACCCGGGGAGGGTGCCTGGAGTTACCTGCCATTATCGGTGTGATCTCATGTCGACCCTGCTGTACAGCGCCATCCTGCTGGCGGCTGTGGGCATGAACTTCGGCTGGTCGCTGCGCTGCGCCCGGCGCCATAGCCTCCTGGGAATTTGCTGACGAAGGCGACGAGGCAGACCAGAAAACAATTGAGCAGGGCGGCCTCCTCAGAAGGAAAACCCTCGTCTGCTTTTGGCACCGTGCTACCATCGACGCCATGACTTGCAGCAACATAATGTTGCAATGAACTTCAATAATCGGCCTTTCGCTGACTCATGACCTCCCCATTCGACTCGCAATCCGACTTGCCCATGATCCTGGTAGTGGACGATGAGCTGCGTTCGCGCGAATCGTTACGCCGGGTACTCGATCAGGAATTCCAGGTGCTGCTGGCCGAGTCGGCCGGGCAAGCACGCGAACTGCTGGAACAGCATGTGGTCGCGGTGATCCTCTGCGACCAGCGCATGCCCCATGTCAGCGGTATCGAATTTCTCAAGGAAGTGCGCGAGCGCTGGCCGGGGGTGGTCCGCATCGTGCTGTCGGGCTACACCGATTCGGAAGACATCATCGCGGGCGTCAATCAGGCCGGTATCTATCAGTACCTGCTCAAGCCCTGGCTGCCTGAAAACCTGCTCAACACCGTGCGCAATGCGGTCGAGAGCCAATCGTTGCAAAACCATATGCAGCGGCTGGACCTGGAGCTGCGCGCCGGTACGCCAGCGCTGCGTCGCCGCAGCCGCGAAACCCTGGAGCGGGTACGCGACACCTTCGATTTCTCGCGCATCGTGCGCAGCCCCGGCGGCCCGCTGGATGCGGTCTGTGAGTTGGCCGCCCGGGTCGCCCGCTATGATTTGTCGGTGCTGCTGCTGGGCGAATCGGGCACGGGCAAAGAACTGCTGGCCCGCGCCATCCATTACGCCAGCCCGCGTGCGAGTAATGCCTTCGTCATGGAGAACTGCGCGGCGCTGCCTGATACCTTGCTGGAGTCCGAGCTGTTCGGGCACAAGCGCGGCGCCTTCACCGGCGCGCATCAGGATCACATCGGGCTGTTCCAGCGTGCCAATGGCGGTACCTTGCTACTCGATGAAATCGGCGACACCTCGCCGGCTTTTCAGGTCAAGTTGTTGCGCGTCTTGCAAGAGGGCGAACTGCGCCCGGTCGGCGCCTCGAGCACGGTACGGGTCGATGTGCGGGTGATCGCGGCGACCCATCGCGATCTGGAGCAGGATGTCGCCACCGGACGTTTTCGCAGCGACCTTTATTACCGGCTGTCCACGGTCAGCCTGGGCTTGCCGCCGTTGCGCGAGCGCACCGCCGACCTGATGCCCATCGCCAAAAAGCTGCTCGACGATGCCCGCCTGGAACTGGACCTGCCAAACCTGCACTTCGCCGACGACGCCCTGGCGAGCCTGATCGGTTACCCGTGGCCCGGTAATATTCGCGAGTTGCGCAACGAAATCTACCGCGCCGCTGCGTTGTCGGAAGGCTCGCAAATCGGTGCTCATTCGTTTTCCTGGCGCGTCATGCAGGGCCAGGGACGCAACACCAACGACATACGCCTGTCGCCCCCCACGGGTACGTTGCAAGAACAACTGGACGCTATCGAAGCGACCATACTCAAGGAATCGCTGCTGCGTCACCGCTGGAACAAAACCCATGCGGCCCGTGAACTGGGCTTGTCGCGCGTGGGCCTGCGCCAGAAATTGCGCCGTCTTGGCCTGGAGGAAGCCCGATGAACACCCCATTCCGAGTGCTGTGGCTGCAATCGGGCGGTTGCGGCGGTTGCAACATGTCCTTGCTGTGCGCCGATACCCAGGATTTTTCCGCGATGTGGCGCAGTGCGGGGATTGAGTTGCTCTGGCATCCATCGCTGTCCCTTGAAAGCGGTGATCAGGTGCTGGATATCCTGGAGGACTGCCTGCAAGGTCGCACCCGGCTCGATGCCTTGTGCATCGAAGGCTCATTGCTGCGCGGCCCGCACGGCACCGGGCGCTTTCACATGCTGGCGGGCACCGATGCGCCGATGATCGACTGGGTGCGCAAACTCGCGGCGGTGGCCGAATACACCTTGGGCATCGGCACTTGTGCGGCCTACGGAGGCATCACCGCTGCGGGCAGCAACCCGACCGACGCCTGCGGCCTGCAATTTGACGGTGAGCATCGCGGCGGCCTGCTGGGTGCCGATTATCGGTCGTTGCGCGGCTTGCCGGTGATCAACGTGGCCGGTTGCCCGACGCACCCCGGCTGGGTGACCGACACCTTGATGGCGCTGGCCGCCGGGCTGTTCGCCGAGGCCGATCTGGACGTTATCGGGCGTCCGCGTTTCTACGCTGACCAACTGGTGCATCAGGGCTGCACGCGCAATGAGTTCTACGAATACAAAGCCAGTGCGGAAAAGCCCTCGGACCTGGGCTGCATGATGGAAAACCTGGGCTGCAAAGGCACCCAGGCCCACGGCGACTGCAATACTCGCCTGTGGAATGGCGAGGGCTCGTGTACCCGTGGCGGGTTTGCCTGCATCAACTGCACCGCCCCGGGCTTCGAAGAACCGGGGCACGCCTTTCAGCGCACGCCGAAGCTGGCGGGCATTCCCATCGGTTTGCCCATCGACATGCCCAAGGCCTGGTTCGTCGCCCTGTCGGCGCTGTCCAAGTCAGCCACCCCCAAGCGCGTCAAACAGAATGCGACGTCCGATCACCCGCTGATCGCGCCGTCGGTACGCACCCCCCGCCGTTAGGAGTTTGCATGTCACGTTTGGTGGTCGGCCCATTCAATCGGGTTGAAGGCGATCTGGAAGTACAACTGGACGTGGAAGATGGTCATGTGCGTTCGGCACGGGTCAACGCCACCATGTACCGTGGCTTCGAGCAAATCCTGCTGCAACACGCACCGCTCGATGCGCTGACCTACGCGCCACGCATCTGCGGAATCTGCTCGGTGTCGCAATCGATCGCCGCCGCCCGCGCCCTGGCCGGGCTGGCCGGCGTACAGCCGCCGGACAACGGCCTGCTGGCAATCAACCTGATGGCCGCCACCGAAAACCTCGCCGATCACTTGAGCCATTTCTACCTGTTTTTCATGCCGGATTTCGTGCGCCCGGTGTACGCCGAGCGCCCTTGGTATCCAGACGCGGTGGCGCGCTTTACCCCGCTTCAGGGCAGCCAGCAGCGCCTGGCCATTTCTGCGCGCAAACGCTGGCTGGATTTGATCGGCACACTGGGCGGCAAGTGGCCGCACACCGGCTCGATCCAACCGGGTGGCTCGACCCGCGCCATCGATGCCGCCGAGCGCCTGCGCCTGCTGACCCGCGTTCGCGAGTTCCGGCAGTTTCTGGAAAGCGAGCTGTTCGCCGCGCCGCTGGAGCGTATCAATGGTTTCACCAGCGAAAGCGAGCTCTGGGCATGGCACGCCGAAGCGCTGGGGCAGGGCGATTTCCGCCAATTTCTGCAAATCGCCCTGGACACCGGGCTTGAGCATCTGGGGCCGGGGCCGGGGCTGTATCTTTCCTACGGGGCGTATCCGCGAGCCGACGGCTCGATGGTGTTCCCGCGCGGCCTGTGGAATGGCGTCACCCAGTGTGCGCAAGCGCTGGACCTGGACGATATCCGCGAAGACAGCGCGCATGCCTGGCTCGACGACGCTGGCGGCCCGCGCCACCCGGCCGACGGGCAAACCCAGCCGTTGATGGAAAAACCCGACGCGTATACCTGGAACAAAGCCCCGCGCCTGGCCGGCGCGGTGCTGGAAACCGGCGCCATTGCGCGTCAGTTGATTGCCGGTCAAGCGCTGCTGCGCGACGCCGTGGCACGCTGTTCGGCAACGGTTTATACCCGCCTGCTCGCGCGTTTGCTGGAGCTGGCGCAGGTGGTGCCGCTGATGGAAAGCTGGTTGATCGCCCTGCGCCCCGGCGAGCCGTATTACCGCGCCGCGGCATTACCCGACAAAGGCCGCGCGGTCGGCCTGACCGAAGCGGCGCGTGGCGCACTGGGGCATTGGCTGGAGGTGGAGCACGGGAAAATCTCCCGCTACCAGATCATCGCCCCGACCACCTGGAACTTCTCGCCACGCGATGCCCAGGGCCAGCCCGGGGCATTGGAACAAGCCTTGCAGGGTGCTCCCGTGTTACCCGGCGAAAAAAGCCCGGTAGCGGTGCAACATATCGTTCGTTCTTTTGACCCGTGCATGGTTTGCACGGTGCATTGAAAAGGAAATCCCATGGAACGCCTGACCATTTCCCTGGACCGTGGCCTCGCTGAGGAACTGGACGCGCTGATTCGCGACCAGGGTTACCACAACCGTTCCGAGGCCATGCGCGACATTTTGCGGCGGCATATCGAACAGGCGCGCCTGGAGCAAGGCCAGGCGCCGCATTGCGTGGCCAACCTGAGCTTCGTTTACGATCACCATTCGCGCACCCTCACCGAACGGGTGATGGACCTGCAGCACGCGCATCATCACCTGACCATTGCCAGCCAGCATGTGCATCTGGATCACGACAACTGCCTGGAAAGCCTGATGCTCAAGGGCTCATCCGATGAAGTGCGCGATTTCGCCCATCGCGTGTGCGCCGAACGCGGCGTGCGTCATGGCTCGCTGAACCTGATCCCGGTGGAGCAGGGCGCGAGCCACGAGCAAGTCCACAGCCACCTGCATCTGCACCCTAAAAGCTGACGACCATGGCCCGTAAACCGCCACCCGGCAGCCTCGACGAAGACGCCTGGATCGAAGTCATCGCGAGGATGGACGAGGTCTATTCCAAGCTGGTGCAAGATGAAATCGCCCTGGAAGAGAAGAACGTCGAACTGGAGCAGTCGCAGCAGTTCATCGCCGGGTTACTGTCGTCGATGTCCGACGTGTTGCTGGCCTGCGACCCGCAAGGGCGCATCGAGGAGAGCAACAGCGCGCTGCGCACGCTGGTCGGCCGTGATGAACAGTCATTGTCCGGCAGCCCGGCCTATGTCTTGTTGGCCGACCCCCACAGTGAAACCCAGTTGCGCCAGACCCTCGCCAGCCTGCGCCATCCCAACGCCAGCGCCTCGCTGGAGGTCAACTTCAAGGATGTCAACGGCGCGCCGGTGCCCGTGGACGTCAGTTGCACCGTGCGCAGCGCGGGCAATGGACGCTTTATCGGGCACGTGCTGGTGGGGCGACCGCTGGGCGAACTCCAGCACGCGTATCGCCAACTGCACGAGGCCCACGAGGCGCTCAAGCGCACTCAACAGCAACTGTTGCACGCGGAAAAAATGGCCTCGCTGGGGCGCCTGGTGGCTGGTGTCGCCCACGAACTGAACAACCCCATCAGCTTCGTGCTGGCCAACGCGCATGTGCTCGACAGCTATGGCAAACGCCTGCAGCAGTACCTGCAAGCGGTCCACGGCGGCGAGTCGCACGCCGGTCTTCAAGCCTTGCGCCAACAGCTACGCATCGATCCGCTGCTGAGCGATTTGCCGTCGTTGATCGAGGGCAGCATGGAAGGCGCGCAACGCACCGCCGACATCGTCAGCGCCCTGAAGCGCTTCTCGGCGGTGGATCGTGAAGCGCTGGGCGAGGTCGACCTCAATGACGTCATCGAGCGCGCCATCCACTGGGTCTGCCGTGGCGTCGCGCCCGATCTGCAGGTGCATTGGCAGGCCGTTGACACGCCGCCGGTGCGCGGCAATGCCGGGCAACTGCTGCAAGTGCTGATGAACCTGATGCAGAACGCCTACGATGCCGCGCAAGCGGCCAACCAGGCCTTGCCGACAGTCTGGATCGAGGTGACCCAGGAGCCGGGCTGGGTCACCCTGCGTTTACGCGACAACGGTGCGGGCATCGCAGAGAAACACCTGAGCCAGGTGTTCGACCCGTTCTTCAGCACCAAGTCCGTGGGCAAAGGCACGGGCCTGGGCCTGTCGATCAGCTACGGCATCATCGAACGCTGTGGCGGTCGGATGGTGGCCGCCAATCACCCCGAGGGCGGTGCGCAGTTCACCGTGACGCTGCCCGAAGCCGGGCCCGCCTGAGCCGATAATCCGGCAGCGGCGCTGGAAGCTCATTGTCCAGTTATCGGCTCGGCTGGACAGTCACTGTCCAGCCGCCATGTTCTGCGAGCGCCCGACCACGCCTGAATGGTACTCGGCACGCAAACTGGCACAGGGTTTGTATGAGGTTTTTTCGTTTCTTCATACTTGAACCCATCTTTCTGGAGTTCGCATGCCCTTGCATCCTGTTTCACCGACTCGTGCGCCTTTGACGTTCAAACATCGCGTCCTGGCCATTTTTGCCGGCCTGGTCGCTGCCAACCTGCTGGCCTGGGCCTGGGCTTTCACGGCCTTCCATGACTATCCGCTGTTGCTCGGCACCGCCTTTCTGGCCTACAGCTTCGGCCTGCGCCATGCCGTGGATGCCGATCACATCGCCGCCATCGACAACGCCACCCGCAAGCTGATCCAGGAAGGCCGACAAACCGCGAGTGTCGGCCTGTTTTTCTCGCTCGGGCACAGCACCGTGGTAATCCTGGCTTCGCTCGGCATCGCACTGACGGCCACGGCGTTCAAAAGCGAAATCGAAGCCTTTCACGGCCTCGGCGGGCTGATTGGCACCTCGGTGTCTGCCGCCTTCCTGTTGCTGGTGGCGTTGATCAACCTGCTCATCCTGCGCTCGGTGTACCAGGCGTTTGGCCGCGTGCGGCGCGGCGAACGGATCGGCGAGCAAGAAATGAACGCGATACTCACCGGCGGTGGCCCCATCGCCCGACTGTTGCGCCCGCTGTTCCGCCTGATCAGCCGTCCCTGGCACCTGTATCCGCTGGGCCTGCTGTTCGGCCTGGGTTTTGATACCGCCACGGAAATCGGCCTGCTGGGGATCGCTGCGGTGCAAGCCTCGCAGAGCCTGCCGATCTGGTCGATTCTGGTGTTCCCGGCGCTCTTCACGGCCGGCATGGCGCTGGTCGACACCGCCGACAGCGTGATGATGACCGGTGCTTACCACTGGGCACTGGTCAACCCGGCACGCAAGCTCTATTACAACCTGACCATCACGTCCATGTCGGTGTTGGTGGCATTGCTGGTGGGCGGGGTGGAAGTGCTCGGGCTGATCGCGGCGCGCTGGGATCTGCACGGCGGTGTGTGGGATTTCATCACTGCGCTGACCGACAACTTCGGCATGATCGGCTACCTGATCGTCGGGATATTCATCCTGACCTGGGCCGTTTCCGTGTTGTTCTACCGCTTCAAGGGCTACGACCGCCTGGACGCGACGCCCGCCTGAGCCTTCTCTTCCTTTCAGCGCCTGGCGAGGTTCTCTCGCCAGCCACTTGCCAAGCCGGACATATGGTTTCCAGGCTGCATAAATAGTGGAAACAAACATTCCAGCTGAGGTTTGTTACAAGGTGTCTCAATGCGCTCGGTAAAAAAGTAAAAGTCCTTTAAAAACAGATAGATAAATTAATTAGTAAGCAATTTATCTACACCGCGGCGAAATGGCACAGGTCTTGTACTTACCAGATAACTGAACGTCATGGGTTACCCGCATGTTTCCAGCAGCCGTCGCAATCATGCCCAGGCTGCAGCCTCAACACCCCATAGAACTGATGGCCTTTGTAGCCGACGGCATGGCGCCTGACTCACCTGGTCGGGCACAGATTTCCAACACACCGAGTGCAGCCCCCGTTGAAGCACCTTCTCGGGGAGGAGAAATAAAGTAATGGAAACGTTTTACGAGGTGATGCGCAGACAAGGCATCTCGCGCCGCAGCTTTCTCAAGTTTTGTTCCTTGACCGCAACGTCGCTGGGGCTGGGCCCGGCATTCATGCCCAAAATCGCCTGGGCCATGGAGAACAAGCCACGCACGCCAGTCCTCTGGCTGCACGGCCTGGAATGCACCTGTTGCTCGGAGTCATTCATCCGCTCCGCGCATCCGCTGGCCAAGGACGTGGTGCTGTCGATGATCTCCCTGGATTACGACGACACCTTGATGGCCGCCGCCGGGCATCAGGCCGAGGCGATCCTTGACGAGGTCATGACCAAGTACAAGGGCAACTACATCCTGGCCGTCGAGGGCAACCCGCCACTGAACCAGGACGGTATGAGTTGCATCATTGGCGGCAAGCCCTTCGTCGAGCAGTTGAAGCGCGTTTCACGCGATGCCAAGGCGATCATTTCCTGGGGCTCCTGCGCCAGTTGGGGCTGCGTACAGGCCGCCAAGCCGAACCCGACCCAGGCGGTGCCGATTCACAAGGTCATCACCGACAAACCGATCATCAAAGTGCCGGGCTGCCCGCCGATCGCCGAAGTCATGACCGGGGTGATCACCTACATGCTGACCTTCGACCGCATTCCTGAGCTGGACCGTCAGGGCCGGCCGAAAATGTTCTACAGCCAGCGCATTCACGACAAGTGCTACCGCCGTCCGAACTTCGACGCCGGTCAGTTCGTCGAGTCCTGGGACGACGACGCGGCGCGCAAGGGCTACTGCCTTTACAAAGTCGGCTGCAAAGGCCCGACCACCTACAACGCCTGCTCGACCGTGCGTTGGAATGGCGGCACCAGCTTCCCGATTCAGTCCGGCCACGGCTGCATCGGTTGTTCGGAGGAGGGGTTCTGGGACAAGGGCTCGTTCTATCAGCACTTGAGCGGCATCAACCAATTTGGCGTTGAAGCGAACGCGGACGAAATCGGCCTGGTTGCCGGCGTCACCGTCGGCGCAGCGATCACGGCCCACGCCGCCGTCACCGCCCTCAAACGCGCCAGCAACGGCAAAGCGCCCACTACCTCGCCCGACGCCCCAGCGACAAGACAGGAATAAGCACCAATGAGCACCTATTCGACTCAGGGTTTCGACCTCAACAACACAGGCCGACGTATCGTTGTCGACCCTGTGACCCGTATCGAAGGCCACATGCGCGTCGAGGTCAACCTCGATGCCAACAACGTTATCCGCAACGCCGTTTCCACCGGCACCATGTGGCGCGGCCTCGAAGTCATCCTCAAGGGCCGCGACCCACGTGACGCCTGGGCATTCGTGGAGCGCATCTGCGGCGTCTGCACCGGTTGCCACGCGCTGGCCTCGGTGCGCTCGGTAGAGGACGCGCTGGGCATTCGCATCCCGCCGAACGCGCACTTGATTCGCGAGATGATGGCCAAGACCCTGCAAGTCCATGACCACGCCGTGCATTTCTACCACCTGCATGCACTGGACTGGGTGGACGTGGTGTCTGCGCTCAAGGCTGACCCCAAGCGCACCTCGGAATTGCAGCAGACCGTTTCGCCGGCTCACCCGTTGTCTTCGCCGGGTTATTTCCGCGACGTGCAAAACCGTCTGAAGAAGTTCGTCGAAAGCGGTCAGCTCGGGCCGTTCATGAATGGTTACTGGGGCAACCCGGCTTACCAACTGCCGCCTGAAGCCAACCTGATGGCCGTGACCCATTACCTTGAAGCCCTCGACCTGCAGAAAGAGTGGGTGAAGATCCATACCATCTTCGGTGGCAAGAACCCGCACCCCAACTACCTGGTCGGCGGCGTGCCCTGCGCGATCAATATCGATGGCGACCTGGCCGCCGGTGCGCCGTTGAATATGGAACGCCTGAACTTCGTGCGGGCGCGCATCGACGAAGCGCTGACCTTCTGCCGCAACGTGTATGTGCCGGACGTGCTGGCCATTGGCACTATCTACAAGCAAAAAGGCTGGCTGCACGGCGGTGGTCTGTCGGCGACCAACGTGATGGATTACGGCACCTACGCCAAGGTCAATTACGACGACAGCACCAACCAATTGCCGGGCGGGGCGATCCTCAACGGTAACTGGGACGAAATCCTGCCTGTCGACGCGCGCGACCCCGAGCAAGTGCAAGAGTTCGTGACCCACTCCTGGTACAACTACCCGGACAACGACAAGGGCCTGCACCCGTGGGACGGCATCACCGAGCCGAACTACGAGCTGGGCGCCAAGACCAAGGGCACCCGCACCAACATCGAAGAAGTCGACGAAAGCGCCAAATATTCGTGGGTCAAATCGCCGCGCTGGCGCGGTCATGCCATGGAAGTCGGGCCGTTGGCGCGTTACATCCTGGGCTATGCCCATGCCCTCAAAGGCAACCCGCATTGCCAGCGGGTCAAGGAACAACTGGAAGGTTCGCTGCGAGCCGTCAACCTCGACTTGCCAAAAGCCCTGGGCCTGGCGGAAACCAACCTCAGCGCCAAGCAACTGTTGCCCAGCACGATCGGCCGAACGCTTACCCGCGCCCTGGAAGCCGAGTACTGCGCAGAAATGATGGTCGACGACTGGAACGAGTTGATGACCAATATCCGCAACGGCGACCGTGCCACCGCCAACGTCGAAAAATGGGACCCGTCCACCTGGCCTGCCGAGGCCAAAGGGGTCGGCATCGTTGCCGCGCCACGCGGCGCACTCGGCCACTGGATCCGGATCAAGAACGGCAAGATCGAGAACTACCAGTGCGTCGTGCCCAGCACCTGGAACGGCAGCCCGCGTGACGCCAAGGGCCAGATCGGTGCTTTCGAGGCCGCGCTGATGAACACGCCGGTGGCCGTCCCCGATCAGCCCGTGGAAATCCTGCGCACGCTGCATTCCTTCGACCCTTGCATGGCCTGCGCCACCCACGTGATGAGCGAGGACGGCGCGGAGCTGAGCACAGTCAAGGTCAGTTGATCGATTGTTCAACGCTGCATTCGGCAGGCGCCACGGCGCCTGCCCATCCAAAGGTGACGCTATGACCCAACCTACTCAAAGCCCCCTCGACGCGTCGGAATACGTGTACGAGGCGCCCGTGCGCCTGTGGCACTGGATCAATGCCGCCTGCATTGTGGTGCTGGCCATCACCGGCTACCTGATCGGTTCGCCGCTGGCGACCCAACCGGGCGAAGCCAGCGACCATTTCGTGATGGGCTACATCCGCTTTGCGCATTTCAGCGCGGCGTACATTTTCACCATCGCCATGATCGGGCGCGCCTATTGGGCGCTGGTGGGCAATCATCACGCCCGCGAACTGTTCTCGGTGCCGCTGACCAGCAAGGTCTACTGGACCGACATGCTCGCTTGGGTGCGCTACTACCTGTTCATCGGGCCGACGCCAAAACCGATGTTCGGCCACAACCCGCTGTCGCGTTTCGCGATGTTTTTCATCTTCTTGCTGTCCTCGCTGTTCATGATCCTGACCGGCTTCGCGCTGTATGGCGAAGGCGCGCAAATGGGCTCCTGGCAGGAACGCACCTTCGGTTGGGTACTGCCGCTGCTGGGGCAATCCAACAATGTGCATGTCCTGCATCACTTGGGCATGTGGGTGATTGTGCTATTCGTCATGTTCCACATCTATGCCGCCGTGCGCGAAGAAATCAACGGGCGCCTGAGCTTGGTCGGGGCAATGATTTCCGGCTACAAGACCTTTAAAAAATGACCAGAATGGTAGAAACCGCCATGAGTCCTCTCCAACCGACACTGCCGCAGATCACTGTGCTGGGCATCGGCAATCTCCTGTGGGCCGACGAAGGCTTCGGCGTTCGTTGCGTCGAAGCCTTGCAACAGCGTTATGAGTTCGCCGACAACGTGGCGCTGATCGATGGCGGCACGCAAGGCCTGTACTTGATCCAGCATGTCCAGCAAGCCGATTACCTGCTGATTTTCGACGCCGTGGATTACAACCTCGCGCCTGGCGAACTGAAGTTCATCGCCGACGACGATGTCCCCAAATTCCTCGGCATCAAAAAGCTCAGCCTGCACCAGACCGGCTTTCAGGAGGTGCTGATGCTCGCGCAACTGACCGGCCATTACCCGACACGCGTGCTGCTGATCGGTTGCCAGCCGGAAAACATGATGGACTACGGCGGCAGCCTGCGCCCCAGCGTCAGGGCCGCCATGGAAGGTGCGCTGGATGAGGCGCTGCGCGTGCTCGAAAGTTGGGGCGCGGCACCGCACAAGCGCGCCTCGCCACTCGCGGGTGAAGAGGCGGTGACCCTGCCGCACCTCGAGCTGCAACGCTACGAAAACGAACGCCCGTCCGAACAGCAAGCCTGCCGGATCGGCGACGAACGCATCCTCGCCAGGCGAGCCTGATATGTGCATCGGATTGCCCATGCAAGTGATCGCGGCCGAGTTGGGCTTCGCCCGCTGCCGCGACCGCCACGGCGAAGAGCGCCGTATCGACCTGTCACTGGTCGGCCCGTGTGCGGTCGGCGACTGGCTGTTGATCTTTCTCGACGCCGCCCGTGAACGCCTCGACGCCCAACGCGCCAGCGAAATCGACTCCACCCTGCGCCTGCTCGAAGCGGCCCTGTTCGGCACGGCCCCGCAGCCTGACAGCGTGCCGGGTTTCAGCCTGCCTTCGGCCATGAACGCCGAGCAACTGGCGGCCTTGTTGGGCCACGCGTCGCCACCCCTTGTTGCGCCTGCCGCGCTCACCCCACCTCAACCGTCAGTCAAGGACCCCACATGAGCGACTCCGCTGTTTTCATGGCGCCCATTCCCGTGACACCCGCCATCCCGGCCTTGATCAGCCGGCTGGTGGAGCAATTCGACGCGACCTGGATCGACGCCGACAACCTCGATGCCTGGCTTGCCGAAGGGGGCGACTGCCTGTTGCTGCTGTGCGGTGACCCGGTACGCCATCCCGAATGCCTGGACGTGGCCGTGGTGTTGCCGGAACTGCGCGTGGAAATCGCGCGCCGCCACCAATTGAGCCTGCGCCTGGGCGTGGTCGGTCGCGCCGATGAAGAAGCCATCGCCGCGCGCTTTGCCGTGCGCCGCTGGCCGTCGCTGGTGTGGCTGCGCGATGCGGGTTACGTCAGCACCTTCAGCGGCATGCTCGACTGGGACGAATACCTGCGCCTGGCGGAAGCTGCCGTGAGCCAAAGCAACGCGCGCATTCCATTGCTTGCCGGTGCCCCTGTCAGCGCCCCCGGAGGTTGCCAATGAACCACGATGCCAATCACCGCGATGCACAAAGCCACGCCGTGGAGTTCGATCCGCTGAACTACATCCCCGTGGTGGATATCGGCCCCGGCTCGCAACCCGACGATGAGGACGTGCTCGAATACATCAGCATGCCTCAGGGCATGTATACCCATAGCATTCCGGTGCTGCCCGAACCTGAAGAGCTTGCGGCGCTGCCCGGTGCGCGGCACGCGTTGCAAGCGTTGCTGCAATGCCTGCGCGACTGCAATAACGGCCTGACCACGCAAAGCGTCGACCTCAGTGGCCTGGAAACAGGCGACCGCAAGCTGCTCGACCAATTGCTGGGCGAAGGCGAGGTCAGCGCGATCATTGCCGCGCAGCCGTCGTTGCGTATCCAGGAATCGATCTTCGCCGGCGTATGGCGCATCTACGGCCAGGGCTACGATCACGTCGAAGTGGGCGCGGCGCCTTCGCAACTGCGCGGCAATGCCCGCGCGGCGGCCCGACCGGCGGATTTCGACTTGTCGTCAACGTTGCCGCTTGGCGTCATGAACGCCCCGGCGATCCTGACCGAGGTACAAGACCGCAGCCAACACTGGCAACCCGGCGATCAGGTGCATGTCATCAACCTGACCTTGCTGCCGTTGTCCGAACAGGACATCGCTTTCCTCGACGCCTACTTGCCCGCCGGCCCGGTGCGCGCCTTGGCCCGTGGCTATGGCAATTGCCTGATCAGCGCGACCCGGATCCAGAACTGCTGGCGCATTACGTACTTCAACTCACAGGATGCGCAAATCCTCGACACCATCGAAATCACCGACCTGCCGGAAGTGATCTGCGCCGCCCCCGAAGACCTGGCCGACTCACTGGAGCGCTTCGAAGACGTTATCCAGTGGTTCGAAGGGCAGTGAGGTCACGATGAACGAAAAAACCGGCTTCGAAGGCAGCTACGGCGGCGACAACGCGCGGATCAGCGACGCCACCCGCCTGGAATGCAAAATCTGCTGGTGGGTGTATGACCCGCGCGACGGCGACCCGGTCTGGCAGATTGAGCCGGGTACGCCGTTCTCCGCATTGCCGGAACATTGGCGTTGCCCGAATTGCGATGGCGATGCCGAGCAGTTCATGGTGATCGATGAACCTGTCTGAGCGCCAAGACGGCCCGGCGCAACAGGCACAAACCCTGTGCGCGCACTTCCAGGGCATCGCCGAGACACGCATGCGCGGGTTGCCGTTTCTCAATCAACAGCTGGCGGTCGAGGCGGTGGGCTTCAGCGCGCAAATCGCCGGGGAAAACGCCGCATCCGGGGTGCTGGGTGTTCTGATCAGCCCTTGGTTCATGAACCTGATCTGGCTGCCGGAGAACCGCGACACACTCCTGGCCCAGGGGGCGTCAGGCGAACATCAATTTGGCGGGCAGTGCCTGACCTTCATTGGTGCAGACGGCGAAGACATCGGTGGCTACGAGAGCTGTTCGCTGTTTTCACCGATGTTTGAATTTGCCGATCAGGACGCGGCCCGGCAAACCGCCGAACAGGTGCTGGCGCTGTTGCGGGATGCGCCCGAACGCGCACCCGAACGCCCGGCCATCAGCCGCCGTGGCTTGCTGTTCGGACGCGTCTCCGGGGGCGCGCAATGACCGCCATGGCAAGCTTGGCGCGGCTCGGCGGCTCATTGCGGGTGCGTCCCGGCCAGCAGCCCGCGATTGTCGGCGGGCGTCCGGCGCTGGCCGCCACCTTGTTGCGCGGCCAGCCGCCACAGACTGCCGCGCACCACTTGCCGTTGCTCTATAGCCTGTGCGGGCAAGCGCACCGCCTGACCGCAGCGTTGGCCGTCAACACCGCACTGCATGGCGAAACCCCCATCGACCCTAACACCCAGCGCATGCTGGAGGCCGAAACCCGCCGCGAGCATGTGCGGCGTATGCTGCTCGAATGGCCGCGGTTGCTGGGTAACCCGTCGGTGCGCCCCGATCTCAGCCAACTGCATGCCTGGGAACACGCCCCGCAACAGGCGATGGCCGCCTGGCTGGGCGAATCGGTGGCGCAATGGCTTGAACGGTGGGACGCCGAGCCGTTCAGCGCGCTCTATGAGTGGAGCCAGCGCAGCGATCATTGGCTGGCGCACGCCCTGGCCGATTGCCGCGAGGATGCCCACGCCCTGCAACTGCCGGTGCATGCCCTGTCGCTGGCCGGCAACACCCAAGCGCTGCAGGTGGTGGCTGCCCAACTGCGAGAGGCCAGCGATTTTGCGTTGCATCCGGTGGCCTTCGGGCTACCCTGTGAGACGGGCAGTTGGACCCGCGCGCGTGAGGCCGACCCCCAACGCTACGCCAGCGTCTGGCTGCGTCTGGGCGCGCGCCTCGCCGAACTGGCGCGGCTCTCGCTGCCACAGCCCGCTGGCTTGGCACTCGGCGCATTGGTGCTGGGGCCCGACGAGGCGTTGGCCTGGAGCGAAACGTCGCGCGGCCTGTTGTTGCACCGGGTCTGTCTGGAGCGAATGAATGCCGGTGTGTTGATCCGCGACTATCAGGTCATCGCGCCGACCGAATGGAACCTTCATCCCCACGGCGCGCTGGCCCAGGGTTTGGCGACGATGTCAGCCGGCGATCCGGCCACGCGACGTCGCGCTGAGCTGTTGATCGCGGCTTTCGACCCGTGCATCGGCTTCACCCTCGAGCTAGAAGCAGCATCGAACGAGGACATTATTCATGCATGAAGTGAGTCTGGCGGGCGGCATTCTCAGCGCCGTCGAGGCGGCGGCCAGGCGCGATCCGTTCGTGCGGGTCAGCCGCCTGCGCCTGGAAGCCGGCACGCTGGCCGGCGTTGAAATCGAGGCGCTGCGTTTCGCCCTTGAAGCACTGGCGCCCGGCACCTTGCTGGCCGGCGCGCAAATCGACATTGAACAACCGCCGGGCCAGGCCTGGTGCCTGGATTGCGCCATCAGCGTGCCGCTGATCGAGCGCGGCGCCGGCTGCCCGCAATGCGGCGGCTTTTGGCTGCAACCCACCGGTGGGACTGAATTGCGCATCCTCGACCTGCAGGTCGAGGATCATTAATCGTTTGATTTTGGAGGTACACCATGTGCGTCGTCTGCGGTTGCGGAACCGGGCATTCACACGACAAGACCGAAGCTCCGGCCACCGATAGCGATGTGCAGGTCGACGCTACCGGCGACCTGCATTACGGCGCGGGTCAGGCGCGGGTTTCAGTGCCCGGCATGAGCCAGGCCCGCACCATCCGCCTGGAGCAAGACATCCTCGGCGAAAACGACCGGCACGCCGCGCGTAACCGGGAAAACTTCACCGCCCACGGCGTACTGGCCCTCAATCTGGTGTCCAGCCCCGGTTCCGGCAAGACCACCCTGTTGTGCAGCACCCTCATGGCCCTGCGCCAACGCCGCGCCGACTTGCCGCTGGCGGTGATCGAGGGCGATCAGCAAACCCGTCACGACGCCGAGCGCATCCGCGAAACCGGCGTACCCGCGATCCAGATCAACACCGGCAAAGGCTGCCACCTCGATGCCCGGATGATCACCGAAGCCTACAGCCGCCTGCCGCTGCACGACGCGCTGCACGCGGCCGGTCACACGCATCAGTCGCCTATGCATAGCCACGTTGATCAGCAGCCGCACGCCCACGTACAGACTCAACAGCATCAACACAGCCATCACGCCCATGACGGCGGTGAGCCGGCCGGCATGCTGTTCATCGAGAACGTCGGCAATCTGGTCTGCCCCGCGCTCTGGGATCTGGGCGAGGCGGGCAAAGTGGCGATCCTGTCGGTGACCGAGGGCGAAGACAAACCCCTCAAGTACCCGGACATGTTCGCCGCAGCGCGCCTGATGATCCTCAACAAGATCGACCTGTTGCCGCACCTGGATTTCGACGTGCAGCGCTGCCTGGACTATGCGCGACAGGTCAACCCGCAGATCCAGATCATCCAGCTCAGCGCCCGCGACGGCACCGGGCTGGATGCCTGGCTCGACTGGTTGCTGGCCGGCGCCCCCGCGGTTGACCGCCGCGCCGCGCGCATCGCCGAACTGGAAGCTGAACTGGCCCGCCTCAAAGCTCAGGTGGAGGCCCCGCATGCGTAGCGAAAAACTGCCCGGCGCGCAGGTCTGGCCGCCGGTGCTGGCCTGTGGCGCGTGGCTGAAGAACACCGCCTGCCTGTTGCAGGGCGATCAGGTGCTGTGGTCGCCACTCCACGGTGACTTGGGCGACCCGCAAAGCTGCCTGGACCTGGCGGCGTCGTTGGACGCTCTGTTGGCGTGCGCTGAAGTCACGCCGCAAGCCATCGCCCATGACTTGCACCCGGATTTCTATAGCTCGCAACTGGCGGTGACGCTGGCGGAAAAACTCAACGTGCCCGCCGTAGCCGTGCAGCATCACCACGCGCACATTGCCGCGCTGATGGCCGAACATGGCCTCGACGGCCCGGTACTCGGCCTGGCGCTGGACGGCGTGGGCCTTGGCAGCGATGGCGCAGCCTGGGGCGGCGAGTTGCTCTGGGTGGCCAGCGATGCCTGGCGCCGACTTGGCTATCTATTGCCGCTGCCGCTGCCCGGTGGCGATGTGGCCGCCCGCGAACCCTGGCGCCTGGCCGCCGCGGCGCTGCACCTGCTGGGGCGCGACGATGAAATCCTCAGGCGGCTCGGGCCGCTGGTCGGCGAACAAAGCGCGAACACTGTCGCGCAGATGCTCGCGCGCAATCTCAACTGCCCGCCGAGCAGTGGCGCCGGCCGTTGGTTCGATGCCGCTGCGGGGATTCTCGGCATCAGCGTGCGTCAACAATTCGAGGCCGAGGCCGCCATTGCCCTGGAGCGTCTGGCCGCTGAATACCTGGCAACCCACGCCGAGCCCGCCATCGACGGCCTGTGGCATCTCCGCGCTGACGGCGTGCTTGATCTGCTCCCGCTGCTGACCCGCCTGTTCGAACTCGCCGACAGCGCACGCAGCGCAGAAGGCGCGGCGCTGTTTCACCTGACGCTGGCCGCCGCTCTCGCTGACTGGGTCGAGTACCAATCCACCACGCTGCCGGTGCTGCTCGGGGGCGGATGCTTCGCCAATCGCCTGCTCAGTGCCCGGCTCACGCAACGATTGAGCGCCAGGGGCTTACCGGTTTTCAGCGCGCAGGCTGTGTCGTGCGGCGATGCCGGGCTGGCCCTGGGTCAAGCCTGGGTTGCCGCGCACTGGCGCGACCCGCAGCGCCAACCCGCTTTGCCATTGAAGGAATCCCAAGCATGTGCCTAGCCATTCCCGCACGCGTGATCGAATTGCGCGCCGGCGATAACGCACTCGTCGACTTGGGCGGTATCCGCAAGGAAATCTCCCTGGCGCTGGTGCCGCAAGCCCAGGTCGACGACTACGTGATCGTCCACGTCGGTTACGCCCTCGGCCTGATCGATCCCGAAGAAGCCCAGCGGACCCTGGCCATGTTCGAAGAACTGGACCGCCTGCAACCGGAAGCCCTATGAAGTACATCGATGAATACCGCGACGGCGAACTGGCACAACGCATTGCCGAGCGCATCCGCGACGAAGTCCGGCCGGAACGCCAATACCGCTTCATGGAATTCTGTGGCGGCCACACCCATGCGATATCGCGTTACGGCGTGAGCGATTTGCTGCCCGCCAATGTCCGCATGATCCACGGCCCCGGCTGCCCGGTGTGTGTCTTGCCGATTGGGCGTATCGACCTGGCGGTGAAGCTGGCGCTGGAGGACGGAGCGATCCTCTGCAGCTATGGCGACACCCTGCGCGTGCCGGCGTCCGGTGGCCTCTCGCTGCTGCGCGCCAAGGCACAAGGCGCGGATATCCGCATGATCTACTCGCCCAGCGATGCGCTGAAAATCGCCGAGGCCAACCCCGAGCGTGAAGTGGTGTTCCTGGCCATTGGCTTCGAAACCACCACGCCGCCGACCGCCCTGGTGATCCGCGACGCCGCCGCTCGCGGCCTGAAAAACTTCAGCGTGCTGTGCTGCCATGTCCTGACCCCGGCGGCCATCGAGCATATCCTTGCGGCCCCCGGGCAGGATCCGGCGGCGGTGGAACTGGATGGCTTCGTCGGCCCGGCGCATGTGAGCATCATCATTGGCTCCGAACCCTACGCCGAGTTCGCCCGCCGATACCGCAAGCCGGTGGTGATTGCCGGTTTCGAACCGCTGGACGTGATACAGGCGATTTTGATGCTGGTGCGCCAGGTCAACGACGGGCGCGCCGAGGTCGAAAACGAATTCGTCCGCGCCGTCGGCCGCAATGGCAACAGCGCCGCCCAGACCTTGATGGACGAGATCTTCGAACTGCGTGAGAGCTTCCAATGGCGCGGGCTTGGCGAGGTGCCGTTCAGCGCCTTGCGCATTCGCGCGAAATTCGCCGCCTTCGATGCAGAAAAACGCTTCGACCTGCATTACCGCGCCGTGGCCGATAACAAAGCCTGCGAATGCGGGCCGATCCTGCGTGGCCAGAAAAAGCCCACCGACTGCCGCCTGTTTGGCAGCGTATGCACCCCGGAAAACCCCATGGGCTCGTGCATGGTCTCCAACGAAGGCGCCTGCGCCGCTCATTACGCCTACGGGCGCTATAAAGACATCGAGGTTGTTGCAGTATGACCGGCCGTTCCCCCGTAAAACGCGGTTATGTACGCCCCCTCAATTTTCGCGACGGCGTGGTCGATATGGGCCACGGTGCTGGCGGGCGCGCTTCGGCGCAGTTGATCGAAGAACTATTCGTCGCCGCCTTCGACAACCCGTGGTTGCGCCAGGGCAACGATGGCGCCGCCTTCAGCCCGGAACTCAAACCCGGCGAACGCATGGTCATGGCCACCGACGCACACGTGGTGTCGCCGCTGTTTTTTCCCGGTGGCGACATTGGCAGCTTGTCTGTGCATGGCACCCTCAACGACGTCGCCATGGGCGGCGCGCGGCCGCTTTATCTCTCTGCCAGCTTCATCATCGAGGAGGGCTTTGCCCTCGCTGACCTCAAGCGCATCGTTGAGTCGATGGGCCGCGCCTCCCGCGATGCCGGGGTGCCGATCATCACCGGCGACACCAAAGTCGTGGAACGCGGCAGTGGCGACGGCGTGTTTATCAGCACCACCGGCATCGGCATTATCCCCAACGGGGTCGAGACGGGCGGGCATCGCGCACGCCCCGGCGATGCGATATTGGTGTCCGGCAGCATCGGCGAACACGGTGTGGCGATCATGTCCAAGCGAGAAGGGCTGACGTTCGAGACCGAAATCCTGTCTGACAGTGCGGCGCTGCATGGCTTGGTGGCGCAGATGCTCGCGGTCGCTCCCGGCCTGCGCGTACTGCGCGACCCGACCCGAGGCGGTTTGGCGACCACGCTGAACGAAATTGCCGGTCAGTCCGGAGTCGGCATGCTGTTGGACGAAGCGGCGATTCCCGTGCTGCCGCAGGTTGAAGCCGCCTGCGAACTGTTGGGCCTGGACCCGCTGTACATCGCCAACGAGGGTAAGCTGATCGCAATCTGCGCCGAAGAAGACGCCCAGCCGCTGCTCGACTGTATGCGCCTCAACCCGTTGGGCGAACATGCGGTGCGTATCGGCACGGTCCTTGAAGACGCCCACGGTTTCGTGCAGATGCAGACCCGATTCGGCGGGCGCAGGGTGGTGGACTGGTTGTCGGGCGAACAACTGCCGAGAATCTGCTGAGCCCTTGAGACCTTGAGTCAGCAACGAATGGCGGCAACTGGAGGATGCCGCCATGCGTTGCAAGGCGTCCTGGCTAAAGAACCTTGGGTTGACCTCGAGGACAATACCTGCGATGCGTGAGAGGTTGATGGGGCGCGTCATGCCAGAGGAGGCCGTTGGTGGCCACTAACCCCCCCCAAATTGTTTACTTCTCAAGTACGACGAGGCTCGCCCTCGGCAATTTCGCGCATCAGACTCAGGTAACGACGCGCGCCCAGCCCCAGAGGTCGGTTCTTTACCCAGATGATGTCGACCCATAACCGCATCTGACTTGGCATGTTGTCAAACACCACCTCCGTCAATGCGCCCGAAGTGATTAGCGGTTGTACCAGCGGCTGTGGAAGATAAGCCCAGCCCAATCCTTGCTGCACCAGATCCAGCGTTGCCAGATAACTGTCGCTGAGCCAAATCCGCCGCGACAGCACAACACGTGGGTCAGAGTCTGTAGGTCCTCCAGTCGCAACGATGATCTGCCGAACGTCCACCAGTTGCTCTTCACCTAAAGGGCTTTTCTTGCCGGCGGCCGCCGGATGATCTGGAGAGGCAACTGCGACTAACAACTGGCTCCCCGCTTCAAGAAACGTCTCCCGCTCGTCAAGCCCGGGTCGTTCAAATCCAAGTGCCAATTGCACACGTCCTTCATGGAGCATGCGAATCGCCTCCGGATGGGACGCGGAGCGAATCTCGATTTCAAGGGTGGGAAACTCTTTGGCGATAATGGACAGCGGACGATTCCACACGCCTGTTTGTAGCTCTGGCGCCATCGCAAGGACCAAGCGCCCCTCCAACCCCTGATGAAGCTGGAGGGCATGCGCGTCCAGCAGGTTTAACTGACTCGCGACCTGTCTTGCCTGGGGCTCAAGTGCTTTGGCGGCTGCGGTCGGAATGGCTTTGCGGGTCGATCGGTCAAAAAGCAAGAGATCCAACTCTGCTTCAAGCTGCGACACCGCCATGTTGATAGCGGAGGGAACCCGGCCTAACTTTCGGGCTGCGGCGGAAAAGGAGCCGCTGTCCACGACCGAAAGGAAAATTTTAAGTGACTCGCTGGTAAACGCCATCGTGGTTGTCAGATTTTCTGATAATGATCGTCTTTATTTATCAGATTCATTAGCCTAATTTCCACTCCTATTACAAATTAAGTACGTGGGGAACACCATGTTAAATACCGAGTTGATGGGGCATGTGGCACTTGTCAGTGGTGCTGGAAGTGAAGCTGGCATTGGTATGGCGATCGCTCGCAGGCTAGGTGCATCCGGGGCGAAGTTGATCATCACTGCCAGCAGCAACCGCATCGCGGATCGGGTTAAAGAGCTACGCCTCGAAGGGTTTGAAGTTGAAGGCCGGCCAGCTGACCTCACCGATGAAAGCCAAGTGCGTGAATTCGGCCTGTGGGCAGAGTCAGTCTGGGGGCGGGTCGATATCCTGGTGAATAACGCCGGTATGGCCATGCAAGGAAGCCCTGAGATTTTTTCGGAATTGGCAAGTATGGAACTGCATGAATGGAATCTTTCACTGGCAAGAAACTTAACCACGGCTTTTCTTTTAACTCGGGCCGTTTTGCCCGGTATGCGGGCGCGAAGTTACGGACGCATTGTCAATATTAGTTCCACCACAGGCACCCGGGGGAGCAATCCGGGCGAGGCCGCTTATAGCGCAGCCAAGGCCGCGATGGTTGGCATGAACATGGGGCTTGCACTTGAAGTCGCCAAGCAGGGGATTACTGTAAACAGCGTGGCGCCCGGATGGATCACCACCGGCTCAACCACGCCCGTTGAAGCAGAGGCGGGGCGCTTTACCCCGATTGGACGGGCAGGCAACCCCCGCGAAGTGGCGGCGGCGGTTGCATTCCTGGCGTCGCCTGACGCCAGTTACATCACGGGTGAAGTCCTTGTGGTGGACGGCGGGAACTGTCTGGTCGAGAACAAGGCTCCTCACGCCTGACTTCAAGTTACGTCGGTTTATTCCCTGAACCTCAGATTATTCAGCGGGATAAATTAATGATCCAAATAAAGTTTCTGCGCTCACCGCAATATACCCAGGCATAGGTTAATCCGCGCTGCAAATACTGATGGCGAACACTCAAGTTATAAGAGGTTGGCACGTTGTTTTCAGTCATTCACGAACTGAGAGGGGAGTGAGTGTGGCGATGGATTGTCTTTTTATCTCGACGGTGACGAATTTTAATTAATGTAATAATTAAAAGAGGGTTTTTATCATGTCGAAAAGTGGAATTAGTGAATCAGCGATTGCTGCTTTTACCGCCTCCGAACGTGCCCGTTTTATACAAAACAACCCAACGTCAATGGCGCTCGCCAAGCGTGCCAAGGCTCATCTGTTCAATGGTGTTCCCATGCACTGGATGAGCGATTGGTCAATGCCTTCACCGCTCTTCGTCCAGCGTGCCAAAGGCGCACGCTTCACCGATGTTGACGATCATGAATACATTGACTTCTGCCTGGGCGACACCGGCACGATGTTTGGCCATTCACCGGATCCTATTGCCCGCGCCATCGCCGAGCAGGCAAATAATGGCTTGACCACCATGCTGCCTGGCGAAGACGCGGTGGTCTGCGGCGAGTTGCTGGCTCAGCGATTCAAGCTGCCTTATTGGCAGGTGACCGCCAATGCGACGGACGCCAATCGTTATGTGTTGCGCTGGGCGCGCGCGATCACCAAACGTAATGTCTTGCTGGTGTTCGACGGCTGTTATCACGGCACGGTGGATGACGTGATGGTGCGCTACCGCGACGGCAAAACAGTGCACCGTGCAGGTCTTGTGGGCCAAGCCTACGACTTGACCCAATACAGTCGATCCATCCCCTTCAACGACGTCGACGCGCTTGAGGCGGCGTTAGCCCAGGGCGATGTGTGCGCGCTGATGTGCGAGCCGGCGATGACGAACATAGGCATGGTCCTGCCCGATCCGGGGTTCATGCAAAAGTGCCGAGAGTTGACCCTTAAATATGGCAGCCTGTTGGTCATTGATGAGACCCACACTATTTCCACCGGCATCGGTGGATGCACTCGCCAGTGGGATTTGAAACCCGACTTTTTCGTGGTGGGTAAACCCATCGCAGGTGGCGTGCCATGCGCGGTGTTTGGCATTAGCGAGCAAGTCGCCTTGGCCATGCGCGACGCGCAGAAGGCCGTCAGCGAAGAGAGTGGCGGGCATGGCCACAGTGGGATGGGAACGACGCTGTCCGCCAACGCCCTGGCGATGCATTGCATGCGAGTCAGTCTTGAAGAGGTCATGACAGCGTCTGCGTACCAGCACATGCTGCCCCTGGCCTCAAGACTCGCCCAGGGATTTCGAGCGTTGTTCAAGCGCCACCAACTGAACTGGTCTGTCACAGAGTTGGGGGCTCGTTGTGAGTTTCAATTCTGTGCCACGTCGCCCAGAACAGGCGCGCAAGCCGAGGCGGCTTTTCATGACAGCCTTCAAATGGCTCTGCACCTTTATCTAATCAACCGCGGCATCCTGATCACGCCTTTTCACAACATGACCCTGTGCTGTCCGCAGACAAGTCAGGCGGATATCGACAGGCTGATCGATGAGTTGGATAGCGCGCTGACCACGCTGCTTGCCCTACCTGGCGCTCGCGTCACCCCTTCATGACTGGACGTCTGAAGCCCCACTTTTCTCACATACTGCCAAGTCGCTTGAATGAGCGCTGAGAGGTTTGACATGCAATTTGCTGATAAAAAAGAGGCTCAGGATTATCTGGCCGCCCACCCTGAAGTGCTGAGCATCGAGTTGTTTCTTATCGACGCCAATGGTGTTCCACGGGGCAAACTGTTGCATCGCGACGAACTGCTGGCGATCTACGAAAATGGTCGGCCGCTGCCAAGCTCGATTCTCGCCTTGACCGTGCAGGGTGAAGACGTAGACGAGACTGGCCTGGTCTGGGACGTCGCTGATGCTGATTGCTGGACTTACCCCCTGCCGGGAAGCCTGACCTTGCAACCCTGGCGTACCAACCCAACAGGCCAAGTGCAGGTGAGCATGCACCCGACCCAAGGTATTCCCGCCGCACCGGCCGACCCGCGCCATGTCCTGGTGAACACCATCGAGCGGTTGAAAGCCGATGGACTCCATCCGGTCATGGCCGTTGAGTTGGAGTTTTACCTGCTGGACCAACAACGCGACGTCAACGGTCGGCCGCAGCCAGCGTTGCAGACCAATGGCGTACGCCCTCATGCGCCACAGGTGTATGGCGTATACGAACTGGAACAGCTTCAACCTTTTCTTGATGACCTCTACGCAGCTTGCGCGCTGCAAGGGCTGCCGGTACGCACGGCGATCTCCGAGTACGCTCCGGGCCAGCTCGAGTTGACGCTGGAGCATCGTTTCGACGCACTCCAAGCCATTGATGAAGGTGTACGTTACAAACGCCTGGTCAAAGGCGTGGCCAACCAACATGGGCTGCAAGCGTGCTTCATGGCCAAGCCATTCAGCGATCAGGCCGGTAGCGGTATGCATTTGCACGTCAGCCTGGCCGACGAGCAGGGTCACAACCTGTATGCGAGCGAAGACCCACAGGGCACGCCGCTGTTGCGGCACTCCATCGGTGGGATGATGGAGACCTTGTTTGACTCGCTGGCGATATTTTGCCCGCATGCCAACTCATATCGACGCTTCCAGACCGGCAGTTACGCGCCGCTGGCCAAAAGTTGGGGCGTCAACAATCGTACTGTGTCGTTCCGCGTACCCGGCGGCCCCGCGATAAGTCGGCACATCGAACACCGTATTTGCGGTGCCGATGCCAACCCCTATCTCGCTGCCGCCGCAGTACTGGCGGGCATTCACCACGGCATCACTCATCAAAGCGATCCTGGCGCGGCGATTGTGGGCAATGGCTATGAACAGGCGACCGATTTTCTACCCACCGACTGGCTTACAGCGTTGCAGGCACTGCAACGTTCAACGTGGGCACGTGAGGCGCTGGGGGCTGAATTCCTGAAGGTGTTCCTGGCGATCAAGTGGCGCGAGTTCCGTACATTCAATGCCGAAGTCGGGGAGCAGGACTGGCGCTGGTACCTCACTCACGCATGAGTGATGGCGGCTGGCTGCCTTGAAATGCGAACTGGTCGATCTCAAAGGCTATCCGGGTCCCCAAAAAACATCTGAATCCGCGATCGCAACCAACGCTCACCCGGATCATTGTCCTGCGAGCCCCGCCATGCCATGTGCAACTCGAACGAGCGCACCGGCAGTGGCGGATCCTCGGCTCGCAAGCCGCCCGCCGCGGTCAGGGCCTCGGCGGCGTAGTCCGGTACGATGGCGACGATGTCGGTCCCGGCAAGCAGGGTGCCCAGGCCGTTGAATTGCGGCACCGCCAACACCACATGGCGTTTGCGGTCGAGCTTTTCGAGTTCTTCGTCAATAAACCCACTCAAGTCCCCGGCAAACGACACCAGCGCATGAGGGCGGGCGCAGAAGTCGTCCAGGCTGAGGGCGCCGGGCACGCTGTCGGCGCGTAGCAGTTTCGGTAGGCTGCGGCGCAGTACCTTGCGCTTGGCGTTGGCCGGTAGCTCGGCGGTGTAGCTGACGCCGATGGAGATTTCGCCGGAGGCGAGCAGGCCGGGCATCAGGATGTAATTGACACGGCGCACGACGAGCACGATGCCGGGGGCTTCGGCGCGCAGGCGTTTGAGCAGTTGGGGGAGCAGGGCGAACTCGACGTCGTCCGACAGGCCGATGCGGAACACGGCGGTGCTGGTGGCCGGGTCGAATTCGGCGGCGCGGCTGACGGCGGTGGAAATCGAGTCCAGGGCCGGGGACAGCAGGGCGAAAATTTCCACGGCGCGGGCCGACGGCTCCATGCTGCGCCCGGTACGCACAAACAGAGGGTCATCGAAGAGACCGCGCAGGCGCGACAGTGCCGCGCTGATGGCCGGCTGGCCGAGGAACAATTTCTCGGCGGCACGGGTCACACTGCGCTCATGCATCAAGGTTTCGAATACGATCAAGAGGTTAAGGTCGACACGACGCAGGTCGTTACGGTTCATCTTGTGTCCTGGATGAGTCTGTAAACTTGACGAGAGCGGCCATACATGATCCCTATGATCTCCATGCTCGGAGCATGACCGGCATGAATCTTACGGGGAAAGGCTGGTACTCTGCACCGGCTAATTGAGTTTTCCTACGATAGTTGAGGTCTATTCCTCAGTCGCGGAATCAATGACAGACATGTCGACTATTAACGGCGACCGGTGGTCTTACCCGGAAAGCCCAGATAGAGTTCAGGGCAATAGAGGTTACTTTGACGAGGTTTGCGATGTCCCGCACGATCCGTTTTCACAAGTTTGGTCCGGCTGAGGTGCTCAAGTGCGAAGAGCATGCAGCCGCGCAGCCTGCACCGGGCGAAGTGCAGGTACGAGTCGAGGCAATTGGCATCAGTTGGTATGACATTTTGTGGCGCCAGAACCTGGCGTCTTCCCATGCACGTTTGCCGTCCGGCCTTGGCCATGAGATGGCCGGGGTGGTCGTAGCCCTGGGCGACGGCGTGGATGACTTGGCCGTGGGCGATAAAGTCGCCAGTTTTCCCGCCGAGAGCCCCAATGATTACCCGGTATATGGCGAACAAATCGTCCTGCCCCGTTCGGCGTTGACCCGTTATCCGGATGTCTTGAGCCCGATCGAAGCCAGCGTGCATTACACGCCGCTGTTGATTGCATATTTTGCATATGTGGACTTGGCGCGGGTCAAACCCGGCCAGTTTGCCTTGGTGACCGACGCCAGCCACTGCGCCGGCCCGTCCTTTGTGCAACTGGGCAAGGCCTTGGGTGTGCGTGTGATTGCCGCGACCAAGGACAGCGCGGAGCGCGAGTACCTGCTGTCCCTCGGGGCGGAAAAGGTCATCGTCACCGAAGAGCAGGACCTGCTCATGCAAATCAACAAGTTCACCGATAATCGCGGCGTTGACGTGGTGTTCGATGGCTTGGGCGGCCCGCAGATGTCGTTACTCGGTGATGTGTTGGCGCCGCGTGGCAGCCTGGTGCTGTATGGCCTGCAAGGTGGCAACCAGACGCCATTCCCGGCCTGTGCGGCGTTCCAGAAGAATATTCAGTTCTTTGTGCATTGCATCGGCAACTTCACCGGCAAACCGGAGCTGGGCATCGCCCAGGACCAAGTGGCATTGCAGCGCGCGTTGCGCGACATCAACCAGATGACCGCCGACCGTGTGCTGGTCCCGCTGAAAACCACTGTGTTTCCATTCAGTCAGTTCGTCGAAGCGCACCGCTACATGGACGAATGCCCGTGCCGTGAGCGCGTCGCATTGCAGGTTGAAGCTGTTTGAGCTGTAGGAGTATTCGCAAATGAATACTCCGGCGTCTGAACGGATGGGGCAAATGCGCCATTTGTCAGGGCTTAACCCTCGCGGCGTTTAAGCCGCCATCAGGGCGCCAGGCCCCGCAAAACACGAGCTTTCCCCCCGATGCCGCGCTGTATTCCAGCGCGGCATCTGTGTGTGCGCGTAATCAACGGCTTGCCCAATTGCCATCTGAACTGGTTTCTTGCGGCGTTCTGTATCTGTTAATCATTATGCCAGTGCCGATAATCGTGACTTCACTCTCATCTCAAGGATTGAGCAATGATTGAATGTCTGACGTTCCGGCCTGATACATATGAAATTAAATTATCGCGATGCTTGCCTGCGAGACAGGGTGCGGCTGTTGGGATAGGTAACTCCAATTTATTGAAGTTTGATTGGTTGAACTGGATCTTTTCTTTATGTCGGATGCATCCTTAGTTTCCTGCTTAAGCCGGTGTAGGGCATTGTCGGAACGGTCCTAGGGTAGCCAGGACGCCCTGGCGCAAGGGTCTCAAGGAGAGGCGGCGCGAAGGGCACACAATTGGCGTTCCCTGTCGAATTGTTACGGCGTGCTAAGGTTTATTTATCGTTACGCCACGCGGTGTGACGACATTCCTACGCATCTAATGGGTCGAGCAAATAACCTCGGCAGTTACTTGGAACTGATATTTCAACTCAGGTAGTAGAACTATGAGCGCAATTCACGAACAAGCCATGAACTATGTTTATCAGCAAGTTCTGCAACGTTTGGTCGGGCACTTCACGCGCGCCGAACGTACTGCACTTCAATTATTGATTCAGCGAATTGTCGTGGCTGCCGGCGGCATGGAACAAGTGGGCGATTACAAAGTGTTGGTTGCCCATGGGGGCGGCGAAGTCAGCAGCTATACCCTGGCACTGCTGCGTGCGGCGCAACTGACTATCGCGGGCCGCGCGCCCAGGACTTTCAACTTGCGTGTGGCGACGCTCCGACATGCCGGCATGACCCAGGCCACGCTGGATAGCCTGCAGCATGGCTACAGCACACTGTTTTTCCACGACGACCCGCGGGTCGAGCTGCTGATGGTGGAAAACCAGGTAGTGCAGCCGTTCAACCACCAGCGCCCGGCCTCAGGTGCGGGCCGGGAGGTCAGCCAGCGCAATATGCTGATGGTGGGGCACCTGACCTCCGGGGATATTCGCGCGACGTTGTGTAACGATACTTACCTGTCCCTGGGGGATTTCTACCAGCGTGTCACCACCTGGAACGGAGGGGTGCATGCGCTGGTCAGCGGTGATTCGCCGCGCAAGCAGAGCCAGTACCTGGCGTGGTTGAAAAAGGCGGCCCAAGCGGCCGGCGTCAGCACTGCGCCGGGCAAGCCGGCCTCGCTCACCGGGTTGTTCGCGCGCATGGAGGAGTGGAGCAACGGCTGTTATCAAGACCTCTATGGCGAGCAATACGTTGCCCATGAGAGCCCCGGCCGGGGTGGGCACCGCCATTTGGCCTACATTGGTATCGCCGACCTGCTTAATAACGTCGACGTTGCTTCAACCCCTCTGCTCAGCGACTTCCTGGGCTACGTCCCCGATCCGTTTGGTTTTCACTTCAGTCATCCGGCCTACCCCAACCCGCTGCTGATGGCTCACCTGCGCGGGGTGCAGGCCCAGTGCCTGCGCGAGCTGTCCTACGAGGACGGCGTGGCGGGTTTTCTGCGCCAGGCGATGGACTACCTGTGTCGCCGGCAAATTCCTGAACATTTGATCGCAGAGGCCTGCGGTGGGGAAGGGCGTGTGCAGTCGACGGCCTACGCCCAAGAGTTCTTTGGCCTGGAGGAGGCCCAGTTGACCTGTTTGTTGTTCTCGCCCTTCACCCATCATGGTGAGCGGCTGGAGGGTTACCTGCGTCAATGCCACCCCGGCATGCTGGTGGCACTCCCCGAGTTGCACAAGGTGCTCCAGGGCAAGCCGGCTGCCGACATGCTGCAGCAATGGGCGATCGACACCAGCGGCTTGCCGCTGCCTCTGCTCCAGCACCTTTACCGCAAGCGCCCGTTGGCGGTTGAACAGGGCGCCGATGCGCGCAAGCGCCGGGCCGCACGCCTGCAGACCAACGCCGAGGCGCGGGCGTTTCAGTTGTTCGGGCGCTAGGCGGGTGCGTCGGTGTGTGCGTCCAGGTAGACAGTCATGAACCTGCGAGGTGAGCGGCAGGCGGATTTCGCCTACCAGGCGGTGTACCGCTACATGATCAACCTGATCAACGAAGTCAGCCTGGACATGCCCGTCAAACTGCCTTCTTTGCGGCAGTTGGCGACGCGCCTGAATGTGTCGATCTCGACGATTCAATACGCGTACTCCCTGCTGGAAAAGGAAGGGCGGGTGTATTCGGTGGCCAAATCGGGTTATTTCGCCTGGCCCGTGGCAGCCAATCCGCTGATGGCGGCGGGCGCCGATCTATTGGAGCGCCTGTATGCGGCGGCGCGGCGGCCCGGAATGGTGGTACTCAGCGGCGATGAACCGGCGCTGCTGGGAGCGCTGGACGGCGCATTGCTGATGCTCGAACGCCAACTGGTGCGCCGCCACCCACGCCAGCTGCAACCCTGGTCGCAGCCTTGCGGCGTCTGGGAGCTGCGCGCCGCGTTGGCGGCGCGTTACACCTCATCGCCGACCCGCTGCTGGCAGGCCGATGACGTCTACATCGGTGCCGATCTGCGCGGTGTATTGGAAATACTCATTGATGTACTGGGTCTCAAGGGCGCCGCGGTATTGGTCGAGTCCCCCTGCGACTGGTTAATACTGCGCCTGCTGCAGGCTGCCGGCGTGCGCGTCATTGAGTTGCCCTGGCAGGTCGACGGTCGCCTGGACCTGGCGCGGCTCGAACACCTGTTGCGCCATGAGCCCGTCCACTTGGTGCTGCTGTCGTCGGTGGTGGGCATGCCGTCGGGCAACGTCATGCTCAACTATGAGCGCTTGCGGGTGGCTCAGTTGCTCGAAGAATATGGCTGCTGGCTGCTGGAGAATGACACCTTTGGCGAGTTGGGTTTTGCGCAGAACCACACGGCGCTGCGCAATCAGGTCAACCCCGAACGGCTGATTGTATTTTCGTCGTTCGAAAAAGTACTCGGCCCGGAAGCACCGTTCGGCTATGTACTGTCACGCCACCTGAGCAGTGAGCTGCAGCGCCAGTTCCTGCTGCGTTCGTTTCGCCTGTCGTCGATCCGCCAACGCGCAATTGCCCACCTGTATCAAAGCGGGCGGCTGGACCAGCACCTGCAGACGTTGCGCCAGCGCCTGCGTGAACAGGCCGACGCCATGAGCCAGCGCCTGGATCAGCGCCTGGCAGGGCGGGTGACTTACCGCATGCCGCTGGCCGGGGCGAGTTTCTGGCTGCACGCGTCGGCGCCGGTGGACATGCGCCAGGTGTTCCAGCGCCTGCTGGCGCAACAGGTGGTGATTGCCCCGGGGGAATTGTTCAGCCTCAGTGGCTTGCATCATCAGCAACTACGGCTGAGCCATGCGTTCAACGGGCACCCGAACCTGGACGCGGCATTGGATGCGCTGGCGCAGGCCTTGTTGCAGGCGCAGAGCGCCTAACGTGTGAAAAATCTCTTGCTGGCGTGGGATCTATAACATCGCGCGGCAGTCCAACTCTCAGTAAACTGTCATTTTTTCCGAATCCTTCTTTCCGAGGTTTATGCATGACAATCAGTCCTTTTGCGGGCAAACCGGCGCCAGCCCAGTTGCTGGTAGATATCCCGCGACTGGTTACGGCCTATTACACCGGTCAGCCTGATGCAGCGATCTCCACCCAGCGCGTCGCGTTCGGGACTTCCGGGCACCGGGGCAGCTCGTTCGAACTGAGCTTCAACGAATGGCATGTGCTCGCCATCAGCCAGGCCATCTGCCTGTACCGCGAAGCCCAAGGTATCGACGGGCCGTTGTTCGTCGGCCTCGACACCCATGCATTGTCGACGCCTGCGGGGGCCAGCGCGCTGGAAGTCCTGGCGGCCAACGGTGTGCATGTGATGCTCGCCGAGGGCGATGAATACACGCCGACCCCAGCCATTTCCCACGCCATCATCTGCTATAACCGCGGTCGCACCAGCGGCCTGGCCGACGGCATTGTCATCACGCCGTCCCACAACCCGCCGCAAAGCGGCGGCTACAAGTACAACCCGCCCAACGGCGGTCCGGCCGATACCCACGTCACCAAATGGATCGAGGCCAAGGCCAACGAGCTGCTGGCCAATCGGCTGGCCGGGGTCAAACGCATCACCCACGCCCAAGCGCTCAAAGCCGACACCACCCATCGCCATGACTACCTCAACAGCTACGTGGCCGACCTGATCAATGTGATCGACATGGACGCCATTCGCAGCGCCGACCTGCGTTTGGGCGTCGATCCGCTGGGCGGCGCCGGGGTGCGCTACTGGTCGGCGATTGCCGAGCACTACCGCTTGAACCTGGACGTGGTCAACACCGAAGTCGATCCGACCTTCCGCTTCATGAGCGTCGACTGGGATGGCCAGATCCGCATGGACCCGTCGTCCAGCTACGCCATGCAGGGCTTGATCGGACTCAAGGAGCGTTTCGACGTGGCCTTCGCCTGCGACCCGGACCACGATCGCCACGGCATTGTCACCCCGTCCGGCGGCCTGTTGGCGCCGAACAATTACCTGGCCGTGTCCATCGACTACCTGTTCCAGAACCGTCCCGGCTGGCGCGCCGATGCGGCCGTGGGCAAGACCGTGGTCAGCAGCGGCTTGATCGATCGCGTCGCGGCGCGCATCGGACGGCGCCTGTACGAAGTGCCGGTCGGCTTCAAGTGGTTTGCCGACGGTCTGTTCGACGGTTCGCTGGGTTTTGGCGGTGAGGAAAGCGCCGGCGCTTCGTTCCTGCGCAAGGACGGCACCGTGTGGAGCACCGACAAGGACGGTTTGATCCCGGCGCTGCTCGCGGCAGAAATGACCTCGCGCAAAGGCCAGGACCCCAGCCAGATCTACCGTGGCCTGACCGACGCTCTGGGCGAACCGTTCGCGATTCGCGTCGACGCCAAGGCCACCCCGGCGCAGAAGGCGTTGCTGGGCAAACTGTCGCCGGAGCAGGTGACGTCCACCGAATTGGCCGGGGAGCGCATCCAGCAGATCCTCAGCCATGCGCCGGGCAACAACCAGGCGATCGGCGGTTTGAAAGTCATGACCGAAAACGGCTGGTTCGCCGCACGGCCATCGGGCACCGAGGACATCTACAAGATCTACGCCGAGAGCTTCATCGGTGAAGATCACCTCAAGCAACTGGTGCAAGAGGCGCAGGTACTGGTTGACGGTGCAATCAGCGCTGGCTGACACGCCTCAGTCAATATAGGCGCGGGTCAGCCCGCGCCTACATTTCGCCTCGAGATCAGGCCAGGTCGACCAGCACGATCTCGCTGTCTTCTATCGCGGTCACGCGCAACAGCTGTTCATCTTCCACCGCGACACCGTCTCGCGCGTGCGCGCGCAAGCCATTGACCTCAATCACCCCCGTCGCCGGCACCAGGTAGGCGCGACGCCCGCTGTCCAGGCGGTATTCGGCAGTTTCCCCGGCTTTCAGGTTGGCCGCCACCAGGCGCGCATCCGCACGAATGCGCAGGCTCTCGCTGTCACCGGCCTTGCCGCTGGCCAGGGTCACAAACCCTTCGCGGTCACCTTTCGGAAACGGCTTGGCGCCCCATGACGGCGGCAGGCCGGCTTCGTTGGGGATGATCCATATCTGGAAAATCTTGGTGGGGGTGGCTTCCAGGTTGTATTCGCTGTGGGCAATCCCGGTGCCGGCGCTCATGACCTGCACGTCACCCGCCTCGGTGCGGCCCTTGTTGCCGAGGTTGTCGGCATGGCTGATGGCACCTTCGCGCACATAGGTGATGATTTCCATGTCGCGATGCGGGTGCTGGGGAAACCCGGTGCCGGGCGCGATGATGTCGTCGTTCCAGACCCGCAGGTTGCCCCAGTGCATGCGCTGGGGATCGTGGTACTCAGCGAATGAAAAGTGATGATGGGCGTCAAGCCAGCCATGATGGGCGCCGCCCAGGGCGGTGAAAGGTCGTAATTCGAGCATGATCGTCTCCAGTTGATGGGGTCATCATCCAACAGTGCATGATCGATAAAAAGCGTAAAAAATGCCTTATTCCTATCGATCAATTGGATTGGTTTCGGATGTTTTGACTTTCACTTCATCGCCTAACTGCATGACGGCAAAGCAATTGGCTGGAACTGCGCGGCGATTCCGGCGACCATGGCGCACTCGTCAACACCCAGCACATCGCAGGAGTCCGCGTGCCGCAGCAACAGCCTGATCTGCCCCCTGAATTGCGCCCCCTGGCCGAAATGCCATGGTTGAAACGGCTCGCCGCCCGCTTGTTCGGGCATGGCTTGACCCGCTTGCGCGCACAACACCGGTTTTCCTGGCTGCATGGGCAGGCCGACGGTTTTCGCAGTGGGCACGAGGCGGGTGTGGAGTACGGCTATCGCGAGGGCAAGGCCGACGGCATCGAAGAAGGCCGGCAGGTCCTGCTGATTCGCGACTTCCGCCCGGAAGAACACCGTGCGCCGGGGGTGGATGACAACCTGTTCGATGATTGGCGGCTGCCCCTCACGGCCGATCTGAAAAAACGCATCAAGGCCGATGTGGCACGCTTGCTGCCGGCTCACGCGCAGCCCAGCGCCGCGCAATGGAAGATGATCTTCAGCGACACGCCGTCCACCTCGGTGATCGCCGGTGCCGGTGCGGGCAAATCCACCTCGCTGGTGTTGCGTATCCTGCTGCTCACCCATTACCTGGGTTTCGAGCTGAGCTCGATGACCGTGGTGACGTTCACCCGTGAGTCGCGCAAGGACTTCATCAACAAGCTCATGGAAGTGCTCAGCTTATGGGGGCAACCTCTTGATATCAAAGAAGCCCAGGCCGTGGTGCGGACCTTTCACTCGCGCATCCTGCCGATGGTGCGCAGCCTGCCGGGCTTCGAGCGGCTGCAGGCGTTCGAGAACCTCAGTGCGGGCTTCGAGGACGCAGACAGCAACCCGTTCGACCTGCGCCTCAACGAGGCGCAACGCCAGCAGATGAACGCCTGCTACCACCGGCTGTACGGCCAGCACACGCGCTTTCGCGAACTGATTGCACCGCTGGCGCGCCATGGTTTGCAGCTCAAGGAGCTGGAGCGTGATCACCCGGACGTGCAGAAGCGCATGGCCGTGACAGAACTGGCCGCCAAGCGCGATGAAGAGCTGTGTGACGTGATTGAAGACCTGTGGTTTCGCGCGGGCGCCTGGCCGATCAAAGGGATCGAGCCGAGTCGCCAGACCGTGGAGATCAATGGCGCGCAATTCCATTGCCATGGCTATATTCCCGAGCTGGATGCCTGGGTCGTGCTGGGCTTCGATTCGCGGGAAAACGCCCAGCTCAGCCGCCCCAATGCCAAGCTGTCGGTGCGTGCGGAATGGGCGGTCAAGCGCACCCTGTTTCAAGCATTCTGCCGTAAGCCTTTGATATGGCTGGATAGTTATGAGTCATCCAAGCGTCTTTTAAGCAGCCTGGCCGGTGATGCCAGTGCGGGGCCGGGGTTCGATTACAAGGTCAAAGGCGAGCTGGCGTCGGCGCCGTTGCTGGACTGTTTTGTCATGGCCGCAGGTTTCATCGAGAACCTCGGTCTGGACGTGCCCAGTGCCGTGGGCCAGATGAGTTTCGCCAAAGACGATCCGGACCGCGCCTTCTTCGAGGCCTTGAGCATTTTCTGGAAAGCCCTGGAAGACCATCTGCTCGACCAGTCGCCGCCGATCATGACCTACAACCGCATGTTCTCGCTGTTTGGCGAAAACACCCCGGAAAACCTCAAGCTGCTCAGCGACCCTCTGTTGCGGCCGCTGTCACACCTGATGATCGACGAGTTCCAGGACGTCTCGCCGCAGATCGTCTCCTGGCTGCGCGCCAGCCTGCGTGAAATCCGCAGCCGTGGGCCAGCCATGCATGTAGGACGTGGCGCCCAGCATTCGTCACTGCTGTGCGTAGGGGATGACTGGCAGTCGATCTATGGCTGGCGCGGCAGTTCGCCGAAGTACTTCATGCAGTTCAACCAGGAATTCCCGGCACCGAGTACCACCCGCGTCATGCTCGGCGAGAACTATCGCAGCCATCAGCACATCATCGATGCCGCCGAACACATTGTGCGCGCCGCGCCGGCGATCCCCGGCAAGAAGGCCAAAGCCAGCGGCATACCCAAGGCGTTGGTGCCCGTTACGGTACTGGAACGCGACGATGCGGCCTTGGGCCGGCGCCTGCAGGAGCACTATCAGAAGGGCGATTCGGTGTTAATGCTGTATCGAAAAAGTAGCGATAAGTTATTGATTAATGAGCATATTCAATCTGTAGTTAATGTGGATTCTAGCTTGCCGCCCGCGGCGCGCAGGCTCAAGCAATTGACCTATCACAGCGCCAAAGGCCTGCAGGCGGATGCGGTGTTCCTGCTTGGGGATTGCCAGCATGTCACCCGTTCGCCGTACAAGAACCAGGTGTACCGCATGGCGGGCCTGGGCAAGGCCGGCGACACCGAACCCTACGACAACGCGCAAAAAGACGAAGTGCTGCGCCTGGCGTATGTCGGCATTACCCGCGCGGTCAGCCATTGCTACTGGTATGTGGAAAAACCCGAGGGCCAGGCCGTGAATGTGCCGAAGGCCTCGGAGCGGGTCGACGCCAGGAAAGCGTTCTTTGACGATCAGCGCTAAGCACTGTCTGGCACAGGCCCTATGTAGGGGCTTGCCCGCAATAGCGGTGCATCAGTCGATAGACCGCTCGACTGGCGCACCGCTGGTCGTGTTCAAGCCCTTAACAAATGTGGCGGCACAAAACACTCCAGCTCCGCTTCCACCGCTTCGATGATGCGCTCTACATCGGTAGCATTCATCACGGTGGCGCAGGGGATGCCAGCGATGGCGATCAGCGTCTCGCCGCTGGCGCGGTCGAACAGACGCGCGACCATACTGCCGGGAGCGTCCATGCTCCCTTCGAAGCCCATGGGATGGAAATGCCAGCGCATCAGCTGGCAGGCGTTGGGGAATGTCACTTTGTTCATGTTGCCCACCTTGTTCATTGAGCGCTTCCTTTAGCTCGCGGCAGGGGGCCATGACCGTCACTGGTCACAGCGAGTGAGAGTGTAAAAATAGCATTCGTTCATAAATGCAAGGGCAGTTTTTTCTCCCCGTTCGGCGGTTCTTTTCCTATAGCTTGACGTGTGTCATGTCTTGCTAAAGGCTGGGCAAAAGGCCATTAGTCAGAAGTTGCCGTCGGCCATTGATGGCAGCGCTGAAATTCGGCAACCTCCACCTTTTACCCGTCGTAGAGCCATGCATGCCCCACACCGCCGCGGACGATGATTGCCAGCACACCCACGCCACGCGCGAGCTAGTGACGCGCCACCACCTGTGCTGGCGTCATCGCGACCTGGATGGCGTGATGTCTTACTACCATCCGCACATCCAGTACCACGACTTCTTCCAGAACCGCGTCGTCGGCTACGCCGAACTGCGCGAGTACCTGCAAGCCAGCATGCCGCGCGGGCCCGACGAGGCCATCGAGCACATGGACCGCATTCGCGCCGATGGCGACACCGCGTTCATCCAGTACCGCATCACCCTGCGCGGCGGGCAGGGCCTGGTGTCGTTCCGTACCAGTGAGGCCATCACCGTGCGCGACGGGCTGATCTGGCGGGTCAACGAATATGCGTCACTGGTGCATGAGCACAGCCCCCAAACCACGCGCCCGAGCGTCAGCCGCCTGGGCCTGTCGCCCCAGCAACTAGGGCATATGGCCAACGACCTGCAGCACTACTTCCAGCAGCAACAACCCTACCTGGACCCGGAGTTGGACCTGCAACGGGTTGCCAAGGAGTGCGGTTACAGTCGCAATCAGATTTCCTACTTGCTCAATCAAGTCCTCGGGCAAACCTTCTATCGCTATGTCAATCAGGCTCGGCTCGTGCATTTGCTGGCTGCGCTGGATAAAGCCAGGCCGCCCATACGCGTGGACGACTTGGCCTATGCGGCGGGGTTCAATTCGTTATCGGCGTTTTATAGCGCTTTTCGCCAGCACACCGGCCTGACGCCGAAGGCTTACATTAAAGGGCGCTTTGAGGGCGAGTCGGCTAGATCAACTGGCAATAAAAAAGATGTGGGTTAAACCTGTCATGTTCGACAGGTTTTTCATTCGCGGATTCGTAGTGTAATGCCCAGGCATCTTTTCTTTCAGTTGGAGTGTCGCTATGTCTAAGCACAATAAATCCGCGCACCCGAACGGTCCAGAGAGTGAAGGCCGCATGGACGGAATCATTAACATCGACGGAACGGGTCACACCTTTCAAGCGGACCGTGTGTCTATGGATGAGCAAGACGGTGCGCTGAGATTTTTCGGTGCCCGAACCGTTGACGAGAACCCGGATAAATTCGAAGCGGTTCAAGTGCAACTCACACCGCCCACCATTTCGACGGGTACATACCACGTGGGCGGGGAGAGTGTTAAAGATGTTATTTACGTCGACCATCAAACCGGTAACAGCTATACAGCTGACAAAGGCGAGGTGTCGCTCACCAGGAGCATCCCCCTTAAACAGTTATTCGGGGTAGTGAGTTGTGAGTTCAGTGTTGGCGGTCGAACGACTATCGTAAACGTCCAGTACTCCTTCAAGGGGTAGAATAAATAGTCGGCCCCGCAGCCTCTGCCCGCGTCGGTTAGCGCCAATCATTCGGCGTTGACGGGGCAGCAGGTCGCGCCAACATTTCCCTGCGTGCACGCGCGCAAGACAGCCCCTGACATCCCACTCTAGGATCCAGCCTATCGAAACGAGGTAGGGGAACCTGGCATGTCGGCATGGCGCACTATCAGTTTATGGATGGACCAGTTGGACGACCCGCTGCTGGCGCGGCCGTCTCTGGAGCACGACCTGGACGTCAACGTGGCCATCATCGGCGCCGGTTACACCGGTCTGTGGACCGCGTATTACCTCAAGCGCCAGGCGCCCGAGCTGAACATTGCCATCATCGAGGCGCAAACCGCCGGTTTCGGCGCGTCCGGGCGCAATGGCGGCTGGTTGATGGGCAACCTGTTGGGGGAAGACCGTTTACTCGCCGGCCTCACGCCCGAGCAGCGGCGTGCTTCGTTTGACCTGCTGCACGGCATTCCCGACGAAGTGGCGCAGGTGCTGGCCCGCGAAGGCATCGACTGCGACTACCGCAAGGGCGGCGCCCTGTACTGCGCCGCGCGTTACCCCGAGCAGGAAAGCAGCCTGCGCCTTTATCTGGACAAGCTCTACGCCCAAGGCCTCACCGAGGCCAACTACCGCTGGCTGAACCCGCAACAACTGGCTGAGCAACTGCGAATCGCCAAGCCCTTTGGCGCGGTTTATGCGCCCCATGTGGCGACGATCAACCCAGCCAAGTTGGTCCGCGGCCTGGCGCGGGTGGTGGAACGCATGGGCGTCAAGATCTACGAAAACTCGCCCGTTACCCATTGGCAGTCCGGCCGCCTGCGCACTGCAAAAGCCGGCGTGCGTGCCGCCTGGGTGGTGCCGGCCGTGGAGGGCTACGCGACCACCTTGGCGCCGTTGGGTCGCTACCAACTGCCGGTGCAAAGCCTGATCGTCGCCACCGAGCCATTACCCGCCAGCACCTGGGACGAAATCGGCCTGAGGCATGGCCAGGCCTTCGGCGAAAGCAGCCGCCAGGTCACCTATGGCCAGCGCTCGGCCGACAACCGTCTGGTGTTCGGTGCCCGTGGCGGTTATCAGTTTGCTGGCAAATTGCGCCACGACTTCGATTTGACCGACAGCGAAGTGGCGCTGCGTCGCTACCTGTTCGGCGAGCTGTTCCCACAGTTGAAAAACGTGCGGATTACCCACTCCTGGGGCGGCAACCTCGGCATGTCGCGCCAGTTCCGACCACACATGCTCTGCCATCACGCCACCGGCATCGCACTGTCCGGCGGCTACGGCGGGGAGGGCGTCGGTGCCACCAACCTGGGCGGCCGCACCCTGGCCGACCTGATCCTGGGCCAGGAGACGCCGTTGACCCATCAACCCTGGGTGATCCGCGAGCGTGGCTTGGAGGCGCTCAAGGCCTGGGAGCCGGAGCCGTGCCGCTGGCTGGGCTACAACGCGATCATTCGCAGTTTTGTCCATGAGGACCAGGTATTGGCCAACCCCAATACCGCGCCCTGGCGCCGCAAGTTGGCGATCGGCGTGGCCGGGTTCATGGAAAGTTTCATGCACTGAGCCGTTCCACTCACACAGGTAGCCCCATGAGCATCACTCAATTCAAAGACGCGCTGAATGCCCACCTGCCGGATTCGTCACCGGTCGCCGTGCCCCTGGGCGAGCCGATCGCCGTGGCGTCGACCTTGAGCGTCGAGCGCAGCGACGGCGTCGAAACCGGTATCTGGGCCTGTACCCCTGGCCGCTGGCGTCGACAGATCAAAGCCCAGGAGTTTTGCCACTTTATCCAGGGCCGCTGCACCTTCACCCCTGACGACGGTGAAATCGTCCACCTACAAGCCGGCGATGCACTGATGTTGCCGGCCAACAGCAGCGGAACCTGGGATATCCAGGAAACCGTGCGCAAGACCTATGTATTGATCCTGTAACGCTTTGATCCTTGATCGCCTGCCATAAAAACAGCCCTAAAACCGCCAGGAAATCGAACCATGAAAGCCATTGCCCTGTTGCCCTTGATGTTGGTGGCCGCTATCAGTCAGGCCGCCGAGACGGTGAAGATCTACAACTGGTCGAGCTACATTGCGCCGGACACCACGAAGAACTTCCAGAAACAAACCGGCATCGGTTTCAGCTACGACGTGTACGACAGCAACGAAACCCTCGACGGCAAGTTGATGACCGGTAACTCCGGCTATGACGTGGTGTTCCCCTCCAACCACTTCATGGCGCGGCAGATCCAGGGCGGCGCCCTGAAGAAGCTCGACAAGAGCCAATTGCCCAATTGGAAGAACCTCAACCCGGTGCTGCTCAAGGCCCTGGAAAACAACGACCCGGGCAACGCCCACGGCTTCCCGTACCTGTGGGGCAGCACCGGCATCGGCTACAACATCGACAAGGTCAAGGCAGTGCTGGGCGATAACGCGCCTGTGAATTCCTGGGACCTGATCTTCAAGCCCGAATACATGCAAAAGCTCAGCAAATGCGGGGTGGCCATCCTCGACAATGGCCCGGAATTGTTGCCGATCGCTCTGAATTACCTGGGGCTGCCACCCCACAGCAAGAAGCCTGAGGACTACAAGAAAGCCGAGGCGCTGCTGATGAAAGTTCGCCCCTACGTGGCGTACTTCCACTCCTCGAAATACACCGGCGACCTGGCCAATGGCGACATCTGCGTGGCCGTCGGTTTCTCCGGCGACGTGCTGCAAGCCGAAAGCCGCGCCAAGGAAGCCAAGAATGGCGTGAACATCGGCTATCAGATCCCCAAGGAAGGCGCCGCGATCTGGTTCGACATGGTGGCCATGCCCGCCGACGCCCCGGATGAAAAGGCCGGGTATGCCTTCATGAACTACTTGCTGGAGCCCCAAGTGATGGCCGACATCACCAACTCCGTTCATTACGCCAACGGCAACAGTGCGGCGGACAGCCTGGTGGACCCGGCAATCAAGGCCGATACCAAGATCTACCCAAGCGCGGAAATGATGGGCAAGTTGTTCGCGCTGGAAGCGATGCCGCTGAATATCGACCGGGTTCGCACGCGGGTGTGGAACACCATTCGTACCGGGCGCTGAAGAACTGATGTGGGAGGACGTAAACCCCCTCCCACATTTGGATTCAGGGGTTTTCCAGGTCATGCCCCAACGACTGGATAAACAACGAGAACAGCTCCGGCTGCGAAGAAATATCCAGCTTGGCGTACAGATGCCGGCGATGCACTTTGACCGTATCCGGCGAGATACTCAGGCGCTCGGCCATGGCCTTGGAGGAGAACCCGCGCAATACCAGGCGGGCGACTTCCAGCTCGCGGTCCGAGAGCACGCCGCAGCCGAAATGGCTCAGCGCATCGCGAATCTGGCTGGCCATCGCCTGCGCTGCCGGTACACGCTGGGTGCTTTGCTGCCAATGCTGCTGCATCAACGGCAGCACCCACGCGGCCAAGGTGGTCAGCAGCCCGGTTTCTTCAGCACTGAAGCGCCGCTGCATGCCCAATGACAGCGACAATGTGCCCGCGCCAGGTAGTTGCAGGATGAATTGCACCTCGTCTTCCAGCACGTTGTCGTGGAAGTAGTTGAGGAAGTATTCGCTCTGGCGGAAATGGTCCGGCGCCACTTCCTCCAGGCGGTACACGCCGCTGGCATACCCTTCGCGACAGGCCTGGAAAAACGGGTCGAGCACGTACAGGCCGTTGAGGTACACCAGCATCGACGCCGGTTTGCTGCTGGGCTGGGCGTCGTATTCCTCCAGGGCCTGGGGCAGGCCGTCGAGCGGGTAGAAAATCGCCAGGGCGTTATCGAACGGCAGGCATTGGTGCAACAACAGCACCAGCTGTTTCCAGAATCGCTCGCTGCCGATCTGTGACAGGGTGCGCCCCAGCCCCGCATGCATGCCGACTTCCCTGAACAGGCTCATGTCACAGGTTCCCCTCATCAAAAGATCGGCCAAGGGTTCGGCTTTTGCCGGGTGTCGTCAAGGGGAGTACGCCAATAGGGGAATTGGCTGACAACAGCTCTGGCTTTAACTTCGCGATCATTGAGTGGGAAACATATCCCACGACTTTCAGACTTTTCGTTTCTGCCTCACACCAAAAACAACGACAGAGGATAACGATATGAGTGCTTCCCCCGCGCCTGACGGCGTGCTCAAGCCCACCCTGAGCGTCTTCGATGTGGTGGCCATTACCGTTTCGGCGGTGACGCCCGCCAGTTCGGTGTTCGTGATCGCCCCGTTCGCCATTCAACAGGCCGGCAGCGGCGTGTTCCTGGCCTTTGTCATGGCCGCCTTGCTCGCGCTGATGTTCGCCTTTTGCTACGCCGAACTGGGCCGCGCCCACAACAGCGCTGGCGGTGAATATGTGTATGCCAAGCGGGTATTCGGCGGCATGGCGGGCTATGCGACGTTCCTGACGGTACTGGTGATGTTGCTGTTTATCCCACCGGTACTGGCCACGGGCGCGGCGACCTACTTGAATAACGCCCTGGGCACCCGGTTCGATGCCCAGACCGTTGCGCTGGTCATTGTGGTGTGCAGTTACGCCCTGGGCATCCTCAATATCAAGCTCAATGCCTGGATCACCGGCACTTGCCTGTTGCTGGAAGTGGCGGCCTTGCTGGTGATCGTGTTCCTCGGCTTCGGCCATCCGGTGCAGCCGGTCAGCGTGCTGTTTCAGCCGCAGATCGTCGAAAACGGCATGTTGCACCTGGCGCCCTGGGCCCTGGTGATCGGCGCGGTCGGCATCGGCCTGTTCTCCTTCAATGGCTACGGGCCGGCGGTGCTGCTGGCCGAAGACATGAAATGCGGCGGCAAGGGCGTACACAAAGCGGTGTTGTGGTCCCTGGGGCTGGTGGTGGTGATCGAACTGGTGCCGATCACGGCGCTGCTGATCGGCGCGCCGTCGCTGAGTGCGATGATCAGCAGCCCCGACCCCATCGGCTACCTGCTGACCAGCCATGGCAACGAAACCTTGTCACGCCTGGTCAGTGCCGGGATCTTCCTCTCGGTGTTCAACGCCATCGTCGCCATTGTGATCCAGATCGGCCGCGTGGTATTCAGCAGCGGCCGCGACGCCCTGTGGACGCCGACCATCAACAAACTGTTCACGCGCATTCACCCGCGCTGGGATTCGCCCTGGCTGGCGACGCTGTTCCTGGCGATCCCTTCGGCGCTGCTGAGTTTCAGCTCCAACCTGGCGGACCTCACCTCGTTCAGTGTGCTGCTGATCATGCTGGTGTACCTGATCGTGGCCTTGAGTGCGCTGATGAGCCGGGTGCTGCTGCGTGAGCGCGCACATCCGTATCGCATGCCCTTGTGGCCGCTGCCGGCATTGCTGGCGGTGCTGGGCGCCGGGTATCTGTTGATGACCTTGATCGCGGAGGCTTCGGTGCGCGACATCATGGTCATCATCGGCTTGCTGGCGCTGTCGGTGATTCTGTATTGCATCAGTGGCCGGTTGAGTCCGGCGTATCAGAAACTGTAAGGAGTGGTTATGCGCGCACGTCAATTGGGCATCACGTTGGGGCTGGGCACGCCCGGCGCGTTGAATGCCATCACCGATGTTCCCGGCGTCCGGGTCGGCCACAGCACGCTCAAGACCCGCGTCGACGGTAAACAGGTGTGTACCGGCGTCACAGTGGTCCAGCCGCGTGCCGGCGAGGCGCGGCAGCAGCCGTGCTTTGCCGGGTATCACGTGCTCAACGGCAATGGCGACGCCACGGGCCTGGAGTGGATCAGCGAAGCAGGGCTGTTGACCACGTCATTGGCGATCACCAACACCCACAGCCTCGGCATTGTGCGCGACACCCTGATTGCCCTGGAGCGCGAGCGTCTGGCGGACCCGGCCGTGTACTGGTGCATGCCGGTGGTGATGGAAACCTACGACGGCCTGCTGAACGATATCTGGGGCCAGCACGTCAAGCCTGCGCATGTGCGCGAGGCGCTGGACCACGCCGAAAGTGGTCCGGTACAGGAAGGTGCAGTGGGCGGCGGCACCGGGATGATCTGCCATGAATTCAAGGGCGGCATCGGCACCGCGTCGCGCCGGTTGCCGGCGGAGCAGGGCGGCTGGACGGTCGGCGTGCTGGTGCAGGCCAACCATGGCAAGCGCCAGGAACTGCGGGTTGACGGCTACCCGGTGGGCCGGCAGTTGATGACGATCCCATCGCCGTTCGCCGAGCGGGGCACGCCGGGCATGGGCTCGATTGTGGTGATCCTGGCCACCGACGCGCCGTTGCTGCCCCATCAATGCCGGCGCCTGGCGCAACGCGCGTCCATCGGCATTGCGCGCACCGGCGGCGGCACCGAGGACTCCAGCGGCGACCTGTTCCTGGCCTTCGCCACCGGCAATCAGGCGCTGCCCCCGGCGGACTATGGGCGCAAGGACCTGGCGTTCAGCAGCGCGGTGCAGATGGTCAATAACGATCATATGTCCCCGCTGTTCCTCGCCGCGGCGGAGGCGGTGGAGGAGGCGATCGTCAACGCCATGCTGGCCGGTGAGAGCATGACCACCGACGACGGGGTGCGGGTGCCGGGTCTGGACGGTGAAACACTGTTGCAGGCATTGCGCGAGACGGGCTGGAACAGCTGCCGATAATCCGGTGTATTTATAAAGATGCTGGCTCTTTAATGCGGCGAATGACACCGTGACAATATATTGGATCCATCTAAACAAGTGCGCCGCTCAAGTTGAGCGGCTTTACCGCTATTTAATATTTAAATAACAGCGCGGTGCTTTTTGTCGGACAAAAGCAACTAACCCCCTACAAACATTGCACGCGACTTGCTTAAGTTGCCGGCTTGTCGGTTTTCACTGCGTAAATAGATGTAGACGAAAGATTTCAAGTTGTGTCAGTTTCGTGACGCCTTCAAAAGAGGCGAGTGATAGGACGATCTCGCCAGCGGGGTTCCTATCGACCCAAGACTGATGCACTTGCACACAAGGAAGTACGTTTATGTCAAAAGTAAAAGACCAGGCTATTGTGTCTGCCGCGCAAGCCAGCACTGCGTATACGCAAATCGATAGTTTCAGCCATCTGTACGACCGTGGCGGCAACCTCACGATCAATGGCAAACCCTCCTACTCCGTTGACCAGGCCGCCACCCAGCTGCTGCGCGACGGCGCCGCGTACCGGGACGTCGACGGCAACGGCAAGATCGACCTGACCTACACCTTCCTGACCTCGGCCTCCTCGAGCACGCTGAACAAGCATGGCATCTCGGGCTTCAGCCAGTTCAACAGCCAGCAGAAAGCCCAGGCCGCACTGGCCATGCAGTCCTGGTCGGATGTCGCCAACGTTGCCTTCACCGAGAAGGCCAGCGGCGGCGATGGGCATATGACCTTCGGCAACTACAGCGGCGGCCAGGACGGCGCGGCGGCCTTCGCCTACCTGCCCGGCACCGGCGCGGGCTACGACGGCACCTCGTGGTACCTGACCAACAGCAGCTACACACCCAACAAGACCCCGGACCTGAACAACTACGGCCGGCAGACCCTGACCCACGAGATCGGTCATACCCTGGGCCTGGCTCACCCCGGCGACTACAACGCCGGGAACGGCAACCCGACCTACAACGACGCGACCTATGGACAGGACACGCGCGGCTACAGCCTCATGAGTTACTGGAGCGAGAGCAACACCAACCAGAACTTCAGCAAGGGCGGGGTCGAGGCCTATGCCTCCGGGCCGTTGATCGACGATATCGCGGCGATCCAGAAGCTTTACGGCGCGAACTACGCCACCCGCGCTGGCGACACCACCTACGGCTTCAACTCCAACACCGGGCGTGATTTCCTCAGCGCCACCGCCAACGCCGACAAGCTGGTGTTTTCGGTCTGGGACGGCGGTGGCAACGACACCCTGGATTTTTCCGGTTTTACCCAGAACCAGAAGATCAACCTCAATGAGACCTCGTTTTCCGACGTTGGCGGCCTGGTGGGCAACGTGTCCATCGCCAAGGGCGTCACCGTGGAAAACGCCTTCGGCGGCGCGGGCAACGATCTGATCATCGGCAACACTGCCGCCAACCTGATCAAGGGCGGGGCCGGCAACGACCTCATCTACGGCGCTGGCGGTGCCGACCAACTGTGGGGCGGCGCCGGCAACGACACCTTTGTGTTCGGTGCCAGTTCCGATTCCAAGCCTGGTGCGGCGGACAAGATCTTTGACTTCACCAGCGGCGCCGACAAGATCGACCTGAGCGGCATCACCAAAGGTGCGGGCCTGAGCTTCGTCAACGCGTTCACCGGGCATGCCGGCGACGCGGTATTGAGCTATGCCTCTGGCACCCACCTGGGTACCTTGGCTGTGGACTTCTCCGGGCACGGCGTGGCGGATTTCCTCGTCACCACCGTGGGCCAGGCAGCGGTCAGCGACATCGTGGCCTGATGCACCGGCGCGGCGTTGTGGCGCCGCGCTTCCAGGAGGGGCATACACATGCCGCGCTTTGTGCATTTGATCGCCTGTGTCCTACAGGTGTTGTTCGTGTCGGCAGGAGCCCACGCAATGGCTAGCAGTCTCGTTTTACCCACCACCGCGCAGTTGGCCGGACATTGGCAACTGCACCGACAGGATCAGGTCTGTGCCCTGGATTTGCTGGAGCAAGCCACCGCCGTGGGGGGCGATGTGGCCTGCGTCGAGCAATGGCTGGGAGACAAACCCCTGACATGGTCGCCGACGCCGGACGGGATCTGGTTGATGAATGCCGAAGGTTCCGGGATTACCCACTTGAATCGTCAGCGCGACGGCGAATACCAGGCGCGCACGCCATCTGGCGATATCGTGACATTGCAACGAATACCTTAGTTTCCAGTTATAACGCTATAACTCGAATTTAATAGTTGGCCGCCGCTTATTCAGGGGCTGGGGCAACTATTGCCGGTCATTGGGTTCAAGGAAGATCAAACACCATGGCGAAGCCCCCTGTTGTTGCGCCTTTATTCAAGGCGCTGGGTGAATATAAAAGTATTTTGATCAGCGTTGGCTGTTTCACTGCATTAATTAACCTGCTGATGCTGGTGCCGTCCATTTATATGCTGCAAGTGTATGACCGCGTGCTGTCCTCCCAGAATGAAACCACTCTGGTGATGTTGACGCTGATGGTCGTCGGTTTCTTCGCCTTTATCGGCAGCCTGGAAGTCATCCGCAGTTTTATCGTGATCCGCATCGGCAGCCAGTTGGAACGGCGCTTCAACTTGCGCGTGTATAAAGCCGCCTTCGAACGCAACCTGCAACGCGGCCAGGGGCATGCCGGGCAGTCCCTGGCAGATTTGACCCATCTGCGCCAGTTCATCACCGGGCCGGCGCTGTTCGCGTTTTTTGATGCGCCGTGGTTTCCGATTTATCTGTTGGTGATTTTCCTGTTCAACGTGTGGCTGGGCGTGCTGGCCACGGCGGGGGCCTTGCTGCTGATCGGCCTGGCCTGCCTCAATGAATACCTGACCAACAAGCCCCTGGCTGAGGCTGGCGGTTACTCCCAGCAATCCAGCCAACTGGCCACCAGCCATTTGCACAACGCCGAAACCATCCAGGCCATGGGCATGCTCGGCGCATTGCGCCAGCGCTGGTTTGCCGTGCATTCGCAGTTCCTGGGCTTGCAGAACGCGGCCAGCGACACCGGCTCGGTGATCACCGCCCTGAGCAAATCCCTGCGCCTGTGCCTGCAATCGTTGGTGCTCGGCCTGGGCGCATTCTTGGTGATCAAGGGCGAGATGACCGCCGGGATGATGATCGCCGGTTCGATCCTGATGGGGCGGGTGCTCAGCCCGATCGACCAGTTGATTGCCGTGTGGAAGCAGTGGAGTTCGGCCAAGCTGGCCTATCAGCGGCTTGACCAACTGCTGCGCGAATTTGCGCCGGACGTCGAGCCGATGGCCTTGCCCGCCCCCAAGGGCCAGGTGAGTTTCGAGCAGGTCAGCGCCGGCCCGCCGGGTCGACGCCTGGCGACGCTGCATCAGGTCAGTTTCCACCTGGGCGCCGGCGAGGTGCTGGGGGTGCTGGGCGCGTCGGGGTCCGGCAAGTCCACGCTGGCGCGGGTGCTGGTGGGCGTATGGCCAACCCTGGCCGGCACCGTGCGCCTGGATGGCGCGGATATCCATCGCTGGGACCGTGACGATCTTGGCCCGCACATCGGTTACCTGCCTCAGGACATCGAACTGTTCAGCGGCAGCATCGCCGACAACATTGCGCGCTTTCGCGATGCCGACCCGGCGCAAGTGGTCCAGGCGGCGCAACAGGCCGGCGTGCATGAATTGATTCTGCGCCTGCCGCAAGGCTACGACACCGTGTTGGGCGACAACGGCGGCGGCCTGTCCGGCGGCCAGAAGCAACGGGTGGCCCTGGCGCGTGCGCTGTATGGCGGGCCGCGGCTGGTCGTGCTGGACGAACCCAACTCCAACCTCGACACCGTCGGTGAAGCCGCGCTGGCCAGCGCCATCGTGCAGTTGAAGGCCCAGGGCAGCAGCGTGATTCTCGTCACCCACCGCTCTTCGGCCCTGGCCCAGGCCGACAAGTTGCTGGTGCTCAACGAAGGCCACCTGCAAGCGTTTGGGCCGAGCCAGGACGTGCTGCGCGCGTTGTCCGGCCAGCAGGCGGCGACGCAGGAAAAAACCGGCGTCAGTTTCAGTCGTCAGTATCAAACCGCAAGGAATCCAGGCGCATGAGCATGCTCACTGTGGAACAACGCGACGCCGCTTTTTTCGTGCGTCTGGGCTGGTGGCTGACGGTGGTCGGCGCCGGTGGGTTTTTCCTCTGGGCCAGCTTGGCGCCGCTGGACCAGGGCATTCCGGTGCAGGGCACCGTGGTGGTCTCGGGCAAGCGCAAGGCCGTGCAGACCTTCAGCCCCGGTGTGGTCAGCCGGATCCTGGTGCGCGAAGGTGAGACGGTCAAACAGGGCCAGCCGCTGTTTCGTCTCGACCAGACCCAGAACCAGGCCGATGTGCAATCGCTGCAAGCGCAGTACCGCCTGGCCTGGGCCAGTGTGGCGCGCTGGCAGAGCGAGCGCGACAATCGCGCGGCCATCGTGTTTCCCGCCGAACTCAGCACCGCCCCGGACCCCGCGCTGGCCCTGGTGCTCGAAGGCCAGCGCCAACTGTTCAGCAGCCGCCGCGAAGCCTTTGCCCGTGAACAGGCGGGGATTCGCGCGAATATCGACGGCGCCACGGCGCAGCTCAATGGCATGCGCCGCGCACGCAGCGACCTGAGCGCCCAGGCTCAATCCCTGCGCGATCAACTGAGCAATCTGCAGCCCCTGGCCGACAATGGCTACATCCCGCGCAACCGTTTGATGGAGTACCAGCGCCAGCTGTCCCAGGTGCAACAGGACCTGGCGCAGAACACCGGCGAAAGCGGCCGAGTGGAGCAGGGCATCCTCGAATCGCGGCTCAAACTGCAGCAGCACAGCGACGAATACCAGAAGGAAGTGCGCAGCCAACTGGCTGACGCGCAACTGCGCAGCGTGACCCTGGAGCAGCAACTCACGTCCGCCGGGTTCGACCTGCAACACAGCGAAATCAACGCGCCGGCCGATGGCATTGCGGTCAACCTCGGCGTCCACACCGAAGGCGCGGTGGTGCGTGCCGGGGAGACCTTGCTGGAGATCGTGCCACAGGGCACGCGGCTGGAAGTCGAGGGGCATTTGCCGGTCCACCTGGTGGACAAGGTCGGCACCCACCTGCCGGTCGACATCCTGTTCACCGCGTTCAACCAGAGCCGTACCCCGCGTGTGCCGGGGCAGGTCAGCCTGATTTCCGCCGACCAACTGCTCGACGAAAAAACCGGCGCGCCGTACTACGTGCTGCGCACCAGCGTCAGCGAGGCCGCGCTGGAAACACTCCACGGCCTGGTGATCAAGCCGGGCATGCCCGCCGAGATGTTCGTGCGTACCGGCGAGCGCTCGTTGCTCAATTACCTGTTCAAGCCGCTGCTCGACCGCGCCGGCTCTGCGTTGACCGAGGAATGAACATGAAACCGCTGTTCATTGCCGTGCTGTTGAGCTGTACGCCTGTCCAGGCCGCCATGGGCCCGTTCGATGTGTACGAGCAGGCTCTGCGCAACGATCCGGTGTTCCTCGGCGCGCTCAAGGAGCGCGACGCCGGCCTGGAAAACCGCACCATCGGCCGCGCCGGGTTGCTGCCGCGGCTGTCCTACAACTACAACAAGGGGCGCAACAACTCCGAAGCCCACCTGCCTGACGGGCGTGGCGGCAGCTATCGCGACGCGCGCAATTACAACAGCTACGGCTCGACCTTCAGCCTGCAGCAGCCGCTGTTCGACTACGAAGCCTATGCCAACTACCGCAAGGGTGTGGCCCAGGCGCTGTTTGCCGATGAAAGTTTTCGCGACAAGAGCCAGGCGCTGTTGGTGCGGGTGTTGAGCTATTACACCCAAGCGTTGTTCGCCCAAGACCAGATCGAGATCGCCCGCGCCAAGAAAAACGCCTTCGAGCAGCAGTTTCAGCAGAACCAGCACCTGTTCCAGCAGGGCGAGGGCACGCGCACCGACATCCTTGAAGCTGAATCGCGCTATGAGCTGGCCACGGCCGAAGAAATCCAGGCGCTGGATGAACAGGACGCCTCGTTAAGAGCGTTGGGCGCGCTGATCGGCGTGCAGAGTGTCAATATCAACGACCTCGCGCCGCTCAATCAGCGCTTCGCCGCCTTCAGCCTGACGCCGGCCAACTACGACACCTGGCACGCGCTGGCGATCAGCAACAACCCGACGCTGGCCTCGCAACGTCAGGCCCTGGAAGTGGCGCGTTATGAAGTGGAGCGCAACCGTGCCGGGCACTTGCCGAAGATCACCGCGTATGCCAGTTCGCGCCAGCAGGAATCCGACAGCGGCAACACCTACAACCAGCGCTACGACACCAACACCATCGGCGTCGAAGTCAGCCTGCCGTTGTATGCCGGTGGCGCTGTCTCCGCGTCCACGCGCCAGGCCAGCCGTGCCATGGAGCAGGCCGAATACGAGCTGGAAGGCAAGACCCGCGAAACCCTGATCGAACTGCGTCGCCAGTTCAGCGCCTGCCTGTCGGGCGTGAGCAAGCTGCGCGCCTACCAGAAAGCCCTGACCTCGGCCGAGGCGCTGGTGGTGTCGACCCGGCAAAGCATCCTCGGCGGCGAGCGGGTCAACCTCGATGCGCTCAATGCCGAGCAGCAGCTCTACAGCACCCGGCGCGACCTGGCCCAGGCGCGTTATGACTACCTGATGGCCTGGACCAAATTGCACTACTACGCCGGCAACCTGCGCGATACCGACCTGGCGCAAGTCGATGAGGCCTTTGGGCCGGTGGGCAAGCAGCCGTAGCTGCACCTGGGACGTCATTGCGCTTTCTCGACAACTCCAACAACAGAGAGGCACTACCGATGGGAATCTTTGATTATAAAAACCTTGGCACCGAGGGTTCCAAGGCGCTGTTCGCCGATGCGATGGCGATCACGCTGTATACCTACCACAACCTGGATAACGGCTTTGCGGTGGGCTATCAGCACCACGGCTTGGGCGTTGGCCTGCCGGCGACGCTGGTCGGTGCATTGCTCGGCGGTGCCGACTCCCAAGGCGTGATTCCCGGTATCCCGTGGAATCCCGATTCGGAAAAGGCCGCCCTGGAAGCGCTGCAACACGCCGGATGGACGCCGCTCAGCGCGAGCACCCTGGGTTACGCCGGCAAGGTCGACGCCCGGGGCACGTTTTTCGGTGAAAAGGCTGGCTACACCACCGCGCAGGCCGAAGTGCTGGGCAAGTACGATGACGCCGGCCGCCTGCTCGAAATCGGCATCGGCTTTCGCGGCACGTCGGGGCCGCGGGAAAGCCTGATCAGCGATTCCATCGGTGATCTGCTCAGCGATCTGCTCGCCGCCCTGGGCCCCAAGGATTATGCGAAGAACTACGCCGGCGAAGCCTTTGGCGGTTTGCTCAAGGCGGTTGCCGAGTATGCCGGCGCCCATGGCCTGAGCGGTTCCGACGTGCTGGTCAGCGGCCACAGCCTCGGCGGGCTGGCGGTCAACAGCCTGGCGGAGTTGAGCGACCAGCGATGGTCGGGGTTCTACAAGGACGCCAACTATGTGGCCTACGCGTCGCCGACCCAGAGCGCCGGCGACAAGGTGTTGAACATCGGCTATGAAAACGACCCGGTATTCCGGGTGCTGGACGGTTCATCCTTCAACCTGTCGTCCCTGGGCGTGCATGACAAACCCCATGAATCGACCACCGACAACATCGTCAGCTTCAACGATCACTACGCCTCGACGCTGTGGAACGTGCTGCCGTTCTCCATTGCCAACCTGCCGACCTGGGTGTCGCATTTGCCCAGCGGCTATGGCGACGGCATGACCCGCGTGCTCGAATCCGGGTTCTACGACCAGATGAGCCGGGACTCGACGGTGATCGTCGCCAACCTGTCCGACCCGGCGCGGGCTACCACCTGGGTGCAGGACCTCAACCGCAATGCCGAGCCGCACAAGGGCAACACCTTCATCATCGGCAGTGACGGTAATGACCTGATCCAGGGCGGCAAGGGCGCGGACTTCATCGAAGGCGGCAAGGGCAACGACACCCTTCGCGACAACAGTGGCCATAACACCTTTCTGTTCAGCGGGCCGTTTGGCCAGGATCGGGTGATCGGTTATCAATCGAGCGACAAACTGGTGTTCACGGATGTGCAGGGCAGCCTGGATTATCGCGAGCACGCCAAGGCGGTGGGCGACGATACGGTGATCAGTTTTGGCGCGGATTCGGTGACGCTGGTGGGGGTGAGCAACTGGTCGGGGGAGGGTGTCGTGATCGGTTGAAACCGCGTTGGCACGCGGTTCAAAGGGTGGGAGCAAGCGGGCTCCCACATGTTTGATGAGGGATGCAGGGAGGGATCAGTCTTCCTTGCGAACCGTGGCCACATCATCGGCCCTGACGCGGATGCGCTTGCCGGCGATGTCGGTGAATTCATAGAAGCCGTCGGCGGTCTTGGTCTTCGGCGTGTCTTTGGTTAAATACTGCGTGCCGTTCTGCAATGTCACTACGGTTTGCGTCGCGCAACCGGCCAATACCAGAAAAGTGAGTGCAACCAGTGGCAGACCCAAATTCTTCATGTTCATAACCCTTACCTTAACCCTGAAAAGTCCCGCGGCCTGAGGCTGCGGGCCATAAATGTTACGCCATCAATTCCCCTATCTGATCACTTTTACGCAAAAAGTTGCGTGCGCCATTTATCTATTACCGATTGCAACAACGCGTCAGCGGCGGCACTCTGTATGCATAACCAGTACTTAATCGCTGCGGACCATGCCCGAAACCCTCGAAAACCCCCTGTATTACCTGCATAACTTCCGTCAGGTGCTGGATTGGCTGGCACAACGCTATGCCGATCTGCTCGATGCTGAAGAAGCGCATTTCATTCAGCAATTCGACAGGTTGCCGCAGGCGTCCCAGGCATTACTGGTACGTCTGGTGATGCGCAAGGGCGTGCATTTTCGAGCGGGCAAGCTCAATTACCCGGAGATCGGCTGCGCTCATGCGGCAGCGCGCCCGCTGAAGGCTTTGGGTTGGGTGGATGATCAGTGCCTGCTGGGCTTTGACGAACTGTTCGGGTTGCTGCAAAAGGGCGAGTTGCTGGGCGCGTTCCAGCCGTGGATCGAGCAGCCCAAGGGCAAAAAGGCCGATTGGCTCGAGCAACTGGCGCCGCAGTTCGATGAGCGTCGCTGCTTTGCCCACTGGTGCCCCGAGCTGGATGACGTGCTCTACAGCGTCACCGTGTTGGACTTGTGTGATCGCTTGCGCTTGATGTTCTTCGGCAACCTGCATCAGGACTGGTCGGAGTTCGTGCTGGCGGACCTGGGCATCTATACCTACGAAAAAGTCGAGTTTTGCGCGCAGTCCCGTGGTTTGCGCAGCCGCGATGACGTGCTGGGGTTTCTGTTCCTGCATCAGTGCCAGCAAGCCTTTGAGTCCGCGCAGGCGCTGGACAGCGTGCTGGCGCAGATCGCTACGTTGCAGACCGACAACCCCTGGCTGGAAAAACGCCGGGCCAAGCTGTTGTTCCAGGTCGGCCAGTCTTGCGAGCGCAGTGCCGAGTTGGCGTTGGCCGAGCAGATCTACCGGGCCTGTGCTTATCCCGGCGCGCGCGCACGCTTGATTCGCGTGCTGGAGCGCCAGGAAGACTACGCCCAGGCGATGGCCCTGGCATGTGCCGCCCACGAGGCCCCGGAAAGCCCCGCCGAGCAGCAACACCTGCTGCGAGTGTTGCCGCGCCTGCGGCGCAAGCTGGGCGCGCCAGCCGTGCCCAAGGCCAAGCCTCGGGACGTCACGCGCCTGGACCTGGCGCTCCCGCCGCCGCCGCCCTCGATGGCGGTGGAGTATTGCGTGCAGGCGCATCTGAGCGAGCCCGATGCGCCGGTGTACTACGTCGAAAACGGCCTGATCAATTCGCTGTTCGGCCTGCTGTGCTGGGAGGCGATCTTCGCGCCGCTGCCGGGGGCATTTTTCCACCCGTTCCAGCGCGGGCCGGCGGATTTGCACAGCGAAGACTTCCATCAGCGCCGTGCGTCACTGTTTGCCGCCTGTCTCGAGCAACTGCAGGATGACCGCTACAAACACACCATCCGCCAACGGTACGTGGACAAGTGGGGCATCCAGTCACCCTTTGTCTTCTGGAACCTGCTCAGTGAAGAACTATTGGAGCAGGCCTTGGCATGCTTGCCCGCCGAACACTTGCGTTGCTGGTTCGAGCGGCTGCTGCTGGATATTCGCGCCAACCGCGCGGGTATGCCGGACCTGATCCAGTTCTGGCCCGCGCAGAAAACCTACCGCATGATCGAAGTCAAAGGCCCCGGCGATCGCCTGCAAGACAACCAACTGCGCTGGCTGGAGTTCTGTGGCGAGTACCAGATGCCGGTCACCGTCTGCTATGTGCGCTGGGCGCAGTCCGCTTGAGCTACACCGTGGCGGTGCGCGCACTGTGTGAGTTCACGGCCAAGGTCGGCGACCTCGACCTGCGTTTTACCCCATCGCCCAGCGCCCAGGAAGGCATCGCCGGCCATCGCACGGTCGCCTCGCGGCGCAGCGCGCACTACCAGAACGAAGTGGCCCTGGAAGGCGAGTACGAGGAACTCAAGGTGCGGGGCAGGGCGGACGGCTACGACCCGGACAGCAACCGCCTCGAAGAGGTGAAGACCTATCGCGGCGACCTCGACGCCCAGCCCGCCAACCATCGGCAATTGCATTGGGCCCAGGTCAAGGTCTACGGCTGGTTGATGTGCCAGAAGCTCGGGCTTGCGCACATCGATTTGGCGCTGGTGTATTTCGATATCGTCGGCGAGGGCGAAACCTCGCTGAACCAGCGCTTTGCGGCCGCCGATCTGCAATGTTTCTTCAACCGCCAATGCGCGTTGTTTCTCGGTTGGGCCCGCCAGGAGATGCAGCACCGCGACGCCCGCAACCGCGCCGCACAGGCCCTGGCGTTCCCCCACAGCGCCTTTCGCCCCGGCCAGCGCAACCTCGCAGAGTCGGTGTACAAGGCCGTCAGCACCGGCCGCTGCCTGATGGCCCAGGCGCCCACCGGCATCGGCAAAACCGTCGGCACGATCTTCCCCATGCTCAAGGCCTTGGCGCCCCAGCAACTGGACAAGGTGTTGTTCCTCACCGCCAAGACCCCGGGTCGCAAGCTGGCCCTCGACGCCGCGCAAGTGCTGTATGCCAGCAGTCCCGAACTGCCGCTGCGCGTGCTGGAGCTGGTGGCGCGGGACAAGGCCTGCGAACACCTGGACAAGGCCTGCCACGGCGAATCCTGCCCGCTGGCCAAGGGTTTCTACGACCGCTTGCCCGCCGCGCGTATCGCGGCCGCCAAGGTGCGCCTGCTCGACCAACACAACTTGCGCGAGGTCGCCCTGGAGCACGGCCTCTGTCCGTATTACCTGAGCCAGGAAATGGCGCGCTGGAGCGACCTGGTGGTCGCCGACTACAACTACTATTTCGACTTTGGCGCGCTGTTGTTCGGGCTGGCCCAACTCAACCAGTGGCGCGTCGCGGTGCTGGTGGACGAAGCCCATAACCTGGTGGAGCGCGCACGATCGATGTACAGCGCCAGCCTTGATCAGTACACCCTCAAGACCGTGCGCGATACGGCGCCGGAGCCGTTGAAGAAACCCTTGCAGCGCTTGAATCGTGAGTGGAACGCGTTGCACAAGGACCAACTCGCGCCGTATCAGGCCTACGCGGCCAGACCCGACAAAATGCTCCAGGCCCTGAGCCTTTGCGCCAGCGCCATGGGCGACTATTTCAACGACCACCCCGAAGCACTCAATGGCGATCTGCAGGCGTTCTATTTTGAGGCACTGCAATTTGCCAAGGTCGCCGAGCTGTTCAACGAACATTTCATCTTTGATATCAGCCTGCGTCAGTTGCGCGGCAAGCGCAGCAGTTCCACCTTGTGCCTGCGCAATGTGGTGCCCGCCGAATTCATCCGCCCACGATTGACGGCGGCGCGCAGCAGCGTGTTGTTTTCCGCCACACTCAGCCCGCGCCATTACTACGCCGACCTGCTGGGCCTGCCGGCGGACACTGCCTGGGTCGACGTGGAATCACCGTTCAATGCCGCGCAGTTGCGGGTGCGGATTGTCGATGAGGTCTCCACCCGGTTCGTGCATCGCCAGGCCTCGCTGGAGCCCATCGTTGAATTGATCGCCGAGCAGTTCGCTCACCAACCGGGTAATTACCTGGCGTTCTTCAGCAGTTTCGATTATCTGCAACAAGTGGCGCTGTTACTCGCCGAGCGACACCCGCATATCGCACTGTGGCAGCAGTCACGCGGCATGGCCGAAGCCGAGCGCCGGGCGTTTCTCGAACAGTTCACCGAACACAGCCAGGGCGTCGGTTTTGCGGTGCTGGGCGGCGCGTTTGGCGAAGGCATCGACCTGCCCGGTGCGCGCTTGATCGGCGCGTTCATCGCGACCCTGGGGCTGCCGCAACTGAACCCGGTCAACGAACAGATGAAGCAGCGCATGGGCGCGATCTTCGGCTCCGGCTATGACTACACCTACTTGTACCCGGGCATTCAGAAAGTCGTGCAGGCGGCGGGGCGGGTGATCCGCAGCCAGCAGGACCAAGGCGTGGTGATGTTGATCGATGACCGGTTCGGCGAAGCGCGGGTGCGGCAGCTGTTGCCTCGGTGGTGGGCGATAGCGACTAAAACGGCTTCCAGGCCAATGCCTGAATAACCACCGGTGACGATGGCAGTCATACCGTGCAAATCTTTACCCGCCAACGCTTGCATAGCGGTTGTCGTGCCGTCGAATCCACTCTCGATAGGGCGTTGTTTATTGATCATAGGGAATTCTCCAGGGGGAGCCGCTATGTTCTCCCCTGGATGCCGGACGCGAAACGCCATAAAGTCCGTATTTCTGTCGCGATCGTCCGGAGTTTTTTTATGGATACCCTGTCTGACGTGGTGGCGCTGTTAAAGAGTCATCGGTCCTATTTCGCCGGCCTCAAGGCTGGCGGTGATTGGGCCCTGGATTTTCCACCGCCGGAGGGCATCAAGTTCAATGCCGTGGTGGAGGGAAAGTGTTGGCTGGAAGTCGAGGGCATGCCCGTACCGATGCCCTTGAGCGAGGGCGATTGCTTTTTGTTGACGCAGAACCGTCCCTGGAGGTTGTCCAGCAACCTTGCACTGGAGGGCGTTGACGCGCGCGCGGTGTACCGTGACGCTGTGGGGGGGATCGCTCGCCTGGGTGAGACTGTGGATTTGTTCCTGATAGGCGGGCGCTTTAGCTACGGTGACGACGCCCGTCTATTGCTGGAGGGGTTGCCGCCGGTGGTGCGTATCAGTGCGAGGTCCGAGCAGGCCAGCGTGTTGCGCTGGTGTCTGGATCGCCTGGCTCGGGAATATGCCAGCCCGATGCAAGGCGCGGCGTTGATGACCGAGCATCTGGCGCAAATGATGTTGGTGCAGATCCTGCGCCTCTATCAGTCATCCATGGGCGCCACTACCACCGGTTGGTTGGCGGCGTTGAACGATCCGCGGTTGGCGCCGGTACTGCAGCAAATACACGCCGCGCCGGCACGCCGCTGGACCTTGAGCGACATGGCCGGTGTCGCGAGCCAGTCCCGTTCGACTTTTGCCCTGCACTTCAAGCAGCGGGTCGGAATGGCGCCCCAGGAGTATCTGACGCGCTGGCGCATGCACCTGGCGTTACAGGCCTTGAACACGTCTGCCAGAAGTGTTTCCTGTATCGGCCAGTCACTCGGGTATCAGTCGGACAGCGCGTTCAGCAGTGCCTTCAAGCGCCTGATGAACTGCTCCCCGCGGGAATACCGCGAGCGAAAGCACGCGCCCCTCGGTGTCTAAACCACCTCCAGGTACGAGCAGTGAATCGCCCGCGCCAATTCGCGTACCGTGTCGATGAATTCCGTCAGGCGGCTGTGCAAGCCTGCTTCGAGGATTTCGTCGATCCCGGTATAGCGCAGCCGCGCTTCGAACTCGGCGGCCAAGCGCTGCGCGGTGCGCCCATAACTGCCTGGCAAGTCCGCCAGAATGTGGCTCAGTTCCTCGATACAGGCATGCAACGAACGCGGCACATCACTGCGCAACAGCAGCAACTCCGAGACCGAGCGTGCATTCAGCGCATTCGGATACAGCTCCGTGTACGCCTCGAATGACGACAGGGCGCGGAGCAGGGCGCTCCACTGGTAATAACCGCGTGCCGACAAGTCACTGACTTCCTCCGATTCCTCGCCGAACATCTCGTAGCGCGCATCCAGCAGGCGCAAGGTGTTGTCGGCGCGCTCGACGAAGGTGCCCAGGCGAATGAACCGGTAGGCGTCATTGCGCATGATGGTGCCGGACGTCGCCCCGCGAAACAGGTGCGAACGCTGTTTGACCCAATCGCAGAAGTGGCTGATGCCATGGCGCGCCAGCCCGCCGGCGGCAATGCTGCGCATTTCCAGCCAGGTGGCGTTGAGGTTTTCCCACATGTCGGCGGTGATGCGCCCGCGCACGGCATGGGCGTTGCCCCGCGCGGCGCGCAGGCAGTTGTAGATGCTGGCCGGGTTTTCTTCGTCGAGGGCGAAGAAGTGCAGCATGCGCTCGGCATCCAGTTGGCCGTGGCGCTCCAGGTAGCTGTCCAGGGTGCCGCTGCTGAGCAGCGACATCGCCAGTTCGTCCAGGCCATCGCTGCGCCCGGCCTGGGGCATCAATGACAGCGAATAACTGACCTCGAGCATGCGCGCCAGGTTCTCGGCACGCTCCAGGTAACGGGACATCCAGTAAAGGTCTGCGGCGGTTCTACTCAACATACTCAGCCCTCCACCACCCAGGTGTCCTTGGTTCCGCCGCCTTGCGACGAGTTGACGATCAACGACCCTTCGCGCAACGCCACGCGCGTGAGGCCACCGGGTACCAGGCGGGTCTCCTTGCCCGACAGCACGAACGGGCGCAGGTCGATATGCCGGGGGGCGATGCCGTTTTCGACAAATGTCGGGCAGGTGGACAGGCTCAGGGTCGGTTGGGCGATATAGGCGTGGGGACGCGCCTTGATGCGTTGGCGGAAGTCCTCGATCTCAGCCGCCGTGGAAGCGGGGCCGACCAACATGCCGTAGCCGCCGGAGCCCTGGGTTTCCTTGACCACCAGTTCCGGCAGGTGGGCCAGCACATGGGACAGCTCATCCGGCTTGCGGCACTGAAACGTCGGCACGTTTTGCAGGACCGGTTCTTCGTCCAGGTAGAAGCGGATCATTTCCGGCACGTAGGGGTATATCGACTTGTCGTCCGCGACGCCGGTGCCGATGGCGTTGGCCAGCACCACGTTGCCGGCGCAGTAGGCCGCGACCAGGCCGGGCACGCCGAGCATCGACTCCGGGTTGAACGCCAGCGGGTCGAGGAACGCGTCGTCGATACGGCGGTAGATCACGTCCACGGCCTTGGGGCCGTCGGTGGTACGCATGAACACCTTGAGATCCTGCACGAACAGGTCGGCGCCTTCCACCAACTCCACACCCATTTCCCGGGCCAGGAACGCATGCTCGAAAAATGCGCTGTTAAAGCGCCCCGGCGTCAGCACCACCACATTGGGGTTGTCCAGGCGGCTGGCGCTTTTCAGGGTTTTGAGCAGCAGGTTGGGGTAGTGGTCCACTGGCGCGATGCGCTGTTTGGCGAACACTTCGGGGAACAGGCGCATCATCATCTTGCGGTCTTCGAGCATATAGCTCACACCGCTGGGCGTGCGCAGGTTGTCTTCGAGCACGTAGTAGGTGCCGTCGCCATCGCGCACCAGGTCCACCCCGGAAATATGCGAGTAGATGTCGCGGTGCAGGTCGAGGCCGACCATCGCCTTCTGGTAACCCTCGTTGCCCAGCACCTGGTCCGCCGGAACGATCCCGGCCTTGATGATGCGCTGGTCGTGGTAGATATCGGCAAGGAACATGTTCAGCGCAGTGACGCGCTGGATACAGCCACGCTCGATGATGCTCCATTCACTGGCAGGGATGCTGCGCGGGATGATGTCGAAGGGGATCAGGCGTTCGGTGTCCTGCTCGTCGCCATACAAGGTGAAGGTGATCCCGGCGCGGTGGAACAACAGGTCGGCTTCGCGGCGACGCTGGTCCAGCAGTTCTGGCGGCGTATTGGCCAGCCAGCGGGAGAATTCCTGATAGTGCGCGCGGCATACACCGTGTGCGTCATTCATTTCATCAAAGAAAGATCGAGCCATTCCAGTACCTTGTCAGTGCCGAGGGAAGCGCGGGGGGGCACTGCCGCTTTGAAAAACGCATTTTTTATGAGCCCGTGGCGCAGGGTGCCATCGGGCCAGGTCCTTACTTTCTTATGGGGTCGGCTCTGGGTCGGGGGGTAACGAATGCTCCTGTATCCGGGCATGACGGGTGAACGATGAATGGATTAAGCAATGCCTGTGCCGAAACCGGCAAAGCGTCTCTATTCCCTGGTGGCGAGCGCGTTTACTCGCCACCAGGGAACGGCGCGCGCACTACAACGGTGCATACGCGAACTTGAACGTCTCTGAATGCCCGGCCAGGGATTCATCGGAACTTTAACGACCCGCGCAGGGCCTCATCTTGACGCAGGCCGCGTTATTCAAAAGAGCTACGCTATGTCAAGGCGATCAGAGGAGACGGTCATGTCAAAAGATTCGGAAGAAGACCTCAACGACCCCGGCAACGAAGACCCGGGGTCGCTGATGGATGATGCAGAAGTGCCGCTCAAGGAACCGGATGACGCGGCGGACCCTGGCAGCGGTGAACATCAAGACTGATTGTTCATACTTTGCCAGCGTTGGCCGGCTGCCGGTATGAGCATTAGTTGATCATGTTCCTATCCAGGAGTGTTCGGCGCCAATCCTTATCTGGAGTTGGTGAAGAAGTGATAGGTAGTGCTCCTTCATCTTTTTTATCTGATTACCCAGCAGGTCCGGCGGAGTAATACCCTTGCTCGCATAATATTGGCGCGCTTCACGTTCAATATCGACTATCGGTCCGGATGAGACCAGCTTACCGTCGACAATCTTCGATTCTTTAGCCAACCCATCGAGGCCCAGATGGTACATGTCAGGTCTTTTTGACTGGAGCACGTCATCAAACATTGTTGGGCCTACCGTCTCGAAAATCTTACTTTCGTAGGTGCGAAATTCAGAGGTGTATTGGATTTCCCCTCCGGGGCCTCTGGTGACGGTGGGGCGGTTGCTTTCAAAGTAAGCTTTGTTAGCGGAAAATCGCTTGTTCATCTCCGCGATCATATCGTTAATAACCGGATTGCCAGGCTGTGTCGCAAAGTTACTGGTGTTGTAGAAGGGTTTGTAGTCCGTAATAGTATGGGCGACGGGTCTGTTAAGCAGAATGTCGCTGGAGCCCGCCTTCAATGCGGTAGCGCCAATATTGACTGGAATCGCATCATCGGTGTCGAGGTAAATGCCTCCGTATTTATTCATCAGTGGGTAACGGGCGACATCCGAAGTGGCGGCGAGATTTTTACCTTGCCCCTGTCGAAAATAGTTGTACATTTCAGTGTCTTTCAATTGTTTGAAAAAATCGTCCTCGTGCAGATTCATGACGCTTAGGCCAGGCGCTTGAGTGTGCAATTTGCTTTTGATTTTTTCGAACATCGCCGGGCTGTCCGCATCTACATGGATAATGGATTTATACCCAGGTGCATTGGCAGAGTTGTTGGCGATGTTTTCTATCAGGTTCGGCGGAATGTCACTGCCGGCCCAAAAGTAGTGAATCTGTTTGGGGATAGGGTGAGCATCTTTTGGAACCCGTAAAATTGTCGGAGGGGAAACATCAACATATTTAAACGCGCGGGCATCGACTTTTTTTGCGTGTTTAAACTCACTAAACGTTCCCCGTTGCCATTTTCCTTTGCCACTCCTCCAGAAGTAATCCTGATCTTGGGCACCGCTTGCTGGTTTGAGGTTGCTGGATTTCCACGTACCGGCATAGATGTTGAAGGTGACATCATGTTCTACGCCCTTGTGGTTCAGCGAATAGGGGCGTGTCGGGTTTCCCGTCAGGTGGATATCGTCCAGCGGGATTAAGTAGGTATTTTCTCCGGGGTTCCAGGGGTTGCCGCCCGCGCCCCCCAGGAGGCGGTCGGTTCTGGAGAGTGGTTCCCATCCGGAAAGCCCCAGATCCCTGACCGGTAGGTCAGGCCCAGTGCGCGTCGGATGCCGGATAACTCGCTGGCCATCCTTGAGGTGTGACTCATAAAACTTATCATCGATTTTTACATATTCTTTTTTACTGCGACCCACGTACACATTGGACTGTAAGCCTTTTGTCGATAACTCTTGGGGCGCAATGTACTTGACCTCATAGCCCAACAAATCGGCGTCCATCGACCTCACGTCACCATTGGCCGCGACCCGGCTCGGTTTGAAATCTGTCAGCGGCGGGCCGAAGGCACGTTTATTGATCGCGTCGTAGCGATGCCAATTACCTTGAAACAAAACCACGTTACCTTCGACCGTCTCTTGCCCCACGCTGAATGTGCCGGTTGCTGCCACGCCGTGCTGCTGACTGGCGGTCTTCACCACATCATTACTGCCGATCGAGTGCAGGCTATTGGGGTCATTCAACCTCGGCGTGTCAACGCTGAAATTGTCCAACGGCCTGCCGTATGCCTGCTTCGCGAGCGGATCGTAGGCGTACCACTTATTGGTCGCCTCATCGAATTTGCCCAGCGCTTTGCTTTCGCGTGTGCCATTAGCTGTTTTGAGTGTGCCTTCGGCGACGTCGGTTTTTTTCGCCAATTCAAGTAGATCGACACCTCGGTAAGAGCCGCGCAGATGTTTGACCCCCTTGATCGCTGTGCTGACGCCTCGATGCAGGCCGTTCGCCACGCCACGAACCAGGTCGGCAACCCCGTCCAATGGATTGAGTGCGCCCACGGTCGCGCGCCCTATAATCTTGGCGACCTGACCAACCTTGGCAACTGTCGATGCGCCGGCCGCCGCGACTTTCGCGCCTTTTGCCGCGGCTCCCAAGCCGACGGCGAAACCAAAGATATCGAAGGCAAGATCGACAACGCCCCCACCAACATTGCCGTTGGTAAAATTAACAATGGCTGACCGTAACGGGATCAGGTTGAGCGCGATCTCCTCAACGGTCTCATGCAGCGGTACTTCAGAGTCAAAGGTGGTTCTGCCCTTGGCGTACTTCTCCACCGCAGGCAAGTTGATATCCTCTACCAATGCATCAACGATGTATTGGGTTCTAGCGCTACTGAAACTATTGGGTGCGCCTTGTGCATCTTTGTTTTCATGGGTTATCCCCGCTGCATAGTGACCTGCGGGTTTTACCTCATCAAAACGTTTGCCTGCTTTTATAGAATGAACCGTCGGCTCATAGTCCCGATAAGTCTTGTCCGGCAGCTTGGTCACCGTCCCTTTTAGTCGGTCGATTTCATAGCTCATGCGCTGGCCATTGCGCTCGGTCTCGACCAGCAGAACACCGTCTGAAACACGCCTGGGCTGATCGGCGCGGTGGAACGACATTTCTTTGCGGATTGTTATTTTGCCAAACTCCAGATTCTGCCGATCCTCCAGCGGCTGTTTCGAAATAAGGTGCTTGAGCTGCGCGGCGGTCGTTTTTTTGACGGCACTGGAGTAATCCGAGAACGTCTCGTTGAATATCTCCGTCGGGCGCGGTAGTTCGTTAAGCCGTTCCAGCACATCGCTAATGCTGAACCCGTCCGAGGAGGACACCCATGCGCTGGGACGACCGTCCGGCCGCAGAGTGACGCCGCCAAATGTCAGTAGGTTCACGAAACCACGGCCCGCTTCCCCCCAATTATCCGCTGAGTCCGGTGCGCCTTTGAGTCCTCGACCATCGATATACATGTCCAGTATCGAGTAAGGCCCGGGGAAGTGTCGGTTGGAAGGCTGCAGGGTGATAGTTTTTTCTTCGAACAGTTCCGGGTCGACGTGAGGCAGCGCTACTTTTAACTGTTCCAGCGCAATGCCCCTCGTCGTCGGCATTTGCCCGATGTGCGTTTGCGCAGCCTCTCTCAACTCTCGAATCTGCGCGCTGTAGGCCTCGCGGGCAGTCGTCATTGAGGCATCCGTCGACGGGTAATCCATACCGTTGGCAACGCTCCAGTGTTTGATTGCGTCGGTCTGGGCGACATATTCGACAGTGCGTTCGTCGTCAGAGATCGGCGCAACGCTGGCTTCGAGCATAACGTCGGCGTAGCTCATCGACGCCGTGTTTCCTGGCGCTTTCGCTTCGATTCGGGCAACCGCCGTGGCAAGACTGACCCAGCTGTGGGTGCCCACGACGACGCCTTCCGGGATGTCCTTGATCAGGAATTCCGGTGCCCGGCTGGCCAGTAACAGGTGAGCCTGAATCGTGGCTTTTTCCGGGGATGAGGCTTTGCCTTTGGCGACCAGGTGATCCTCCAGCTCCTTGACAACCGTCGACGGTGATTTGCCCGAGTTCTCCGCCGAGACCAGCCGATAGCCTTCAATTTGACCAGGGGCTTGGTGATCGACGTCGTCGCCAGAGACGCTGGCGCTTTCGCTGTTCAGGGCCGTGAGCAGCCAGTCAGAAGCACTGCCTTTGACACCCCGCGTCTCGAACGCAGTTTGAATGGCCTCACCCAGCGCCTTGCCTCTGGGCGATGTGATCCAGGTATCGATCAGCCGTCGCGGGTTACTCTGTTCCGCCGCGGAAATTGTCCTGCCGCTCAGCAGGTAGTCCAGGACATTTTTTGACGGTCCTAAGTCAATATCGCCAATTTTGCCCGTACCAATATCTGCCTTCAGCTGTTGCAGGTCTCCCTGATCCAGCGGCACAGGCCAAGCCAGCGCTCCGCCGAGGTTACCGTGTGCCGGCATCTTGGGCGCTGGGGTTGAGAGGGCGGTTGCGAGGTTCTCCAGCTGTTCGTGATGGGTGGGAATATGCCAGCCATGATCTTCCAGGAATTGCACGAGGCTGACCCTGTTCGATTGGCTAGCACTGATGGGTTGGTAGGTGCTCGGGGAAGACAGAGAGAGCGTCCGCTTCTTCAATTCGCCCGGGATTTGCTCGGGATTGCGGATGTCCACGGACTTTGCCAGGTGCCGCAGCTCGTTGATGGCCTCATGCCGATTCAGCACATCGCCCACCGTGGCTTCCTGTTTTTGGAGCGCGTCCGCGCTACGCGATTCAATCAAGCCTGCCGCGCTGCTCGGGTCGAGAGGTGAAAAACCTTGGTCCCGGTCGAGTTCTTCAGCGCGCCTGCGCATCGCCGGCCCTGTAAGGTCTTGCCGCTCTTGATAAAACCGCCCCACCATAAACCAAGGTGCGGATTCACTGAGATCACTTGCCGGCGGCGTGAAGGCCGTATCCTCGTGGCCCGCGTTGATCACGCGCGCGGCCTGGAGGATGGGGCTGCTGATCGCGCCCCAGCGCCTGTCGTCTTGCCCGACGGTATGCAGTTTCTGCTCGGGATCAACCGAAGGCTTGAGCTTGAAGGTGATCGTTCCCGATTCCGGTTTGAGTGTTATCGACTCAGCATTAATACCTTTGTCACGCATCCACTGAACGACGTCAGGTGATCGAAAGGCGGCACGCAACTGCCCCCACCACCGACCGAATGAGGAATCGGCAGGTATCGGGCGGATGTTGATATTGCTCTCGCGATTGGCCGCCAGCAGCAACGCAGTACTGTATTCGGCCGCCAATGCGCGATCGCCTTCGGTACGAGCGTCGCCTGCCGACTCGGTGGGGGCAGGGGCTTCGCGTTTGTGTCTGGCGAGTGGCAGGTGGGATAGGGCGAATGGCTGGGGTTGTGCGGTGATGTGCGTGGAAACACTGGTCATGAGGTCTGTCGCCTGAGGTTACGAGATGACGCCAGGGGGGGCAGTGCCCGTGGCATTAACCGTGTGTAGCGACAGAAGCGGTCTTGATTCCTTCATTCAGCCAAAACACCGTTACCTGGTATTGCGCAGTGCCAGGCGCAGGTGCGGTTCACCCTGCTTACAGGCGTTCGCGCAACAGACGTTTTCGGTTCGGTATGAATACACTCAAACGAGTGTATGGAAGGCAAGGGCGGCGCGCCGCCCTTTTACCGTGCAGTGCTACTCAGAGCTTCACGCTGCTGATCACTTGGGTAGCGTCATCCGGATTGGTGACGGTGTGGAAGCCCAACGCGTTGGTCAACTCACGCAACGGGGTGTTGCTCGCTTCATCCACGGTGTACATCGACGTGAAGTTGTTTGCTTTCGCCGCGGTCATCAGGTGTTGCATCAAAATGTGCCCAAGTCCCAGGTGCTGCCAAGGGTCCGCCACGGTGACCGCGCATTCGCATTCGTGCTCTTTGGCCGCGGCATAGCGCGCAACGCCGATTTCGATCAGTTTGCCGTTGTCATGCACCAGGGCAATAAACGCCACGCGTTGCTGATTGTCGACATCCATCAATTGATCGAGCAGGGTCTTGCCGGGCTCGTTGATTTCGCCGAGGAAGCGCGCGTGCCGGGACTCGCGAGACAAGCTCTTGATGAAGTTATATTCGCGGTCCCGGTCTTCGATTCTCAACGCGCGCACCAGCACATGGCGGCCGTCATTGAGCTTATCGATCCAGTGCGGTTCCGGGCTTGTTTTATAGGCGATGGCGGCTTGTCTGTTGTGCTCTTCGACGGTAAGCATGGTGTGAGCTCCGAGGTTTGGGGGCGACAGGAGCGGTCCCCTGTTGCTTCGGTTCTACGCCTTTGCCGACAGATAAAGCTGATTTGGATCAGATGAGGCCCTGTTACTCGGGACCATGCCGATGACAGCCGGATATGAACGTCTTGAGTTTCGCCAGGTCGAGAATCTCGACATTGCGCGCGCTGATATGCACCAGGCCCAGTTTGCGTAACTGCGCAATGCTGCGGCACACCGTCTCCAGGCGCAGGCCCAGATAAGAGCCGATCTCTTCTCGTCTCATGCGTAATATAAAAGATCGCGATGAATAACCACGCGTACTCATACGCATTGATATATTCAATACAAATGCACAAAGCCGCTCATCGGCGTTCATATTGCCCATTTGCAATAACATACCGTGATCACGCACAATTTCGCGGCTCATGATTTTGTTCAAGTTATGTTGCAACGACGGTATTTGACCGGCCAGTCGCTCCAGTTGGTTGAAGTGCAGAGGGCACACTTCGCTGTCTTCCAGCGCAATCGCGTTGCAGGCATGGGTGTCGGCACTGATGGCGTCGAGGCCGAGCATTTCCCCGGCCATCTGGAACCCGGTGACTTGCTCGCGACCATCCATGGACAGTATGCAGGTCTTGAAGAACCCGGTACGCACGGCGTAAAGCGAGCGTAACGGATCGGCGGTGCGATACAGCGAAGCGCCTTTTTTGACTTTAACGCGTTGTGGAATCAATGTGTCCAGGCGACCCACTTCGATCTCGGTCAAACCCAGGGGTAAACACAACTCTAAAACGCTGCAGCTCGCGCAGGTTGTTTTTAAATGTTGGACTTGTACAAGAACTGGAGTTGACTTCATCACAAAAGCCTCTTGCACACACACATATATATTCCTCCTACTTAACATCCAAATATTGGAGAAAGATAGGTGCAAGTTTTATATATTTGAACCGCTGATCGCTTTTGAGTGTAATGGGCCTCGCTATGCCACCCTAATGAATGTCTTTGACATGCTCCTCGCTGCGAATTAGCAGCGAGGGTGTGCATATGATCGCGGTACTCAGTCGAGCACTTCCGGTTTAACCATCCACACGCTGCAAGGCATTTTGTACAGCAGCGTTTCGGCGGTACTGCCGAGCAGGCGCGATAGGCCGCGATGACCGACGCGGCCCATGACGATCACATCGACGTTGTAGGCATCGGCATAGCTGGACAGCACTTTCGCCGGGTTACCCAAGATCATATGGCGCTGCGCTGGCGGAATACCGTTGCGCGCGGCCAAATCATTGAAGGCCTGCCCCTGTTCGTCGAACAACCGTTTGGCGGCCACCGAAGAGAAGAACCCGGCACCGCTGCCGAATCCATACTCCTGAGCGCCGAGATCGGACAGGTCATGAGCATAAATCACCTCGACCTCGGCATCGCAGGCTGTCGCCAGTTTGACGGCTTCATGCAGGATGCGGTCGTTAAGGCTGTCGTAGTGCTCGTCGTGATGGAACGGGTCGACGGCCGCCACGATCTTGCGCGGTAACGCATGGGGCGCACCGCTGACAAAATGCAGTGGCACCGGGCATTCGCGAATCAGATGGACGTCCAGCGGCGTAAACATCAAGCGCGACAGCAGGGACTCATGCTCCAGCGCCTTGATCACCACGGCCATGGGCTCTTCCTTAAGACGAATCAGAATCTCCTGCAGCGGGCGCTCCACCCACGCCACTTCGGTGGTGACGGTCAGGCCGAGGTTGCGCAAGGGCCTGGCCTGATCCTCCAGCCACTGGTGATGGCGCTCTACATAGCCAATTCGCATCTGTTCCAGGGCCTGCTCGTTGACCAGGCCGGCGGTAGCCAGGCCTTCCAGGTAATCGAAGGCGAGGATGTGCAGCGCCGCGCCTTCAGCCTTGGCCAGGGCGGCGGCCCGGTCGAAGGCGGGGCTGTGTTCCATCAGTGGCGAAACCAGCAGTAAGAAACGTGCTTGAGCAGACATGGGCAATCTCCCTTGGGTAACCAGCAGATAGCATCGGGCAATGATACTTACTCTAGATCATGGCGCCGGGCGCCGGCGCCGGTTTGACTTGTATCAAGTCGCCTTGAGCCAGGGCACGCTCAGCGACATCCGGCCGGGTGTCTCGATCAATCAGAGGATTGTTGATAATGATCAACCCCCGTGTTGTCATCGCGGTGCAGTCTGGATGTCATTCAGGCTTTTCCAGACGCAGGAGGTCACGCCGTGGCAACCATGAGAGCAGCTGTCTTCGTTGAAAAAAACCGCATCGTCCTCGACGACAAACCCATCCCCGAAGTCGGCCCGCTGGACGCGTTGGTGCGTATCACCACCACGACCATCTGCGGCACCGACGTGCATATCCTGCGCGGTGAGTACCCGGTGGCCAAAGGGCTGACCGTGGGCCATGAACCGGTGGGCGTGATCGAGCGGCTGGGCTCCCAGGTGCGTGGTTTCGTTGAGGGGCAGCGGGTGATCGCCGGCGCCATCACGCCCAGCGGGCAGAGTTATGCCTGCCTGTGCGGCTGCGGCTCCCAGGACGGCCCCGACACCCGGCATGGCTTTCGCGCGGCCGGCGGCTGGAAGTTCGGCAATACCATCGACGGCTGCCAGGCCGAATACGTGCTGGTCCCCGATGCGCTGGCCAACCTGTGCCCGATTCCCGATGGGCTGAGCGACGAACAAGTGCTCATGTGCCCGGACATCATGTCCACCGGCTTTTCCGGCGCCGAGCGCGGTGAGGTGACCATCGGCGACACCGTCGCGGTCTTCGCCCTCGGGCCGATCGGCCTGTGCGCGGTGGCGGGCGCCCGGCTCAAAGGCGCGTCGATGATCATCGGTGTCGATGGCGTCAGCGAGCGCATGAACGTCGCCCGCAGCCTGGGCGCCACCCATATCGTCGACTTCAAGAAAGGCAATGTGGTCGAGCAGATCATGACCATCACCGACGGCCGTGGGGTTGATGTGGCGATCGAGGCCCTGGGGACCCAGGGTACGTTCGAGTCGGCATTGCGCGTGCTGCGTCCGGGAGGGCGGGTCTCCAGCCTGGGGGTCTACTCCAGCGACCTGCGCATTCCCTACGACGCGTTCAGCGCGGGGTTGGGGGATTACAGCATCGTGTCGACCCTGTGCCCTGGCGGCAAGGAACGCATGCGCCGTTTGCTCGCCGTGGTGGCCAGCGGCGGGGTGGATCTGTCGCCCCTGGTGACGCACCGTTTCAAGCTCGACGATATCGAGGCCGCCTATGAGCTGTTTGCCCATCAGCGCGACGGTGTCATGAAGGTCGCGATCACGCCCTGAAGGCGCCTGTAAATGACGCAAACCCTCGGGCTGGCCGGTGCCGCCGCGGCGCTGGGCATCGGCATGCTGATCGGCCTTGAGCGCGAACGCCACAAGGGCCAGGGCGAGTTGCGCGCGTTTGCCGGTTTGCGCACCTATTCGATTACCGCGTTATTGGGCTACGTCTCGCAGCAAGTCGGCGGTGGCCTGTTGCTGGGCCTGATCGCCGGGTGTCTGGCTGTGATCGTCAGTACCGCTTACTGGAAGAGCCGGGACAACGACCCGGGGATCACCAGTGAAGTGGCGTTGCTCACGGTGCTGCTGCTGGGCGCCTGGTGTGGGGTCGCTCCCGAACTGGCCACGGCCGTCGGCGTGGTGGTGGCCGGCCTGCTGGCCTATCGCGACAAGTTGCACAACTTTGCTCGCAGTCAATTGACCGATGTGGAAATGCGCGACGGCCTGTTGCTGTTGGTCGTTGCGCTGGTGGTCCTGCCGTTGGCGCCGGATCGCTTTATCGGCCCCTACGGCGCGCTGAACCCGCGCACCATCTGCACGCTGACGGTGTTGTTGATGGCGGTCGGCGCGGTGGGGCATGTGGCGGTGCGCGCGCTGGGACCACGTTATGGCTACGTCGTGAGCGCCATTGCTTCGGGGTTCGCCTCCAGTACTGTGACCGTTGCTGCCATGGGCCAGATGGTCGCCAAAGAGCCGGAGCACCTGCGCATCCTCGCGGCGGCGGCCATTTTCTCGAATATTGCGACGGTGGCCCAGGTGGCGCTGATCCTCGGCACCGTGGAGCCGGCGCTGCTGTCGCAGATGGCCTGGCCGCTGCTCGCCGGGTTTGCCACCACCGCGTTGTACGGTGTGTGCCTGATGTGGCACGCGCCGACGGCGGCGGCCAGCCAAACCATCAAGGTGGGCGGCGCATTCGACCTCAAGCTGGCGCTGATCATGGTCGTGACCCTGACCGGCATTACCTTCTTGTCGTCGCTGATGCTCCATCACTTCGGCCAGGTCGGCGTGATATTGACTGCCACCTTGAGTGGCTTTGCCGATGCCCACGCGTCCATCGCCTCGATCGCGGCCCTGGCCACCAGCGGCCAGTTGTCCCTGGGGGCCGCGTCCATCCCGGTGTTGCTCGCGGTCAGTTGCAACGCGCTGAGCAAGTGCGTGGTGGCCGGGGTCAGCGGCGGTCGTTACTTCGCGGTGTATGTGATCGTCGGCCAGGTCTTGCTGGTCGGCGCGATGTGGCTGGTCACATGGGCCGGCTGATGCTCCGTCAGGCAGGGATTTCCAGGGTCGCCCGCAGGCCGCCGGCCGCCAGGTTTTCCAGGCTGACCTGGCCGCCCAGGCGTTGGGCGATGGTTTGTACGATGGTCAGGCCCAGGCCTGCGCCATGGGCATTGCCACGGCTGTAGAAGCGTTCGAACAGGCGCTCGCGCTGGTTTTCGTCGATGCCAGGGCCCTGATCGTCGACGGTAAGGGCAAAACGCATGGCGTTCTTGCGCAAGCCCACGGTGATCACCCCGTGTTCCGGGGAGAAATTCGCGGCGTTGGTCACCAGGTTGGTCAGGGCGATATTGATCGCGGCGGTATCGGTATTCACCGGGCACGGGCCATCCTCGACGTCGAATACCAGCTCAAGGCCTTTGCTCAACAGCCACGGGGTCAACTGAATCAGGGTTTCGCGCACCGTTGTCGCCAGGTCGACGGCCTGCAGCGGCGGTTGCCCGGCGCTGGGCTCCAGGCGCGCCATGGTCAGCAATTGGTTGACCAGGCGGCTGGTACGGTCGACGCCGGCGATCAGAAAGGCCAGGGACTCGCGCCGTTCGGTTTCTGTGCCGGCTTCCAGCAGGTTCTGGGCATGCACGCGCAATACCGCCAATGGTGTACGCATCTCATGGGCCGCATCGGCAATAAAGCGCCGTTCGCGGCCGAGCATTTCCTGGATCTGCGCGAGCATGCGGTTGAGCGCCGCCTGCATCGGCTCAAGCTCCGTGGGCAGCGGCGTCAGTTGCATCGGTTCGAGCGAGCCCGAATGCCGCGCACGCAGGGTGGCGGCCATGTCGGCCAGGGGCTTGAGGCCCCAGCCGATCGCCAGCCAGACCATCGCCGCGAGAATCAGGCTGCCCAGCACGTTGGGCCACAAGGTATGCCGCACGATGCGTTGCACCAGGTCGGCGCGCACGTCGTCGCGCTCGCCCACCCAGATCCGCAGGCCGTTGTCCTTGTCCTTGAGCACAAAGCCGCGCCATTGACGGCCGTTCAGGTCTTCGACGTTGCTGAAGCCCGGCTGGGTGGGCGCGGGGACAAATGACGGGGCGCTGGCGGTGAACACCAGCAGTTCGCCCTTGGGGTTCCACACCTGGAAGGCGACTTTGCTTTCGTAGGGGTGCCCATCCACCTTGGGCATCGCTTCGCCCAAGGCTTTGTTGAACGCGCGGTACAGGTCTTCCTGGTCCTGGCTGGCCAGCGGCATGCTCATCACGCCCTGGAGCAGGCGGGCGTTCTGCGCCAGTTGCGCGTCATAGACTTCGGCGATTTCGTGGTTGCTGTCATGCAGGTTGAGCGCGCTGATCAGCAGCAGGCCGACGAGCAGCAGGCCGATGATCAGGGTCAGGGTTCGCCGTCGTATAGAAGTCATCCGCGCTCCTCAACCAGATAGCCGACGCCGCGAACGGTGCGGATCAGCTCGCTGGAGAACTTCTTGCGCAGGTGATGGATATGCACTTCCAGGGTGTTGCTTTCAGCTTCTTCGTTCCAGCCGTAGAGCAACTGCATCAACTGGTCGCGGGTCATGACGCGGCCCGGTGGCGACAGCAGTTCGTGCAGCAGTTGGTATTCCTTGGGGGTGAGCAGCACCGGTTCGCCGTGGTAGCTGACCTGTTGCGTGCTCGGGTCCAGGCAGATGCCCGCGTGTTCGATCATCACCCGTGCGCGCCCGGCGCTGCGGCGCAGCAACGCGCGCAGGCGCGCCTTGAGTTCGGCCAGGTCGAAGGGCTTGATCAGGTAATCGTCGGCGCCGGCGTCCAGCCCGGCGATCCGGTCTTCGGTGGCATCCCGTGCCGTGAGGATCAGCACCGGCAGGTTCGAGCCGCTGTCGCGCAAGCGGCGCAGCACCTCCAGCCCATCCATGCGCGGCAGCCCGAGATCGAGCACCGCCACGTCAAAGGTTTCGCTGAGCAGTGCATGTAATGCACTGCTGCCATCTTTGAGCCAATCAACGGTGTAGCCCTCTCGCACCAGCGCCTGGTGAATACCTTCACCCAATGCTTCGTCATCCTCGATCAGTAATAGGCGCACGCGGACTCCTGTCAGTTGAGTTTTTTGTTGATGTCGGCCAGCACGCTTTCGATCTCTTTGCGCCGTCCGGCATCGGCGGTTTCCCGGCCCGGCCGTGGAGCGGCGAGCAAGGCTTTTTGCAGGGCCTCGCGGGCTTCGCTGTAGCGTTTCTGCCGGTACAGGTGGTCCCCCCAGAAATACAGACTATCTATGCCCGTCGGGTTCAGTTGCAAGGCCTGTTTGAGTAACTGGTCAGCCTTGTCGGCATCGCCAAAGCCGATCGGCCAGCCGGGAACCCGATCATACAATGCGGCGAGGCTGGTGTAGGCCGAGCCTTGCAGGGCCTTGGGGTCGAGGGCGAGGGCTTTTTCCAGGTCGACCTTGGCCGCCTTGACCTTGCTCAACGCGCCAAGCCCGCCCTGGGCACCGGCCCAGCTGCTGCTGACGATGCCGGACCAGATCCAGGCCTCGGCCGCTTGAGGGCGCGCCTGGGTGAAGGCTGTCGCCTGGGCGGCGAGTTGCTCAAAGGCCTTGGTGCGCTGTTCCTCGGGCAAGTTGTATTGAATATGGGCCCAGCGTGTCTGGATCTCGCTCAGGCGTTGCTGGTCGGCGCTGTCCAGCGCCCAGGTGAGTGGGCTCAGGGCGGTGAGCAGCAGCGCGGCGATGAGGCGTTTCATGGGTTCAGATCCTTTTTCACGGGTTTATCGCTGAGGCGACGGACCAGCGGCAGTTGTTTGCGCAAGCCTCGGTCGACCAGGTTCGGCAGCAGGCTGTTGAGGCGCACAAAAAAGCGCTCCGGCCAGCCCAAGTAAAGATCGCGGCGGTCGTTGGCAATCGCTTTGATCACGGCGGCGGCCACGCTGTGCGGGTCGTCGACATTGGATTTAAGCGCATCGTTCAAGGCCTGCGCCGCAGGGCTGTTCATGCGCGTGTGGGTGGCACGCGGCGCGACGTACAACACGCCGACCCGCGTATCGGCCAGTTCCCGGCGCAGGGCTTCGGAAAACCCGCGCAAGGCGAACTTGGTCGCGCAGTAGGTGGCATAACCGGGGTAACCGATGGAGCCGTAAGTGGAGCCGACGTTCACCACCATCGCGCTCGCGGCTTGCTTGAGCATGGGCAGCAGCAGCTTGGTCAGGCAGATCGGCGCGGTGATGTTCAACGCGAGCATGCCGTTGATCTCGTTTTCGTCGAGCTGTTCCAGCATGGCGAAGTGGTTGATCCCGGCTGCGTTGATCAGCAGGTTGACGCCGCCGATGGCTTGCGCGGCGGCCAGCACCTTGCGCCGGTCGTTGAGGAAGGTCAGGTCGGCACCGACCCAGCACAGTTGTTCCGGGTACTGCGCCAACAAGGCTTCCAGCGGTTCGCGATGACGCGCCACGGCCAGCACGTGTGCGCCACTGGCACACAGTGCAGAGGCAATCGCCAGGCCAATGCCACCGCTGGCGCCGGTCAGCACCACACGGGTTTCAGACAGGCGCATGGTGAGCCTCCCCGCTACGCGGCAGGTTGCGGAACATGTCGGTGTACAGCGCGTACACGACTTTGGACGCACGGATCACGGCGGCCTGGTCTTCGGGGTCGTCCAGGCTGTTCATCAAGCGGCGGTACGTTTCCATGTGCCCGATGTCCAGGGCACCGTGGGAGCTCAGGTAGCTGAACGCCGTCTCCGGCAGTTGCAGATGATCGCGGATGCTGCCGGCGGCGTGGGTGGCCAGGGCGATGCTGGTGCCTTCCAGTACATTGACCATGCCGAACAGGCCGACCGGGTTGTCACGGGCGATCAGGTCGTAGAGGTAGCTGACCATCAACTCGATGGGCAAGCCCGGGCGTCCGTCACGTACCGCGTCGCGGTCGCCGCCACAGGCCTCGATGTCATCGAGCACCCATTGCTCATGGCCATATTCATCCTCGATGTAGTCGCTGACTGCCTTGCGCAACCACTCCAGGCGCGAGGGCAGGCGCGCACCGCAGGCCATCATCAACGGCACGGTGTGGCGCACGTGGTAGTAAGCCTGGGCGAGGAATTCACGGTAGCTCTCCAGGCTGACCTTGCCTTCCAGTGCATCACGGATGATCGGCAGGCTGAACAGGGCCTGGCGTTCTTGTTGGGTGGCGTCTTGCAGTGTGTCGAAAAAGTTCACGATGAAGTTTCCTCGTTGAGTGCAGGGGCAAGTTGGGATTGATAACGCGCGACGATGGCGTCACGCCGTGGCCGGCCATTGGCGGTGAGCAAGCCGTTGGCGGCGGTGAACGGTTCTTCCAGGCGCGTCCAGCGATGCACCTGTGCGTAGTCGGGCAGGCCGCTGTTGGCCAGGGCCACAGCGGCGGCCAGTTGGGCGTCGGAGCAGTCGGCGCGATGAGGCCACAGCAGCGCGTGGTTCTGCGGCAGGGCTTCGCCATAGACGAAGGCCTGGGCGATGGCGCCGCCCTGGGTCAGTTCGGCCTCGACCCAGTCCGGGTTGACGTTGCGCCCGTAACTGGTGACGAACTGATGCTTCTTGCGGCCTTTGAGGTAGAGAAAACCGTCGTCGTCGAACGCGCCGAGGTCACCGCTGGGCCACCATTGTTCGGGCTGTTCGGTCTGGCCCAGATAGCCGAGCAAGGTCGAGCCTTTGATCAGCACCTCGTTGTCTTCGGCGAGGCGGATCTCCACATGGGGCAGCGGCTGGCCAACACTGCCGGCGCGCTGGGCGCCGGGGCGGTTGAGGCACACCACCGAGGCGCATTCCGACAGGCCGTAACCTTCGAACACCGGCACGCCCAAGTGCTGCGCGCGCAGCAGCAAGGCCTTGGAGACCCGCGCACCGCCCACCGCGGCAAAGCGCAGGCCTTGCGGATTGAAGGCTTTCTGCTCGGCGGCGATGACCAGCATCAGCAGCAACTGCGGAACCAGGATCAGGCTGTGGGGTTGGCGCACCGCCAGGCAACCGAGCAATTGCGCGGCGTCCACCGCACTGGCGCCCTGGATGCCCAGGCTCTTCTGGCTGGGCAGGCTCAAGGTGGCGCCGGCATACAGCGCGGCGTAGCAACCCAGGTTCTCGAGCAGGATGGCAAGCGGCAATAATGACAGGTGATGGCGCGGGTCGCTGGCATGGCTGGCCTGGTACAACTCGCGGGCCACCCGCAGTACGCTGTCGGCGCTCAGGCACACGCCTTTGGGCGTGCCGGTGGTGCCGGAGGTAAAGGTCACCTTGGCCGTGCCCAGGGGCATTGAAGGGCGGCCGTCGAACGCGCGGCACCAGAAGTCACCGGTTTTGCGGTAACCGCCAGCGTGCAATTCGGCGTCCAGGTAGGGCTCGGCGATCACGCGCTCGGCGTGGCTCTGTTCCAGGCAGTGGGCGCGTTGGGTCGGGCTGAAGAACGGCGGCAGGGTCAGGCAGGTCAAGCCTTCGAACAGGATCGCCAGGTCCCACAGCATGGCCTCGATGCCATTGTCCAGGGCCAGCGCCACCACCTTCACGCCTTCATCGCGCAGGCGTTCCTGTCGAGCGGTCACCTCGGCGAACAGCGCGGTGTAATCCATCTTCAAGGTGTCGCCCCACAGGGCGACGGCGCCGTCATTGCGTTCGGCATAGCCGCGAAGAACAGCGTGGAAACGGCGGGTTTCAGGCGACATGGCTGGCATCCTCAATCGTGGTCGGCAACCCCAGGCGCGAGAACAGGCCCATGTTGCGCAGATGGATGAAGCCGGCGCGGATATTGCCGACATGCACCCAGGGTTGGCTTTCGTAATAACTGCCCCAGTGATGGCGCTCATCGCCCAGGCGCTGCGGGTCGGCGGCGCACAGGGTGACGGGCTTCAGACCGAGGCGATGGAAACTGTTGACCAGGCCGATATTGCCGGTGAACGCCACCCACTCCAGGCCGGCCATCGCCAGCAACCAGGTGATGGCGATGATGCTCAGGCGCGCACTGCCGGTGTCGCTGGCGGCCAGGTTGCCGACTTCGGCGATGGCCCGGCGGTCTACCGGTTGCGCGGCGGCGGCGCTGATCAGCGGCTCGATCGGATGGTCGAGGTAGCGCTCCAGGAACAACGGCTCGGCGCTCGCCAGGCGCACCCCGGCGACGGCGCAGAGTTCACCGTTGGCCTGGCTGACGCCAAACAGCTGCGGCATGAAATGACGGATATCGGCACCGTGGGCAATCCGAAAGCGCTGCTGGATGAAGGCTTCGAAGGCCGGGCGTTGGGGGTCTTGGGGCAGTGCTCGGGAAAGGCACAGCGATGCGCTGTCGGCTTGGCCGAACAGCAGGGGCAGGGGGATCTTCCAATCGATACTGGGCATTGGCGTTATGCCTCCCAAGTGAAGTTGGGAGGAGTATCGAGGGCGTTTCTTAACGAAGTCTGAAGGTGCTGAAAATGATCGTTTCAGCGATCTTCAGATTGTCTTAAGACTAGCCGGGCAGGGTGATCGCGACTTTATCAAGGCCGGGTTCGGCCCCACCCCCTGCACAAGGTGCCTTTTCTATGAGCGAAAACCTGATGACAGCGCGCTACTCAAGGCTGTCGATGATTCTGCACTGGTTGATGCTGGCGTTGTTTGTCGGCGTGTACGGTTGCATCGAAATCAAAGGTCTGTTGCCCCGCGGGCACGCACTCAAGGGGCTGTTCCTCGGCGCCCATGCGCTGTTCGGTATCGGGATTTTCCTGCTGGTCTGGCTGCGCCTGCTCGGGCGCCTGACGCCGCGCCCACCGATCGTGCCGCGCCCGCCGGCCTGGCAGACGGGCATGTCGCACCTGATGCACCTGGCGTTGTACGGCCTGATGATCGTCACGCCGCTGCTGGCCTGGCTGATGCTCAACGCCGCAGGCAAACCGGTGCCGTATTTCGAGTTTTCCTTGCCGACCCTGGTCGCAGCGGACCCCGACCTGGCCAGGCAGTTCAAGCACTGGCATGAATGGTTGGGCAGCGCCGGTTATTGGCTGATCGGCCTGCACGCCGCCGCCGGTTTGTTCCACCACTATTGGGTGCGGGACAACACCTTGCTGCGCATGCTGCCAAAACGTTAAGAACGCTGAGGTTGCGGTTAAGTCGCTTGATGAAACGTTTCATCAAGCGACAAACGGGCTACGCAAGCGCTTGCGTAAGCAAATCTATCTGATTAGAGTCGGTGGTGATCGGCTCTGATCCAAGGAGCGCGAATACAAAAATAATAAATTCAGGAGCTCAGTCATGAGCCTCGAACCCTTGCTTGAAATGCAGGGCATCAGCAAAACCTTCAACGGTTTGCGCGTGCTCAAGAATGTCAGCCTGAAAGTCTACCCCGGCGAAATCCACGCCTTGATGGGGGAGAACGGCGCCGGCAAATCCACCCTGATGAAAATCCTCTCCGGCGCTTACCAGGCCGACCCGGGCGGCACCATCCGCATCGCCGGCCAGCCTGTCGCCACGTTCGACCCCGCCACCGCCAAAGCCCTCGGCATCGCCGTGATCTATCAGGAACTGAGCCTGTGCCCGAACCTGAGCGTGGCCGAGAACATCTACCTGGGCCGTGAACTGCGCCGTGGCTGGACCATCGACCGCCAGGGCATGCAGGCCGGTTGCGTGGAAGTGCTGCAACGCCTGGGCGCCGAGTTCACCGCGGCAACGCGGGTCAGCAGCCTGTCGATTGCCGAACGCCAATTGGTGGAAATCGCCCGCGCCCTGCATGCCCACGCCAAGATCCTGGTCATGGACGAGCCCACCACGCCGCTCTCGTCGCGCGAGACCGACCGCCTGTTCGCGCTGATCAAACAGCTGCGCAGCCAGGGCCTGGCGATCATCTATATCAGCCATCGCATGGCTGAGATCTACGAACTGTCGGACCGGGTTTCGGTGCTGCGCGACGGCCAGTACATCGGCGAACTGACTCGCGACGCGCTGTCGGCCGAGGTATTGGTGAAGATGATGGTCGGCCGCGACCTCTCCGGTTTCTACAAGAAGGAACACGCGGCCTATGACCCTGGCGCGGTGGTGATGCGCGTGCGCGACATGGCCGATGGCAAACGCGTGCGCAACTGCAGCTTCGACCTGCATGCCGGCGAAGTGCTGGGCATCGCCGGCCTGGTGGGGGCAGGGCGCACCGAACTGGCGCGGCTGATCTTCGGCGCCGACCCGCGCACCGGCGGCACCCTGGAAGTGGTGGGCAAGACCGTCACCCAACTGCGCACCCCGGCCGACGCGATCCGCGCCGGCGTGGTGTACCTCACCGAAGACCGCAAGGCCCAGGGCCTGTTCCTGGACATGAGCGTGGCCGACAACATCAATGTCTGCGCCTGTGTGCCGGACGCCCATGCCGGTGGCGTGCTCAATCGACGGCATGCCGTGCAACGCTCGCAGGACGCGATCAAGTCGCTGTCGATTCGCGTGGCGTCGGGCAAGGTCAACGTCGGCGCGTTGTCCGGCGGCAATCAGCAAAAGGTCTTGTTGGCGCGGCTGCTGGAGGTCAAGCCGCATGTGCTGATCCTCGACGAACCCACGCGCGGCGTGGACATCGGCTCCAAATCCGAGATCTACCGCATCATCAATCAACTGGCGCAGGCCGGTGTAGGCGTCGTGGTGATTTCCAGCGAGTTGCCGGAAATCATCGGCACCTGCGACCGCGTGCTGATCATGCGCGAAGGCCAGTTGGTGGCCGAAGTCGGCGGGGCTTCGGGCCACGTCATTTCCCAGGAACGTATTATTGACCTCGCCACCGGTGGCGATCAGGTGGCTGCCCATGGCTGATTCGAACAACACAATGACCCTCCCGCCAATCGGCAAGGCCGAGCGGCTCAGGGAACTGATGCGCAGCGTCGGCATGTTGCCGGTACTGGTCCTGCTGCTGGTGGGCTTTGCCCTGGCCAGTGAAAACTTCCTGACGGTGCAGAACCTGTCGATCATCACGCAACAGGCCTCGGTCAACGTGGTGCTGGCGGCGGGCATGACCTTTGTGATCCTCACTGCCGGCATCGACCTGTCCGTCGGTGCGATCCTCGCAGCGTCCGCCGTGGTGGCGTTGCAGGCCTCGATGTCGCCGCAGTTCGGCATGTTCGGGATTGCCGCCGGGATTGGCTTTGGCCTGTTGCTGGGCCTGGTCAACGGTGGGTTGATCGCGTTCATGCGCTTGCCGCCGTTTATCGTCACCCTCGGCGCGCTGACCGCCATGCGCGGCCTGGCGCGTTTGCTGGCCGACGACAAGACCGTGTTCAACCCCGACCTGCCGTTTGCCTTTATCGGCAATGACTCGATCCTCGGCGTGCCGTGGTTGGTGGTGATCGCGGTCGCGGTGGTGGCGTTGTCGTGGTTCATCCTGCGGCGCACGGTGATGGGCGTGCAGATCTATTCGGTGGGCGGCAACCCGGAAGCGGCGCGGCTTTCCGGGATCAAGGTGTGGAAGGTGCTGCTGTTCGTCTACGCGATGTCCGGTGCGTTGGCCGGGCTTGGCGCGGTGATGAGTGCTTCACGGCTGTTCGCCGCCAATGGCCTGCAACTGGGGCAATCCTACGAGCTGGATGCGATCGCCGCGGTGATCCTCGGCGGCACCAGCTTTACCGGCGGCGTCGGCACCATCGGCGGCACGCTGATCGGCGCACTGATCATCGCGGTACTGACCAATGGCCTGGTGCTGCTGGGCGTCTCGGATATCTGGCAGTACATCATCAAGGGCATCGTGATCATCGGCGCGGTCGCGCTGGATCGCTATCGCCAGTCCGGTGCGCGGACCTGAGTTCACTCCTACAACAATCACAAGAGAGACCCACATGAACCTAAAACACATCTTTCCCGTCATTGCCTTGGCTGCCCTGATGTCCCAAGCCGTGGAAGCGCGTGAATTGAAAGCCCTGGGCATCAGCATGGGCTCGCTGGGCAACCCGTATTTCGTGACCCTGGCCGACGGCGCCACGGCCCGCGCCAAGGAGCTGAACCCCGGCGTCAAGGTCACGTCGGTGTCGGCCGACTATGACTTGAGCAAGCAGTTTTCGCAGATCGACAACTTCATCTCGTCCAAGGTCGACCTGATTCTGATCAACGCCGTCGACCCCTCCGCCATGGCCTCGGCGATCAAGAAAGCCCGTGACGCCGGTATCGTCGTGGTGGCGGTGGACGTGGACGCCAAGGGGGTCAACGCGACCGTGCAGACCGACAACGTCGAAGCCGGCAAACTGGCCTGCCAATTCCTGGTGGACAAGCTCGCGGGTAAAGGCAACGTGATTATCCAGAACGGCCCGCAAGTGACCGCCGTGACCGACCGCGTCAAAGGTTGCAAGGCCGCCTTGGCCGCTGCGCCGCAGATCAAAGTGCTGTCCGATGACCAGGACGGCAAGGGCTCGCGTGAAGGCGGCCTGAACGTGATGCAGGGCTACCTCACGCGTTTTGCGAAAATCGACGGTCTGTTCGCGATCAACGACCCCCAGGCCATCGGCAGCGACCTGGCGGCCAAGCAGCTTAAACGCAGCGGTATCATCATCACCTCGGTAGATGGCGCGCCGGATATCGAGAATGCGCTGAAGACCGACACCCAGATCCAGGCGTCCTCCAGCCAGGACCCATGGGCCATGGCGCAGACGGCGGTGAACATCGGCAATGACCTTCTCAACGACAAGGCGCCGGCCGAAACGGTTACGCTGCTCACGCCCAAACTGATCACCCGCGACAACGTCGCGACGTACAGCGGTTGGTCGAGTAAACACTGAGTCATTGAGGGGGACAGCGCCGTGGTCACCATGGATGACGTCGCAAGCAGAGCGGGGGTGTCGACGTCAACGGTGTCCCATGTGTTGAACGGCACCCGCAAGGTCAGCCCGGCCACGGTGCAAGCGGTGCAGCGCGCGATCCAGGAACTGGGTTATATCCCCAACACCCTGGCGCGCTCGCTGGCGCGTTCGAGCACCAACACCATCGGCGTGGCGATCTCGGCGCTGTCCAATCATTACTTCAGCGAAACCGTACACGCGATCGAAACCGAGTGCGCCAAGCACGGCTACATGATGCTGTTCGTCGATACCCACGACGACCCGGAGCAGGAGCTGCGGGTGGTCACGGCGCTGCATCACCGGCGCGTCGACGGCATTGTGTTGGCGCCTTCGAACGGCTCGCTGGCCCTGGAGTATCTACGGGCCAGCGAGATTCCGGCGGTGCTGGTGGACCGGATGATGAGTGAGCAATTCGATCAGGTCGGGGTGGCGAATACCCAGCCCAGCCAGGCGCTGATTGCCCACCTGATCGCCCATGGGCATCGCCGAATCGGCTTTATCGCCGGGCGCCCGGGGTTCAGCACCACGGATGAACGGGTGGCCGGTTACCGCGCGGCATTGGCGGCCGCGGGGCTGGCGTTCGATCCGCAACTGCTGGTCAACGGCGGCTCCAACACCGAACCGGCACGCCAGGCCACGGTGCAGTTACTGGGCCTGGCTGCGCCGCCGACCGCGATCATGGCCGGCAACAACCTGATGACCCTCGGCGCCATGCAGGCCTTGCGCGATGCACATATCGAGGTGCCGGCGCAGATGGCGCTGGTGGGCTTCGATGATTTTGATTGGGCGGATTTCTTTGTGCCGCGTCTGACGTTGATCGCCCAGCCGGTCCAGGCGCTCGGCGCTCGTGCGGTCAACCTGTTACTGCAACGCATGGCCGCACCCGATGCGCCGACCCGCAGTGTGCGTCTGGAGCCGACCCTGCAAATACGTAACTCCTGTGGCTGTGATTGATTGGAATGACTCGCGTATGAACACTGCTGTTTCCCTCGGCATCGACCTGGGCACCTCGGAACTCAAAGCCATCCTGATGGACGCCAGCGGCGCGGTGCTGGCTCAGGCCGGCGTGCGCTTGAGCGTCTCGCGCCGGCACGCCGGCTGGTCCGAACAGGCGCCGCAAGACTGGTGGCAAGCCTGTTTGCAGGCGCTGGATGTGTTGCGCGCTCATGAATCGTTTGCCCGTGTGGCGTGCATCGGCCTGTCTGGGCAAATGCACGGCGCGGTATTGCTGGGGGATGACGATCGCGTGTTATACCCGGCGATTCTGTGGGACGACTCGCGCGCGGTGGCCGAAGCGGCACAGCTCGGCCCAGGGTTTGCCGACGTCACCGGCAGCTTGCCCATGGCCGGCTTGACCGCGCCGAAACTGCTCTGGCTGCAACGGCATGAGCCCGAAGTGTTCAAGGCCATCGATTGCGTGCTGTCGCCCAAGGATTACCTGCGCCTGCGCTTGAGCGGGGAGCGCGTCAGCGAGATGTCCGATGCGGCCGGAACACTGTGGCTGGACGTGGCCAATCGTCAATGGTTCAGCCCCATGCTGCGGGCCACCGGCCTGGCGCCGGAACAAATGCCCAGGCTGGTGGAGGGCGGTGCGGCAAGCGCGTGTCTGACCGCCCGCGAGCTGGGTTTGCGCGCCGAGGTGGTGATTGCCGGCGGCGGTGGCGACAACCCGGTTGCGGCGGTCGGCATCGGCGCGATCAATGCCGGCGACGGTTTCATCACGTTGGGCACCAGCGCGGCGATTGTCGCGATCACCGACCATGCGGCGGGCAACCCGGCCAGCGCGGTACACAGCTTCTGCCATGCGCTGCCCGACCGTTGGTACACCATGGGCGCGATGCTGGCCGGCGCCAGTTGTTTGCGCTGGGTCACGCGCCTGACGGGCATGCCGGATGAACAGGCGCTGTTGGATCAGGTCCAGGCCCAGTTGCCCATCGGCCAATCGGTACCGCTGGACACGCCGTTGTTCCTGCCGTACCTGGCCGGCGAACGCACCCCGCATAACGACCCCTTATTGCGCGGCGGCTTTATGAACCTGGGCCACGACTGCACCCCGGCGATGCTGGGGTATGCGGTGATGGAAGGTGTAGGTTTTGGCCTGCTCGACGCGTTGCGCGCGGTGCAATCGAGCGGCGCCGACGTCACCGCCTGTGCGCTGGTGGGTGGCGGCGCGCGCAGTGAGTATTGGGCGCAGTTGCTGGCCAACATCCTGCAGCGGGAAATCTTCACGCTGCACGGCAGTGAACTGAGCGCGTGCGTCGGCGCGGCGAAGTTGGGCTTTTTGGCCATCGGGCAGGGCGCGGCGTTGCTCGCGGCGGGCATGCCGGTCAAGGCGCGGTATGTACCGGACGTGGCGCAACAGCCGGTGCTGGAGGCGCGTTATCGCAAGTTTCAGGGGCTGTTGGGCGCGGCCAAGGCTCTGCACGACTGACTTGATCCGGCCCTGTGGGAGGGAGCTTGCTCCCGATAGCGGAGTGTCAGTCACTGCATAAGTGCCTGAACCACTGCTATCCCCACCTAAGGTTTGTCGGCGTTAGTCCGTCAGCGGTGGCAGGCGCCGCTTCACTGGGGTTTTCTTGACGATGGCGGTGTTGGTTTCGGCATAGACGTTGAGCCGATCCAGCAGGCTGTCGAGGTGGTCCATGGTGCGTACATGCAGGCGTGCGATGAAGCAGTCCTCGCCGGTGACTTTGTCGCATTCGGTGAATTCGGGGATGGCCTGGATCTGCCGCTCCACTTCCTGCAATTGGCCGGGCAGGGGACGGATACGCACGATGGCTTGCAGCAGGTAGCCGAAGTGTTTGGGGTCGATGTCGACCGTGTAATGGGTCAGCACGCCGCGCTCTTCCAGGCGGCGCAGGCGTTCGCCGACGCTGGGCGAGGACAGGCCGGTGATGCCGGCCAGGGCCTTGAGGGACAGCCGGGAGTCGTCCATCAAAGCGCCGATCAGTTGTTGGTCGATGGTGTCGATCATGGTGTGCGCCTAATAAATAAAGGTCATTGAGGCTTTTCGCCTTTTTTAGGCGCTGGAGCCGCGGCGAACCAGCTTGCCATAATTGAGCCTCACTTGAGGAGTCTCAATCATGGATACATCCATCCGTCGCGGGTCGTGGGAAATGGTCGCCGCCATGCTGATCTCGGGCACCATTGGCTGGTTTGTACTGGTGTCGGGCGTATCGGTGCTCGAAGTGGTGTTCTGGCGCTGCGTGATCGGGGCGCTGACATTATTGCTGGTGTGCGCGTTGCTCGGGTATCTGCGCCGGGACTTGCTCAGTTGGGCCGGGCTCGGCCTGGCGATGCTCAGCGGAGTGGCCATTGTCGGCAACTGGTTGCTGCTGTTCGAATCGTATTCCCGCGCGTCCATCGCCATCAGCACTGCGGTGTACAACGTGCAGCCGTTCATGTTGGTGATGCTGGCGGCGCTGTTTCTCGGTGAAAAGCTCAGCGTGCCGAAGCTGGCGTGGCTGAGTGTGGCATTCCTCGGGATGCTGGCGATTGTCAGCGCCCATGGCAATCAGCCAACCGGCGACGATTACCTGGCCGGTATCGCCCTGGCCCTCGGCGCGGCGTTTCTGTATGCGCTTGCCGCGCTGATCATCAAGCGCCTGAAGGCAGTGCCGCCGCATTTGATCGCGCTGATCCAGGTCACGACCGGTGCGTTGTTACTGGCGCCGCTGGTGCCGTGGCACAGTCTGCCGGTGGCGCACAACGCCTGGGCGGCCTTGTTGACGCTCGGGGTGGTACACACCGGTTTGATGTATGTGTTGCTGTACGGGGCGATCCAGAAGTTGCCGACGGCCATCACCGGCGCGTTGTCGTTTATCTACCCGATTGCGGCGATTCTGGTCGACTGGATTGCCTTCGGGCATCGCCTGGGTTGGCTGCAATGGCTGGGTGTCGCGGCGATTCTGTTGGCTGCCGCCGGGTTGCAAAGGGGCTGGTGGTGGCGCCCCAAAGCGGTGGTGCAAGTGCAGTGATCGAGAGCGGGCGCGCCGTTGCAGCGCGCCCGCGGTTCGATCAATGCGGCGCGCGCGGGATGGTCTTGAGCAGATCGTCCGGGCTGATGTAGCCGACCACGCTGCCTGGCTGCGGCAACCCGAGGATGTGCCCCTTGATCTTGCCCACCACATGCATTTCGCAAGGCTTGCAGTCGAATTTCAGGGTCAGCACTTCATCGCCATGGATCAACTGCATCGGCGCAACCTTGGTCTTCACCCCCGTCACGCCCTTGGCCTGTTTGGGGCAGAGGTTGAACGAGAAACGCAGGCAGTGCTTGGTGATCATCACCGGCACTTCACCGGTTTCTTCGTGGGCTTCGAAGGCCGCGTCGATCAGTTTCACGCCGTGGCGGTGGTAGAAATCCCGGGCCTTCTGGTTATACACGTTGGCCAGGAACGACAGGTGCGCTTCCGGGTACACCGGCGGCGGGCTGGTTTCGGCCTTGCGCCCACCACGCGGGTGAGCGTCGATGCGCGCCGCTGTCAGCGCTTCGATCACTTCACGGCGCGCGGCCTTGAGCTGCGAGTTGGGGATGAAGAACGCCTGCGGCGCATCCAGCTCGATGGCGGTGGCGTGGTATTCGGTGGTGCCCAGTTGGCCGAGCAGGTCACGCAGGGTGTCCAGCGCCTGTTCCGGCTTGTTGGCCGCGCCGAACGGGCCGGGCAGGGCGACGCTGGCGGTGATGCCTTCTTCGCTGGTGGCGTTCAGCTCCAGGCGCTCTTCGCGCAGTCGGGCGACCCACGACAGGCCGATCCGGCGCTCGGCGGAGGTTTTGAGCAGCGCCTGTTGCCAGTTGTGGTCGAGGTTGCGGTTCAGCGGGTGGTTGGGGCGCAACTGATGCAGGCCGGCCGGCATTTCGTTCGGCTCGACGCGATAGCGGTAGCGCTTCTCGCCGTCTTCCTCGAACTCGCCCTTGGCCTCGGCGATATTGGCGCGGAAACCCACCACTTCACGCTTGACCAGCACATTCAGGCCGTCGCCGTTGGACAGCGGCTCATGGGTGATCACTTGCAGGTCGCGTTTGCCGGCTTTTTCCACCACGCCCACCGGCAGGCCGGTGAAGGTCGGGGTGTCGAAGGCGCCGATGTCGATCTTGCGGTCGCTGACGAAATAGTCGGTGCTGCCCCGGTGGAAGGTCTTTTCCGGGTCGGGCAGGAAGAAATGCGCGGTCCGGCCGCTGGAAGCGCGGGCCAGGTCGGGGCGGTCTTCGAGGATCTCGTCGAGGCGCTGGCGGTAATAGGCGGTGATGTTCTTCACATAGCCCATGTCCTTGTAGCGCCCTTCGATCTTGAACGAGCGCACACCGGCATCGACCAGGGCGCGCAGGTTGGCGCTCTGGTTGTTGTCTTTCATCGACAGCAGGTGCTTTTCAAAGGCGACGACGCGGCCTTGATCGTCTTTGAGGGTGTACGGCAGGCGGCACGCCTGGGAACAGTCGCCGCGGTTGGCGCTGCGGCCGTTCTGCGCGTGGGAGATATTGCACTGCCCGGAGAACGCCACGCACAGGGCGCCGTGGATGAAGAACTCGATGGCGGCATCGGTTTCATCGGCAATGGCGCGGATTTCCTGCAGGTTCAGCTCGCGGGCCAATACCAGCTGCGAGAAGCCGGCCTGGTCGAGAAACTTGGCGCGGCCCAGGGTGCGGATGTCGGTCTGGGTGCTGGCGTGCAGCTCGATCGGCGGGATATCCAGCTCCATCACGCCCAGGTCTTGCACGATCAACGCGTCGACGCCAGCGTCGTAGAGCTGATGGATCAGCTTGCGCGCCGGTTCCAGTTCGTTGTCATGCAAGATGGTGTTGAGGGTGGTGAAGACGCGGGCGTGGTAGCGCCGGGCGAATTCGACTAACTGCGCGATATCGCTGACCTCGTTGCAGGCGTTGTGGCGGGCGCCGAAGCTTGGGCCGCCGATGTAGATGGCGTCGGCGCCATGCAGGATGGCCTCGCGCGCGATGGCGACATCGCGGGCAGGGCTGAGCAATTCCAGGTGATGCTTGGGCAAGGACATAGTTTTTTTAGTCAGGCTTGTCACGGTCGAGGCGCGCATTGTAGCCGTGAAACGCCTGACCGGCACCTACCGCAGGGCCGCCGGCGGGCTTGGCCTGCAAGGTGCCAGGCCAATGACGGGTGTTTCAATCGACGCGGGTTCAGGCCTTGGCGGCCATCGCGGTGACCTCCACGCGCATGCCTTCCACCGCCAGAGCCGCCACGCCAACTGCGGCACGCACCGGCCACGGCTTGGCGAAGAAGCGCTTGTAGACCTCGTTGAACGCCGCGCGGTCGGCCATGTCGGTCAGGTAGATGGTCAGGTGCATCACCCGGTCCATGGAACTGCCGGCGCGTTCAAGGGCGACTTTCAGGGCTTGCAGGGTGCATTCGCTTTGCGCGGTGATGTCGCCCAGTTCCAGGCTGCCGTCGGCGCGGGTCGGGATCTGGGTGGAGACCAGGATGCCGTTGAAGCCGATCACGTCGGAGGAAATCGAGTCGGCATCCGGATCAGGGGTGAAGGACAGGTCGTGGTTGGCCATGACGTTCTCTTGGCAGGGAAAAGGGCCGCCAATTTAAACACAGGGGGCGCGAGGATCAGTACTCTTCGGCGTTGCAGGCGTGGCGAGCGACGGGTATTTGACGTCAAATGATATTTATTTTTCATCGGTCAAGTCCGGTATTTATTGGCCGATAGCGCAGGAGATAACCCCCGATTCCACGCACGGCTGAGGCTACGTCATGTTCAATCACACACTAAAAACAGAACTGGCGGCCAGGAGGGCCGAAGTCGCTGAATACCAAGGATTGATTGCCGCGCTTGAGCGCTCCATGGCCGTGGTCGAATTCGACCTCAATGGCAAGGTGTTGCGCGCCAATGACAACTTTATGAAAACCCTGGGTTACAGCAGCGCTCAATTGGCCGGCAAGACCCACCGTGATTTTTGCCCGTCGGCGCTGACCAGCAGCCCTGCCTATGCCGAGTTCTGGCAGGAACTCAGGGCCGGCAAGTTCGTCTCGGGCACATTCAAGCGCGTGGACGCCCACGGCAAGATCATCTGGCTGGAGGCCAGCTACAACCCGGTGCTGGATGAGCGTGGCCAGGTCGTGAAAGTGGTCAAGTACGCCCTCGACGTCACGCGCAAAGTGGAGCAGGAGGCGGCGACCCGCAGCAAGCTGGCTGCGCTGGACCGGGCGATGGCGGTGATCGAGTTCGACTTGAACGGGCAAGTGCTCGATGCCAACGAGAATTTCCTCGCGGTCATGGGGTATTCACTGACGGAACTCAAAGGCAAACATCACCGTATGTTTTGCGAACCGACCCAGGTCAACAGCCCTGAGTACGCCGACTTCTGGCGGCGCTTGAACAATGGTGAATTCTTCACCGGGCAATTCAAGCGCATCGGCAAGCACGGCCGCGTGGTGTGGCTGGAAGCGAGTTACAACCCGGTGTATGACGGCGACGGCAAGCTGATCAAAATCGTCAAGTTCGCCAGCGACATCAGCGAGCGCGTCGAGAAGTTCGAGGAGGATTCACGCGGTGCTTCCCGCGCTTACCATATCTCCTCGGAAACCGAGCGATTCGCCGAACATGGCACCCAGGTGATCCACGAAACCGCCAGTGAAATGCGCCGCATTGCCGAAAACATCGGCGCCTCCGCACGTCTGGTGGGGCAACTGGGTGATCGTTCCGAGCAGATCACTGCGATCGTCAATACCATTCGCGGTATTGCCGACCAGACCAACCTGCTGGCGCTCAACGCCGCCATCGAGGCCGCGCGCGCGGGCGATCAGGGCCGTGGTTTTGCGGTGGTGGCCGATGAGGTCAGGCAACTGGCGGGGCGCACCAGCCGTTCGACGGCCGAGATTGCCGAGATGATCGGCCTGATTCTGTCGGAAACCCGTGACGCGGTCGCCAGCATGAGCGCGACCCAGGAAGGCGCGCAACGTGGCGTCAGCCTGGCCGACCAGGCGGGTTCGGTGATTCTGCAGATCCGCACCAGCACCAGCGATGCGGTGCAAGCCGTGAGCATGTTTGCGTCAAAGCTGGATGAGTCGGAGGTGGTTCCGAAAACCGCTGTCGGCTGGGTCGGCTAGACGCGCACCCGGGGTCAGTCTCACTCCTCTACATCCATGAACTCTTTGGCCCAGGCCACGTAGCTCTCCGGCAGGGTGTAGGTGTGAGTAAGCTCGGTGGCACTGAGGTTCGAGGTGCTGTGGGTGAGCTGACGTTGGGCGCGCAGGCTGTCGTAGGTGGCCTTGATCGCCGCGAAGTAGGCGCCGTGGCCGGCCACCACGATGCGTACTCCCAGGCTTGCCAGGCGCTGGCTGTCATTGAGTTTCGGGTTGCCGTAGGTCACCAGCATCAAGGGCACCGTGAGTTGTTGCGCAATCTGCTCAAGGTGCTCGAAGTCGCTGACACCCACCATGCAGATCCCATCGGCACCGGCTTTTTCATAGGCCAGGGTGCGTTCGATCACGGCCTCGGTCGGCAACACCTTCGCGTTAGTGCGGGCGATGATGGACAGCTCGGGGTCGACCCGTGCTTCAAGGGCGGCCCTGACTTTGCCGATGCCTTCCTCGATGGAAATCAGATCGGTCGATTTGCGCCCGAACTGCGCCGGCAACAGCGTGTCTTCAATCGTCAGTGCCGCTACGCCTGCGCGTTCCAGCTCCGCGACGGTACGCATGACATTCAGGGCATTGCCATAGCCGTGGTCGGCATCGGCAATCACCGGCAACTGCGCAACGCGGCCGATCCGGGTGGCCTGTTCAGCGAACTCACTCAAGGTGATCAACGCAAAATCAGGTGCCGCCAGTACCTGCAGCGAAGCGACCGAGCCCCCCAGAATGCCGACCTCGAAGCCCAGGTCGGCGGCGATACGCGCCGACATCGGGTCGAACACAGAGGCCGTCTCAACGCACAGTGGCGTAGCAAGCAGTTCACGGAAATTACGACGCAGGGCTGAGTGGGACACTTTGGGCATGATCTTTCCTGGTTCTGGTCATTGTCGACTGACGATCAATGCCTATTCATAGTCGTCAGAGATTACCACGCCACAAAACCCAGGATTATGACGTTTGAGAATGGGCTATGCCCACCGCACATACGGTGGGCGCGAGGTGTGCGCCGTTCAGTCGGCAGGCTGGCTAAGCAGGTTGAAATGACAGGCGCTGCCACCGCGTCGTTTAGCCTGGTACATCGCGTCGTCGGCCCGTGCGAGCAGTTGCTCGACGCTTGCCCCGTCCCATGGATACAGGCTGATGCCGACGCTGATGTGTGTGTTCAGGCGGTGGGCATCGATCATGAACGGCTGGTTGATTGCGCCGATCAATTTATCGGCCAACACCTCGACCTGCCTGGCGTGGTCCATGCCGGTCACCAGGATCGCAAATTCATCGCCGCTCAAACGGCCGACGACATCGGACCTGCGCACCGACTGGCTGAGGCGTTCGGCCACCGCCACCAGCAACTTGTCGCCGCACGCATGCCCATGGGTGTCGTTGACCGCTTTGAAACGGTCCAGGTCGATAAACATCAACGCCAGCGGCTGTTGCTGCTGGGTGGCATGACTCATCGCTTGATTGAGCAGGCTCAGAAACAGGCTGCGGTTGGGCAAACCGGTCAGTCCGTCATGGAACGCCAGTTGTTGCATGCGCGCACGTTCTTCGTCCATCACCTTGAAGTTGTGCAGGATCGCGATGAAGTGCGTGACCACGCCCTGCGGGTCGAGCACCGGGGTAATGACCTGATTGATCGTACAGTTGGAGCCGTCCTTGCGGCGCTCGACCATCTCACCCTGCCAGGTCAGGCCCGCCATGATGGTCATCCACAGTTCCCGATAGAACGTGGTGGTTTGCCGTCCCGACGACAAAAGGTGCGGGGTTTTACCGACCAGCTCCAGCTTCGAATAGCCACTCAACAGGCTGAACGCTCGGTTGATCCACACAATGCAACCCGATCTCTCGGTGATCAGCACCGGGTTTGTCGCCGCGTCCAACGCCCTCACCAACACTTGCTGCTCATCTTCGATCATGGTGCCCTCCGACGGAGCCGGTGACGCTGCAAGTCTTGATGCAGGCTAGGGGCAAGGGGCCCGGCGGCTGTTGATGAAAATCAACTTTTGCGGGCACCAACTGATAAAGATCAAGTAGCCGCTGAGCCGGAACGCTCAATCTGAAGGCCTATCCACCGAATCAGATGGCCGCGTGCCGAGGTGCCCCCATGTTGCAGACTCAGCGTTTACTGTTGATTGCCCCTTCGTCCATGACCCGCACACCGGCGTTCGATCGTGCAGCTGCCTTGGCGCGCGCGATGCAGTTGCCGTTGCATATCGTGGCATTCGACTATTTGCAGGCCCTGGCGATCGCCGGGTTGTTTGCGCCCGAACAGATCAATCGGGCCCGGGAAGGGTACCTGGACACCCATCGCCACTGGCTCGCCGAGCAGGCCGAGGTGATGCGCCAGCGCGGGGTCGAGGTCACCAGCGAAGTAGTCTGGGTGCATCATCCTTATGAGGAAATCCTGCATTTCGTCAACGAGATGTCGCTGGCCCTGATCATCAAGGATGCCGAGGAAGAGCCAGCGTTGAAACGGGTGTTCTTCACCCCGCTGGATTGGCAACTGCTGCGCGACTGCCCGGTGCCGGTGCATCTGGTCACCGACTCGCGCCACCCGTTGCCACGCAAGGTGCTGGCGATTGTCGATGTGTTGCGCAGCGAGGAGCAGGATCAGATATTCAACGACCAGATTGTCGAAGCGGCGGTCAAGCTGGCCGCGCAATGCCAGGCCCAGCTCGAGTTGCTGCATGTGTACGACTGGGCCGCGGTGTATGCCAAGGACATGGGCTTCGGCGCGGTGCCCCTGGCCGCCGGGCTCTATGAGTCGTTGAATGAAGCCCAGCATGAGGCGTTTGCCGCGTTGGCCGAGCGCCAGGGGATTCCCGTCGAGCATCGGCACTTTATCGAGGGCACGCCGCTCTTCAACATTTGCGACTTCGCCCGCGATCACCAGATCGACATCATCGTTATGGGCACCGTGCAGCACTGGGGCTTGAACAAGCTGTTGGGCACTACCGCCGAAAGCCTGCTGCACCACGCGCCGTGCAGCATGTGGGCGATCAAACCGACGCGCAGTTGATGAAGGATTGAACCTGGCGCCAGGACCAACCGGTGCCCGACGAGGTGCGAAATGAGCCAATATCAACGTCTGTTGCTGATCACCGACCGTTCGTTGTATCACTCCCCGGCGCTGCTGCGCGCGGTGGCCCTGGCCAAGGCCAGCGGCGCGGCGCTCGATATCAGGGCGTTTATCGAACCTGCGCCGATCATTCATTTGTGGGAAGAACACGTCGATGAGTCGGTTTTCCAGGACTACCTGCACCGCTATCGCGATTGGCTGATCGACGAAGTCCAGCGCCTGGGCGGTAACGGGCTGAAGGTGACGGTTGAATTGCTCTTCACCACCCACCCTGTGCTGGAGATCCTGCGCACGATCGCCGATCTGAACCCGGACCTGGTGATCAAGGACGTGAAGCTGGAGCCGGTTCTCAAGCGCATATTCATCACCCCGCTCGATTGCCACCTGCTGCGCGAGTGCCCGACACCCCTACATCTGGTGAGCCAGGCGCGCTACGGTTTGCCCCATCGCGTGGTGGCGGCCGTCGATCCGTTCGAGCCCGGCACGCAGATCAGCGGTCTGAACGACACCATCATTCAGTGCGCCTACTCCATGGCCCTGCAATGCGATGCGCCGCTGCATCTGTTGTACGCCTATGACCTGTCCCCGGCATTCAACGGCGATGCGCCGATGGCCATGGGCGGTTGGAACGTGGACTTCGCCGAAGAGCTGCGCCAGTCGTTGCACCAGGCATTCGTGACCTTGGCCGACCGTTATGGCGTACCGCCGGAAAGACGCCACTTTGTCATGGGCCAGCCAGTGCCGGTGATTCAGGAGTTTGTCGAGCAATTCCAGGCCGACGTGGTGGTCATGGGGACTGCTCACCGGGTCGGGCTCGACCGACTGATCGGCAGCAACACCGAACGGGCGCTGTATTCGGTGCCGGGCAGCATTTTAGCGATCCGCCAGCCGGGAAGCGACGTCAAGGGCTAGCCCGGCCGCTGATCCTTTATTGACAAAGGTCAGAGGCTCGGCGGGCTCACGCCGGATACTGAAAATGTGCGTTGTTGATTTCTTACCGCGATGAATCGAGGGGAAACACCATGAACCGCTACCTGTCCGTTTCACTGTTGGCACTGGTATTGGCAACGTCCGCCGGGTGCAGTCAACATGTCAAGGAGCTTGAGGCTCGCCTGGACTCCGCGGAAAACAATGCCGCCACGGCGCGCCTGCGCGCTGACGAAGCCTACCTCAAGGCGGAGCAGGCGATGGCGCTGGCCAACCAGGCCCAGCGCACCGCTGACGAAGCCAACGAGAGAGCGATCCATATGCTGACCAGCGCGACCCGCAAATAGCCGCTGCTGCGTGTTATGGGGTCAGCACAATCGCGCCGTTGAACTGCCCGCTGCGCAGGTGCGCGAGTGCCTGATTGGCGTCTTCCAGGGCGAAGCGGGTGATGTCGCAGTGGACCGGCGTGTGCTGCACGGTTTGAAAAAACGCTGTGCCGTCCTGTCGGGTCAGGTTCGCCACTGAACGCACGCTGCGCTCGCCCCATAGCAGTCGATAGGGGAAGGCCGGAATATCGCTCATGTGAATCCCGGCGCAAATCACACAGCCGCCCTTGACGGTGGCGGCCAATGCCAGCGGTACAAGCGCTCCGACCGGGGCGAATATCAGGCTGGCATCCAGCAGGTGCGGCGGCAGTTGGTCCGAAGGCCCGGCCCACACAGCGCCCAATGAGCGTGCATAGGCCTGGCCTGCGCTGTCACCCGGGCGGGTGAACGCGTACACCTGTTGCCCGCGGCCCAGCGCCACCTGGATCGCCAGATGGGCGGCCGCACCGAAGCCGTAAAGCCCCAGGTGGGCGGCGTCGGCGGCCATTTGCAAGGCGCGAAAGCCGATCAGGCCGGCACACAACAGGGGCGCGGCTTGAACGTCCGACAGTGTGTCGGGAATCGGCAGGCAGAAGCGTTCGTCCGCCACCGTGTATTCAGCGTAGCCGCCGTCCAGATTGCAGCCGGTGAACAGCGCCTGATCGCAGAGGTTTTCCCGGCCCGATCGACAGAAAGCGCACTCGCCGCAGGTCCAGCCGAGCCACGGCACCCCGACGCGGCGGCCGATCCAGTCAGCCCCGACCGTGGCGCCCACGGCCGTCACTTCACCGACGATTTCATGGCCTGGCACCCGTGGCAGTTGCGCTTGCGGCAACTCGCCGTCGACCAGGTGCAGGTCGGTGCGGCACACGCCACAGGCCAGGACCTTGATCAACAGCTGCCCGCTTCCGGGTGCCGGGATCGGGCGCTGCTCCAGTTGCAGCGGTTGGCCGGGGGTGTGCAGAACCATCGCACGCATGACGAATCTCCAGGTGTTCGGGCGGTAATGCTAGATCGGTCGGCGGCAGCCCGCGACCAGACGCTTGAGACCTTCCAGGTCCAGGATCGTGACGTTGCGGCCGACGATCTGCGCCAACCCCTGGTCGCGCAGGTGCGCGATGCCGCGGCAGATGGTTTCCAGGCGCAAGCCCAGGTAGGAACCGATTTCCTCACGGCGCATTTTCAGCACAAAGTGCCTGGCCGAATACCCGCGGGAGCTGAAGCGTTGCGACAGGTTCAGCAGGAACGCGGCCAGGCGTTCATCCGAGCTCATGTTGCCCATCAGCATCAGCAGGGTGTGATCCTGCACGATTTCACGGCTCAGCAGCCGCGTGAGGTTGTGCTGCAGCGACGGAAGGTTACGCGCCAGGCTCTCCAGATGGGCGAAGTGGATGGGGCAGACCTCACTGTCCTCAAGGGCGACCGCCGTGCAGGCGTGTGCATCGTCACTGATGGCGTCCAGGCCGAGCATATCGCCGGAGAGTTGAAAACCGGTCACTTGTTCACGGCCATCGACAGACACGATGCCGGTCTTGAACGAGCCGGTGCGAACCGTATACAGCGAACGCAAGGGGTCGCCGGTACGGAATAAAGCTGCGCCTTTTTTGACCTTGAAGCGTTGCACCACCAACGCATCCAAGTGGGACACGTCAGGACTATCGAGACCGATCGGCAAGCTGCATGCCGACACGCCGCAACCGGAACATGCCGTTTTGGGGGGGATTACCGGTCTGGGGCAAGAGGTGTGCGGTAGCACCGTCGAGCGACCGACTAAACGCAGGTGATGGGCATTCATGCATGCGCTCCGTCCAGGCATGTGCCTGAGTGATAGAGAGAACGAGGAAAATGCGCTGCCAGCGCTTTTGCTCAATATCCCGAGTTCCTGTTTCAATTGAGCTTCAGCGCCGGCTTTAAGACTTGATATACATCAAGCCTCGCGCAGTTGAGGCACCCAGAATCGACGAACGACAATCCACGGGTCGAGCCTTGACGGAGGGGTGTATGAGCGATTTTTTGAGTGCAGAGGAGCTGGAAGGGCTGGACGCGTATTGGCGGGCGTCCAATTACCTGGCGGTCGGGCAGATCTACCTCAAGAGCAACCCGTTGTTAAAGACACCCTTGACCCTGGCGCACATCAAACCGCGCCTGTTGGGGCATTGGGGCACCACGCCGGGGCTGAATCTGCTCTATACGCACCTCAATCGGCTGATCAACCAGTACGACTTGAACATGCTCTTTGTCGCCGGCCCCGGGCATGGCGGGCCGGCGGTGGTCGCGCAGACCTACCTGGAAGGCACCTACACCGAGTGTTATCCCTCGGTGGAGCGCAATGCCAATGGCCTGCTGCGGCTGTTTCGGCAGTTTTCCTGGCCCTATGGGATTTCCAGCCACGTTTCGGCGCAAATCCCAGGCTCGATCCATGAAGGCGGCGAGCTGGGTTACTGCCTGGCGCACGCCTATGGCGCGGTCTTCGATAACCCGGACCTGATCGTCGCCTGCGTGATCGGCGACGGCGAGGCCGAAACCGGCCCGCTGGCCGCCAGCTGGCACTCCAACAAATTCATCAACCCCGCGCGCGATGGGGCAGTGCTGCCGATCCTGCACCTCAACGGCTACAAGATCGCCAACCCGACGGTCCTGTCCAGGATCAGCGAAGATGAACTGTCGGCGCTGTTGTACGGCTATGGTTACGATGCGTACTTCGTCGAAGGCGATGACCCGGCGCAGGTGCATCAGGAGCTTGCCCGCACCCTTCACACCATGCTGCTGAAAATCCGCGAGATTCAGCACGCGGCGCGCCAGCCCCGGCGCGCCGAGACGCCGGAGCGCCAGCTGTGGCCGGTGCTGGTATTGCGCACGCCCAAAGGCTGGACCGGGCCGAAATTTGTCGATGGCTGTCGGGTCGAAGGCACCTGGCGCGCACACCAAGTGCCGTTGGCCAACTTTCAGGCGCCGGGGCATGTGCAGCAGTTGGCGGAATGGCTGAACAGCTACCGTCCCGACGAACTGTTCGATGCCGACGGTGCCTTGCTCCCGGAAATCGCCGCGCTGGCGCCCACCGGGCACCGCCGCATGAGCGCCAACCCGCACGCCAACGGCGGGCTGGTATTACGCACGCTCGACTTGCCACGCTTTACCGACTACGCGGTAGCCCTGCCGGCCCCCGGTTGCCTGCGTGCCGAGGCGACCCGGGTATTGGGCAGCTTTTTGCGCGACGTGATGAAAAACGCACAGGGCGCCGCCAACTTCCGCCTGTTCGGCCCGGATGAAACCGCCTCCAATCGCCTGGACGCCGTGTACGAGGTCAGCGCCAAGGCGTGGATGGACCCGTTGGAGGCTGACGACGTGAACCTGGCAGCGGATGGTCGGGTCATGGAGATTCTCAGCGAACACGTGTGTGAGGGCTGGCTCGAAGGCTACCTGCTCACCGGGCGTCATGGCCTGCTGTCGTGTTACGAAGCGTTCATCCATATCGTCGATTCGATGGTCAACCAGCATGCCAAGTGGCTGAAAACTGCGGCCGACGTGCCCTGGCGCAAGCCGCTGGCGTCGCTCAACCTGCTGCTGACGTCCCATGTCTGGCGCCAGGACCACAACGGGTTCTCTCATCAAGACCCCGGCTTCATCGACCTGGTGGCGAACAAGAAGTCCGACGTGGCGCGCATCTACCTGCCGCCGGATGCCAACTGCCTGCTGTCGGTGGCGGATCACTGCCTGCGCAGCCGCAATTACATCAATGTCATCGTAGTGGGCAAGCAGCCGGAGTGGCAGTGGCTGGATATCGACGCGGCCGTGCGCCATTGCCTGGCGGGCATCGGCCGCTGGGACTGGGCCTGCCGCGATGATCAGGAGCCGGACGTGGTCATGGCCTGCGCCGGCGACGTACCGACCCTGGAAACTCTGGCCGCCGTGACATTGCTGCGCGAATACGTGCCGGATCTGCGGGTCAGGGTCATCAATGTGGTGGACCTGATGGTGCTGCAGTCGTCATCGCAGCATCCCCATGGCCTGGCGGATGCCGCCTTCGATGAGTTGTTCACCACCGACAAACCGGTGATCTTTGCCTTCCACGGCTACCCGGCGCTGGTGCATCGGCTGCTGTACAAGCGCACCAATCACGACAACTTCCATGTGCGCGGCTTCATAGAGGAGGGCGCCACCACCACCCCGTTCGATATGGCGGTGATCAACAACCTGGATCGCTACCGGTTGGCGTTGGACGTCATCGAGCGCGTGCCCCGGCTGCACGAGCAACGCCACACCGCGCAGGCGCGCTACTGGGCGATGATGGAGAAACACAAGCTGTACCTGATCGAACACGGCGAAGACCTGCCCGAGGTGCTGAACTGGCAATGGACCCCGGCCGGCTAGGGGCTACTTGTTCTTCCAGTACTTCTGCATTTCCAGGAACAGAAAGGACGCCGTCCACGTGATCAGCACCAGACCGGTCAGCGCTTGCAGGCCGGTCAGGAACTTGATGTGGCCCATGGGGGTGATGTCGCCGAAACCGATGGTGGTGTAGGTCGTGAAGGAAAAGTACACGCAGTCCATGAACGAGCCATCGAACTGGCCCGACAGGCTGCCCCACTCGCCGTCGCGTGTCATCAGGTAATAGACCAGGGCGAAGCACCAGACTTCGATCGCGTGGGCGAGCAGGGCACCGAATACTCCGATGACCATCCTGAAGCGGCTCCAGACCTTGAGCCGCGGCAGCCAGTCGTTCAGGCGCAACAGGCATTCGTAATGAATGACCACGGCGATGATGACCACCAGCGTATTAATCAGCGTGACGGCCAGCATGGCGAGCCTCAGTGCGTGGTTTCAGGGCGACGCTCAACCTGCGGCGACCGGCACGGGTTTCATCGGCAGCAGCGCGGGGAAGTCCTCTGGGGTTAGGCTTTCCTTTTCCATCAACAGGTGCGCGCCGGCCTCCAGGTCGGCGCGATGCGCCTGGAGTAGGCTCTTGGCGCGGGCGTAGGCCTCGTCGAGCAGGCCGCGTATACACAGGTCGACTTCCCTGGCGGTCTGCTCCGAATAATCTTTCTGCCCCGTACTCTGCATCTGCTCACCCAGGTAGGTCATGTTTTGTCGCTCCAGCACCGACTGCCCCAGTTCGGCGCTCATGCCGAAGCGGGTCACCAACTGCCGCGCGATATCCGTCGCACGGGCCAGGTCATCGGCGGCCCCGGTGGACGTCTGAGCATATATCAGAAATTCGGCGGCGCGGCCGGCCATCAGCACGACGATGCGGTCCTTGAGCATCTGGCAACTGATCAGGAAGTGGTCCTCCGTCGGGCGCTGCAGCGTGTAGCCCAACGAGCCAATGGCGCGCGGCACGATGGACACCTTGTGTACCGGGTCCATGGCCGGCAGGTGGCTCGCCGCCAGTGCATGGCCCATCTCGTGGTACGCCACCACCTGGCGTTCTTCGGGGCGCAGCACGCTGCTCTTGCGTTCGATGCCCGCGATCAGGCGTTCCACGGCCGCGGTGAAGTCGTCCAGGCCGACCGTGTCGGCGCCACGGCGGGTGGCGACAATCGCCGCTTCGTTGACCAGGTTCGCCAGGTCGGCGCCGGTGAAACCGGTGGTGATGTCGGCAATGCGCTCGCTGTCGAGGGCCTTGTCCACGGTGATTTTCTGCAGGTGGACCTTGAGAATCGCCTGCCGCCCCTTGCGGTCAGGGCGATCGATCAACACCTGGCGGTCGATCCGGCCGGCGCGCAGCAGCGCCGGGTCGAGAATCTCCGGGCGATTGGTCGCAGCGAGCAGCACCACGCCCTCGCGGGGATCGAAGCCGTCCAGTTCGGCCAGCAGCTGGTTGAGAGTCTGTTCCTTTTCGTCATTGCCGCCCATTACACCGACGCCACGCATCTTGCCCAGGGCATCCAGTTCATCGATGAAAATGATGCACGGCGCCGCTTGGCGCGCCTGTTCGAACAGATCGTGGACCCGCGCGGCGCCGACGCCGACGAACATCTCGACGAATTCCGAGCCCGAGATCGAGAAAAACGGCACCCCGGCTTCGCCAGCGATGGCTTTGGCCACCAGGGTCTTGCCGGTGCCCGGCGGACCGACCAGCAGCGTGCCTTTGGGAATATGCGCGCCCAGCCGTGCGTACTTGGCCTTGTCCTTGAGGAACGAGACGATCTCCACCAGTTCGGCCTTGGCTTCGTCGATGCCGGCGACATCCGCGAAGGTGATCCCGGTGTCGCGCTGGACAAACACCTTGGCCCGGGACTTGCCGATGTTCATCAGCCCGCCCAGGCCCTGTTTTTCCGCGACGCCGCGAAACAAAAAGTGCCAGACCACCATGATCAGCATAAAAGGCAGCAGCCAACCCAGCAGGCCGCTTAAAAAGGTATTGTCAGTGACCCCGGTGAAGCTCGCGCCCGACTGCGCCAGGCTGGTGGCCAACGTCGGGTCGACCCGCACCGTCGTGAACAGGTTATGGCCGTCGATCGGCACTTGCAGCTTGCCGCTGATCTGGTCTTTCTCGACCTGCAGGTCGCTGACTTTCTGCTCGTTCAGCAACTGCAGAAACTGACTGTACGGGATGCTTTGCACCACGCGGTGTTCCGTCCATAGAAACTGCACAACGGTGAACACGACAAACGCGGTCAGAAAGTAAGACAGGTTCCACTGATGGTTCTTTTTCATGACCTTGACTCAAAAAAGGGCACGCAAGGCAGACACAAACGTTGGATGCCCCAGTCGGCGCACTGGAGCCTGCATCACCTCAGGCGAGCAGCAGGTGATCTTCCACCCGCGTGACGCCCGGCACCGACCAGGCCGCCCGTTCTACGAGCTTGCGCTCGCGCCACAGGTGAACCTTGCCGTCGAGCCGGACCACATCACCGTCGACCCTGACATGAATATCCTTGGCGTCCACTTCAGCATTGCGTTTGAGCGCATCTTCGATGCGTTTGCGGATATCGACGATGTCTACCCGCGGGCTCAGGGTCAGCCGATTATCCACCCCAAGCACGCCGGACAGCTTGCGCACCGCCTTCTCTACGGTTTCTTTCTGGTACTGCCAGTCGACTTGGCCTTCGAGGGTGATCCAGCCGTTCTGAACGATGACCTTAACCGCATTCGCCGGTACGTCGGCGCTCCAGTTGATGATGCTCAGGGCGCGGGAGGCGATGGTGTCGTCCGCGGTTCCGGCGCCTTTGTGCAGGCGCACCTGGATCTCCTCGGCGACTGCGCGCACGCCTTTGATGCCTTTTACCGCGTGCTCGGCGCAGACCTTCTGTTCATAGCTACTGACATGTCCGGTGAGCGTGACAACGCCGTTTTCCACGGCAACACCGATGCTGGCTGCATCGATCTGCGGTTGGAATTCAAGCTCTTCCATAATGGCTTTGCGCAAACTCAAGTCGCTCATGATGGTGTCCTCAATCGAATTCGTGGCTGATGACGGGCCGAGAGTGGCCAGTCACTGGTTTCTACGCTCGAACCACGGAAAATCATTGAGCTATATCAACAAGGCCTGAGTGATTCACTCATTGTGTGAAAGGCAGCCATTAGTTGACAAAGATCAGAGCGCGCGCCCTATGGCGCCAGATACTTGACCGACGGTTTTCAGTCACAACAACAGGGCACCACGCTACTCGCTAGGACGTCGGGTTGCAGTCAGGTGATTACATGCGCCCAGGCCGAGGTATCTAATGCTGCCACTCAAACGTATTTTATTGATTGCCCCCTCGGAGATGACACGCACCCCGGCCTTTGACCGGGCCCAGGCACTGGCCATTGCAACCGGCGCGTTGTTGCACATTGTGGCGTTTGATTATGTCGCATCGCTGGAGGTGGCCGGCCTGTTTGACCATGACGCGATGGCTCAGGCCAGGGAAGGCTACCTGCAGGTCCACCGCCACTGGTTGGAGCAGCAAGTGCGCTTTCAACGGCGTGCGGGGCTGGCGGTCAGCTGTGAAGTGGTGTGGGCCAAACCCAACCTGGCGCATGTGCTGGCGTATGTGAACGACTTTCACGCCGACCTGGTGATCAAAGACGTCCAGCATGTCTCGGCCCTTGACCGGACCTTCCATCAACCCCTGGATTGGCTGTTGTTGCGCGATTGTCCGGCCTGTCTGCACCTGGTCACCGACGCCAGGCACCCCAAACCGCTGAAAGTACTCGCGGCCATTGACCTGTCGCACCTCGAAGAACTCACATATGGGCTGAACGAGCGCGTCCTCGAACTGGCTTCGACATTGGCGCATGTGTGCGATGCCCATCTGCACCTGCTCAATGTCAGCAACTGGTCGGTGGTGGGCGATACCCCCACGAGCGTGCCGACCCAAAGCCTGGATAGCAGTTTGGGCGAGGCGGTCAATGACGCGCAGGTGGAAGCCTTCGATGTGCTCGCCGAACGCTATGGGGTCGAGCAGGAACGCCAACATGTGCTGACCGGCATTCCGCACAAAGTGATCAGCTTGTTCGCCCGGCGCAATGCATTCGACGTGGTGGTGCTTGGCACGGTCTATCGCGACAAGCTTGACCGGCTGATCGGCAGCACCGCCGAGAGTGTGCTGAACCGCACCTCCTGCAGTTTGATGATCGTCAAGCCATCACCCTGGGTTGACTGAAACCACCGATTCCATGAGACCTCAAGGACATAGCCATGCGTATGACATTTCTCGGGGCGGCCGGTACGGTCACCGGCAGCAAGTACTTGCTGGAGCATCGCGACCTGCACGTACTGATCGATTGCGGCCTGTTCCAGGGCTATAAGCAATTGCGCCTGCACAACTGGGACACGTTCCAGCTGCCGGTTCAAGACCTGCACGCCATCGTGTTGACCCACGCCCACCTGGACCACAGCGGCTACCTGCCGGTACTGGTGCGCAACGGCTATCGCGGGCCGGTGTATGCCACGCCGGCCACCTGCGAGCTGGCGAAAATCCTCCTGCGCGACAGTGGCCGCCTGCAGGAAGAAGAGGCCGAATTCGCCAATCGGCATGGTTTCTCCAAGCACGACCCGGCGCTGCCGCTCTATACCGAACAGGACGCCGAGCGCGCGTTGAAGCTGCTGCGGCCGATCGAGCTGCACCACCGGGTCGCGATCGCGCCGGGCTTGACCATCCTGCTGCGTGACGCCGGGCATATTCTTGGCGCGGCGACGGTCGAAGTCGTCGCCGATGGCGTCACGCTGGTGTGTTCCGGCGACCTGGGGCGGCCAAACGATCCCCTGATGTTCGCCCCGGAAACCATCGAGCAGACCGATTACCTGCTGGTGGAATCCACCTACGGCGATCGTCGACACCCCGCTGAGCCTCCCGAACAGCAACTGGCGGACGTGATCAACCGCACGGCGCTGCGGCGCGGCATCACCCTGGTGCCGTCGTTTGCGGTGGGGCGCGCGCAACTGCTGATGTATCACCTGTATCGACTCAAACAACAGCACGCGATCCCGGACCTGCCGATCTACCTCAACAGCCCGATGGCCACCGACGTCACCCGCCTGTACCAGCGCTTTCGCTCAGAGCATCGGCTGTCGCTGGAGGACTGCCAGGGCATGTGCGATGGCACGCACTTTGTGTGTTCCGTGCAACAGTCGATTGACCTGGACCAGCAGCGCACCCCCGCGATCATCATTGCCGCCAGTGGCATGGCCACCGGTGGGCGGGTGCTGCACCACCTCAAGGCGCTGGCGCCCAACCCGCTCAACACCCTGTTGGTGCCAGGCTTTCAGGCCGGCGGCACACGTGGCGCGCAGATTGTCGCGGGTGTGCCGTCGGTGCGTATCCACGGCCAGGACGTGCCGATCAACGCCGAGGTGGTGCCGATGCAAACCCTGTCCGCACACGCCGATGCCGATGAAATCATGCAGTGGCTGCGCGGCTTCAAGCGTGCGCCGAAACACACCTACGTCGTACATGGCGAGCCGAACGCCTCGGACGTGCTGCGGCGGCGCATCAGCCAGGAACTGGGCTGGTCGGTGTCGGTGCCGGAGTATCGGGACAGTGTCGAACTGCCGGCGGTCGCGCAGCCTTTGCCGGTCTAGCGCCAAAAAACGCGCCTGAATCACCGCTCCCGCGCCAAGGATGGGTACTTTCCGACCTGCTGAAAAACATCGCAACCGGATACGCTTTGGCTGATTGAGACTTTTGAAAAATTCTGGAGCTTTTTTATGAATACCGATGAAAAGCTTAGGCAACAGGTGATCGAAGAACTGAATTGGGACCTGGCACTCAAAGCCGATCAGATTTTGGTTCAAGTGTCCGATGGCATCGTCACGCTTTCCGGCAATGTCGCCAGTCACGCCGAGCGCTGGCACGCGGAACAGGCGGTCGCACATGTCGCCGGTGTCGTGGATCTGCTCAACCAGATCGATGTCGTGCTGCCTTCCAGTCATGTGCGGACCGACAGTGATCTTGTCGCGGCCGCCGTTTCCGCATTGCAATGGAATACCTCGCTGGCGGACCACCGCGTCAAAGTCAGCGTGACCGATGGCTGGCTGGTGCTCAGCGGAGAAGTGGACTCTGAGCATCAGCGCCAGACGGCCGGCTATGCGGTGCGCTATCTGCAAGGGATCAAGGGGATCAGTAACGATATCGTCGTCAAGGCCCATGCCTCTGCGCAAACCATCAAGACCGATATCGAATCAGCGTTTCGCCGCAAGGCGATCATCGACGCCCACGCTATCGACGTGCGCGTGGAGGGCGGGGAAGTCACGCTCTCGGGGGTTGTCGGATCGCTCCCGGAGCGGGATATGGCGCGGTTGACGGCATCGGGCACTGCGGGTGTGCAGAAGGTTGTCGACAATCTGATGGTATCGCCCAGCGGCCTTGAATCGCCGGGTTCGACATAACCGTCCGCGATTACCCGCGGATGAGTCCATTGCGTTTGTCATTGGCAGCCGCCGAGAGTGTTTTTTCGCCGGCTGCCAGGGCGATGCGGGCGAGTTCGGGAATCGACCTGGCTTCGGTCCTGCTCATGATCGACGCTCGGTGCTTTTCCACTGTCCGTTGACTGATCCCCAGGTTGGCAGCGATGTTTTTGCTCGGATGACCGTCCAGCACCATCGCCAGAATCTGGCGCTGCCGTGCGGTGAGGTGGTTGATATGGTCAATCGCAGCCTTGCGAAGGACCTGGGAACTCTCGGTTGCGACTTGGCTGGCCAACGCTTTCTTCACGCTGGTTAACAGCTGCTGATAACGAAACGGCTTTTCAATGAAGTCGCATACCCCAGCCTTCATCGCATCGACGACATCGGCAACGCGGCTGTTGCAACTGATCATCAGAACGGGCAACTCGTCGCCCTGTGCTTTAAGACGGGCCACCGTCTCAAGCCCGCTGATGCCCGAGCGGCGCGCATCAATGATCAGGCAGCCCGGTTGGTCAGCGGTATAACTGTCGAGAAACTGCTCGGCAGCGCCGTAGTCGCGCACCAGGTAACCTTCCGACTCCAATAGCGTGCGCAAGTCGCTGCGCAGCGCGGCGTCGTCGTCCACCACGTAAATGACGGGTTGGCGCGACGGGGGCATGGCGTGAACAGCGTGTACTTCGGCGTGTGTACTCAATGCACTGGCGAGGGTGACGCGCAGCAGGTTCAGGCTCACCGGTTTGCGAAGGAGCATGCAGTCGGCGGTCAGGGCGGACTGGGAAACCTGCTTTTTCGTCTCGGCGGTCAATATGACCGCGGGTGTGGCTCGACTGAATTGATCGCGAATCTTTTGCACCAGTTGGACGCCGTCCGAGGACCGCTCGAGCACGTGCTCGGTCAAGATCAGGTCCGGTTGAATGCCCGAGCGCGCGATCCATTCCAACGCGGCGACGCTATCGCGCACCGCTGCCGTTCGATAGCCCAGCGCCCCCAAACCGCAACTGAGCATATCGCCTAGCAGGGCGTCCGGTTCCACGATCAACAGCAGGCACGTGCGAGCCATGCCCAGCGCTCGAGCGTTCTGTTGCCTGCGCGCGCCGGGCTGAACGACTGACGGCGATAACGGCGCGCTGATGGAGATCAGCGTCGCGCGTTCGTCGGCGGTTTTGACCTGAAGCTGTAAACCCAGCATCGCGCTGAGTTCCGCTATCGAGCGAAGGGCAGGCTTGCCACAGGCACCCGGCAGCGAAGCCTCATAGACAGGCATCGACACGATACGCAAGGCGTCGTCGCGGCTTTTGCAGCCCGCGAACCACAGCTCGATGCTCAGCCACTCCGAGTGGCGCCTGCAGCCCAGTGTCAGGCGCAGCGTACTGGTACTGTCCATGATGTTGGCAAGCAGACCGCTCAAGAGTTGCCTGAGGCAATCGGGAAGGCTCCTGACCCACGACGAACACGGCACGATTCGCAGGTTGCGGTGCTGGGCGGCGGCCAACGGCAAAAAGTCTTGAGCCAATGCCTTGAAGAGGGCCTGTATGGGGAAATCCACCGCTGCGTGGCGATCATAGTCTGTCGCGGGGGCGGGTTGGTCGAGCCCGAATCGACTCAACAATTTCTCCAGCGTGGCATCCAATTGTTCAAGCACCCTGCGCGCCGGTGTCGCGGGGTCGAATTCACAGGCCTCAAGCTGCCCGACGATGAGTGAAACCAATTGCGCGGTCTGGCGAAGTTTCTGATCGATGCCGCCCAACCGTTCAGCGGGGAGAGGACAGTAGGCCGATGCCGGGCCTGATGCCTGACGTGGCAACACATCTTCCGACATGGATTGCTTGACTTGCATGATTACCCCTCCTGGCAAGACGCAAAGTCGTATTGCCTGATGCGCAATCCTATGCAGTTTGTAAGGCGGCTTAATTGATCTATGTAAGTATTTACCGAACCCCGACGGTTCTAAACCGCTCGGTTGATCGCGAGCCAGCAGGCCATTCACGCTGAGCGCCTTGTTCAGGCCGCCTTTCGGTTCACATCACCGCGCTTTGCGCCAACGAAGTGCGCCGACGGCACCGTTAGAGTGCCCGCTCTTCAGGCCCTGGCCCGGGCTCAAGGGGGCAGACGTAAGTAGTTTCCGACGCTAGCCAGCTGAATGCATTCAGGCCAACGTAATGCCGGTTCGTGGGGACGGCGGCTGAAGGTAGCCGGTTGACGTTGGTTAACTCAATCTCATGGGAAGGCAACCGTTATGGCTTATACAACGATCAATCCATACAACGGCGAGTTGCTCGCACAATTCGATACGCTGACGGCTGAGCAACTGGAGCACAAACTGGCGGCTGCGGCGCAGTGCTATGCGACGTGGAAACACACAACGTATGCCCAGCGCGCCTCGATCATCGCGAAGGCCGGTGAATTGATGCATCAGCGCTTCGATGCCCTGGCCCGTAAGATCACACTGGAAATGGGCAAGCGCATCGACGAGGCCCGAGGCGAAGTCAAATTCAGCGCCGATATCATGGCGTACTACGCCAAGAACGCGGAACGCTTCCTGGCCCCGCAAGCGCTGGAGCCGAGCCAAGGCGAGGCGCACATGGAGAGCAGCCCCATCGGCGTGATCTTCGGGGTCGAGCCGTGGAACTTTCCGTTCTATCAGTTGGCTCGCGTGGCCGGTCCGCATTTGATGGCAGGCAACGTGTTGGTGATCAAGCATGCTGGTTGCGTGCCTCAATGCGCGATGGCCTTCGAGCAAATCCTGCTCGAAGCCGGCGCGCCTGCCGGGCTTTATACCAACTTGTCGATCTCCCATGAACAGTCCAGACAGGTGGTCGATGACCCGCGTGTTCGCGGGGTTGCACTGACCGGCAGTGTCGCCGCGGGCCGCAGCCTGGCGGCCTGGGCCGGGCAGAACCTGAAACCGTCTTCCATGGAGCTGGGCGGCAGCGACGCGTTCATTGTGCTGGAAGACGCCGACCTGGAGCTGGCCGTCAAATGGGCGATCTGGGGGCGGATGTACAACTGCGGGCAGACCTGTTGCGCGGCAAAACGCTTCATTGTCGTGGATAAGGTCGCCGATGCCTTCCTGAAGGGCTTTCAGGCCGGGCTCGCGGCGCTGAAACCCGGCGATCCCATGGACGAAGCGACGACCCTGGGCCCGCTGTCTTCGGAAGCGGCATTGGTGCAGTTGCTCGGGCAGGTTCGCACGGCGACCGATCACGGAGCGAAGGTTCTGCTTGGGGGCACACGTATCGATCGCCCCGGCGCCTTTATGACGCCGACCATTCTCACTGACATTGCCCCTGAAAACCCGGCGTTCCGGGATGAGTTCTTCGGCCCGGTGGCGCTGTTTTTCCGCGTCAAGGACGAAGACGCCGCGATTGCCCTGGCCAACGACTCCGACTTCGGCCTGGGCGGCTCGGTGTTTACACGTGACCTGGACAGGGGGCGTCGTGTGGCAAGTCGCGTCGAGACCGGGATGATGTTCATCAACAACATCAGTTGGAGCGACGCCGAGTTGCCCTTTGGCGGCATCAAGGACTCCGGCTATGGCCGCGAGTTGGGCGACATGGGTATCCAGCAGTTCGTGAATAAAAAACTGGTGCGTTACGTGTTGGCTCAGGCGCCGATCTGAAGCCTTGTCCTGTTTACATTCCGGGTGCCCGGCCATGCGCGGGTGCCTTCAACGGAGCGCGCGATGTACGTCAATGTGGCTGTGCTGAAAGAAACCCACCCGCACGAACGACGTGTGGCCCTCGTGCCTGGCCTCTGCGCGAAGTTATGCGCGCTGGGGGCAAGGCTTCATATGCAGGCGGGGGCGGGTGAAGCGAGTTTTTTGCCGGACGCTGCTTATTCGGATGTGCTGTTCGTGTCCAGCGGCGGACAGTGGCTGCATGAGGCCGATGTGCTTCTCGCGGTGCAGGCGCCCTCGCTGGAAGTCGTAGGCAAGATGAAGCCCGGGTCGGTACTCCTGTGTTTTGTGTATGCGCAGAAGAATCCGGCCTTGGTGCAACGTTTACTGGAGCGCCAAATCACGTGTTTTGCCATGGAGCGCCTGCCGCGCATCACGCGGGCCCAGTCGATGGATGCACTGTCCAGTCAATCGGCGTTGTCTGGGTACTATGCGGTCCAACTGGGCTCGGTACAGATGTCTCGCATCCTGCCAAAAGTCACCACCGCGGCGGGTATCGTGGGGCCGGCGCGGGTATTGGTCCTGGGGTTGGGCGTGGCGGGGCTGGAGGCGATCGCGACTGCCCATCGCCTGGGCGCGGTGGTGGAGGGCTACGACGTGCGCCCGGAAACCGCGGAACAGGCGCGGTCCCTGGGGGCCGAGTTTGTCGATGTCGGGGTCGATGCGCGAGGCAAGGGCGGCTATGCACGGGAGCTGAGTGAGGCAGAGAAAACCCAAGTCGCTCAAGTGCTGACGGAGCATATCCAACAGGCGGACCTGGTCATTACCACGGCGGCAGTGCCGGGGCGGCCGTCTCCGCGGCTGATCAGTGCCGCACAGCTTGCCGGGATGAAGCCTGGCGCGGTGATCGTCGATCTTGGCGCCGAAGGCGGCGGCAACTGCGAAGGCTGCGTGCCCGGACAGACCGTCACGATCGGTCGGGTAACCCTGATGGCGCCGTTGAATCTGCCCTCATCGTTGAGCCAGGACGCCAGCCTGCTGTATGCGAAAAACCAGTTCAACCTGTTGGCGCTGATGTTGAAGAACAACGTCATCAGCATCGACTGGGACGATCAGATTCTGGCGCAAACGGTACTCACCCACGCCGGCAAACTCATGCATTCGCTGAACCCGGCGGATGCCGCAACCCAGGAGAAGACCTCATGAACAGTGTTGGCTTCGTCGGGCTTTATATCTTCATGCTCGCCGCGTTCGCCGGCTGGGTCATCATCGGGCGGGTCCCGGCGATTCTGCACACGCCGTTGATGTCGGGCTCGAATTTTATCCATGGCATCGTGGTGATCGGCGGGCTTATCGGCCTGCTCGATGCGGCGAGCGTGGCCGAACAGGCGGCTGGTTTTGTCGCGGTGTTGCTGGGCGCGGGGAATGCCGCAGGCGGGTACGCCGTCACGGGCCGGATGCTGGCGATGTTCCAGACCAGCGCGCCGGAACCCAAGCGGCGCAAAGCTCATCACTCTGCCACCCGGAAGCCTGAAAAGGTTTGAGGTTTGACCATGTTGATTATGACGTCGCAGTGGCTGATAGGGCTGGTGTATTTCTTCGCCGCTTTTCTACTGATTTTCGGGTTGTGGCGCATGTCTTCGCCGGTCACGGCGGCCGGTGGCATCCATGTCGCCGGTTGGGGCATGGCGGCCGCCGTTATCGTTAGTTTTCTCTACGTATTTTCGGTGAGTGAGGCGGCCCGGCCACATTTGCCTGTCAACGTCAGCCTCGCGCTCGTCGCGCTGCTGCTGGGCGGTGGCGCAGCGTGGTGGAGCGGGCGCAAGGCGGCCATGACCGCCATGCCGCAGATGGTCGCGATATACAACGGCATGGGCGGGGGCGCTGCCGCCGCGATCGCCGCCATGGAGTTGTTCGGGGGCCGAGTGTTCGACCTTTCCGCATTGGCCGGCACCTTGTTTGGCGCGTTGATCGGTGCGATTTCGTTATCCGGCTCCTTGATTGCCTGGGCCAAGTTGGATGGCCGCATCAACAAGCCACTGCACATGAAAGGCCTGCAACTGATCAATGCCTTGCTGATGCTGGTGACGCTGTGCGTAGGCGCTTGGCTGATGGTGGTCATGCACGCCGAACACGGTTCGTTGAACGGCGTGCTGTGGTTGATTGGAGTGTTCTTCGGCTGCGCGCTGTTGTTCGGTGTGCTGATGACGTTGCCCATCGGCGGTGCCGATATGCCGGTGGTCATCTCCATCTACAATGCCTTCACCGGCCTGGCGGTCGGCCTGGAAGGGTTTGTGTTGCAGGTTCCGGCCATGATGATCGCCGGCATGCTGGTCGGCGCTGCGGGCGTGCTGCTCACATTGCTGATGGCCAAGGCCATGAATCGCACGGTCGCGCATGTGCTGTTTGCCCGATTTGGTGGCCAACCCGTGCGCAAAGGCGCGGCGATCGTGGGTGAGCTCAAGCCGACGGCGGCGAGTGATGCCGGCGTCGCCATGCGGTACGCCAATAAAGTCATCATCGTGCCCGGTTATGGCCTGGCCGTGGCGCAGGGCCAACAAAAGCTCTATGAGTTCGTGAAGTTGTTACAGGCCCACGGCGTGCTTGTGCGATTCGCGGTCCACCCGGTGGCGGGGCGTATGCCGGGACAAATGGACGTGCTACTGGCAGAGGCCGGTGTGCCTTACGACCTGATCTTCCAGTTGGACGACATCAACACCGATTTCGCCGACACCGATGTGGTGTTGGTGATCGGGGCAAACGACGTGGTCAACCCCGCCGCGCGCAGCGACAAAGCCTCGCCCATCTACGGCATGCCGATCCTCGATGTGGACAAGGCTCATCACGTGTACGTGGTCAAGCGCGGGGAGGGCAAGGGCTATGCTGGTATTCAGAACCAGCTGTTTTATGCGGAAAACTGCAACATGGTGTACGGCGATGCACAGGCCGTCCTGGTCAAGATGATCGAGGCGGTCAGAGGCTTGGGGTAGCCGAGCGGGGCGACGTCACCGCGCAGGCGGTGAGTGACTTCAGTAGCGATCGAGAGTGTGAAAAGCATGAACACGTTGAGTCCCGACCTCGATAACGGCGCGCGCCAGGCGGCCTTGCTGACGGTGCGCCAGATGGCGGAAGCCGACCGGCTTTCGGTGGTTGCCGGCGTGTCGTCTTTCGAGTTGATGAGCAATGCCGGCGCGGCGGTGGCACGCGAAATCCAGCGGCGCTGGACACCCCGGCCGCTGCTGGTGCTCTGCGGGCCGGGCAACAATGGCGGCGATGGTTTTGTCTGCGCGTACCGGCTTGCGCAAGCGGGCTGGCCAGTGCGGGTGGCGATGTGGGGCAGTCGCGCCGCGCTGAAAGGCGAAGCCGGGCAACATGCACAGCGCTGGCCCGGCGAGGTGCAAGCCCTGAGCCCCGCGGTGCTTGAAGGGGCCGAGCTGATTGTCGACGCGGTGTTCGGCGCCGGCCTCGCCCGTGCGCTGGAGGGGCAGGTGTTGGACACCCTGGCTGCGGCTGGCCGTGGCACGGTGCCGATTGTCGCGGTCGACACGCCCAGCGGAGTGATGGGCGATAGCGGTGAGTCGTTGGGCGCGGTGGCGGCGGTGCTGACGGTGACGTTTTTTCGCAAAAAGCCGGGGCATCTGCTGTTACCGGGGCGCGATCTGTGTGGCGAAGTGATTGTGGCCGATATTGGCACGCCCGAAGCGGTGCTCGACGCCATCGTCCCCCAGGCATTTGAGAATCACCCTGGGTTGTGGCTGCCCGACTTACCGCGAGCCGGTCTCGATACTGTCGCGGGGCACCCAGCGGTCGTTGCGGCGGATGCCACGCAGGTGCTGACCCTTCACGAGAGCGAGTTTCGGCGGATGTTCGACTTCGTCGGCGACAAACTGACCCGCACTCGAGCCGCTGCCCAGCACGGCTCGGCTGTGGTTGTGCATCGCGGCAGTGACACGGTGATTGCCTGCCCCGATGGCCGCGCCGTGATCCATTGCAGTGTGCCCTCGGCCGCCACCGGCGAGCTTTTGGGCGGCATTATTCGGTGGCTGCGGACCCAGGGCATGCCGGCCTTTCCGGCTGCGGCAGCGGGCGTGTGGTTGCATGATGTGGTCGCTGCCGAATTCGGCCCAGGGTTACTGGCCAAAGACGTGCCGCATCTTTTACCTGGGTTATTGCGTCGACTGTACGGCTGATTGTCCGTAGACATGTCGGCGAGTGGTGTATTGCACGTCAAATGTCCGATTTGAAACGTGGATGGGCGTGCGTTTGATATTTATCAAGTACGCTTTGCCGGAAAAGCGCAGTTTACCCCCCAGAGGCTTCAGGTCATCGTCGTGTATCCAACAGAGCAGGCCGGGCTTTTTTCGGTTTTAACCTGATAGGCGTTCATGCCCAATCCATCGACCTGACGAACAATCAAAAAGAAAGATGAAGCCACTCTTGAAGTACCTTGCCCCTCGAAAAGGTTATATACGAAGGTATTCAACTAATGGCCTCTCACTGCGGTGTTGCAGTATCTGAGCTCCAATACAAAAAGTTTAACTTTGCCGGCTATGAATTGGCCGGTGATCTGCGATTGCCGCGAGGCGCCGAAAGCCTGGTCGTTCTCGTCCATGCCAGTGGCGGCGGTCATTCGAACCCGCGTAACCATTTTATCGCGGAGTACCTGGCGCGCCACGGGATGGGCACCTTGGTGATCGACCTGCTGACAAGGACAGAGCAGCGCTGGGATAACCTGACCGGTGTGCTGCGTTTTGATATTGCATTGCTCGCCGATCGACTGGTCAAGGTCATCGACGCGATCGCCCGAGACGCTGAATTACGCCGACTTGCCATGGGCTTGTTCGGTGCCAGTACGGGCGCCGCCGCCGTGCTGGTCGCCGCCGCTCACGTGGGCGGTGTGCGGGCGGTGGTCTGTCGAGGCGGGCGCACCGATCTGGCCGCCCAGGCGTTGTGCGAGGTCAAAGCGCCGACGTTGCAAGTGGTGGGCGCGGAAGACCCGATGATCCTGCGCTTGAATGTGCGAACCAGTCGGGCGTTGCACTGCACGCAAAGCCTGGAGGTCGTCAAAGGCGCGACGCACCTTTTCAAAGAGCCGGGCACACTGGCGGACGTAGCCAGGCTGACCGGCGATTGGTTCGAAAAGTACCTGCACAAGGAACCTTTGCCCAGCGAGCCGCTGCCCGGAATCAATGGCAAGGTTTCATCTTCTTAGCGCGGGCCTGTACAACCCAACCCGTCATGGAGCGAACATGCATTTCTTAGCCTTGGCGGTCGACTATGACGGAACCATTGCCGAAAACGGCAATGTTCCCGCACACGTCTGTACAGCGCTTGCCAGCCTCAAGGCCAGCGGTCGCAAGTTGCTGTTGATTACCGGCAGGGAGTTGCAGGCGCTCAAGCATCATTTTACCCAGCTCGATCTGTTTGACCTGGTGGTCGTGGAGAATGGCGCGCTCCTGTACGACCCGCGCACTGACACCGAGGAACTCATCGCCGATTCGGCCTCCACCGAACTGGTCGAGCGCCTGCGCGACAAAGGGGTTTCATCCTTGTCCGTCGGCAGGTCCGTTATCGCGACCTGGCATCCGTTCGAGGACGCGGTGATCAGCTCGATTCGCGAGCTGGGCCTGGAGCTGCAGATGACGTTCAACAAGGACGCGATCATGGTCCTGCCGACGGGGGTGAACAAGGCCTCGGGGCTGAGTGCCGCGTTGCTGAGGCTGGGCATCTGCGAACTGAACGTGGTCGGCGTGGGCGACGCCGAAAATGACCACGCGTTTCTCGCGATCTGCGGTTGTGCGGCGGCGGTGAACAACGCGATCGACTCAATCAAGGCCCGCGCGGATATCTGCCTGAGCCAGGATCACGGGCGCGGGGTCTGCGAGCTGATAGACATGCTGCTGCAAAAGGACGCCGCGCTGGTGCCGGTCGAGCGTATCGGCGTGCAACTGGGGCGAACCGCCGATGCACGCAAGGTGTGGTTGCCGCCGGAATCGGTGCTGCTGGTAATCGGCAATTCAGGCTCCGGCAAGTCGAGCTACGTGACCTGGCTGACAGAACGCATGGTCGAGGCCCACCAGGGCTTCTGCATCATTGATCCGGAAGGCGACTATCTGTCGCTGGACGGTGCGGTCACGGTCGGTGGCCTGACCACTCCGCCGACAACCGAAGAATCGTTGCATCACCTGTTACAGGCGCGGCTTAACGTGGTGGTGAGCACCCTGGCCCTGGACCCGGCCGCCCGCGTGCAGCTGTTCGGCGAATTACTGCCGTTTATCCAGCAGCTACGCAGCAGCACCGGCCGCCCGTACTGGATGGTCGTGGACGAGGCCCACTACATGCTGCCCCATTGCGCCGCTTGGCCTTCGGGGTTTCTGGCGAATATGGGGGCGATCATCGTTGCCCTGGACTTCGATCAAGTCTGCCCGTCGCTGCTGGACGCGGTAGACGTGCTGGTGACCCTGGGCAGCACCGCCCGCGAACTGGTCCAACGCTACGCCCAGCATACGCAGCGACGCTGCCCCGAATTCCCGGCGCGCTCATCCGAGCCCGACTATTTCTGTCTGTGGGACGTTCGTCATGGCGGCGACGTGGTGCTGATGGCGCAGCAGCAACCCGAGCAGAAACATCATCGCCACAGCGGCAAGTATGCGGTCGGGGATGTGGGCGCCTGGCATGCATTCTACTTTCCCAGCCTTGACCAGCGCGCCTCGAACCTTGCGGAGTTTTTGTCTTCGCTTGCGCGCCTGGACGATCCCGCGTTCCGCCAACACCGCGAGGCCGGGGACTTTTCCAACTGGTTTCGCGAGGTGATCCGCGACGACGTGCTGGCCAACGAAACCCGTCTGCTGGAAAACGATGCGTCTGTACCGCTGCGGGATGCCCAGGAACAGATCGCGCACCTGGTGCAATCGCGCTACCACTTGGAACCGCAGTGAATGGTCGGGCGGCGTGCGCGTCTACAGTTCCAGCTCGTGAACGATGCGATCAAAATCCCGGCCCAGATAGGCCGAGGTAAAACCCAATTGTTTGTACAAGCCATGAATCGGGTAATCGGTCGACAGGTCCGTCGAGCACATTTTGCGAAACCTCTCACGCTTGGCGGCATCGATCAGATGCCCCAGCAATAAACGGCCCAGGCCCCTGCGCAGCCACGGGTCGGCGACGGCGACCGCGCAATCGCACTGTTCGTCCTGATCGGTGGCACGCCGGTAGCGGCTGACACCGATTACCTGCAACTCGCCGTCATGGTGGATCAAGGCCAGGTAGCCGCGGCTGATCTGCGCCGACTCGCTCAGCAGTGTATCGATTGCGCTCGCATCGACATGGGTCACCGCGCCCAAAAACCGGAACCGCAGCGACAGCGGCGACAACCGCTGGAAAAAATGCAGCAGGCCCAGGTGATCGTGCGTCGACAACGGACGGATAAGCACATGCGTTCCGTCGTGCAGTTTTTCCAGCCAATGCTCGGCGGGCGAGGTTTTATCCATCTCGGCAATCAGAGCAGCGGTGTGTTGATTAGCTAGCATTGGGGGGCTCCAGCGCACAGTGGGGTCGAAGAACGGCCCTGTTCACACTGAGGGGGATGCGCGGCAGGCGTATTGATCAAGGTCAGAAAGCGTGATGCGGACTAACAGACCGTCCAGGGGCAGGTTGACCTGGATCAAACGGCCCCGCCCAGACCGCGCCAGAATCGGACTCTCTGCTGATTCGCTCAGGGGCACGGCATGCCTGTCAAACCGCCCACTGCTGGTTTCATCGATCCGGCTGTACCTGAAGAGGAACAGCATTACAGCCGTTCCGCGCTGTGGCTGACGTGGCTGCTCGGCGCCGCGATGTTTGCGACAGTGGTCGGCGTGGCGCTGCAATTCACCGACGTCGAATCCTTCACACACTTGCTGACCCAGGCAGAGCCGCTGTGGCTGGTCGGCGCCCTGGCGCTGCAAGTCCTGACGTATATGGCGCAAGGGCAGGTCTTTCGGGTGGTGCTCAGGGCCGGGGCGCAGCCGCTTTCACTCTGGGAGGCGGGCAAACTCAGCGTGATGAAGCTGTTTGTCGATCAGGCCCTGCCGTCCTCCGGCATCAGCGGCGCCTTTGCGGTCGTGGCCTCCTTCGTCCGCCTCGGGTTCGCAAAACCGCTGGTGCTGGCGAGCCTGGTGCTGGATTTGTCCGGGTATTTCCTGGCCTATGCGGTGTCGGTCGGCGTGGCGTTACCGGTGGTGATCTTCCAGGGCCATGCCACGCCTGCGGTGATGACGGCGTGCCTGGTGTTCGTCGCCGTCAGCCTGTTGCTGGCAGTGGTCACGCCAAGGCTGGCCGGCAATCGGCGCCTGGTCGCGCATTTGCCGGGGCGACATTTTCCGATTGTCGCCAGAATCGCGTCATTGCTCACCGGGGCCGACAAGCAACTGGTGCGCAGCCAAGGGTTACTCTGGCGCATTACCTTGCTGGAATTGGTGATCATTGTGCTCGACAGCGCCACATTGTGGGTGCTGGTGCGCGCGCTGGGTGTGTCCGCGCCGCCGTTGGGGCTGTTTGCCGGTTTTATGCTGGCCAGCGTGCTGCGCAGTATCGGCATTGTGCCGGGCGGGCTCGGCGCCTTTGAAGCGGCGGCGGTGGTCACGCTGCATTGGGTGGGGGTGAACATTGCGGTGGCGCTTTCCGCCACGTTGTTATTCCGCGGGCTGACGTTCTGGTTGCCGATGCTGCCCGGCCTCTGGTTGGCCCATCGTGAATGGCGATCCAACGTCAAGCCGCCCGCCCGCGTGGCAACCGGCGATTATTGGAGCCCGCCAGTCAGCCAGGTGTTCAGCAGCCTGCACAGCACGCCGCAGGGCTTGAGCGAGGCCGACGCCAACGCGCGGGTGCGCAGCGCACCGGCCACGCCCAAGGACCGACCGCGCGGCCTGGCCCGGTTGGTGCTGGAGCAAATGCGGACGCCCTTGGTGCTGATCCTGATCGTGGGCGCGCTGGTCGCCGTGGTGGTGGGGGACTGGCTAGATGCGGCGATTGTCGGCTGCATCGTGCTGATCAGCGCGGTTCTCAGCGCCTGGTATGAAAATCGCGCCAGTACGGCGGTGGAGCAACTGCGCAGCAAGATCGCGCTGCGCGCCACGGTGCGGCGCGACGGCAAGGCCGTGGACATCGCCGCCAGCGAGGTGGTGCCGGGGGATATCCTGATACTCAGCGCCGGCAGCCTGATCGCGGCCGACGGTCGGATCCTGCAGGCGCTCGATTGCTTCATCGGTGAAGGCCTGCTGACCGGCGAAACCTTCCCGGTGGAAAAATTGCCGGGCGACTGCGCCGCCGATGCCACGCTCGGGCAGCGGCATAATTGCGTGTTCATGGGCACCTCGGTGCGCAGCGGCACCGCCGAAGTGCTGGTCACGCGCTACGCCTCGGACAGTGAGATCGGGCGCATCGCCAAGACCCTGACGCTGCGCCCGCCCGAGACGGAGTTCGAGCGCGGCCTGCGTCGCTTCGGCAGCTTGCTGTTGCGGGTGATGCTGGTGATCACGATCGTGGTGTTCGGCATCAATATCCTGCTGCATCGTCCCGCGCTCGACACTCTGTTGTTTGCCATCGCGTTGTCCATCGGGCTGTCGCCGGAACTGTTGCCGGCGATCCTGAGCATCACGCTGGCCAAAGGCGCGCAACGCATGGCCGCCAAAGGGGTCATCGTGCGTCACCTCAATGCGATTGAAAACCTCGGGGCGATGGACATCCTGTGTACCGACAAGACCGGTACGCTGACCCGCGGCGTCGTCGTGCTGGACGGCGCCATGGATCTGGCGGGCAATGCCGATGCCACGATCCTGCAACTGGCGGTGTTCAACTCCAGCCTGCAGACCGGCATGCGCAACGCCATGGATGATGCGATCACCCTGGCCGGCAAAACCCTGGCGCCATGCCCCGGCGCGAGCAAGCTCGATGAAGTGCCGTATGACTTCGTGCGCAAGCGCCTGAGCGTGGTGGTCGCGAATGCGCCTGAGGCCGCCCGGCTGATGGTGACCAAGGGGGCGCTGGACAATGTGCTCGAGGTTTGCACACAGGTGCGCCGCGGCGAACAGTTGCTGGCGCTGAGCGACACCGAGCGGGCCGCCATCGCGCAGCGTTTCGCCGACTGGAGCGAGCAGGGCTTCAGGGTTTTGGGCCTGGCCACGCGGGTCTTGCCGGACCAGCCGCACTACGGCCGGGATGAAGAAAAGGCCATGACCTTCCGCGGTTTTCTGTTGTTCTTCGACCCGCCGGAGCCGGGGGTGAAAGACACTCTCGCCAACCTTGAGCGCCTGGGCGTGCAAGTCAAGATCATCAGTGGCGACAGCCATCTGGTCGCCCGCCATGTCGGCATGGCCGTGGGCCTGCCCGTGGAGCGCATCATCACCGGCGCCGAGCTGGCGGCGATGAAAGACGAAGCATTGATGCACCTGGCGCCACTGACGACGCTCTTTGCCGAGGTCGACCCCAACCAGAAAGAACGCATCATCCGCGCCCTGCAGAAGACCGGGCACGTTGTCGGCTATATGGGCGATGGCATCAACGATGCCCCGGCGCTGCAAGTCGCCGATATCGGGATCTCGGTGGATAACGCCGCCGACGTGGCCAAGCAGGCCGCCGACTTCGTGTTGCTGGAGCACAACCTCGATGTGTTGCGCGAAGGCATCGAAGAGGGCCGGCATACCTTTGCCAATACCTTGAAGTACATTTCCATCGTCTCCAGCGCCAATTTCGGCAACATGATCAGCATGGCCCTGGCTTCGTTGGTATTGCCGTTCCTGCCGATGCTGGCCAAGCAGATACTGCTCAACAACTTCCTGTCCGATATCCCCTCCATGGGGATCGCCAGCGACAACGTCGACCGCGAATGGGAAAACACCCCGCACCGCTGGAATATCAGGGAAATCCGCAACTTCATGGTGGTGTTCGGGCTGGTCAGTTCGCTGTTCGATGTGCTCACGTTCGCGGCCCTGTACCAGCTGGCGGAAAAGGGCCCGGAAGTGTTTCGCAGCGGCTGGTTCGTCGAATCGCTGCTGACCCAACTGCTGACAATCTTCATCGTGCGAACCTACCGCCCGTTCTACCAAAGCCGCCCGGCCACACTGCTGTTGCTCAGCGCCGCAGCCATCGGCCTGCTGGCCGTCGGGCTACCTTACAGCCCGATCGCGTCCTGGTTCGGCCTGGTGCCCTTGCCACTGCCGATCCTGCTGACAGTGCTGGCAATCAGCTTGGCCTACATGGGCGCGGCGGAATGGGTCAAGCGGCTCTTTTACCGTCGCCAGCGGTTGAGCCGCGCTCGCGCTGCGCCGTAGCGTGGCGTGAGGGGTTACTCGTTACGTGCCCACGTGACGTTCACGCCGTACTGACTATCACCGTAGCGGTACTGCGCCTTGCCTTTGAATGCGCCTTCCAGTGCATGCGCCAGGCGATTGGCCAGATGAATGCCGGTGGTGGTCACCATCAGGTCGTCCGCCACCTCCGTCACGCGCATGATGCGCTCCAGCGCATGCTCGGCCATTTCGGTTTTTTCGGTGTTTTCGATCAGGTGGATGATTTCATCATGGTGCTTTTGCAAGAAGCCGCCCGATAGCATCAGGGTGCCGGCCGGCATGTTGTCCGCGATGCGGCGGCAGGCCGGGCAGGTGACGGTTTGCGCGTTATGCACCACCGCGTTTTCAGGTCGGTTCCAGGTCCAGTTTCCGGCCTGATACACCGCGTCGCACTGCGGGCACACCGCCGAACCTTCAACCCGCGGCAAGCAATAGGGATCATGGGGCGGCGTTTTGAACAGCTTGTTTTTCTGACTCTGCTGATACTTGTCCATGGTGTTTCTCCTGACGCATCGAGAGGGGCAAACCCGCGTGTTGACGATCGGGTGGATTTCACCGGTTGATTTGGACGCTGTTTCCGCCCGAGCGGGTTGATTTTTGTCAACTCGCAGAGCGCCCGGCGACCGCCGGTGTAAGCGTCGCGGCGGGCGTCGGCAAGGGGTGTGAGTTTGTTGATAAAAGTCAACCTCGCCGCAGGCACTTCAGAGAAGCATGCAAGTTCCGTCGACGTGAGAGGAGAGCACCCTGATGGCTCACAGTAAAATCGTGTTTCGCGCGGCTGCCCGCGAGAAGATCCTCAGCGGCGCCACCCAATTGGCGGACGCGGTGCGCGTGACGCTGGGGCCGAAGTCCAAGTCGGTGTTGATGCAGAACAAGTGGGGCAACCCGACGGTCTGCAATGACGGCGTCACGATTGCCAAACGCATTGACCTGCAGGACCCCGAGGAGAACCTCGGCGCGCAAATGCTGCGCCAGGCCGCGGAACGCACGGGTGACGCGGTCGGCGACGGGACCAGCACGTCAACGGTGCTGGCCCATGCGATCCTGGCCGACGGCATCCGCAACGTGGTCGCGGGGGCCAGCGCGATCGATCTCAAGCGCGGCCTGGATCGGGGCCTGCAGTTGGTCGTCGAGTCGCTGGCGGCGCAGTCCCGCCCCGTCAGCACGCCCAAGGAAAAAGCCCAGGTGGCGACGCTGTCGGCGCATAACGACGCGGTCATCGGTCAACTGGTGGCCGACGCGCTGGAGAAGGTCGGCGTTGAAGGCGTGGTCAGCGTCGAAGAGTCCAAGACCACCGAAACGGTGGTCGAGGTCATGGAGGGCATGCGCTTTGACCGGGGTTATGTCTCACCTTATTTCGTCACCGACACCGAGAAAATGCAGGTCGAACTCGACGATGCCTGCCTGCTGCTCTGTGACCACAAGATCGGCGCACTCAAAGACTTGCTGCCGTTGTTGGAACAGGTCGCCAAAAGCGGTCAGCCCCTGGTGTTGATCGCAGATGACATCGAAGGCGAAGCGTTGACCACGCTGGTGGTCAACCACATCCGCGGCGTGCTCAAGGCTGTGGCGATCAAGGCCCCGGGCTTTGGCGACCGGCGCAAGGACATGCTGCAGGACATGGCTGTATTGACCGGCGCCACGGTGGTCTCCAACGAACTGGGGATCAGCCTCGAACAGGTCGACCTGCAGCAGTTGGGACGGGCCCATCGGGTGGTGGTGTCGAAGGACAGCACTTCGCTGATCGGCGGCGCCGGTACACGCGCAGCGATCGACGCACGCCTGCAGCAGATCCGCGGGCAAATGGCGGCTACCACCAGCGATTACGACCGTGAAAAGCTGCAGGAGCGGCTGGCCAGGCTGTCCGGCGGCGTCGCGGTGATCCGGGTCGGCGCGCCGTCCGAAGCCGAAATGAAAGCGCGCAAGGACGCCCTGGATGACGCGATCTCGGCGACCCGCGCGGCGATCACCGAAGGGATTGTCCCCGGCGGCGGCCTCGCGCTGCTCAAAGCGGTGCCGCTGATCGCCGCCGAGGAAGCCCGGCAGGAGGGCGATGTCCGCACCGGCCTGCAGATACTGCGTCGGGCATTGGAAGCACCGGCGCGGCGCATTGCGGAAAACTCGGCGGTGGACGCCGGCGTGGTCGTTGCGCGCATGCTGGCGGAGCCGGGCAACATTGGCTTTGATGCGTCCGCCAATACCTATGTCGACATGTACGAAGCCGGCATCATCGATCCGACCAAAGTCGTGCGTATTGCCCTGGAAAATGCAGTTTCCGTGGCCAGTATCCTGCTGCTGACCGAAGCGACCATTACCGATATCCCAGAAAAAGAACCGCCAGCCCAACCGTCGTTCCCTGAAGGTTGAGCACCTGCTCGCGCCTTGCTTCGATTTGAATCGCCCTGATGGAGGCATGCACCCATGAACGTAACCAAGGCAATCGCCGGCCGGCGCTCGACACGTGACTACACGCCAGAACCGCTCGATGAAAAACTCATTTGTCGCTTGATCGATGCCGCCGCCCAGGCGCCCAGCGCGATGAACCAACAACCGTGGACGTTCACGGTGATCCGCGACCAGGCGCTGCTGGAGCGGGTTTCCCGCGAAGCCAGGGCCTGGATGCTCGCCACCACGCCCGCCGGAACGCACTCCAGCCACTTCCAAGCGTTGCTCAGCGAGGACAGTTTTCAGATTTTCTACCACGCGCCGGTCCTGGTGCTGATCTCGGGCAACGCGCCCAATCAGTGGATTGTCGAAGACTGTGCCTTGGCGGCCGAGAACCTGATGCTCGCGGCGTATGCCGAGGGGCTCGGGACGTGCTGGATCGGTTTCGCCCAGGGCTTTCTGAATACGCCGCAGGGTAAGCAGGCGCTCGGCCTGCCCGCCGAGTGGATGCCCGTGGCACCGATTATCGTGGGGCACCCGAAGTCTGTGCCCGCGCCCATCGTGCATAAGACCCCAGAGATCCATTGGATAGGCTGATGCCCCAGGCAGGGCTACCGTTGATCCAGCGGTTGACCGGTGTCTCGGTTTTCTGACGTGGATCAGATCGCCCGCCAGGCCGACTCCTATGCTCGGATTGAACCCACGACGTTGAGATGAGCTGAAATGAACAAGCCACGCTTGCTTGGCCAGTGCTTGCTGATCGCGGCAAGTGTTCTGCTGTTACCGTCCACCGGCGCGTTTGCCAACCCCGCGATGCCAGGGTTAGGGCTAGGGCCAGGGCAGGGCGGTATGTTCCGTCACGCCTCGAATTTCGATTGGGTCAAGCATACGCAGCAGACCCTGGAAGAACTCAAGGGCAAGCTCAGTCTCAAGCCGGAGCAAATGCCCGCCTGGGAAACCTGGGCCGCAGGCGTCATCGCAGACGCCAATCAGCAAGTGGAAAACGACAACCCAGCCGCTACTGACAAGGCAAGTGCCAGACAAGCGCTGAAGGACGAAACAACGCCGCAGAGAATGGCCAAAGGTATAGAGCGCCTGCGCACGCAAACCAGCTGGATGCAGGCGCAACTGGTCCGTCTGGACGCGGCTCAGGCACGCACCCAAACCTTCTACGATGCCCTCGATGCCCAGCAAAAAACCATCTTCGATCTGTTCTGGACGGTGATGCATCACCGCATCGCCGATCAGGACGGTTGGCGAATGCCCATGCACATGCCCATGCACATGGCATGGCCGCAAGGGTGCGGCGGGCTCAACCCGACCAGCCAACCGTAATGCTATTCGCGAGCCTCCTGGGTAAACATCATGAACAGTGACTCAGTAAAACAGTGCGTGCTGACCGGGTTCATCCTGCTGGCTGCCGCCGTTGCATTGCCGGCGCATGCCGGGCCGCATGGCGGTGGGCATGGGGGCGGGCCAGGCTGGTGGGGGTTTGGCCTTGGCCTGGGACTGGGCTGGGAAGCCGCGCGCATCTCCACGCCGTATTACTACCCGACGTATCCGGTTTATTACTATCCCGCCCCGACTTACTACTACCCGGCCAGCCCGCCGACGGTGGTGGTCGAGCCTCAGCCCGTCACGGCCGCGCCATCGGCCTGGTACTACTGCGATTCCGCCAAAGGCTATTACCCGAGCGTACGCCAGTGTCCTGAGGGATGGCGCATGGTTCCCGCGACGCCGCCGCCTGGCCCCATCCGTTAAGACCGTGGACGCGTGGGCTGTTTTTCATTCCTCCCTGGAGCCAGATCATGAGCCAATACCAGTGTTTGTTACTGATCATCAATCCCGCCCTGCGTGACTCCCCGGCAATCGGCCATGCTGCCGCCCTGGCCAAGGCCAGCGGCGCGAGCCTGCATATTGTCGCGCTGGCAGCACCGTTGGACATCTTATTGCTACTGGCCGAGAACGTGCGTGAAAAGGCCCGGGCCAGCTACCTCGAGGACCACCGCGACTGGCTGAACGCCCAAACCAAGAATCTCCACGCCCTGGGGCTCAACGTGACCGCCCAGGTGACCTGGGCCACCAACCTCAAGCAAGACATCCTGGATTACGTCACCGAGACGCAGCCCGATCTGTTGATCAAACAAGTGCAGCAAGAGTCCGCGTTCAAGCGCGCGTTCTTCACCCCGCTGGACTGGCAGTTGCTGCGCGAGTGTCCGATTCCGGTCTATCTGGTCGGCGGTGGTGGGCATGCCTTGCCGCGCATCGTCGTGGCAGCGGTTGACGTGTCGAATGTTCAACCGGCCAACAGCGTGTTGAACCAGCGCATCATTGAGCAGGCCACCAGCCTGGCGCTGCAATGCGATGCCGAGCTGCACCTGCTGTATGCCTGCGATATGTCGACGATCTACATGGCTGACATGGGCGGTATGGCCTTGTCCAATCTCAGTAAGGACCTGGCGAGCAAGGAGGAAAAAACCTTCCTCGAACTGGCGCGAGACTATGGCGTGCCTTCCGATCGTCATCACTTCGTTTTGGGCAATCCGGTTGCGGTGTTGAGTCAATTCGCCAAGGAACACCAGGTGGATGTGATCGTGATGGGCCGGGTCCAGTATCACGGCATCGAGAAGCTGCTGGGCAGTACCACCGAACACATTCTCTATCAGGTGCCTTGCGGCGTACTGGCGGTCTAGCGCGGCAAAGGCGGTGTGCAATGAAACGACAGATGAGGTGACCCATGAGTTATAGCCCTTCGCTGCAAACGCTCTGGCAGGATCGGTCGGTGGCCGGTCAAAGCCTGGTGGAGCCGTTGCTCAGATACGCCCGCCGCCCCGACGTGATCATCCTGGCCTTGCCGCGTGGCGGCGTCCCGGTGGCGTATGAGGTGGCCACGGCCCTGCAGGTGCGCCTGGATCTGATAGTGGTACGCAAGCTCGGCATGCCGTCCCAGCCCGAATTCGCCATGGGCGCCATCGCCAGTGGCGGTATCCAGATCCGCAATGAAGAGGTGCTGCGGGCTCATTCGATTGATCAAGACAGTTATGACGCGGTGGTCGCCCGCGAAACTCGCGAGTTATCGCGCCGTGAGCAGGTTTACCGGGGCACGCGGGCGCCGCTGCAGTTGAAGGATCAGGTGGTCATCCTGATCGATGACGGCCTGGCCACAGGGGCTTCGATGCTCGCCGCGATCCAGGCGGTGCAGGTGCAGGCCCCGGCGCGGATCGTCGTGGCGGTGCCGGTCGCGCCGCTGGATACGGTGGAAACCCTGCGCTGCATCGTCAATGAAGTGATTTGCCCGCTGATTCCTGAGCGGATGATGTCCATCGGTTACTGGTACTCGAACTTCCCCCAGACCACCGATGCAGAGGTCATTGAGTTATTGCAGCGGGCCTGGCAACGCGAATCGACTGAAGCGCAGCCGCTGTAGATGCGTCGCGCCAGGTGAGCCTTACACACCGAACGGAAAGGTTTCGTCTTCCGCTTCCAGCGCCTCGTTTTTGGGCAGTGCCAGGGCCTTTACCGCCTGCGTCTGCTCGAACCAGAGCATGGCGTCGAACTGTTCGGCCAATACCGCTTCGAAGTAGTGGCTGTCGCGTTCGGTTGTGGGCCGGTAAATCACGCCAATCGCGCGTTCCAGCAGGGTGGCGGACAACACCGTGCGCAGCTCGACGCGCTGCGGGTCGCGCCAGTCGGTCAGCGAGGCCGGCACGCCGGCTTCGAGGAACTGATGCTCCCAACTGTCGGGACGGGAAGGCCGCACCGCCTTGATGAGCATCTCGGCGTCCCAATCGTCGGCCGCCGCCACGTGGCCACGGTCGGTGCTCATGCCGATCAGCACGGCGTCGCGCCCATAGGCACTGCGGCACAGCTGGCCGATGTTGAACTGGCCCTTCCAGCCCATCTCCGTGGCAGCGGCATTGCCGATATGCGAGTTGTGCGCCCAGACCACCGCTTTGGCCTGCGGGCCCCGGTGCTCCAGCAGGGCGCGCAGGGTGTCGAACATGTGGCGGTCACGCAGGTTCCACGACGCGGTCGAGCCGCGATAGACGGCGCGGTAGTACTGTTCCGCCGCACGCACCACGCGGGCGTTTTGCGTGGCGTTGAAAAAACTTTCGTCATCCTGGATGAGCCCGGCCAATTGCTTGGCCAGCATCACGTTGAGTTGTTCGACCACCTGCGGTTCACAGGGCATCAGGCCATTGCGTTCGACGAAGTGACCGTACAAGGCCGGGTCATCCTGCCAGGGCGTCAGGCAGCCGTAGCGCCGCCGTGCTTCCTGGGCCAGTTGCGGGTCAACGCTGTCCAGATAGTGCAGCACCTCATGGATCGAGTTGCGCATGCTGTAAACGTCGAGGCCACGGAACTCCACGCGGTCTTCACTGGCGCGTTGATGGTTGTAGCGGTGCAACCAGTGGGCAAAGGCTTTGACCTCGGCGTTGCGCCACATCCAGGTGGGGAAGCGGCTGAAGATATGGCGTTTCCAGGCCGACGGGGCCAGCCCTCGGACGTATTTGTCGACATGCCCTGCATCGGGCCAGTCGGCCTCAACGGCGACGATGGAGAAGCCATGCCGCTCAATCAAGCGTTGCGTGATGGCGGCCCGGGCGCGATAGAAATCGCTGGTGCCGTGGCTGGCTTCGCCGATCAGCACCACCCGCGCATCCGCGTAGCGATCGAACATTTCGCCGAACGCCGCAGAATCGAACGCCGGCAGAGGCTCGGCAAATTGGTGCAGGACCGCCGCGATGGCGGCTCTATCGACCTGCCGAGACGCGCCATAGTGTTTATCCAGCATGCGTTGGGCGGGTGTGCTCACGGCCGTCGTCCCGTTCAGTGTTTATCTATTCCTACACCCTGACTCAGGTGAATCATTGAGTTTTGTCAATAAAGCCCGCACGGCCTTGGGCCAAGGTGGATGAACCCGTTACGCGCCGGCTACCGACGCTGCTCATGGAGGCTTGTGATATGAGGTGCTCTATCAATCGATCACACCTGACGCTTGCCCTCTGTGTGGTGGCCCTTGTGGGCTGTACCGACACCCGCGACCGGGCATCGCAAAAAACCGCATCCATGCCCGCGCTGGCCTTGGTAAACGACGTGTGTTCGCTGTGCCACGGGCTGACGGGGGAGTCGGTATCGCCGTTGTTTCCCAAATTGGCCGGCCAGCAAAAAGACTACCTGAAGCAGCAGTTGACGGATTTCAAAAACCATACGCGCATGGATAAAGCCTCGACTCAATACATGTGGGGCTTTACCCATTTGACCGAATCGCAGATCACTGAACTGGCGGACTACTATTCAAAACAGCCGGCCATGCAGGCTGAAGCCGAAACGCCTGACGCGCGGGGCGAATTGATCTTTCGCCACGGCGTGCCGGAATCCGGCATCGCTCAGTGCAGCGCCTGTCATGGCGCCGAGGGCCGGGGCCATGGCCAGACCCCACGCGTGGCAGGCCAGCATGCCGCTTACATGATTCGCCAGATCCAGGTGTTTCAACAGGCCGACCTGCGTGAGCGCGGTGACCTGACGAGCCAGATTGCGCACACACTGTCGGACGCCGATGCCGAGGCGGTCGCGCATTACATGGCCAGGCTGGGGCCATGAAGCTCACGGCCGTACCGCAGGCGCCGAGCGCGCCGGCGTCGACGGTCAAGCGCTCGCGGGCGGTGAGCAATGAGGAGATTGCCGCGGTGTTTGACGATATCGCCGACCTGCTCGAAATCGATGACGCCAACCCGTTTCGCATCCGCGCTTATCGGGTTGCGGCGCGCACGCTGAGGGCGCTGACGGTCGAGTTGGCGCCGCTCATCGCACGTGGGGAAACCTTGCCGAAACTGCCGGGTATCGGCGTCGATCTGACGGCCAAGATCAGTGAAATCGCCAGCACCGGTGATTGTGCGCTACGGCAACGCCTGCGCTCGACATTGCCGCCTGGGCTGGTTGAACTGCTGTCCATCGCCGGCCTCGGCCCCAAACGCATCAAACACCTGTATCACGGCCTGGGAATCGAAACCGCGCAGCAACTGTGCGAGGCCGCCGAGCAGGGCCACATCCGCCACGTGCCCGGTTTTGGCGAAAGGCTTGAGGCGCGCTTATTGAGCGCCGCGCAGAAGGGGCTCGGAAAGGATCGCCGGTTGCCGCTGGGCGTTGTCGAGCCCGTGGCGCTGCAGTTGATCGAGTATCTGCATCAACTGCCCGGGGTCGAGGACGCGAGGCTGGCCGGCAGCCTGCGGCGCATGCGCGATACCGTGGGCGACATCGACATCCTGGTGGCAGCAGAGCCCGCAGTGGCGGTCACTGCACACCTGATCAAGCACCCGGAGGTGTCCACCGTATTGGTCAAAGGCCGCACGCGGGCCAGTGTCGTACTGGACTCCGGCCTGCAAGTCGACGTGCGGGTGGTCAAGCCCGCGGACTGGGGCGCCGCGCTGGTGTATTTCACCGGCAGCAAGGCGCACAACATTGCGATTCGCAAGCAGGCGCGGGAACAGGGCCTGAAGCTCAACGAGTATGGCGTGTTCAAGGGCCAGGAACGCCTGGCGGGTGTCACGGAGGTCTCGGTTTATCAGGCCCTGGGGTTGCCGTGGATCACGCCGGAGCTGCGCGAAGATCGCGGTGAGGTCGCGGCGGCACTCAGCGGGCGTTTGCCCAGGCTGGTGGAAGTGAGTGATCTCAAGGGTGACTTGCACGCGCACACCTGCGACGCGGATGGCGCCAATACCCTGGAACAGATGGCACTGGCCGCGCAGCAAGCTGGGTTGGAATACCTGGCGATCACCGATCATTTCCTGGACAGCGAGCGGCTGCTGAAGCAGATCGACCAGATCGATGCGCTCAACGCCCGCCTGCGCGGCATCACCTTGCTCAAGGGGGTTGAAGTCGAGATACTGGAAGATGGCAGCCTAGGGCTGCCAGACGCTGTCCTCGCTCGCCTGGACCTTGTGGTGGGCGCGGTCCACACGCATTTCGGCCTGACGCTGCGGCAACAGACGCAACGCCTGCTCAGGGCCATGGATCATCGCTATTTCACGCTACTGGCGCACCCGCTGTGTCGCCTGATCAATCAGCGCGCGCCGTTGAACATGGACCTGTCGGCCGTCATCAGGGCCGCCTCTGCACGCGGCTGCTGCCTGGAACTCAACGCGCAACCCCAGCGCATGGACCTGTTCGACCTTCAATGCCAATACGCCAAAGACCAACACGTGCTGATCAGCATCAATTCGGATGCCCAGCGCACCGCGGATTTTGCATACTTGCGCTACGGCGTCGCGCAAGCCCGGCGTGCCTGGCTGGAAAAGGGCGATGTACTCAATACCCGTTCGCTGAGCGCGCTGAAGTCGTTGTTGGCCGCTACGGCAGGCGGACGTCCGCAAGGCGCCGGGAACTGACGGTTCGGTCTGATTCTTGGTCGAAAGTTGACAAAAATCAGAGCCCCGCACCGACGGCGCCGGATACTTGAACCGTAGCCGGAGCGTTCCTGCTACGACCCTCAAGGAGAATACCCATGAATATGCGTTTACCCGTAGTGTTGCTCAGCGTCCTCCTCGCGTTATCGGCTGGTTGCAGTAACAAACCGGCCAAAGAACTGGATGCACGCCTGGAGGCTGCTCAAAGCACTGCGCTGTCGGCACGCGCCAGAGCCGATGAAGCCTACTCGAAAGCGGAGCAGGCGGCGATGGCGGCCAATCAGGCGCAACAGACTGCCGACCAGGCCAATGAGCGCGCCAGCCGGATGCTCGAAAAAGCCAGCCGCAAATAGTGAACGGTTGCAGCACCCGACACGTCGTCGGGTTTGCTGCAAGACAGCCGCAGGCCTGCAACCAGTCCTGCCAGGCAGCACATCTGGCACCTGCGCGTCGACTCAACAGCATTGGCGTGGTTTTCCCCGACTATCATCTCTTCGCGTAACGGACTGACGCTGAACATGTGGCTTAGGCTGACGTTCGGCAGGCGTTACCTGTGCATTCGCACGCTCTTGAAGATCGAGCTGTTCGATATTTTCCGGGGATGAAGCGTTGAACCACTGCAGATAAAAAAAGCCCCTTGTCGGTTTCCCGCCAAGGGGCAGTGCAGCCTGGGATTCATTCGCCTTTGATCGGCACGACTTTATCCGCTTTCATGGCTTCTGGCTTTTTCGGCAACGAGATGCACAGCACGCCTTTGCTGAAACTCGCGTCGATCTTATCGGCATCAATACCTTTGGGCAGGTTGAACACCCGCTCGAAGGAACCGTAGTGACGCTCGCTAAGGTGGTAGCCTTTGCGTTTTTCTTCCTTGTCCTCCTGTTTCTCGCCTTTGATGATCAGGCTGCCGTTGGACAGTTTGACCTCAATGTCTTTCTGATCCATGCCGGGTACTTCGGCGGTGATCTCGTAGCTTTTGTCTTTCTCGGTGATGTCCACGGCAGGCATGCCATGGCCGATCAGCTCGCGACGCCAGAACGGTTCAACGTCGAACAGCCCCCGGCTGAAGGGCGACAGGCCGGAACCGAGATTGAAGTCATCAAACAGGTGGTCCACCTGTTGCCGCAGTTTTTCCAGCGGCCGCCACAGGTCTGTCGTCACGGGATGCTGGTCGGATTTGTGTTCGGTAGTGACCGGCATTTTTTTTGCGGAATTGCTCATCTTTCGGTACTCCTCTCAGATAGAAGGCAGGCAGCAGAACGGCCTCTGCGCGGCCTGCCAGGACAGAACACGGGGGCAAGCCCATCGTTACAAGGTCAGCGTCCCCGACCACAGCATCCAGCCGGCATAGGCCGCGGCCGCCCAGATGATGATCAACAGGCCGGTCTCGGGGCCGCTGAGCGCTTGTCCCTGACGGGCGCGCAGGGTGCCCAGGTAGATCAACGAGCCCGGGGCGTAGAGGAGGGCGCTGAGCAGCATGTATTTCGGCCCGGCGGCATAGAGCAACCACATGCAATACAGTGTGGCGACGGCCGCGATGGCCATGTCGCGCAATTGCAGGCCGCGGTGGCCGGCATAGGTGTCACCCTTCCAGGTCAGTTTCAGCGCATACAGGCCGCTGAACAGGTACGGCAATAGAATCATCGAGGTGGCCAGGGAGATCAGCGCGAGATAGGTAGCGCTCGAATACAAGGTCAGCAGCAGGAACAATTGAATGCAGCCGTTGGTCAGCCACAGCGCATTGGCTGGCGCGCCTTGGGTGTTTTCCACGCCCAGCGAGACAGGCATGACCTTTTCCTTGGCGGGCGTGAACACCGACTCGGCCGCCAGCAACGTCCAGGCGAGCAGGGCGCCGCCGACCGAAACGATCAGGCCGATGCTGATCAGCACTGCGCCCCATGGCCCGGCCGCGGCCTGCAGCACGCCCGCCATCGAGGGGTTCTTCAAGGCGGCGAGTTCCGGTTGTTTGAGCACCCCCAGCGACAGCAAGGACACCGAAATCAGCAGCAATAACGTGATGACAAAACCGATCACCGTGGCCCGCCCGACATTGGCCCGCTCCGCCGCACGGGCAGAAAACACGTTGGCGCCCTCGATCCCGATAAACACCCAAACGGTGACCAGCATCGTGCTTTTGACTTGATCGAGCGTACTGCCCAACGCCGGCGAGCCCCAGAAGTCGACAGTGAACGTTTCACGCTGGAACGCGGCGATCACCAGGCCGATGAACAACAGCAACGGCACGATCTTCGCGACCGTCGTCAACGCATTGGCCCGCGCAGCGGTGCGCAAGCCCCTGAGGATCATCCAGTGCAACGCCCACAACACCACGGACGCACCGGCGATCGCCGCCTTGTTATTGCCTTCGCCAAACACCGGGAAGAAGTAACTCAGCGCAGCGAACAGGATCACCAGGTAACTGACGTTGCCGATCCAGGCACTGATCCAATAACCCCAGGCGGAGTTGAAGCTCAGGTATTCGCCACCCAGCGCACGTGCATAGGCAAACACACCGTTGTCCAGCGCGGGCTGGCGGTTGGACAGGGTCTGATAGACCAGCGCCAGCGACAGCATGCCGACGCCGGTGATCAACCAACCGATCAGAATCGCACCGGCGCCCGCACTGGCAGCCATGTTTTGCGGCAGGCTGAAAATGCCGCTGCCGATCATCGAACCGACCACCAGGGCAATCAACAAGCTCAGCGACAAGCGCTTGGGTTCTACCTTGCGCAGACTGCCTGCCACGGGTTGGACAGCCGGCGGGACGATCGGTTGAGAGCCTTGCAGATGCGTAGCCATGACGAGCCTCCACGAAAACGTGAGTATCTGCACCGTCGAATGCGAGGGTGCGACTGCTGCATCTAATTTCTGCGCGAAGGGGCTGGGTCTGGTTGATTTAGATCAGATGTAAGTGTCTGCGGATCAGTCGCAATACTTAACTGATTGAATTGTTTTTCAAAAAAATTTTCCCTCGGGTGTTTTCGTCGTTAAACGCCAAAGTGTTGTTCGTCGATGATATTGATGCGCCAGGAACGCGCTGAACCGTAACGGGCACATTTTATTGAGGAAGATCAAGCCGCCGCGCCCCGTGGATGCCAGGATTAGGCCAACCTGGGGCAAGGTTCCCTGTAACCTCATCGAGTGTCGAGGCGGCCCATGATGCGAGCATTACGGTTACTGCTTGGCGGCTCCCGTCAGGCCGTGGATTCCCCGGCGCTGTGGAGCCGCGCATGATGGATGCCCCTTGCCCGGCGTTGTTGGTGCTGAATGCGGGCTCTTCAACCCTCAAGTTTTCCCTTTACTTCGTGGCGGCACCAACGGTCCATTGCCTGGGCAGCGGCATGATTGAAGTGCGCCAGGGCAGGGCAACGCTGGCGTACCAGGCCCCAGGATCCGAGGCCGAACATCAGGAGCAATGGCGCGCCGACAGTTGCATGGACGCAGTTTCCCTGGGCAACCTGATGCGTTGGCTGGGCAGCAACCGCCAATGGCAGATTGTCGGCGCGGCGCATCGGGTGGTCCATGGCGGCGCCCGTCGGGAAGTGGCTGCGCGGGTCGATAGCGCGCTGATCGACGAGATACAACGACTGATTCCAATGGCACCGTTGCACCAGCCCTTGTGCCTGGCACCGATTCTCCATATGGCCCGCGAACATCCCGAGCTGCCTCAGGTGGCCTGCTTCGACACTGCCTTTCACCACACGCTCGACCCGCTGGAAACCTTGTACGGCCTGCCCCGGGCACTGAGCGAGGCGGGCCTGCGGCGTTACGGCTTCCATGGTTTGTCCTACGAGTACATTGCCGGGGTCCTGGCGGATTACGACCCGCGCGCGGCGGCCGGGCGCACCCTGGTCGCACACCTGGGCAACGGTGCCAGCCTGTGCGCGATGCGTAACCGCATCAGTTGCGGCACCACCATGGGGTTTTCCACCCTGGACGGGCTGTTGATGGGCACCCGCCCGGGCAACCTGGACCCCGGCATCGTGCTGTACCTGCTGCGCGAACGCGGCATGAGCACGGCGGCGGTCGAACACCTGCTGTACCACGAGTCCGGATTGCTGGGCGTCTCTGGCGGTGTGGCGAGTGACATGCGGACGCTGCTGGCCAGCCACGCCGAAGGGGCCGCGCAGGCCATTGAGTTGTTTGTACGGCGTGCCGTCAAGGAAATCGGCGCGCTGGCCGCATTGCTCGGCGGGCTCGACGCGTTGGTGTTCACCGGCGGCATTGGCGAACATGCACCCACCGTGCGTGACGGGATTCTCGACGGTTGCGCCTGGTTAGGCGTAACCCGCAACCAGCACCCGCCCACCGGAGCCTGCCTGACGACGCCGGACAGCCCGGTATCGGCCTGGGTCATCGCCACTGATGAAAATGCAGTCATCGCTCGACACAGCCTGGCCTTGCTGCCGGCGCCGGCATCGAGCGAGGCGCTTTAGCCACTATCGCCTTGAGGTGTCGACGTGTATGCATTCTTGCCACGCGAACTGCCAGAGCAGTTGCGCGCATTGACCGAGCTTGCGCTTAACCTGCGCTGGACCTGGAACCATGCGCTCGACGAGCTCTGGAAAAGCATCGACCCGCAGCTGTGGGAGCGTACCCACAACCCCTGGCTGATACTGCAGAACACCTCGCCGCACCGGCTAGGAGAACTCTGCCGAGATGCGACGTTCTCGCAAACCCTCGCGCACGCCATCGAAGAGCATCGGCACTACCTCAGCGAGCCGGGTTGGTATGCGCAGCAGACAAACGCCGGCGATTCCAAGCAGATCGCCTACTTCAGCATGGAATTCGGCCTGAGCGAGGCGCTGGCGCTTTATGCCGGCGGGCTCGGTGTGCTGGCCGGGGATTACCTGAAGACGGCAAGCGACATGGGCGTACCGGTGCTCGGGGTGGGGTTGCTCTATCAGGAAGGCTATTTTCGACAATCCATCGACGCGATGGGGCGCCAGCAGGAGGCCTACCCCTATAACGACCCCACCAGCCTGCCGATCCAGCCGACGTTTGGACAGGACGGCGCGTGGTTGAAAATCCCCTTGGCGCTTCCCGGCCGGACCCTGTATTTACGCGTGTGGCAGGCCATCGTCGGGCGTACCAGCCTGTACCTGCTCGACAGTAATGACCTGCTCAACGGCGCCAGCGACCGTGGCATCACCTCGAAGTTGTACGGCGGCGGTTCGGAGATGCGCTTGCTGCAGGAAGTGGTGCTTGGCATCGGCGGCTGGGCCACACTCGAAGCGTTGGCGATCAATGTCGATGTGTGCCACCTCAACGAAGGTCATGCTGCACTGCTGGTGCTGGAGCGTGCCCGGCGCTTCATGCATCAGAAGGGCACATCGTTCCAGGAAGCCTGGTGGGCGACGCGGGCAGGCAACGTGTTTACGACCCATACGCCAGTGGCTGCGGGTTTCGATGTGTTTTCCGCGGAACTGGTACTCAAGTATGCCCGCGGCTATCTCGACGACTGCCGCCTCACCTCGCACGAGTTGCTGGCGTTGGGCCGACGCAATCCGTCGGACGCGGATGAACCCTTCAACATGGCTTTTCTGGCGCTGCGTGGGTGCGCTCAAGCCAATGGCGTGAGCCGCTTGCACGGCGAGGTCAGCCGACGGCTATTCAGCGATTTGTATCCCCGCTGGCCTGTTCAAGAGATACCGGTGGGGCATGTCACCAACGGTGTGCATGTGCCGTCCTGGGACTCAATGTGGTCCGATCATCTGTGGACCACAAGCTGCGGCAAGGAGCGTTGGCGCGGCGCAGTCGAGTTGCTGCCGGCGACGGTCGCCAACAATGACGACGAGGCCTTGTGGAACATGGCTGCCGAGCAACGGCGCGACCTGGTGACCTATGCGCGCAAGCGCCTGGCCTGGCAGCTCGAGCAGCGTGGCGAGTCGGCGCAGCAGGTGGCGGAGGGCGGGCAGGTGTTTGACCCAAACTGCCTCACGCTCGGGTTTGCGCGACGCTTCACCGACTATAAGCGCCCGAACCTGCTGCTGCACGACAGCGACCGCCTGGCGCGGCTGTTAACCAACGAGCAGCATCCGGTACAACTGCTCATCGCTGGCAAGGCTCATCCCGCCGATGAGCGCGGCAAGCAACTGATCCAGGCATGGCTCGACTTCGTGCATCGCCCGGGGCTGCGCCGGCATGTGGTGTTCCTGGAAGACTACGACCTGGAAATGGCCCAACACCTGGTGCAAGGCGTCGATGTCTGGATCAACACCCCGCGTCGGCCCTGGGAAGCCTGCGGCACCAGTGGCATGAAGGTGCTCGTCAACGGCGGGTTGAACCTCTCGGAACTCGATGGTTGGTGGGCACAAGCGTACCAGCCCGCCTATGGCTGGGCGATCGGGGATGACGCGCCGAGCGATGACGACGTCGACGCCGAGCGCTTGTACGGCCTGTTGGAAAACGAGGTCGTCCCCACGTTCTATTCACGCGATGCACAGGGTATTCCACGCGACTGGGTGCAACGCATGCGCGCCAGCATGTCGCAGCTGGGGCCGTACTACAGCAGCAATCGCATGCTGCAGGAATACCTGGAGCATCTTTACCAACCGGCGATTCAGGCGTTTCGACGCCGCCGCGAGGATAACGCGGCACTGGCGCGCACGCTCCGTGCCTGGCAGAAGGCGTTGACGGCGGCCTGGGACAATATTCACTTCGGCGCGGTCGAGGGGCATCGCGATGGCGACTGCCTGTGCGTTCGCGTGCCGGTCTATTTGGGTGAGATCTCGCCTCTGTGGGTCAAGGTGGAACTCTATGGCGGCCTGTGCGACGAGTACCCCGCAGAGTGCTTGCTGATGAAAGCCGTCGATGTGATTCCGGGCGCCATCCAGGGTTATATCTATTCCATTTCGGTCGCCGCCACGCGCCCGCTGGAGCACTACACTCCGAGGGTTCGCGCCTGGCACGCGGATGCCTTTCTGCCAGCGGAAAACCCATTGATTGCGTGGCAGCGTTGAGCTGCGATACGCCTATTGTCAGCGAGCCAAACCGGGGTAAAGCCTGGCGGCCAACAGCAGAAGAACGGTGAACACCGAGAGCATCACCGCAAAGCTGGTGGTCAGGGCATACACACTGGTTCCACCGACAATCATGCCTGAGCGCAATGCATCGACCAGGTAGGTCAGCGGGTTGCACACGGCAATCACTTTCAACCAGCCGGGCATCAACTCCAGGGGGTAAATCGCGTTGGAGGCGAAAAACAACGGCATGGTCAGGACTTGGCCGATGCCCATGAAGCGCTCCCGGGTTTTGACGATGCAGGCGATGACCAGGGAAAACGTCGAGAAGATACACGAGCCCACGAAGACGCCAGCGGCCACTGTCAGGATCGGCATCAACTCCCAACGGATTTCAACGTGCAAGGCAATCGCCACCAGATAGACCACGGCCGCTTGCACCAGCCCGCGCAGGCCTGCGGCGAAGGCCTTGCCCATGATCAACGCGCTGCGGTGCGCCGGGGTGACCAGGAGTTTATGCACGATCCCCAGATCGCGTTCCCAGATGATGGCGATGCCGTAGAAGATCGCACTGAACAGGATGCTCTGCGCCAGAATGCCCGGGGCCATGAAGTCCAGATAACGCAGGTTACCGGTGGGAATGCCGCGCACCTGGCTGAAGACCTGGCCGAATACCGCCAGCCACAGCACCGGCTGGATGGCTCTGGACAGCAGCTCGGTAGGGTCGCGAATCAGCTTGCGCACCTCGGCGTCGCAGACCGCGAATGTCTCGTTGAGGTAACTGAGCAGGCGGTTCATCCCAACCTCTGGATCGCATCACGGCTATCGCGTGTGCCACGGTAATCGCCGCCTTGTTCAAGGCCGACGCCACTGAAATGCACGAAGACGTCGTCCAGGCTGGCATTTTCGCCGACTTGCGCCTTGAGCGACTCGGGCTTGCCGACGACGGCCAGGCGTCCCTGATGGAGGATTGCCAGTTCATCACACAACGTGTCGGCTTCTTCCATGTCGTGGGTGGTGATCAGGATCGTCGTGCCTTTCTCGCGCAAGTGTTCCAGGCGTTCCCAGACGGTTCGGCGTGCGATGGGGTCCAGGCCGATGGTCGGCTCATCCAGAAACAGCACTTGGGGGTTGTGCAAGGTGGCCTGGGCGATTTCCAGGCGACGGATCATGCCGCCGGAATAGGCACGAACCAGTTTTGAGGCCGTCGCCTCCAGCCCGGCGAACGCGAGCGCTTCTTTGACCCGGGCCCGGCGCTCGGCACCGCGCAACCCCTGCAACCGCGCCGAAAGGTTCAAGTTCTCGATGGCGGTCAATGCGCCGTCCGCCGAGAGCATCTGCGGCACGTAGCCGATATGGCGGCGCACCTCGACGGGTTGGCGCGCGATATCGAAACCCGCCACCGTCGCCGAGCCGGAAGTGGGGTCCAGTAAGGTGGTGAGCATCTTGATGGCAGTGCTCTTGCCGGCTCCATTCGGGCCCAACAGGCCGAATATGCAGGCATGCGGCACTTGCAGGCTCAACCCTTCGAGTGCCACGAAGTGATCGAAGCATTTGCGCAACTGGTGGGTGGCGATGGCAAAGGGTTCGCTGGCATCGGGCATGGTGGCTTCCGTAGGCTGGGGCGGGGACGCACGCCCTCGCTTTAAAATTTCTACACCTGCGCCATGGAAAATCATTGAGCTAAATCAACAACGCCAGGCTGAGGTGTCGTCTGTCGCAATGGGCGCTGTCCCACGCGGCAGCAAAGCGCATTTGTTGATAAAGATCAGAGGCCATTGGGAGCAACCCCAGATACTCGTGCGACTGACTTAACCGTCTTCCCGCACTCTCGACTCAACAAAAAGGAAAAGGATCATGGGCGCAGCCGCCATTTCCCCGCAGGCTGAACGTTTCAATCTGCCGGTCAGTGAATGGGTTACCTCGACTGTTGATCCGCTGGCGCTAGCGCCGGTTTCACCGGCCATTACCAGCGTGGCGGCGAGAGCCAAGGTCTTGTTCGTGACCTCCGAATTGGCCGGCCTCGTGAAAACCGGCGGGCTCGGCGATGTATCGGCGGCATTGCCCCGGGCCCTGCATCCCCTGCACGATGTGCGCGTGTTGATGCCGGGTTACCCGCAAGTGCTCAACAGTGGAAATCCGGTCCATGTGATCAGCGAGCTGGAGGGCCATGCGGCATTGCCGGCGTGCAAGATCGGGCGGATGGACATGACGGATGGCCTGGTCATTTACCTGGTGATCTGTCCCGAACTGTATGAGCGTGAAGGCACTCCTTACGGGGATAACAATGGCCGTGACTGGCCGGATAACCATATCCGGTTTGCCCGTCTCGGCCTGGCTGCAGCCGACTTCGCCGCAGGCGCGGTGAAGTGCCAGTGGCGTCCGGAGCTGGTACACGCGCATGATTGGCCGGCCGGCCTCGCGCCGGCGTACATGCGCTGGCGTGGGCAGGCCACGCCGAGCGTTTTCACCATCCATAACCTTGCCTATCAAGGCATGGTCAGCAGCGGTTCCCGGCGCGAACTGGGCATCCCCGAGCACGCGCTGGCCTCGGACGGTATGGAGTTCTACGGCAAGCTCTCATTGCTCAAGGCCGGCATGGCCTATGCCAACCACATCACCACCGTCAGCGCGACCTACGCCCGGGAAATCACCACGCCAGCGTTCGGTTGCGGCCTGGACGGCTTTCTGCAGAGCAAAGCCGAACAAGGGCTGCTCAGCGGCATAGCCAATGGTATCGACGCCAGTTGGGACGCCGAAACCGATGAGCACTTGATCTGCCGGTTTGCCGCTAACGATTGGCTCGGCAAGGCGGTGAACGCCCACTATGTCCGTCAGTTGTTCAATCTCAAGCCGTCGACGGGGCCTCTGTTCGCGGTGGTATCGCGTCTGGTCTTCCAGAAAGGCCTGGATCTGACCATTGGCGTTGCCGGGCACATCGTCAGGCAGGGCGGGCAGATCGCCATCATCGGCCGTGGCGAACCGCAGGAAGAGGAGGCCGCACGGGAGCTGGCCCAGCGCTTCCCGGGCCAGGTCGGTGTGCTTATCGGCTTCAACGAAACGGATGCCCGGCGCATGTTTGCCGGCAGTGACTTCCTGCTCATGCCGTCGCGCTATGAACCGTGCGGCCTGAGCCAGATGTATGCGCAGCGTTTCGGCTCATTACCGGTAGCCCGTAATACCGGTGGGCTGGCCGACACGATCGAAGATGGCGTGAGCGGTTTTCTGTTCGAGGAACCCACCGTGGAAAGCTACGCGGCAGCACTGACGCGGGCGATCAAGGTGTTCGCCAACCCTGAACTGCTCAATGCAATGCGTTGCCGCGCCATGCGCAAGCCGTTCGATTGGCACCAAGCCATAAAGCCTTACAGCGCCCTGTATCTGCGATTGCTGAAGGCCAATCGGGTATCCCTGGCGGCCCCCTCACTCAATGGAGAGATATCGTGACCCATTCACAGCCGCACATTCGTTGGTTCAAGGACTTGGGTATCAACGACGTCGCACAGGTCGGTGGCAAGAACGCCTCGCTGGGAGAGATGTACCAGAACCTGACAGGCCAGGGCATCCGCGTACCCAACGGGTTTGCCGTTACTTCAGACGCGTACCGTTATGTCCTTGAGCACAACAAGGCGTGGGCGCCGCTGCATGCCGCGCTCGACGGCCTCGACCCCAACGACATCAAGGACCTGCAAGCCCGCGGTAAACGGGCGCGGGCGATTGTGTATGGCTGTACGCTGCCGGAAGACCTGAAGAGCGCGATACTGCACAGTTACGCCCAGCTCAAGCGCGAATATGGCAACAGCCTTTCACTGGCCGTGCGCTCCTCGGCAACCGCCGAGGACTCGCCGCAGGCGTCATTTGCCGGGCAGAACGAGACCTATCTCAATATCGCCAATGAAGATGCGCTGCTCGATGCCTACAAGCGTTGCCTGGCCTCCAACTTCACCGATCGGTCGATCCATTACAAATACGACAACGGCTTTGATTGCTTCAAAGTCGATCTCGCCGTCGTCATCATGAAAATGGTGCGCAGTGATCTCGGGGCCAGTGGCGTGATGTTTTCCCTGGATACGGAAACCGGCTTCAAGGATGTCGTGTTCATCAACGCCGCGTGGGGGCTTGGGGAGAATGTGGTGCAGGGCGCGCTGGCCCCGGACAGTTTCTACGTACACAAACCCAGCTTCGTCGCCGGTTATCGTGGCGTGCTCAAGCGTAGCCTGGGCAGCAAAGAAAAGAAGATGGTGTTTACCGATACCCTCAATACCGGGAACATCGCGCAGGAGTACACCGCGAATATCGAAACACCCGACGAAGAACAAACGCGCTTTTGCCTCTCGGACGGGGATGTGATGGTCCTGGCTGACTATGCCATCAAGGTTGAAAACCACTATTCGAGCAAAGCCGGTTTCTACAAACCCATGGACATGGAGTGGGCGAAAGACGGGATCGATGGCCACTTGTATATGGTCCAGGCGCGCCCCGAAACGGTGGCCTCGCAGAAAAAAGGCAGCGTGCTGCAGATCTATCACCTCAAGCAACGCTCGCCAGTGCTGCTCAAGGGGAAGGCGGTCGGCACCCGCATCGGCGCCGGGAAGGCCCGTATCGTCAACGATGTGAAACAGCTCAGCGAGTTTCAACCGGGCGAAGTGCTGGTCTCCGAAGCCACGACTCCGGATTGGGAACCGGTGATGAAAACCGCCGCCGCGATTGTGACGAACCGCGGCGGACGCACCTGCCACGCGGCCATCGTGGCGCGGGAGCTGGGTATTCCCGCGATCGTGGGCGCCACCAATGCGGCAGCGACAATCAAAACCGGCGCCTTGTTGACCGTCAGTTGCGCCGAAGGCGAAATCGGAACGGTCTACGACGGCATCCTGGATTTTGATGTGGAGGAAACGGACCTCAGCCAACTCGGGCATCCCGACACGCACATCATGATGAACCTGGCCAACCCCGACCAGGCCTTCAGCCTGGCCTCGCTGCCGGTCGACGGGATCGGTCTGGCGCGCATGGAGTTCATCATCAATGAATGCATCAAGGTCCATCCGATGGCCCTTGTCCACCCGGAAAAGCTGGATGACGCCACCCGTGAAAAAATCGCCGTGCTGAGCGCCGCGCATGCGGACCCTACGGATTTTTTCATCAAGACCTTGGCCGAAGGCGTCGCCACCATTGCCGCAGCGGTGTACCCAAAACCGTGCGTGGTACGCATGAGCGACTTCAAGAGCAATGAGTACGCGACCCTGCTGGGTGGGCAGTATTTCGAGCCGGTAGAACACAACCCGATGATCGGTTTTCGCGGCGCGTCCCGATACAGCCATCCGGCTTATGCCGAAGGGTTTGCGCTGGAGTGCGCGGCGATGAAATGGGCGCGCGAACACATTGGCCTCACCAACATCAAGTTGATGATCCCGTTTTGCCGCACCGTGGCGGAGGGCGAAAGGGTATTGGCGACCATGGCCAGCCATGGCCTGCAGCGCGGAGAAAACGGGCTGGAGGTCTACATCATGTGCGAAATACCCAACAACGTGATCCAGATCGACGCGTTCGCCAAACTGTTCGACGGCTTCTCGATCGGTTCCAACGACCTGACCCAGTTGACGCTCGGCGTGGACCGCGACTCGGAAATCGTCGCCTTCGATTTCGATGAGCGCGACCCGGGCGTCAAGCAGATGATTCGCCTGGCGGTAGAAGGCGCCAAGCGTAACGGCCGACACTCGGGAATCTGCGGGCAGGCGCCGTCGGATTATCCCGAGATGGCGGAGTTTTTGGTGTCGATTGGCATCGATTCAATGAGCCTAAGCCCGGACGCGGTGCTGGCGACGATTCGGCATGTGCTGGCGGTGCAGGCGCAGCGGTTACCGAGCGATGAGGCCGACCGGGGCAACATCGGCACGTGAGGCCTTTCACGCAAGGCCTTCGTCTCGCAATGCTTTGCGCACTGCAGGACGCACCTTGACCCGGTCATACCAGGCCCGGAGGTTATGCAAGTGCTCGAAGTGGATGTCGGCCTTGTAATAGCTGGTCAGCCAAGAGGCCTGGCCCCAGCCGGTCAATGCGAACAGATAGGCATCCGCCACCGTGAAGGCATCGCCCATGAGGTATGGACGGGTACTCAATTGTTCGTCGATCCAGGCGAAGCGCTTTTCCAGCTTTGGCTTGGCAGTCTCGACGTATTGACCTGCGAGTGTGGCGTACAACAGCGGAATGTAGCCCTTGTGAATCTCAGACGACAGGAAGCTCAGCCATTCCTGAAGTCGGTATCGATCGAGGGTGCCATGAGCGGGAACCAGCCCAAGCGCCGGCTTCAGGTCGCCCAAATACTGCACGATTGCCGGGCCTTCACGCAGGAGCGTGCCATCGTCCAGCTCGATGGCGGGTACGTAGCCCAGACGGTTGACCTCGAAGTAGTTGGCGCCCGAGTCGGTAAGGTGCGTCTTGTGATCGACCTTGATCAGCGTGGCATCGAGACCCAATTCATTCAGAACGATGTGGGGCGAAAGCGAGCAAGACGCGGGGATGTAGTACAACTTCATTGGCAAACTCCAGAACAGGGGGAGCGCTGTCAATCCAATGGAGAGCGCGCTTCAGCTGATTCTAGATGCCCGGTATAAAATAGGAAGAACGCACTATTTTGTAGTATAGGTACAAAAAATATACCTACACCCGGCCAGGACTCTGACTATGAAAGACAACATCTCTGGCTGCTCGGTCGAAGAAGCGATGCGTTTGTTGGGTGGCCGCTGGCGCCTGCTTCTTGCGTCCTACCTGCTCGATGGGCCGAAGCGTTTTAATGCGCTGAGGCGCGACATTCCGGCTATTTCGCAACGCATGCTGACCCTCGACTTGCGCGCCCTTGAGCAAGCCGGGCTGGTCAAACGGACGGTGTTCCCCACCGTACCCGTGACGGTTGAGTACGAACTCACCGTGGACGGGCGACGATTGGAACCGGTCGTTACGGTAATGAAAGAGTTTGGGCTGTGGGTCAAGAGTCGCCCATGTGAGGAGATTGTGAGCATGTCTTCGGTCTTGACTGACAGTGCGCGTGGTTGAGGCAATGGCTGCCCTTAGAGCGACGCCCTGGCAACCAACGGGCAATCGACTGACTGGGCTCCCGATACCTCGACGGCGTCGATCAGGTGTCGGGCGGCCCTGCGACCGATCTCGTAGTACGGCAGTTGTACCGTTGTCAGCGGTGGGATGAACAGTTCGGCGATACCGATCATATTGTCGTAGCCGAGCACGGCGACATCATCGGGGATTTTCAGCCCGCGGCCCAACAACACCTGGTAGGCACAAAAAGCAATCCGGTCGTTGCCACAGATCAGAATGTCGAATTGGGGGCGACCCTCGATGATGTGCCGGTCGAGGATGGTCGCGGTTTCACCATAGGCGTCATGATCGGAAAGGTCATATTGCAGGAGTGCCTCAGGCAACAGCCCGAATGCCTGACAGGCACGCTGCAGGCCTTTTTGCCGCAGCCCCCACGCCAGGCTCTGTTTTGGGAGATTGATCAACAGAGGGCGCCGATAGCCTTGGCTCAAGGCGTGATGTACGGCTCGATACTGCCCCATTTCATCGTCGGGCACATAACTGACCAGGCGACTGTCATCCGCCAGGCAATTGGCGAGCACCAGGCGGGTGCTCTTCAATCGCTCGGGAATGCACACCTGGCGCAGCCCCATGGCGCTGAAGATCAACCCGTCGGGACGGTGCGATAACATCAGGTCGATGTTCTGGTCGGTGGGCGGGTTGCTTAACAGGTTGAGGATAAATACATTCCAGCCGGCTTGCTGCGCGGTCTGTTCGATGGACAGCAGCAGTTCGACGGCGAACGGGGTTGTCGCGGTGTCCAGCGCGAATACGCCGATGGTTCGAGTCTGGAGGTTGTCGCCGCGAATCCTGCGCGCCGACAGGCTGGGCACGAATTGCAATTCGTCGATGGCGCGGCGCACCCGTTGATAGGTTTCGGGGCTCAATTTTTCCGGGTTGTTGAGCGCTCGGGAAACCGTCATCAGGGACACGCCGGCTAGCTGTGCAACGTCTTTCACTGAAGTCATGCGAAGCGAGACCGGTCAGGTTGAGGCCGAATCATGACACATGGCCTGCGCTTCTCGCGACTCGAATGACACGGTTCATAACCATCCCGAGGCGAGTGGCCATGCCTTGGGAATGGCGACACGCCCACCACTCCCGCTTGCAAAGAGCTTCACCCCCAGACTGCCGGGCTGCGGGTAGAGGCGACTGCTCAGGCTGAAGCTGCCGTTTTCGTCGAACACTTCAATGGACGAACGATCGAGGAACACCCGCAGTGCCAGTTGCCCTTGTGTCGGGTCTATCGCCACGCTGCGCTGGCCGCTGACTTGCGCACCCGAGCGGCTGCGGTCAAGAACCAGGCGCTGCAACGCCGCATCGTAGTAGAGCAGGGTTTGTTCCTGGCCATCGTCGCTGCAACGCAAGGCGACTCCCAAGTGGCCGTCGGTGCAGCCGAGTAAATCCAGATGCACATGGATTTCCAGCATATCGCCATTCACTTGCGGCACCCAGCGGCTTCCCGACGCCTCCCACCACGCGGTAGCCGGCAGCAGCGTCCCGCGCAGTGCGGTGAGTTCCCGGGCCGGAAACATGCGCAGGCGATCGGCACACAGTTCAAGTTCGCGTGGCAATCCGAGCATGCCGCTCCAGTGATGCGCCTGGCTCGGCATCGGGCTTTCCCACATGTCGAGCCAGGCCCAGACAAGACGCCGACCATCGGCGGCCACGAGGGTCTGCGCGGCGTAGAAATCGTGGCCGTTATCCAGCTCGATAAACGGCCCGCCGGTGAAGTGCCACGCGCTGTCGAGTCGGCCCACTCGATAACCCGTCTGGTATTTGTTCAGCCGTTCGTACCCTTGGGCAAGCATGCCTTGCGGGGAATACAGCAGCACGTCGCGTCCGTTCAGTCGAAACAGGTCCGGACACTCCCACATATAACCATCGCCGTCGCTGCCCGCGGCAATATAGTCAAGGAACTCCCAGGTGTGCAGATCGGTGGAGCGGTACAACGGAAGCAGCGGCCTGTCGCCCAGGCGTGCGCCGGCAATGAGGTACCAAGCGTCATCCTCCTTCCATACCTTGGGGTCGCGAAAATGCATGATGTTGTCTTGCGGCGCGGTCTCGATGACTGCGCCATGCTTGACGAAGCGGATGCCGTCGACACTGGTGGCCAGGCACTGGACTTGACGGATCGAGCGTTCGTCGCCCACTTCCCCAAGCCAAGTGTGCCCGGTATAGATCAGTGCCAAGGTATCCCCACACACCACTGCGCTACCGGAAAAACAACCGTCACGGTCGCACTCATCGCCGGGCGCCAGCGCAATGGGCAGGTGCTGCCAATGAACCAGGTCGGCACTCTTGGCGTGCCCCCAATACATCGGGCCCCATTTCGCTTCGAATGGGTAATGTTGATAGAACACGTGATATTCGCCACGAAAGTACACGACCCCGTTCGGGTCGTTCATCCAGCCGGCCGGTGGCGCAATATGATAGCCGGGGCGATAGTCGTCGACGACGCGAGACGCACCGTCATGCAGTGCGCGCTGCGCAAGGTCAAGGGCTGAAGGCATTGGCTCGCTCAGGGTATTCAAGGACAAAGTCATAGGGCGCGTGCTCGGAATGAATGCAGAGCGACGTCATCGGGCAGGTGTTCGGCGGCGGCCGGATGGCGTTTCAAGGCGGTGCCGTCGGCGTCGAACAGGTGCAGGTTGTCAGTGTCCAGCTGCAGCTCGACCCGATCGCCCACCTGCCATCCGGCGTTGACCTCGCAACGGCAGATCAGGGGTTCGTCCTGACCCGATTCGAGGTGTACATAGGTTTCGCTACCCAGGTATTCGACCCCGGTCACGACGACACCGTTGGCGCCCTCAGCCGCTTTGAGCGACAGGTGCTCCGGGCGAATCCCCAGGCTCAGCTGCGCGTCTGCCGGCAGGTTCGAGCTGTCGAAGGGCAGGGCAGTCATGCCCGCTACTGGGGTGTCGATCAGGCTGGTTTTGCCTGGGGCATGCAGGCGCGCCGGCATAAAGTTCATTCTGGGCGAACCGAGAAAACCGGCGACAAAGCGCCTGGCCGGGCGTTCATAGAGTTCGCGCGGTGAGCCGACCTGCTCCACGCGGCCGCCGTTGAGCACGACAATTTTGTCGGCCAGGGTCATCGCTTCCACCTGGTCGTGGGTGACGTAGATCATGGTCGAGCCCAGTCGAGCATGCAGACGGGCGATTTCGTTGCGCATCTGCACCCGCAGGGATGCGTCCAGATTGGAAAGCGGTTCATCGAACAACAGAATGTCCGGCTCCCGCGCCATGGCTCTGCCCATGGCCACACGCTGACGCTGGCCTCCGGACAGTTCCTTTGGTTTGCGTTGCAGCAGTTTGTCCAGTTGCAGGATCTGCGCAGTTTTCAGCACGCGCTCGCGCAAGCTGCTCTTTTCCGTCTTGGCCAGTTTGAGACCGAAGCTGATGTTGTCGTAGACACTCATGTGCGGGTACAGCGCATACGACTGAAACACCATGCCGACGCCGCGCTCACGCGGTTCCAGGTCGTTGACCCGTCGTCCGTCGATCAGCAGGTCGCCGCCGCAGATCGAATCCAGCCCGGCGATCAGTCGCAGCAGGGTCGATTTTCCGCAGCCCGAAGGGCCAACGAACACCACGAACTCGCCCGCGGCAATCTCCAGGCTGACGTCGCGAAGAATCCGCGCGCCGCCCAATTGTTTGTTCACGTTGTCCAGTTTCAATTTGATCACGATGCTGTTCCTTGTATTTGTTGGGCATCAACCCTTTAACGCGCCGGCAGTGAGGCCGGATACGATTCGGCGCTGGAAGATCAGCACCAGAATCACCAATGGGACCGTGACCAGCACCGAAGCGGCCATCAACAGTCCCCACGGCAGCTCATGGGGGCTCCCGCCGGAAATCAAGGCAATGGCGACCGGTACCGTGCGTTGCGTGTCGGTGAGGGTGAAGGTCAGGGCGAACAGGAACTCGTTCCACGCTGCGATAAAGGCCAATAAGCCAGTGGTGACCAGGGCGGGCCAGAGCAGCGGCAACAGCACCCGCGTCAGCGTGACCCACGGCGAAGCGCCATCCATGATTGCCGCCTCTTCCAGCTCATGGGGCAGTTGGCCCATGAATGTGGTCAGCACCCAGACGGTGAAGGGCAGGGTGAAAATCGTGTAGCTCAGGATCAACGCCCAGGACGTGTTGTACAGGCCCAGGGCGCGGATCACTTCGAACAGCCCCGACAGTACCGCGACCTGGGGAAACATCGAGACGCCAAGCACCATCATCAATACTGTGCCGCGCCCACGGAACTTCACCCTGCCCAAGGCATAGGCGGCGGTCAGGCTGAGGAACAACGCCAGCGTCACGACGCACAGCGCAACCACCAGCGAGTTGCCGATAGCTTTCAGGAACGAGGGTTGATGGAGTACCGCCGCATAATTGGAGAAGTCGGGACGGTCGATCCAGTAGCTCACCTCGAACAAGGTGCTGGATGGCTTCAGCGACGTCACGATGGCGTAGTAGAAAGGGAAGACCGCATACAGCAGCAAAATTCCGATCAGGCACCAGAACCCGAGGCGCAACAGCGCTTTTTTGAGTAGACGCGGGCTCATGAGCGCACCTCCAGTTGACGACGTCCGAGGTAGAGATACAGCAACGCAATCACCGCGACGACCAGGAACAGCAACGTCGACGCCGCGCTGCCATAGCCCACGTCCTGGAACTCCACCAGGTGCTGGCGCGCATAGACCGACATGCTCATGGTGCTCGACGAGTTCGAGGTCAGCACATAGATAACGTCGAATACCCGCAGCGAATCGAGGATGCGAAAGATCGCCGCCACCAGCAATGCAGGCATCAACAGTGGAAGCGTGACACGCCAGAACACGTGCAGCGGATGAATGCCATCGACCCTGGCGGCTTCGTAGCAATCGCTCGGCAACATCTGCAAGGCCGCCAGCATCAGCAGCGTGACAAAGGGCACGGTCTTCCAGACGTCGACGATGATGACGGCCCACATCGACAGACTCGCATCAGCCGTCCAGGCCAACGGCATGTCAATCAGGCCGAGGCTCAGCATCAGGTGATTGATGATGCCGAACTGGTCGTTGAGCATCCACGACCAGATTTTCGCCGAGACAATCGTAGGAATCGCCCAGGGAATCAGTATCAACGCACGCACCAGGGACCGGCCGGTGAACTTGATGTTCAGCAGCAATGCCACCAGCAGCCCGAGGACGATTTCCAGGCCCACCGACACCATGGTGAAATGCAGCGTGTTGCGCACCGCGTTCCACCATTGTGGATCGACCAGGATGCCCGACCAGCCGGAGCCGTTGTAGAACAGGTAATTGCTAAAGCCGACGAAGGTTGCGCCACGCGTGTCCGCCAGGTTGGCGTCGGTCAGGCTGAACCAGAATGTGCGCAATAGCGGCCAGGCCGCTACCAGGGCCAGGCACAGCAACATCGGTGTCAGAAACAGCCAGGCGGCGCGCAGGCGGCGGCGCTGTATGGGCGTCTCCCTGGCGAGCAGGGGCTCGTCACAGGAGGCGTGGGGAGTAGAGACAGACATGGTGATTTCCTTCCTTGTGGCTTACCAGTTCCGGCGTTTGATGCGCGTGAGTTCGCTTTCCAGCTCGGCAAGCGCCTGATCGACGGGCAACTCACCCGCCAACACGCCATGCACCCGATCGAAGAACGCATTGGAGACCCGTGGATAGCGCTCGGCAGTGACTGAGGCGGGGCGCATGACCCCGTCGTTGAGGATGCTGTGGAGCTGACGGTAGTAAGGCATTGCTGCGAGCAGTTCGGGGTCTTGATACAGCGCCTCGATCACCGGGTTATAGGCGCCTATCAGCGCACGCCGTTTTTGCTCTTGAGCGCTGGTCAGGTAACTCACCAGCTCTGCGGCAAGCTTCGGATGGGCGCTGTAACGCGAAACCGCCAGACCCCACCCACCAAGGGTGGACGCGTGGCTGCCGGCGTTGCCGCCGCGGGGCAGGGGAGCGACGCCCACCTTGTCTTTGACGGCACTGTCCGGGCTTTGCACCAGGGCCCAGACATAAGGCCAGTTACGCATGAACAGCGCATTGCCCGACTGGAAGACACCACGTCCTTCTTCCTCGGTGTAATTGAGTACGCCACGCGGGGAGATGTCGCCGACCCAGCTTTTCGCCAGGGTCAAAGCCGCTCTTGAAGCCGGGCTGTTGACCACGATGTCGCCTTGCGGGGTGACCAGTCCGCCTTCCGGTTGGCTGCTGATCCACTCCAGTGCATTGCACGTCAGACCTTCGTAGGCGCGCCCCTGAAATATGTAGCCCCACACATTGGGGTTACCGGCGTTGCGTTCGGCCTGTTGAACTTCCTTGGCGGTAGCGGTCATTTCCTCCCACGTCTGGGGCACCGGCTTGTTGTACTTCTCGAGCCAGTCCTTGCGGTAATACAGCAGGCCCGAATCGGTGAACCACGGCATCGTCACCAGCCGTCCGTTCACCGTGGCGTTATCGATCTGGGCCTGGAAGTAGCCTTGGGTCGCGTCCGGCGCAAGCACCTCGCGCAGATCCATCAGGTGTTTGGCCAGCATTCCCGGCCACACCATGTCGATTTGAATGATGTCGATGTCGCTGGACTGCGCACTGAGGATCTGTTGGTAGAACGACAGCCTCTCGGTTGCCGAGTTAGGCGTGGAAACCACCTCGACGTTGTTGCCGGTCTGTTTCGACCATGCCTCGACAGCCTCCTTGCACAGTTGTAACTCGGCACCCACTGCACCGCACGAGATCGTCAGATCGGCTGCGCTCGAGACGCCAGGAAGCCCGGCACAGAGGGTAAGCAGCGCTGCGGGAAGGAGCGATTTCAGTTGTTTCATAAAGCCCTCTTTATTTTTGTTTTTAGAGAAGTTAACGTTAACACGCTCAATGTATCAGCGTATTTTCGATGAGGCATCCTTTTTTTTGCCGACTCTGGCAATTCACACCTCACGGAAAAACACGTCTGTCGCTGGGACAAAACAATAAAAACAAAACAGGGAAATCCACATGCAGAAAGCATCACAATGGCTGCTCGCAGGCGTGCTCAGCACCTCGGCGGCGACGTCCCAGGCCGCGACTCTGGAAGAACGCATGGCCGCGTTCGAAGCCCGCGCCAGCGCCGCCGAGAAACGTGCCGCCGCAGCCGAGCAGCAAACCCAGGCACTCGCCAGAGAATTGCAACAGATCAAACTCGCCACGCCGCCCTTGCAGCCCGCTGCCGCCACTGCGCAAGCAACGGCGGCACCGACCCTGGATACCCGGCTGGCAAAGCTCGAAGCCCGCCAAGAAAGCCTGGAAAAACCGGGCGGTACCGGACACCTCACAGACGGCTTCAGCTTCAAAGGCTATGCCCGCTCGGGATTGCTGATTGACCAGGGACTCGGCGGTGGCCGCGGCGGGCCGTATACGACACCGGCCGGCTCGGTCGGTGGCGCGGTTGGGCGCCTCGGTAACGAAGACGACACCTACATGCGTATAGACCTGTCGAAAGAGATCTATGCGCAGAACGGTACCCGCGCGAAATTCACGGTCTCCATCGCCGACGGCGTGGAAAGTTCCAATGACTGGACCGCCGAAGAAAGCAAGTTGAACGTGCGCCAGGTCTTCACGGAACTCGACCATCTCGCCGCGTTCAAGGGCAACTCAGTGTTCGAGAACGCGACCTTGTGGGCCGGTAAGCGATTTGATCGCGATAACTTCGATATCCACTGGATGGATTCGGACGTTGTCTATCTGGCCGGCACCGGGGGTGGCATTTACGATGTGCAGATGAACAAGAATTGGCGCTCGAATTACTCGTTGATCGGGCGTACCTACGGCGATTTCAGTCGAGACGGGGTTAATGCCGATGTGGAAAGCTACATCCTGACCTCCAACCAGTTCTTCGATAATGGTCAGTGGCAGTGGATGTTCAATGGCATTGGCGCCAAGAAAAACGATTTCGCCACCCGCACCAACGAAGCGGGGTTCAGGCCTGCGAATTCCGGTGTACACACCATGCTGGCCAACCACCAGAAAAACTTTTTCGGCAGGGAAGGCTTCTTCAAAACCGCGCTGCTCTATGGGCAAGGCCTGGGCGCGGAGGTCAAGAACGTCGGCTCGGACGGTGAGTTGATTGACGACGCCCGCGCTCTGCGTCTGGCACTGTATGGCGAGACGCCCATCGCGCCTGGTTGGCGCATCGGCCCGAGCTTGTTGGCCGAGCAGAGCAAGGATAGATACGTCAAGGGTGACGACTACCGCTGGATGACCCTCAACATGCGTTTGGCCAATGAAATCAACAGCAATTTTGAGATGGCCTACGAATTGAGCTGGCAAACCATGAACCTCGACCCGAAGGGCTATCTACAACGTAATGCAGTCGACGGTAACTTCTGGAAGTTCACTGTCGCGCCAACATTCAAGCTTGACGTTGGCGACCTTCTCACGCGGCCCGAGTTGCGAGTGTTCGCAAGCGTGATGAACTGGTCTTCCGATCTGGATAACTACGCGACCTCTGACGCCTTCGGCAAGACCGACTTCAAGGCCGGCGGTGTATGGCAATACGGGATACAGATGGAAACCTGGTTTTAATGCCTGGACGCGCCGGCCTACGCGTCTTCAGCGCGTCGGTCGGGTTGCGTCGCGCCCCTCTGTCGTCGGCCTCGGCGAAGCCCGGTTCATCGTGGGAAGAGAAGGTTCGCGGCAAGTCCCGGTCAGCCCTCACACGGCGCCCACTCGCACCCTCTATTCCAGAACAGTACGTGCCTCGCGAATCTGCAACGGTCGCCGAGGCCCCATCGGAGCCAGGCGATAAAACATAACGCCGGTATCCCGCGACGGCGAGCAACGCGTTAACCCGCTGAAACGCTCAGAACGTCTGGCCCATGGAAAACTGGAACACCTGTTTATCCGCGTTCTCCGGCGTGCGAATCGGATAAGCCAGGTTGACACTCAACGGCCCCAGCGGGCTGTACCAGGTCACGCCAACCCCCACCGAACTGGCCATCTGACTCAGGTCCACACCACCGCAGCCTTGGGTGGTGCTGAGGTAACACTTGTCCGAATACACCGTGCCCACATCCCAGAACAAGGAGGTCCGCACGGATTTGTTGTCTTTGATGAACGGCACAGGGAACAAGTACTCCGTGCCCCCGGTAATCAGAATATTACCGCCCAGCGCCTCCGTAGTCCGGTCCGAGTAGTACGCTTGACCTGCGCTGGCATAGGTCCCGGTCGCCGGGGTATTGCGCGGGCCGAGCGTGCCGCTTTCAAAACCACGTACCGTGCCTTCGCCGCCGGCCGTATAGCTCTCATAGAACGGCAACCCGTCCGTGGAGCCATAACCGTTGCCGTAACCGAGCTTGGTATGGAAGCGCAGGGCGGTGGTATTGCTGACCGGCAGGAAGGTTTGCCCCGTATAGTCGATTTTGTAGAAACTCAGGTCACTGCCGGGCACCGTCACCGTCAGGTTGAGGTTCTGCGCGTGCCCGCGCGTGGCCAGTACGCCTTTGTTCAAGGTCGACTCCGACCAGCCTGCGCTGGCCTTGAAGTTGGTGAATTCCTTGCCTTCGCGCTCGATGAAATCGTAGATCTCGTCGGCGCTGTAGGTGCCCGGCTCGATGCTGTCGTGTTGTGCGGTCAGGCCGAACGTCAGGCGCGAGGTCTCGTTGATCGGGTAACCGAGGCTGGCACCCAGGCCAAAACTGTTGATGGCGTAATAGGACACCCCGTCATCGTAGTATTTGTTGTAGTCGGTTTTGCTGTAGAACGCGTTGTAGCCCAAGCTAACCCCATCGGTGGTGAAGTAGGGGTCGGTGAAACCGATGTTGTACTTGCTCTGGTAGGACGAACGGGTCAGCCCCAGGCTGGCGTAATTGCCCGTGCCAAGAAAGTTGTTCTGGGTAATCGACCCGCCAAGGATCAGGCCCGAACTCTGGGCGAAGCCGACGCTGGCCGTGATCGAGCCGGAGGCTTGTTCTTCCACGGCGTAGTTCACATCCAGCTGGTCATCCAGCCCGGCCACGGCCGGCGTCTCGACGTTCACTTCCTTGAAGAACCCCAGGCGTTCCAGGCGCACCTTGGATTGGTCGATCAGGTAGGTCGACGCCCAGCCGCCTTCCATCTGCCGCATTTCGCGACGCAACACTTTGTCGTCGGTCTTGGTATTGCCTCGGAAGTTGATGCGATTGACGTAAGCCCGCTTGCCGGGGTCGATGCTGAAAGTGATGTCTACCGTGTGGTCTTCTTCATGCACCTGAGGCGTACCGTTGACGTTGGCGAACGTATAGCCTTCGTTGCCCAGGCGGCGGGTGATCAGTTCCGAGGTGGTGGTCATCAACTTGCGCGAAAACACCTGGCCCTTTTGCACCAGCAATAATGACTGGACCTGCTCTTGCGGGACTTTCAGCTCGCCGCTCAGCTTGACTTCACGCACCGTGTATTTCTGGCCTTCCTGGATGTTCACGGTGATATAGACGTGCTTTTTATCCGGGGTCATGGAGACCTGGGTCGAGGTGATATCCATGTTGATATAGCCACGGTCCAGGTAATAGGAGCGCAGCCGTTCGAGGTCGCCGGAGAGTTTCTCCCGTGCGTATTTATCGTCGTTCTTGAAAAATGACAGCCAGTTGCTGGTCTTGAGCGTGAATTGGTCGATCAACGCGTCGTCGGGGAACACGGTATTGCCCACCACGTTGATGTGCTGGATCGACGCCACTTCGCCTTCATCGATCTTGATCTTCAGGCCGACCCGATTGCGCGGCTGGGCCACGACCTCGGTGTCGACCGAGGCCGAGTAACGGCCCTGGGCAACGTATTGACGCTGCAACTCGTTGCGCACGCCCTCAAGGGTGGCGCGCTGGAATATCTCGCCTTCGGCAAGGCCCGATTGCTTCATGCCTTTCATCAAGTCTTCGGTGGAGATCGCCTTGTTGCCCTCGAACTCGATGCTGGCAACCGAAGGACGCTCGACGACATTGATAATCAGCACATCACCTTCGCGACTCAGCTGGATATCCTGGAAGAACCCGGTCTTGAACAACGCGCGAGTGGAATCCACCAGGCGCCGGTCATCCGCTTCATCGCCGACGTTCAGCGGCAATGCGCTGAATACGCTGCCCGCCGAGACGCGTTGCAGGCCATTGATTCGAATATCCGAGATTTTGAAGCCTTGGGCGAGTGCCAGTGAGGTATTGAGCAGCAGCGCAACCGAGCAGAGCAGGCGCGAAAAATTCATCAAGATCTTTTCCAGAACACATCGACAAGCAGCGCCGGCGTGCTGGGTTCACTCGCCGACCGGTGAACAGCCAGCATAAGAGTGCGCGGCGTTTGGTGCGGTTAACCGAATGTCAAGTTAGGTAAAGGTGGGCCTGATAACCTGCGCAAAGGCTGATAATGGACAACCCCACACTGACGAGCCCACGATGATCTGCGTACTGTTGGTCGACGACGACCAGGAATTGACGGAAATGCTCAGCCAATACTTGGCGCGCGAAGGTTTTGAGGCCACGGCCGTGCATACGGGCGAGGAGGGCGAGGTCGAAGCGCTGTCGGGGCGCTACAGTATTGTGGTGCTGGACGTCATGCTGCCCCAGCGTTCGGGTATCGAGGTGCTGCGGCGCATCCGCGCGGTCAGCCAAGTGCCCGTGGTGCTGCTGACCGCCCGCGGCGACAACATCGACCGCATCACGGGCCTGGAACTCGGCGCCGACGATTACGTGCCCAAGCCCAGCTCCCCGGGCGAGCTGGTGGCACGGTTGCGCGCGATCATGCGCAGGGTGCAGCCAGTGGGCCAGCCGCTCACCGAAGTGATCAAGACCGGCGCGCTGGTGTTGTGGCCCGGCAAGCGCCAGGCCCTATGGAGCGGTGTCGAGCTGGGCCTGACCAGCACCGAATTCAGCCTGCTCGAAGAACTGGCCCGCAACGCCGGCCAAGTGGTGAGTAAAAAGGACCTGTCCCTCAACGCCCTGGGCTGCCCGCTGACCCGCTACGACCGGCGCATCGACGTACATATCAGCAGCATCCGGCAGAAGTTGGGGCCGCGCCTGGACACCAAGGCCTGGATCCAGAGCGTGCGCGGCCTTGGCTACCTGTTGATCGCCGAATGACCCGGCCCAGCCTGCTGTTCTGGAAACTGTTCCTGGCCTTCTGGCTGGCGACCACCCTGACGTTTCTGGTCGGGATCGGCGTGCTTGAACTGAGCCGTTTTCGCCCGAGCGACCCGTATGTGGAAGCCATTCTGGCAGCGGAAACCGGGCTGCTCGAGCGCGTCGGTGTCGACGCGGCAGGCCAGCTCCTCACGGTCTGGGAACGTCCGCCGGATGAGAACATCGGCGTCTATGACAGCAACGGTCACTTGCTCGTGGGGTCGCCCGTTGAACAACCGGCCTATGAACGAGCGGTCACCAGCAAGGAAGGCCTGGCGCTTTCGATCAGGTCCACCCACGCCCCCGGCAACGTCCCCGGCCGGCCCTGGCACCAGATCCCGCTGCTCATCGGCACGTTGATGAGTGCGCTGTTCAGCGGCTACATGGCGTACTACCTGGCCTGGCCGCTGGCCTACTTGCGTCGGGCGATGAGCGATGTGGCCCAAGGACGCTTCGAAACCCGGGTCAAACCCGCCATGGGCAAGCGCCGCGATGAAATCGTCGACCTGGCCGAAGACTGCGACCGCATGGCCAACCAGCTCAAGGTGCTGGTGCAAGCCCAGCAGCATCTGCTGCACGACATCTCCCATGAATTGCGCTCGCCGCTGACGCGCATGCAAGCGGCCATCGGCCTGTTGCGCCAAGACCCTGCACGCATGGAAATGCTCGAACGCATCGAGCATGAATCCGAACGCATGGACACCCTGATCGAAGCGCTGCTGACCCTGGCTCGCCTGCAAGGCCGGCCCGAAAGCATCGAGCGCGAACCCGTGGACATCATCGAGTTGCTGGCGATGATTGTCGAAGATGCGCAGTTCGAAGCCGGCATCAAAGGCTGCCGCGTACACCTACAGGCTTGCCCGCCGTTTATCGCCTGTGTCAACGGTGAGTTGCTGTACCGCTGCTTTGAGAACGTGATCCGCAACGCCGTGCGCTACACGCGGCCGGACACCACGGTGCTGGTTTCAGCGCGTATCAATCCCGACGCGAGCCGCCTCACTGTGGCGATCAGCGACCACGGGCCGGGCGTCGACAACGATCGATTGCACAGCATCTTCCAACCGTTCGAGCGTGGCGCGGGGGATGCCAGCGTCGGCTTTGGCCTGGGCTTGGCCATCGCCGCGCGGGCAGTGCAGATGCACGGCGGCAGCATCGTGGCTCGCAATGAGTCAGGCGGTGGGCTGACCGTTGAGGTCAACCTGCACAACGCGCGATCTTTACACGACATTACATTGGCTTGACCGCCCTGTACGTCGCCGCTCATTAGACTTGTCGCCATTGTTTGAGCGGAGGTGGCGATGTTTCAGGTGCATAAAAAGGGCTTTGTGCCCGGCAGGAAAATGGTTGATGGCCTGGTCCCGTATGACTTCTTTTGTGAAGACAGCCCGACGATCAATATCTTCGTGTTTACCGGCGCCGCCACCCCCGACGCAACCGTCGAGGAGCAGACGCTGTGGGGCTTCACCCGCCTGGAGCGGTTCGAGGCGATGACCAACGCGCTGGTGAGCAACAAGAAACACGCCGGCTGGTTTCAAAGCGTGAATGTGCTGACCGGGCCCAACCAGAACGGCACGCAAAGCGTGAAATTCCAGCGCGTGCTGAAAATCATCAAACACGCCAGCAGCACGCAAAAAGTCGACTATGAGATTCTGACCGACGAAGGCGACACCTACTTCACCCGGCAAACCGTTGCGGCGAACAGCGCGCAAACCGTCATCTATTCGGCGGAGTCGTCCGCTCGTAGCGCGTGATTATCTCACGGGCCTGGCGGGCGTGAGGCGCGCCTGTTCATCCAGTTACGCGTGTTACCTCTGCCACATATGCGTCTGCCCAAGACACCTTGCTTTTTTTGCGCTATCGATCACCTTTCGGTCCCCCATCAAGCGCTACAAAAAGCGTGGGCAGTACTGGGGCAGAGGACTTCAACAACATTGACGTTAACAAGCACCTGAAGAAGAAAATCAGGCCATGGGCTCTTGGGCGCAAGAGCTGGCTCTTCGCAGGGTCTTTACGCCGTGGCAAACGGGCGGCAGCGATCATGAGCTTGATCCAGTCGGCGCGGCTCAACGGGCATGACCCGTATGCTTATCTCAAAGATGTGCTGACGCGGCTGCCGACGCAGCGGGCAAGTGAGATTACCGAGTTGCTGCCGCATAAATGGGCGCCCGTTCAACCGCCCAAAGTATGTTGGGCAGGTGCGGACAGCGCTGGTACTGGGGTTGCCGGAGCAGCGGGTCGGCTCATCGCTAATGTGACGAGACGTACATAGATGGCGTGGACGGCGCAGGCAGTGCGTAGGTCGCCTTCATCCATTCGATCTCTGCCTGGGGCGTGCGCCCAAAGAAACGTTTGAATTCGCGGCTGAATTGCGAGGCGCTTTCGTAGCCTACATTGAACGCCGCCGTCGAAGCGGTCATAGCGTTGCGTAGCATCAGTAATCGCGCCTGGTGCAAGCGCGTCGACTTCAGGTATTGCATCGGCGACGAGTCCGTCACGCTGCGAAAGTGCAGATGAAAATTGGGCACGCTCATGCTCGCTTCTTGGGCAAGGGACACCACATCCAGGCGCTCCTGGTAGCAACTATGGATCTTGCGGATCGCACGAGTGACCTTACCAAAGTGACCCTGGCGATTGAGCGCGGCGCGCATCGAGCCACCTTGCTCGCCGGTTAGGATGCGGTAGTAGATCTCCCGCACCAGCGACGGCCCAAGTATTTGCGCTTCGCCCGGACTGCTCATCGCCTCAAGAAAGCGTAGCGTCGAGGCGCGCAGCAAATCGTCCATTGGCGAGGCATACATGCCCTTGGGCTGGGCATCACTTGGCCCGAGAGCTTCATCCATTTGCAGTATCAACTCGCTGGCCATTTGTAAGTCGAGGCGCATGTAGACCGCCAGCATTGGCTGCGCCTCGCTGGCATCGGTCTCCATGGTGAAAGGAACTGGGACGGACACCACTAGATAGTGCTGGGCGTCATAAACGTATACGTCATCGCCCAGATAGCCACGTTTGCGCCCTTGGCACAGGATCACGATACCCGGGTCATACAGCACCGGAGTGCGAGTCAGTGGCCGATTCGAACGCAAAAAGCGGATATCCTCTAGCGTGCTGAGGTTGTAGCCCTCGACCGGCGCGAGGGTTTCCATCAAATGCACCATGCGCGAGGTGCGTGAGTCGGCCCGATTCATTGATGTCCCCTCTGCTGGCCGCTCAACCGTCGGTGGTAAGAGTCAGCGCTTCCCATTGATCAATCTCCCTGGCCGTGCGATTCAGCTTGTCACGTACCAGTCCCAACGCGTCACTGCCCAATAATAAGTGTGCCGGTGGTGTCGGGCTGGCAATAACCTGCAACATCGCTTGCGCCGCTTTTCGCGGGTCGCCAAGCTGTTTGCCGCTCTTTTCTTCGCGGGCCTTACGTACCGGGTCGAAACTGGCGTCATAGTCAGCAATGCTTCGTGGGGTGCGCTGCATCGAACGACCGGCCCAGTCAGTGCGAAACGAGCCAGGTGCCACGGCGGTCACGAAGATGTTGAAAGGTAGCAGTTCTTTGCTCAGCGTATCGGAGATACCTTCGAGAGCAAACTTGCTCCCGCAGTAGTACGCGATGCCCGGCATCGTGATGGTGCCGCCCATAGAAGTGATATTAAGAATATGACCAGTGCGACGCTTGCGAAAATAAGGCACGAAAGCCTTGGTCACCGCTACCGCGCCGAACACGTTGACGTCGAATTGGCGACGCATTTCCTCCAGCGGCGACTCTTCAAAGATGCCCTCATGACCGTAGCCGGCGTTGTTGACCAACACGTCGACTGGGCCGTGGGTTGCTTCAATAGCAGCTACTACGCTGTCGATCCGGGCGAAGTCAGTGATATCCAGAATCACCCCATGAGCATGATCCACCGAGAGCGCCTGAAAGGCGCGCAAGGCGGCTTCACTACGCACGGTACCTATGACACGGTGGCCCGCTGCAAGAGCTTCTTGCGCCAGCGCGTTGCCGAAGCCACTGCTCACCCCCGTGATGAATATGGTTTTTCTGCTGTTCATGGCGACTTCCAATAAATAGGGACGAGGCCATGATATCTATCGAAAACTCGGTCACCTATGCCGGTTTGTCTTAGAGCATTGCCTATTCCTATCAGAGTCAACAGTTAAGTGGGCGCGCGTTTAACCACGCAACATGCGTGTTGAATGGACACTTATGTCAATTCCATGCAATTGGATGGGAGAGTCTGCGCAATACCCCAACTACTCCAGGAGCGTTGGCCAAACGCTTACTGCGCGGTTGAATGGGCATGGTCCATACGCGTATTTGAGGGATATTCTAACGCGCCTGCCGACGCAGCGGGCGAGTGAGATTGAAGAACTGCCACCGCACAAGTGGGTATCCGCTTAACCACGCGAAAGTATCTTAGTCACAGAAAGGCCCTGAGCAAATGAACCGCCGAGAGCTGTTTTTCTGCTTCGCCAGCGGTAAGAGGTCTTTCACAGTACTCTCGACTTAGAAAAACAATTGCGTCATTACCGTCAGGATTGTCGGAATAACCGGGGTGTTTTGATATCTCTGCGAGCAAGTCTTCCGAGACTGGAACGACATGAAAATGTGCGCTGAAGTCAGGAGAAAATCCCAATTTGTAGAACATTACTTTGTAAGGGGAATACACCTTTGCCAGCAGACGCTCCGAGGTTTTCATCACTAAACCGAGAGATGACATGGCTTCGTCGCTCAAATCGCTGAGATCTGAAGCCGTCTCTTCAGATGAAATTATCAAATACCCGTCGTAACGTGAATCTCGCCGATGAGTTACTATCCAGTGGGTGTTGCTGAAAACTCTTAGCTCGTCCATGTAGCTCCAGTTAAACGATGTATTTATGTTGACGGTACAACCTACATTTCTTGCCCAACGATATGCAACCAATTGTCGCACGGCCCAAAGTCGTCTGGTCAAGACGGGTTTGCCATACGCTTACATTGCTGCGACGTTGGTTGATCCCGTTATCATAGGATTACTTCGCGAGAGCAGATCCAGCTATGCCAAGGTCGTCATTCGCCATCCGAGTTTTGTTTGCCTGTTGCCTTTTGGTCGCAACCACCAATCACATTCGAGCAGATTTTCAGCATGGGTTGCTCTGGGACTACGGATACGGGGCCAGCGCCTATTGGGCTAGCCGTATTTTCTGGGGGGCGCTTACGTTTTTTGACCCGCTGGCGGCACTGCTCCTTTTCATAAAACCAAGGGTGGGCATCATCCTTACAGCAGCAATCATTCTGGCTGACGTCGCCCATAACACCTATTACGTTGCATTGAACCAGCAGTGGCTGGAGCCGTTCTACCTGTCCCAGGTGGCGTTTCTTGTCGCGGTTCTTCTACTTTCGCCTATTGCCTGGAACTTCACCCGTCGTCGCGTAGCACTAATCAACACGATTCGATTGTGAAGTGTTCCAATGAGGAGCAGCGTCGCTCAGTATTATCAGGATGTTCAATGCGCAGGGGCTCCTATGCAGCGTGTCATGATTATTGGCCAACCAGGGTCAGGAAAAAGTACGCTGGCTCGGGCGATGGGCAAGCACACAGGTCTTCCGGTCATCCATATCGACACGATCCATTGGCAACCGGGATGGGTTGAGCGAAACGCTGATGAGAAGACTCGCCTTTGTCACGAGGCCGAGGCTCGCGATCAGTGGATTTTTGAAGGTGGCCATTCGGCCACCTGGGATAACCGTATTGCCAGAGCCGACCTCTTAATATGGATTGATCGGTCGCCGGTACTTCGGTTTTGGCGTGTGTTTCTTAGAACTTTGACCCAGCGTGGTAGCACTCGCCCCGACCTTCCAGAGGATTGCCCAGAGCAGCTAAAGAACCTTCTAGATCTTTTCAACTTCATGTGGACTACCCGTAAATCGGCGCGTGCCAAGATGAGGCAGCTTGCGGCAACGGCGCCCTCAACATGTCGCGTCGTCTGTCTGCGATCCAACCGTCAAACCAGGCAATTTCTATCGAGTATTCGGGACGTGCGTTGCGGACAGTCGTCGTGAAAAGTCCAGGTTCCGACAAAGCCGCTGCGTGATTGAAGAGCGCTGAGCGCCAAAGTCACGGTGTATTACTCAAGCGAGTACCCACTGGTGCGCAAGCAACTGGTCAATCTCACTCGCTCTCTGCGTCGGCCATCTTTCAAAAAAACATACGGGTGTAGATCAAGCTCTGTGAGCTTTTTCTCGTTCAAGCAGAGGGGGAGGTCGTGTTGAACGTTTGTGCAAGGTCTTCTGCTTTCGCAAAGAGCAGCATTTCCAGATCACCTATCTCGACGTCAAGTTTTCGGGAGACGCTCATGAGTAACTCGATGTAGGTTGAGTAGACACTGGTCGTTGCAATTCGAATCCAGCTTTGTTAGATCGCCTGAGCCTTCATGCGTGGCCAATGACCCATTTGAATGAATGGTGAACAAGGGTGGTATCAAGCGTCCACATGTAGATCTTCGGAAGTGTTGGCAGGTGCTGTCTGGCATATAAAAACAAGGTATTTTCGAGAGTCTGCATGGACGTGGCAATGTATTGGGCGAGGTCTCTATGTTAATTCAGCATCAAATTTGCAGCTAACGTGTATCCGTCCGGCCAAGCCAAGTCATCTGCCCAGCCCCGAAGAGCCAGGACATGGTGTGCACTTACATTTAAGTGGGCACCAGTTCTAACCTTTTAAGCGGATATTTCATGCAGCCAACACGCCGTTCCTATTCCAAATCCTTCCCTGCTGGTCAATGCAGATACTTTGCCGCAGGCCAGATAGGGGCGCTACATTTTCAACAGAATCGGCCAGAAGCCGACATCTGAAGAGCATCAGTGTGAGCTGCTAGACCTGGCGCTCCAGCGCGGTGGGTAAAGTCATGGGGCTCGGTTTACAGTGAGGCGTCTCGGGGCCGGAGACGCCATGCGGTGTCCAGATTGCCACCGTCTTTCAGAGGCGGTACAGACTGCCGAAGTCAGCGCCATCCATCGGCGTGCTGTCCGTGCAGCCTGTCATCGGCAAACCCTGTGACCATCCTGCCGCCAAGGCCTGCACATCACGCAAGGGATCGGACGCCTTGGCGCGTTCATTGCGAATGCGGCAGGTTTCAGGATCAGTGGCAAACAGACCGCGAGCGAAGACTCGACCCTGCTCGGCCAGCTTGGCGGTCTTCGGCCCGCGGATCTCCGCGAAACGCTGCAAGGCTTCATCAAGGCCGTTCGTTCCTTCCAGGCATCTAGCAAGGTGCCAAGCGTCTTCCAACGCCTGACAAGCGCCCTGGCCCGATGTCGGCAACGGCGCGTGCGCCGCATCTCCCACAAGCAGCACATTAGCCCGGCTCCACGTGTGCAGCGGCTCCAAGTCGTGCACGGCAATCATCCGGATGGCGTGCGCCGGCGTCGCCTGGATGATACGGGCGATAGGCTCCGGCCATCCCGCGAACAGATCCTCGATCTCCTTGCGCATATCGGCTGCGGGCGTCGCCCCTGACAATGGCCGCGCCTGTGCCGCTGCCCAGTAGACCAACTCCGGCCGGACCGGCACGCATCCGAAGCGATTGCCCGACCCCCAATAATCCTGAATCGCTATATCGCTCACCAACGCACTTTCCCCCTGCGCCACACCTATCCAGTTCACAAATCCCTGATAAACCGGCATGTTGTCCCCCGCAACGAACCCGCGTGCCACCGACCCCATACGGCCATCTGCGCCGATAAGCAGATCTGGACGGATACTCACCCCGTTCTCAAAGCGCGCTACCGCTTTGCCATTAGCCTCCAGATCGATCCCCACCGCCCGATGCCCGAACTCCACCGGGATTCCGCTCTGTGCCGCATGCTTGAGCAGCACTGCCTGCAAGTCCCTCCGCAAAATGGTATGAGTCGGATATCCCATTGTCTGGTCCAGCAGCGCGATATCGATGCCCCCCAACGAATTGCCCGCAGCGTCCTGGCGGCGCACTACCACTGGCCGGCCACCCGTTGCCGCGATGTCTTGGAGGAGGTCCAGTTCCTCCAGCACAAAGCCAGCGTTGGGCCAGAGCGTCACGCCAGCCCCCATGGTCGCTGGCCCCGTCCGGCGCTCATATACCCGGGGACTGTGTCCCCGCTTGCGCAAGGCAAGCGCCACGCTCAACCCCGCAATTCCGCCGCCAAGTATTCCGATTTCCACGCTGGATCTCCTATTCAATCCGTCCCGACACGCCATCGGCGACAACCCATCGGACGAGACGGCATCTTAGATTCCGTCAATGGGGAGAACTATTATGTAAAAATGGGCGACTTTAATACCTTAATCGGGATAATCATGCGCAATGCCCTCGACCTGAACACCGTCCGTGTATACGTGGCGGTCGTCGATGCACAAAGCTTTTCCGGCGCGGCGCGCCTACTGTCCCTGCCATCCTCTAACGTCAGCCGCCACGTCGCCTCGCTGGAACGCAGATTGGGCGTCCGCTTGCTGGAGCGCAGTACTCGCCACCTGCGCATGACTGAAGCCGGCAGACTTCTCTACGAACGTGCAAAACCTTTGCTCGATTCCTTGCTCTCCACTGAGGAAGAACTTGGCGCGGTGCAGCGTGAACTGCGGGGACCCTTAAGGATGTGCATGCCAGGCGAAGCGCCAAGGCTACTGGCCCCTATCCTGGCCGAATTCTGTAGCCTCCATCCCGGCGTCGAATTGGAGTGCGACACGCGCCTGACCGGTTTAGAAGCACTCCGGGAAGACGTGGACCTCTCTATCGTCTTCCATCGTGGGCGCCAGGATGACAGCACCATCATCACCCGCGAACTCGCTACGCTACCCAGCATTGTGGTCGCGGCACCCGCTCTGTTAGCCAAAACGGGAACTCCGCGCCAAGTGCGCGAACTAGAGTCCTTGCCGTGCATTACTACACTGAGCGCATTGAAGGGCCAGCCCTGGCTGTTTCTCGACGGCACAGGCGAAATCGTGAAGGTATCTGTGCGTAGTCGCTATCGTGTCAACAGCGGAGAACTTGCGTTGGCGGGCGCGCGGCAAGGCATCGGTTTCGCGATAGTGGCAGCCTATCCATGCCAGGAAGATCTTGCCGCGGGCCGATTGCGGGAAGTGTCGCTGGACCTGCGCCCTGCGCCGCTGCAATTGCTTGGCGCGTACAGCCACCGGCATTCCGTGACTGCGCGGGTTCGGGCGTTGCTGGAATTTATACAGCTGCGGTTGGAACGAGTTGGGAGCGGCTCAAGATAAGGGGCCGCCAAGGATCAAGTCCGAAAGCGTCCCACCAGCCCGCTCAGCTCCGCAGCCAAGCGTGACAGCGCATGGCTCGCTGCGTTGGTCTGTAAGGCGCCCGCCGCGGATTGCGCCGACAGGTCGCGGATCGCCAACAGGTTGCTGTCGACCTCACGGGCAACCTGGGCCTGTTCTTCGGCAGCACTGGCAATCACCAGATTGCGCTCGTTGATCTGGCCGATGGCCGCGAAGATATCCTCCAGCACCACCCCCGACGCCTGGGTGATTTCCAGCGTGCCTTGCGCCCGCGCCGTGCTGCTGCGCATCGAATCCACCGCGTGTTCAGCAGTGCTCTGCACGCTGGCAATCATCTGTTCGATCTCGCGGGTCGATTCCTGGGTGCGGTAGGCGAGGGTGCGTACCTCGTCGGCCACGACGGCAAACCCCCGACCGGCTTCACCGGCCCGGGCCGCTTCGATCGCCGCGTTGAGGGCCAGCAGGTTGGTCTGCTCCGAGACGGCCCGGATCACGTCGAGCACCTTGCCGATGTTGCGCACTTCATTGGCGAGGTGCTGGATACGCTCGGCGCTGCCGTGAATTTCGGCGGTCATCGATTGCGTACCGCTGATGTTTTCGCGTACCTGCTGACGGCTCTTTTCCGACAGCGTATTGGAGGCGGTGGCCGCTTGCGAAGTCGACACCGCGTTGCGCGCCACTTCTTCGACCGCACTGGTCATCTGGTTCACCGCGGTCGCGGCCTGTTCCAGCTGCATGTCCTGCTGCTGGAGGCCACGGTTGCTTTCTTCGGTGACGGCGTTGAGTTCTTCAGCGGCTGAGGCCAACTGCGTGGCTGAGTCAGCGATCTGGATCAGTGTTTCACGCTGACTGGCCTGCATGCGTTGCAGTTCAAGGAACAACTCGCCAATTTCGTTGCGGCCAGGCGAGACGACTTCGCGGGTCAGATCGCCCCCGGCAATACGCTTGAAGTGCTCGCCGGCCGCGCGCAATGGGCGCAGGACGGTGCCCGAGATGAATACCCAGCAGACGACAGCGAGTGCCAGGGTCAGCAGGATCAAGGCAATGGCCAGGGTTTGCGAAGTCTGCAGCCGCGCAGCCGCCTCCGTGTTGATCTCCTGGGCACGGGCATCCAACGCGCCGACCAGCTTCACGCGAATCTCCTGAAGCTTGGTCATGCTGTTGCCGGCATCGATGTTGACTTGAAAATACTCTTCGGCGGATCGCGCGCGCGTGGCGGCGCGTTGTCCGACGATGGCCGTGCCGTATACGGCGAACGCACGCTTGAGATCTTCGGCGAGGGCCTTCAACTGCGGGTCACGCAAGTCTGTGGTCGAGGCATTGACCTTGGCGATGGCGTCACTCCAGATCGCCTCACTGCGCACCAGCCGGGCTTCCGCGTCGTCGAAACGCCCGCCGACGGTCTCGATGAACGCCGAGGACACGTTGGCGCTGGTACGGATTGCCAGCAGCAATGCGTTGTTGATGCCGTCGATTTGTCGCGAGGTACGCCCCAACTCGTCAATGTGCTCGTGACTGCGTACCGCCGACCGCCAGCCGTTCAGGGTAGAGAACAACAGTGCAATAACGAACAGCAGCAGCACCCCGATCATCCCGGTGCGAATTTTCAGATGGGCAAACATGGGCATACTCCGCAGACCACTTAAGTAATAGTGATCGTGCTATCCGCATTCACGCAGTGAACTTGAACGGCAGAAGTGGGAACCCGTTCGATTATCGAACCCTGAATTCAATGGCTCAGGTACATGGGCTGAATGGGGCGCGCACCGGGTTCAATCGAGCAGGCGACTGACCTCACGCAGACGCGCATCGTTCAGGTTCCCCGTCGACGCCAGCAGGTTGAGCTGCGCGAGCAGAATCGCGTAGCGTTGCTGGGCCAAACGTTGCTGGGTGTCCGTGACTTTCTGCTGTGCGTCCAGCACCTCCGTGTTGATGCGCGCACCGGCCTCGAAGCCGTGGGTCACCGACGTGAGGTTGACCTGGCTGGATTTCAGCGCCTGCTTGAGCGCCTGGTATTGGCTCATGCCGCTGGTCACTTGCAGGTAGGCCTGGCGGGCCATCAGCCCGGCGCTGCGGCGCGCATCTTCGAGTTCATCCAGGGCTTTGCTCTGCAACGCATGGGCTTCGCGCACGCGGCTGCTGGTACGGCCGCCGCCATACAGTGGCACGCTCAGTTTGACCCCGACCACCGTCTGGTTATAACGATTCTCCGGCAGGGTGACGTCGTACACATCGCCGCCGACCGAGGCAAAACGACCATGGGCGGCGATCAGGTCAAGGGTCGGCAAGTGGCCGGCTTGTTCCTTGTCGATGTCCATTTCGGCCAGGCGCTGGGCAATCTGCGCCCGCTGCACGGCGAGGTTGCCTTGTTGCGCGGTGGTGGCCCAGGCGCCGATCGCGGCGGGCACCGGAGCGCTGAATGGTGGCTCCTTGCCCGACCATGGGCGCGCCTGGGCGGCGGTCAATTGGGTGAGGGCTTCGGTGGCGATATCCAGCGCGCCGCGTGCGGCGATTTGCTCGGCGAAGGCCTGGTCGTATTTGGCCTGAACCTGTTCGAGCGCGTTGTGGGTGCTGGCGCCGTCGGCCAACAAACGCCGGGTGCGGTCCTGGCTCTCCTGCAGGGTTTGCAACTGTTGCGTGCGGGTGTTCAGCAGTTCCTGGTTAAGCAGTACGTCGAAGTAGGCGCGGGCGACACGCAGCATCAGGTCTTGGCGCGCCTGTTCGGTCTGCACCTCGCTGGCGCTGATCATCAGTTTGCTTTGGTCGTGGGCAACCACACTCTGCCAGCGCAACAGCGGTTGGGTGAGAACCACGGCATAGGCGTTGGTGTTATTGCGGTTGCGATGGTAGTCGGACGAATCCTCGGCATCGACCCACGCCGCGCCGCCGGTGACCGACAGGTCCGGTAACAGGTTGGCACGGCTTTGCGGTTCTTTTTCCGCGGTGGCCAATTGTTGCGCCTGTGCGGCGGCGAACTTCATGTCGTGGGTCAGCGCCTTCTGGTACAGCTGGTACAAGTCTTCCGCCGCCGCATTGGCCGGGCAGCAGGCGAGGCTGAGGCCGCACAGGAAAGTGAGCAGTGTGATCGGGTCGAGATGCAGCCCTGGAATACGCAAGGGGATGTGCTCCACTGGAGAAGTTATCGGCTGAGGGTGCTTCTGCGCATCATCAGCACCATGGGAATGCCGATGGCCATGACCGCGCCCAATGTGCCGAACAGCATGCTGAACGCCAGCATTTGCGCTTGTTCACGCGCTTGCAGGTAAGGCATCAGGGCCAAGGCTTGTTGATGGCTTGCAAGGTTCAGGGACAGAAACAGCGGGTTGGATTCCACGCCGCCCCAGCCGCTGGCAACCAGGCTGGACTCGGTCACATGCTCGGACAGCAGGCGATAGCGCTCCCACGAAAACCGCGTGAGCAGGGTCGCGGCAATGGCGATGCCGACGCTGCCGCCCAACTGGCGCATCAGGTTGAGCACGCCCGAGGCGCCCGAGATCAACGTCAGCGGCAGACGGCGCATGGCCAGGTTGGTCAGCGGTACGAAGATCATGCCCAGGCCCAGGCCGCGAATCACCAGGGGCCAATAGAGCGTGTCCGGGTTGCTGTCGAGGGTGAACTGGGTGTGCAGGAACATCGCGTAGCAGTACATGACGATGCCCAAGGTTACGAACACGCGCTCGTCGATCTTGTTTTCCTGGGACAGCTTGCCGATCACCAAGGTGCTGATGGCACTGGCCACCGCTCCGGGGAAAATCACCAGCCCGCTCTGGTACGCGCTCTGTGCCAGCAACGTCTGCAAAAACAGCGGCACCATGAATAACGTGCTGTACAGCCCGAAGCCCACGCAAAACGCGCAGATGCAGCCCATCAAAAACTCGCGGTTCTGAAACAACGCCACATTGACGATCGGGTTGGTCGCGCGCCGTTCCCACCAGAAGAACCCCACCAGGCTGAAGCTGCTGAGCAACAGGCAGGCAACCGTCCAGTTCGATTCCATCCAGTCCCAATGCTCGCCGCGCTCCAGCAGGATCTGCAGGCTGCCGACGCCCAGAGCCAGCAGGCAGAAGCCGCTGTAGTCGACGCTGCTGGGTTTGCTTTCATTGGCGGAATCGCCGATGCACAGCCAGCACAGCAGCAGGGCCACGGCACCGATGGGCAGATTGATCAGGAATATCCAGTGCCAGGACAAGGTGTCGATCAGATAGCCGCCGACGGTGGGGCCCAACGTCGGCCCCATCATCACGCCAACGCCGTACAACGCCATGCCGCTGCTGACCTTCTCCTTGGGGAATACGTCGTAAATGATTGCCTGGGAAATCCCCAGCAACCCGCCGCCCGCCAAGCCTTGCAGTACGCGGAACGCCACCAGTTGCCAGAGTTCGGCGGAAAAGGCGCAGCCCACGGATGCCAGCACGAACACCGCGGTGGAGACCAGGTAATAAGTGCGCCGCCCGAACCAGGCCGACAGCCAGCCGCTGACCGGCAGGATCACTACGTTGGCCACCACGTAGCCGGTGGACACCCAGGAGATTTCATCGACCGACGCCCCGTAGGTGCCCATCAGGCTGGGAATCGCCACGTTGACGATGGTCACGTCGAGCAGCTCCATCATCGACACCAGCGTCACGGTCAGCGCAATCAGATACGGCGACTTCATAACGTGTGGCTGCCGTGCTGTTGCGTGGCGACTTCGACGAAGGCGCTCATGCCGGGGCTCAACAAGGCTTTGTAGTCATCCGGCACGTCTTTGAGGGCAATCCTGACCTGCACGCGTTGCACCACCTTGGTGAAATTGCCGGTGGCGTTCTCTTGGGGCAGCAGTGAAAACTTTGCGCCGGTAGCCGGTGCGAGGCTCTCGACCACCCCGTCGAAAGCCTGCCCGGGAAACGCATCCACAGTGACCTTGGCCAGCTGGCCGACCCGCACGCGCCCGACCTGGGTTTCCTTGAAGTTGGCGGTAATCCACAGCGGGTCGGTGGCAATCAGGCTCAATAGCTTCTGCCCGGCGACCACGAATTGGCCCGGCTCGACTTCTTTTTTCGAGACGATGCTGCGCACCGGCGCGGTCTGACGAGTGTCGTGCAGCTTGATCCGGGCCTGTTCCAGTTCGGCTTGCGCCGCCGCGATCCGGTAGTCCTGCACTTTCAGTTCGGCTTTGTTGGCCAAGGTGCTTTGCGCGGCAGCCTGGGCATTGCCGCGTGCCACTTCCTGGGCGTGGCTCAGGGCGTCGAAACGCGCCTTGGCCACCTCGAGATCCTGGGTGCTCAACACACCTTGGGCGCCCAGGCGGCGGGCGCGCCCGTAGTCGTTGCGCGCCTGCTCCAGATTGGCGCTGGATTGTGCCAGCGCCGCTTGCGCCGCCTGGCGCATTGCGACCGCGCCGAGGACCTGGCTGTCCAACGCACCCGGACCGCCGCCGCGCCCTGCGGCGGCAAGCAACGCCTGCCATTGCGCCTCACGCTGCTCGACCTGGTATTGATATTCGCTGTCGCGGATCTGAAACAGCAGATCACCGCTTTGCACCGTGAGGTTGTCTGTCACCGGCACGCTCATCACCACGCCCGAGAGCTTGGCGCGCACCGGAATGATCACGCCATCGAGCTCGGCGTTATCGGTACTCACGTAAGCGTTGGAATACTGCCAACGCTGCCAGCCGAGCAGCAGTAACCCACCGACCACAACGCCGCACAGTGTCAGTTTTATCAATTTACCTTTGGTCATGTCCTGCTCCCTGTGGTCATGCGAGGCTTAGGCACTCAGGGCGGTCCGTGGCGTGTTGCGCTTTGTGCTGCAGGAAGTGATGCACGCCATCCCACAAATCGATGCGCGATTTGATCGCGGTCTTGGCGCTTTCGACCATGTGCTGGTGTTGCACAGGGGTGGTGACGATTTCAGCGATGATGCGTTTAGCCGCCGGGCCGTGATCGTCGCCATCCATTTCGATGTGGCGCTTCAAGTAATAGGTGAGCATCGGCACCTCGGTTTCGCTGACCGACCATTGCGACAGCAGGCGTCCGAACATGTCGGGGATGATGTCTTCACGGCCAAAGAAGAAGTACGCCAACACCGCTTCGGTGGTGCCGTGTTGCGCCACATCGAGCGTCTGGCACATGAACACTTTGGCCGCCAATGGGATATCGCGGTCGCTGAGGGCCTTGGCCAGCGGTTCCTTGGCCTGGATGGCCGCGAGGAAGCGGCGGAATACCGAGCTGTCGGCGCCGATTTCATCCATGGCGGTCAGGTACAGGTCCAGGTGGCTGATAAAGCCGCCGTCGGGGTGTTCGTCGGTTTCTTCGCCGACCACGATTTCATTGATCAAGCGCGCCGCCGTGATATGCGTTGGCGGTACCCACGGCAACTCCACACAGGTGAGGTCGCGCTGGATGCGCTTGAGCAGGGTCATGAAGTCCCATACGGCAAACACATGAAATTCCATCAGTGTGCGTACATCTTCAACGGTGCGGATATTGGCGAAAAGCGGGTGGCCGAATAACTGGGCGCGCTCGGTTTCAATGTGGCGGTCGATATCAAAAGGCATAGCAGCTCCTGCGGCCTGATGGTTCAGGCCAAAATCCATGGGGAAAGTAAGGGGACCGTTCAGTCGTTCAGCGTCTCGCCCCGGTAAGGATGGCGACCGGAGGCGTACTTGAAGGACGGTATGAAGCGTGTTTCCAGCAGGTATTGCCGGTCTGCATACCACCCCGCGTCCAGCAGTTGGCGATGGACCTTGGGCAGGCGCCAGCACGGCACCGCTGGATAAAAGTGATGTTCCAGGTGAAAGTTCGCGCCGGCGTGCAGCCAGGTGCTCAGGCGCGAGGTACGCGAGCGGGCAGGGGGCTGGTCATGGCCCTCGCTGAAGGCATGTTCCTGATAGGCATTGACTGCCGAGAGCAGGAACGCAACCGCCAGGCTCAAGGCAAACCCAAGCAGCAGCCCGTCGATCTGCCACAGGGCGACCGCGTAGACACTCAACCAGCCGACCTGGCACGCGATATTGCAGCGCGCCAGTCGTCGCACCTGGGCTGCGCTCAAAGGCGAAGGCAAGGGCGATGGGCTGACCGGCGGGCCGAAAGCCAGGCGCAACGTCGCCTGCAGATAGTTCGAGGTGGCCATCAACCGTGACAGCGCAAGGCGGCTAAACAGGCTCCGATAACGCGAGAAGTGCCGATAGTCCGGGTCCTGTTCGCTGTTGCTGTAGCGATGGTGTTGCCAATGGTCGACGAAGTAACCGGTCACGCAGAATCCAGGCAGCAACGAACTGGTGAAAATGCCCAGGTAGCAACTGTGCATAGGCCTGCTGCTCAGGTTGAAGTGGAAACCTTCATGCCCGAGGATCGCTTGCAGAAACCACCCGTACCCGGCCAGCACCCAAAGGGGCGAGCACAGCAACACCCACAGGGTGGCGGCCGTGTTCGCCACCCACACAAACAGCGCGAGGGGCAGCAGGAAGAGGCACAAGGCGTAACCGATGATCAACAGGGACTCACCCGACCGGGCCTTGAACAAGGCGCGATCGAGGCGGACCTGAGGCTTGCTGTGGAGTTGTCTGGCCATTGGCAACGCGTTACTCGATCAGTTCAGGTTTGAGCGCGAGGTGCCCGCCGCGGGTCAGCGTGCGCAGGCGCAGGGCGATAAAGGCGTCGACCACACTTGGTGCGATACGCGCGGTGTACATGGCCAGCGTGCCCATAAAGGTCAGCCCGCGGTTGCGCAGGCCGTCTTTTTGGCAGGCGCGAACCAGGCCATCGGCGGCGGCATCGAGTTTCTCTTCGAGAGACAGCAGGGTCCTGTCACCCCACATGAACGTCACCAGGCGCTTGACCGACAAACCCACGCGCTGGGCGGGCAAGTGAATGGCGGTGTCGATAAAGCCCGGGTACACGGTGACCACGTCGAGCTGCCCGCGATATTGCATGCGCAGCACGTCCGAATAAGCACTCAGCGCGCGTTTGCTGGCAGCGTATGCGGCTACATAAGGCGCGTTCACCAGGGCAAACAGCGACGACACGTTGACCACTTTGCCGCGCTTGCGCAGCAACCCCGGCAGGAACCCGGCCACCAATTGCCATGGCGCGAACAGGTTCACATCCACCGCGCGGGTGACTGCGTCGGTGACGCCGGTTTCACCGCGTTCCAGGGTCAGGGTGCCGGCGTTATTCACCAGGATATCGATGTCGCCGAAGTCGGTGCTGATGGCGCCAATCACCTGCGCCAGCGCCGTTCGGTCACACAGGTCGACTTGATAAAACCCATCCAGCAACCCGGGCTCTTGTGGCGCAAGAATGTCCAGGCCGATCACGGTGGCGCCCTGTTTTTTCAATGTGCAGGCCGCCGCGTAACCGAGGCCGCGCGCGGTTCCGGTGATCACGACGATTTTTCCGAGCAGGTTCATGGGTGCGCTCCGGCGATGCTGAAGGTTGAGTGGGACAAGTAGGTGTCGAGGTTGCTCGCCATCGAGATCTTCGCCGGCGGGTGAAACTGCAGGCCACGGCAAGCCATCAGCCAGTTCGAACTCTGGTTGCTGGTGATAAACGCCATCCCACCGAGCATGGCGTGGGCCTGGTCCGAAAGTTCGGTGAGCAGTTGTTCGATGCCGTAGCGCACCAGCAGCAGGCGGGCCAGCACGTTCGGCAGGTCCTGCGGGTTGCGTTCGATATCCAGCGCCGCGCCTTCCAGCGCACTGATCGCCAGTTGCAGCTGAGCCGCCAGCTCCACGCGGTGATGGGGCGTCCAGCGCCCGGCCTCGATCACAGACTCGACCAAACCGGCGCAGACCCCCACGTAGGACGCGCAAATCAACAGCTCGAACCAGATGAAACCGACGGTTTGCACGTCGCCCAACAGGTGTTTGTAGCCGGCGGAAAACAACATGCGTTCGGGCACGAAGACTTCGTTGAGGCGCACCTCGATGCTTTCGGCGGCGGCCAGTGCGCTGTTCTGCCAGAACGGCGACCGCGTGATGCCCGGTGCATTCGCCGGAATCAGTGCGACCATCAGCTCTTCGCCCTCGGCGGTCTGGCGGGTGTAGCTGGCGGTGAGCAAGTCCATCGACTGCCCCAGGCAGCAGGGCTTTTTGCTGCCACTGAGCAATACACCTTCAGGGGTTTGCAGCGCCTGCATGTTCGAATCGAGAATGCCGGCGCCCGAGTTGCCTTCGGCAAACCCCGAGGACAGCAGCAAGCGCTTTTGTGCGACCGCCGCCAACAACAAACCTTCGGCGCCGCCGCCGTTCTGGGTGAGGGCCAACAGGCTCGCCACGGAAAACTGATGCATGGTGCTGGCCACCGCCAGCGAGGGTGAACGTGCGCCCAGGGCGATCTGCACATGCACAGCATCAAGGATGCCCGCGCCCAACCCGCCCGCGGCACGGTTGACCAACAGGCCGACCGGCCCTTGTTGCTTGAACAGGGCGATGACTTCGCTAGGCGGCGCTTCGCGTTCGGCGAATGCGATGCTCGCCAGGCGTTCGTCAAAACCTGGGGCGTAGCTGTGCAGCAAGGCACGCGAGCGATTCAACAGTGAAAGGGACATGGTTCAGGCCTTCAAGTAACTCGCCGGGAACAGACCGGTGATGATCGAGTGAATGTTGTCGCGGATGGCTTTGTGGGCCACGGGGTCGAGCATGTCGGCGAGCATCGGCAGGCCCAGGTCAAAGCGCGAGGCGAAGGTGATGACCGCGTCTTTGCCGTCCGGCAGTACTTGCCAGGTGCCGGAGAAGTGATCGACATCGCCGCTCATTTGCTCGAAGTGGATTTCCCGGGTCTGGGTATTGAACGTGTCACGCTCCTGCCACTTGAGAATGCCGCTGTGGAAATTGACTTCCCAGGAGGTGAACGACACCTGGTCGCTGACCTTATTGATCGTGATATTGCGCACCGACTCGCACAGCTCGACGTAGTTGCTGAAGTCGCTGATCACGGCAAAGACTTCATCAGCGCAGGCACTGGGGATATGGGCCAGTACGTTGACTTCTTGCATGGGGGAAACTCCAATCAAAGGGATGGTATTGAGGTGGTCAGCGCGTGGGCGAACCCCTCGATCAACCGATTGCAATCCTGGGCTGTCAGCAGCGGGGAAGGCGTGAGCCTGACGACCCGGTGGTCATTGAGCGAGTGGCACACAATGATTTGCTGTTCGATCAGGGCCATGACCATGTTCGCGGCGACCGAGGCGTCGCTGAATTCAAAGCCCAGCAACAAGCCGGCACTGCGCAACTTGACGCGCTCGGCCAGTCCCCTCTGCTGCAACAGCGCGCTGAAGCGGGCGTGCAGGTCCTGGCCCATCAGCCGGGCACGTTCCACGAGGTCTTCCTGCACCATCACTTGCAATGTGGCCTGTACGGCCGCCATGGCCAGCGGGTTGGCGCCGAAGGTCGAGGTATGCACCGTGGGGTTGCGGTTGAACGGCGCGTAAATCGCCGCGCTGGCGACCATGGCACTGACCGGCACGCAGCCACCGGACAGGCTTTTGCCCACCAGCATGATGTCGGGCACCACCTGTTCCTGGTCGCATGCCCACCAATGGCCGGTACGGCCCATGCCGGACTGGATTTCGTCGATGATCAGCACGGCGCCGTACTGGTCGCACAGTGCGCGGACACGTGTCAGGTAGCCTGGCGGCGCGAGGATCACACCCGCTTCGGCCTGGATCGGTTCGAGAATCACACAGGCCTTGTCCGGCGAAGCGCGCAATTGCTGTTCCAGCGCGGCGCTGTCGCCGAAGGGGACGAACGTGCTTTCACTGAGCAAGCCGCTGAACGGCTCGCGGTAGCTTTCGCGGCCGGTGACGGCGAGTGCGCCGAGGGTCTTGCCGTGGAAGCCGCCGAGGGTCGACAGCGTGCGGCGGCAGCCGTTGAGCCGGGCTAGTTTCAGGCCGGCTTCGGTGGCCTCGGCACCTGAGTTGCAAAAGAACACATAGTCCAGGTTGCCAGGGCAATGCGCAGCCAGGGCTTGCGCGGCGAAAGCCTGTTGCGGGTTGAGCAACAGCTTGCTGGCCAGGGCGTTTTGCTGCAGCTGCCGGGTGACGGCCGCCACCACCACCGGGTGGCCGTGGCCGAGGAAAAATACGCCATAGCCGCCGGCGTCCAGGTACTTGCGGCCTTGGCTGTCGTAGATATAAACGCCATGGCTGGACTGTTCGATCGGCAAATTCATCAACGACGCAAGGCGCGCGTACCCTGAATTCACGTGCTGGCGGAAGTACTGGTCGACCTGTGCGGCGTCGGCTGCGGGTTCGGTAAGAAGCGGGTTCATGCGACTGACGCCTGTGCGACGGTTGGCATCGGCTGCTTGAGCATGCGCGTCAACGCGCCCAGCTTGGGCGCCAAGTGGTTGAGCGAGAGCAGTAACTCACGGCTGACATCCCGTGCGCTGAACGCCGGTTCGCCGAGCAACTCAGGGAGTGACGTGGGCAGCGGTGTACGCAGGCAGGCATAGCGACACAGCTGGTTGGCGCGGCCCAGCGCGGCCTGGATATTGCCGGTCAGTGCCGGGAGGAACACTGGGCGGATCAGCCGCTCATAAATATCCGGCGCCATGCAGCGCGGCCGGGTGAAGGCTTGGGCCTGGGCTTCCATGGATTGGCACATCAGGTCCAACAGGCCGTTGAGATCAAGCGCCTGCGGGCCACTGGTGAGAAAGTAGTCTGCGCCGATCAAGCGCTGGCGCAACGCGTTGGCAATCGCCCGCGCCGCCACGTCACGGGCGATCAAGTCGATATACCCGGCAGGCGGGCAGGGCACGATAGGCAGCACGCCGGACATCATCAGCCCCATGGTCATATGAAACCCCTGGAAGTTGGGCATGTGCCCGCTGTCCGAGTCGCCGATGATGATGGAGGGACGAAAGATCGAAACATCGATACCTGCCGAGCGCACCAGCGTTTCAGCCTGGCGCTTGGCGACTTCGTAAGGCGTTTCTGCTTGCACGCCTTCGTAGTAGTCGCACGGATGGGTGAAGGCGGTGCTGATGTGGTAAAGCGGCACGTTGGCTTGCTGGACAAAGTTCACGACGTTTTCGGTGCCGAGGTAGTTCACCGAAAAGATCTGGTCGATATCGCCATCCATGCGGGTCACCGCTGCGGCGTGGATCACCCAATCGACACGCTTGAGCAGCGCTTCATAAGCGCCGACGTCCAGCCCCAGTCGCGGGCTGCATATATCGCCCTTGAGCACCTCCACGCGCGGGTGGCGAATGCGGCTTTTACGCGCCAGGCATACCAGGTCAAAGTCCTCTGCCAGGCAGTCGATCAGTGATTCACCGAGTACGCCTGAGCCACCCGTGAGAAGGACGGTTAATTTTTGCTGTTCTGACATGTAGGACGCTTCCTGCGGACTCATCGAAAGAATTAACGGTGCGTTCCGCCAAATCCCGGGCACGGATACCCCTGGCGAACACTCTTGCATTCACTGTCGGTAGCGCTGAGGTGCTGTGTGAGGCCGGCAATCAGCGCTTATCGTTTTCGCGAATAAGATGCGATCGATATTGGCTTTTTGATATCAATGCGTCTTGAACGAAACGCTTGTCTTTCGCAAAACCCTGGCAGCGGTGCGGGGCGTCATGCCAATCATGCGGCGCATGATGCGGGCCAAGTGCGCCTGGTCGGAAAAGCCGCCGTCGGCGGCGGCATCCGACAAGGTGGAACCGTCAGCGAGGGATTTGGACGCGCGCTCGAGTTTGTTCCAGATGATCCATTGGGACAGCGACACGCCCATCTGGTGCGTGGCGACATAGCGCAAGCGCGGGCTGGACAGGCCGACCGCACTCGCGGCGCGGCTGACGGAGCCCGGACCGTCGCGGTCCAGGCGCAGAATGTTCAAGGCCTTGTAGAGGCGTTGGTCGATGGGCGACGTAATCGCCAGCAAGCGCCCCAGCGCTTCCACAAACTGAGACAGGGAGCTGGAGTGGCGAAAGCACTCGAGCAGTTCGTCACTGGCCAGGGCGATGCCATTGTCTTGCAGCAACGCGTTGAGCGCACGCCCCAACGGGGTATCCGGGTTGACGTAGACAAAGGCCACCGGATGAATGTCGGGCACGGCACGGTGCTCGACATTGGGCCCAATGATCACGCCGGCCGCGCGGATCGACTGGCCTGGCAACTCCAGGGTGACGGGCTGGTGTACGCCGATGCACAGCTGAATGGCAACATGGGAGTGGGCAGTGTTCTGATCCGCGCGGCCAATGTAGCCGGCCCATGAATCACCAAAGGTAACGTTGCCATCCCACATGTAAGGTCTTCCTGACTCAGAGGGTGAATTTTCCGTGTGCAGGGTAGGCCTGCGCCGGACTTGATTCAAGCATGTGCGCCTGCCCGCGTTATAAAGGGGATACATACAAGCCTGATATTGTTCCGTAGGATGCTCCCGCCAGGACGCTACTACAAATCAATAGCCCGTCGATCGAGCTGTTAGCGCCCAACGTGCCCATGAGGGGCCTTTTGGGCCCACGTGTTCGCTACCCAGCGCGCTTTGATTGACTCGACGGGACCTCGGCCTAAATGTCTTATCTTGAATCTGGCGATTGTCCGGTGACCTTCAGGCAATCGAAGAAGGTGATACTGGCGACAGTCGTTGGCAATGGCCTGGTGATCTACGACTTCACGGTATACAGCTTTTCTGCCGTGATCATCGGCAAGCTGTTTTTCCCATCGGACAGTTCGTTCGCCTCGTTGCTGATGGCATTGTTGACGTTTGGCATCGGTTTCGCGATGCGCCCGCTGGGCGCAATCGTGATCGGCAACCTCGCCGACCGCAAAGGGCGAAAAGCCGGCTTGAATGTCACCAATCTATTGATGGCAGCCGGTACCGCCTTGATCGCGTTCATGCCGACGCATGCATCGATCGGCGTCACCGCAACGGTGTTGCTGGTGCTCTCGCGGTTGCTGCAAGGGTTCGCGACCGGAGGGGAGATCGGCGTGTCGTCCGTGGTGCTGATGGAGTTGGCGGCGCGCAATCAACGCTGCTATCTGGTCAGTTGGCGTTCTGCCAGCCAGGCGGCCGCGGTTTTGGTGGGGGCGGTTGTCGGTGCCACCACGACCGCATTGCTGACCCCCGAACAGTTGCTGGCCTGGGGCTGGCGTATTCCTTTCGTGCTTGGGCTTTTGATTGCCCCGTTTGGGTGGTTCATTCGGCGCAATATGGTGGAGACAACACGGCGTGGTATCCAGTCGCCGTCGCTGCGTGTCTTGCTGAAAAACCATCGCCCCCAGCTATTGCTGGGGATCTTGATGATGGCAACCCCCACCGCAAGCATCTACCTGATGGTGCTCTACATGCCGACCTATCTGGTCCGCACGTTAGGCCTGTCGCCGAGCATGAGCTTGCTTTCGGCGTGCTTTTCCAGCGCGATGCTGTTCATTGCCGCGCCATTGTTTGCGCGGTTCGCCGACCGGCTGCCGCGACGCAAGCCGACCCAATACGTGACGATGATCCTCAGCATCCTGTTGGTCTATCCGGTGTTCCTGGCCTTGACCCATGGGGTCGGCGAGCTGGCTTCCTTGCTGATCATCGGCATCTATTCGGCTGTCGCGATGGGCAACAACGGCGTCGCTACCGTCATGATCATGGAGGCTTTTCCGGCGCATCACCGCGCCACGGGGATGTCAATGGTCTACAGTTTCGGCGTGACGATCTTCGGGGCCTTCTGCCCGTTTTTTGTGACGTGGTTGATCGGTGTTACCCAGAACGCAATGGCGCCTTCCTGGTATCTGCTGGGCGCGCTATTGGTCAGCCTGTTCGCACTGGTGAAATTTCCAGCGCGCCAGCCGGCTCACTGATCGATTCGGCCAGCGACGTTACGGTGCCCCGGCATAGCGTTGCCCATTCGCTGTGCAGCCATCAGGCGATGGTCCTGCGGCGCCAGGTCATAGCGACGACGAAACGCGCGGGTAAACGCCGATGCGCTGTTAAAGCCCAGGCTGTAGGCGATCTCAATCACCTGGCGGTCCGGATAGCGCACCAGTTCGTCCGCGGCTTCACGCAGGCGGCAGTTGAGGATGTAGCGACCCAACCCTCCCTCATGCTGGAACAGACGGTAGAGCGTGGCGCGAGGCAGCTGCATGGCCATCAGCACGTACTCTGGCGTCAGCCAGGGTTGATACAGGTTGTTTTGCACATAACGCCTGGCTTTATCGAACATCGCACTGCGCGCCGCCGCCCGCACGTGCCCACCCAGCTTGGCCTGTTTCGAGAAGGCCGCGAGCATGAGTTGAACGGCAGTATCGAATGTCGACGCGGCCTCGGCGCTGCTGATAACCGGCAGTTTTCTGGAAAACGCCTCGACGTGCTCGATCATCAATTGGGTCATAGGCGTCGTATTCTCGAAGACACGCCCGTGGATCGACTCGGCATGCGGCAGCGCCGCTTCCACCACCGGGCGCGAGACAAAGAAGGTCAATACGCGGCAACGCCCCCGGCTCATTTTGATCGGCTGGTTCATGTCCATGGCAACGATGCTCGCCCTGGCGGACGCGCCATGTTCCTGGGGGCCGCCTCGAATGGACTCCATTGCGCCCTGGGTGAAGACCTGGAAAACATAGTCCCGGACCTTGTCGGTAGAGATGCGCGCAATCGAACGGTCGAGCAACAAGGCGTCGCTTGAGCAGTCGGTGAAGACGCGATCAGCCAATTTGTAGCGGTCAATGCTCGCGTTGAAGGGCGTGGTGGTTGCGTGGGATGTAGGCAGGACGTCGATGACGTGTCCGACCCGATCACGCCAGGCCAGCAGTTGGTTGGCAACCGGCTCGGCGCTGACCTCGAAGTGATCATGGGCGTGCCTGGAGCCGACGTGTTTAGGGGCGCATATGAGTGAGGCTGGTTTGTTCATGGATTCACTACAACCCGGAAAGCCTATGTTCACGCCCCGTGAACAGGCGTTGCATCTTCCCACTGTACGTCCGTGCTGCCTAGCGGCAGCCAGTCAGAATGGGTTGTTGTGCTCCTTATAACCGGTTTCTCCATGAAAGTAATGACAATCCCTCTTGTATCCAACTTGTTGCGCACTTTCTGGCGGCGGCAAGAGCCGGGCAGGGCGCCTGAAAATAATTGAAAAGTTGCAACGCAGGGTCAAGCCATCTGCAAGGCGCTTGATAGATTGACGCGAATTCGAATTTGACAGCGTTTATGTGTTTCCACGCTGTGAACGCGTGCGCTTGTTTCTCAAGCAAAGTGCGCTGGGTATTGGCCTTGTTATTTTCGGCGCGATGATCTGAACGGGTACGTTAAACCGGCGAGTACTTCAGGTGTTCACCCGATGGCCCCGGCGCCTTGGCTGACACATGCTTGTCCGACGGTTCAACGCGCGGGGCTTTGGCTTGGCGGATTACAGCCGCGGTGGGCGGAATATCAGGCCCTGGATCAATCAATGAAGATCGTCACCGCTGCATAAATCAACCCGGCATCGGCGGCGATTTTTTTTACGCGGCAACGATGTATCAAACAACCTATTGAAGTAAGGAGTAACGGATGAGTTGCCTCGACCGGGAAGTCGGTTCGTTTGCGATCAGTTTGACTCATCCTGCTGGCGTTAATCCTCGGGAAGGGCTGGCTTTTTCCCTCGCGCAAATCGAAGTGGATAAATTGAACAATATCCACGCCGAGTCCGGAGTGGATTGGCAGAAAGTCGCCGATGCCTGTGTAAAAGTGCTGCGAGAAGAGGGCAAGGACTTTAACGCCGCGGTCTGGTTGTTATGTGCCTGGACCACCCTGCAAGGCATTTCCGGCCTGGCGACCGGCGTGCATATAGTGCGCGAAATGCTCGAGTTGTATTGGGAGACCCTGACCCCGCCGCCGGCTCGATTGCGTGCCCGGCGCAACCAGGCCGAGTGGATGCTCGAGTGGCTCGCCGTAAAACTTGAAGCCAACTTCGAAGCGGTGCCCGGGGAACAATTGGCGCAGTTGCTCGAAGACTGGGACGCCATCGATCGCCATTGGCGCGACCGGGACGCCGACGGCCCGAGTTTTTTTGCGTTGCGTCGTCGCCTATCGCAGTTGCCTGTGCAAGCGGGTGTCGAGCCAATAGCGGTGACGGCGGAAGAGATTCCAGCGGCAGTCGATGCGCCTACAGCGCTCCCGACGCCGGTTGCGCACGCCCCTTCGGCGCCGCTCCCGGCCCTTGTGCCGGCTCCGCCATTGGGCCGTCTTGAGAGCGATGAAGCCATCGAGAACGCGGTCAATAGCGTGTTTGCCTCGCTTGCACCGCTGCTGGGGTTTTGCCTGGAGTCTCGGGCGACCTTGCCGTTGCTGTTTCGCCTCAATCGCCAATTGGCGTGGACGACCCTGGAGCAGGTCCCTCCTGCGCAAGGCTACACGACACGCGTGCCGCCGCCTTCGGACGCGGAACTCGAAAGTTTCAGCCGCTTGCAGAGTGTTGGCGAGCCGCTGGACATCGTGCGTTTTTGCGAAGGTCGGTTACCAAGTTATCCGTGCTGGCTGGACCTCAATCGGGCCAGTCATGCCGCGCTCTTGAGGCTCGGTTCGGCGGCGCAGGCCGGTGCTGCCAGCCTGGCCCTGGAAACCCGTCATTTTCTGGCGCGCCTGCCGGCGCTGGTCGAGTTGACATTCGCCGACGGCCAGCCGTTCGCCGACGGCGCGACCCGCAGTTGGCTCGAAGGTTTGGCTCCGGCGGCCGGCAGCGGCGCCACGGATGGGCTGCAAACGCTGATCGATGAAGTCGCGCGTGATGCCGCCGAAGGCCGTTTGAACGAAGCGTTGGCGCGTTTGCAGGTCGCCGTGCGAGAGGCCGGCAGCGGCCGCGAGCGGTTTCGCCTGCGCGCTGCCCAATGCCATCTGCTACAGCGTTTCGACCCGCGCGCGCAGTTGGGTGTTGCCTTGGATGTGTTGCTCCAGGAAGCGACGGAGCAGGGCCTCGATCGTTGGGAGCCGGAGCTGGTCCGGCCGTTGTTGGAGTTGGCACTGGCACATGACGACGGCGGTTCGAGAGCGCTGTGGGCGCAACAGTTGGCGGCAATGGATTTGCCGGCGTTCTGGCGTTTGGCCAGCCCGCCGGCAAGTTGAATGGGCAACAGGCAATACCTGGCAGGCGTGTGCATATCCATGCCATGAGTTTTCTAACGGCTGCGTTGAGCGAGTCCGGTAAACAGGAGTGAGATTTAATGGCTAGTGAAGGTTCGGTCGCGCCTAAAGAGCGCGTCAATATTGTTTACAGCTCTGACACCGGCGGCGCGCAGGAACAGGTCGAGCTGCCGCTCAAGCAACTGGTGATCGGCGACTTCACCTTGCGTGAAGACGACACGCCGGTTGAAGACCTCAAACCGATCCGCGTCGACAAAGACAACTTCACCGATGTGCTCAAGGGCCAGAACCTGAGCCTGCAGTTGGCGGTGCCCAATCATCTGGCGGAAAACGCGCCGGAGGACGAGCAGATCCCGGTCTCGCTGACCTTCCAGTCCATTCGCGATTTTGAGCCGGATGCCATCGTGGCCCAGGTTCCCGAGTTGCAGCAACTGATCGCCCTGCGGGATTCGCTCAAGGCCTTGAAAGGGCCGATGGGTAACTTGCCGGAGTTTCGCAAGCAGCTGCAGGCCCTGATGAACGATGACGGGGCCCGCGAGCGTTTGCTCTCGGAACTTGGCGTAAAGGACAAGGAATAACCCATGAGCGAAGAAAAGAGTCAGGCAGCGAGCACGACCGGCCAGGCGGTCGAGTCGGTTTCCCTGTTGGATCAGTTGGTGGAAGCGACGCGCGTCAAGCCGGGCGACGAGGCGTATGCCGTCACCCGTCAGGGCCTCGAAGCGTTTGTCACCGAACTGCTCGAGCCGGCCCGGCAGGCCGAGAAGGTCAGCGCCGGGTTGATCGACGACATGATCGCCACGCTGGATGCCAAGCTGTGCCGGCAGGTCGACGCGATCATTCACCACCAGCAGTTCCAGAAGCTGGAGTCGTCCTGGCGCTCGCTGAAGTTTCTGGTCGACCGCACGGATTTTCGCGAGAACAACAAGCTGGAAATCCTCAGCGTGTCCAAAGAGAAGCTGCTCGAAGATTTCGAGGATGCGCCGGAGATCACCCGTTCGGGTCTGTACAAGGCGGTGTACACCGCCGAGTTCGGCCAGTTCGGCGGCCAGCCGTTCGGCTCGATCATCGGTAACTACGAGTTCAACCCCGGCCCGCAGGACATGAAGTTGCTGCAGTCGGTCGCCGCGATTTCGGCGATGTCCCACACGCCCTTCATCGCCGCGGCCGGACCACAGTTCTTCGGCATCGACAGCTTTGCCGACCTGCCCAACCTCAAGGATCTGCAAGCCGTCTTCGAGGGGCCGCAGTTCACCAAATGGAATGCCTTTCGTGAAAGCGACGACGCGCGTTTCGTTGGCCTGACATTGCCGCACTTCCTGCTGCGCACGCCCTATGGCGAAGACACGGTCCCCGCCAAGACGTTCCGCTACAACGAGAACGTCGGTGGCGGCAACCAGGACTTCCTGTGGGGCAACGCTGCGTTTGCCTTTGCCAGTCGCCTGTCCGACAGCTTTGCCCAGTACCGCTGGTGCGCCAACGTCATTGGTCCACAGGGCGGCGGCACCGTCGGTGATTTGCCGATCTACAACTACGAGGCCATGGGCGAAACCCAGACCAAGATCCCGACCGAAGTGCTTATTTCCGAGCGCCGCGAGTTCGAGCTGGCCGAGCAGGGGTTTATCGCGCTGACCATGCGCAAGAACACCGATAACGCGGCGTTCTTCTCCGCCAACTCGTGCCAGAAGCCCAAGTTCTTCGGCAATGACAAAGAAGGCAAGGAAGCCGAGCTGAACTACAAGCTGGGCACCCAACTGCCGTACATCTTTGTGGTCAGTCGCCTGGCCCATTACATCAAGGTCATCCAGCGCGAAAACATCGGCACCTGGAAAGAGCGTGGCGACCTGGAGTCCGAACTCAACACCTGGATTCGCCAGTACGTGGCCGACATGGATAACCCCGCCGCCGGTGTGCGTAGCCGTCGCCCACTGCGTCAGGCGGAGATTACCGTCAGCGACGTCGAAGGCGATCCAGGCTGGTACCGCGTCGGTTTGAAAGTCCGTCCGCACTTCAAGTACATGGGCGCGTCTTTCACGCTGTCGCTGGTGGGCAAGCTCGACAAGAGCTGATCGGTAGCGCGAATGGGCAACGCCGCCGTTGCCCATTCAGGTGTTCACCCGAGGGTCATTGCCTCGGCGTTTCCATAAGATGGATTCAACGCAGCGAGACAGGGCCAGAGGCGCTGATCGATGCCTGAAAACTCACTGATTAAACCCGGAGTACACGTTATGCCAATGCCATGCTACTTGAGTATCGAAGGCCAGAACCAAGGCAAGATCGAAGGTTCCAGCACGGTTACCGGTCATGAAGGAAAGATCCTTGTTCAGGCCGTCGAACACCTGATCGATATTCCCAAGAACCCGCAGACCGGACTGCCTGCCGGCAAGCGTGTCCACCAGGGCATGACCCTGACCAAGGAAATCGATAAGTCTTCTCCAAAGCTGCTGCAAGCCCTGACTTCCGGCGAGCAGCTCAAGTCTGTTGTGTTGGAGTTCTATCGGATCTCGCCTAAAGGCACCGAAGAAAAGTACTACACCATCACCCTGAGCAATGCCGTGCTCGTTTCGGCCCGCACCTGGGTGCCGAACGTGTTGAGCCCTGAGTTCAAGCAAATGGGCCATATGGAAGACATCGGCATCACCTACGAAAAAATCGTCTGGACCTGGGTGCCGGACGGTATCGAAGCCGAAGACTCGTGGTTGGCGCCAAAAGCGTAAGCCAGGCTCGACAGTTCAATGCCGCCCTGGTCCAGGGCGGTGTTCTTGTTATTGCAGAAGGTACACCGCGTTGAGAGAAAAGCGATTGCTGGAGCGCATCACAAGCCTGCAGGCCGAAACCGGTCGCACGCACCTGACCCAGGCTGAAGTGTTGACGCAGTCGATCGTCCAGCATCTGCAACGCATTTTGAATACCCGGCGCGGCAGCGTGCCGATCGACGCCGAGTTTGGCGTACCCGACTTCACCAATCTGGCCGGTTCGTTTGCGACCGGCGAGACCACGCAAATAATCGAGAACATGACGCGCATGATCGCCCGCTACGAGCCTCGCTTGAAATCGCCGCGCATCCTGGTCGCCGAAGGTGCCCAGGAAGTGTTGTCGCTGAGTTTCAGTCTTGAGGGCGTGGTGTCGATCGACGATCGGGACATTCCTATTCACCTGGCAACGCGCGTGTCTTCGGACGGTCGCGTGTCCCTGGCGATGCACTAAGTCATGCTCAACAGCCATTATCAAAGTGAACTCAACCAACTGCGGCGTCTGGCCGATGAGTTTGCCCGCCGCAACCCGGCCCTGGCGCCGCTGCTGGGGGTGGACTCGGCCAATGACCCGGACGTCGAACGCTTGCTCGAAGGCGTGGCGTTTCTCACCGGGATGGTTCGCCAACGGTTGGACGACGAGTTTCCCGAGTTCATTCAAGAGTTGGCGCAGCTGCTCTATCCCCATTACCTGCAACCGTTGCCCTGCCTGACGCTGCTGCAATTTCAGCCGCGCACGGCATTGCAGGAGGTTACGCGTATCGAGCCCGGCTGCGAAATTGCCTCGGTGCCGGTCGATGGCCAGCGCGTGCGCTTCAGCAGCACCGCGGCGGTCGACCTGGAACCGTTGCAACTGCTCGGCAGCCGCTGGGACGGCGGCGCCGGTGAAGAGCGCAGCCTGGTCCTGGACTTCGCTTTTACCACCGCCGACCCGAATAGCTGGCTGGCCGACAGCCTGCGTTTCTATCTGGGGGATGGCCTGGTCGATGGCTCCAAGTTATTGCGTCTGTTGCAGCTCAACCTGCGCGAGATTCGCATCTCTGCGCAAGAGCAGCCCATGACGGTATTGCCGGCCAGCCATTTGCGTGGCCTGGGATTCGATGCGAGCAACACCTTGCTGCCGTTTCCCGATACCGCGCACCCGGCCTATCGGTGCCTGCAGGAATACTTCGCGCTGCCCGAGAAATTCCTGTTTATCGAGCTTCGCGGCTTCAAACAGTGGCGAGCCAGAGGCGCCGACGGGCGCTTCAGCGTGCGCCTGATGTTCGAGAATCTGCCGGACTGGACACCGAACCTGTCGGTCAACAGTTTTTTGCTGGGGGTGACGCCGGCGATCAATCTGTTCGCCCAGGACGCGCACCCGCTGCGCATCGACCACAAGCAAGTCGACTATCGCATCCAGCCTGCCGACCATGGCCAACGCATGAGCATGCGGATTCATTCGGTGCTCAAGGTCAGTGCTTATTCCGCTGGAGGCGGGGAGCGGCTGCTGGAGCCGTTCAATACCTTCTCGCAGCGCGACACCTATAACCTGCGCATCCGCGCCTCGAGCATCGATGCCCAAGGTTATGACCACTATCTGAGCCTGCCCTACAGCGAAGGCAAAGTGCCGGGCGAGATGACCTTGTCCATCGGCTTGCTCTGCACCAATGGCAAGCTGCCGGAAAGCCTGCGCCTGGGGGATTTGAACCAGCCCACCGACAACACGCCGCCCAGGGTCGAGTTCAAGAGCATCCGTGGCATCACACCGTGCCAGCCGCCCAAGTTCGACGACAAGTTGCTGTGGCGCATGCTCTCGCAGCTCAATGCCAACCACTTCCGCCTGGCCGATCGCGACTACCTGCGCGGGCTGCTCGCGCTGTATCTGCCGAGCGTCGGCGAAGGGGCCCAGGACGCCAACCAGCGGCGCATCGATGCCATCGAAAAAGTCACCGTCAGCCACGAGCGGCGTTTTATTCGCGGGCTGCCGATCGAAGGCAGTGTGGTCCGGGTCGAGTGCCGGGGCGACTATTTCCTCAGCCCCGGCAATTTCTACCTGTTCGGTTGTGTGCTGGATGAGTTTTTCGCCGGCTGTACGGCCATCAACAGCTTTACCGCCTTCACGCTGTTCGACAGCGTCAACCACGAGACCTTGAAATGGCCAGCGAAGATCGGGCACCAACGCCTGTTGTGATCGATCCGCTGCTCGATGACGGCGGCGAGTTCGGGTTTTTCCAGGCCTTGCGCCTGTTGCGCCTACGTTTTCCGAGCGAAAAACACTTCGTCGACAACGTGCGGGTCCGGCCGCGGCTGGGGCTCGGGTTTCCGCTGCGGGATATCGAAGGGATCGAGCAGGACGACGACGGTCGTTATCGGATCGAGGCCAACTTCTTCGGGCTGTATGGCGTCACTTCGCCGTTGCCGACGTTTTACACCGAAGACCTGATCGACGAGCAACTGCTGGGCCATTCGGCGGGACGTGACTTTCTCGACATCCTGCATGCCTCGCTCTATCCGTTGCTGTTCCGTGCCTGGGAAAAGCACCGGATCTGGATCGACATTACCGAGCGGCGCGACGTCAAGAGCCTGCGTCAGTTGCAGGCGCTGATCGGCATTGCGGATGCGCGTCCGGAGCAGCGCGATCAATCCACCGATTTGCTGCGGTATGCCGGGTTGTTCAACCAGTACCCGCGCTCGGCCCTGGGGCTGCAGCAGTTGGTCAAGGCGGTACTCAGCGATGTGACGGTGGAAGTCGTGCCGTGTGTCGAGACGCGCCTGCGGATCGACCGCACGGCACGCACTTACCTGGGCATGCAGTGCGGGGTGTTGGGCGAAAACAGCCTGCTCGGTCGTGAAGTCATGGACCGCAGCGGCACCCTGGATATCCGTCTGACGTCACTGAGTACCGAGCGTTTTCACGGGTTATTGCCGGGGCAGGCGCTGTATCAAAAGCTCGAACGCTTGGTGGGATTGTATTTGCAGACACCGCTACGCAGCCGTCTGGTCATGCGTCTTGCGGCAGATAAGCAGCAGTGCGCTTCGCTGGGCGGCGGCTGGCAGCGGCTGGGCCTGGATACCTGGCTCGGTGACGGAGACACACAGGACGACGTTGTATTCATGCTGACGGCCGAACACGGACCAATGCTCGAAGAGAGGGCTCGCTAGATGATTCAGGTAGAACTCAAACCGCTGTTCGCACGGCTCAATGTGTACAGCACCAAGGCCCTGGAGAACGCGGCGGGCCAGACCCTGGCGCGCGCTCACTACGAGATTTCCCTGGAGCACCTGCTGCGCCAGTTGCTGGAAGATCCGGATGCCGATACGACGCGCATTCTCGCGCGCTTCGAGATTGATCCGATGCGCTTGCGTGCGCTGCTGGATGAGGGCCTGGCGCAGTTGAAAAACGGCAACCCGGGACGTCCGGTGTTCGCTGGCCTGCTCACCGAATGGATTCAGGACGCCTGGCTGATTGCCTCGCTGGTGGTCGGCAGCGGGCGGATCCGTGGCGGTTCGCTGCTGCTGGCGCTGGTATCGCGCCTGGGCTACTACAGCGCTGGCACGCGTTACGGCGAACTGCTCAAGCCGATTTCCACCGATGCCCTGACCGCAGAGTTCGCTCAACTGTTGGGCGGCTCCAGCGAAGGTCCGCTGGACAGCCTGCAGACCGGCGCGGCCTCTGCTTCGTTGGCCGACGCCGGCGGCAGTGCGCCCGCAGCCGAAGACAATATCGCGCGCTTTTGCGAAGACCTGACCGCCAAGGCAGCGGCGGGGCGCATCGACCCGATTTTCGGGCGCGATGATGAGATTCGCCAGATGATCGACATCCTCGCCCGGCGGCGTAAAAACAACCCCATCGCCGTGGGCGAACCGGGTGTGGGCAAGTCCGCCGTGGTGGAGGGGCTGGCGTTGTTGATCAGCCAGGACGAAGTCCCCGACTTCCTCAAAAACACGCGCCTGCTCAGCCTGGATCTCGGTGCGCTGGAAGCGGGTGCCAGCGTCAAGGGCGAGTTCGAAAACCGCCTGCGTGGCGTCATCGAAGAGATCAAGGCCTCCACCACGCCGGTGATCCTGTTCATCGACGAAGCGCACATGCTGATCGGCGCCGGCGGCGCGGCGGGTGGCTCGGATGCGGCCAACCTGCTCAAACCCGCATTGGCCCGTGGCGAGTTGCGCACCATCGCCGCCACGACCTGGTCGGAGTACAAGAAGTACTTCGAGAAAGACCCGGCCCTGGCGCGTCGTTTCCAACTGGTCAAGCTGGACGAGCCGAGTGTCAAAACCGCGGTGTTGATCCTGCGCGGGCTCAAGGGGCACTACGAGAAAGTCCACGGGGTCAGCGTGCGTGACGACGCCATCGTCGCCGCCGCCGAATTGTCCGATCGCTACATCACCGGGCGCTTGCTGCCGGACAAGGCCGTCGACTTGCTCGACACCGCCAGCGCCCGGGTACGCATCGGCCTGGGCATCAAGCCTGCCGAGTTGGAGCGCATGGAGCGGCAGTTGTCCGGTCTGGCGCGTGAACAGAGCGCGCTGGAGCGCGACCGTGGCAATGGTTTCCCCGTAGAAGACCAGCGCCTGACGGATATCGCCGACGAACAGGCTGAGATTGACGAGCGTCGGGTTGCGCTGGAAGTTCGCTGGCTGGCCGAGCGCGACGCGGCGCTGCGCGTCCTTGAAGCACGCAAGCAACTGACCCTGCAAGCACAGGACCTGCCGGTTCCGGCCGAAGGCGAGGTTGTGCAGGTACTGGCCTCGCTGGAGGAACGTCAGGCCGAGCTGGATCAGGCCCGTGAAACCCTGGCCGCACTGCAAGGCGACGCGCCGTTGCTGTTCACCGAAGTCAGCCCCGATGCGATTGCCCAGGTGGTTTCCGACTGGACCGGCGTGCCGCTGGGCAAAGTGCTGCGCGATGCGGCGGGCGGCGTATTGGCCCTGGCCGACAACCTCAAGACGCGCATTCGCGGTCAGGACACCGCCGTCGAGCAGATCGCGGAAATCCTCAAGGCCGCGCAATCCGGCCTGCGCGATCCGCAACAGCCGTTGGGTGTGTTCCTGCTGGTCGGGCCGTCGGGGGTCGGCAAGACCGAAACCGCTCTGGCTGTGGCCGAACATCTGTTCGGCGGCGAACAGGCGATGATCTCGGTGAACATGAGCGAGTATCAGGAGAAGCACACCGTCAGCCGCTTGGTGGGTTCACCCGCCGGCTATGTCGGCTTCGGCGAGGGCGGCATGTTGACCGAGGCGGTGCGCAAGCGTCCGTATTCGGTGGTGTTGCTCGATGAAGTGGAAAAAGCCCACCTGGACGTGGTGAACATTTTCTATCAGGTCTTCGACAAGGGCAGCCTGTCCGACGGCGAAGGGCGGCAGATCGATTTCTCCAACACCGTGGTGCTGCTGACCAGCAACCTGGCCACCGAAGAAATCCAGAACCTGTGCGTCGACGGGCGGCCCGACCCAGACACCCTCGCGGAAAAAATCCGCCCGACTCTGTCCCGGCATTTCAAACCGGCGCTGCTGGCGCGCATGACCATCGTGCCGTTCTTCACCCTGGGTGGCGCGCAACTGGCGGGCATCGTGCGCCTCAAGCTGGGCCGGCTCAGCGAGCGTCTGCTGGCGTCGTCGAAAGTCCGTCTGACGTTTGCAGAAGAGGTCGCCGACGCCATCGCCGCGCGCTGCACGGAAGTGGAGAGCGGGGCGCGCAATATCGACTTTATTTTGCGTAAAAGCCTGACACCGCGCCTGTCTGACGTCTTGCTCGGGGCGATTGCCGATCAGCGGCCGCTGGCTGGGTTGCATGTGGCGGTGGATGCGCGCGGCGAGTGGGTCATTACCACGCAAGGCGTCGATGCGATCAGGTCTTTACCCGAGCGTGAAGCGCTGCTTGAACCCCTAGAGTGACCGCTCGTTTACCGACTGAAGAACAAGGATTGATTGATGGCTCTCAATGATCATGCGCTCTGTACTTTCGCCAGCCTGGCACCCTCGCTGCTGCTCGAAACATTATGGGTGCAGCAGTGGCAGGGCGAGGAAAAGCTCTCTCAGCCCTATCGCTTCGAGGTTCGGCTGGCCACGATCAATCCATTGTTCGACGACGAAGCGCTGCTGGGCAACCGGGCGGTATTGACCCTGAGCGATGCGTTGGGGCAGCCGCATCCCTATCAGGGTGTGGTCACGGAGGTGGATTATCTCGACGCCGATTCCTTGTATTACTACTACCGCGTGGTGCTGGAACCGCGCTTCGTGCAGTTGCGGCATTTCCGCTTTTCCGAAATCTGGCTGGACAAAAGTCTGCCGGAGCTGATTCGCGACGTGCTCAAGTTGGCCGACCTGACTGTCGAAGGGCCGGGTATGAACGGTTTGCCCGGGGCGGCGTATGACTTCGATATCCGCCTGCCGCTGGCCGATGATCCGCTGACTCAGGCGACGTTTACCTGCCAGTTCGAAGAAACCAGTTTCGCCTTTATTTCACGTCTTCTTGAATATTTCGGCGTGTATTACTTCTTTGAGCAGGGGCCTGACGGCGAGGCGCTGGTGTTCTGTGGCGACCGACTGTACCAGCCGCAACTCCCCAGCCTGCTGACCTATCGCCGCCAAGATTCGGAACTGGATGTAGGCCGGGTCCTGGCGGTGGCGCGGACCTTCGAGCGCAAACTCGTGCGGCAAGCGGCGGGGGTCACGCTCCAGGACTTTTCCGCGAGTAACGCGCAGTTGAAGTTAGAGGTCAATGCTTCGGTGGCAGCTGCCAGCCTTGGCGCAGATGCCTCAACCGCACAACGAGAGGCCGTCTCCGGTTCGTCTGTATTTATCGGCGGGCAAGGGTTGTATGGCGAGCACTTCGGTTCGCTCGAACAGGGGCAATGGTTGGCCAATCGCCGCGCCCAGGCCATCGGTTGCCGTCAACGGGAGTTTCATGGCAGCGGTCGAGCCACGGGGTTGCGCGCCGGTTATCCGATGCTGTTAGTCGGCCACCCGCGTCCGCTGTTCAATGCCGGTTATCAGGTGATTGAAGTTCACCACGACGGTTATCAGCCGTTGCCGGGCCTCGGCTCGGAGGGGGAAGGGCCGGGGCAGGGGATCAACACGCGGTTTATCGCCTTGCCCGGCGACGTGCAGTTCCGCGCACCCTGTGTGACACCGCGGCCTTATGTGCAGGGCGTGCTCAGTGCGGTGGTGGATGGTGATGAAGATACCGGTCGGCCGCTGCTCAATGAGCATGGTTGCTACAGGGTGAGTTTCCCGTTCATTCGCGGCGAGAAGAATGCGACGCGTGGTTCGGCCTGGTTGCGTATGGCCACGCTGTCCAGTGGTTCGAGCCACGGCATGAATTTCCCACTGCTCAAAGGCACGGAAGTGCTGGTTTCGTTCTTGGGCGGCGACCCGGACCGTCCGGTGATCACCGGTAGTGTGCCCAACTCCGAGAATCCCAATGTGGTCACCGGCGAAAACGCGACCCAAAGTGGCTTGAGCACTCCCGGTGGGCATTTGTTTGCGATGGAAGACAGCCCGTCCGGGCCGATGATGAAGATGGGGGCGTCCACCGGTTGTAGTTTTACCTTGGGTGAGGGCGATGTCAGTGGAGCACATTTGCGCACGGACAAGCATATGCAGCTGGCGTCCAGTTCGTATAAGCATCAGGTGCCAGGTGTTTATTGGCAATCCATAGGGGGAGGGCATGCGCCGGCCCCGGTGGCGGGGACGAGCTCTTCAGAGAGTTTGATGGGTGCCAACTTTAAAGATCGGCCTCCCACTCCCGCAAGTAGCAGCAAGCTTGCCTCCGCGCCAAGCACAACAAATAGCGCATCAGAGAAAAGCGGATTTGATAATTTCAAAGACGCAATAACCAACCCAAAGCTGAGCACAAAATTAGACGTTACAACTTCAATGCTTCAATTGAAGGGTGACGTAAATATAGCCAGCGGAAGTCTCTCTCTCTACGGGGTTGGCGTGTCAGTGAAACTTGGATTGGTTTCGCTTTCAGCTGACTACAGCTTGTATAAGAAAAGCGTTGGCAACAGTGCCTGGGAGTATCATAAGGCGAGTATTAAAAATTCAGAATACCTGAAAGGAATGCATATAGTTCGAGCATCCAACTCAAAGATGGAGTTGAAGAATACGGATATTTACTGCCATGAAAATGTAACTTCATATGAGATCAAGCTGGGTGGGAATAGCATACTTATCAATGCGGCAGGGGTTGTCATAAAGTCGGACAAGATTATACATCTTGAAGGCCAGGTGCATGTTACTGGTGATGTTCTTGTGGATGGGGACTTAGAAGTTTGCGGTAACGCCTTTTTTAATAAGTTCATGAGAGTCAGCGGCACTATAGTGGGTGCAACGATCACTTCGGATCAAGTACAGGAATTTCCGTGTTTTGAACTAGCCCCCAGCCCCAGCCTGTTAAGTCTGAAGCTAGCATCACGCCCAAGTCTTGCTGCAGTGAAAGTGGCCGCGGGCGGAGCCAATGCGGTTGTAAACGGCGCCGTTGGCCTGCTTGATGGCGCCGCCGATGCGGTCGCGGCAGCGGGCGATGCAGCTGCGCCGCCCGCTGCCGCGCCGTGATACGGAAAAAAAGAGGCGTAAGTTTCCTATTCGGAGAGTCCGATGCAGCTCAAATGTGAACAGGCCAGCCTTTTATTGCTCGCCAATGCCAAACCACTGGACCTTCATTGCGTGGTCGTCACCCTGGGTCTGCTGGTGGACGCTGAAGATCAGGTAATGGCCGCTGGGGAAACTTGGGCCTGGTTAACCGAGCGACTTGGCAAGCAGATGCTTGATCGGGGTTTAAAGAAAAGTCGAGGCACATTTGCCGTACAAGGTAAGGCTTATCCGTTGACCGATGTGCAACGGGGTGGCATGGCGGTGCGGGTGCGTCTGGGGGATATAGAAAAAACATTGCATGTACTCGCGCCGCGGCAATGGCGCAAAGGGCCTCTGGGTTGGACGTCCGTTGTGACCGGTCAACTGGATAACCTGCCGTTGGACTTTGAAAGCGCTTATGGCGGTAATAAGTGGCCAGATAATCCGACAGGCAAAGGCCATTATCCGGAGGTGGACGCCGCGCAAGGAATGCCGTTGGCACAACTGGAAGTGGCGAATGCCACAGTTGTTGACCCCGATGATCGGCCAGCCCTGGCGAGTTTTTTGCCATTGCCAGTACAAAGCGCTGAGCGCCGCCAGTATATGGGCACCCTTGACGAGCATTGGACTGCTTATCGCGCCCCATTCTTACCGATGGATACTGATGCGCGCTGGTTCGATGAAGTGGCGCAGGACCAATGCAACGCCGGTTTTTGGCGTGGCGACGAAGCCTGGTCGATCTCAGGCATGCACCCTACCGAGGCCCGGGTCGCCGGGCGATTGCCGGGCCTGCGGCCACGGCTGTTTATTGAGCGTGCGGATAAGCGTGTACCCGTTACCGAAATGTCGATGGACCTGGATACGGTATGGCTGTTCCCTGATGCGCAAAGTGCTCTTCTGCTGTACCGCGTCGAAGTACCGGTACTCGATATAGATGCGCAAGATATCGTCAAATTGGCTATGGCCCTCGAGCGAGCGGGTGACCCCGTGCTGGACGCGCAAGTCTGGATTGAGCGGCTTTGGCCACGCCCTCCCGTCGAGTCGGTCAAGGTTGCGCCTGTCGAACCAACCCCGTTCGACTCCGGGCCGATAATCGCCAGTTTGCAGGCCGCTGCGGATGCGCAATATGCAGCGTTAAGCGCAACTCATGAGCAGTGCATGCAATACGCTCAGATGATGGCGACTCGCATGAACCTGCCTTTCAACCCCACCGATTACCCACCATCAGCGAAAACGGACTTTACGGTTCTGATGCGCGAACCGATGCGCCCCCTCAAGCCCTTTGACCCCGAGGCATTGGCGCTGGAAATTGATTCGGAAATCGCCAAGGCTAAGGCCCAAGGCATGGAGTATGCCCAGCAGATGATGACCCGGCTGGGCATAGATGCAGAGCAAGCGTTGGCGCGTGCTAAACAGCCAGCACCGAAGGTCGATATCATGGACATGCTTGAGCGCCTGGAGCTGCCTCCAGACCAGCAGGCGCAAGCCAAGGAAAAACTGACTGCCGCCATAGCAGAGTCTCAAGCCGTGGAGGCTGAGATAGGCCGTGTTTTAAGCGCCATGAACAAAGCGCTGGCGGCTGATCGAATCCAATTCGCCCCCATTCTCCCGCTTCCTGAATACTGCAGTCTGACCCGTGAGCGGCTGCTGGCATTGCACGCGGCAGGTAAGACGCTGCAAGACCTCAGTTTGGAGAGCCTTGATCTTTGCGAAATCGATCTGAGCAGCGCTGACCTGAGAAATACCACTTTTATGAGCTGCAAGCTCAATGGCACTCGACTGCAGAACGCCGATCTGAGCCACTGTCAGTTCATCGACTGCGACTTGGGTGCTTCGGATCTGAGCAAGGCGCGCTTGCAGGACGCAATGTTTCATAGGGTTCTATGCCAAGGCGCTTCGTTCTGCGGCACCAGCTTGATCGATATCCGCGCTCAGAACTGTGATTTCTCCGCTGCTGATTTCACCGAAGCCAACCTGCAACAAGCCCAACTCAACGAATGCAGCCTCGACAAGGCTCAACTGAGCAACGCCAATCTAAGCAAACTACGCCTCAATAAGTGCGACCTGAGCGGCGCACGACTCACCGACAGCAACCTGCACAAAGCCAAGCTCTACGACTGCACACTGGACGCGACGGACATGCGCCGCGCCAACCTCAGCAAAGCCGATTTCGCCAAGGTGGTGGGCCGCGACCTGGACTTGCGCGAGTGCAACCTGCAGAACCTGCGCCTGGCCGCTCACTGCGTTTTGCCGGGTGTGCGCCTGGACGATGCCGACCTGACCGCTGCCAGTTTTCAAGACGCCGATCTGAATCACGCCAGCCTGCGCGGCGCACGGCTTAACGACGCGCTGCTGAGCGGTTGCGACCTGAGTGATTCCGACGGTGTCGGGCTGGTCGCGCAAGGTGCCTACCTGTCGGGATGTGACTTGAGTCGCGCTGATTGGTCTGGCGCCAACCTGCTTAACGGCCGCTTGCGCAAGGTATGCCTGGAGCAGGCCAACCTCAGTGGCAGCAACTTGCATGGCTTGGCCAGTGACGCTGTGCACGGCAGCGATGTGCGCCTGGAGCAGGCATTGATGACGCGCTGCCGACTCAAGGAGAGCCTGACTCATGCTTGAGGTATTAAGTGCTGAGCGTCTAAGGGCATTGCTGGCTGATTGGCAGCCCTTGCGCGCGTTGAATCTGGCCGGTGGCGACTACCGCGGTGTCGATTTGAGCAACGCGCGGCTGGAACAAGTGGATGCGCGTGGCGCGCAATTCAATGGCGCCATGCTGACCCAAAGCCACTGGAAAGACTGCCGCCTGGACGGCGCCGATTTTTCCGACAGCACCGCGGACTCGTTGTACATGAACGGGTGTTCATTGCAGGGCGCATTGTTCACGAATGTGCGTTGGAACAAGACCAGCTGGGCGCAATGCCACGGCGAGGATCTGGATCTGTCGGGCGCACAGCTACAGGCGTTTACACTCGCGGAGTGCCGGGTACCGCGTATCAGGCTGGCAGCCGCCCAGTTGAGCAAATCCCAATGGAACCGCTGCGATCTGACGGGCCTTGATGCCCAGTCGGCGCATTTTGCGAAGGCACGATTGATCGATTGCCAACTCGATCAGGCGCGCTTCGGTCTGGCGTCGTTGCAGCAGTGTGCCTTCGACGAATCGTCGTTGAGCGGGGCCGATTTTCATGCCGCGCAGGCCGAGGGCGCGTCGTTCTACCGTAGCAAGGGAACCGCGCCGATGTTTGCCGGTGCCCATCTCAAGGGCGCTCTGTTCAATGCCAGCCATTTTGACTCGGTCGATTTCAGTGATGCCGTTCTGGAGATGGCCATCCTGATCGACGCCCAGATGCCAGGCGCACGCTTTGACCGCGCCCTGTTGCGTTATGCCGACTGCACCGCGTTGCTTGCGCCACGCGCCTCGTTCGTCGCCGCCGACGTGACCGGCATGAATGCCCATGCCGCTGATTTCACCCAGGCCGACTGGCAGCAGAGCAACCCCCAGGCCATCCAGCCCGTAGATACCGAACGCCTCGCCGCCGAGCAATGGCAGCCTGCCTCTTTAGGAAAATCGAGATGAATGAAGCCCCGCAGTATTGCGATGCCGCTGCTCAATTGCGTCATGCGCAGGTCAACGCACTGGATGGCGAGCGTTTCGGCGTGGTCAGCAGCGATGGCCGCCGCTATTGGCTAAAACCCGCATTCGGTTGCCTGGTGCGTCCGGCAGTGGGGGACAAGGTGTTGGTCAGCCTGGACGCGCAAGGCGGTTACATCCTTAGCGTGCTGGAACGCGCCATCGCTCAACCGGCGCGTATGCATCTGGAGGGTGACCTGCATTTGAGCCTGCCCGCCGGCGCGTTGAGCATTCAGGCCCGCGACGGTGTGAGCCTTGACGCCGGTCTCGCATTACGGGTGTGCGCCGAGCAGGGCAGTGTGCAGATGCAGCGTGCCCATCTGACTGTCGGCACCCTGGCCATGAGTGGCGAGCATCTTCAGAACCACTGGGTCGAGCGCCACGACAGCAGCGTTTATCACCGCGAAAAGGCCGTGCGCCACGAGGCGGATTTTGCTGACAGCCGCCGTCGCGTCGAAGGCCATGAAGAACTTTATTCCGGCTCCTTGCGCCAGCGTGTGCGCGATGACTGGAGCGTGCAGGCCGACACGCTGGACCTGAATGCACAACGTAGCGTTGCCATTGATGGCGACAGCATCAAGCTGGGGTGAGATCGATTATGTATATGCTCAATAATGGCGGTGCGATGGCGCTGTCCACGGTGCCCGATATCTGCAAGACGCCCGTTCCGCCCGCCGGGCCAGTGCCATTGCCTTATCCCAACGCTGCCGATACCAGCGCCGCGGACCCGGGTGGGTTGGTGATGGACGTGCTGGTGGACGGCATGCCAGCGATGAATATGTCGAGCAAGGTGTTGATGACCAGTGGCGATGAAGCTGGGGTGGCCGGTGGCGTCACCAGCGGCAAGGTCAAGGGTGAAATGATCTTCATCGATGGCAGCACCAAAGTGATGGTCGCCGGTAAGCCCGCCGTGCGTGTCACCTGCCAGACCATGCACAACGCCAATAACACCATGGGGACGGTTTCGCAGCCGAGCCAGACTGCTGTGCTGGTGATGGCGTGAGCAGCGCGGGGCGTGCGCCCTCCATCAAGTTTTCCATGGGCGGACTGGCCCTGTGCATCCTGCTCGCCGCCTGCAGCAGCCAGGACCTCACCCCCGAGCAAAAGGCCCTCACCGCGCTCAAATGGGACTACACCGAAAACGCCATCGAGCTGAGCTTCACCGCCGACAACGACCTCAATCAGTACGACGGCCAGGCGCATAACCTGTTGGTGGTGGTCACGCAGTTCGATCAGATCAGTGCGTTTTCCGCCTACACCGGCAGCTCCCAGCAACTGAGCAGCCTGCTGCTGATGAACAGCGCGCCGCCCGGGATGATCGGGCTGACGCGGCTGTTTATCGAGCCGGGCCAGACCCGCCAGTTGAGCCTGCCGCGACTGGAGGGCGCGAAGATGGTCGGTATCGCCGCCGGTTACGCGCACCTGGACCCGACGCGCAGCGTCAAGCTCTATCAGATCGGCGTCGACGTGACGTCGACAGGGTTTTTCAGCAAGACCTGGACCGCCACCCCGCGCCCCATCGCCATTGACCTGCTCGTCGGGCCCGATGCGCTGTTGCGTGGCAAGGAGAGTCGCCTGGCGTTGCCCAAGCCGGTGCAGCCCCGAGAGGGTGAGGTGCGCCTGCCCGGCGCACAGGACTGAGCTGCTTGCCGTGAGCGTTGCAGTGGCCACGCTTTTTCAATTTTTTGCCTGAAACCGAGCCCTATGAATATCGATCAGTTGTTGTATTGGCACCAGGGCTTGTTCCTCCAGCCTCAGCATTTTCAACAGAACGATGCGCGTATCGAGCATCGTCTGACCCGGACCACAGAGTTGAACCATCCGTACCCGTGGGGTTTGATCTCGCTGAAGATCAACGAGCCCGCGCTGGTTGCCAAACAGTGCCTGCTGGAGCAATTGTCGGTGCGCTTTGCCGAAGGCACGCTGGCCGAATATCCGGGCAATGCGATGCTGGAGTCGCGCACACTTGACCTCGGCGAATTCAGTGGCGGCCGCACGCTGTTTGTGGGGCTACGCCGCTTGCTGCCGGGGGACGCCAACGCGCAGGTGTTCGAGACACTGTCGGCGGGGTCCCGGGCCGAAGCGCGCTTTATCGTGGCGGCCGATCCGGAAGTGATCGGTGACCGTCTCGGCGACTCCCCGGAAGCGCGGGTGCGCCCCATGTCCTATGTGTTGCGGCTGTTCTGGGACGATGAGTTGGAGCATCTGAGCGCCTACGAGCTGCTGCCGATTGCACGGCTTGAGCTAGACGGTGATCGCCTCCGGCCGGCCCAACGCTACGTGCCGCCGTCGGTCAATCTGGCGGCATCGCCGATGCTCCTGCAAACCTTGCGCGAAGTCCGCGACGAACTGGTCGGCCGGGCGCGGCAGTTGTCGGTGTACAAGCAGCCGGGGGAGTCGCGGCGGGGCGATCTCGACGCGGCCCAGGTCAACCACCTGATGGCCCTGGCGGTACTGAATCGCTATGGCCCGTTGCTGACGCATTTGCTGGAAACCCCGCAGGTGTCGCCATGGCAGCTTTACGGCACCCTGCGCCAACTTGTTGGTGAGTTGAGTCTGTTTTCCGATGTCTGCGACATGCTCGGCGAAACCCCGGATGGCCGTCTGTTGGTGCCGGCCTACAAGCATGAGGACGCGGGCGCGGCGACGATCGCACTGGTGGCCCTGATCGGCCAGCAGCTCAATGAGATCAGCATCGGCTCAGAGTTGCTGGTCCACCTGCAACTGCAGGACGGGTTTTATCAGGCTCCATTGCCGGACGCGTTTTTCGGCGCGCGGCATCGTTACTATCTGGTGGCGCGCAGTCTGGTCGATCCGGTGTGGCTGGCCGAGTGCCTGCCGTTGGATGGCAAGCTGGGAGCTCTCAGCGTCATGCAAGGCCTGGTCAACCGCGCGTTGCCCGGGGTTGAGTTGATCTATCTGCAGGTTCCGCCCCAGGGCTTGCCGCGGGTGGCCGGCGCGTTGTACTTCCGCCTGGAAACGCTGAGCGAGGGTTGGGAAACGCTGCAGCAGGAGCGTCAGGCGGCGTTCTTCCTGCCCCAGCCGCCGGCTGACCTGAGTATCGACCTGGTGGTGGTTCGCACATGATCAATCCCCGCCTGGCTGACTGCTGGATGTCGAGTTTCGAGGCTGCCAAGCGCGGCTTCGTTGATCCGGCACAGTCCTATGAGACGCTTGCGCCGGCGCTCATCGTGCAGCTCGATGGCGCCGCGAATCGGGCCCGCGAGCTGCACTTTGCCGAAGCCGAAGTGCGCGAGGCGCTGTTCGCAGTGGTCGCCTGGATCGACGAAGCGGCCATGTCCGGCGAATGGCCCGGGGCGGCCGAATGGCGGCGGGCGCCGTTGCAGCGCCACTATTTTTCCACCAGTCGTGCCGGTGTCGAGTTCTTCCAACGCCTGGAGGCTTTGCCCGAGGCGGCGGTCGGTGCCCGCGAGGTCTTCGGCCTGGCCTTGCTCGGCGGTTTCCAGGGGCGTTACGCGACCCGCCCGGGTGGTGAACTGATGCAATACCGTCGGCTTTGCCTGGAGCGGATCATTCTCGATCGGCAGATGGTGCCGCTGGACGCCAACAGCCATCTCTTCGAACAACCCGAGGACCACCTGCCAACGCGCCTGCGTGTGGTGCGCCGGGGCTTGCCCGGTCTTTCGCTGCTGTTGCTGATCGGGGTGCCGTTGATTCTGTTGACCGTGCTTTACATCAGTTTCGATCTCTCGCTGGGTCGACAAGTCAGCCAATTGCTGGAGATGCGCTGATGTTGAAGAAAGCAGGGGTGTTGTTGCTCTGGGTGCTGCTGCTGGCGTGCATCGTGCTATTGCTCTGGGGCCTGGCGCTCTACAAAAGCTGGCCATTGTGGTACGTGCCGCTGATTTGCATCGTGACGCTGTTGGTGGTTTTTTGCCTGCGCGGGGTCGGGCGACGCTGGTATGCCTGGCGCTTGCGTCGCCGGATGAACAGCGAGTTGCCCCAGAGTCGTCGCGATGAAGCGCCGGCGCTTGATCAGGACTGGAACAGCGGCGTGCAGATGTTGCGCCAGTCGCGCCTGAGTCGATTGGGTTCACCGTTGTATGTGCTGCCCTGGTTCCTGACGCTGGGCGAGAGTGGCAGCGGCACCCGGCGGTTGCTGGGCAACAGCGGGCTGACCTCGGCCTTGCGTTCGACCCGCGGTGGAAAGCCGGCGGCCTCGACTGGCACTCTGGATTGGTGGTTCCTTGAGCGTGGCGTGATCATTGACCCCGCCGGCCGCATGGCGGAGGGCAACAGCGACGCCGGCCCGGAATGGCGACGGTTGCTGTACTGGCTGCTGCGTTCGCGGCGCCGCGAACCCCTCAACGGTGTACTGCTGGTGATCGACTGCCAGCGCTTGTTGAGCGACTCCGATGCGCGCCTGGCCGAGCAGGGACACAATCTGCGCCGCCGCCTGGATGATCTGGTGAAGGTCTTTGGTGCCCGTCTGCCGGTGTATTTCATCATTACCGGTGCCGAAGCCTTGCCGGGTTTCACCCAGTGGGCTTGCGCTCTCACGCCGCCACAACGCGAGCAACCGTTTGGCCTGCTCAGCCAACAGCGCACGGGGGCGGCGCAGGTGTTTCTCGAAGAGATGTTCAGCGGGCTTGGCCAGCGTCTGTTCGACCTGCGCATCGAGTTGGGCGTGCGTGGCCTGCCGGATGAAGAGGCTTTCAGCCTGCCGGAGCGCATCGTTGAACTGCGCTCGCGTCTCCAGCATCTGCTGTTACCCGCGTTTGACGCCAACCCCTACAGTGAGTTGCCGCTGCTCTGCGGGCTGTTCCTGACCGCGCAAGGGCAAGAGGCAGACGGCACAAGCGAAGGCTGGTTCAGTCATGAGTTGCTGGGCAGGCTTTTGCCTGCGCAACGCCACGCCTATCAGCCCATCGATAGCTGGCATCGCTGGCGCAGGCTGTTGGCCCACGCCGCAGTCATCGGCTGGCTGGGGCTGTGTATCGGCTTTGGCGCATTGCTGGTGTATGCCGACCACCACACTCAAGCCGTGCTCACCGACGCGCTGGACGAGCCGCCAGCGGCCGAGGACTTCAACGGTGGGCTGGAGAGCGACCTGGATGCGCTGCGTCGGTTTCGCCAAGCGTTGATCAGCTTATCTGACCAGCAGCAGGGCGGATGGCATGGTTTGCTGCCGTTCTCACGCCATATCGAACAGGTCCAGGAGCACTACCGCTCTGACTACGTGAGGTTGTTCGACAGCGAAATACGCACGCCGGTATTCGATGGTTTCATTTCGCAGAACCTGCGCGGCGCGTTGAACAGCGGCGATCCACGGCTGATTGCCGCGTATGCCGAATTCCTCGTGCGCCGGATCAACCTGCTCGATGCCCGCCTGAATAACCAGTCGATGGATAACTTGCCGCTGCCGGGTTCCGAGGTGGGTTTCCTGAACCTGACCTACGGTTCCAAGGAAGCGACCAGCGCCGGGCAACTGGTCACCCTGGGGAGCAGCTATCGCTCCTATCTGGAGTGGCAAACCGATATGGCGCAGATGCAGGGCCAACGCGCCGCCTTGCTGGGCCAGCTGGAGAGCATGGGGCTTGAAGGGCGCCCCCTGACGTGGCTGAAAGCCTGGGCGGAACTGCAGGGCAATCTGCAACCGATCCGGCTGACGGAATACTGGAGCGATAGCGATAACCCGGGGTTGAGTCTTTCCGGTGCCTATACGTTGCAAGGGCACAGCGCGATTTTTGCGTTCATGGATGAACTCGGCCTCGCCAGCCGTGACAGCGCGTTGTGGAAGACACAGCGGGTGAAATTCCTCGATCAGTACCAAAGCGATACCCAGGACGCCTGGTATCGGTTTATCCAGGGCAGCCTGCTCAGTGCACAGACACGCTTGAAGACGCGCAGTGACTGGCAATTGGCCCTGAGTGTGGTCGGTACGCCCAATGATCCGTTCCTGAAGCTGTTGCATCGCAGTGCCGAACGGTTTGCCTTGATCCCGCCCGAGCAGCGGGCACCTTGGGCGAGCCGCGCGGTGTCGCTCGATCGTTTGCTTGAACTGGCCAGTAACAACGATCTGCATGCCGAAGCGGGGGCGCTGGGCAGTCTGAAAATCACCAATGCCCTGGGCGGCGATATGCTCAAGGGCGTGGCCAGTGGCGGTTCGATCGAGAGTGGCGTCAACGGCTTGCGCGACGAGTTGACCCAAGCCCGTGCCTTGGCCAGGTTCCAGCAGTTGATGAAAGGTGTGGTGGCCGATCTGCAGAAAAGCGATGCGCAAGCGTTCCAGGTGGCCGTGGAGACGTGGGGCTTCGGCGCCGATCCGTCGGTGAAGTCCGCACCGCTCTGGGAAGCCGACAGCGTGCGCAGCGCCTTGATCCAGGCGCTGAAGGGGCCGGACCCGCGTGAAGATGCGGTCTGGGCGTTGGCCACCGGCCAGTTGGATTTCTCCTCACATTACGCCGCCGAAGTGGCAGCCTGCCGCCTGCAAGGCGACTGGAGCGGGCAGTTGCTCAGCTCGATTCAGGGCGTGCAGGACCCGGTCATGCTCAACGAGTTGCTGTACGGCGAGCGCGGTCAACTGCCGGCCTTTATGAGCGGAGCGGTGAAAACCTTCGTGCAACGCGATGTGCAGCGCTACAGCGGACGGGAGGCGCTGGGTGTGCAAATTCCGCTGACCGGTGCGTTCTACGCCTATGTCAGCCGCATGCAGCATGCGCGCAACGATCTGCTCGGTGCCGAGCGACAGAGTCAGGCCCAGCAGGCCACGGAGCAGCAAAGCCGACAGGCACTGGAAGCCGAGCAAAAAGGCCTTGTGGCGCAACGGGCGGAGCTCAAGCAGAGCATCGCCATACTGCAGGCCACCGCGGCGGTGGTGGAATTGTCCGCCGCGCCGTCGCAGGTCAACCTTGGTGCCCGTTCGCTGCCCCAGCAGACGCGCCTGACGCTGCAATGCAGTGGCCGTTCGACGGTACTGGACAACTTCAACTTCCCCACCAGCGCCAGCTTCGTCTGGGCGCCGGGGGCCTGTGCCGATGTCGCCCTGGAGATCAGCTTCGCCAACTTCAAGCTGACCCGGCACTGGACCGGAGACCGCGCGTTCGTGGACTTCCTGCGGCTGTTCAACGGTGGGCAACACACCTTCAGCGCCGACGATTTCCCCGGCCAGCGCAATTTGATGGGCAGTGAGAATCTCATCGGCATCCAACTGACGTACCGCCAGGAAGGCGAACAGGTGTTGCTGGACAAGTACGACCAGGCCGACCAAATGCAGCGCGAGGCCAATCTCATCGATGCACGCTTGAGTGCCACCGCCGAACAGTTGGCGGCGATGGATACCCAGGCGGCCGCGACGAATGTGCGGCTGGCTGCCCTCGGTTCACCCGTCGAACAGGGGGTCGCGAGTATTCAACCGCCGACCCAGATTGCCTGGTGCTGGACGCCCCGGCCCGTGGTAACGGGGCTGTCGGCAGGTGAAGGGCTGCGCTTGGATCTTGGCACCTATGGCAACGAGACGCGCTTGAAGAACCTTGAGGAGCAGCTGCGTATCCTCGGCTTGACCAGCCGGCGCGAAGCCACGCAGGCGATAACGGGTGACAAGGTGACGCGGTTGCTGGTGGTGGCGCTGCGTGACGACGCGGCTGCGCAACGGGCGATCCGCGATATTGTGCGCAAAATGGGCGTGGCCGCCACGCTCGACAGTGCCGCCGCCAGTAAGGTCGACCTGTGATGAAGGGGTGGCGCGCGTCACTGGCGCTGCGCATTACCTGTGTGTTGGCGCTGGTACTGGCGTTGAGTTGGTGCGTGGCCGCCGGGCTTAGCGCCTGGCGCACGTATGAACAGCTGCAAGGCAAGGCGCTGGACGATCTCAGCCAGCGCCTGGCGCTGCTCTCCAGTGTCGACAATGACGATTTTCGCGATGCGGAGGAGGGCGCCAGACGACTCATGTCACGCTGGAACGGCGGCGCGGTAAACGAGTTCGGCAGCAATATTTTCCAGCGCAGCACCCTGCATTGGGTGCTCAACCCGCCCGGGCAGGGCGCCACGGACACTGCCGCCGCCACTGAGCGGTTGGCCCGCGCCGCTTCCGCAGCCGAAGCATTCGGCACGGCCGGCCAGGCGATGACCGTCGATACGTTTTTCTATTTTCCCGACGCGGGGGCGGCTTTTTCCACGCAAGTCGATATTCCTTCGGGCTTCGCCCAGGCCCGGGCGACCCATTTGCGGGCGCTGTTCGAGGGGCTGCCGGCAGGTGGGCCCGAGGTTGTGTGGGACGGCCCCTATTACGAGCCGTTGCTGGGCCGCCAGTTGATCAGCGTTGCGATGGTCGCCCGGGATGCATCGGGCAAGCCATTGTTCATGACCGGCTATGAACTGAAGCTGGATGAGCGATTGGCCCGTATCGGGCAGTTGCTCAATGGCTATCCCAGCCTGTTGCTGGATGCACAGGGTCAGCGCATTGCCGACCTTTCCGGCAATACGCTGGGGGCGGTTTCCCACGACAGGCTCAAGCAACTGATCGCGGATTTGCCTGCCGCAGTCGGCTTCCCGCAGATCGGCCGCTTCGACGCCGACACGCCGATGATCGTCGCTCACCTGCCACAACCGGATTGGTATCTGTTGACGCTGTATCCGCAAGCGCAACTGCGCGCCGGCGCGTTGGGCCTGATTCTTGCCGAGGTACCTTTTGCGATTGTCGGCTTTATCCTGCTGGCCCTTGGTTTGCTCTGGGTGTTGCATCGCGAGTTGGCGCAGCCGCTGGCCCGGTTTGCGCGGGAAATCGAAGAGACCGCTCGCGGCGACGACCTGTCGCGTCGTTTGCCAGAGGCACGCACCGATGAGCTGGGACGCTTCGCCAGGGCGTACAACCGCTTGCTCGATGCATTGCAGGCCGAGCAGGCCGGGCTGGAGCACCTGGTGGAGGTCCGCACCCAGGAACTGCAGGGCGCCCGGGATATGGCCAACCAGGCCAACCAACTCAAGGGGCAGTTCCTGGCCAATATGAGTCACGAGATCCGTACCCCGATGAACGCGGTCATCGGCATGAATCACTTGCTGGCGGATACGTTGCTCACGGCGCAACAACAACATTTTGTCACGGCCATCCGTGAGCACTCCGAAGCCTTGCTGGCGCTGATCAGCGACATCCTGGACTTTTCCAAAATCGAATCGGGCAACCTGAATATCGAGCAGGTCGAGTTCGATCTGACCGAAGTGCTGGAAGATGTCACCGAGCTGTTGGCGCCGCGCGCAGCGGAAAAGGGCCTGCGGATGATCTGCCATATCGCCACCGATGTACCGGGGCAGGTGATCGGCGATCCGTGGCGACTGCGGCAGATTCTGCTCAATCTGCTGAGTAACGCGGTCAAGTTCACGGCCAGCGGCTCGATTCGCCTGCTGGTCTGGCGGGGGGATGGCGACCTGCTCGGATTTCAGGTGATCGATACCGGCATCGGTATCGCGCCATCCGCACAGCGCTCGGTGTTTGAGGCGTTTTTGCAGGCCGATGCCTCCACCACCCGAAACTACGGCGGTACCGGGTTGGGCTTGTCCATCAGCCAGCGTCTGGCCGGCTTGATGGGCGGCGGTATCGCGTTGCACAGCCAACCGGAAGTGGGTTCGACCTTTGCACTGACCTTGCCCTTGCCGCAGTGTCCGGCGCGCGCGGCCGACGCCCCGAGGTTGTGGGGGCTGCGGACCCTGGTGGTGGATGAGCACGCCGATGAACGCGGGGCATTGATGGAGATGCTCGGCCAGTGGCAGATGCTGTGCCAGGAAGCGGCGTCTGCCGAAGAAGCACTGAGCCTGATGCACGAGCAGGCGCAATTGGGTGTCCGGTTCGACTTGGTATTGGTCAATTGGCGCCTGCCCAGGGTCGATGGTGTCGAGTTCGCCGACCTGTGCCGTGCAGCCCCGGCGTTGGCAACCGCGCGTATCGTGCTGATGGCCTCGCAGGTCGAATCACTGCCGTCCGCCGATGAACTGCGCGCCCACGGCCTGGCTGCGTGCGTTGTCAGGCCACTGCGTCGCCAGCATTTCTATCGCACCTTGTGCGAGGTGCAGAGCGGCGCAACGCCGACGCTCTGCGAAACGGCCTCGCCGCTGCGCAGCCTGGAGCGGCATGACGTCAGCCTGGATGTCCTGGTGGTCGATGACATCGCCACCAATCGCGAGATTACGCAGTTGTTCCTGGAGCGTTTCGGCCATCGCGTCGCTCATGCCCGCGACGGTGTCGAGGCCCTGGAAATACTCGGCCGGAAGATCTTCGATGCGGTCTTGATGGACGGGCAAATGCCGCGAATGGATGGCATGGAGGCGGTTCGTCAATTGCGTTCGGGGCAGCGCCCAGTGCTGGATGAGGATGTTTACGTCATCGCCTTGACCGCCAATGCCATGAGCGGTGACCGGGAACGTTTCATCGAAGCCGGCGCCAATGACTATCTCGCCAAGCCCGTGCTACCGACGCAGCTGTTCGATGCGATCACGCAGGTGATTGTGCGCCAGCAGGCACGCGGGATGGAGTTGCGCAGCGTAGAGCCCACCGCACCGAGACTGGCACGGACCGTACCGCCGCTGACGCCTCTCCAGGAACAAGATCCACTCCGCGCACCTCGTCTGCAGCGTTTGTTCATGGCGGACTGCCAGGCCTTGCTGGTTCGGCTCAAGGAGGCGGTCGCGCAGGTCGATCATGCCGAAGCTGCGCGTATCGCCCATAGCCTCAAGGGAAGTGCCGGGCAATTCGCTGAAGCAGCGTTGGAGGCGTCGGCTGCGTTGATGGAACGGGCCGCCGCTGACGCGGATACCGCCACGATGGTCGCTGCGCTGTTGCAACTGGAAATGCATGGTCTGACCCTGGCTGCGCGTCAGCCCGGCCTCTCTGAAAAAACTGGAAACCCTGACGATGCCTGAGTGCCGTTTACTGCTGGTGGATGACCACGCGATGATTCGCGAAGGGTTATGTGCGCTGCTGGCCGATGTGCCTGAGCTGAGCGTGGCTGGCGAGGCCGAAGACGGTCAGCAAGCCGTCGCCATGTGCCGTGCCTTGCAACCCGATCTGGTGTTGATGGACCTGAATATGCCGTTGCTCGATGGCGTCTCGGCCCTGACCCTGATCGCCAGGCGCTGGCCGGCCATCCTGATCATCGCCCTGACTTCCACGGTCTCCGAGCATAACGCCGCGCTGGCGCTGGAGGCCGGCGCGGTCGGCTATGTGCTCAAGCGAAGCCGCCGCGAAGATTTGCTCCAGGCGATCGCCCAGGTGCGCGCGGGGAGAATCTATATCGATGCCGGTCTCGATGCCGCTCAAGTCATGGCACTACGCGGCGCTGGGCACACGGCCAGCGGTGTCGGCCTGACCGGGCGAGAACGCCAGGTCTTGAAGCTGGTCGCCGAAGGCGCGCGTAATCGCGACGTTGCCGAGATCTTGTGTATCGGCCTCAAAACCGTAGAGACCCATCGGCTCAACCTGATGAAGAAACTGGACGCACACAACGCTGCCGATATGACCCAGTGGGCTTATCGGCTAGGTCTGCTTGGAGAGGATCAATAACCGGCGTTGTGCTCTTGCTCAGTGGTCGCGGGCCGATGGGGTAGGGTGGGGCAGGCCTGCGAAGGGGCAGGGCGTTGATCACCAGGCCCAGCGTATTGCGCGGAAGGCGGGTGATCGCATTATTCGGTTATGCGCTAGTCTCCTGTCTAATCCTGAACGACACTTTGAAGGTTGCATTGATCAGATGGCGAGTTGCCAATGCAGCTTCAAGACAACCAGTCACCGCGCCAGCGGCACCGAAAGGCGGAATATGAAAATAAACTCGGCGGATTTTAGAGTACGGGAAGGCGACGAGGTCAATCTCCATAAGTGGCCGACCAAGGTGGAACCTTTCTACAAGTCAAAACAGCAATATCGCCAGCTTCTGACAACGCATGTTGCGCAACTGAGCGCGCAGCAGCAGCTGCTTTACGCGTCCAATCGCCATGCCATTCTGCTGATTTTCCAGGCGATGGATGCCGCAGGAAAAGATGGTGCCATCAAGCATGTGATGTCAGGTGTGAATCCGCAAGGTTGCCAGGTATTCAGCTTCAAGCATCCCAGCGCGGCTGAGTTGGAGCACGACTTTCTATGGCGAACCACACGCAACCTACCGGGACGCGGACAGATTGGCATATTCAATCGGTCGTACTACGAGGAGGTACTGATAGCCCGTGTCCATCCGGAAATTCTCCGAAGCGAGGGCCTCCCGGATGCTCTTGAAAACAATAGTACTGTCTGGCGGGAGCGATATCGTTCAATCTCCAATTTGGAGCGCCACCTGTCAGGTAACGGAACACGCATCATCAAATTTTTTCTCCATCTGTCGAAAGAAGAGCAACGAAAACGCTTCCTGGACCGCATCGACAAGCCGGAAAAAAACTGGAAATTCAGTGCTGCGGATATCGAGGAACGCAAGTATTGGAAAGACTATATGCAGGCCTACGAAAAATGCCTTAGTGCAACGAGCACGACTGAGACGCCTTGGTATGTTGTGCCTGCCGATGACAAGAAAAATGCCCGACTGATCGTATCTCAGATATTTTCAGATGTGCTGGATGGGCTGAAAATGTCATATCCAAAGACCAGTGAGGAGCGTCACCAAGAACTGCTGGATATCCGCAAGCAGCTTCTGGAAGAATGAATGAACGGTGCCGCTTTATCAGTATGCGTGAGAGGCTGATAGATGCCAGTTCAAAAAAACATGCTTTGGGACCTGGTTGAAAATCTGGCGGAACTTGGCAGGCTCAGAATTGAGCAGTTTGGTTTGTCCCGGAGCTGGTCGCTCATCATTCACTTCATGGGGACTCAGCGGACATCTCCATCTCTGGGCTGAGTGTGCCGAGCCAGGCAACCAGGCCCATAATGATCACCGCGACCGAGAACTCTAGAATCATGCTGCGCCGTAAAGCGTTTATCGCGACGGTGTGAGTATCTGCCTGAATGGATCGCTCAAGCAGCGGGCTCAGGTGAAAGCGGTTTACCGCCGCAAATACCAGCATCCCCGCGAACAAGAAGACCTTCAAAGACAGCAGGGCCCCATACGTGCTGGAGGTCAATGTCTCGAATGCTGGCCCGACAACCATCAGATAGTTGACGATCCCGGTGATAGTCAGGGTTGCGACGATAAGCGTCCCCGCTGATTCGAAACCAGTCAGCGTTCGAGCCAGCAACCGTATCTGCAGATCGCCTGTGAGGTTGGTTGAGCGCAATAACAGCGCAAATGCAGCGAGAGCGCCCAACCAACTGCCTGCACCCAGAAGATGGACAATATCGCTGGTGAAGTGCAGGTAGCGTCGACTGCCTTCATCCATGGCGCCATGTCCCGTCCAGGCGAGCGTCGCGAGGGCGATGGCCCCACACAATGTGGCCAGCCAGAGGCTCAATGCCGGGCTTCGTCGATTGAGAGTCGCGGCGATGACCGCCAAGGTCAATGAGGCTATCCGAACCATCCAGGTCAACCCGACGTCAGTGTCCATCAACATCATCTGCAGGATGTGGTGATGCAGCTCCATGACGCTGGACACGCCGCTCATCGTCTTGGCCATCTGTAGCATGGCCACCATCGATAGCAGTATGCCGATAAGGGCAGTTCCCACCAGCAACGACCCAAAATTCAACACGGCACCGTCTGCACGTTCCTTTCCTCTGAGACTGTACAGGCCAAACAGTGCCAGCCCGAAGAGCAGCATCAAGTCGATATAGAGCGCGAAGCGAAGGCTAATGTAGATGGAGTCGTCCATGGATCACTTGACTTTAAAGGTCACGGTACCTGTGATCGGGTGGGTATCGGAAGAAACCGCCCTCCACTCGACCTTGTATGTGCCAGGTGTGAGCGGCGCTGCCGGAGTGATGACCATCATTTTCGGATCGTCGCTACCCGCGACACTCGCTTTGACACCCATGGGGGAGTGGGCGGACATGCCCGGCATTTCGGTCATGATCAGTTTCGCGCCGGAAAACTGGGTGGTGAGCTTTTCCGAGAAACTCAGTTCGATTTTTGCCGGTGCAGCCACGGTGGCGCCATCGACCGGGGTGGAGGACAGTAATTTTGGATGCGCCTGGGCGGCAGTGCTCAACAACAAACCGATGCTGAGTGCAGCGACAACACCGAGGGCTTTAAACGATGACATGCAAGGCTCCTGACGGCCTGGGCCGTGGGTGGGGTGTTACTGTTAGAATGGATGTAGGGATGTATCTTTCGGTCAGGTTTAGAACCACATTCGCACACCGACGACAAAGCGCGTATCGCTCTGGTCTTCGCCTTCTTCGAGGCGGTAATCTGCCGTTTTGCCGTAGGCGCGGTTCCAGGTCACGCCGATGTAAGGTGCGAACTCGCGGCGTATTTCATAGCGCAGTCTCAGGCCGACCTCGGTGTCCGACAGCCCTGAGCCTGTGGCCCGTTGCGGGTCGTTTTTGCCATAGAGGTTGATTTCCGCAGTGGGTTGCAGAATCAAACGGTTGGTCAGCAAAATGTCGTAGTCACCCTTGAGCCGCAGCGCGGTCTGGCCGGCCTCGCCCAGGTAAGCGGTGGCTTGAGTTTCAAAGTCGTAGAGCGCCATGCCTTGCAGTCCCAGCGCCGCCCAGGTCTGCGGTGCACCAGGTTTGAAGTCTTGTCGCACACCACTGACCACGTCCCACCAGGGACTGACGGCGTGTCCCCAGAGTGCCTGAAGCTCAGCGCTTTCGGTCACGCCATTGGTTCGCTCGCCTTCGGTACGCAACCAGAGGCGATCCGTGTCGCCGCCAATCCAGCCGTTGGCTTCCCAACGTAATGCGCTGCCCTTGTCAGCGTCTTGCCATTCGAGTTGATCGATCAGGAAAAATGAGTTGATGGCGCTGTCGTGCATCTGGTGGCCGGCATGGCTTTCAAACACCGCCGCGCGATCGGCATCGGTGAGCGCCGGAATGGGTGTACGGCTTTGCTGGGGCGCTGCGGGTTTCATACCCTGCATCTGGGAGTGATCCATCTCCTGCATCTGGTTGCCGTCCATACCTTGCATTGGCTCGGTCTGCCCATAAGCAAGCGTCATGACACCCATCCCGAGGATGGCCAGGCCGGCGAGTAGCGGTTTAGCGGTTCTATCGAAGTTCATGTCTGGCTCCTACTCTTGTACACGGACTTCGCGGAACATGCCCATTTCCATGTGGTACATCAGGTGGCAGTGGTACGCCCATCGCCCCAGGGCGTCGGCGGTCACGCGGTAGCTGCGTTTGGTGCCGGGCGGCATGTCGATGGTGTGTTTGCGAACCATGAAATCACCGTTTTCATCCTCCAGGTCACTCCACATGCCATGCAGATGAATGGGATGCATCATCATGGTGTCGTTGACTAGAACCACTCGGATGCGCTCTCCATATTTGAGATGAAGTGGTTCGGCGTCCGCGAATTTGACGCCGTCAAAAGACCACGAGAACTTTTCCATGTGTCCAGTCAGGTGCAGCGTGATGGTGCGGCTGGGTTCCCGACCATCGGGATCCTGGAAGGTGCTCTTCAGGTCTGAGTAGGTCAGCACCCGGCGACCGTTGTTTCTCAGTCCCATGCCAGGATCGTTGAGTTTCGGTGTGGGACTCATCGTCTGCATGTCGACCAGCGGGTTATTCGCTTCCGAGGCCGGGTGAGGCTCCATCGAGTCCATGCTGCTCATGCCCGGCATCGAGTGCCCCGACGTGTCTGCCGAGCCTGGCGTCTGACTGTGATCCATGCTCTGCATCGATCCACCGTCCATGCCCGTCATACCCTGCATGCCGTTGTCCTCGCCGGCCGCCATTTGGCTGTGATCCATACTCTCCATGCCTTGCATCGAGTCCTGGGTCATACCCGTCATATCGCCATGATCCATGCCGGCCATATCCCCCATGCCCATGTCGCTCATCGTGATCAACGGACGTGGATCCAGGGGCGGCACAGGGGCCGAGAGCCCTTCATGTACAGCCAATGTGCCTCTCGCGAAACCGGTGCGATCCATCGACTGGGCGAACAAGGTGTATGCATTTTCGGTGGGTTCGACGATCACATCAAAGGTTTCGGCCACGGCGATGCGGAACTCATCGACGCTCACCGGTTTCACGTACTGCCCGTCTGCGGCGACGACAGTCATTTTCAGCCCAGGAATACGCACGTCAAAGTAGCTCATCGCCGAGCCGTTGATGAACCTCAGGCGCAGCCGTTCGCCGGGCTTGAAAATGCCTGTCCAGTTGCTGTCAGGAGCCTGTCCGTTGAGCAAGTAGGTGTAGGTGGCGCCGCTAACGTCGGCAAGATCGGTGGGGTTCATGTTCATTTCAGCCCACATTTTCCGATCCGCGACGGTGGCAGACCAACCGTTCTTGCTGACGTCATCAATGAAGTCGCCGACGGTGCGCTTGTGCAGGTTGTAGTAACTGGATTGTTTCTTGAGTTTCTTCATGACCCGCGCTGGGTCTTCATCCGTCCAGTCGGACAGCATCACCACATAGTCGCGGTCATAGCTGAAGGGTTCGGGATCCTTTGCATCGATGACCAAAGGGCCGTAGACGCCGACCTGCTCCTGGAACCCGGAATGACTGTGATACCAGTAGGTGCCGTTCTGTTTGACCTTGAACGAATAAACGTACAGGCCGCCCGGTTCGATGCCGTGAAAACTCAGACCCGGTACACCGTCCATGTTCACCGGCAGAATGATGCCGTGCCAATGGATCGAGGTGTTTTCCTTGAGCCGATTCCTGACCCGCAACGTCACCGTATCGCCCTCGCGCCAGCGCAGTATCGGGCCGGGGAGGCTGCCGTTGATGGTCATGGCGGAGCGGGGCGTGCCCGTGAAGTTCACCCCCATTTCACCGATAGTCAGATCGAAATGAGTGCCCGCGAGCACATTCGGCTGCCCCTGACTGGTAATTGCCCACACCGGGCTGCGCCACAGCCCAAAGCCTGCGAGTACCCCGCCTGCCGCCAAGGCTTTCACGAAAGTGCGTCTTGATGTTCTGGAATGCATCGAGGGGTATCCAGTCAGTCGGAGTCCAGGCAGATACGAAAGCGCTGCCACAGTAGGGCCATGGCTCGCTTCAGAGAGTCGGTGCCAGCCGCCATTTTGCGAGCAAGATGTCACATCATCAGCCCGCGCGTGATTACATTTCCGTCAGGTTGGCGGCGGCAATTTGGCTGCGCTGCGATAGGGCAGCATCGATAGAGTTGTCTTGTTGTGATAGGCCGTGTCAGGTTAGCCCTGACGTAGTCGTCAATTGCCGTTTAAAAATATCGCTTACCGACAGCAGCAACCGCCGCCGTTCCCGCCACAACCCGAGGCGTTCTTACTCGGTACGCTTTCCATTGTCGCCAACTGTGCTGGATAGCCAGCCTCCTGCAGGGCTGTAAGCAGCGCATGGCTGTCCGAATCGCCGCTGACCTTCACCCGTCCAGCTTGTAGATCCACTGCTATGTCACTGACGCCTTCAAGTGGGCGCAGCGCTTCGGTGACGTGTTTGACACATGAGCCACAGCTCATGCCCTGGACTTGCAGTTCAACGGTTTTCATCGGTGACTCCTCATAACAAAATGCATCATGCAAAGGCTGAGGCATTCGGCTTTTCTGCGACGTTGCCTTATCTTCAACCTTGCTGCGATGGCAAGGTCAAGCGGTCGTTATCACTCAATCAATGGAAGCCTGGCGCAGGCCATCGTGATTTTGTACTCCTAAGGGAGTGCTATCGAGTAGTACGGCGGTGTCGCTCTAGCCATGCAGGCCATGGCGACACCGCCGTTGCATTGCCAGCGCCGCAATCCTCGGTGGATAGCGGTCGTCACTTCTTCATTGGCATATCCATCATCGACGACTGCTGATCCATCATTTTCATCATCATCTCCATCATTCCTTTACCCATACCGTCCTTGGAGCCAGACATTCCCATGCCTGAGCCCATCTCCGCGCCCGTACAACCAGCAGCACCTTGCTGCTTACTCATCATGGCCAAGCTGTCCTTCATCGTTTTCATGCCCTCTTGCATGGCTGCTTGCCGTTCGGCTGGTGTCTTCGCGGCGGCGACTTTGTCATGAGCGGCCTGCATTTTCTGCATTTGCTCGCTCATCGCTTTATTCATCGCCGACTCGGACGGTGCGCTGGCAGCCGTTGCGCTGGCAGGTGCGTCGACAGGGTGATGCTCATCTTCGGCAGAAGCCATGAAGACGCTGCTGGCCAAAATGGCGGCAAGAACCAGTTTCAATTGTGTTTGCATGGTGAACTCCGGGTATTTAGAGATAAGCAGGGACTACTAAGCCGCGCCGAATCGGCGCAATGAAGCAGAGCGGCCACGGTGTGACCGCCCTGAAAGGCGAATTAATCGTTGAAGCGGACGAATATAAGGCGGGCTGGCGGCCCCGATGGGGCGGGGCGCTTCAGTGCGAGTGCAGCGAAGGTTATTGTTTGAGCGAGGTTAAGCAGCAGCATCGCAGGTAACAGCAAGGCAAGCGCTAAACTGGCGAGATCCACTGTCGGGATCTGCGATGTGGGACTGATCGCCTTTGCTGCATCGGCACAATGCTTAAGGCAACCGCTGGCATGCAGCGCATGTTCATCCACCTGTTGCAGCGTGGAAGGAGCCTCGTGCGTTGCACTCAGGCTGTGCTGCGGCTGCACCAGGCAGCCGTGAAATACCGTCACGATCACAGCCAACACCCACACCCCTAGGGTGAGTCGCAAAAGATCGCGGTAGTGATGACGGAACCAATACATGACGTGCTCCACGGGCCTGTTAGACCCTATTTGTTTCAGTGTAGACACCCAGGCAGTCGCAGAGTTGACCTCAATCAGGTAAGTGGGTTTTTGGGTGCGGTTGGGCAGCAAGGCTGTTGCACGGCAAGCAGGTGTTGCTGCGGTCATGATTCCGAGAGTGCAATCTCCCCGAGTCGGTTTATTTCGGCAAAACTAAACTCAGCTTTCTTGGATGCTGGCCATCCTCGCCGGCTGTTCATCGGCAGGCTGTTTAAATGGGAGCTTGGGTTTGACGGTGATGCCGGCGGCGATCAGAGCGCTGCATAAGGACTGAGGCGCAGCGAAAGCGAGTCGCGCAACTCGAAACTGCCAATGCATAACAATCGGTAAGTGCCATGAGAAAAAAACCAGAGCATCACCTTCAACTTCGAGTACGCGAGCTTGGGCAGTTGTTTAACTCGATGGATCCGACACCTTTTCTTAACAAGGATCTAGATCGCGAAGCTGAAGCGTTCATTGAGACTTGGGCGGCGGAATTTTCGTCGGACAGCCGGCTTCGTATCACAATCCACCTTGAGCACCTACCAGCAGAGGGCGATCCAAGTGCGATCATGATCGAGGCAATCCACAATTACTTTGATCATAAGGCAGGCCTCACGCGCAGTGAGTTAAAACACCTCCTTCGAGATGGCCGCATCAGTCTGGTGATCGGCATCGCCTTTGTTACCCTTTGCCTGATTGCAGTCGATGTCATTGGCCAACTGGGCACTGGCGCTGTAGTCGACACAGCGCGCGAAAGCCTGATGATCGTTGGCTGGGTGGCAATGTGGCGACCGCTGCAGATTTTTCTATATGACTGGTGGCCGCTTTTAAGATTGATGCGTGTCTACAAAGCCATCAGCCATGCACATGTTCGAGTGGTGCAAGGTAAATAATTTCTGCCGTAAGCCGAAAGAGGCCGGTATCGGCGATGTATCTGCTAGTCCACATTTGCCGCTATCAATAGTTGAGCATCTTTTCTAGCCCCTGGATGCAAATAGGCCGCCAATGACTGTAGGGAGGAAAGATTGGGAATGGGATGAATGGCCGCGTCATTGGTGAACCCGCGCTAGAATCTTTGCGTGGTGCATTTACGTTTAGCAGACGTACTGGGTGCTAGCCAGTCACCAAAGCTTCAGATACGGAAACGGAGATTCCGTGACAGGGCGACCTAAGGGCGGGTGTGAGAATGGAGCGTCAACGGCACTGATTTTTCAGCAAACGGGGTTTTGTGGAAAAGCGACTAGGGGTAAGTGGAAATGGACAGCGCGAATCCGCGGCTTCCTAACCTGGCACAGGATTTAACATAATATACATTATGCGAACCTCCATATGCAGAACTGTGGGCCTGTTGTGGTCAGATTTTATGCCTGGCACTGCCTCTCGCCCTCAGACCTGAGGCCCAACAGGTCGAAAAAACAAACCCTCCATTTCACTTGCTAGCTTGCAACCCCGTTTTTCATTCTTCAGGATAACGTCCCATTCCAACGTTTGAATAAGGTTCTTCCCATGAAGCTACTGCGCATCTGGCGCGATCGTCAGGAACGCAAAGCGCTGCGTGCACTGCCGAAGCTTGAGCGTGCAACACAAAAACTGCGCAACCGTTATCCGCAATTCAGCTTTGGAATTGGCACCTATGGCGATCTCAAGGTACATGACTGGCATGAAGGAACCACATTGCGTGTAGGCGCTTATACGTCGATTGCCGGTAACGTCGAAGTCTATCTGGGCGGTCATCATCGCATCGACTGGCTAAGCTGTTATCCGTTTCCCGCCAAGGTCGAAGAAGTTGCCTACATCACTGACTTCGGCGGCAGCAATGGCGACGTCGTGATCGGCAATGATTGCTGGATCAGTTCCCATGCAAAGATCCTTTCGGGTATCACCATTGGCGATGGCGCCGTTGTGGCGGCCGGCGCGCTGGTGACTAAAGATGTGGCGCCCTATTCCATAGTAGGCGGAAATCCCGCCAAGTTTATCCGTTGGCGTTTTGATGAGCCTGTTCGCCAGGTCTTGGAACAATCCGCCTGGTGGTATTGGCCTGAGACCGAGGTACGCAGCGTTGCACATCTGCTGTGCTCCTCTGATATCGAGCCGTTTATCGAGTACTTAAAACAACGCCAGTAAACTGGGAAAATATAACTCAACTAAATAGCCATTTAGTTGAGTTATTAATATACTCCTTCATTCCTTCCTCCCACTCTACAACTAAGGAAGGTCTGAAGTAGCCAGAAATTTACGCGTAAGTTTCAACTTTCGCCTTTTGCAAACCCGAATAACATCCGTGGCGAGTCCACTAGCAGCGCACGCATAAGCTCCGTCGAGCACTCCAGTGCTTGAAGTTGATCGATCACCGTATCGAAACCGACGCCTTCTTCATGTTGCGTATGCGGCCAGTCGCTGCCCCACACCAAACGGCGACGGCCGAAGCTCTGCTCCAGCAGCGGTAACGCCATCCGGGCAAACTCGAGGTTCTGTTGTGGCGTACCTTCCAGTCGATAGATACCGGACACCTTCATCCACACTTGCCCGCTCAGCCCCAGTTCCAGCACCTCGGAAAAACCTGGCTGATCAAGGCCAAAACGCGCGTCCGGACGCCCCAAGTGATCGATGACGAGTTTGATCCCAAACGGCATCAGCTGACGAATCAGTTTCGGTAAATCCTCCACCTGGCGGTGCAACTCCACGTGCCAGTCCAGTTCAGCGATGTGGCCGAAGAAGTCCTTCCAGGCAGCATCGTGAAAGTCAGGCAAGGCTTTGCCCATGAGGTTCAAGCGAATGCCGACCACACCCAGCCGAGCCATGTCGTTCAACATGACGCGGCTGACACCTCGCTCCAGCACCACCACCCCTCGCAATCGTTCCGGCACCTGCCTCAGCGCCGCCAGCAGGTAGTTATTGTCGGTGCCGAGAAAACTCGGCTGCACCAATACACCATGACTCAGGCCATGGGTTTGCAAGTGCTTCAGATACTGCGCAAGTGTGGCGTCGTAGCCAGGGGTATAGCGTCGTGCAGCGGCCAGGTTCAGCTCGCGGCTGAACACATGAGCGTGGGAGTCGATGCCGGTGATCGGCGCAGGACAGGTATCAGGCATGGATTTCATCTATCGAAGGTAATGGTCATCAGGCCCGGGCGGTCTCGTTGCCGTCGACCGTGGTTTGCACCGGTGCAGTCGAGGCCTCGAGACTGCGCCCACGGGTTTCCGGCAGGCAAAGTGCCGCGATCACCGCCACACCGTAGGCGACCCCTGCGTCGATGCCAATTGCAGACCCCAAGGACATGGAGTCGCTCATGTGGCCGACCAGGAACGGGAACACCGCGGAAAGTACTCGGCCAAAGTTGTAGCAGAAACCGACACCGGCGCCGCGCACGTCCGCTGGATACAACTCGTTGAACAGCGCACCAAGACTCGCCGGAATGCCAGCGGCGAAGAAGCCGAGCGGAAACCCCAGGAACAGCATCTGGGTATTGGTCAGCGGCAGGAAAACATAACACTGCACGGTGACGACACAGCACAACGCAAACAACACGATGTTTTTGCGACGGCCAATACGGTCGATCAAAAATCCGCTGACCACACAGCCACACCAGAAGGCGAAGATAATCACCGCCAGGTAGCCGCCAGAGTTCAGCACCGACAGGTTGCGCTCTGTCTTGAGGAACGTCGGCAGCCAGGTCATCACTGCGTGGTAGCCGCCGTGCGCGCCGAGGCCCAACAGGCCACCGAACAGCGTCACGCGGATGAGTTCAGGGCGGAAAATGCCGGCCAGGGATTTGAAGAAGCTTTGCGGGATGGCGTTTTCTTTTTGCAGGCGCTGGAAGCTGTCGGGCTCCTCGACGTTGCGACGTACCCAGATGATCAGGAACGACGGCAGCAATCCGACCAGGAACATCACACGCCAGGCCATGTCCTGCGGTACAAAGGAGTAAATCAGCGTAAACACCCCTACCGCCAGGCCCCAACCTACGGCCCAGGCGCTTTGTACCGTTCCCATGACCTTGCCGCGATATTGAGGGTTGATTGTCTCAGCCATCAGCACTGCGCCGGCAGCCCATTCGCCACCGATGCCAAAACCCTGGAGCGCTTTGACGATCAAGAGCTGATTGAATCCCGTCACGAACGCGGACAGAAAGGTGAAGACCGAGAACCACAAAATCATCCACTGAAGTGTGCGTACCCGGCCGTAGCGGTCGGACAACGTCCCCCCTACCCAGCCACCAATGGCTGAAGTGACCAGGGTGACACCACTGATCAGCCCGGCGTCGCCCTTGGTCAGGGCGAACGCGGCGATCAACGCCGGAATCGCCAGGCCGAACATTTGCACCTCCAGCGCGTCGAGCGACCATCCGCCGAAGCAGGCCCAAAACGTCTTGCGCTCCCGAGGAGTGACTTGGCGATACCAGCTAAACATGATTCTTATCCTTATAGGTGGAACGTGAGGCAGCCGAGAGCGAACCGCGCCGCTACGAGGCCAGTCAGAACAAACAAAACGATCAAACCAGCGGCGACCGACTCGCCGCTGAACGAAACGCTACCCAGGCACGGGTCAGCGAATATCCACGCGGTAACGGAAGTGCTCGGCATGCCCGCGAGAACGACGCCACTCCAGCGGTGTGCCGGCGTAATCACGCGCCAGCCTCTCGATCACCACCACCGGGCTGTTGACCGGGACTTGCAGCAATCGCGCGTGCACGTCATTCACCGATTCAGCGGTCAGCGTTTCTTCGGCCGAGGCGACGACCTGACCGCAGACCTCTTCATAGATCGGATACAACAGCGGCCCTTTGCTACTCAGGTCGATCTCCAGCAGCGGCTGAAAGCGGTTGCGGGGCAACCAGATTTCTTCGGCGAGCACCGGCTGAACATCGAGCAGACGCACACGAACAATGCGGATCACCGGCGCGTCGAGTGGCAGCCCCAACGCCTGGGCCACCGCCGAGGGCGCGGCCACCGGTTCGATCGACAGGATGCGACTCTCTGGCACCCGGCGCTCGCCGGCAGCGGTTTGAAAACGGAAGAATCGGAACAGCGAAGATTGGAACTGAGGCCGGCGAATGAAAGTGCCTCGACCTTGCTGACGTTCCAGGATACCTTCACTGACCAATGCATCGACCGCTTTGCGCACGGTGCCAGTAGACAGTTGGTATTCCGCTGAAAGCGCAGCTTCGGTGGGAATCGCTTCCCCCGGACGCCAGCGATTGTTGGCGATCTGTTCAGCCAAATGGTCACGCAGGCGTTGGTAAAGCGGCAGGCGAACATCACTGGAAAGAGCATTCATCGACTTTATTCACCTTGTTATCTAGTCATATATATGAATATAGAGGTGAGTATTTCCCCATACCGCTTGGCTGTCAATAAGGGTCAAGGCATTTTGCTGACGAATAGCGGGGCCAAGCCGTAGCCAATCTGCGTCAGTTCGACTCGGAAATCCTCTCCGTTGTCTCCCCTGCCCCCCCGCAAATCTTGTCCATCAACGCTTGAGCCACACCGCTGCCCTGCTCAAGGATTTTGAGGGCGGCACTGATCGCGGATCACCAGAACGGCTACTGACGCATTGCCAGGATCGCTGACAACCGCGCAGTCAATTTTGTGTCTCATCGCCGCACCTTCACCCAAGCCATGAGCAACGCCGAGGACAGTACCCCGACCGTCATGAAAATATAGGCCGCTCCGGGGTTGCCGGTAAGGCCGATCAGGTAGCCGACAATCCATGAGCCCACAAAGGCACCTAATGCCCCGCAAGCGTTGATCAAACCAATTGCGCCACCGAAAACATTGGAGGGCAGAACTTCCGGGATCAGCGCAAAAAATGGTCCGTAAGGCGCGTACAAAGCCGCCCCGGCGATGCTCAGCAAAGCAAATGACAACCAGAAATGGCTCGGGCCAAGCAAGTAGGAGCAGAAAAATGCCAGCGCACCCAGCGCCAGAAGCGGCCAGACAAAATGTTTACGCTGCTGGGATTTATCTGACATCCAAGACACCGCAAGCATGGCGGCCACGGCCGCGACATAAGGCACAGCGCTCAACCAGCCTACCGTGACAATATCCGTAGCCGCGGCTTGTTTGATGATCGTCGGCAGCCACATGATGAATCCGTAAACCCCGATGCTCCACAGCGCGTGGACGCAGCACAGTTGGATCACCACCGGGCTGGTAAACGCCTGGCGGTAATTACGCACCACCTTCATGCCTTTCTGTTCGTTTGCCAGTGTCGCGGCCAGCTGGTTTTTTTCCTGCTGAGTCAGCCAGTCGACCTGCTCGGGCTTGTCCCGCGCCAGCCGCCACCAGATGAACGCCCACAACACTGCTGGCGCGCCTTCAATCACGAACATCTCGCGCCAGCCCCACGCGTGAATCAAATAGCCCGAGACCACCGACATCCAAAGTACGGTGACCGGATTGCCGAGAACCAGAAACGTATTGGCACGCGAGCGTTCCTTGCGGGTGAACCAGTTACTGATGAAAATCAGCATGGCGGGCATCACTGCGGCCTCGACGATGCCCAGCGACACCCTGATCACCATCAACATCGGAATATTGGTCACCAGCCCCGTGGCCATCGCGCAGATGCCCCACAAGATCAGGCTCCAGAACACCAATTTGCGCACACTGTATTTCTGCGCGTAGATAGCGCCCGGAACCTGAAAGAAAAAGTAGCCCAGAAAGAACAGGGCCCCGATCAACGAGGATATGCTTTTGGTGATACCCAGGTCCTGCTCGATGCCCGCAGCACTGGCAAAGCCATAATTGGCGCGATCCAGATACGCGAGGCTGTAGGTAATGAAAATTAGCGGAATCAGATACCGCCAACGCTTGGGTGCGAAGCTTTTGGTTTTGACGTGTTGACGATTTTCGTCGGTAGCCTGCCCGGCAATATCGACCAGCGACGCTACCTGCTCTTTGAGGTTGCTCATGGATGTCCCCTGTTATTGTTGTTTGCGGCGGGAGTAACATTCAAACGACGCTTGTCAGGCCTCCGTCGACGAAGATCGTTTGGCCGTTGATGAAGTCCGAGGCAGCGGATGCGAGAAATACGGCGGCACCACACAACTCCTCGACGCGCCCCCAACGGCCCGCGGGCGTGCGTTTGCACAGCCATTGGGAAAATTCCGGATTGTCTACCAGCGCCTGGTTCATCTGCGTCGCGAAATAGCCAGGTGCCAACCCATTGGCCTGAATACCGTGGCACGCCCATTCGGCGCACATGCCCTTGGTGAGCATCTTCACGGCACCTTTCGACGCCGCATAAGGAGCGATCGTCGGCCGGGCCAATTCGCTCTGAACCGAGCAGATATTGATGATCTTGCCGCGACGCCGGGCAATCATGTGCCGGGCGACTGCCTGGGACACATGGAAGACGCCGTCTAGATTGACCCGCATCAATTCGTGCCAATCGTTCGCGGCAAAATCTTCCAGCGGTGCCCGCCGCTGAATGCCGGCATTGTTCACCAGGATATCGATGGCTCCGGTCTGCGCCTCAAAGCTATTGATCACTTCGAAAACCTGAGCCTGATCGGTGACATCAAACACCGCGATCTCTGTGCTTACACCCTCGTCACGCAATTGACTTGCGATGAGTTGCGCTCTGTCACTATTACGATCATTGATCACCACAGTGGCGCCCGCAGCTCCCAAGCCCCTGGCTAGTTCAAGCCCGATGCCTTTGCCCGAACCGGTGATCAGGGCCCTGCGCCCGTTAAGCTGGAAGCTACTGGTATTGAATGACATGCTGTTCTCCACAAATGGCCATTTGTTTTTTTCGGCCTTGCCGTCACTTCATCGCAGCCCAGCGGTCACGTCCAATCGTCATTAATGATATCGTGATCAAAATTCATGATAAGCGCGAAACAGCCCCTGAAAGCTCGGAGTATTCAGATGGAAATCAAACATTTGAGAGCATTTGTGACCTTGGCTCAGGAGCTTCACTTCGGTCGAGCCGCGCAACAACTGTCGATCGTTCAACCGGCGCTGAGCATGCAGATCAAGTTGCTCGAGGAAGAACTGGGGGTGCGCCTGTTCGAGCGCAGTCGGCACTCGGTCGCTTTGACCGAAGTGGGACTGATTTTCCTACCGGAGGCGCGCGCGACCTTGCATCAAGCGGCCCATGCAGCGGACGTGGCCAGGGCGTCAGGGCGCGGTGAAATAGGTCGCGTGCGTTTAGGTTTCGTCTCCTCGGTATTACCCGAATTGCTGCCCACCTTGATCCGCTCACTGCATCAACGATTCCCGCGGATTGAACTGGAACTCAAGGACATGCCGGGCCCGGATCAGACAGCGGCGCTGAAAAATGGCCAGCTCGATTTCGGCTTGATGCGTTTGCCGGCCGTGGCCCCGGGGATTCAAACCCTGGAAGTGCTACGGGAGACCTTCATAGTGGCTTTGCACGGCGATCATCCTCTGGCTGTGTGCGGCACGCTGCACCCCACAGCGCTGGCAAACGTACCCGTTTTCGTCCTCGGCAGACGCTATGCACCCGGATTTTACGATGGCCTAATGCATGCCGTGAGCACCCACGGCGCGCAGCTGGAAATAGCATCGGAACTCGGCGAGTTCACCACCATGCTCGCGCTGGTTTCCGCCGGGCTCGGCGTCGGGTTACTGCCGGCTCGTGCCGGGCGTGCCCTGCCCGCCAACGTGATGTCCAAGCCCCTGGAGTTGGGCGATTACCGGGCAACGACCGGCCTTGCCTGGGTTGATCTGGACAGTCCGGTGAAGAACACCGTATTCAACCTGGTGAACGAGCTGTTGGCTGACCCCGCTGCCGAGCGTTTTCGCTAGCGAAAACAGCGGTTGCTCGTGCCGCGCCGCAGGCAAGTGCGCAAACTCCCCTGCCCTCACCGCAGACTAAGCGCCCATTAGCCGCCACTACTCACTGGGCAATAAGCCTTCGGTGAGCATCGATACTGCTTGCTCCGGCGAACTCAGCGCGGTGTCTATGCAAAACGGCGCTTCGGCCCACGCTTCATATTCGTGATCCAACACAGATTGCCAGGTTGGTGGAATCAACCCGGGAATATCACCCAGCCTCGTTTCTATCCGGCGCCGATGTTCGTTTTTATCCGAGCAAATCACTTCAATATTTACCAACCGAACACCCGCTTTCGAGGCGGCTTCGTTCCACGCCATTCGGCTTTCGACGACTGGATTTACGCAATCAACGATGACCATACGGCCTAGACTAAGATTACTCAGGGCAAGTTCATTCGCGACCATGTAGCCACTGCGTCCCACGTCTTGCGCAAGAGCACCGGAGTTTCGAATCGCTTGTTCGATCGTATCGATCCGCAGGTAGAGGGCGCCTGTCGTAGCAACGAGGGCCTTGGCGATAGTGGTTTTTCCAGTGCCCGGAAGGCCGCTGAATACGATAAGCATTGTCTGTCCTTGGAAGAGTGCGAACACAATGTACCTTGTAACGTCGGTCATCAGATCACCGTTTAAGTTATGCCTCCCACAAGAAATCTGACGCCTCCATCATTCCTCCATGGTTCCTCCCATAAAACCCGACATTCTTTGCGCACAATCAGCATCTCTAATGTCATCGCCGATTAAGCGGTGGGCGCTTGGATGACTAACTGACGGCCTGAAAAAGATACTCCAAGGGTGTCTCAGCAACCCCATGCTTCAATCCCGGCCAGATCAGCCCCCTGCTTCAAATTCAAACCGAATGGCAAAATAAGGAGTGGCTATGTCTTTTAATATTGGGCTCAGCGGGCTGTTTGCGGCCAACAAACAGTTGGATGTCACTGGCAATAACATCGCCAACGTCGCCACCACCGGTTTCAAATCATCCCGTGCAGAATTTGCTGATATCTATGCGGCTGCCAAGCTGGGTACTGGGCGTAACGCTATCGGTAATGGTGTGAACCTGTCCGCTGTGTCCCAGCAGTTCACTCAAGGCGATGTCAACGGCAGTGGCGGCACACTGGATATGGCGATCCAAGGCGGTGGTTTTTTTGTGCAGAAAGGCAGCGACGGCTCTCTGCAGTACACCCGTAACGGTGCCTTCAGCGCAGACAAAGATGGCTACATCACCAACAATACGGGCACCTCTCGCCTGCAAGGCTACGCCGCAGACGCCGACGGCAAGATCATCAAGGGCGGGTTGACCGACCTGCGGCTGAACCTGTCGAACCTGCCGCCAAAGGCTTCCAGCAAGGTGGACTCCACCAGCAACCTGAACGCGTCTGCGCCGGCGATCAACCAAGCCACCAAGCCGTTCGACCCAACCGACACCAGCAGCTTCACGACCCAATACAGCACCACCTTGTACGACACCCAAGGCAACTCGCACGCTATGGTGCAGTACATGGTGAAGACGGACGCCAATAAATGGATGTCTTACACGCTGATCGATGGACGCAATCCAGACGGCACGGCGATCAGTGGCCCCGCCGGTGTCGCGCCCAGCGGCTCACTGTTGACATTTGATACGTCGGGCACCCTTTCGACTATTACAGTACCGCCCTCCACCACGTCCAAGACCACCCTGACGATTACCGACTGGAAGCCGGGCGCGCTGGTCAATGGCGCATGGAAAGATAACGGCGCTGCCGCCAACCCGGGTGGCGTTGCGATCAACATGGGCAACATTACACAGTACAACTCTGCCAGCTATCGCAACCCGCCGATCACCGATGGTTACGCGACGGGGCAAATTACCGGCCTGAAAATCGACGGTAGCGGTGTGATGTTCGCCACGTTCAGCAACCAACAAAGTAAAGCGATCGGCCAGCTGTCGCTGGCCAGCTTCAACAACGAGCAAGGCCTGCAGCCGGCGGGTGGCACTGCCTGGAAGGAAACCTTCGCTTCTGGCCAGCCGGGTTATGACGTCCCTCAGGCCGGAACGCTGGGATCGATCGTCGCCAATGCTCTGGAGAACTCCAACGTTAACCTGACCACCGAGCTGGTGAACCTGATCAAGGCCCAGAGCAACTACCAGGCAAACGCCAAGACGATTTCGACCGAGAGCACCATCAACAAAACGTTGCTCCAGATGACGTGAGGCGTGGTCGGAAGTCCATTGTTTGCTCCACCCGATAGATCCTGACCCCGCACCACCGCCGCCAAGGAGATTTGGATGCTGCCTGCACTGTATGTCGCAAAAACCGGGCTTTCTGCCCAGGACACTAACCTGACCACTATTTCCAACAACCTGGCGAACGTCTCGACTACCGGCTTCAAACGTGATCGCGCCGAGTTTCAAGACCTTGTCTATCAGATCAAACGACAGCCAGGCGCACAGTCAACCCAGAACAGTGCACTGCCCTCTGGCCTGCAACTAGGCACCGGGGTGCATGTCGTCGGCACCCAGAAAAACTTCTCTGCCGGCAGCCTGCAAACGACCGGTCAACCTCTGGACCTGGCGCTGAACGGCCGTGGTTTTTTCCAGATACTGCAACCCGACGGCAGCCTTTCCTACACGAGGGACGGTACGTTCCACTTAAATGCAAACGGTCAGATCGTCACCGCGAATGGGTTCGCCCTGGAACCGGCGATCGTTGTCCCCAACAACGCCCAGACATTCACCGTGGGCCAGGACGGGACTGTATCGATCACTGTCGCCGGCAGCCCTGCCTCGCAGGTGATTGGCAATCTGCAGATAGCCGATTTCATTAATCCGGCAGGCTTGCAAGCACAAGGCGCCAACCTCTTTCTGGAAACCGCCGCCAGCGGGGCTCCTCAAGTCGGCACTCCAGGAGTCAATGGTATCGGCACAACATTGCAGAGCACCTTGGAAACCTCAAACGTGAGTACCGTTGAAGAGATGGTCAACATGATCACCACTCAACGAGCCTATGAAATGAACTCCAAAGTTGTCTCTACCGCAAAAGAGATGCTAGGCAACCTTACAAAGAGTCTTTGATTGAGTAACGAGACAGCACCGATTCAATGCTGCCATGACGACTGTCACGATCGTATATCCCCAGCCGCCAGCCTACCAAACAGCCAAACCTCATCCCTCATCCCTCATCCCTCAGCCATCACGAATTGCCGATGGCTGCTGGCGTTAGGATTGAGTCGAGTTGTCTAAATCAGCGGTGATGCTCAGAGCCGAAATCGATCCACCGACTGCGACAATTTCCCCGCCAACGCAGACAACTCGTCCGTCGTCGAGGCCGTCGTGCCGATCACCTGGCTGTTGCGCTGCGACATGCTGGCAATCATCTCCACTTGATGGGCAATTTCGTTACTGGCCAGGCTTTGCTCGCTGATGGTGCGGGAGATGTCGTTGACCAACTCGGTGGTGTTGAGGGTGGCCTGGAGAATCTCGCGGATGGCGCGCTCGACTTCGGCGGTCACGGCCATGCCCTTGTCCACTTGTGTGACGCCCTCCTCCATGCTGGTCACCGCTTCGCGGGTGTTTTGCTGGATACGGCCGACCATGCTGGCAATTTCCTGGGTCGAGGCGCTGGTGCGTCCGGCCAGGCTGCGCACTTCATCGGCGACTACCGCAAAACCGCGCCCCTGTTCACCGGCACGGGCGGCTTCGATCGCGGCATTCAGGGCCAGCAGATTGGTTTGATCGGCAATGCCCTTGATGACCTGGATAATGCTGAAGATTGCCTCGGACTCCTTGTCCAGCGTGCGGATGACGTGAGCCGACTGCTGCGCCGAACGGGCAATGCCAGCCATGTCACTGACCACTTGGTGGATCACCCGACCGCCGTCCTTGGCCAAGGCTTCTGCCTGGTTGGCCATGTTCAGTGCGCGCGCCGCATGTTGGGTGATTTCCTCGATACTGGCGGTCATTTCACTGGCCGCCGCCGCCATGGTGCTGGCGGCGCTACTTTGCTGCTGACTGCTGCCCGCCACCTCATGGCAACCCTGGCTCAACTGCTCGCTCATGCCATTGACGCCATGGGCATTGCTGCGCACCACTTCGATCATGCCGCGCAGGTCCCGCTGCATGGTGCCGAGGCTGCGTATCAGCGCGCTGGCCTCGTCCTTGCGCTGGGGCTCGACAATCGGTTCGCTCAAATTGCCACGGGCAATGCTGTCGGCGATGCGGCTTGCGGCCTGCAACGGCCCCATGATGCTCCGGGTAACCCAGCGGCCCTGCGCCAGGAGCAGCAGCAGGCTCGCAATCAACACCACGCCCAAGGTGAAGTTGGCGTTGCTGATGGTTTGTCGGGTGCCGATGCTGGTTTGCTGCGTATTGGTTTCGATCAGCTCGCTGAGGCTCGCCAGCTGACCTTCCAACTGGCTGAAGGCTGTATTGAAGGTCTCCAGTTCGCCGCGAGCGGCCTCCGGGTTGTCCAGCGCGAGTGCCACAATGCGTTCAGCGGCGCTGATATAGGTATCCAGGCTGGGTTTGATTTTTTCCAGGCTGGTCTTGAGCGTGTCGCCCAGCGGCAGCTTGAGGTTGTCCTCCAGCACCTGGCGAAAGTGCTCGGCATGCTCCTTGAGCGAGTTGCCGACCTCGGCCTTGGTGCTGGTGCTTTTACCCAACCCGACCAACATCGCCGACAACACATCGGCGCGCAGGGCGTCGTGCATCATGTCGGCTTCCATGTGGTTGCGCAGCACCGTCATGCTGATCTCGTTATCCTGCACGGCATCGGCCATCCGGACGTTTCCCAGGTAACCGGCCAGGCTCATGATCAAAGCGGTGAGCAACCCGGTCGCAATCAATAGCCATAAGCGTAATTTGATCGTCATGCTGGTCATCCCCGTAGCCTGGACAGCCGGTTGGGAACCCAACCGCTAGAGCGTCACTGATACTGTTATCGGCAGAGGCTCCCTGTTATTGAAGCTCAATTGCGCAGATCTGCGCAGATAAACTCAAAGCCTTCCCCGCCTTGTTTGCGCGGGGGCGGTTCTTTAAGCTGACCGACCTTTGCTTCACCCGGAACTGCCCATGCCTAAACGTATCGCCCGCCTTGCTTTGCTGCTAGGTCTGATCACGGCCGTCGGCCCCTTTGCCATCGATATCTACCTGCCAGCGCTGCCGACCCTGGGCGCCAGCCTGCAGGCCTCGCCGGCAGCGGTGCAGATGAGCCTCACGGTGTTCTTCATGATCATCGGCGTCTGCCAGCTATTTTATGGCCCGATCAGTGATGTGTTCGGGCGCAAGCCGCCGATCTATGCCGGGTTGGTGATCTTCGCCGTGGGCAGTATCGGCTGCGCCCTGGCGCCGAGCATCGAAGTGCTGATTGGTTTTCGCGCCGTGCAGGCGTTCGGCGCATGCGCGGGGATGGTGATTCCGCGGGCGATTGTGCGTGACCTGTATACCGGCCATGAAGCGGCACGCCTGATGGCTTTGCTGATGTTGGTGATGAGTGTGTCGCCGATCCTCGCGCCATTGGCCGGTAGCCTGGTGATTGCGCTCTGGAGTTGGCGCGAGGTGTTTGCCGTGCTGGCGGTGGTGGCCGTGTTGTGCCTGGGCATGACCATCGTGCAATTGCCTGAAACCCACCCCGCCGAGCGCAGACTGGGCAAGACCCTGGGGCATGCATTCAGCAGTTATGGGGCGTTGTTGCGCGACCCGGTGTTCATCGGTTTATCGGTGGTGTGCGGGTTCGGCCTGGCAACGTTCTTTGTGTTTATCGGCAGCGCGCCGTTCGTATACATCGAGTACTTCGGGTTGACCCCGACCCAATTCAGCCTGTGCTTTGCGCTGAACGCTGCGTCATTTTTTGCCATGAGCCAGCTCACCGCCCGCCTGAGCGCACGCTTCGGGCTGGCACCGCTGATTCGCTGGTCGGTGGTGGGCGTGGCGGCGGTCATGGTGGTGTTGGCCGCCACCACGCTGTGGGGCAGTCACCTGGGCTTGATGATGACACTGCTGTTTATCGGTTTCGGGTTTCTCGGCTTGCTGTTACCGGCGGCCGGTGTGTTGTCCCTGGAGGATCATGGTGCGGTGGCGGGTTCCGCGTCGGCACTGCTCGGCGCGATCCAGATGATCACGGCCGCGGTCTCCATGACCCTGGTGGGAATCTTCGCCGATCACACCCCGGCGCCGATGTTGATTGGCATCGCCCTGTGTGCGGTCGCGGCAATGTTCACCACGTTGTGGACCTTGCGCCGTCTACCGGCGCACCTGCTGCCCGGCGCCCCGCCTTCCTCCTGAGCCATGCCCGAGGATGGAACGCGGCGACCGCGCTCGCCGGCGGCTACAGGTCAAACCGATCCACCGCGCGCCGGCGCTCATTGTCGTCGCGCATGTCATAGCTGGCGGTGGTCTGGATATTGGTGTGGTGCGCAAGTTTTTGTGCAATCGACAGATCATGTTCCTCGATCACCCGCGTGATGAAGGACCGCCGGAAATCATGGGGCATGATCGTCACCCCGACTTGCTGACCTCGCTGGCGGGCGATGTAGTAAATCGCATGCTTGGTGATGCGTTCGCGGGTGATGTGGCTGCCCCGGCGGATGCGGTTGAACAGGAACGCATCGTCTGGCTCGCCTTCCTTGAGCTGTTCGCGCCGGAATTCGAGCCAGGCCTGTAATTTGGCGAAGGCCCAGCCCGGCGCGTACTTGATCAGTTCCTTGTTGCCCTTGCCGATCACGCGCAGGCTGCGCTCGCCAAAGTTGATCTGCGCCAGGTCGAGGTTGACCGACTCCGACTTGCGCATGCCTGAGCCATACAAGATGCCGATCACTGCAGCATCGCGCAGGCCCTGGGGGCGCGGATCGGCAGCGCACACATCCATCATTTCGCGGATCAACGTGCGACGCAGATTGCGCCCCTGGCTCAGGCGTGTACCGGGCGCAGCCTTGACCGTGCGGATTTTCAGCAGGTGTTCCTGGCTGATCAGGCTCATGCGCCAGGCTTCGTTCATGACCCCGCGCACAGCGTTGACATACAGCGATGAGGTATTGGGCGCGTAGCCGTCCTCGCGCAAGGCCGCAACCAGCGCGATCACCTGTTCGGGTTGCAGCAGGTGCCAGTCGATCTCCTCAAGGTTGATGTCCTCGAAGCCCAGGCGGTCGGCGGCATCCTGCAGCACGTAACGCATGGTCAGTTGGCTGGAGGGCGCCAGGCGGGTGAGGTAGAGGGTCAGAGGGTTGCGGATAGACTCAGTCAAGGTAGATCAGCCTTTGGATTAAATACCTCGAGTAACCAATTGTTTATTCGAGGTATTTATTGAATTGGCGACGGCCGAGTCTAACGCACGATCGGCCCTGGCGCCAAATCACGGGGCGGTCTCTTCGTCCTCGGTCGGCTCCTGGGACGGGGTCTGCGCCTGGCCCCATTCAGCATCCTGTTTCTGCATCAGCGCGAACCAGTGCTGACGCATGAACGTCAGGTAGGCCTCCGGCGCCTTGGCAAAGTCTTTCTCGTCGCTGTAGCAACCCGGCAAAGGCAACTCGGTGCCCTGCTCCTTGTACTGGCTGACCAACGCTTGTTGCCCGGCGACGCTGCAATCCCTGGGCAGCGGCATGCCACGCAGTGCCCCGGCCTCTTCGTCCCACCAGGCGGCGCCGACCCGGTCGACCCCGCGCAGGCGGTACTTCTGCGCCTTGCCGACATGCATGATCAGTTTGAATTCATTAGGGCTGACATCACTGGTGCAGGTGCGCGTGTAACCCACCGTAGCCTGGGTGGTGCCGTCGCCGGCAAGGTCGGTGACTTTGGTCGCCGCCATGTCGAAGCGCAGCGCGGCATCGAATTCACAGTGCTGCACGTCGTCGTAGAGCATCCACATGCGCTTGGGGCGGTCACCGTCGATCAGATACTGGGCCGCGTAGACAAACGCCGACTGGGTGCCGTCATCCTCGCGTTCGCTGATTTGCTCGGCCAACACCAGCAGGTTCTTGCCCTGGCGGTCGTCCCAGGTGTAGGCGGCAACTTGCTTGCCGCGCACTTCAACCCCTTCCGGCAGTTGGGCCACCGTGGTCAGCGCCACTGCGTCATCGGCGCATGCGGTGGTGACGCAGGCTGCGCTCATCAACAATCCCATCAACACCGGCCGCCATTGGCCGCCTAAACGCTGCACGCTATTCATCCGAGTACCCTGGCAAGAGATGGCTTACTTTACCGGCACTTGAGGCGCAATGCAGAGAAGATTCTTCAATAAACACACGTAGCAGACACTGCCGCCACGCACCACGCAGATCCGCGCCTACTCAGTGGAGCCCGGCGTCATGCAAAACGTTCCTATTACGCTAAATAAACAACACCCTCAGAGCCTTAGTTGTGTAGCTGAACCCTAGCTGTCTACCTGTCAAATAAACGAGTTTTTCATACGGCTTTCATATTCGTTGAACATTTTTACGCTTAATCTTGGCCATAGGACTTGAGAACGAGCCGCACTGTGCCGACTAACTTGTTGATTCCCCTTTACCTTTGTGGTTTTTGGTCTTTACTCTCTGCTACACATGGAAGACCTCAATACCCCACCAGGATGGTCGGATGAACTCCCCAATTCCACACTAGGTTTAACCAGACACCCGCCTTTTCGGCCAGTGGCTGTTGTCTTCACGCTCCAAGTTGCTCAAACCCCGAGGTTATGAATCTTTGAAACCCTACCCTATTCATTGTGTGTCGATCGTTATCCCGGTCTACAACGAACAAGAAAGCCTGCCTGAATTGCTGCGTCGCACGACGGCAGCTTGCAAGCAACTGGCCTACGAATACGAAATCATCCTGGTGGATGACGGTAGCCGCGACAAATCCGCACAATTACTTGAAGACGCTGCCGCCGAAGACGGCAGCAATGTGGTCGCGGTGATCCTCAATCGCAACTATGGCCAGCATGCGGCGATCATGGCCGGTTTCGAGCAGTGCCGGGGCGATGTGGTGATTACCCTCGACGCCGACCTGCAGAACCCGCCGGAAGAAATCCCGCGCCTGGTGGAACAAGCCGCGCTGGGCTACGACGTGGTTGCCACCGTGCGCAACAACCGCCAGGACTCGGCCTTCCGCCGCTGGCCGTCGCGCCTGATCAACCTGGCCGTGCAGCGTTCGACCGGCGTTGCCATGAGTGACTACGGCTGCATGCTGCGCGCGTACCGCCGCACCATCGTCGACGCCATGCTCGCCTGCCGCGAACGCAGCACGTTTATTCCGATCCTGGCCAACGGTTTTGCCCGTCACACGACTGAAATCCTCGTGCACCATGCTGAGCGCGAACACGGCGAATCCAAATACAGCGCCATGCGCCTGATCAGCCTGATGTTCGACCTGCTGACCTGCATGACCACCACCCCGCTTCGCCTGCTGTCCATCGTCGGCTTCAGCCTGGCGGGCCTGGGCGTGCTGTTCGCCGTTGCGCTGATCGTCCTGCGCCTGGCCTTCGGCGCCCAATGGGCCGGCGGCGGTACGTTCGTGCTGTTCGCGGTGCTGTTCGTGTTCACCGGCGGCCAGTTCATCGGCATGGGCCTCTTGGGTGAATACCTGGGCCGCATGTACAGCGATGTGCGCGCCCGCCCTCGGTTCTTTATTGAAAAAGTGCTGCGCAACCAACCGGCAGCACCGGCACCCGTGGTCGTCGTTGACGGCATGGTGTCCTCCCATACCACCACTACTTCCCCTTCCGATCAGGTTTCGTCATGAATTCAAAAGCTGTTGTCTTCGCTTACCACGATATTGGCTGTGCTGGCATTGAAGCCCTGCTGACTGCCGGTTACGACATTGCTGCCGTGTTCACCCATGCCGATGACCCCAAGGAAAACAATTTCTACGGTTCCGTCGCGCAACTGTGCGCCCGCAAAGGCATCCCGGTGCATGCACCGGAAGACGCCAACCACCCGCTGTGGATCGAGCGCATCGCCAAGCTCAACCCGGATTTCATCTTCTCCTTCTACTACCGCAACCTGCTGAGCGAACCCCTGCTGGCCACCGCCCGCAAAGGCGCGTTCAACCTGCACGGCTCGCTGCTGCCGAAATACCGTGGCCGCGCGCCCGCCAACTGGGTGCTGGTCAAGGGCGAAACCGAAACCGGCGTGACCCTGCACCGCATGGTCAAGCGTGCCGATGCCGGCGCGATCCTGGCCCAGCAGAAAGTCGCGATCGAGCGTTCCGACACCGGCCTGACCCTGCACGCCAAACTGCGTGACGCCGCCAGCAGCCTGCTGCGCGACGCCTTGCCGCAACTGGCCGCGGGCAAACTGGCGGAAACCGCCCAGGACGAAAGCAAGGCCACTTATTTCGGCCGCCGCACTCCAGCGGATGGCAAGTTGGAATGGCAAAAACCGGCTGAAGAACTGTTCAACCTGGTACGCGCCGTGACGCAACCGTACCCGGGCGCTTTCTGCGCCGTGGGCGAGCACAAGCTGATCGTGTGGCAAGCCGAAGTGGTCCAGGGCAACGAAGGCCTGGCGCCTGGCCGCGTGATCAGCGTCAACCCGCTGCGCATCGCGTGCGGTGAAGACTCGCTGGTGATCAAGTTCGGTCAGCGCAACGACAACGGTCTGTACCTGACCGGCCCGTCCCTGGCCAACGAATTGGGCCTGGTAGACGGTTCCGTCCTGCGCGGCGCCGAGTCCGGCCGCAAGCCACGTCGCACCCGTGTGCTGATCCTGGGCGTGAACGGCTTTATCGGTAACCACCTGTCCGAACGCCTGCTGCGTGACGACCGTTACGAAGTCTACGGCCTGGACATCGGCTCCGACGCCATCGAGCGCCTGCGCAGCCACCCGAACTTCCATTACGTGGAAGGCGATATCAGCATCCACACCGAGTGGATCGAGTACCACATCAAGAAGTGCGACGTGGTCCTGCCGCTGGTGGCCATCGCCACCCCGATCGAATATACCCGCAACCCGCTGCGCGTGTTCGAGCTGGACTTCGAAGAGAACCTCAAGCTGGTGCGCTACTGCGTCAAGTACAACAAGCGCGTGATCTTCCCGTCGACTTCTGAAGTCTATGGCATGTGCCAGGACCAGTACTTCGACGAAGACACCTCCAACCTGGTGGTCGGCCCGGTCAACAAGCAACGCTGGATCTACTCGGTCTCCAAGCAACTGCTGGACCGCGTGATCTGGGCCTACGGCGCCAAGGGCCTGAAGTTCACCCTGTTCCGTCCATTCAACTGGATGGGCCCGCGTCTGGACCGCCTGGACTCGGCACGTATCGGCAGCTCCCGTGCGATCACCCAGTTGATCCTGAACCTGGTGGAAGGTACGCCGATCCGCCTGTTCGACGGTGGCGAGCAGAAACGCTGCTTCACCGACATCGCCGACGGCATCGAAGCCCTGGCGCGCATCATCGATAACGACAACGATGTGTGCAACGGCCAGATCATCAACATCGGCAACCCGGAAAACGAAGCGAGCATCCGCCAGTTGGGCGAAGAACTGCTGCGTCAGTTCGAAGCTCACCCGCTGCGCAGCAACTTCCCGCCGTTCGCCGGTTTCCGCGACGTGGAAAGCAAGGCGTTCTACGGCACCGGCTACCAGGACGTGGCTCACCGCAAACCAAGCATCGAAAACGCCAAGCGCCTGCTGAACTGGGAGCCGACCGTGGAGATGAGCGAAACCATCGGCAACACCCTGGATTTCTTCCTGCGTGAAGCCATGCTCGAAATCTCGGACAAGCGCTGATGCAGGCAGGTCTTCGCATTGATGTCGACACCTACCGCGGCACCCGCGAAGGCGTGCCACGGTTGCTCGAGTCCCTGGATGAAGCCGGGGTAAAAGCAACGTTCTTCTTCAGTGTCGGGCCGGACAATATGGGGCGCCACTTGTGGCGCCTGATCCGCCCGCAATTTCTGTGGAAGATGCTGCGTTCCAACGCCGCCGGCCTGTATGGCTGGGATATCTTGCTCGCCGGCACCGCCTGGCCGGGCAAGCCGATCGGCCGCGACCTCGGGCACTTGATGCGCCAGGCCAAGGCCGCCGGGCATGAAGTCGGCCTGCACGCCTGGGATCACCATGGCTGGCAGGCCAACGCCGGACGTTGGAGCGACGCACAGTTGATCGAGCAGGTCCGACGCGGTGTGGACACCTTGAGCGACATCCTCGGTGAACGTATCGACTGTTCAGCGGCCGCCGGTTGGCGCGCCGATGAACGCGTGGTGCAAGCCAAGCAAGCCTTCAACTTTCGCTACAACAGCGATTGCCGGGGCACCAGCCTGTTTCGTCCGACCCTGGCCGATGGCAGCGCGGGCACCCCACAGATTCCGGTAGACCTGCCGACCTTCGACGAAGTCGTCGGGCCGGTGGTGGCTGCCAAGGATTTCAACGGGTTCATTCTCGACCGCTTCGCAGAGTCGAAGCTGAACGTCTACACGATCCACGCAGAAGTAGAAGGGATTCTGATGGCCAACGATTTTCGCCAGTTGCTCGCCCAGGCAGGGCAGCGCGGCATCCATTTCAAACCGCTGGGCGATCTGCTCCCGGCGGACGTCTCCACCCTGCCCCAGCAACAACTGGTGCGCGGCGCCCTGAGCGGCCGTGAGGGTTGGCTCGGAGTGCAGCAGGCATGATCCGCCGTTGGGCGCTGCCCCTGCTGCTGTTGGCATTCGGCGCATTTTATCTGTTACCCCTGGCCACCCATGGCCTGTGGATTCCGGATGAAACCCGCTATGCACAGATCAGCCAGGAAATGCTGCTGACCGGCAAATGGGCGTCGCCGCACTTTATGGGCATTCGCTATTTCGAAAAACCGGCTGCCGGTTACTGGATGATCGCGCTGGGCCAGGCGATCTTCGGGCAAAACCTGTTCGGCGTGCGCTTTGCGTCGGCCTTGAGCACCGGGCTCAGCATTCTGCTGGTGTACCTGGTGTCGCGCCGGTTGTGGAATGACCCGCACAAGAGCCTGGTCAGCACAGTGCTGTACATGAGCTTTGTCAGCGTCGTGGCGCTGGGCGGTTATGCCAACCTGGACCCGCAGTTCACCTTCTGGGTCAACCTGACCGGCGTGGCGCTGTGGTTTTGCTTCGACAGCACCACCCGCAACGGTCGCGTCGGGTCCTGGGCGCTGCTTGGGGTTGCCTGTGGCATGGGTTTCATGACCAAAGGCTTCCTCGCCTGGCTGCTGCCGGTGCTGATCGCCCTGCCCTACGCGATCTGGCAGAAGCGCTTGCGCGAGCTGCTCGGTTACGGCCTGGTCGCCGTCGCCGTGGCGATTGTCATCAGCCTGCCCTGGGCGCTTGCGGTGCAGAGTCAGGAGCCGGATTTCTGGAACTTCTTCTTTTGGCATGAGCATATCCAACGCTTTGCCGGCGCAGACGCGCAGCACGCCGAGCCATTCTGGTACTACCTGCCGCTGCTGGTCGCATTCAGCCTGCCGTGGGTGGCGCTGTTGCCGTCCACCGTCAAGCAGGCCTGGCAGCAGAAGCGCGCGCCCGGCACCGCGTTCCTGCTGTTGTGGCTGCTGATGCCGCTGGCACTGTTCAGCCTGGCCAAAGGCAAGCTGCCGTCCTACATCATGCCGTGCCTGCTGCCGCTGGCGTTGCTCATGGGTAACGCGCTCACCGACAAACTGGCCCAGGCGCGTGACCGTGCCTTGCGCATCAACGGCTGGCTGAACCTGATCCTCGGTGTCGTGGCCTTGCTCGCACTGACGTGGTTCCAACTGAAAAAACCGCTGTACGAACACGGCCAGGAAACCCTCAGCCTGGTGCTGGTATTCACCGGCCTGTTCGGCTGGATCATCGCCAACCTGTTGCAGGTTGCACGCCCACTGAAACTGTGGGCTGCGCCGGCGCTGGGCAGCTGGTTGCTGTTGGCATTGGCCCCGGCCGCGCTGCCCCATTCGGTGGTGTACAACAAGACGCCGGATCAATTCATCATCGACCACCTGCAGGAACTGCAACCGACATCCGCCCTGCTCAGCAATGACCTCGGCGCGGCATCGGCCTTGGCCTGGCGCCTGCAACGCACCGACATCACCCTCTATAACACCATCGGCGAAGTGAAATACGGCCTCGCCTACCCGGACGCCGCCCAGCGCAAGGTCGACATGACCCAGGTCCAGCAATGGATGAACGAGGCCCGCCGGCAAGGCTCTGTGGGCGTGGTGATGCGCGTCAAGGGTGACGAGGAGATCGCCGAAGTGAACCTGCTGCCCCCGGACGGCAAGCGCTATGAGCAAGGCAATATCGTGATCCTGATTTTCCCGCGGGTTGCGCCATGATCACCCTGTTCCTGTTATTGGCCGCCTGCCTGCTCACTTGCATGGGCCAGGTCGCTCAGAAGTTCGCCGTGGAAAGCTGGCGCGACCAGCCTGACGGTTGGGCCCTGAAACTGCGCTCTGCCTGGTTGTGGGCCGCGCTGTTGTGCCTGGGTTTTGGCTTGTTGGTCTGGCTGCTGGTGCTGCAGCGCCTTGAAGTCGGGATTGCCTACCCGATGCTCAGCCTCAATTTCGTCTTGGTCACGTTAATGGCGCGCTTCGTATTCAAGGAGCACATCGACACCCGGCATTGGCTGGGTGTGGCGCTGGTGATTGCCGGCGTCGTGCTGCTGGGGCGCCAGGTATGAGCCGGGCTCGCGGGTTTGCCTTCGCCCTGGGCAGTGTCGGCCTGGTCAGCGCCGCCCAGTTGGGGATGCGCTGGAGCATGACGCGCCTGCCCCTGCCGGACGAATGGCTCGGCGCATTCAGCAGCAACGCCATCGACCTGGGCGCCCTCGGCGTGGTGAGCCTGGCAATCCTCGCTTATGCGCTGTCGATGCTGTGCTGGCTCTGTGCGCTCAAGGATTTGCCCCTGGGCCGCGCCTATTCGCTGCTCAGCATCAGCTACGCGCTGGTCTACCTGTTGGCCGCCAGCCTGCCGGTGTTCAACGAACATTTTTCGCTTTCAAAAACCCTGGGGGTGGCCTTGGTCATCCTCGGTGTACTGGTTATTAACTCTCGTCGTGCTAGCACAGCAAGCCCCAGGAATGCCCCATGAAAATCAGTGTATTTGGTAGTGGTTACGTCGGTCTGGTACAGGCCACTGTATTGGCCGAAGTCGGTCACGATGTCATCTGCATGGACGTTGATCAACACAAGGTCAGGCAATTGCAGCAGGGCCATGTGAGCATTTTCGAGCCAGGGTTGGCGGCGATGGTCAAGGAGAACCTTGAAAGCGGACGACTGAGCTTCACCTTCGATGAAAAGCTCGCCGTCGAACATGGCGAAGTGCTGTTTATCGCGGTAGGTACGCCGTCGGATGAAGACGGTTCGGCGGACTTGAAATACGTGCTGTCGGTCGGCGATGCGGTTGCCCGCCATCGCATCGAGCCGGTGATCCTGGTGGAAAAATCCACTGTACCCGTCGGCACCGGCGACACCTTGCGCGCCCATATCGAAAAGGCCCTGCACGGGACCGGCCGGCACCTGGAGTTCGATATCGTCTCCAACCCGGAATTCCTCAAGGAAGGCTCGGCGGTTGCCGACTGCCGCCGCCCGGACCGCATCATCATCGGCTGCGAGCGTGAAGAAGTGCGCGAAGTCATGCGCGACCTGTACGCGCCCTTCAACCGCAACCACGATCGCATCATCTTCATGGACCTGCGCAGCGCCGAACTGACCAAGTACGCCGCCAACTGCATGCTGGCCACCAAGATCAGCTTCATCAACCAGATCGCCGAACTGGCCGAACACCTGGGGGCGGACATCGAAGCGATACGCCTGGGCATCGGCGCCGACTCGCGCATCGGCTATCACTTCATCTACCCAGGCTGCGGCTACGGCGGCTCGTGCTTCCCCAAGGACATGCGCGCGCTGATCCACAGCGCCAAGCAGGCCCATTGCTCGAGCGACCTGCTCGAAGCCGTCGAAGCGATCAACCAGCGCCAGAAGAGCAAGCTGTTTGAGCGCGTCAACGCCTTCTTCAAGGGCGACCTGCGCGGTAAAACCTTCGCCCTGTGGGGCCTGGCCTTCAAGCCCAACACCGACGACATGCGCGATGCCCCGAGCCGCGTGTTGATGGAAGCGCTGTGGGCAGCCGGCGCCAATGTGCGCGCGTTTGACCCCGAAGCCATGCAGGAAACCCTGCGGATCTACGGCGACGACCCACGGCTGATGCTGATGGGCACTCCGGAATCCACCCTGAGCGGCGCCGATGCGCTGATCATCTGCACGGAATGGCAGCAGTTCAAGGCACCGGACTTCGACCTGATCCACCAACGCCTGAACACTCCGGTGATCTTCGATGGGCGCAACCTGTACGACGGCGAGCGCCTGGCGCGCAAAGGCTTCCAGTACTTCCCGATGGGCCGTGGCGACTCCTGCCAGTTGCCGATTCCCCAGCAACAGTGGGTGCCGCAAGCAGGGGAAGCCTGACAAGTGAAAGATCAAATGCCCCAGCTGATGAACGCAGCGATCCGGCGCCAGTCGCTGGGGTTGGCGCTGCTGGCGTTGCTGTTATTCATCGCCGGTAACTGGCACCAGGCAATCATCGGGTTTGACTCGCGCTTCGTGGTATTCGCCCAGGAGATGCTGCGCCATGGGCCGAGCTTCTTCCCCACGACCTACGGGCAACCGTATGCCGATTACCTGGCGACCTCGACGCTGATGACGTGGCTGCTGTCCTTGCCCCTGGGCCAGGTCAACAGCTTCACGGCCTGGTTGCCGACGTCCATCGCTTCGGCGCTGATCGTCATGCTGGTGTATCGCCTGACGGCGCCCTACTCCCAGCGTTGGGGCCTGCTGAGTGTTGCGCTGCTGTTGCTCAGCAGCACGTTTATCAGCGAAACCCGCGCTGTGTCGCTGGACCAGATGCTCGCGGCCGTGGCCCTGACGGTGTTCTACCTGGGTTATGCACATGATCACTTCGGCGCCGCCAAGCGCTTGCATTGGCTGTACCTGCTGTTGATCGTGGGCTTTGCGATCCGTGGGCCGATTGGCCTGGTGATTCCCACAGGCGTGCTGTGCAGCTACTTCCTGATCAACCGTCAATGGCGCCAACTGTTCAGCTTCGGCCTGTTGGCCCTGGCACTGCTGGGGGCCTGCGTCGGCCTGCTGTTGCTGCTGGCCAAGCTCAGTGGCGGCGAAGCGTTCATGCAGGACGTGATCCGCATGCAGTTCCTCGGGCGGATGGATGGCAGTGAAGGCTCCAGCGGTGCGTTGTATTACTTCAGCAGTTCCCTGGGCAACTACGCGCTGGCTTACCCGCTGGCGTTGCTGGTGCTGCTGGCGATAGCGCTGGGCGGCCGACGCGCACCTGATCCGGCGTTGCAGTTGGTGCTGTACTGCGCCGCGGCGGGCTTGCTGGTGATGCTCGGCTTGTCGGTGCCCCAGGCGAAGAAAGCGCGTTACGTGCTGCCGATGCTGCCGATGGCGGCCATTATTGCGGCGTATCCGTTTCAAGTCGCCCACGGCCGGTTGTTCGGCTGGCTGCGCGGTTTGATGCTGAGCCTGTGGACCGTGTTACCTGCGTTGCTGATCGCCGGGCTCTGGATGGCGCGCCCGCGTTACCCGGAGCAGTTGGCGCACATCGGCTGGGTGTTGGGCGTGCTTGGCGTGCTTCAAGTGCTGGCGTTGGTGGCAGTGTTCCAGGCACGCCTGCGCATGCTGGCGCCGGCGCTGACCGCCGTGCTGGCGGTATGGACCACCTATATTTGGGTGGTCGAGCCACTGGAGCGTAGCCTCTATGACACGCGTACCTTCAGCCTGCAAGTCCAGGCCCAGGTCCACCAGCAACCGGCGCCCGTCGTGCTGCATGCGCTGGGCAAAGATGCCAAAGCCATCAAGTTCATCGTCAACCTCGATTGCGACCGAGTGCCGTTGTTCACACAGCAGCCCGCCGACCTGGCGACGTTGCAAGGCCCGGCGTGGCTGGTCATGAGCCAGGACGACTTCGAAGCGTTGCAAGACCCGCGATTGCGCTCGATCACACCGACGCTCACCGGCACATTCGACAAGAATCCCTACGTGCTGCTGCACTTGGACAAGCCCCTCCAACCTTGACTGCGCCGGCGGCAGCCGGCCAGTTGAGTCCATTATTTTTGTATTTAACCTGCATTAATATGCATTGGCGACCTTGCATCGCGCTCGGCACACTACGCAGGTTCCTCCCCCAAATGCAGGAACTTTCAAGGGCTTTTCCGGGAAACCAGACAAGCCTTTTTTTTGCCCGCTGTTTATGGAAGTTGTCGATGCTCGCTCGCTGGTTACCCGCCGCCATCAATACCCGCCCTGCCGAATGGAGCCGTGCCGCGATCGGCATGGCCTTGGGCACTCTGCTCAGCGTATGGCTCTGCGCCCAAGTGTTTGGCATGGAGGTCGCCCTGCACCTGCTCGGCCCGCTGGGCGCGTCGGCCGTGCTGCTGTTTGCCGTTTCATCCGGCGCCCTGGCCCAGCCGTGGTCGATCATCGGCAGCTACCTGTGTGCGGCCGTGGTCGCGCTGTTAGTCGCGCGGGTCCTGGGGCGCACCTTGGGCAGCGCCTGCCTGGCTGCGGGCATGACTGTGATCCTGATCTGCTGGCTGCGCTGCCTGCACCCGCCCGCGGGAGGCCTGGCGATGACGCTGGTACTGGCCGATCCGGCCTCGGCGGCGCTCGGCTGGCAGGAACTGCCGGTGGTGATGCTCGGCGCCGGAGCGTTATTGACCTGTGCACTGGCCTACAACAATGCCACCCGCACGCGCTATCCCAAAGGTGCCAGCGAGTCGCCGACAGCAATCTTTAAGGATGCCAGGGCCGCACGCGATCCGGCGATTACCGCCGCCGACCTGAAGCTGGCATTGGCCGAGATGGAACAGTTCTACGATGTGGAACCCAATGAACTGGAACAGTTGATCCACGCCGCAGAAACCCACGCGCGCCGCCGCAGTATCGGTGAGGTACTGGCAAGCCGTGTCAATTGAGCCCGTGCATGGCGCACGACGAGTGGCGTGTCCACAGAGTTGCGACGCAGTACACGGCGGCTAAAGTTCTAACTATGTCAGTGGTTCACTTGAGGTCTGGAACGCCGTAACCCAGTAGCGAAGACATGCAGAGTCTGGCTGAGGGTTACGGTATGAACGAATGTCTGCAACACCTGCTTCGCACCCCGTTATTTGCTGCTCGAGAACGTCACCACCTCCCCCTCAGGGCCTACATGGACCTGACCATCAGGCGTATGCACGCCATTTTCAATGCCGGAGTGATCAACAATGACATGTGGCTCGGCCAACCGGACGAATCACATTTCAGGGCGCTGTGCGAACAGATCGGCGTGATCGGCGCCTACGATTACGCACTGTATTCCTCGCTGGTCGACCACATGATTGCCGCCAACGCCTTACTGACCCAGGGCAGCCCGGAGCAAGTGGCGCGCTACCGCGATGAAGTCATTCAGATGCGCGCTGTGTATGCCTTTGGCTGCACTGAAATCGCCAGCGGCACCGACGTGCGTAACCTCAAGACGACCGTTACCTACGATCCTGCCCGGCACTGCCTGGTGCTCGACTCACCGTGCGCCGGCGCCTGTAAATACTGGATCGGCAACAGTTTGTATGCTGCCCAGGTGGCGATGGTACTCGCGCGATTGCAGGTCAATGGCGAAGACCAGGGGCACCACTGGTTTCGCGTGGTGATTCGCGACGCGGAGAACGGCCCGTTGCGCCCGGGTGTCAAGGTCATGGCTTGCGACCCCAAGGGCGGCATTCACGCCAATCAGGTCGGCGGTTTGCGCTTTTGCCAGATGCAGCTGGACACCGACGCCTTGTTGCAACGCCACGCCAGGTTTACCCGCAACGGCCAGTTCGTCAGCGACCTGCCCAAAAACGAACGTTTTATCAATGCACTGGAGACATTCCTTCAGGAGCGCCTGCTGTTGATGGCCGCCTCGCGCCTTGGTGCAGGATTGAGCGCGCACCTGGCCTATCAATTCGCCCGCCACCGCCTGACACAGGCCGGCCCGCTACTGGGCAACCCGCTGTTTCGCCAGCGCTTGTACAACGTCCAGCTCAAGGCATTGGCCCTCAAGTATCTTGAGCAAGCCATCCTCGAACGCTTCGAAGCGCAATGGCCGCAGACCGAACGGCGTAAAGACCTGCACATTCTCGCGGCATTAAGCAAATGCATCGGCACCTGGATGGGCCTGGAAGTGATCGCCCAGTGCCGTGAGTTGTGTGGTTCACAAGGGTTTCACCACTACAACCAGATCGTCACCCTGCGCATGGACTTCGAGATCAGCCCGACATTCGCCGGGGACAACAGCGTGATGGCCTACCAAGTGATCAAGGATGCGCTGTCCCGTCCGCGATTTGACCGGGTCGCGCCCTGTAACCCGGGCCAGGCAATCGAGCGGAGCATTGTCCGGCAGTGCCGAGACGCCGGTGATTTTTCCCACCCGCAAGCGGTGGGGCTGACTTACGCCCGCGCCCTCGATCTGATCATTCAGGCGCTCGAAGGCCAGCCGCTCGAACCGGGCCTGCTGCGCGACTTGATCGCAGTGTTTGTCGCCTATTTGCACCGCTGGGGGCTCGCTCACGATGACGAACCGTGCGCCAGCATTGCGCGCATTGCCTGGCTCGGCGACTGGCTGAAGCCGCCTGACGAGCTGGTCGACGCGCCTATCGCGAAAGCCGACTACATCCAGCAGTTCACCCGCGCATTGTATGAGGATCAATAACCATGAACCCTCAAGGCAAACCCGACTTCCGCGACCCCGACACGGTTCGCGATCCCTACCCGGCCTACGCGTTTCTACGCACCCATCATCCCGTGTATTGGAGTTCCCAGCACAAGGCGTGGATGCTGACTCGCTTCGATGACGTCTTCAAGGCGCAAAGCGACGCCGCGCGCTACTCCTCGGATCGGATACGCCAGTTGGTAAACGCGCAACTGCCGCCCGAAAAACGCGCGATGTACGAGCCCTTTATTGAAAAAGCATCGCGCTGGATGTACGCCCAGGATGGCAAAGTCCATGAGGCCAGCCGCCATCTGCTCGGCCGCGCATTCACGCCGCGCTCGATTGAAGCGCTGCGGGCAAACATCCAGGCGGTTACCGATGAACTCCTCGCCACAGTGGGCCCTTCCGCCGAACTGATGAGCCGCCTGTTCAATCAGGTGCCGGCCAGAGTGCTGGCGATGCTCTACGGCATCCCCAAAAAAGATGCGCTCAAGCTGCGGCGCTGGACCGATGTGATCCTGATGTTTCTGGTCGGCAACCTTGACCCGGCGAATACTCCCGGCGCCGCCGCGCAAGGCCTGGAGGAGATGTATGCGTACTTCGGCAACCTGATCGAGCGACGCCGACAGGCCCCGCGTGACGACTTGGTCAGCCGTGTCATTGCCGCCGCCGGCCCCGACACGAGCACAGACGATCTGCTGGCCCAGGTGGCCTTTGTTCTGGTGGCTGGCTACACCACCAGCGCCGATATGCTGGGCATCGGCCTGTGGTACTTGTTGACCAACCCTGCCCAGTTGAACGCACTGCTGGCCGATGGTTCGTTGATGAAACCCGCGATCGAAGAAATGCTGCGCATTGATCCGTCGGGGCAGTTCAGCCATCGCGTCGTGACGCAAGATATCGAGCTCAGAGGCCAGACCCTGCGCAAAGGCGATCTGGTGTACCTGATACGTGCCGCTGCCAACCGCGACCCGGAGCACTTCGCCGACCCGGACCGCTTCAACATTCAACGCGCGAAAAACGACCACCTGGCCTTTGGCCGTGGCGTGCATTTCTGTCTGGGCCCGGCGCTGTTCCGGCTGGAGGCCGAGGTGGTGTTCAGCAGCCTGCTCAAGCGCTTCCCGAACCTGCGCCTGCAGGAGAAAAAGCCGCCGGTGTGGCGTACCAGTAACCTGCAGTTCCGCGGCTTGAAGACCCTCCACGTCGAACTTGAACCGATTCCAAAGGGCGCATCGATCCAGCGCTGCTTTTCCGCCGCCCCCTGGGAGAAAAATGGCGGTTACTGCCGTGCCTTGCGCGTCGGTGAAACCATCGTCACCAGTGGCACGGTAGCCTTCGACGAGCAGGGCAACCCCTACGCCAGCGACGATGTGTACTTACAGACCCGTCGCTGCCTGGAAATCATCGAAGCGGCGCTTAAACGGCTGGGCACCGATCGCACCCGAGTGATTGCCACACGCATGTACACCACCAACGTGAAGTGGTGGCCGCAAATCGCCCAAGCGCATAAGGAGTTTTTCGAGGGCTGCGAACCGACCACCATGTTGTTGGGCGTCAAGGCGCTGATAACCCCGGACTACCTGGTGGAAATCGAAGCCCAGGCACAGGCACCGGAGGCCAGGCCATGAGCCCCGAGCAGGCACGTCGGGAAGTGCGTGATGCGGTGGTGATGGATGTCAGCGACCTGACCCTGGCCACACCGGGGCAGCCGGTGGCCGTGAGGCTGTACCGGCCGGCCCGTCCTGCGCCGGCAGCGGTGCTGATGTATTTCCATGGCGGCGGCTGGGTCACAGGCGACCTCGATACCCACGACAGCTTTTGCCGGGTGATGGCGGAGTGGGCCGGCTGCGCCGTGGTGGCGGTGGACTACCCGAGGCCACCGGAACAACGCTTCCCCGCCGCGGTAAAAAGCTGTTACGCCGCCACGGTCTGGATCGCCCGCCACGGTGCCAGCCTGGGCTTGGACACTCGGCGTATCGCCGTGGCGGGCGGTGGCTCGGGCGGCGGGCTTGCCGCGGTGATCGGCCAAATGGCCAGGGACCTGGGCGAGGCGCACATCGGTTTTCAATTACTGCTCTACCCGCTTCTCGACTGCCTGGCGCGCAATCGTTCCCGACATGACTTCGCCACAGGCTTCGGGCTGACGGCCGAATTGCTGGAGTGGTACGTGAGCCACTACGTACCCGCCGATACGCCGCGGGCGCATCCTTGGCTTTCACCCGCCCGCGATCCGTGCCTGCAGGGCTTGCCTGCGGCCTTGATCATCACCGCCGGCTGCGATCCGCTGCGCGATGAAGGGCGCGCCTTCGCGCGACGCTTGAAAACCGCCGGGGTGCCGGTGCGGCACAAAGAGTACCCAGGCATGCGCCACGGGTTTATCAACCACCCCGCTGCCGAGCCTGCGGCCAGGCGGGCCGTGCTGCTCTGCGCCGAGGCTCTGGCCGGCTATTTTCATCCTTCGGCGGCCTGATCGCCGGTTCTGCATAAATGCAAAAACGACCTGCATGATTCCGGGTTGTACTGGGCAAATTTGCACTGGTACGATCGCGGGAGCGTTCGTCCCCGAACATATTGATAAAGAACAATAAAAGCAGGGAGTTACAGATGACTGCTCAGGTTTCATCCGAGGCAAGCCACGCCGACAGGCTTCAGCAAGAGGTTCTGGCCGACGTTCGCAACCATATTGGCCACCTTACCCTCAATCGCCCCGCCGGCTTGAACGCCATCACCCTGAACATGGTTCGCAGCCTGACCGAACAGTTACAGGCTTGGGCAGACGATCCCCAGGTGTACGCCGTGGTCCTACGCGGTGCCGGTGAAAAAGCCTTCTGCGCCGGCGGCGATATTCGCTCGCTTTACGACAGCTTCAAGAACGGCGACAGCCTGCACCAGGATTTCTTCGTCGAGGAATACGCCCTCGACCTGTCCATCCACCATTACCGCAAACCGATACTGGCCCTGATGGACGGTTTTGTCCTAGGCGGCGGCATGGGCCTGGTGCAAGGCGCGGATCTGCGCGTGGTCACCGAACGCAGCCGCCTGGCGATGCCGGAAGTGGCGATCGGTTACTTCCCCGACGTCGGCGGCAGCTACTTCCTGCCGCGCATTCCTGGCGAACTGGGCATTTATCTGGGCGTTACCGGCGTGCAGATTCGCGCGGCCGATGCGCTGTACTGCGGGCTGGCGGACTGGTACCTGGACAGCACCAAGCTGGCCGACCTCGACCAGAAACTCGATCAACTGCAATGGCAAGACTCCCCTCTCAAGGACCTGCAAGGCGTGTTGGCCAAGCTGGCCGTGCAACAACTGCCGGACGCCCCGCTCGCCGCCTTGCGCCCCGCCATCGATCATTTCTTTGCCTTGCCGGACGTGCCGAGCATTGTCGAACAACTGCAGCAAGTAACGGTTGCCAACAGCCATGAATGGGCGCTGACCACGGCCAACCTGATGCAAACCCGTTCGCCGCTGGCCATGGCCGTGACCCTGGAAATGCTGCGGCGCGGGCGCCGTTTGCGGCTGGAGCAGTGTTTCGCCCTGGAACTGCATCTGGATCGCCAGTGGTTCGAGCGTGGCGACCTGATTGAAGGCGTCCGCGCCCTGATCATCGACAAGGACAAGAGCCCGCGCTGGAACCCGTCGACGCTCCATGGACTGGACCCGAGCCACGTGGAAAGCTTCTTCCACAACTTCACGCAGGTTGCGAGATAAGCCATGCAAGATATTGAATATACTGAAGAACAGATCATGATTCGCGACATGGCGCGCGACTTTGCCCGTGGCGAAATCGCCCCTCACGCCCAGGCCTGGGAAAAAGCCGGCTGGATCGATGATGCCCTGGTGGCGAAGATGGGCGAACTGGGCCTGCTGGGCATGGTGGTGCCGGAAGAATGGGGCGGCACCTATGTCGATTACGTGGCATATGCCTTGGCCGTGGAAGAGATTTCCGCCGGCGACGGTGCCACAGGCGCCCTGATGAGTATCCATAATTCAGTGGGTTGCGGGCCAATCCTCAACTACGGCACACCTGAACAGAAACAAACCTGGCTGGCCGACCTCGCCAGCGGCCAGGCCATCGGCTGCTTCTGCCTGACCGAACCGCAGGCCGGCTCCGAAGCCCACAACCTGCGTACCCGTGCCGAACTGCGCGACGGCCAGTGGGTGATCAATGGCGCCAAGCAGTTTGTCAGCAACGGCAAGCGCGCCAAGTTGGCGATTGTGTTTGCGGTGACCGATCCGGAACTGGGCAAGCGCGGCATTTCTGCCTTCCTGGTGCCGACCGACACGCCGGGGTTCGTGGTCGACCGTACCGAACACAAAATGGGCATCCGCGCCTCGGACACCTGTGCCGTCACCCTCAACCAATGCAGCGTGCCTGAGGCCAACCTGCTGGGTGAGCGCGGCAAAGGCCTGGCGATTGCGCTGTCCAACCTGGAAGGCGGGCGCATCGGCATTGCCGCTCAAGCCCTGGGCATCGCCCGTGCTGCGTTTGAAGCGGCGCTGGCGTATGCCCGTGACCGCGTGCAGTTCGACAAGGCCATCATCGAGCACCAGAGCGTGGCCAACCTGCTGGCCGACATGCAAACCCGGCTCAATGCCGCACGTTTACTGATCCTGCACGCCGCACGCCTGCGCAGTGCGGGCAAGCCGTGCCTGTCGGAAGCGTCCCAGGCCAAGCTGTTCGCCTCGGAAATGGCCGAAAAGGTCTGCTCCTCGGCGATGCAGATTCATGGCGGGTATGGGTATCTGGAGGATTATCCGGTGGAGCGCTACTACCGCGATGCGCGGATCACGCAGATCTACGAGGGCACTAGCGAGATTCAGCGGATGGTGATTGCACGGGAGCTGAAGAACTACCAGCTCTGACTGACACGCCACACCCCCCCTGTGGGAGCGTCCCACAGGGGGGGTGTGGCGTTTATAAGCTGCTTACTGGTCTTTGAATTCAGGCGCGCGCTTGGCCACAAATGCCGCCATGCCTTCCTTCTGATCCTGCGTCGCAAACGCCGCATGGAATACCCGACGCTCAAAGCGCACGCCTTCCGACAGGCTCACTTCAAACGCCCGGTTCACGCTTTCCTTGACCATCATGCTGATCGGCACCGACTTGCCGGCAATCAGCGTGGCGACTTTCAGCGCCTCTTCGAGCAGTTCATCGGCCGGGACAATACGCGCCACGACCCCACAACGCTCGGCTTCCACCGCATCGATAAAGCGCCCGGTCAGGCACATTTCCATGGCTTTGGCCTTGCCCACGGCGCGGGTCAGGCGCTGGGTGCCGCCCATGCCCGGCAGCACGCCGAGGTTGATTTCCGGCTGGCCGAACTTGGCGCCGTCGCCCGCCAGAATGAAGTCGCACATCAGCGCCAGCTCACAGCCGCCGCCCAGGGCGAAGCCGTTGACGGCCGCGATGATCGGCGTGCGACGGTTGGCCACGCGATCGGCTTCGCTGAACAGGTCGTCGATATAGATCCGCGGGTAGGTCAGCTCGGCCATTTCCTTGATGTCGGCGCCGGCGGCGAAGGCTTTTTTCGAGCCGGTCAGCACGATGCAGCCGATTTCAGGGTTGCGTTCCAGGGTGTCCAGCGCCTGATTCAACTCGTTGATCAGTTGTGCGTTCAACGCGTTCAGGGCTTGCGGGCGGTTGAGGGTGATCAACCCGACACGGCCCTGCACGTCGAGCAAAATAGTTTCGTAACTCATATAGTGGCTCCTTAAAGATTGCGTGAGATGACCATGCGCTGAATATCGCTGGTGCCTTCGTAAATCTGGCAGACCCGCACATCGCGGTAGATCCGCTCCAAGGGGAAGTCGCTCAGGTAACCGTAACCGCCCAAGGTTTGCAAGGCGGCAGAGCAGACTTTCTCGGCCATTTCCGAGGCGAACAGCTTGGCCATGGACGCCTCGACCAGCGCCGGTTTGCCGCTGTCGCGCAGGGCGGCGGCGTAATGCACCATTTGCCGCGCGACGGCGATTTGCGTGGCCATGTCCGCCAGGCGGAAGGCCACGGCCTGGTGTTCGATCAAGGTTTTGCCAAAACTTTCGCGCTCGCGGGCATAGTCGCGCGCCGCTTCAAAGGCGGCGCGGGCCATGCCCACCGATTGCGAGGCAATGCCGACCCGCCCGCCTTCGAGGTTGGCCAGGGCGATGCGGTAGCCTTCGCCCTCCTCCCCCAGACGATTGGCGAGCGGCACCTTGACGTCTTCGAACAGGATCTGGCAAGTGTCCGACGCATGCTGGCCCAGCTTGTCCTCGACCCGCGCCACCGTGTAGCCCGGCGAATTCGTCGGCACGATAAACGCGCTGATGCCGCGCTTGCCCGCGGCCGGGTCGGTGACGGCAAACACAATCACGATGCCGGCGTTTTGCCCGGAGGTGATGAATTGTTTGCAGCCGTTCAACACATAGTGGTCGCCTTCGCGGCGCGCACGGGTTTTCAGGCTGCTGGCATCGGAACCGGCCTGCGGCTCGGTCAACGCGAAGGCGCCGAGCATCGCGCCGCTGGCCAGGGGCTTGAGGAACTGCTCTTTCTGCTGATCGTTGCCGAACGTGAGGATCGGCACGCAGCCCACCGAGTTGTGTACGCTCATGATGGTCGAGCAGGCCCCGTCGCCGGCGGCGATTTCTTCCAGGGCCATGGCGTAGGCCAGGTAGCCGGTGTCGCAACCGCCCCACTGTTCCGGCACCAGCATGCCGAAGAAGCCCAGTTCGGCCATTTCGCCGATGGCCTCCTTGGGAAAGCGGTGCTCGCGGTCCCATTCGGCCGCGAACGGTTTCAGGCGTTCCTGGGCGAATTGTCGGGCCGCGTCGCTGATTTGCAGTTGTTCGTCATTGGGCAGCATGTTCAATCCTTAATACAGGCATTCGACTGCCATGGCCGTGGCTTCACCGCCGCCGATGCAAATGGCGGCGACGCCACGCTTGAGGCCTTTCTGGCGCAGGGCCGACAGCAGCGTCACCAGAATCCGCGCGCCTGAGGCGCCGATCGGGTGGCCCAGGGCACAGGCGCCGCCATGAATGTTGACCTTGTCGTGGGGGATCTCCAGCTTGCTCATGGTGATCAGGCTGACCACGGCAAAGGCTTCGTTGATTTCGAACAGGTCCACGTCGCCCAGGTTCCAGCCGGTCTTGCTCATCAACTTGCGGATCGCCCCCACCGGCGCCTCCGGAAACAGGCCCGGCTCATCGGCAAACGCCGCATGCCCACGGATCACCGCCAAGGGTTGCAGCCCGCGCTTGTGCGCCTCGGACTGACGCATCAGGAGCAAGGCCGCCGCACCGTCGGAAATCGAACTGGAGTTGGCCGCAGTCACTGTGCCCCCTTCACGGAACGCCGGCTTCAGGCTGGCGATCTTCTCCGGCTTGGCTTTGGGTGGTTGCTCATCATGCAGGATGGTTTTTTGCTCCTTGCCCACTGTGACCTGCACCGGGACGATCTCGGCCGCGAAGCTGCCATTGCTGATCGCCGCTTGTGCGCGGCTCAGGGATGCAATGGCAAACGCATCCTGGGCCTCGCGGGTAAAGCCGTTATGTTGTGCGCAGTCTTCGGCAAAGGTGCCCATCAGGCGGCCTTTGTCGTAAGCGTCTTCCAGGCCGTCGAGGAACATATGGTCGAGCACGCGGCCGTGGCCCATGCGGTAGCCGCTGCGTGCGCGGTCCAGCAGGTACGGCGCGTTGGACATGCTTTCCATGCCGCCGGCAATCACCACATCAACGCTGCCGGCCAGCAGCGAGTCATGGGCAAGCATCGTCGCCTCCATGCCCGAGCCGCACATTTTGTTGAGGGTGGTGCAGCGGGTGGCCTTGTCCAGCCCGGCGCCAAGCGCGGCCTGGCGTGCCGGGGCCTGGCCGAGGCCGGCCGGCAGTACACAGCCGAACAGCACTTCATCCACGGCATCGCTGGCGATGCCGGCACGCTCGACGGCGGCGCGAATCGCCGCGGAGCCCAGTTGCGGTGCGGTCAGGCCTTTGAGATCGCCCTGGAACCCGCCCATGGGGGTGCGTGCGGCGCTGACAATTACGATGGGGTCACTCATGACGCTTCCTCTCTTACTTGGCTGCCATGCGCAAGGCGCCGTCGAGACGGATCACCTCGCCATTGAGCATGCTGTTTTCAATGATGTGTCGAACCAACGCGGCGTATTCGCTCGGTTTGCCCAGGCGTGGCGGGAACGGCACGCCAGCGGCCAGGGAATCGCGGACTTCCGGGGTCATGCCGGCCATCATCGGGGTTTCGAAAATGCCGGGGGCGATGGTCATCACCCGAATGCCGAAGCGCGCCAATTCGCGCGCGGCGGGCAGGGTCAGGCTGGCGATCGCACCTTTGGACGCAGCATACGCCGCCTGGCCGATCTGCCCGTCAAACGCCGCTACCGACGCGGTATTGATGATCACGCCGCGCTCACCGTCGGCGTCCGCCTGGGTTTCTGCGATGGCCGCAGCGGCCAGGCGCAGCAGGTTGAAGCTGCCGATCAGGTTGACGTTGATCACCTGGGCAAAGCTGGCCAGCCCATGGGGGCCGTTCTTGCCGAGGATCTTCTCGCCACGTACCACACCGGCGCAGTTCACCAGCCCGTGCAAGCCCCCAAAGGCCGCAACGGTGGCCTGCACGGCGGCTTCGGCAGCGGCTTCCTGGCTGATGTCCGCCACCGCGCTGCGGGCGTTGTCGCCCAGTTGTTTGGCCTTGGCCGCGACGGCATCGGCGTTCAGGTCCACCAGCATCACCTTGGCGCCAGCGGCGACCAGCATGTCAGCGGTGGCTGCGCCGAGGCCCGACGCGCCGCCGCTGACCAGAAAAACCTTGTTTGCAATCTGCATCGTTGTTTCCTTGAAAAGTGGATCAGGCCAACACGGCTTGCGCCTTGGCGATTTCCTGATTACGCAAAATGAAGCGCTGCAGCTTGCCGCTCGGGGTCTTGGGCAAGTCGCTGACAAATTCGATTTCCCGCGGGTAGGCATGCGCGGCCAGGCGCTGGCGTACATGCAGGCGCAATTCCTCGGCCAGCTCGGGGGTGGCGCGGAACTGCTCGTTGATCACCACGAAGGCTTTCACCAGTTCGGTGCGTTCCGCGTCGGGCTTGCCGACGACCGCCGCTTCCACCACCGCCGGGTGTTCGACCAGCGCGCTTTCCACATCGAACGGGCCGACGCGGTAGCCGGAAGTGGTGATCACATCGTCACTGCGCCCGACGAAGCTGATGCTGCCGTCCGGGTTCAGTTCGACGGTGTCGCCGCTGAGGTAGTACTTGCCGACAAACGCCTTGGTCCGCACGCCGTCATAGCCGGCGAACCAACACATCGGCGATTGCTCGCGGTCGACGGCGAGAATCCCTGGCTGGCCGGCGGGCAATTCCTGGTGATCGTCGTCCAGCACCACGATGCGATGCCCTGGCGAGGCAAAACCCGCCGAACCGACATGCACCGGGTGTTCCAGGCCGTGGTGATTGCACAGCACCATACCCAACTCGGTCTGGCCGTAGTGGTCATGGATGGTCACCCCCAGGTTGTCGGCAAACCAGCGGATCACTTCCGGGTTCAGCGGCTCGCCGGCGCTGCTGACAATACGCAGCTTGCCCTTGATCGAGCGGGCGAATTGCTCGCCGCCGGCAATCAACAGGCGATACGCGGTCGGCGAGCCGGTCAGGTTGGTGATCCCGTATTTATTGATCACCCGGCAGGTGCTTTCGAGGGTGAACGGGCCATCGTAGAAAGTAATCGGGTGGCCCATGGACAACGGTCCGGTCACACCGAAATAGATGCCATAGGCCCAGCCCGGGTCGGCAACGTTCCAGAATGCGTCTTCGGGGCGCAGGTCCACCGCATCGCGGGTGTAGCTCTGGAACGCAACAATGGCCTTGAGCGGCACCGACAGCGCTTTCGACGGGCCGGTGGTGCCCGAGGTGAACATCAGCAGGAACGGGTCGTCAGCGCCCAGCAGCACCGGCTCGCAGTGGTTGGAATAGGTGGCCAGCTCGGCCCAGAAACTGAAATCACCGCGTACCAGGCCTTCGCCCTTGGCGCCAGTGACCGTGACGATCGTCGGGCAGCCTTCCACTTGCGCGAGCTTGGGCCGGTTCACCGCATCGGTGACCACCACGGCCGCGCCGGAACTGTTCAGGCGATGCTCAATGGCCTTGGGGCCGAAGGCGGTGAACAACGGTTGATAGACGGCGCCGATGCGCCAGGTCGCAAGGACCACCACCAGTAATTCGGCGGTGCGTGGCAACAGGCCGGCCACCTTGTCGCCGCGTTTGACGCCCTGGGCCAACAGGAAATTGGCGAAGCGTGCAGCCTGGTCTTGCAAGTCGCTGAAGGTGGATGTGGCACTGCGCCCATCCTTGCCTTCCCAGAACAGCGCAATGCGCCCTGGTAACGCATGTCGGTCGCAGCATTCCACGCAGGCATTGAGGCCTTGCAGGTTACCGGCCAAGGCGCTGTCGACGGTATGTTGGTAATCGAACTCGGTAGTGGCAGCCAAATAGTCACGCATCGCTTCAAATCCTTCAGTATTTTTATTTTCAGGACGTTTTTTCGGACGAGAGCCGCGGAAATAGTCGCTCTAGAGCGCTGCAGCAGCAATGGTCAAAGCCACCAACATGCCTGACTGGTTTGGCCAATGCCGCTTGATCATAGACCCCGCCGATCAAGCGGTCGGCCCAAGCGATTGGACGCGCCGGCCGCCAGCTTCTAACCTGATGGCCTGCGCCACCGAAGAAGCCCCTCCCGATGATCGTTCGCCCCAAACCCAACCTGCTGGGCATTCTGTTTTCGCTCAAGGGCTCGATCGCCAAGCGCATCGCCCTGCGCAGCCTGCTGGTCACGTTGCTGGCCTCGGTCATCGTGCTGGTGGAAACCCTGCACCCGGCCTATTTCTCCAAGGTCAATGCCACGCCGTTCACCTTGCTCGGGCTGTCGCTGTCGATCTTCATGAGTTTTCGCAACAACGCTTGCTACGACCGCTGGTGGGAAGGCCGCAAGCAACTCGGGCAGATGACCATCGAAGTGCGCTCACTGATCCGTGAAACCCAGGTATTCAGCGACCCGCTGGAGCGGGCTGGCCTGCTGCGCGGTCTGTGCGGCTTTGCCCATGGATTGATCGCGCGCCTGCGCCTGGAAGATGAGGCGCGAGCGGTGAAGCCCTGGATCGACGTCGAAGCAGGCCACCCCAACCTCCCGGACCAGGTCCTGCAACAGCTCGGCGCGCGGTTTTCCGGGCTGGCCGAACGGGGCGTGATCAGTGAATGGCGCTACACCCAGCTGGAAACCCGACTGGTCAGCCTGACCCAGGTGCAGGCAGCGTGCGAGCGGATCAAAAGCACACCGCTGCCCTTCCCCTACACCCTGCTGCTGCACCGCACCATCTACCTGTTCTGCATTCTGTTGCCGTTTGCCATGGCCGAACCGCTGGGCTGGCTGACACCGGTGTTCACCGCAATCGTCAGCTACACCTTCTTTGGCCTCGACGAAATCGGCGACGACCTGGAGGACCCCTTCGGCTTCGATGAGAACGACCTGCCCTGCAACGCGATCGTGCGGACCCTGGAGCGCGAGATCCTGGCGGCCCTCGGCGAAACGGCCTTGCCGCCTGCCCTGGAGCCGGTGGAATACGTGCTGACCTGATACAGGTTTGACACTCGCCGTGGTCTGACCGAAGCTGAGAGCTTTGCCCCAGCTGCCTAAGCTCTCGGACGCCTGCATGTCAAAGTCACGCCGTTACTCCATCATCGGCCTGTGCGCCCTGTTGTTGATTGTGCTGATCACCTGGTATTTCTCCCGTTCCACCCCGGTGGCCGTGCCGCCCGCCATTGCCCATAGCTACGCGAAAGCCTTGAAACAGGCGCGCAACGGCGAACCGGGCGCCGCCCGCGTGCTGTACCAGCAACTGGCCCGGCCGGACTTGTCCGACGAGCGTCGTGTGGCCTTGCACGCCGAGCTGCCCAATTACCCCAGCCCCCAGGCACTGAAGCTCGCCGACAAGGACCTGGCCGATGACTCGCCGCAGGTGCGTGAAGCGGCGATTCACAGCATCGTCGGCCTGGTGCCCACGGGCCAGCGCACGCTGCTGCTCGGGCCGTTGCTCGACGATCCGCAACAAGACGTGCGCTTTGCCGCCGCCAACGCATTGCTCGGCCTCTCGCCCGACACCCTCGGCCTGTATTTCGGACCCTTGCAGCAGGTACTCGATGAGTTCGTGAAGAAGCTCAAGGCGCAACCTGAAACCGCCGAAGGTTGGCTCCAACTGGCGCGCCTGTACATCCACAGCGCGCTGCTGCCGGAGGCGCAGAACGCCCTGGAGCAAGCGATGCGCCTGCAGCCGGACAACCTGCAAGCCGTGGTTGCGCAAATCGAACTGCTGGATAAACAGGGCAAGACCGACGAGTCCCGCCAACTGCTCGCCCGCCAGCTCGCGGCGCACCCCGAATCCGCGTACCTGCAACACGCCCTGGGCATGTGGTTGCTGCACCATGGCGAGCGTGCTTACGCCTTGCTCGGCCTGTCCAAGGCAGTGGAACTGGAACCGAGCAATCAGGATTACCGTTACGACCTGGCCACCACCCTGCACGCTCAGGAAGAACTCGAAGCCGCCCAGCGCCAGTTGGAAGAAATCATCCAGCGCCACCCGGCCAATCGCAAGGCGCGAGTGCTGCTGGTCAGCTACTGGAAAGAAAGCGGTCAATTGCAGAACGTTCAGGTGCTGCTGGCGCAGTTGGAGCAACAAAACCCGGATGATCCGGCGCTGCAACAGGGCCTGTAGGCGCGCCGCATCGCCGCCCAGGCGCTGACATTGCGCGCAAAAGACGAAAAGGTGGAACCCCGCTCATACGCCAGGGTCAAGAAGGTATAGCGCGCTCGAACGAACGCGCACCCCTTACTCGTATGTGACCTGAGGGCACTTCTTGTCTATGTCCAACGCGCTGTTATCCGAAAAGGCGGCCACCGGTATCGAAGGTCTTGATGACATTCTTTGCGGCGGTTTGTCCCGCAGCCATCTGTTTCTGCTCGAAGGCGAACCAGGGACCGGCAAAACCACCGTCGCCCTGCACTTCCTGAAGGCAGGGGCAGAAAATGGTGAACGCTCGCTCTATATCACCTTGTCCGAAACCGAGCGTGAATTGCGCCAGGGCGCAAAATCCCACGGCTGGGATCTGGATGACAATATCCATATTTTCGAGCTGACCCCGCCGGAAAGCCTGCTCAATGCCGAACAACAGCAAAGCCTGTTGTACTCTTCCGACCTGGAACTGGGCGAGGCCACGCGGCAGATCTTTGAAGTGGTGGAACGGGTCAAGCCGACCCGCGTGGTGGTCGACAGCCTCTCCGAAATCCGCCTGCTGGCGCAAAGTTCCCTGCGTTATCGACGACAGATCCTGGCGATCAAGCACTATTTCGTGCGCTACGACGCCACGGTGTTGCTGCTCGACGACCTGACCACCGAATCCCTCGACAAAACCGTACACAGCGTCGCCCACGGGGTGATTCGCCTGGAAGAACTGACGCCCAATTACGGCGCCGAACGCCGTCGCGTGCGGGTCGTGAAGTACCGCGGCCAAAAGTACCGCGGCGGCTTCCACGATTTCACCATCATGGGCGATGGCGTGCATGTGTTCCCGCGGCTGGTGGCGGCCGAGCATCGCGGCGGCTATGTGCGCGAGACCCTGAGCAGCGGCATTCGCGAACTGGATGCCTTGATGGGCGGCGGAGTCGAGACCGGCTCCAGCAGCCTGATCCTCGGCCCCGCCGGCACCGGCAAGTCGCTGATCTCGATGGTGTTTGCCGCCGCCGCCGTGGCGCGGGGCGAAAAAGCCGCGCTGTTCATCTTCGATGAGGAACTGGGCCTGCTCTTCGAGCGCATGAAAAACATGGGCATCGACCTCGCCGCGCTGCAAGCCACCGGCAACCTGCTGATCGAACAAGTCGACGCGGCCGAGTTGACCCCCGGCGAGTTCTCGCACCGCGTGCGGCGCTGCGTGGATGAGCGCGGGATCAAGACTGTGGTGATCGACAGCATCAACGGCTATCAGGCCGCCATGCCGGAAGAAAATGCGCTGATCCTGCACATGCACGAACTGCTGCTGTATCTCAACCGCCGCGGCGCCGCCACGTTCATGACCGTCGCCCAGCACGGCCTGGTCGGTGACATGCAGGCGCCCGTCGACATTACCTACCTCGCCGACACGGTCATTCTGCTGCGCTATTTCGAAGCGCTGGGCAAGGTGCGCCGCGCCATTTCAATCATCAAGAAACGCACCGGTGCCCATGAATCGACCATTCGCGAGTACCGCATCAGCAGCCAGGGCATGACTGTCGGCGAGCCGCTCGATAATTTCCAGGGCGTACTGCGCGGTATCCCCACGTACATGGGCGCCGGCTCTCCTCTGCTCAAGGATGAGGGCCAGTGACGAGCCTATCCCCCGTCTCCGAGCGCGCCATCGTACTTGCGCCGATGGGCCGCGACGGCGCGTTGGCGCTGATGATGCTCAACGAGGCCGGGTACAACGGCGTGATCGCCACGGGCCTGACGGCCTTGTGCAACGCACTGGAAGAAGGGGCCGGCCTGCTGATTATTGCTGCCGAAGCCTTGCGCGGCGTCGATCTGGAGCCGCTGCTCGAGTATTTGCACCAACAGCCTGCGTGGTCGGACTTGCCCATCGTATTGATGACCCATCACGGCGGCGCCGAGCAGAACGGTTCCTCGCACCTGAGCGGGTTATTGGGCAATGTCACCTTCCTCGAGCGGCCTTTCCATCCTGTGACGTTGATCAGCCTGGTTACGGCGGCACTGCGCGGACGACGCCGACAATACGATGCGCGCGACCGGCTGATCGACCTGAGCGAAAGCGAACTGCGCTTGCAACGCACGCTGGAGACACTCGAGCAGCAAGTAGAAGAACGCACGGCGCAGCTGCGCAGCAATGAAGAAGCACTGCGTCAATCGCAGAAGATGGAGGCCGTCGGCCAGTTGACCGGCGGCATCGCCCATGACTTCAACAACATGCTCACCGGCATCATCGGCAGCCTGGAGTTACTGCGCAGGCGCGTCTCCCGCGGCAAGCTGGACGACCTGGACAGCCTGATCGACCTGGGCGTCACCTCCGCCAACCGGGCCGCCGGCCTTACCCACCGCCTGCTCGCGTTCTCCCGGCGGCAGTCGCTGGATTCAAAACCCGTCGAGATCAACCAACTGGTGACCTCCATGGGCGAACTGTTGCAACGCAGCATCAATGAAAGCATTGCGCTGGACATGCGCCTCAGCGACCCGCTCTGGACCGCCGAAGCCGACCCCAACCAGTTGGAAAGCGCGCTGCTCAACCTGGTGATCAACGCACGCGATGCCATGCCGAACGGCGGCAACCTCACCGTGGAAACCAGCAACCGCCATCTCGACAGCGTGTTCACCGCCGCCTACGGCACATTGCAACCCGGTGACTACGTTGAATTGAGCGTCAGCGACAGCGGCTGCGGTATCCCGGAAAGTTTAATGGGGCGCGTCTTCGATCCTTTCTTCACCACCAAACCGATCGGCCAGGGCACCGGCCTCGGCCTGTCGATGATTTACGGCTTTGCACGTCAATCCGGTGGCCATGTGACGATCCACAGCGAAGTCGGAAAAGGCACTACCGTCAGCCTGTTCCTGCCGCGTTTCGTCGGTGAAATGGTCGTGGCCGAAGCGGCGAACCCCGCGCGGCTGCCCTTTGCCAATGCCGGTGAAACAGTGTTGATCGTCGAGGACGACCCGGCGGTACGGGTGCTGGTCAGCGCGGTGCTCAAGGAACTGGGCTATGCCTTTGTCGAGGCCAGCGATGCCAACACCGCACTGCCGATCATCGAGTCCGACCAGCGCATTGACCTGATGATCAGCGACGTCGGGCTGCCGGGTATGAACGGCCGGCAACTGGCGGAAATCGGCCGGCAGATTCGGCCGGAACTCAAGGTCCTATTTATCACCGGCTATGCCGAACACGCGGCGGTGCGCGGTGGTTTTCTGGACCCTGGGATGCAGTTGATTACCAAGCCGTTCACGTTTGATCTCTTGACGGCGAAAGTCAGGGAAATGATCCGCGCAGCCGCCAGCCAAGCGGAGGCGACCGGCAACAAGGTGCAATAAAGCCACGGTTCGAAAATGGAATCGGTCAAGGGGCTTGGGTACGAAGGATTACCACTGGGACCTGGAATTTTCACCCAGTGGACCTCAATCCTGATGATAGAGCCGCCCCCCATGACGATTTCCAACAGCCTTGCCCACGCTTTTCCCCCGCATTCTTCCATTGCCAGCGACACGCTGGAGCCAGTCGAGCAGGTAGCTGTAGAGCCTGACCGCGAAAGCCCCCACCTCTCTGCCCCTGGCGATTCCCCCCGGGCCAGGGGCGACAGTGCGTTGGCGCAGAACTACGGCAAGGCATTGCAGGGCTTCAGCGGCGTTCCCGCCCACGACAACGCGATCATGGTGGATATTCCGCCGAATTCAACATTTGGCCAGTGGTGGAAGTTACTAGGCAATGCCGCTCGGTCGCCGGAGTTCCTCGACTGGCGGCTCACGGTCAGAGCCCTGCCCGACTCGATCAAAATCCTGCCGCAAAGTGGTCAAGTCACCTACCGTGTAACCCCAGATGTTTCGCTCAATGCGCCCTTACAGTTGCGTGCGAGCGAGGACAAGCGCTGGTCGGCGGTACGAGGGCCGTTAATGGATGCCGGAGGGGTCATCTCCGACAGGAACAGGCCGTTTCCCCTTCCGTCGTCCGAGAGCGCCAACCGTGCGCCGGCCTGGCTGGTTGGGCAGTTCTACAAAGAGCCGACGCGAATCGCCCCTTCCGAACTCCAGCAACGCGCCGCCGAACTGGAGCACGATAAAACCTTTGCCCCGCTTGACCCCGCTGTATTCCCTGGGCTCCAGGAAACGCGCAGCGAGGACGCACTCGAGCAGCAGCAGACGCTGCTGGGGAACATCAACAACCGGCACCAAGCGACTGTGTTGTTGAAGCATCTGGGGACAGTGCTTGCCTCAGGCAGCCTTCAGCTGTCGCAGGTCCCCGCGTATCTGCGTGAAACCACCTTCGAATTGAACCCCCACTCCTCATACGAACGGGATCGAGGCGTGCAGCAAGGAGGCGTGGCTAACCTGGCTGATTTTCTTGAATACCACGGCTTTGAAAAACCCGGCACCGCACAGGACGTGGAGAACCTCAGGCTATTCCTCCTCACCCCCACACCGCGAAGCCCCGTCCATGGTAACTACGGCGGTGCCCTGTCCTGGCCGCAGCCGATTGACACGGACACCCAGCGCCAACTGTTGGCGTTCTTGCAGCACGGCAATGTGGGTGACCTGAACCTGGGGAGCAACCGCAATGTGTTGGAAGCGTTGATGCAAGGTGTAGCAGTCGAAGCCTACGAGCTTCGCAACCCACGGCAACTGCTCGACCGCATCATCCAGTCGCCCAAGGGCCAGGCGCTGGGGGCGGCCATCCAGGCCAAGTTCAACACACTGTCGGTCAAAGGCAGCGTCAATGATTGGTTAATGGCGGCCTTGAACCTGAATTACACCGATGCATTCACCCAGGCAACCTTGCCCCAGAAGCACATTTCAGGCTTTGACCTGGCCGGCCAGCAGCTTAAAGGCAAACCTTTATCAGAGACGGCCCAGCGTGTGGCCGACCATTTGTACTACGTCACGAAAGAGGCTTCGTCACCGGAAAAAGCCAATATCCAGGCCAACCTGAAACTGGCCTCCAAGGCGCCAGAGTTGCTGGTCAAGGATATCCCGGCCACGGTCACTCACGGCTCCCCCGCCCACGTCAGCTTCAGTACGGCGGTGGCGCGCATAGAGGCTGAGACGCCGGGCCGGGCATCCACCATGAGTTACGGCGAGGTCATGTTGTACGCGGATATCGCTCCAGTGTCCCAGGCTCAGCGTCAGATCGAATATGTCGCCCAGCATGACGCGCTCAAGGAATGGGGCCTGACCAACAGCATCGTCACGAGTGTGACGTCGCCTGCAGATATGCAAACCATCGCCGACGCCTTTAACCAACAGGTCGGCGAACTGCGAACAGCTTCCGAAGCACAGCGCACGCCCGCGCCGGCGTCTCGCAAGGAGATGGCCCTGGCCGAACTGCGCGAAGTTTTGGGCGATGACGCGCGCCTGGAACTGAAGTGCATCGTACTGGACACTTACGATAAAGATCGACCCGGGCCGTATTCGATATTGGATTTGTACATGGAGAACATGCTGCACAACCCGCCCAATGTGCCCTACCACCCGGCCCGGCACAACAATGCGTCACACCCCAATCAATGGGTGATCGAGCCTTACACGCCACCGCGCAGGGGCCCCGGACGCTCTGCTGCAAACACGCCTAACTTCACCCTCGAGGAGGTCTTGAGCAAGACGCAAAACCTGAAAAATATCAGCAGGGAATTCGTCAGTGAGTTCCAACAGTTTGGTCGCGCCCTCGACAGCAGCGTCGCCACGCAGGTCAAGCACCTGATCGCCCAGTTGCCGCTGGAGGACCGGCAGAATATCGAATACGGAAGCCTTTCGATCTTCAAGGAGTTCAAGGGCGAACATCAGCTCAGCGGTATCGTCCGGGTCCCGGCTGCCGACGGCAACCCTGTGCTATTGAAAGTGATGCGCGACGGGATTGCCCATACCTATGAACTGAATGTCCAGAAGAACACGCTCACCAAACGCGGGGACCTCGGCGATTTCCAGCCCGGTTATCAGCCTGGGGCTCATATAGAAGACGGAAAACCGCGCGATAACAACACGCCGTATACCGACATGGTCCCCGTCACACTGTCCATTCCCGATGAAGGTTCCCCGCTGGTACGGCAACAGCTGCTACAAGAAAACACCGACACCACCGGGCCGTTGAACAGTTTCGCCAGCCCCCGGAGCGCGGCCATCGGTGCCACGGTGGCCAAGGTCAGCAGCGTATGGGGCGCGCTGGAGGCCGAGGCTCGAGGGGTGACGACGGTTGAGTCCGAGGTACCCTTTTACAAAAAGTTAAATGAGTTGCTTCTTAACCTGATCCCATTACGGTCAGCCATCAAGCATTTTACGGAGGGCAACCTCGGCGAAGGGATCATCGACTTATCACTCGACCTGTTTGGCATCATGACCGTTGGAGCCTCCACCGCAGGGAAACTGGCTAACGTTGCAACCAAGACCCTGTCTGCCGGTAGCAAGGCCTTGCATATAGGAAAGACCCTGGGTTTGAGCGCGATCAGCCTGGTTAATCCGTTGGACGGCGCGGCGGATTTACTGCGCGCTACCGGTCGCGGCGTGGCAAGCGTCGGTAAACGCGTCATCACCGACACGATTCAAGACATCCGGCACCTACGCGGTACCCACACTGGCTACGACCTGGTCGCCGCGAGCAAACAATACGACGCAGCAGCGATGGGTACCTTCAAGACGTCCGGCGAGACCTTGCAAGGTGCCGCGGTTCTTCAGGACGGTAAATGGTATGCCTTTGATACGACGACCCGACGCCTGTTTGGCAAAGCACTGGACGATTTCCAGCCGTCAATACGAGGCGGTACTCAGGAGCTTCATGCGTGGCAAAACACGCAGCGCGCGCTCTCGCCGGAGTCGATTCAAATTCGAAAAGACTGGGGAAAGCTACTGGACCGTTACCAGGGCGATGGGGTGACGCCCAGCGCAGCGTTTAAGAGTGGCTATGAGGAAGGCGCGCCGGAACTGATTAAAGGCTATGCCAAGGGCATGAAATCAGAAGACGTGATGAAGCTGGCGCTACGCCCGGACAAAACAGCAAAAGAGGTGGGCACCTTGGTCCGCCAGCAGGAAAGGCTGGCTGTCCAGCACGGGCTCAACGGCACACAGCATTTCAACACCCACGTAAATGCCGTCGGAGGAACGTTCACCCCCGTACCTCAGACCATCTACCTTAGCCAGGTCAACCACCTTTCCGATGGGCAGTGCGCCGCTCTCTCGCGTACGTTCGCATCGGCCAAGGCGCAAGGAAAAGAACGCGTATTTATTGACAACCTGTACGTTGCCGCCGCCAATCCGCGGGCTGAGGGGTCGCGAGTATTTGCTCGCACATTAGACGATGTGCAAAAAAGCATCAGTACACCGACCATGTTTCACGCCGGTAACCCACAGCGCCAGGTAACGTATCAGGACATGATTACGGAACTGGCCAACGCACCTGACGGTAAGACCGTGATGATCGACTCTCCCGGCCATGCGATGGTGGCCGGGTCCGTGCCGGATGGCGACGGTAAGAAGTTCTTTTTTTACGACCCTAATATGGGAGTGGCCGAGTTTTCAAGCGAGGCCATGATGAGGCGTGGTCTCGAAAAAATATTCAATGACAAGAAGCTGCCGGTCCAATACAAAACTTATAGCAATGACCCCAAAAAACTTGAATTCAAGATCAGCGACCATCACGAGTCGTGGATAAGCACCGCGAGTCTTCATGACAGACCGGTCAAACGGCTTTATGAAGAATCCATCCCGACGACGGTTACTCACCTGAAGCCCCCCGCCCCGACCCACCACATCGCTATGTCGGATTACAAGGACGTCACCGTCACTGACCCGACCGCAATCATCAGCACCAGTGGCATCAGTGATTGTACGGCCCTGGCGGTGCTTACCGACTTGAAAGAGGGTGTCTACCAGAAACGAACATTAATGCACTTCCAAGGCGGCGTGCCGACGACAGAACAACAGCGCGTGCTGAAACAACTGGAGGGATCGTTAGACCAGACAAGCAAAGTGATTTATGTGGGCGGCGATTATGTCCGGACCATTCCGGGATTAGGCATCGCTCTGAAACAAGGTGACGCCGGTGAACAAGTGCTGTTCAACATCGCAAACAAATACCCGGCGTCCACTACGATCGCAACGGCCAACCGTATTGACATAAAACCCGATGGATCGTTTGAGCTCTTCGAGGGAACCAACCCCGCACGGGTACTTGATTCACATGCAAAGGACGAGGTGCTTGCCTGGTAATCCTGACCGGCCAGGGGCATCAGCGGTTGTTGGACTGACACATGCAGGTGTCACGCCAACAACCGCAGGATATGTTCTTGCAGCGTATCCAGGTCGAACGGCTTGGCCAGGATCGGCGCCTTGCGTGTGATCGGGCTGTCGCAGTCACGAATTTCCTGCGGGTAGCCACTGATAAAAATCACCTTCAGCTCCGGGCGCAACTTCACCGCCGGCTCGGCGATCTGCACGCCGGTGACGCCGCCAGGCAGGCGATAGTCCGTCACCATGAGGTCCAGGTGCGGTTTACTGGCGAGGATTTCAAAAGCCTGCTCCCCATTGATCGCCTTCAATACCCGATAGCCCAAGCCTTTGAGGTATTCATCCAGGACAAACATAATCGATTCGTCGTCCTCGACGATCAGAACGACATCTTGTGCATCTTCACTCATGGGAAGCCTTTGTCCGGTCAATTGCTGCACTTACGACCATGCAGTCACGCAGAGGTTGCGTCGAAGTGACGATTGTTTTCACGCCGACGCGTCCAGGGGCAGGCACACCCGGAACAGGGCGCCCTCGCCTATCTGGCTCTCCACCTCAATGGTACCGCCATGGGCCGCGACGATCTGTTCGGAAATAAACAGCCCGAGGCCCAGACCGGCGGCCACATGGCTGGCGGACACGCGCTCGAACTGCTGGAAAATGCGCTTCTGATTGTCGGCGCTGATGCCGATCCCGTGGTCCCGCACCTCCAGCCGTGCTTCGCCGTGTTCGCTGTACACCCGCACGCCCACCGGGCTCTTGGCCCCATAGCGCAAGGCGTTGGTCAGCAGGTTGGACACCACTTGCTCGATGCGGAATTCATCCCAGCTGCCCTCCACCGGACCTTCCGCCTCCAGTTGCATGGACGACTCGGCGGCGGCCACTTGCGGCGCGAAGTTTTCCAGCAGGTTGCGCACCAGTTGCGTGAGGTCGAAGCGCGCCGGACGAATCGACAGTTTGCCGGTGCGGATGCGCGACACGTCGAGCATGTCTTCGATCAGCCGGATCAGGCTCTGGATCTGCCGCTCATCGCGGTCGACCATGGCGCGCATCTTCTCCAGGGTGAACGCGGCGGCGTTGTCCCGGGCCAGGTGCATCTTGCGCAGTTGGGTTTCGAGAATCAGCCCGTTGAGTGGCGTGCGGACTTCGTGGGCGACGATCGACATGAAGTCATCGCGCATGCGTACCGCCTGCTCCAACTCTGCCTGAGTGGCCTGCAGGCGTGTCAGCAGCAACTCCTGTTCGCGGCGGCTGCGCTCCAGCGCTTCCACCTGCTGCTTCATCGCCTTGCTCTGGCGGTACAGGTCGACGAACACATTGACCTTGCTCTTCACCGCATGGATATCCAGCGGCTTGTGCAGGAAGTCCACGGCCCCGCTTTCATAACCCTTGAAGGCATAGTTGAGTTCGCGGCCGGCGGCGCTGACGAATACGATCGGGATGTTCTTGGTCTTTTCGGTGCCGCGCATCAGCTCGGCCAACTCGAAACCGTTCATGCCAGGCATCTGCACATCGAGGATCGCCATGGCGAACTCGTGCTCCAGCAACAGGGACAAGGCCTCGTCGGCGCTCAAGGCCTTGAAGACCTGGCGGTCCTCGCGCTTGATCAGCGCTTCGAGGGCCAGCAGGTTTTCCGGCAGATCATCGACGATCAGCAGTTTGGCCTGGATAGTACTTAACATGGGGAAGATTCCAGGGAAGCCAGCAATGAGGCAATGCGGCTCAAGGTCAGAATATGGTCAGGCGTGTGCAGGGCCAGCGCCGCCCGCGGCATCACGGCAATCCGTGCTTCGTCGGGGTCCTGTACGATAGTGATACCGCCCGATTGCTTGACGTGGGCCAGCCCTTGGGCGCCGTCCTGGTTCGCACCGGTCAGCAGTATGGCCAGCAGGCGCTTGCCGTAGACATCGCCGGCCGAGGCGAACAGGTAATCGATGGCGGGCCGGGAATGATGTACCCGGTCTTCCTGGCTCAAAGACAGGCTGCGGTCATGCTCCACCGACAAATGATAGCCGGGGCTGGCGAAGTACAAGGTGCCCGGTTGGATCACTTCCTTGTCCTGCCCTTCGCGTACCGGAATCTGCAAACGTCGCGCAAACACTTCCGCCAACTGGCTACGGCGCTCGTCCGGCAGGTGCAGCACGGCAATGATCGGCAGCCCGAAGGCCTGCGGCAGATCGCCAAAAATACTCAGCAACGCCTCAACGCCGCCGGCGGACGCGCCGACGACGATGGCTTCTATCCCACACATGGGGTTGGCGGCAGCGTCGTTCATGATTTCCGGTAGATCCGTTCCTGTTTGACCAAGGGCTCGAAATGCTTGTTGTAGGCGGAAAAATCCAGGGTTTCCTTGCTGCCCAGCACCAGGAAGCCACGATGACACAGCGACTCATGGAACAATCCAAACGCCCGATCCTGCAATTTTTTATTGAAGTAAATCAGTACATTACGACATGAAATTAATTGAGTTTCTGAGAAAACACTGTCGGTTGCCAAGCTGTGGTCGGCGAACGTGACATTCTCGCGCAACGTCTTGTCGAAGATCGCATGATCGTAAGCCGCCGTGTAGTAATCGGCAAAGGAACGCTGCCCACCGGCCTGCTGGTAGTTGGCGGTATAGGCACGCACATTCTCCAGGGAAAAAATTCCCTGCTTGGCTTTATCCAGCGATGCCGGGTTGATGTCGGTGGCGTAGATGATGGTGCGTTCCAACAGCCCCTCTTCGCGCAGCAGGATCGCCATGGAGTACACCTCCTCCCCGGTGCTGCAACCGGCGATCCAGATCTTGATCGACGGATAAGTCTTGAGCAGCGGCACCACTTCCTGGCGGATCGCGAGGAAGTGCGAGGGGTCGCGAAACATCTCGCTGACCGGAATCGTCAAAAACTGCAGCAATTGCATGAACGCTGCCGGATCGTGCAGGACGCGCTCCTGCAACGCCGAAATCGTCGCGCATTCAAACTGGCGCAAGGCGTGGGCCACACGGCGTTTGACCGACGCACCGGAGTAGTCGCGAAAGTCATAGCTGTACTTGAGGTAGATCGCCTCAATCAGCAGGCGCAGCTCAATATCACTGCTTTTTTCCAAAAAACTGCGTTCCACTTAAATACGTTCCATCTTCGGTAACCAGACGCGAATCAGCGAGAACAGGCGATCCAGGTCAATCGGCTTGGCCAGGTAATCGTTGGAGCCGGCCGCCAGGCAACGTTCCTGATCGTCCTTCATGGCCTTGGCCGTCACGGCGATGATCGGCAGCTTCTTCCAGCGCGGGTCCTGGCGGATCAGGGCGGTGGCCTCGTAACCGTCCATTTCCGGCATCATCACGTCCATCAGCACCAGGTCGATATCATCGACTTCATTGAGCCTGGCGATGGCTTCATGGCCGTTACGCCCGATCACCACCACGGCGCCTTTGTGCTCCAGGGCGCTGGTCAGGGCGAAGATGTTGCGCACATCGTCGTCCACCAACAGGATCTTGCGCCCTTCGAAGACCTTGTCGCGGCTGCGCGCGGTCTTGAGCATCTTCTGGCGTTCATGGGACAGCTGCGATTCGACTTTGTGCAAAAAGAGTGTGACTTCGTCGAGCAGGCGCTCCGGCGAACGGGCGCCCTTGATGATGATCGAGCGCGAATACTTGCGCAGCTCGGCCTCTTCGTCGCGGGTCAGGTTGCGCCCGGTATAGACGATCACCGGCGGGAACGAGCAGATATCCTCGGTGGCCATGCGCTTGAGCAGCTCGTTGCCGAGCATGTCGGGCAACTTGAGGTCGATGATCATGCAGTCGTAGATGTTCGTGCGCAGCAGGTCGAGGGCTTCCTGGGCAAAGCCGACGGCGGTGATCTCGATGTCATCGTCGCCGATCAGGCGGGCAATGCTCTCGCGCTGCAGGTCATCGTCTTCCACCAGCAGCACGCGCTTGACCTTCTGGGTCAGCTTGGCTTCCAGGCGCGTGAATATATCCTTGAGCTCTTCGCGGGTGGTGGGTTTCACCGCGTAACCGATGGCGCCCATGTGCATGGCGGCTTCGACGCGGTCTTCCACGGAGATCACATGCACCGGGATGTGGCGGGTATTGGCGTGTTCCTTGAGGCGTTGCAGCACCGTCAGCCCGGAATGGTCCGGCAGGCGCATGTCGAGCAGGATCGCGTCGGGGATGTATTCCTCGGCCAGGCTGTAACCCTCATCCGCGCCATGGGCCACCAGGCAGTGGTAGCCCAACTCATGGGCGAGGTCGAACAGGATGCGCGCGAAGTTCGGTTCGTCTTCCACCACCAGGATGCAGCGCGTGGCGAACGGCGCTTTCTCGCGGTCGTCGGCAAAGCGCGGGATCTGTGTGGCATCGGCCACCGGCAGCGGCGAGACCGCGATGGGCTTGGGCGCCGGGGCGGCAATCACCTGGCGCGGTTGCTCGATAGGCGCAGCGTCTTCCTCGCGTTCGACGTACTGCTCCGGGATGACCAGGGTGAACGTGCTGCCCTGGCCGGGTTCGCTGGTGACGCTGATATAGCCGCCGAGCAACGCGGCCAGGTCGCGGGAAATCGACAAGCCCAGGCCGGTGCCGCCATACCGGCGATTGGTGGTGCCGTCGGCCTGACGGAAGGCTTCGAAGATGCTCTCCTGCTGGTCCGGGGCGATGCCTATCCCGGAATCGCGCACGGTAAAGGCGACGCCCTCCCCCGGCGCGCGAGACACCGACAGGCTGACCTGGCCCTGCTCGGTGAACTTGACCGCGTTGGACAGCAGGTTCTTGAGAATCTGCTCCAGGCGCTGGCGATCGGTAAAGAGCATGGTCGGCGTACCTTCCTGCACCTGCACCTGGAACCCCAGCTTGCGATCGGCCGCCAGCGGCTCGAACATCCCGCGCAGGCCATCGACCAGGCGCGCCACGCTGGAGTTTTCCGGGCGCATTTCCAGCTTGCCGGCTTCGACCTTGGAGATATCGAGGATGTCGTTGATCAGGTTGAGCAGGTCATTGCCGGCGGAATAGATCGACTCGGCAAACTTGACTTGCTCGGCGCTGAGGTTTTCCTGAGGGTTCTCCGCCAGCAACTTGGCCAGGATCAGCGAGCTGTTCAGCGGCGTACGCAGTTCGTGGGACATGTTGGCGAGGAATTCTGATTTGTACTTGCTCGAGCGTTGCAACTCGTCGGCGCGGTCTTCCAGCTCAAGCTGGGCCTGGTTGAGCTCGACGTTCTTGCGGTCCATGGCATCGCGCTGCTCGGCCAGGGTAAGCGTCTGCTCAGCCAATTGCTCGTTGGTCTGCTCGAGTTCCGCCTGTTGCGTTTCCAGGTGGGCCTGGGACTCCTTGAGGATGCGCGATTGCTCTTCCAACTCTTCGTTGGCGGTCTTGAGCTCTTCCTGCTGCACTTGCAGCTCTTCGTTGAGCTGCTGGGTCTCGGCCAGCACTTCCTGCAAGCGCTGGCGATAGCGGGCGGCTTCGATGGAGGTACCGATATTGCCGGCGATGAGTTCCAGCAGTTCGATGTCGCGCTCCTGCAGCGGGCGCAGGAAACCCAGTTCGATCACGCCGTTGATCCGGTCGTCATCGCTGGTCGGCACCACCAGCACGCTGCGGGTCGTGCCTTCGCCCAGGCCGGAACTCACTTTGAAGTAATCCACCGGCACGTCGTCCAGGCGAATCAGGCGACCGAGCTGGGCGGCCTGCCCAACGATGCCTTCGTCGCTGTAGATCGCCTGCTCCTGCTGCTCCTGCTCGCGGGAGAAACCATAGGCGGCCACGCGCTTGAGGCCGCCGTGCTCTTCGCGCACATACAGCGCCGCCACCACCGAGCCCATGTACTGGGCAAAGAACTGCAGGATATTGCGTCCCAACATGTTCAGGGTCAGTTGACCGAGCACCTGTTCGGCCAGTTCGGTCTGGCCATTGCGCAGCCAAGCTTGTTGCTCCAGACGCAATGCGATCTTCTGTTGCGACGCGAAGTTCGCACTGTAACTATCTGAAAGTGATAGTAAATTTTTACGACCAATGTAAGCCAGAAAGCCGCTCAGCCCCAGCACGAACACCAAGTACAGGGTGACGCTGATGAGGGTGGTACGGGTGACTTCCGCGTTGCGGGTAATCCGGAACTGTTGCTCCATCGCCACCGCGTCGTCGTACTCATTGCGAATCTCATCGGTCAGGCGTTTACCCCGGCCGGCTTTCACCGCGCTGCGGTAGTCGCCGTTCTCGCGCTGCATATCAATCATCGACTGGGCGTAGTTGTTCCACTCCAGTTGCAGGCTTTCCAGGCGCTTGAGGCGATCTACCTGCTGCGGGTTGTCCGCCACCAGCTCCTGCAAATTGTGTAAGTCGGCAATGATCCGCGGCTTGGCCACTTCATAGGGGTCGAGGAAATGCTCGTCGCCGGTGATCAGGAAACCGCGCATGCCGGTTTCCAGGTCAACCGTCAGCTTGGACGTTTCGTTGAGGTTATTGATGACCCGGTCGGTGTGCTCTACCCACTGGATCACCGACAACAAATAAGTGATCAGGCACACAAAAAACACCGCACTGAGCACACCCACACCGAGGGGCAGTGCGACGTTGCGGCTCAACAGTGTACGAAAGCTCTTTTCATCGACGGTCGACGCGGGAGTCATGGGCATGCCTTTGCCAAATGCGGAAAAACCGGGAGTTTGCCCCAAAGTTGCGGTTGAACGCTATTTTTCTGCCATGAACCGCTGCAACCCGAAACGGCGCAATCGGGCAACGGCACCCTGAACGCCGCCCACATCCCGTCGCAGTTTCAGTTGCTCACACTCCGCCCGTGCTGAACCGGAACCTGGTTGACCAGCCTTCCCACAGACTAAAGCGTCTTGGGAATAAGGAAACTCCGCGAGAAAGGCGCTCACCTTCTGTTCAACAAAACGGTGCTCGTATGACTATTTCCTTGCAAACCCTCCCCAGCGTTTCATTGATGCCGCTCTCCACGCCACCCGCAATACCCGCCGCTACACCGCCGACGTTGACACCCGTCCCCAGCCACGACTCGCCTGCGCCAACGGTGCAGCCGCCAGCCAGCGTCACCGTCGCGCAAAGCGCTAGCCTCAAGGCGAAGCTGGGGCATTATCACAACCTCAAAACACTTGCCGACAAACTCAATGAAATCGCCCTGCGGCTTGGGCCTGACGCCTCCACCCCGGCCGTGCAGGCAGCCCTCAAGACCACGCCGATGGACGTTCACCCCGACTCGGTTTATCACAGCGAAGTCGGCGGCAGCACCAGCGTGGATAGCTTTATCAATCGCCAGGGAGGATTGCTTTCACCCTATAGCCATTTATCCCTGACCGGGCTGTCGGACGCCATGGCCGCCCGATCCCAGGCGCACCCGTTGGGTAACCTGGGCGGCGCCCTCAGCTGGCCGGTGCCCTTGAGCGCCGATGAGCAACAACGCTTGCACACCCGCACCCAGGATTACACCGACCCTCTTGGGCAAAAACAGCCGCTCAAGCACACCACTGGCGGAGTACTGGAGTTCCTGCGGCATCGAACCCCTCTCGCGGCCGAAGCGCTGACGAGCCCGGGCGCGACGTTGAACGCCCTTGTCAGTTCGCCAGAAGCACAATCATTGGGCCACGCGCTTCAGGAACAGATGCAGGGCATTGCCACCGATAGCAGCAGCCTCGATTACCTGCTCGCGGCCGTGATACTGCAGCTGGACCCAGAGTCCATCACCGCCCCCCAACGCAACAACGTGGCCGGCTTCGACCTGGCCGACGACTCACTCAGGGGCAAGTCGGCCGCCCAAATCGTCGATGCCCTGCGCCAACACCTGGTGGCTCAGGGTAAAACCAGCCCAGAACTGGCTGGCGCAGCCGCCCACCTGCTGCTGGCGGGTCGTGCGCCGGTATTTCTGGTCAAGGACATTCCCGACAGCGTGACCTTTGGCAGCCCGGCCTGGGTCAACCTCGCAATCGCCGCGACGATGGTCGACGCGCACATACCCGGCCGGGTCGCCAATATGAGCTTCGCCGCGGTCATGCTGGAAGCCGAACACGCCAGCGGCGCAGACGTGAACATGACGAACACCGCTCAACGTAACGCCTTGATCGATTGGGGCACGGCCAATGGCCTGCTGGAGAAAAAAGCCGAGCATCTGTACGCGTCCGATGAACTGAACAACCTGGTGACTCGCTTCAGCGAACGCCAGTCCGTGATGCTGGCCGCCTCAGAGGCCTTCGACAAAGACATCCCGTCCCGTAAAGCGATGGCATTGGCCGAGCTGAAACAACGCTTTCCCGACAAGGAGGCGCTGTTCGAAGAACCCTTGATTCGCGTCACCCATATGCCGGGCGGGGATATCCGGCGTAGAAATCAGGTGCCGGGCGTGCACTCGCTGCTGGATGTCGCGATGATGGACGTTGGACCCGACGCGGTCTACGGCTCCCGTGACAGCCGTATCCCCGTGGGGGCGTTGAACGCCAATCCCGAGTTTGGGGTGGCCACGGCGTTCGAGTCGCAATTCAAGCAGGTGATCGAGGAAAAGAAGAACGCCGTCGGCACGTATATCAAGCACTTGATCAGCCAGTTGCCGGCAGACGACCGAAAAAACTTTGAATATGGCAACGTCACTTTTTATCAAAATCACGCCCATAAACTTGGGCTGGGTTTGTTCAGTGACAAAACCGAGCTGCCCAAAGGCGAAGAACTACTGGTAAGGATCGAGCGCGGTGGGGTGACCACGGCCTATGAGATCGACTTCAATGCCGGCGCTATCCGCAGTATTCCGCAGTGGCAGGCACAGCCTGGCTCTTCAAGGAAGGCGAATATCGTCTCCGAAACAAAGGTGTTCACCCCCAGCGCCGGTCAAACCACGCTTGACACAGAACAGACACCGCCTGGCGATTCACCCAGCGATACCTTCGCCTCGCCCCGCGTCCAACTGATCGCCGATGCCTTCGTTGAACATATCAACCTCGATGATCCGGCAATCAAGCAACAGGCGCGTGGCCTCACCACCGACGACAATATTCGGAACCGGTCCGACATGATTGAAAACTTCCTGTTGGACCTGGTCCCTTTGCGCTCCGCGATCAACCACTTCCGCAACGGCAACATTGCTGAAGGCTTGATCGATCTGAGCCTGGACGCGTTCGGCATCGTGACGGCGGGTGTGGGTGCGGCCGGAAAAGTGGTCAAGATCGCAGGGACCACCGTTTCGGCGGCGACCAAGGTGGCACGGTCGGCCAAAGTCATCGGCATGGCCACGTTCGGCGCATTCAACCCGCTGAGCGGCGCAGGCGACCTGGCGGTTGGCGGGGCCCGCCTGGCCGGTGGCGGGCTCAAGTTCCTCGGCGCCAAAGGCGCGCAAGGTGTGAACGCATTGCGTGGCGCGTCGGGCCGTTACGACCTGCTCAAAGCCGCCAGCAACGAGCATGGCGTCGTCGCCACAGGCACCGTGAAGATCGGCGAACACAGTATTGACGGTGCCGCGGTGCTGAAAAATGGCCAGTGGTATGCCTTCGACGCGGAAAAAATGCGCGCCTACGGCGGGCCACTCCAGGGCTTCGCACCCACCACGGTGTCGGCGAAGGGGCAGATCAACCAGAGCTTCACCGACTGGCTCTACAAGAAACTGGCGGGCGAAATACAGTCGCCGGAGGGCCCGCCGACCGTACTCGGTCAATATGCACCCAAAGAGTTCGAAAACGAGTTGAAACGCGCGCAACGCCCCGAGAAGGTTTCCGACTTCAACGCCGGCTATGCGAACGGTGACCCGCACAAGGTGCCGGGTTTCTCATCAGACTCGACGATTCTCGAGCTTCAGATGCTGATCTCCCGTGGGTGGCTGGGCGCCGAAGACGTCGGCACGCTGGTCAAACAGATCGAACGCAAGAAAGTCAGACTGATCCAGGAAGGCTTTACCCTGTTCCAGCGGGATATCCACGCCGTCGGCGGCACCTTGACCCCGATGCCCCAGGAGTTTTACCTCAGCCAAGTCAATCTGGCTTCACCAGGCGAATGTGCGGGTATCGCCAATACCCTGGCACTGTCCATGCAATCGGGCCAAGAGACGACCTACCTGGGCAATATGTTCAAGGCGGCCGCCGATCCACAGGACCCTGTGGCGACGCAGTTCATCCGCACCCTCAGGTCGTTTCATGAAGCAGTCAAACACGTGGATACCTTTCATATGGGCAAGCAGCCCAGGCAGATTCCCTATCATCAGATCGCCACCGAGCTGACCGATGCGAGCCCGCCAAGGAGCCTGAGGATTGCAACGAAGGATCACGCCCTGCTGGCCGGCGTCATGGTGCGTGACGACAAACCCGTCTGGTTCTACTTCGATCCGAATTTCGGGATGGCCCAATTTGACTCGGCCGAGGCCATGAAAAATGGCCTGGAACGTACCCTGAATCGCGGCACCAGCCCGTTTCAGCATCGGGCTTACGGTACGAATCCGGGCACGCCTGAGTATCAAGTGAGTTATTTTGAGTCCGGTGACATGCAGTTCTACCGCGATTCCGCACAGGTCCACCGTATCGCGTCGGTTCCGTTGTAGTTTTTCCGCCCCTGACGCGACATTCTCCGGCGCGAAGCTCACAATGCCAGCAATTTTTCGGAACTTGCTGGCCTTGTCGCTACTCACTAGTGGATTGCCTTTAGACCTGTCGCGCCCAGCACCTTCACTTTTTCAGGAATGTTCACTATGTCGGCACCCACCTCAACCATTCTCGTAGTCGAAGACGACTCCATTGTGCGTATGCTGATCGTCGACGTACTCGAAGAGCTGGGGTTCGGTGTGCTGGAGGCTGAAGACGCCAAATCGGCGCTTGAATTCGTAGAGGACACAAATAAGGTCATTGATCTGATGATGACCGATGTCGGCCTGCCGGATATGAATGGCCGGGACTTGGCCACCCAGGCGCGTAAACTGCGCCCGCAACTGCCGGTCCTGTTTGCCAGTGGTTATCCCGAGAGCATCGAGGTTCAGCCGGGCATGCAATCGATCGCCAAGCCGTTCTCCATCGATCAATTGCGCAATAAGGTTAAGCAAATGCTTGACGCAGCCTGACGTTGCGTTTTTGTCCAGTGCCGCCCACAGGGGCGGCATTTTTACGTCAAGCTGTATGTCATACCGGGATTAACGTGACGTTCGGCCAATAAAGTTGGAAACTCGCCGCTTTGCCACACCATTCAATAGTACTCCTCACAAGCCCTCTGGAAGGACGCAACAACATGATTGGAAAACCGACGCGCCTGCTGTTGGCGAGCCTCTCGATACTCATGAGCTCTGGCGCCTGGGCCGACTTCACGGCCACCCCCTCTGAGGCTCGGGCAATCGCCAAGGAAGCCTATTTGTATGGTTACCCGGTCGTGGAAATGTACAAAACGCTCTACACCCAGGCGGTCGACAAGGGCGGCGTCAACTTCAAGGCGCCGTTCAACCATATTGGCAACACCGCCCAGGTCTTCACCCCCAAAGACACCACACTGGCCACGCCAAACCCCGACACGCCCTACTCCTTCGTCTGGATGGACCTGCGTAGCGAGCCGCTGGTGCTGACGCTGCCCAAGATCGAAGACAACCGCTATTACTCGGTGCAACTGGTCGACCTCTATACGCATAACTTCGCGTACCTGGGCACGCGCAGCACCGGCAACAATGGCGGCCACTACATGATCGCCGGGCCCGACTGGAAAGGTCAGCAGCCGGTCGATGTGGATCGCGTGGTGTATAGCGAAAGTAACCTCGCTTATGCGCTGTACCGCACGCAGTTGTTTGATGAAAAGGACCTGAACAAGGTCAAGCAGATCCAGAATGGCTACAAAGTGCAGTCGCTCAGCAGCTATGTGAAACAAGCCGCCCCCGCCAAGGCGCCGAAGATCGATTGGCCCAAACCGCTGGCCAACATGACCGAAGGCCCGCAACTGTTTCGCTACTTGAACTTCATGCTCGCCTTCGCTGCCCCCCAGGACAGCGAGAAAGACCAGCTCGCACGCTTTGCCACCATCGGCATCGCACCGGGTGCGCCGTTCAAGGTCAACCAGTTGAGCGCCGAACAGCGTAAAGCGCTGGAAGACGGGATCGCCGACGCCAAGGCTGAGTTCGCGGCGTTCAAAAAAGACAAACTCGACACCCAGCAGGTCGCCATAGGCGACCTGTTCGGCAACCGCGATCACCTGAAAAACAACGACCTGTACCGCTATGCCGGTGCCGAGGTGGGGCTTTTCGGCAACTCTGCCGATGAAGCCACCTACTTCAATTACGTCGTCGACAGTGAAGGCAAGCCCGCCAACGGCGCGCGCCATAGCTACACCGTCCACTTCGCCAAGGACCAACTGCCGCCGGCCGACGCCTTCTGGTCACTGACCCTGTACAACGCCAAGACCAAGTTGCTGGTGCCCAACCACAAAAAGCGCTATGTGATCAATTCGCGGATGTTGCCCAACCTCAAACTGGACGCCGATGGCGGCCTGACCCTGGCGCTGCAACACCACGAACCGCCAAAAGCCGAACAGAGCAACTGGTTGCCGGCACCGCCCGGCCCGTTCTACGCGGTGTTGCGCCTGTACCTGCCCAAACCCGAGGCGAACAACGGCCAGTGGAAGCTGCCGCCGCTGACGCCACTGAAGTGATACGGTCGGCGACTTACCGCTTTTTCAGTTTCAGATACGACTGATGCAAATCCGACGCCCAACCGTCGATCACGCTTTTCACGTCATTGGGCGTCATCACCTGCGAGTCGTTTTCCAGCGGCTTGCCGGTGCCCTTGCGTACTACCTCGGCAACCACCTTGCCGTTGGCGCCGTCGAGAAACTGCGCCTCGGTGCCCAGCACCGTGTCCTGGTCGCGGATGCCGGTGCCGGTACTCACCGCAGCGGCCACCAGGGCGACCGGCACGAACTCATAAGGTTTCAGGCCCTGGGTTTTGCTGCTGACTGCCGTAATCGCCGCACGCACCACTAACACTCCGGCGCCGGGCCCTTGGGCAAGGGGCAATGACTTGCCGACTTCGCGCTTGAGGGCCTGGTTGAAGTAGTCATTGATGCCACGCAACGTGCTCTCAGGAATTTTCGCGGTGGCTTGGGGCCTGGGGTAAAACTGCGTCGGTTCGATATACACCGCGTTGTAGCGGCTCATATCCAGTTTCGGATCGACCCAACGCAGCACCTCGACGCCCGAAGGCGACTTGGCCGGCTTGAGGCGGCTGTAATCGGACAGGAATCCTGAATACTCATCCGGTTGCGTGACTTCGCTGGCACAGCCCACCATCCCGATCGTGGCGATGCAGAGCGTGCTGATCATTAGCCTTAGTTTCATCCTCGAACTCCTTGGCAGTCATCATCAGAACGTTGAGCTGTAGGTATAGCCAATCCTGGAAAAAAGCGCTGAAAAGCTCAGCTGCGCTCGCGCGGGATCAGGCTCTGCAACTGTGCGGCCAGGAAGTTCGCGTTGAAGGCGAAGGTGTCCGGGTCTTTCAAACCGTTGGTTTTCTTCCACAACCAGTCGTTTTTGTCCGCCGGCAGCACCAGTGAAACACTGCCGTGCCGTGCCGCCGTCAGGCCCATGACCGACACCGAAATCAAGCCGCCGACGCCCATCACGTCCGGCACGAACTCCACATTCTTGCCGGTGATCTGCACGGTGAGTTTTTCGCTCTTGAACGGCGATGTCTCCACCGGAACGCTCGGGCCGCTGGCGACATACGCTTCACGGTGGACTTCAAGCAAACCAGCGGTATTGACCGGTTCCAGCCATTGTTCGATCTGCTGGAACAGCTCGCCGAGCTTTAGCGCCCAGCGCGCCGATTGCACCTCGAACTGCTGTTTTTTGTGCGCTTCGCTATCGGCGTAATGACGAAGCATCTCGCCCAGTTGCTGTACATCATCCATTGCGGTTTTCCTCGGGTGAGCCGTAGTGCGAACCGCGATCATGGCAGATGCGGCAACTCACCGTATGATTAACGCCTGCGAAACAGCGGGCGCGGCTCGATCACGCTACGCCCGTACTGCACGCTCATCCCCGCCAGCCCTTTCAGGGCGTCTTCAGCCGACTTGTCCGCGCGCACCGCAAACGCATCGAACCCGCACTGGCGCATATGGCTGAGCTGATCGCGTAGCACATCGCCAATCGCCCGCAACTCGCCTCGCCAGCCCATACGCGTGCGCAACAGATAGGCCTGGCTATAGGCGCGGCCGTCACGAAAGCTGGGGAAATCCAGGGCAATCAGCGGCAGCGTGGCGAGCCAGGGCTGCAGCAGTTCGACCTCATCATCCGGGCCCAGCCACACGCCATGCCCCGGCGCATAGGACGCCAGCGGCAGGATCAGCGCAGCGCCCTCCGGCACCTCGTCACGCACCAACACCCACGGATCATCCGCCACCAGACGCGCCTGCCCCTGCTCAAGCTTCAACAGATTGTTCATGCCGGCTGCTCCGCGTACACCTGCTCCTTGAACGGCTCCAGGCCAATGCGCTGCACGGTATCGACAAAGCGTTCTTCGCTTTCGCGGTAGCGCACGAAGGTGCTGATCACGCGCTCGATCACATCCGGAATCTCGGCGGCGCTGAACGACGGGCCGATCACTTTGCCCAGTGAACTGTGTTTGCCCTGGGCCCCGCCGAGGGTGATCTGATACCACTCACTGCCATTCTTATCGACGCCCAGGATGCCGATATTGCCGATGTGGTGATGGCCGCAGGCATTGATGCAGCCGGAGATGTTCAGGCTGATGTCACCCAGGTCGTGCAGGTAGTCGAGGTTATCGAAGCGCTGCTGGATCGCCTGAGCGATGGGGATCGACTTGGCATTGGCCAGGGCGCAGAAGTCACCGCCGGGGCAGGCGATGATGTCGGTCAACAGGCCGATATTCGCCGCGCCCAGGCCGTGTTCGCAGGCCAGGCGCCACACGGCATGCAGATGCTCCTTGGGCACATCCGGCAACACGATGTTCTGTTCATGGGCGATACGGATTTCGCCAAAACCGAACCGCTCCGCCCACTCCGCCACGGCCTCCATTTGCGGGGCGCTGACGTCGCCAGGCGGCGCGCTGATGCCGGGTTTGGTGGACAACACCACGCTGGCGTAGCCCGCGACTTTATGCGGCATGACGTTGCGGCTGACCCAGCGCGCAAAGCCCGGGTTGTCGGCCAGTTCGGTGCCGTAGGCCAGGCTGGTATCGCTGAGCGACGCATACGCCGGCGGTACGAAGGCCGACGCCACGCGCGCGTATTCGGCATCGGTCAACTGCGCCGGGCCATCGCGCAGGTACTGCCATTCTTCCTCCACCTCCTGGGAAAACGCGTCGATCCCCAGCGCCTTGACCAGGATCTTGATGCGCGCCTTGTACTTGTTGTCCCGCCGGCCATGCCGGTTGTACACGCGCAACACCGCCTCGACGTAGGACAGCAGGTGCCGCCACGGCAAGCCCTCGCGAATCTGCAAACCGAGGATCGGCGTGCGGCCCAGGCCGCCGCCCACCATCACGCGCAACAGCATCTCGCCTTGGTCATCACGGTAAAGGTACAGGCCGATGTCATGCATCATGATCGCCGCGCGGTCTTCGCGGGCCGAGCAGATGGCGATCTTGAACTTGCGCGGCAGGAACAGGAATTCCGGGTTGATGGTCGACCACTGGCGCAGAATCTCCGCCAACGGGCGCGGGTCCAGCAGCTCGTCGGCCGCGACCCCGGCAAAGGCTTCGGTGGTGATATTGCGCACGCAGTTACCGGAGGTCTGGATCGCATGCATGTCCACCTGGGCCAGGCGTTCGAGGATGTCGGGCACCTGGTGCAGCTCGATCCAGTTGAACTGCAGGTTCTGCCGGGTGGTGAAGTGGCCGTAGCCACGGTCGTAGTCGCGGGCGATGCTGGCCAGGGTACGCATCTGTTCGGCGCTCAAGGTGCCGTAGGGAATCGCCACCCGCAGCATGTAGGCATGCTTTTGCAGGTACAGGCCGTTCTGCAGGCGCAAGGGCAGAAACTCTTCTTCGCTCAAGTCGCCGGCGATAAAACGCTCGACCTGATCACGAAATTGCGCCACGCGCTCGAACACCAGCGCCCGGTCGTATGCATCGTACTGGTACATATCACCGCCTCATCAGGGTTGGCCGCGTCCCAGGGCGCGGCTTCTAGGGGGGCGACTATGCGCCTGCGGCGCAGGGCATTAAAGATTCAGGTGCAGGCTTAAAAAGCGGATCAGATGGGCTATAAGCCGTGCTTTCACGCCGAATAAACTGATCCGTAGTAATCAGCTTTTTCTGAGTCTGTTTTGTTTTACCCACACTTCCTACAGTGCCCGCCACTTGGAACCGTGGGAGGACTGAGCATGAGCACAGCAACAATCGGACAGGCCTATAACTACAAGGTCGTCCGCCAATTCGTGATCGCCACCATCGTCTGGGGCGTGGTGGGCATGGCCATGGGCGTGTGGATCGCTTCGCAGCTGGTCTGGCCGGAAATGAACCTCGATTTGCCCTGGACGACTTTTGGCCGACTGCGACCGTTGCACACCAGCCTGGTGATCTTCGGGTTCGCCGGCAGCGCGCAGTTCGCCGCCAGTTATTACACGGTACAGCGCACCTGCCAGGTGCGGCTGTTTTCCGACAAGCTCGCCGCATTTACCTTCTGGGGTTGGCAATCGGTCATCGTGATCATGTTGATCAGCCTGCCGTTGGGCTACACCACCACCAAGGAATACGCCGAGATCGAATTCTCCGGCGCGGTATGGATGACGGTGGTGTGGGTGGCCTACGCCATTGTGTTTTTCACCACCGTAGTACGCCGCCAGACCCGGCACATCTACGTGGGCAACTGGTTTTTCGGCGCGTTCATCCTGGTGATCGCCATGCTGCATGTGGTCAACCACCTGGCGATTCCGGTGGACTGGTTCAAGTCCTACCCGGTGTATTCCGGCGCCACCGATGCGATGGTGCAATGGTGGTACGGGCATAACGCCGTGGGCTTTTTCCTGACCACCGGCTTCCTGGGGATGATGTACTACTTCGTGCCGAAACAAGTCGGACGGCCGGTGTATTCCTATCGCCTGTCCATCGTGCATTTCTGGGCGCTGATCACCTTGTACATCTGGGCCGGTCCGCACCACTTGCATTACACGGCGCTGCCGGACTGGGCGCAGTCGCTGGGCATGGCGATGTCGCTGATCCTGCTCGCGCCGAGCTGGGGCGGCATGATCAACGGCATGATGACCTTGTCGGGCGCCTGGCATAAGTTGCGCAGCGACCCGATCCTGCGCTTTTTGGTGTTGTCGCTGGCGTTCTACGGCATGTCGACGTTCGAAGGGCCGATGATGGCGATCAAGACCGTCAACGCCCTCTCCCACTACACCGACTGGACCATCGGCCACGTCCATGCCGGCGCGTTGGGCTGGGTGGCGATGATCACCTTCGGCTCGCTGTACCACATGATCCCGAAAGTCTTCGGCCGCCAGCAGATGCACAGCGTGACGCTGATCAACCTGCACTTCTGGCTGGCGACCATCGGCACCGTGCTGTACATCGCCTCGATGTGGGTCAACGGCATTACCCAGGGCCTGATGTGGCGTGCGATCAACGATGACGGCACCCTCACCTACTCGTTTGTCGAGGCCTTGCAGGCCAGCCATCCGGGGTTTGTGGTGCGCTTTGCCGGTGGCGTGTTGTTTCTCAGCGGCATGCTGCTGATGGCCTACAACACCTGGCGCACGGTGCGGGTTGCCGACTTGCGGGTCGCGCAGCTTGACGCGAGGATCGTCTGATGTGGAGCTTTCTGATGGTGGTGTGCCTGTATGGCGCGGTGGAGTACTGTTTGCGCGGTCAATCCGAGGAGACGCTGGATGAGGCCAGTTTGATTCCGTTCGCCGACGACCCGGAGGTGGCGCGCCGGGTGGAGCTGGCCACCGGCAAACAGATCCACGCGGTGGCAGCGGAGCAAGCCAGGCCGGGCTGGGGCAATCTGGATATGTGAAACTGCTCCGCTGATTTGGCGCGCAACTGCGTATGACTATTCGGCGGCCGATGGGTAAGGTGATGCGATATTTCTTGTCAGGAGCATCGCATGCACACCATCGGCCTGATCGGCGGCATGAGCTGGGAGTCCAGCGCCGAGTACTACCGCATCATCAACCAGCGCATCATCAACCAGCTCGGTCCGCTGCGTTCGGCGCAACTGCTGATGTACAGCGTGGACTTCGGCCCGGTGGAACAGGCCCAGCATGCCGGACGCTGGGACGACGCCGCGCTGATCCTCGAGGATGCTGCGCGCCGCCTGCAAGCAGGGGGGGCCGAGTGCGTGGTGCTGTGTACCAACACCATGCATTTGGTGGCGCCGCGGATCGAAGCGGCGGTGTCGATTCCCTTTCTGCATATTGCCGATGCCGCAGGTGCCGCGGCCGTCGCCGCCGGCACCCTGACCGTGGGTTTACTCGGCACCGCGTTCACCATGGAACAGGACTTTCTCACCTCGCGCCTGGCCGCCCACGGCCTGAACGTGCTGGTGCCCGATGCGAACGAGCGCCAGGCCGTCCACCGGATCATCTATGAGGAATTGTGCGTCGGCGTGATCAGCGAGGCGTCACGCCAGGTCTATCAGCGCGTGATCGCATCCCTGGCCGCACGCGGCGCCCAGGCAATCATCCTGGGCTGCACGGAAATCGGCCTGCTGATCAAACCCGAACACAGCGACCTGCCGCTGCTCGACACCACGGTGCTGCATGCGCAGGCAGCGGTGGCGTTCGCGTTACGGGACTAAGCCGAGGTTCTTGACCCCGCCGCGCGGCGCCACAGCCGCGCAACATCCGCCGCTCGCTCACGCAACAAGCGCGGTGCCTCGCTGCAGGCCTGCTCCAGGCTCATCGGCCCGGACGGCAAGGCGAAGGCTGCATCCACGCCGTGGGCGTACATCTGCTCGTAGCCTTCACCCAGCGTGCCGGCGATCACGATCACCGGGACCTGGTGCCGCTGGGCGATGCGCGCCACGCCGAAGGGTGTTTTACCGCGCAACGTCTGGGCGTCGAAACGACCTTCACCGGTGATCACCAGGTCGGCGCCGCGTATCGCTTCGTCGAGGCCGACCAGTTCGGCGACCACCTCCACCCCCGCACGGAACTGCGCCCCGAGGAAGGCCTTGGCGGCGAACCCCAGGCCGCCGGCGGCGCCACTGCCGGGTTCGTCGCGCACGTCATTGGGCAGGACCTTGGCGCAATGGTCGGCAAAATGGCCGAGGGCCGCGTCGAGTTGTTCGACCTGCTGCGGATCGGCGCCTTTTTGCGGGCCGAAAATCGCCGAGGCGCCATGGGGGCCGCACAACGGGTTATTCACGTCGGCGGCGATTTCAAAGCGCACCTGGGCCAGGCGCGGGTCGAGTTGTTCCAGGCTGATCCGCGCCAGGCGGGCCAAAGCCAGGCCGCCCGGTGCCAGAGGGTGACCCTCGGCATCGAACAACTGCACGCCGAGTGCCTGCATCGCGCCTGCGCCGCCATCGTTGGTGGCACTGCCGCCAATCGCCAGGATGATGCGCCGGGCACCGGCGTCCAGGGCCGCGCGGATCAGTTCGCCGGTGCCGAAAGTGGTCGTGGAGCACGCGTCGCGCTGCCCCGGCGCCACCAATTGCAGGCCGCTGGCTTCGGCCATTTCGATGAGTGCGGTGTGACTGTCGGCCAGCCAGCCCCAATGCGCGTCAACCGCAGCGCCCAAGGGACCTTTCACCGACTGGTGCCGCAGTTCGCCCTGGCAGGCGGCGAGTACCGACTCCACCGTGCCTTCACCACCGTCCGCCATCGGGCACTGGACCACGTGTGCATCCGGCCAGACCTGCGCCAAGCCTTCGGCAATGGCCTGGGCGACGCCTTCGGCACTCAGGCTGTCCTTGAACGAATCGGGGGCGATGATGATTTTCATGGGCGTTCTCCGGTTTTTATGCCGCCCATGCTGCCAGTTGGCAGCGGCAATGACGCTGGTCCGATGCACAAGTGCGAACCCGGCTTGTTGGTCATTCCGACAAAACCTGGGGCAGCAGCTGGACGCCAAGGTACAGCGCGAGCATGCCATCCAGCGTCAACGGGTCGACCCCGCTGAGTTCGGCAATGCGTTCCATGCGGTAGCGCAGGCTGTTGCGGTGAATGCCCAGCGCATCGGCGCATGCCTGGCTTTGCCCGTCGTGTTCGCACCAACTGCGCAAGGTCGCCTGCAGTTGGCCGTTGTTGTCCTTGGCCAGCACTTTTCGCAGCGGGTTGAGCAATTCGTCCAGGGCATCATCGTTGCGATGCCGCCAGAGCATCACCGGCAGGCGATAGCGGTTGAGGGTCAGCAGCCGTGAATGCGGCAGGACATCGCGGCCGTAGGCCAGCAGGTCGCCCACGCGTCGATAACAACGACGCAACCCCGCCAAGCCATCGGCTTGCCCACCGACCGCCACCCGCAGAATCGTCCAGCCCAGGCCTTCGAGCTTTTCCAGCAGGCGCGGATTGTCCACCGGCACCGCCGCCGGCCGGCACCATAGCAGCGAATACTGCGCGGAGCTGACGCACCAGCTGTCCGGATAGCGCGACGTCAACCAGGCGCTCAGCGCTTCCGCCGTCTGCCCCGCCCCCAACTCGAACAGATACGGCGTGCGCGCCATCTGCGGCTTGAGCCCCAGTTGCTGCGCCTCATCCACCAGGCGTGGCGAGTCGCCGGTGTCGGCCAGCAGCAACGCCAACAGATCGTCGCAGCGCTGGCGTCGCCATTGTTGCTCGGCTTGCTGATGCCGGTGGCTGACCAGCATTTCTGCGGTCATGCGTACCAGTTCGGCATACGTGCGCAGCCCCTCCGGCTCGCCGGTAATGCCGAGCACGCCGATCAGGCGCTGGTCGTGCATCAACGGCAGGTTGATGCCCGGTTGCACGCCCTTGAGGTGCTTGGCGGTCTGCCCGTCGATCTCCACCACGCGGCCGTTGGCCAACACCAGTTGCGCGCCTTCATGCCGCGTGTTGATGCGCTCCGGCTCGCCGCTGCCGAGGATCAGGCCCTGGCTGTCCATGACGTTGACGTTATGCGGCAGGATCGCCATGGTGCGATCGACGATATCCTGCGCCAGGTCATGATCCAGCTCGAACATGGGGCTAATTTCCTTGAAAGCGGCGGTTGTTCATCGGCACAGCGCAAAGGATGCTTCACTGTGCGCGAGCACAAAGACAGCACCCCGCCAGGTGGCCGAGACTCATGGGGCGATCAACGTTACCCTCGCATCGCAAAAAATCATAATAAAGAGAGACTCCCATGTCACAGAGCGCCGTTGCACCACTGGCCACCGATGACGATAAAAACGCCATCTACAAGCGCATTACCCTGCGCCTGATCCCCTTCATTTTTATCTGCTACCTGTTCAACTACCTTGACCGGGTGAACGTTGGCTTTGCCAAGTTGCAGATGCTCGATGCGTTGAAGTTCAGCGAAACCGTGTACGGCCTGGGTGCCGGGATCTTCTTTATCGGCTACGTGCTGTGTGGCGTGCCGAGCAACCTGGCGCTGACCAAGTTCGGTCCGCGGCGCTGGATTGCCTTGATGATGATCGTCTGGGGCGCGCTGTCTACCTGCCTGCTGTTCGTCACCACGCCGACGCATTTCTATACGTTGCGCCTGTTGACCGGTGCCGCCGAAGCCGGCTTCTTCCCCGGTGTGGTGCTGTATCTCTCGCAGTGGTTCCCGACGTTCCGCCGTGGGCGGATCATGGCGTTGTTCATGTCGGCGATTCCGGTGTCCGGCCTGTTGGGCAGCCCGTTTTCCGGCTGGATACTCAACCACTTCGGCGCCGGCCAAGGCGGGCTCGCCGGCTGGCAGTGGATGTTCCTGTTGCAAGGCATCCCGACCGTAATCCTGGGCGCCCTCGCCTATTTCCTGCTCAGCGACAGTTTTGCCAACGCCAAATGGCTCCAACCGCATGAGCGCGCAATGCTGGAAGCCGACCACGCGACTGACCTGGCGAACAAGCCGAAAACCACCACCGATTCCCTCGCCGAAGTGTTCAAGAACCCGGCGATCTGGGCGTTCGGCTTGATCTATTTCTGCATTCAGAGCGGCGTCTACGCGATCAACTTCTGGTTGCCGTCGATCATCAAGAACCTGGGTTTCAGCGATAACCTGGTGATCGGCTGGCTCAGCGCAATTCCCTACCTGCTGGCCGCGGTGTTCATGTTGCTGGTGGGCCGCTCCGCCGACTTGCGCAAGGAGCGGCGCTGGCATTTGGTAGTGCCGATGTTGATGGGCGCGCTGGGCCTGGTGATCGCGGTGAATTTCGCCACCACCCCGGCCATCGCCATTCTCGGCCTGACCATCGCCACCATGGGCGCCCTCACCGGCCTGCCGATGTTCTGGCCGGTGCCCACCGCCATGCTCAGTGCGGGCGCGGCGGCAGGTGGCCTGGCGTTGATCAACTCGATGGGCCAGATGGCCGGCTTCCTCAGCCCGTACATCGTCGGCTTTGTGAAGGATGCCACCGGGTCCACGGATATCGCGCTGTACCTGCTGGCGGCGGTGATCGTCGGCGGCAGTGTGTTGGCACTGCGTATGACCCGCACCCTCAAAGTCTGACAGTTGGAGCAGGCTTGCTCCTACTCTGGGTTGGGGATTTACAACTGGCCGCCGCCGTCGATATCGATCACGGCGCCGGTCATAAAGCCATTTTCCATGGCCAGCACAAACCCCGCCGCCACTTCGTCGGCCTGCCCGACACGACCTACTGGCAATGCGCCCTCCACCTTGGCAAACATCGCCAGGCGCTGCGTGTCGTCCAACCCGGCATACGCCGGCGTGTCGATCACGCCAGGGCTGATCACATTCACCCGACGCGGTGCCAGCTCCTTGGCCAATTGCTTGCCCAGCGCTTCGGTGGCGGCATTGATACCGGTCTTGATGAACTGACCGGGCGCCAATTTGCGTCCCAGTTGACCGGAGGTCAGGCTGATGCTGCCGTGCTCGTCGAGGAACGGCAGCGCCCGTTGAATCGCACGCAACGAACCCCAGAGTTTAACGTTGAAATTATCCTGGGCTTCGTCCAGGTCGGTGTCGATCAGGTTCTTGGCGCGCACCGACGGGCCGGCGGTATAGACCAGATGATCAAAGTGCCCCACGGCTTCGAACAGGCGTTGCAGGGAGGCGCTGTCGGTGACGTCCACCGGTTCGCTGCGCACGCCGTTATCGACGCCGGAGGACACACGCCGTCCGGCCAGCACCACCTGTGCGCCACGCGCGGCTGCCGCCTTGGCCACTGCCGCGCCAATGCCGCTGCTGCCGCCGATAACGATGACAGTTTTACCGCTGAGGGAATGGGTCATGGAGAAAGATCCTGGGTCAAAAAATGAGCGTTCATCTTCCCAGCTTGGCAATCAGCAAAAAATCCCGGTAAAACGACAAGATATTTAAAGGATTTTTACAAATGAGCTCGATTCTCGACCTGGAAGTCTTCGTGCGCAGCGCCGACACCGGCAGCCTGTCGGCGGCCGCGCGCAGCCTCAGCCTCACCCCGGCCGCCGCGAGTATTGCGCTCAAGCGCCTGGAAACCCGCCTGGGCATACGGCTGCTGGCGCGCTCCACCCGCAGCATGCGCCTGACCGAGGAAGGCCGGCGATATCTGGACAGCGTGCGCGTGGCCCTGGAAGCCCTGTCCGAAGGTGAACAGGCGATCAAGCAACAAGGCCAAAGCCTCAGCGGTTGGCTGCAATTGGCCGCGCCTTCGGATTTCGGGCGCAACGTGCTGCTGGGCTGGCTGGATGAGTTCAAGCTGGAGCACCCGAACATCCGCGTTCAACTGTTGCTGAACGACAGTAACGCCGACCTGTTCCGCGAAACTGTCGACATCGCCCTGCGCTTCGGTGTACCCCGTGACTCCAGCCTGGTGGCGTTGCCAGTGGTGCCGGACCACCGCCGCATCGCCTGCGCCAGCCCCGCCTACCTCGCGCGCCATGGCGCACCGAGCACGCCGGCAGAACTGGCGCATCACAATACGCTGCGCTACATGCGCCAGGGGCGGGCCAACAACACCTGGTACTTCCGCCAAGGCGCCGAGCTGCAGGAAGTCGAGGTGACGGGCGACTATTTGAGCGATGACGGCGAAATCGTGCGGCGCTGGGCATTGGCCGGGCATGGCATCGCCTATAAAGCCAACCTGGATATCGCCAGCGACATTCAGGCCGGGCGCCTGGTGCCGCTGTTGACCGACTGGCAGGGCGAACCCACGCCCTTCAATCTGATGTGCCCCCATCGCCTGCAAGTGTCGGAACGGGTGAAAGTGTTGCATCGCTTCCTCCAGACACGTTGCCGGACGCTGCTGAGCGTATGAAGAAACACGCCCAGGGCTTGTCCCAGAGCCTGCGAGTCTGGTATTGCATGGCACACGTTTTCCTGATTTGAGGAGCTTTGCATGATTTATCGCACGTTGGGCCAATCCGGGTTGAAGGTCAGCGCCTTGACCCTGGGCACCATGATGTTTGGCGAACAGACCAACACCGAAGACTCGTTGCGCATCATCGACAAGGCCTGGGACCAGGGCATCAACTTCATCGACACCGCCGACGTTTATACAGGCGGACGTTCGGAAGAGCTGGTCGGTGAAGCCATCGCCCGCCAGCGTCAGGATTGGGTGGTGGCGTCCAAGGTCGGCTTTGGCCCACCGGACGGTTTGCCCAACCGCAGCGGTTTGAGCCGCAAGCGTATTTTCAATGCACTGGAAGCCAGCCTGACCCGCCTCGACACCGACTACCTGGATATCTACTACCTGCACCGCGAAGACCACAACACCCCGCTGGAGGTCAGCGTATCGGCGATCGGCGACTTGATTCGCCAGGGCAAGATCCGTTACTGGGGCCTGTCCAACTACCGCGGCTGGCGCATTGCCGAAGTGATTTGCGTGGCCGAGCGCCTGGGCGTGGACAAGCCGGTGATCAGCCAGCCGCTGTACAACATCGTCAATCGCCAGGCCGAGATCGAACAGATCACCGCCGCAGCCGCCTATGGCTTGGGCGTGGTGCCTTACAGCCCACTGGCCCGTGGCGTACTCAGCGGAAAATACGCACCCGATGCCACGCCCGAGGCCGGCAGCCGCGCCGCGCGGCAGGACAAGCGTATTCTGGAAACCGAATGGCGGGTCGAGTCGCTGCGCATTGCCCAGCAAATCCAGCAATACGCCAAAGAACGTGGCGTGGGGATTGTCGAATTCGCAATCGCCTGGGTACTGAATAACGCGGCCGTCAGCTCTGCGATTGTCGGCCCGCGCACCGAAGCGCAGTGGGATGCGTACACCGGCGCGCTGGATGTGAAGCTCACGGTTGAGGACGAGGCCTTTATCGACTCGCTGGTGACGCCGGGGCACTCGTCCACCCCGGGCTTCAATGATGTCGGTCACTTTGTGTCGGGCCGCATGGCACGCACGTAACCCCCCGGAAAATCGCAGTTCACTGCCCTTCTGCCGAGGGCAGTGAGCAAACCTGGATGAAACGCCCCAAAACAGAGCCACCTTCTGACGCCAAAAGCACTATATTCCCCTGCTGAAATCCCCCCTCTTTTGTATCCAACGGTTTTCGCGAGGACAGCGTGTCTAAAGGTGTTGTGTTATCGGTCTTGGCTTCGGTGTTGTTTGCCGTGATGTATTACTTCACGTCGCTGCTGACGCCCTTGAGTGGCCTGGAGATTTTCGGCTGGCGCATGTTACTCACCGTGCCGTGCATGACGGTGTTCATGCTCATCAGCGGCGAATGGCGACGGGTATGGGACGTGCTGCGGATGCTGGCGGCCAGGCCGCGACTGATCGGCGGCATCGTGGTGTCCTCGGCGCTGCTCGGCGTGCAATTGTGGCTGTTCATGTGGGCGCCGCTGAATGGGCGCAGCCTGGATGTGTCGGTGGGCTATTTCCTGCTGCCGCTGACCATGGTGCTGACCGGACGCCTGGTGTACGGCGAACGCTTGTCGCGGCTGCAACAGATCGCGGTGTTTTTTGCAGCCCTTGGGGTGCTTAACGAACTGTATCAGGCCGGTGGTTTTTCCTGGGCCACGCTGGTGGTGATCATCGGCTACCCGGTCTATTTCGTGGTGCGCAAATACCTGACCACCGACCATTTGGGCGGGCTGTGGCTGGACATGGCGCTGATGCTGCCGGTGGCCTGGTGGTTTGTGCAAAGCGGCGAACAGGGCTTTGCGGTGATGGCGGCCCATCCGAAACTGTACGCATTGATCCCGATGCTGGGCGTCATCAGTGCCTCGGCGCTGGTGAGCTATATCATTGCCAGCCGCTTGCTCGCATTCAGCCTGTTCGGGTTGCTCAGTTATGTGGAGCCGGTCCTGCTGCTGGGGGTGGCGTTGCTGCTGGGTGAAGGTATCAAGACGGGCGAATGGCTGACCTACATCCCGATCTGGCTGGCGGTGATGGTGCTGGTGTACGAAGGCTTCAAGCACCTGGTGCGCCAACGCAGGGCATAAGCGCGAGAGCGTGGGGCGCATCCATGCCCTCCTGCTCAGGGCTGCGCCGCCATTCAGCGGGTTTGCACCTGGACTGTTGGCTGAACAGGCGTGCCGAATTGCTTTTCCAACATGTCGGCCAAGGCGTTCAGTCGCTCGCGCCCTGAGCCGTAGAACGGGATGTCGCTCTGCACTTGATTGCCTACCTCTTCCAGGGAGGCATCCATCACTTCTTTCTTGACGCCAAACAGATTGCCCAGTCGATTGCCCTGGTTCAGCTCGAGCAACGTGCCTGTGACCGGGTTCTTGGCGATTTTTTCGATAGAATAAGCCACGTCTTCAGGAACGCCCAACGCCTCCAGCGCCGTCCCCAGGCCATGGCCTGGGTTTCTGAGCTGCTTGAGGAATTCGCCGTAGAGCCCATTCAGATCATTGGCGCCCACATTGCTCAGGATCAGATTGCCGACATCCGCTTTGTATTCCTGAGGCGTCATCAGTACGAGCGGGTCGTTATTGTTCAGCCCGTTACGCACTAAGTAGAGACCATCCTTGCTACCGCCATGCAGGTTGCCGTAAGCGTCATAATTGTAAATCACCTTATTGCCATCCTCGCGTGTCCCGATGTAGGTGGCCTTGCCATCCGGCGACAGGCTGTGGAGGCGCGTGTCGGTCAGGCCGTTGACGGGCACCGGCGGGGTGCTGGCGTCTTTGTCCAGACGCGTAAAGATGTCCCCCTTCTCATACCCATAACTGCCGACCACCGCATTGATATCGCCAGCGGCAAATTTCCCCAGCACCTGCTTGACCCGCTCCACTTGCTTTGGCGCCGCGTCACTGGAGAAGTGTGCGGCAAGCTGGTCCACCTTCTTTGGATCGCTGAGCGCCGCCTTGAGCGAGGCTGTCATTTCTTCACGGGTGTTGAATGCGTGAAACGACTGACCTTCTTGCTCCGGCAAATACATCAGAAAGTTCGGCCCTTCGGCGGTCGCCGGCGTGCGCTTGGCCATGACGATGTCTTTGGCTTGCGCGCCATCGACGGCAAAGGTCGACACCTGCACACCGGGTGCTCCCGGTTTGCCAGGCCTTACGACGGCAGTCGCCAGCGCTCGCCCGCCGGCACTCAGCGAACCGTCGCGGAACTCTGACTGTATGCGGTCCATGTAGTTTTGAAACGCCTGGTCGACTGGGTCCGAGTCGCTGGTCGAGCGGATGCTGCGAGTGGACACTGCGGGCTCGTTTTGCGCGTAAGGGGTAAGCGGATGTTGGCTTGCATAGGATGTATTGATCATAAAATGTATCCCGACGTGACTACTGAAGTTCGGCATCCCTGCATCAAGGCACAGGAGGTTTCCTGCGGCCCTGCCATCTTTGTGGACGCGGTTCGAAATACAGTTCCTCACACCTGGCGTACAAAAAAACCCGGCAGAGGCGACCTCGACCGGGCTTGTTGTGACGAGAAGGTGATCAGTCGGTGTTCAGTACACCGCGGCGCACCTGGTCACGCTCGATGGACTCGAACAGCGCCTTGAAATTGCCCTCGCCGAAGCCATCATCACCCTTGCGCTGGATGAATTCGAAGAACACCGGGCCCATCAGGGTTTCCGAGAAAATCTGCAACAGCAGGCGTTTGTCGCCTTCAATGGACGAACCGTCGAGCAGGATGCCGCGCGCTTGCAGTTGGTCCACCGGCTCGCCATGGTTCGGCAGGCGACCTTCGAGCATTTCATAGTAGGTATCCGGCGGCGCGGTCATGAAGCGCATGCCGATCTTCTTCAATGCGTCCCAGGTCTTGACCAGGTCGTCGGTGAGGAACGCCACGTGCTGGATGCCTTCGCCGTTGAACTGCATCAGGAACTCTTCGATCTGCCCGGCGCCCTTGGACGACTCTTCGTTGAGCGGGATGCGGATCATGCCGTCCGGGGCGCTCATGGCCTTGGAGGTCAGGCCGGTGTACTCGCCCTTGATATCGAAATAGCGCGCTTCACGGAAGTTGAACAGTTTCTCGTAGAAGTTGGCCCAGTAGGCCATGCGCCCGCGATACACGTTGTGGGTCAGGTGATCGATGACCTTGAGGCCGGCACCGACCGGGTTGCGCTCTACGCCTTCGAGGTAGACGAAATCGATGTCGTAGATCGAACTGCCTTCGCCAAAACGGTCGATCAGGTACAACGGCGCGCCGCCGATGCCCTTGATCGCCGGCAGGTTCAGCTCCATCGGCCCGGTGTCGATATGGATCGGCTGGGCGCCCAGTTCCAAGGCGCGGTTGTAGGCCTTTTGCGAGTCCTTCACACGGAACGCCATGCCGCACACCGATGAGCCGTGCTCGGCCGCGAAGTAGGAGGCGATGCTGTTGGGTTCGTTGTTGAGAATCAGGTTGATCTCACCCTGGCGATACAGGTCAACGTTCTTGGATCGGTGGGTCGCGACTTTGCTGAAGCCCATGATCTGGAAGATCGGCTCCAGGGTGCCTGGGGTGGGTGATGCGAATTCGATGAACTCAAAGCCCATCAGGCCCATTGGGTTTTCGTATTGGTCAGCCATTTTCGGCGCCTCTTCATTCTTGGGATGAACGGATGTCAATTGCCAGCAAGGATGAAGTGGGAGGGAGGCGCACACGAGAGACCTCGCACGCTGCGGGCGAGGAAGTCACCGAAGATGAGGGGGGAGCCGAGTAGCTTCATGGGTACATCAGTCTCTGACGGCTGAGGCTTGCGTGAGCGCAAGTCCATATTCTTGTATGCGTAAATCGATTCTACACAGCGTAACAGTGTTTGTCCGCACTCTTATCAAATCCCCATTGGCCTGCTCGGAGCAAGGGGTTTGTTGCACAGGTAGATACCGAGCAGGATCACCGCGCCGCCCAACAGCATCGGCAGAGTCAGTCGCTCATCCAGCAACACCGCGCCGCAAATGACGGCGGTCAGCGGATTCAGCGCGATAAACACACCGGCGCGGGTCGCGCCGATTCGGCGGATGCCGTCGTACCAGCCGATATACGCCAGCGCCGAGCCCAGCACCCCGAGGTACAACAGGCTGAACAGTTGCGGCCAATGCACGGCGGCCAGCGCATTCAGGCTGATCCTGCCACTGATGAGGGTGGTGGCCGTCAGCATTACTGTCCCCAGCAGAATCGACCACGTGACTGTTTGCAACGCGCCCAGGCTGTGATTGAGCTCACGGGAACACAATGAGTACACGCCCCACCCCACCACGCAGCCGAAGATCAGTAAATCGCCGACCCACGCGTTGGCTGCGGCCTGCAGCAGTTGGGGATTGCGGCTGACAATCACCGTGCCCGCGCCGACCAGGCACAAGGCAATCCCCAGCCACTTGGCCGCGCCCAGGCGCTCCTTGAACAGCCACCATGAAGCCACGCCGATCACTGCGGGGTTTAGGGCCACGATCAAGGAGGCTCGCGATGCATTGATGTAATGCAGGCCGTAAAAGAAGCACAGGTTGTAGAAAAAGATGCCGAAAAAACCCAGCACGGCCAGGCGCACCCATTGCCTGGCGTCAGGGCGAGTCAGGCGCACGCGTGCGCAGGCCATGAACAGCAACAGTGCAACGCTCGCCGATAGAAAACGCAGGGTCGCGGCCAGCAGCGGGTCAAGGTCGGCCGCCAGGTAGCGGCCGGCCACAAAGGTCCCGCCCCAGATCATGGTCACAGCGGTGAGCTTCAGATAAGTCGAGCGGTCGGGGGAAGATGTCATCGGCGGGTTGCTCTGTGGCCTGTAGGATTGGCGTATCCTCCAGCTAATGATCATTCATCGTAAAATGAGTAAATACTCATGACCCTCACGCAATTGGAAATATTCTCGCGGGTCGCCGAACTGCAAGGTTTCACCAGTGCGGCCCTTCGCCTGGGGATCAGTCAGTCTGCCGTGTCCCATGCGATCAAAGCCCTGGAGCAAGAGCTGGGGGTGGAGTTGTTTCGACGCCATCAGTCCCCAATCGAGCTCAGCGACATCGGCCGGCAACTGCTGATGCGCGCCCGCACGTTGCTCGGCGTGGCCGACACCTTGCAGCAGGAAGCCTGCGACGCGCGCGGGATGAAACGCGGTACGCTGCGCATCGGCTCTTTCGGCCCCACCTCATCCAATCGCCTGCTGCCGCGCATTCTTAAGCGCTATCGGCTGCAGCATCCGGGCATTGAAGTGCATGTCGACGAAGGCCCGGATCGCCAAGTGATCCAATGGCTGGATGAGCGGCGTATCGACGTCGGGTTTGTGGTACTGGAGCACGAGCGATTCGATACGTTTGCGCTGTTCAAAGACCAGATGGTCGCCCTTTTGCCCGCCGCCCACCCCTTGGCCGAACGCCCTTGCGTGGCACTGAAGGCGCTGTGCACCGACCCGTTCATCCTCACCGAAGCCGGCTCGCTGGAACTGGTCTCGCGACTGTTCGACAGCGCCCGGTTGACCCCGAATGTGCGTTATCGCTGTTCGCAATTGCTCAGCACCCTGGAGGCGGTGAGTCGCGGCGACGGCGTCAGCGTGGTGGCGCAGGCGTCGCTGCCCGAAACGCCGGATGCGCGCTACACCGTGCGCCCGCTGTCGCCGCCGGTCAGCCGCGAAGTTGGCCTGGCGGTGCTGGATCAACGCCAGTCGACGCCGGCGACCCTGGCCTTTATTCAAGTTGCACAAAGCGTGGATTTCTCTGCCGCGGCGAGCTTAATTGAGCCCGGCCATCTATCATCGAGTTAATCCTGCGCCTTGCGGCGTTCCGCCTCCCACCACAGACCGTTCGCCCCATGCCCCTGACCGTCAACGGCCCGCAAAAACGCGCCACCCGCTACCTGATCAGCGCACTCAGCGCGCTGCTGCCAATCGGCCTGGGCATACTCATCCTGCACTGGCAGGCTGAACGCACGCTGCAACAAAGTACCGCGCAGATGGCCCAGGAAGCGGTGCGCCAGTTCGACCTGATGCTCGACAACACCGCCCTCGCCGCCCAGGCCTTGCTGCCACTGGCCGGCCAGCCCTGTGACAGCGGCGTGCAGCTGGCACTGCGCGAGCAAGTCACGCGCCGGCCGTTTGTCCGGGCAACCACCTTGTCCTGGCAGAAAAACATCTATTGCAGTTCCTTGTTCGGCGGTGGTTATGAATCGCAGGTCAACCCGGGCGATTATGTCGATGGGCGCTTGTGGTTGATGGATGGCAACCCGGTCACACCGGATACCGCGCTGCTGGTATACCGCCTGGTCGACGGCGATCAAGGCGCCTTTGCGTCGATTGACGGCTACCACCTGACCAACGCCCTGCGCCTGATCAGCCGCCACGCAGAGCTGGTCCTGCAGGTCGGGCCGCACTGGATGGGCGCTGACGGCAAGGTGCAGGACACGGCGCTACCGGTATTTGCCGTGGCCCATCACCATCTGGTGTCGCCGCGTTATCACTACAGTGTCGACGCCGGCCTGCCGGCCGGGGAAACCTGGCGCTATATGCAAGAGCGTTACCCGGCGCTGTTCAGCCTGGTGGTGTTCTTCGGTGTACTGGCGGGCGTGCTGGCTCACTGGCTGCAGAAACGCTCGTCGGCCCCGACCCACGAGCTGCAACGGGCCCTGGGTGCCAATGAGTTCGTCGCCTATTTCCAGCCGGTGGTACGCGGCGATACGCGCGAGTGGGCCGGCTGCGAAGTCTTGATGCGCTGGAACCACCCCAAGGAAGGCCTGGTGCGGCCGGACCTGTTCATTCCGCTGGCCGAAGATTGCGGCCTGATCGTACCCATGACGCGCGCGCTGCTGCGCCAGACGGCAGCGCAACTGGCGCCGCATGCCGAGCGTTTTCCCCGTGGCTTCCATATCGGCGTGAATATCACCGCGCGTCATTGCCAGGACTTGGCCCTGGTGCAGGACTGTCGCGAGTTTCTCGCGGCCTTCCCGCCTGGCCAGGTAACCTTGGTGCTGGAACTGACCGAGCGCGAGCTGATCAACCCTACGGACATCACCCGCCGCCTGTTCGATGCGCTGCATGAACTGGGTGTGATGATTGCAATCGATGACTTCGGTACCGGTCACTCCAGCCTGGCCTACTTGCGCAACTTCAATGTCGACTACTTGAAGATCGATCAAAGCTTTGTCGCCATGATCGGTGTAGATGCTCTCTCGCGGCATATTCTGGACAGCATCATAGAGCTGTCCGGCAAGCTCGACTTGGGCATCGTTGCCGAAGGCGTGGAAACAATCGAGCAATGTGAATACCTGGCGGCACAAGGCGTGGATTTCCTGCAGGGTTACCTGTTCGGGCGCCCGCTGCCCTGCGATGAGTTCATTAAATCCCTGATCAGCCATTGAATAGCCATCTACCGCGCCGATGAAAGAGTGTTAATTAGCTAAAGACATGATTTACTCGTGACGGATTAACTACTACAATTTTTCATACCTGTGCAGAACTCGCAGGAAGGCTTCTTTCTTGAGTCGCCTTACAGCTCTTGGCTTATAGCGTTATCTGCAGTTGATATCAGCCAAATACACTATTGGAGTAAAGATTTTGTCCAGACTCGCCGAATTTCGCGCAGCAGAAAAAGCCCTTCAAGAGCAGCTTGCCCAGCTGGAATCCCTGAAGAACGACGCTGGCCTGAAGAAAGAAATCGAATTCGAAGAAAAGCTGCAAGCGTTGATGAAGAGCTATGGCAAGGGCCTGCGCGATATCATTTCCATCCTTGACCCTAACCCAGGCAAGGCCGCAGCGGTCGCCACCGCACCAAAACAGCGTCGCGCACGCGTGGTTAAGGTTTACCAGAACCCGCACACCGGCGAACTGATCGAGACCAAAGGCGGCAACCACCGCGGCCTGAAAGCCTGGAAAGAACAGTACGGCGCTGCCACTGTAGATTCCTGGCTTCGCGGCTGATCGACAACGCACTTGCAAAGAGCCCCGCAACAGCGGGGCTTTTTTTGTTTAAACGTTCGAATGCGAACTTAAATAACATTTCACTTTGTTCAAAAACGCTTACTGTGGGGCCTTTTCAAAGTTTCAGGCTGTCGCGCACCGAACGGACTTCATCCTTGCTCGCTTCGTATGCTTGCGCCTGGCCTGCGTATGAAAAAACAAAGGCTTTATCGGTATCAACAGCGCCCACCAATGTTTGCGAGAGTACGTGGCGGCCGTTCTCGGTAATCACACAAGTAGTTTCCAGCGCCTCAAGACGACTCAATGTTGTAGGATGCATCTTGCTGCACACACTTTGATAGCCGCCCTGGGCAAAGTCTTTCTGGATGGACTTGCGCATTTCCAGTAACACGCCCTCAAGATTGACGGCATGCCCGGCCTCGATCGGCGTGCCCGTCAACTCCATGACCATCACTGTCGCGCCATTTTCATCATTCTTGATTGCCCGTTGCCGAGACACCGGTTGAGTGTTGGCGGGCGTCTCCCCGGCAGGCTCCACTTCTTCGATTTGCCAGCCGCTGGGCCAGTGAATTTCCGGTTCGGCCGCCAGCGCCATAGGGCTACCCAATAACAAACACAACGTGCTCAACAACGCTGTACGACATTCGCTCATTACAAAAACATCCCAGGTTCAAGCGCCGAAGTTTGCGGCCCAGCCCCTGCGGCTCGCAAGGCCTGCGTGGGCTTTTTCATTTGGCGCGGCGGGCGGGCCTTGCGTATCATGGCCCAGCCGCACGAATGCTTGCCGCAAGCCAAGGGAACGCACCTCTCATCTCACGCCGCGTTTGCCCCATTTTTTCTGGAGGGCCCATGAGCCTGCACGATCTGAACACTTTCCCGGGCGTCACCGCCCAGCCTGACACCGCCACGTCGAACTTCGTGTTCAACCACACCATGCTGCGGGTCAAGGACATCACCAAATCCCTGGATTTCTACACCCGCGTCCTCGGGTTCTCGCTGCTCGAAAAGCGCGACTTCCCGGAAGCCGAATTCAGCCTGTACTTCCTCGCACTGGTGGACAAGGCCCTGATCCCCGCAGACGCCACCGAGCGTACCCAGTGGATGAACTCGATCCCAGGCATCCTGGAACTGACCCACAACCACGGCACCGAAAACGACGCCGACTTCGCCTACCATAACGGCAACACCGACCCACGCGGCTTTGGCCATATCTGCATTTCGGTGCCGGATATCGTGGCCGCGTGCGAGCGCTTCGAAGCCCTGGGCTGCGACTTCCAGAAGCGCCTGAGCGATGGCCGCATGAAAAGCCTGGCGTTCATCAAGGACCCGGACGCTTACTGGGTTGAGATCATTCAGCCCACGCCGCTGTAAAAATCCGACGCCATCAAAATGTCCGATGCCACGCCTAGCGTGAGGACATGAGACGCCAAGAAAACCTACACGGCGCAGCCCTCCGCTCACTGAAGCACTGGCGCTTTGGTGGGCTGGGGGCCATATGGGTGTGCAGCGGTTGCACGCGTGGGCATGTCAGAACCAGGCCCCGGCAATCGCAATGACACGACCCAGGCCGGCGGACGTCATCGCGCAATCCCCAAGCGTGCCACGAATGGCGTGTTACGCAGACTCTCCATAACGGAAGAATTCTATGAAGGCCCGCAATGCAGGACGCATCAGTCGCCGGGAAGGATAGTAGATATAAAAGCCATCGAAGGGTGGACACCATTCTTCCATGACGGAAATCAGCCTGCCTGCGCGGACATCGGCCAAAACGCTTTCCTCAAACAAAAAAGCCAGCCCAATGCCGTCGAGGGCGGCCTGCCTCATCAGTTCCTGCTGTGGCAGGATCAGATTGCCGTTCACCCCGACACTGACGGCATGCCCGTCGCGCTCCAATTCCCAGCGGTAGATACGGCCACTCTGGAACCTGCGGCGGATGCAGTTGTGTGCGGCCAGGTCGCGGGGGTGCAGAGGTTTGGGATGCCCGGCGAAGTAAGCCGGGGCCCCAACGATCATGCCGCGCCGTGCCCCACCAGCACGTACCGCGATCATGTCGATCTCCAGGCTCTCCCCGAGCCTGATCCCGGCGTCACACCCTTCCTCGACTATGTTCTCAAACGTATCCGAAACGCGAATGTCGAGCTCAATCGCAGGATAGAGCGCCACGAATGCCGGCAGTCGACGCATGATGACTTCCTGGACAGCGAGGAGCGGCATCGTGATCCGTAAGGGACCAGAAGGCGCAACAGCATCCTCCGTAACTTCCGCGAACCCGGTTTCGATTTCGGCGAGGGGGCCTGTGACCCGTGCCAGAAGGCGTTCGCCCTCCTCTGTCGGGCGTGTCGAGCGTGTGGTCCTTGCCAATAGGCGCAGCCCCAAGGCGCCCTCTAACGTGGAGACCGCATGGCTGACCGCAGAAGGCGCGATGCCGAGTTGATCGGCCGCCGCGCGAAAGCTGCCTGTCTTGGCGACGGCGACGAAAACGACGAGTTGGGAAAGCTGTGTTCTGTCCATTGTTCTAAATTTTAGATCAACACAATCTCGCTTGCACGGATTATCAGCGCTAGTCGCTCGCACTACCCTGTTCGTATTCCGGCTAACTTCACAGAGGAACACGTTATGGAACATCGCAAATTAGGCAAAATCGACGTCTCGGCCATCGGTTTGGGCTGCATGGGACTGAGCCAGGCCTATGGCGTCCAAGATGAAACCAGTTCAATCCAGACACTGCATCGTGCAGTCGAACTTGGCGTAACCTTCTTCGATACTGCCGAGGTTTATGGCCCGTATCGCAACGAGATACTTCTGGGCAAGGCGCTCAAGCCGTATCGGGAACGCGTGGTCATCGCGACGAAGTTTGGCTTCATCTACAACCGGGATCGGAACGATTTCGGTGAAATCACCGGAACGGATGGCCGTCCCGAAAATGCCCGGGCCGTCGCGCACGCTTCGCTCAAGCGCCTCGATACCGACGTCATCGATCTTTACTATCTGCACCGTGTCGACCCAGCGGTGCCCATCGAAGAGAGTGTCGGAGCAATGGCCGAACTGGTCACCGAGGGCAAGGTTCGCGCGATCGGCCTTTCCGAAGTCTCTGCCGAGACATTGCGCCGAGCCCACGCCATCCACCCGATCACCGCGTTACAGAGCGAATATTCTCTGTGGACGCGTGATGTCGAAACCAATGGCGTTCTCGACACCTGCCGCGAGCTGGGCATTTCTTTCGTGCCGTTCAGCCCGCTCGGCCGCGGCTTCCTGACCGGCAAGGCGCCCGTTACCGCCACGCTGGAAGCGGGAGATTTCCGACACAACCTGCCGCGCTTCCAGCCTGGGCACGTCGAGGCAAACCGCAGGTTGGTGAGCGTGATCGAAGAAATCGCCGCCGCAAAAGGAGTGAGCGCTGCGCAAGTCGCCCTGGCTTGGGTGCTGGCCCAGGGCAACGACATCATTCCGATCCCCGGTGCGAAACGCCTCGAACATCTGGAGCAGAACGTCGCCGCGACCCGCCTGAAATTGACCGAAGAGGAATGCACCTGGCTCGAAGCGACGTTCTCGCCCGAAAACATCTCGGGCAACCGATACCCGGCAGCGTTTGAGGTGATGTCTCAGAAATAAAACCCGCACTGAAGGTGCAGACCTTGTGTATCGGGCAGTGGCGTAGCCCAGCAAAATACGCTACCGAAACCATCCTGAAATAAAAAACCCCATGTTTACACACGGGGTTTTTTATTTACGGCGCGGACTTCAGGCCGGCGCCGAGGTCCGGATCAGGTGATCGAACGCGCTCAGCGAAGCCTTGGCGCCCTCGCCCACCGCAATCACGATCTGCTTGTACGGCACAGTGGTCACGTCACCGGCAGCGAATACACCCGGCAGTGACGTTTCGCCACGCGCATCGACAATAATCTCGCCCCGGGGCGACAGTTCGACGGTGCCTTTGAGCCAATCGGTGTTGGGCAACAAACCGATCTGCACAAAGATGCCTTCCAGGCCGATGGTCGTGAACTCACCATTGTCGCGATTCTTGTACACCAGGCCGGTGACTTTCTGGCCATCGCCTTTAACTTCACTGGTCAGTGCGCTGGTGATCACGTCGACATTCGGCAGGCTGAACAGCTTGCGTTGCAACACAGCATCAGCCCGCAGCTTGCTGTCGAACTCGAGCAAGGTAACGTGGCTGACGATGCCGGCCAGGTCGATGGCCGCTTCGACGCCGGAGTTACCGCCACCAATCACCGCTACGCGCTTGCCCTTGAACAGCGGGCCATCACAGTGCGGGCAAAAGCACACGCCCTTGGCCTTGTATTCCTGCTCGCCCGGAACGCCCATTTCACGCCAGCGGGCGCCGGTAGCCAGGATCACCGTCTTCGACTTGAGCGTCGCACCGCTTTCAAAACGGATTTCGTGCAAGTCACCGGCATTTTTCGCCGGCACCAGGCTGCTGGCACGCTGCAGGTTCATGATGTCCACGTCGTACTGACGCACATGAGCTTCAAGCGCGCCGGCCAGTTTCGGCCCTTCGGTTTCCTGTACCGAGATAAAGTTCTCGATGGACATGGTGTCCAGCACCTGGCCGCCAAAACGCTCGGCCGCCACACCAGTACGGATACCTTTGCGCGCAGCGTAGATAGCCGCCGCCGAACCGGCCGGGCCACCGCCGACCACCAGCACATCGAATGCCGCTTTGGCACTGATCTTCTCGGCGGCTTTTTCGATACCGCTGGTGTCGAGCTTGGCGAGGATTTCTTCCAGGCCCATGCGGCCCTGGCCGAAGTTCACACCGTTGAGGTAGACACTTGGCACGGCCATGACCTGGCGCTCATCGACTTCGGCCTGGAACAGCGCGCCGTCGATGGCCACATGTTTGATGTTCGGGTTCAGCACGGCCATCAGGTTCAGCGCCTGGACCACGTCCGGGCAGTTCTGGCATGACAGCGAGAAGTAAGTCTCGAAGCTGAACTCGCCTTTGAGCGCGCGAATCTGTTCAATCACTTCGACACTGGCCTTCGACGGGTGGCCACCGACTTGCAGCAGGGCCAACACCAACGAAGTGAATTCATGCCCCATGGGGATGCCGGCAAAACGCAGGCTGATCTCGGCACCCGGGCGATTGATGGAAAACGAGGGCTTGCGCGCATCGTCACCCTCGGTTTTCAGGGTAATCAGCGTGGTGAGGCTGGTTACGTCCTGCAAAAGTGCAAGCATTTCCTGGGATTTCGCGCCGTCATCGAGGGAGGCGACGATCTCAATCGGCTGGGTGACCCGTTCCAGGTATGACTTCAACTGAGCTTTAAGATTGGCGTCCAACATACGGGCGATTCCTTTGAATTTGGTAAAAAAAACGCCCGAGCGAATCTCGCCCGGGCGTTTTTGAGGGCGGTTGCAGCTTACTTAGGTGCGGAATCCCGCCCTTGATGTGTCACAGACTTAGATCTTGCCGACCAGGTCCAGGGACGGAGCCAAGGTGGCTTCGCCTTCTTTCCACTTGGCTGGGCACACTTCGCCTGGGTGGGCAGCGACGTACTGAGCGGCTTTGATTTTGCGCAGCAGCTCGGAAGCGTCACGACCAACACCGCCGTCGTTCAGTTCAACGATCTTGATCTGACCTTCTGGGTTGATCACGAAAGTACCGCGGTCTGCCAGGCCGGCTTCTTCGATCAGCACGTCGAAGTTGCGGGAGATGGTCAGGGTTGGGTCGCCGATCATGGTGTACTGGATCTTGCCGATGGCTGGCGAGGTGTTGTGCCAGGCAGCGTGGGCAAAGTGGGTGTCGGTGGAAACGCTGTAGATTTCGACGCCCAGCTTCTGGAATTCGGCGTAGTTGTCAGCCAGGTCTTCCAGCTCGGTCGGGCAAACGAAGGTGAAGTCGGCCGGGTAGAAGAACACTACGGACCATTTGCCTTTCAGGTCAGCGTCAGACACGTCTACGAAGTTGCCGTTTTTGTAGGCGGTCGCTTTGAACGGTTTTACTTGGCTGTTGATGATAGGCATCGTTGATTCTCCGTCAGGGGTTGGTAAGTTGATGAAGTGAATCCTACCCACTCTCTTGGCCGATGGCTCATTGGCAAACCTGATGCTCGCGATTGGCTTTCTCTATCAGCCGACAGTATTAATAGAAGAAACCTCAAATCAGCGGCGCAGTTGCCAGGGTCATGCCTAGAAAGGGTGTCGCTTCAACATAGCGCATGGCGGATTTCATGTCGTTCCAGCCGACGTAACTCATCAACGACTTCAAATCCCAACCACTGCGATGGGCCCACGTGGCAAAGCCCCGACGCAGGGAGTGGCTGGTGTAGTGCTCGGCCGGAATGCCCGCACGCTCCAGGGCCTGGCGCAGCAGCGGGATCACGCTGTTGGGGTGCAACCCCGCCTCGCCCAGGTTGCCCCAGCGGTCAATCCCGCGAAACACCGGGCCGCGGACCAGCGCCGAAGCGCTGAGCCATTCACTGTAAGCCTGCACCGGGCACAGCCGCAGCAATGCCGGGGTTTGGTAGGTCTTGCCGAGGTTGTCGCGGTCGCTTTTGCTGCGTGGCAGGTACAGGCTGATGCCGGCCCCGGGCACGGCCTGGACGTTCTCGATGCTCAATCGGCACAACTCATCACTGCGAAAGCCGCGCCAGAAGCCGAGCAGGATCAATGCACTGTCGCGTTTGGCGCGCAACAGCCGGGCGGGGTCCTGGGCTTCGCTCGCTGCGCGCGCCTCCCCTTCCAGGCATGCAACCACCTGTTCCAGATGCTTGAGCTGCAACGGCTGCGCCTGCTTCTCCCGCGCCGGGTGTACGGCGCGAATTCCCTTGAGCACCTGGCGCACGACCGGCGCCTTGGTCGGGTCGGGAAAACCCTGGCTCGTATGCCATTGCGCCAATGCCGAAAGGCGCAACTTCAAGGTATTCACCGCCAACACCCCGGCATGGGCCACGAGGTAACGCGCCACGCTGTCGCTGGTGGCGGGCAGGAATCCGCCCCAACTCACCTCGAAGTGCTCGATGGCAGCGCGATAGCTGCGGCGCGTGTTATCGCGGGTAGCGGCGTTTAGGTAACGATCCAGATCGCTCATGAAAGCCTTTTCGTACTGCTGATAGGGCGCACTCACGGTGAAAACCGCGCTGATACGGGATAATACGCCAATATCCCATCTGTTAGATCATGATTTTCAACTCGTTTTTATTCATGATATGATATGTAAATACATACCATGTACCGCAGTACTAAATCGACGGAGACCCCATGGCTCGTGGCGGCATAAACAAAGCAGTCGTTCAAACGGCACGCTTGGCGATCCTCGCCCGCGGCGAAAACCCCAGCATCGATGCGGTACGCATCGAAATGGGCAATACCGGCTCGAAAACCACGATTCATCGCTACTTGAAGGAACTGGACGAGAGCGAAACGCGGCAGACCATCACCGAAGCGCCCATCGACGATGAACTCGGCGAACTGGTGGCACGGCTTGCCCAGCGCCTGAAAGAGAAAGCCCAAGAGCCCATCGACCTGGCCCTGGCGCAATTCGAACAACAGAAAACCGCCCTGCTCGCCCAGCTCGAAACGCTGCAAGCAGCCCACAACCAACTGCAACAGCAATTCGATATCCAGGCCGCGGCCCTTGCCGAAGAAAGCGCAGCCCTGCAAACCGCCAGCACCAGCCTGCAGACCGAACAAACCCGTAACGCCGGGTTGAGCCAGGCATGCAGTGACTACGAGCTGCGCATCAGCGACAAGGACGAACAGATTCGCTCGCTGGAAGACAAACACCTGCACGCTCGGGATGCCCTGGAGCATTACCGCAACGCCATCAAAGAGCAGCGCGAACAGGAGCAGCGACGCCACGAAGGCCAGGTGCAACAGGTCCAGGCGGAACTGCGCCAGGCCCAGCAGAGCGCCATGGTGCGCCAGGACGAGATCACCCAGTTGCACCGCGACAACGAGCGCCTGCTGATCGAACATCGGGTGACGGTGAAGGAGTTGGCGGCACTGCAGGAGCAAGTGCGCAAGGACCAGGCGCAGCAACTCAACCTGAGCGAACAGTTGAAGCAGATCGACAGCGAACGCACCCTGCTCCAGGAACGCCTGCGGGTCGCGGTGCAAGACAGTCAGTCACGCCAAGCCGCGCTGAGCGAATTCCAGCAGGCCAACAAGGCGCTGGAACTGGACCTGATCAAGGCTCAGGCCAGCATCGAGGCGTTGCGCCTGACAGCCGCCGTTGCAGCGACCGCCGAGGCAACGCCCAGCACCTGATCAGTCGGCCACGGGCGTTCGCATGGTGACGAACTCTTCGGCCGCCGTCGGGTGTACGCCAATGGTTTCATCAAAATGCTGCTTGGTCGCGCCCGCCTTGAGCGCGATCGCCAAGCCCTGCACGATTTCCCCGGCGTCCGGGCCGACCATATGGCAACCCAGGACCCTGTCGGTGTCGGCGTCGACCACCAGTTTCATCAGGGTTTTCTCCTGGCAGCCGGTCAATGTCAGCTTCATCGGCCGGAAACGGCTTTCGAAAACCTTCACCTTATAGCCTTTGCCCTTCGCATCTTCCTCGCTCAGACCGACCGTACCGATGTTCGGCAGGCTGAACACGGCCGTCGGGATCATCGCGTAGTCCACCGGACGATACTGCTCCGGCTTGAACAAGCGACGCGCCACGGCCATGCCTTCGGCCAGGGCCACTGGGGTCAACTGCACGCGACCGATCACATCGCCAATCGCCAGGATCGACGATTCGGCGGTCTGGTACAGGTCATCCACTTCGACAAAACCGCGCTTATCCAGTTTGACCCCGGTGTTTTCCAGGCCCAGGTTATCCAGCATCGGCCGACGGCCGGTGGCGTAGAACACGCAGTCTGTTGCCAGCACGCGCCCGTCTTTGAGGGTGGCCTTGAGGCTGCCGTCGGCTTGCTTGTCGATCCGTTCGATATCGGCATTGAACTGCAGATCCAGGCCACGCTTGGTCAATTCTTCCTGCAGATGCTTGCGCACCGCACCGTCAAAACCGCGCAGGAACAAGTCGCCGCGATACAGCAAAGACGTCTGCGCACCCAAACCATGGAAAATTCCGGCGAACTCAACGGCGATATAGCCACCGCCAACCACCAGCACGCGCTTGGGCAGCGTTTTGAGGAAGAACGCTTCATTGGAACCGATCGCGTGCTCATGCCCCGGTATCTGCGGGATCTGCGGCCAGCCGCCGGTCGCGATCAGGATGTGCCTGGCCGTGAAGCGCTCGCCATTGATTTCCACCTGATGCGGATCGACCAGTCGCGCATGCCCTTCATGCAGGGTCACGCCGCTGTTGACCAGCAGGTTGCGATAGATGCCGTTGAGGCGGTTGATCTCGCGGTCCTTGTTGGCGATCAGGGTCGCCCAGTCAAAGTTCGCCGCCCCCAGGGACCAGCCGAAACCGCTGGCCTGCTCGAAGTCTTCGGCAAAATGCGCGCCGTAGACCAGCAGTTTCTTCGGCACGCAGCCGACGTTCACACACGTGCCGCCCAGGTAGCGGCTTTCCGCCACGGCCACCTTGGCGCCAAAACCGGCGGCAAAGCGCGCAGCACGAACACCGCCGGAACCGGCGCCAATCACATACAGGTCAAAATCGTAGGCCATTTCACTCTCCTCGGCAGGCAATCAGCATACCGACTTAGTTGGGGGCGAAAAACGAAAAAGCCACCCGAAGGTGGCTTTCTCTTACAACAGGCGGGCAACCGTGAATCAGTAAGCCTTGCCAGTCTTGTAGAAGTGCTCGTAGCAGAAGTTGGTCGCTTCGATGTAGCCTTCGGCGCCACCGCAGTCAAAACGACGACCCTTGAACTTGTACGCGATCACGCAACCGTCTTTGGCCTGCTTCAACAGGGCGTCGGTAATCTGGATCTCGCCACCCTTGCCCGGCTCGGTTTCTTCGATCAGCTTGAAGATGTCCGGGGTCAGGATGTAACGACCGATGATCGCCAGGTTCGACGGAGCATCTTCAGGCGCTGGCTTCTCGACCATGTCGCGCACGCGGATCAGGCCATCGCCGATGTCGTCGCCGGCGATCACGCCGTACTTGTTGGTTTCTTGAGGATCGACCTCTTGAACCGCGACGATGGTGCAACGGTACTTCTGGTACAGCTTGACCATCTGGGTCAGTACGCCGTCACCTTCCAGGTTCACACACAGGTCGTCGGCCAGTACCACGGCGAACGGTTCGTCACCGATCAGCGGACGGCCGGTCAGGATGGCGTGGCCGAGGCCTTTCATCTGGGTCTGACGGGTGTAGGAGAACGAGCACTCGTCGAGCAGCTTACGGATACCAACCAGGTATTTTTCCTTGTCGGTGCCTTTGATCTGGTTTTCCAGCTCGTAGCTGATGTCGAAGTGGTCTTCCAGCGCGCGCTTACCACGGCCGGTAACGATAGAGATTTCATTCAAACCGGCATCCAGTGCCTCTTCGACGCCGTACTGGATCAGTGGCTTGTTCACCACCGGCAGCATCTCTTTGGGCATGGCCTTGGTCGCTGGCAAGAAGCGAGTGCCGTAACCGGCTGCTGGGAACAAGCATTTCTTGATCATATGGGTCCTTACAAAGGGCTGTGCGTACGGAATTCGGCGCAGTCTAATCAGGCCGCAGTCACCTTACAATGGGTCCTGCTGGCGTTGCGATGTCATCATAGAGAAAAAATGTCGGCGTAAGTTCCGCTAATCCTACAAAGAGCTTCACCAATACCCCGACAAAAACAGCGTAGCCCTGTGGCTTGAAAAGGGCTGCAACCCTTTTAGCACGCTTTGGCGCCGCAAACATTGACCTGGAATAACTTGGGCGGTGGCGCGACAATTGGCGCTATCATTACGCCCTTGAACCAGACTACGAGATTGTTAATAGATGTCAGAACCCAAAGGCGTGAACGGCTACCTGATCACTAAGCGAGCGGACGGTTGGCACCTGATCAACTTCCACGGCGACAGCGTCGCTGGCGCATTCGCGACCGAGAGCCAGGCAACTGCGGTTGCAGAAGTGTTTGTGGATGAAGCGGGCCACGCATCGAGCAAGCGACCGAAGGGCAAGTAAGCCTTGGAAGCTGCGTAAAAAAGCCCCGGTGAACGGGGCTTTTTTGTATCTTTTGTCTAACCCTGGAATAGGCTTACAACTGACTTTCAGAACGAGACATGTCTATACGTAGATGGCAGTTCGCTATAGTCTCGTCGAAACGCCCCATGACAGTGTCAGCGCGCCCTCCAACACCCTCGATGATGAACACACATGAACAAGATTCTGGCACTCACTGCAGTATTGGCGCTCGCCGGCTGCACGACCACGTCTGATGTCTACCTGAAAAACGGCGAACAAGGCCTGACCATCGACTGCTCGGGCGAAGCCAATTCCTGGGCCAGTTGCTACGAAAAGGCCGACGCCTCTTGTGCGGGCACCGGCTACCGTATCGTCGGTACCGAAGGCACGCCTTCGCTCAAGGAAAGTGAAAAGACCCTGGGCCAGGACGTGGGCAATTTCAAAAGCCGCAGTGTGGTGGTGGTCTGCAAGTAAGCGTTACGTCTACAGCTGGATATCGGCAAACTTGATACCCAGGCCACGGACGGTCTCCACCAGCTCATCCAGGCGCGAGAAAGATTCGACTTCATCCTGATCGTCCACCAGGAAAAAACTGCGACCGCCGCTTTTCTTGAAGAATACGATCCATTCCCCGAGGTCAGCCGGGTTCTGGATGATGTGAGTGGCCGATATCTGACCTTCGGCCTGGCGAGCCCTGACGTGTTCACGCTTCATGAAAGACTTCCCAAAAAAGACACATGCCGCACAAACCGAGGGTTTGCGCGGCATTTTTGCGTTGATTGGGCGAGAGTCTAACGGATGCCCTGCCCAATCAACACGCCTTCTACGGTTTGGCCGTAGAGATTGACCCCATCGTTGGCGTGGAATTTGACCCGGGTTTTCTCCACGGAACCGTCAACCAGCCGCGGGTCCTGCGGTCGCTCGTGGCTGTTGACGTAGGCCGCTACGTCCCAGGCTTGCTGGTCGCTCAGGCTGCCACCCTTGCCCAGCGGCATGTTGTGCTTGATGAAGGACGCCGCAGTATTGATGCGGTGCATGCCGGCGCCCCAATTGTAGGAGTCCTTCCCCCACAACGGTGGCATCACGTAACTGTCACCGGCCTTCTGGCCCTGCCCTTCGGGGCCGTGGCAGACGGCGCATTGCCCTTTGTAAACCTGCGCGCCCCCGGACAGGTCATAACCCTTGGCCGGTTGGGCCACGTCGGGATACCCACGACCTGGTAACTCCACGCCCAACGGTGCTTTGCTGGCCAGCCAGTAGGCGTACACCGAGAGCGCGGTAATTTCGCGACTATCAGCGGTCGGCGGCGTACCGCCGTTCATGCTGAATTGGAAACACCCCTGCAACCGCTCGGCAAAGGTGTTGACCTTGTCGTTCTTCTTTCGATAGGCCGGATACATCGGGTAGGCGCCCCACAGCGGCGCCGAGTTGGCCAGGCGGCCCTGATCCAGGTGGCAATTGCTGCAGTTGAGCCCGTTACCGACGAATGTTGGCGCCAGGCGTTTGGTATCCACGAACAACGCGTAGCCCTCCTTGACCAGCTTGCCGTAGGCATTGTCAGGCAGCTCGCTCTCTTGGGGCGGCTGGAATTGACTGACAGCCGCGTGGCCGGCAGAAGGCTGCAACTGCGACTGGTCTTCCATGGCGATCGTAGCGGCGTGGGCGGACGGCAGACCCAACAGTCCTAGAACTAAAACAAACGGGCTCATGGCTTGGCCTCCAGTTTCAGTGAGGCGAAATACTGGGCCACGCCCTGTACTTCATCCGGCGTCAGGGATTTTGCGATGTGGCCCATCAGATCATTCGGGTCGTTGTGACGGGTGCCGTTTTGCCAGGCCGTCAACTGTGCTGCCAGGTAGGTGGCAGGCTGACCGGCAAGAGGCGGGAACGTGTCGCCGACACCCGTACCGGCAGGACCATGGCAACTTGCACATGCCGGAATTTGCCGTTCCCACGCGCCCTGCTGGGCGAGCTTTTGCGCAGCACCGATAGGCATCTCGCTGCGATGGATCGGTTGCGGGACGGCGCCTGGCATCGCCGCCAGCGCCTGGCTGACAGCGTCGATCTCAGCGTCAGTGAGGGCATTCGCCAAGGGTTGCATCACCGGGTTGACACGCGTGCCGCGCCTGAAGTCTTCCAACTGTTTACGCACATACAGGGCCGGCAACCCCGCCAACCTGGGGAAGCCCGCGGCGGCGAGCCCCGCGCCATCGGCGCCATGGCAGGCTACGCAGGGCATGGCGCCCGGCTGCGAGCCGCCCTCGGTGAATATCTTCTTCCCATCCAGCGCGTGGGCATTGCCCAGCAGCAACATCAGCGCACTGCCTATCAGCACTCGTTCCAGAGACATCATCACGGCTCCATTTTTTATAGTTATATATTTAGGCGTTTATGTCATAAGCCTACAAATGGTAGGAGAACCTTCCCGTCACGACAACTGCGAAAACGCGCGCAAAAAAAAGCCTGACACCGCAATGGCAGGTCAGGCTTTTTTATCGGATTCAAACGGACCGTGTAAACGCGCGGCCTCAGCCGGAAATGCAGTCCTCCCCGGCCTTCTTCACATCGCCTGGGCGGATCGGCACATTGGACATGCTCTCGTAGAGCTTGATGCTGCTGCCACTGGAGCGCTCGTCAATCTCGAAAATAGCCGACGGGTCAGCGGAGAATTTCTGCGGCACAATCACCTGCACGCCGTCTTTATGCGGCTCGATCTGCGGCGGCCGGCGGGTAGTCGACAATTTGCGTACCACACAGGCGGCATATTCCTGCGGTTTTTTCCCTGAAATGACCGCCAAGGTCGGGGGGGTCTGCTTGATATCTGCAACCGAAGCACACCCACCTATCGCCAAGGCCAGAACCAACACACTCCACTTCATATAAAACCTCCGATAAAGACCCTAGGACAGCGGGGATGGTAATTTTCTCCCGCCCACGTAGGATTTATCCCTGATAACTCGGTAAATAACTGTTTTAAATTGTCGAAGTCGTCGACGACGGCCCGATAATAAACGCGCTGGGGCTGATAAACTCTATCTTAACCTACGTATCGTTCTGATTTTTCAGAAAAAGCCCTTCTGGAGACACCCGCCCATGAAATTCATCCACCAGCGTGAGCACCTCAACGAGGGAGATATTGTCGTCATCGAATGCTCACAGACTTGTAATATTCGTCTGATGAGCGATGCGAATTTTCGCAGTTTCAAGAATGGCGGTCGTCACACCTACCACGGCGGCGCGTTCGACAAGTTCCCGGCGAAAATCACCGCACCGAGCACCGGTTTCTGGAACATCACCCTGGACGTTGTGACGCGCCGCGCCATCAGCGTTACCCGCAAACCTGCGCTGTCCCACAAGATCCGCATCGTTCGTCGCACCAACAGCAAATTGAGCTGACCCGAACACTCGACAGGAAAAAAGCTGTGACCACGACCAAATACGTCATCAAGTACAAACTCAACGGCGAACGCCGCTTTGAGTTTGCCCAACTGCACAGCAACAGCGTCGAAGAAGCCAAGCTAGTACTGGCGAAGATTCACGACGCCAGCGATGAAATCACTGACATCAACGTGAGCAAGGCGCTGTAAGCCCATGCCCGGCCCGACCGTCGACCTGTTCGCCGACGACGCCCTGCAACAACCCGCAGGGCGTGAGCAGATTGGCGAACAGTCCCACGTTCTGAGGGGCTATGCCCTGCCCTGGATTGAGCATCTTCTGCCAGCGTTGCGCTGCGTGCTGGCTCAGTCGCCGTTTCGGCAAATGGTCACGCCCGGTGGTTTCACCATGTCGGCCGCGCTGAGCAGTTGCGGAGAACTGGGTTGGACCACCGATCCCAGCGGCTACCGCTACACCGCGCTTGACCCGCGCAGTGGCCACCCCTGGCCAGTCATGCCCGAAACGTTGCGCCAACTGGCGGCACACGCGGCGGACGACGCCGGGTTCAGCGATTTTGTGCCCGATGCCTGCCTGATCAACCGTTATGTGCCGGGGGCGAAGATGTCGTTGCACCAGGACAAGAACGAACGCTGCTATACCGCGCCGGTGGTTTCCGTGTCGCTGGGGCTGCCGGCGATCTTCCTGTTCGGCGGCCATGCACGCAGCGACAAGCCGCAAAAAATCTCGTTGTTCCATGGCGATGTGGTGGTGTGGGGCGGGGTTGATCGTCTGCGCTTCCACGGAGTCATGCCGGTCAAGGACGGCACGCATCCGGTCATGGGCCCGCAACGCATCAACCTGACCTTTCGCACCGCCGGCTGATTTGACCGCAAGCTTCAGAGTGCCAGGCCGCCGCGACACGACTAATCTGGCCGTGACCCGTCATGAGAGCAGGCAATGAATAACGAACATGACCCGCGCTGGGCAGCGATCCTCGCCCGTGATCCTCAGGCCGACGCGCTGTTCGTCTATGGGGTAAAAACCACCGGTGTGTATTGCCGTCCCAGCAGTGCCTCGCGCTTGCCGCGCCCGGAAAACGTCGAATTCTTTGAGACACCTCAACAGGCCGAGGCGGCAGGCTATCGCCCAAGCAAACGCGCGACCGGTGACCAGACGCAACGCGCGGCGCGTCACGCCGAACTGGTGGCCAACGCTTGTCGGCAGATCGAACACGCCGAAACCCCGCCCAGCCTCGACCAACTGGCACAGCAAGCCGGGCTGAGTGCGTTCCATTTCCACCGCGTGTTCAAGTCTGTCACCGGCCTCACCCCCAAGGGCTATGCCAGCGCCCAGCGCTCACGCAAAGTGCGCAAGGGGCTCAAAGGTCGCAACACCGTTACCGACGCGCTGTATGACGCCGGCTTCAATTCCAACAGCCGCTTCTATGAATCGGCGGACCAACTGCTTGGCATGAAGCCAAGCGATTACAAAGCCGGCGGCACGAATACTCACATCCATTTTGCCGTCGGCCAATGTTCCCTCGGCGCGATTCTGGTGGCGCAAAGTCATCGCGGCGTGTGCGCGATTCTGCTGGGCGACGAGCCGGACACGCTGGTGCGCGACCTGCAGGACCAATTCCCCAACGCCGAACTGCTGGGCGCCGACCCAGCCTTCGAACAGTTGGTCGCCCAGGTGGTGGGGTTTATAGAAGCCCCGGCCCTGGGCCTGGACTTACCCTTGGACCTGCGCGGCACGGCCTTTCAGGAACGGGTATGGCAGGCCTTGCGCGACATCCCGGTGGGCAGCACCGCCAGCTACGCGCAGATCGCCGAACGGATTGGCGCGCCCACCGCCTTTCGGGCCGTGGCCCAGGCCTGTGGCGCCAATCGCCTCGCAGTGGCGATTCCCTGCCACCGCGTGGTGCGCAGTAATGGCGAGTTGTCGGGCTACCGATGGGGTGTGGAGCGCAAGCGCCAGTTGCTGGAACGCGAGCGCGATCGCTAAAACAGCCCGCGCCACTACACGAAACCCAGGCTGCGTCCAGTGAATAAAACAGACTGGCCGGATGCCAAGGGCCCTGCTAAAACAGCGAAAACTCTTACCAACGCTGGAGACGCATCCCATGAGCACCTGGTCAGACACGCGCATTCTCGATCTGCTGGGCATCGATGTACCGATTATCCAGGCGCCCATGGCCGGTGCGACCACCGCGCAAATGGTCATCGCCGCCAGCGAGGCCGGCGCGCTCGGTTCGATGCCGGCGGCGGCGCTGAGTATCGAGCAATTGCGCGATGCGTTGAGCACTATCCGTCAGGCCAGTACGCGGCCGATCAACGTGAACTTCTTTTGCCATCAACCGCCCGAGGCGGACGACGCCCGTGATCGGCGCTGGAAAGACCTGCTGCAACCCTACTACCGCGAACTGGGCGCCGACTTTGATGCTCCGACGCCGGTGACCAACCGTGCGCCGTTCAACGAAGCGGCTTGTGAAGTGGTGGAAGCGTTCCGTCCCGAGGTGGTCAGTTTCCATTTCGGCTTGCCGGAAAAGTCCTTACTGGACCGCGTCAAAGCGACCGGCGCCAAGGTACTTTCATCGGCCACAACCGTCGAAGAAGCGATTTGGCTGGAACAGCATGGCTGCGACGCGATCATCGCCATGGGCCTTGAAGCCGGCGGCCACCGCGGTATGTTTCTCAGCGACGACCTCAACAGCCAGATCGGCTTGATGGCGCTGGTGCCGCAGATCGTCGACGCCGTGAGCGTGCCAGTGATCGCCGCCGGCGGTATCGCTGACGCACGCGGCATCGCAGCCGCCTTTGCCTTGGGTGCTTCGGCAGTGCAGATCGGTACCGCTTACCTGTTGACCCCCGAAGCCACGGTCAGCCCCTCGCACCACCATGCATTGCGCCACGCCCAGGCCAGCGAAACCGCGCTGACCAACCTGTTCACCGGCCGACCGGCACGCGGCATCGTCAACCGGGTGATGCGAGAACTCGGCGCGATCAACCCGCTGGCCCCGGCCTTCCCCAGGGCCGGCGGTGCGTTGCTGCCACTCAAGGCCAAGGATGAAGCCGGCTTCAGCAACCTGTGGGCGGGCCAGGCGGTGGGCCTGCGGCATCCGTTCGCAACCCGCGAGCTGACCACCTGGCTGGCAGAACAAGCCTTGAGCCGGCTGTCTCGGTAACGCAAGTCAGATCAGTATCGGCTCTGCGGGTGGAAGGCCGCTGAGCCGACGTTCGTGCAGCGGCGTCAACACAGTAAACCGCTGTTGACGCAACGCACAGATGCCATATACGACTCGGGCAAAGTGTTCGTTGCTGTCGTCATAGGGCTGGCTCGCCATGATCAGCGCGAAACAGCATTCGGCCTGGCGCTCCTGGGCCATCTTGCGGATCAATCCCAACCCTATCCCCAGCAACGCCCGGCTACTGGTCATGGTCAGTCGCTCATAACCAGAGCTGCGCTGGTGATGACACTCGCGCTGCTGGCCCCGGGCGAGCTGTTCATACAGCGCGTCCAGTTCAGCGGCGGTGTATAAATCCACCATCGCCTGCTCGCCTGACACATGAAGTTCCAGTTGTTGTTTAAATAACAGTCGCCACGCATCGTCGTCGATTCCGGCCCGCACCGCGACCCAGTCGACACAATCGACCAGCGCGTTTTGCGCGCTCGCGAGCGTGCTTGGCAAACCGGCCTGCAGGGCTTCGAGGTGGATCAATGCCTGGTTGACCAAGTCTGCCTCCTCAGCCATCACGCCCTCCATCAGTTCTCGATAGCCGCCCCGCGGTTCGTTACGCCATGCCTGAAGGAAGCCCAGCATCAAGGCCCGCAACTCACCGATCGCCTGCACGCCAATGGTGCGCCGCAATAGCCCTTCCGCCTCGTCGACCAGGCCGCTGAGGTTGCTGACTTGCGCCAGCAGTTCAGACTGCTTGAAGGTCGCCGGTTCATTGAGCGATAGCGATGCATTGATCGGCAACTGGTGAAAGACCTGGGCCCAGACACGCTCCAACTGCTCGCGAACCCCGCAGACGAAATCCAGGGGAAACGACAGCACGCTGTAATCGCCGCCATTGACGAAGGGGCTCCAACTGATGCCCAGCGCAAACGCCCCGTCAACCTCCAGGCTTGCGTTGGCAAAATCCGGATAAAACTTGTAAATCACCAACGCGCCCTCCAAGGCCGGCAACCCGCGCACGCAGTCCTCCCAGCCTTTCAACGTACCGAAATAGCCGCGACCGTTCATTGAGGCATCGAGGTCGCCCAGGCTGAAATCGACCATCGCGGTGTCCGTCGCATCCCGAATCGACAACGCAAAATGCGTTTGCGGGCGCTGATCGCCGAGTTCGGAGAAAATCAGCACGCCGACGGCCTGTGTCTCCCAGCGCTGACTGCGCAAAAAGTCGGAACAGCTTTTCGCCTCGGCATAACCGCAGGTGGCGGTTGCCTGGAGGTAACCTTTGAGTTCGGCGCCTTTGCCCCGGTCGTCGAAGGATTTTTCCATGCGCTGGCGCAGGTCGATCAACCAGAACGGCGTGGAGACAAAAGTCTCGGACTCACTGGTCTGTTTCAACTTTATCGGGACGTCGTAGTCTATGGGCGCATTCAGAATCGGCGCGACAGTCCGACCGCCGAGCGTCGACTGCTTGAGCAATATGCGCAACTTGGCATTGGCGCTGGGCAGGTCGGCCCCCAGGTCGACCATCGCCAATAGCACCCCCAGCTTGCACTCATGGATGTAGTGGGCGTAGTCCTCGGGACGATCGGTATTTTGCGCCAACGCATACGTAAGGCCGACATCACCGACATTGGCGATGAAGCGCGCCATGCCGGAAAGCAGCAGCGCGCCCAACCCACTCAGAGGCCCGACGGCCGCCGTCACCAGGCCGGACACCGCACGGGCGACACTTTTGAACATCGCCAGTTTTACCCGGCGCCGCTCTTCGTCGGACGAAAACACTGCGTAGTCGACCTGCCCCTTGATATCCGCGATGGCCGCCAATTGCAATTGCGCGTTGATGTGCTGGGTATCACGAAAGGACACCGGCTCCGGGGCGAAACGCCGGTAATGGTAGCCATAGCGTTTTTTTTGCGGAAAAAAATCCTGGGGCACCAGGTTCATTTTCTGCGGGAAAGGGGAATGTTCCGCGACAAATCGCATCAACACCTCCGAGGGTTGCCCGGCGGTGGTGCTTGGTGCCCAGACCGCCCACTTGAGCTCGGTGAAGTTGAGGGATATCAGCAATGCCTTCTGTGAGTTGAATTTGAGCACAATCGCATTGGGCACCACCGCTTCATTGAATAGCAGCAGTCGCGGTTTCAACTCGCCTTTCAAGTAGCGGAACGCACACCCTCGCAAGTCTTCGTCGGCTGCATCGACTTGCGCGAGGTAGCGTGCGACCCGCACCCTGGCGAGGGCGTCACAGGTTTCGCCGAACAGTTTCTGGTAGTCGTCGCTGGCGGCCAGCGCATCGATATCCGCCAGGAAGTCAGCCAGCAACACGTCGCGCATCCCGGTCAATGTCGCGACTTGCGACGCTGGCAAGGCTTGCCCCTGCACATGCACGGCACTGAGTTTTTCCTGGAAGTACGCACGCCGTTGCGGCTCACCCAACAGCACTTGTTCAAAGGAAAAGTACTTGTAGCGTGGCGGCACGAATGCACTCACGCCAGGAGAATATGTGGGGTGGCCTATCAGGTATTTGAACTTGAATTGGCGTTCTTTTTTGAACAATTGCTGGGTGTCTTGAGACAGACCGGACTTCTTCAGGCAGCGATCGATCAACGATTCGATATAGTCTTTGGCGATCTTGTTATTGCCCACGCACTCCCTCAGCCCATCCCATTTTTGCCAGGCCTGGGTTGTGGTTGCCTCGGGCGTCGGAGGCGCGGTGGGGGCCTTCCAGCCGGTACGTTCGCGGGGCTGAATGCTGACCGCTATAAACAGCCGCGCGGCATCGCAGCGCACGAACCATTGATTGGGCCGCTCGCTCTGCAGCCGGATGCCGCCGTCTTCCTGCAAGACGCCGCAGTTGACCCAGGGGCAGCGGTAACTCATGTAGACGCTGAGATAGTAGTGCCAATCCGCAGCGGCGCGGCGCGAGGCCGGAACCTCGATGATGTAGCGCTCCTCATCGGCCTGATAAGGCATTGCGCTCAGGGTCACCTCGATCACTTCGTCGGCCTTCAGCGCTTGGTCGGCGAGGAGGACGGCACGGGGCGTCCAGCGCGGGAAAATGCTGAAATCGGCGTCGAGTACCGCCTCGCCGAACGGCTTGACCCACAGCGTGTTTTTGCCGGGCTCATCGGAATAACGAATGTGATCGCCGCTGCGTGCGCCAATACGCATCCCCGGCCAACCGGTGCCAATCGCCCTGGGCCATTGCCCGGCCCCCAGGGAAATCAGCGGGAGATCGAACCAGATATCCGCAAGCAGGCGCTTACTGGCCCCCCACACGGAGAACAGCACCACCTCGGTCTTGAGCAAAGGCCGTGTCGCGATCGCCAGGCCACGCTCTTCCCACTCGACACTCTGGGCCTGGCCTGACACTCGCAGGCTGTCGAGAAAGTATCGATGGGCCGTCAAGCGTTGGGCCAATGCCCCGTAAAACTTGGGAAACAGGACATTGACCTGCACGCTGTCAGTCGATTGGTTTTTTCCGACACTCGCGCGCCAGGTGAAGCGCTTGTCGAGGATTTTCCACAGGGGCATTTCCTGGCGCTCGACAATCAACGCAGGACTTCCCGGCTCGGCCCCCTCCTCCAGGATCGAAAACTCCACCGGTATCAACGATTGCGTGGTGATCAGCGCCTTGGCCTGCGGTTCCAGTGCCGAAGCGCTGAGTACGCGGTCCAGCCAGGCTTTCACGGCGGCCTCGCTGGTAAGGTTGTTCGGTGCACCGACGTTGATATAGGCATATTCCCTTTGCATGGCACTTGCTCCTTTGCCGGCTAAAGGAGCTGCACTATCAACGGGTTCCCGTGCATTGGCTGTCAGGAGGCGGGCCGTTGCCGCCGGGAAATGTCAGCGCGGGGCCGGCGGATTCCCCTTGCCATTTTTTCGCTATATACCTATACATACACCGCTTGACCGCCCCCCATGGTCCGGCAGCGCTCAATACTGGCTTTTTTCCTTCTCATACGGAGCTATCCATGACCTTCAGCCTCCCACGCTTGATTCGCCCCGGCCTGGCGGCCGTCATTGCGCTTGTCACCGCCGCTGCGGTCCACGCCGATGAAGTCCAGGTGGCCGTCGCCGCCAACTTCACCGCACCGATCCAGGCGATTGCCGCCGACTTCGAGAAGGACACCGGTCACAAGCTGATCGCCGCCTACGGTGCCACCGGGCAGTTCTATACCCAGATCAAGAACGGCGCGCCGTTCGAAGTGTTCCTCAGCGCCGACGACACCACCCCGCAAAAACTCGAAACCGAAGGCGATACCGTCAAGGGTTCGCGCTTTACCTACGCGGTCGGCACCCTGGCGCTGTGGTCGGCGAAGGAAGGTTATGTCGATGCCAAGGGCGATGTGCTCAAGCAGAACGCGTTCAAGCACCTGTCCATCGCCAACCCGAAAGCCGCGCCCTACGGGCTGGCCGCCACCCAAGTGCTGGCCAAGGAAGGCTTGACCGAGAAGCTCAAGGACAAGCTCGTCGAGGGCCAGAACATCACCCAGGCCTATCAGTTTGTCTCCACCGGCAATGCCGAGTTGGGGTTTGTGGCCTTGTCGCAGATCTACAAAGACGGCAAAGTCACCAGCGGTTCGGCGTGGATCGTCCCGGCGTCCATGCATGACCCGATCAAACAGGATGCGGTGATCCTCAACAAGGGCAAAGACAGCGCCGCTGCCAAGGCGCTGGTCGAGTACCTGAAAGGGCCGAAAGCCGCTGCCGTTATCAAGTCCTACGGTTACGAGCTCTAAATGCCGCTATCGAGTGCCGATTTTTCCGCAATCTGGTTGACCATCAAACTGGCGTCACTGACCACGGTGATCCTGCTGGTCATCGGCACTCCGATTGCCCTGTGGCTGTCGCGCACGCGCTCCTGGTGGCGCGGGCCTATCGGCGCGGTGGTCGCCCTGCCGCTGGTGCTGCCGCCCACGGTCATCGGCTTCTACCTGCTGCTGACGATGGGACCGCACGGTTACTTCGGCCAGTTCACCCAATGGCTGGGCCTGGGCACCCTGACCTTCAGTTTCGCCGGGCTGGTAATCGGCTCGGTGATCTATTCCATGCCGTTCGTGGTGCAGCCGTTGCAAAACGCCTTCTCCGCCATCGGCACACGCCCCTTGGAAGTGGCCGCGACCTTGCGCGCCAACCCCTGGGACACGTTCTTCAGCGTGATCCTGCCCCTCGCCCGCCCGGGGTTTATCACCGCGTCGATTCTCGGCTTTGCGCATACCGTCGGCGAGTTCGGCGTGGTGCTGATGATCGGCGGCAATATCCCGGACAAGACCCGGGTCGTCTCGGTGCAGATCTACGACCACGTCGAAGCCATGGAATACGCCCAGGCGCACTGGCTGGCCGGCGCCATGGTGGTGTTCGCGTTCCTCGTGTTGCTGGCGCTCTACTCCAGCCGTAAAACCAAGATGGGCTGGAGCTGATGCCGATGATCGATGTACGCCTGCACCTCACGTATTCCGCCTTTGCCCTGAAAGTGGACCTGCAACTGCCCGGTCGCGGCGTCACCGCGCTGTATGGGCATTCCGGCTCCGGCAAGACCACCTGCCTGCGCTGCATTGCCGGGCTGGAACGTGCCGAGGACGGTTTTGTCCAGGTCAACGACGAAGTCTGGCAAGACAGCCGCAACGGGCTGTTCGTACCGCCGCATAAACGTGCGCTGGGCTATGTGTTCCAGGAAGCGAGCCTGTTCCCCCATCTGTCGGTGCGCGCCAATCTGGAATTCGGCCTCAAGCGCATCCCGCGTGCGCAACGTCGCGTCGACATGGCCCAGGCCACCGAACTGTTGGGCATCGGCCACTTGCTTGAGCGGCATCCGCAGCACTTGTCCGGCGGCGAGCGCCAGCGCATCGGTATCGCCCGCGCGCTACTGACCAGCCCGCGCCTGTTATTGATGGACGAACCGCTGGCGGCACTCGACAGCCAACGCAAAGGTGAAATCCTGCCTTACCTGGAACGCCTGCACGACGAACTGGACATTCCGGTGCTCTACGTCAGCCACGCCCAGGACGAGGTGGCGCGCCTGGCCGATCACATCGTGTTGCTGCGCGACGGCCAGGCCCTGGCCAGCGGCCCCATCGGTGAAACCCTGGCGCGGCTGGATTTGCCCTTGGCCTTGGGCGACGACGCCGGTGTGGTGATCAATGGCACGGTAAGCGCTTACGACGCGCACTATCAATTGCTGACCCTGCAACTGCCCGGCAGTGCCTTGCAGATGCGCGTCGCCCATACGCCGCTGGCCTTGGGCAAAGCCCTGCGGGTCAAGGTGCAGGCGCGGGACGTGAGCCTCAACTTACAGGCCGAAGCCCACAGCAGCATCCTCAACCGCCTGCCGGTGACGGTCACCCAGGAAATTGCGGCGGACAACAGCGCCCATGTGCTGGTGCGCCTGGATGCCGGCGGTACGCCGTTGCTGGCACGGATCACACGCTTCTCCCGCGACCAGTTGCAACTGCACCCCGGCCAGACGCTGTGGGCACAGATCAAGGCGGTGGCGGTGCTGGCGTAGCCGCGAAATCTTGTGGCAGCAGCGTCTTGCGTTGCAGTCAATCAGACAGACCGGCCTGATCTGTTTGTAACCTGCCGTCCGCCGACCTGCCCCGCGACCTGCAAGGACATTACCTACGCAATGGGAGTGTCACACCTCGAGTTTTTTACAGGCGATCGAGTCCTCTCATACTTTGGTCTGGCATGACGCTGGCTGGAGGCTGGAAGCTGCCTGAGGTCATTGCGCCAGACATCAAAGCGCCTTACGGTAGTGGCCGCATAATCTCACCGAGGAACCCGGCCCGATGCTGCCTTCGTCCCAAAAGCCCTACGCCAACGTCGTACTCGCCCGTCAACAGCAATGGCGGGGTCGTGTCGGCATGATGCTGGTGGCCAGCCTGTCTGTGCTGGCGGGCATGACCGATGCCATTGGTTTCATGGCCAGCGGCGACTTTGTCTCATTCATGAGCGGCAACACCACGCGCCTGGCGGTAGCAATCAGCGAAGGTGACCTGGGCCTGACCGGGCGCCTGCTGTTGCTGGTCGCGACCTTCGTGGTCGGCAACGCCTTGGGTATCGTGGTCAGCCGCATGAGCGGCCGTCACGCCCTGCCCCTGCTGCTGTGCATCGCGGCACTGCTCTGCGGCGGCGCGCTGTGGCCGTTCGCCGATATGCTGCCCGCCTTGCTCGCGGCAATTGTGGCGATGGGCATGCTCAATGCCGCCGTCGAAGAGGTCAACGGCTTGCCGGTGGGGCTTACCTATGTCACCGGCGCGCTGTCACGCTTTGGTCGCGGGTTGGGACGCTGGCTGCTGGGGGAGCGTCGCAACGGGTGGCGCGTGCAGTTGGTCCCCTGGACGGGGATGTTCATCGGGGCGGTGATCGGGGCGTTGCTCGAGCACCGCATGGGCTTGGGTGCGCTGCTGGTCAGCGGGGCGCTGGCTGCGGTTTTGGGCCTGGTGTCACTGAAGATCCCCCGGCGCTGGCACTTGGGTTATATGCCGCGCTGATGATCAGGGAGGCTCGCCCGACGTGACGGCCTCGACATCCGTGTACTGGTAAAGAGCTATTACGTCGAGCGAGCGGGGGAATCATAGGATAATGCCCTGCAACTGTCCCGCCGGGCATTTCCTAAAATCACTACGGCAACGGATTACAGACAAGTCGCAAGTGCGGCCAAACGGCGCTTGGCGACCATGGAGTCTTCGGCGGTGTAGTAATCGACAGAGGAACCGGCTCCTGCGCTGCGCACGTCGGCAAAGTAATCGCCGCCGGTGGTGTACACCGTGAAACCGCCCGCCCCGATCGGCTCCTTGAAGCCGCCGGCGTCGACACCAAACACCGCCTCGTCCTGCCAGCCGAACTGGATACATTGGGCAACCACCAGCGCAGCCTTGTCCGACGCCAAGGTCTTGTAGGGCGTGCCGGTGCGTGCCGCGTTCATTTTCGAGCCCGCGCAGCCGGCCAGTGCTGCCAGTACCAATGCGCCAATTACCAGTTTCCGCATGCCATCGCTCCTTGGAAAAAAACGCGACTCTACCATTAGCAGGCGACACTCACGGATTATTACGTCACCCTGTCGCCTACTTGCGAGTTCGCTTCTACCTGGAAAACCGATGACACCCAATGCCGAACGCTACAACCCATCCACCGACTATGCCGACAAGCTGATCAGCCGCATCGGCCAGACGCCCACGTGGATCGCCAAGCGCATTGGCGTGACGGACAAGCGCATTCGCTACATTCTCGACGGCGAGCGCACGGTGAAAGGCGAAAGTACGCCGATCCAGATGACCTACACCGAGCAGTTCGCGCTGGAGTGCCTGGCGGCCGAGGCCAAGGCGAAAAAGAAGCCGACGCCGACCACCGAATGAATTTAGTTTCACTGTGACAGGAGAACGCGCCACCGATAATGGCCGGGCTCATTTTTAGAAGTCTCCTTCAGCCCGCCCTCCCGCGGGCTTTTTTTCGCCGGTGTGTTTAGAACCACCAGCGAAACAGGTAGAACAACGCCATGCTCAACAGCACGGTGAGCAGCACATTGCGCGTCCAGACCATCAGCGCCACCGCGCAGATCCCGGCCAGCAGGTAGGGGTTGGCCGGGCTCAGGTTGAGCCGGTGGTCGGCAAAGAAAATGATCGGCCCGCAAATCGCCGTGAGCATGCCCGGTACCGCGAACCCGAGAAACTCCCGCGCACCGCGGGTGAGCCGCACGGGCAGGCGCGGTTCGATAAACAGGTAGCGGTTAAAAAATACGATCAAGCCCATTGCAACAATCATCACAAAAATCATGCCTGCCCGACTCCCAGTCGTTTGCAGGCATACCCTGCACTCATGCCCAACACACCCGATACCACCACGGCCGACTCCCACTGCAGGAAGCTCAAGCCGACCGAGCACAACAGCGCCACCGCCACGCACACCACGGTGGGCACATCGCGCACCACGGGCGTGATCAACGCGATAAAGGTCGCGACAATCGAGAACTCCAGGCCCAGGTGTTCGAGCCCTGGAATGCTCTTGCCCAGGACAATGCCGGCGAGGGTGAACAGGTTCCAGGCAATATAGAACGTCAGGCCAACACCCAGTGCGTACCAGCGATTGAAGGTTTCGCGGTCGTACTGGCTGACCAGGGCGAAGAACTCATCGGTCATCAGGAAACCCAGGCTCATGCGCCAGCGCGGTTTGAGCACGGACAATGTGGAGCGCAGATGCATGCCGTACAGCAGATGTTGTGAGGTCAGCAGCAAAGTCGTGAGCAAGATGGAGATCAGGCTGGCGCCGCTCTTGACCATGCCGATGGCCACCAGTTGCGCGGCACCGGCAAACACGATGGTGGAAAGCCCCTGGGCTTCGAGCGGAGAAAAGTGCGCTTCGATGGCCATTGAGCCAGCCAGCAAGCCCCAGGGCGCGCACGCCAGGGACAACGGAATGACAGCAATCGCGCCACGGGCGAAGGCGTAGTGAGGTAAAGCAGTAGGCATGGGAACCGCTCATCGACAGACAGTCGACAAGCATGCCAGCGCAATATGCAGGTTGTCTTGAACGATCTTGCTCAGGCGAGCCTTACCGACACCAGTTCCACCGAGTCCCGCGCTTCGCGCAGTTCATAGGCGTCCTGGTTGAGACGGTGGATGGTATTGAGCAAGCGCTGGCGCAGCACTTCATCGCCGAGTTTTTCGACGGCACGCATCAGATCGAACGCCGCGGTTTCGTTATTTTCCGCGACGGAATCGAGGGTCTTGCGCAGATTGCGAGTGGCACGGGTCACGCGTGGTATTCCTTCATCAGCTATGGGCAGGCACTTTAGGACATTTGTGTTTCATTTTAATTTCAATCACTTGTGGCGTGTTTCCAGACATTTGATCCATATCAATTGAAACAGGATTTGACTGAAATATATGGAAATACGTATATTCGGATATACCTATACGAGCAGGCCTTGACCGTGTCAGTCCCTTTCTCACCTCCAACCCTATTCAAATGCCTGGCCGATGCCACTCGCGTGCGAATGACCTTGCTGATCCTGCGCGAAGGCGAACTTTGCGTGTGCGAACTGATCCACGCACTTGACGACAGCCAGCCGAAAATCTCCCGCCACCTCGCGCAACTGCGCAACTGCGGGTTGCTGCAGGATCGTCGCCAAGGGCAATGGATCTACTACCGCATCAATCCGGCACTGCCCGACTGGGTGACTCACGTGCTGGACACCACCCTGCAAGCCAACCAGCCATGGTTGCAAAACGACGCGCTGCGTCTTGATGCAATGGGCGACAGACCACAACGAGCCAGCACCTGCTGTTGAGCCATCGGAGCGTTTATTCATGCTTGTCGCAATTGCGATTTTTATCTTCACCATCATCCTGGTCATCTGGCAGCCCAAAGGCCTGGGTGTCGGTTGGAGCGCGACCCTGGGCGCGATCCTCGCACTGGCCTGCGGCGTGATCAGCCTGGCGGACATCCCGGTGGTGTGGCACATCATCTGGAATGCCACCGGCACCTTTGTCGCGCTGATCGTCATCAGCCTGTTGCTGGACGAGGCCGGGTTCTTTGCCTGGGCTGCGCTGCATGTGGCCCGTTGGGGCCGTGGTCGCGGCCGGCGGTTGTTTGCCTACATGGTGCTGCTGGGCGCGTTGGTGTCGGCGCTGTTTGCCAATGACGGCGCGGCACTGATCCTCACGCCGATTGTGATGTCGATGCTGCTGGCGTTGCGTTTTTCTCCGGCGGCGACCCTGGCGTTCGTCATGGGCGCGGGGTTTATCGCCGACACGGCGAGCCTGCCGCTGGTGGTGTCGAACCTGGTGAACATTGTCTCGGCGGACTATTTCAAGATCGGCTTCAATGAATACGCAGCGGTGATGGTGCCGGTGAACCTGGTCAGCGTCGCCGCCACCCTGGCGGTGCTGTTGTGGTTTTTCCGCCGCGATATTCCGCAGACCTACGACCCGGCGGACCTGGCGGACCCGGCCAGCGCCATTCACGACCGCGCCACTTTTCGCGCCGGCTGGTGGGTGCTGGGTATCCTGCTGATCGGCTGCTTTGCCCTGGAACCGTTGGGGATTCCCATCAGCGCGATCTCTGCGGTGTGCGCGGTGTTGCTGCTGGTGATCGCCGCCAAAGGCCACAAGATCTCCACGCGCAAAGTGCTCAAGGAAGCGCCCTGGCAGATCGTGATCTTTTCCCTGGGCATGTACCTGGTGGTCTACGGGCTGCGCAACGCCGGGCTGACCACTTACCTGGCGACCTGGCTCGACACCTTCGCCACCTACGGCGTATGGGGCGCGGCGATGGGCACCGGGGTGCTGACGGCATTGTTGTCCTCGGCAATGAACAACCTGCCGACCGTGTTGATCGGTGCGCTGTCCATCGAATCCAGCCATGCCGCGGGCGTGGTCAAGGACGCGATGATCTACGCCAACGTGATCGGCAGCGACCTCGGCCCGAAAATCACCCCCATCGGCAGCCTGGCCACCCTGCTGTGGCTGCATATCCTGGCGCGCAAAGGCATCACCATCACTTGGGGTTACTACTTCAAGGTCGGCATCGTCCTGACCTTGCCGGTGTTGCTGATCACTCTCGCCGCCCTCGCCTTGCGTCTTAGCCTCTGAAGGACATACGCCAATGAAAGTCTTGTTCATGTGTACCGCCAACAGCTGCCGGAGCATTTTGTCCGAAGCGATGTTCAACCACCTGGCGCCAGAAGGGTTTGAGGCGGTCAGCTCCGGCAGCTTCCCCAAGGGCCAGGTGCTGCCCCGCAGCCTGAGCACCTTGCAGGCGGCGGGCATCCGCACACAGGGCTTGTACAGCAAGGGCAACGACGCCTTTGAAGGCAGCCCGCCGGATGTGGTGATCACGGTGTGCGACAAGGCCGCCGGTGAAGCCTGCCCAGTGTATTTCGGCCCGGCGCTGAAGGCGCACTGGGGGTTGGCAGACCCTTCGGATGTCGACGGCGACGAGGCGAGCATCCAAGCCGCATTCGACGCCACGCTGCGCACCATCGCCACACGCTGCCGGGCGTTTTTCGCGCTGCCCTTTGCCGACCTCAACCCTGGCGAACTGAAAGCCGAACTCGAGCGCATTGCGCTGTTGCAGGCGGAGTAACCATGAGTACCCTGCCCAATCTGGACGCGTCGTTAATCACCTCCGGCCCGCTCGATTCGAGTCGGCCGCCGCGCATTCTGCTGCTCTACGGCTCAACCCGCGAACGCTCGTTCAGCCGCCTGCTGGTGGAAGAGGCCGCGCGCCTCTTGCAGCACTTCGGCGCACAAACGCGCATTTTCGACCCGAGCGGCTTGCCATTACCCGATGATGCCCCGCGTGAGCATCCGAAGGTGCAGGAGCTGTTGGAACTGATGCAATGGTCGGAAGGCCAGGTCTGGTGTTCCCCTGAACGACACGGTTCGATGTCGGCGGTGTTCAAAGCGCAAATCGACTGGGTGCCGTTGTCCTTGGGCGCGGTCCGCCCGACCCAGGGCAAAACCCTGGCGGTGATGCAAGTGTGCGGCGGTTCCCAGTCCTTCAACACGGTCAACCAACTGCGCGTACTCGGGCGTTGGATGCGTATGTTCACCATCCCCAATCAATCCTCGGTGCCCAAGGCGTTCATGGAGTTCGATGATCAGGACCGCATGAAACCCTCGGCGCTCTATGATCGCGTTGTCGACGTGATGGAGGAACTGGTGAAGTTCACCGTGCTGCTGCGTGATCGTCCGGATTTGGTCGACCGCTACTCGGAGCGCAGGGAAAGCGCCGAAGAACTGTCGCAACGGGTCAATCAACGGTCGATCTGAGCCTGGCTGACGGCGTATGCTCACGTCCATCCCATGACTGAGCCGACCCCATGAGCACCCTGCAACACGCCTGGCTGGGCGACTACGAAATCAACAGCGTCCACTGCTCCGGCCTGACCTTTGCCCGCCACAGCCACGACGAATGCGTGATCGGCGTGAACCTGGTGGGCGAAGAAAACGTGTGGCTGGACCGCCGTGAATTCGTGGCTGGGCCAGGCGCCATCACCTTGTACAACCCCGGGCAGATTCAGGGCGGCGGTGCAGCGGAAGGCGCGCCGTGGCAGTTTGTCAGCCTGTACGTCAGCGCCGAGCAATTGGCCGCCGACCTGGGGTTGGCGCATGTCGAATTCGATCGATCGCTGTGTTTCCAGCCGGATCTGGCGCGGCGCCTGGCGGTTGTGGCAAAAGGCGCATCGAGCGGCGACGTTCTGGTCCGCGAGCTGAACGAAGACGCCCTGGTTGTGCTGCTGGGAGAAGTGGTCCGCCTCAGCGGCGTGCGCTTGCCCGGCAACGCGGCAGCCGGCAAAAGCCTGATCGGCCGCGCCCAGGAATTGCTCGCCGCACAGTTGCATCAATCGCTGCCCCTGGACCACCTCGGCGAGGCGCTGGGGTTGTCCAAGTTCCACCTGCTGCGCACCTTTCAAAAAGAGACCGGGCTCAGCCCTCGCCAGTGGGCCATGCAATTGCGCACGCGCCGCGCCAAAGGCCTGTTGCGCAGTGGGATGGCGGCCGGCGAGGTCGCCCATCAGCTCGGTTTTGCCGACCAAAGCCACCTCAACCGGCATTTCCGCGCCGCCTATGGCCTCACGCCTGGCCGCTATCAGAGTGTGGCGAAACGCTGAACAGCACAATCTGGTCCAAGACAACGCGTGCGTGCGCCAGCACACTGCCCGCCATCACTTGATGGAGCATAGGGATGCTGGCGATCTTCTTTTACGCACTGGTATTCGGTTTTGTGTTTTGCCTGTCCCCCGGCGCTGTGCTGGCGGAGACCTTGCGCCGTGGTTTGCAACACGGTTTCACCCCGGCGTTGCTGGTGCAGGTCGGTTCGCTGGTCGGCGATGCGGTGTGGGCCGTGATCGGCCTGACCGGCATCGCGCTGTTGATCCAGCATGACGCCGTGCGCGTGCCGCTGACCCTCCTCTGCGCGCTCTATCTCGCCTGGCTCGGCGTGCGCAGCCTGCTCGACGCCTGGCGTTTGCCCGCAGCCGACAGCGCACCGGCCGGCTCCGGCACGAATGCGCTGGCGGTGGGCGCAGCCATTTCGCTGGCCAACCCGAAGAACATTGTGTACTGGGGGGCATTGGGCAGTGCGTTGTCGGGCATCGTCGGGGCTACGCCCAGCCACACGCAGACGCTGATGTTTTTCGGCGGTTTCATGCTGGCCTCGGTGCTGTCGTGTTTTCTGACGGCCGCACTGGTCAATCTGCTGCGCAAGAACGCCTCGCCGACCTGGCAACGCATCAGTTACGCGGCATGCGGTGTAGTCTTGATCTATCTCGCCGTTCTCGCCGCGCAAGGCATATGAAGTTATATATGCCCGGTAACTTGTGAATATGTTTTATCTGAATAGACTCTGAACACTTCGCATTTTAATTAATCATGCGTTGACATTCCGCAACTGGCTGAGTAGATTGCCCCTGCCCGCAACTGGGGCCTTTTTTAAACCTCACAAAAGAAGCCAATGGACACAGTATCTAGTCGCTGTCCGAGCACCGCGTTGGCGGGCATCGGGCGCCCAACCCAGAAGATGACAGGACTTGCCTCTCCGGTCCGGTAAGCTGCGCTAGAGCTTGTGCTCCACCGTAACTGCCTCGCCGGTCGCCCGTCCGGTCCCGAGGTGTGTTATGACCTTCCAAACCTTTGTTGTAAAAGATGTACGAACGCTGGCCGCGACCCTGCGCGCCAAGCTGTGCCGAGCGCCCGCAGGCGTTTGTGTTGCCCGCCCGGCCTTTGCCGTACCCTCCCCTCGAATGCGCCCGGCCCATCCGCTGGCGCGCTGGCGTGCCTGCCCGACGACTGGCCGACTGCAGCAGCATTGGGCTCACGCCGACCCTCAAGACCCACAGAGACGTAACGTTTCCAACCTGGCTGAAGCCCGCCTGATGCCCGCTCTTTACCTGGGCACTCGCGCCGCTTGACCGCTTGGAAACAGCAACTTTCTGATCAATACCCTGGAGTTCTTTTATGAACCTTTCCAGTAGTAGCCCGCTGCGCGCGCAGTAACTAACGCGCACTTAGCGGGCCCATTGAAAGTTATTCAACACCTTATTTGAACCGATCGCGAAGTCCGCGGCTCGGCATGCTTTCGCTCGCCTGTCATCAGGTCAGTACCGGGTATGTTTTGTCGAGAACTGGCGACAGGAGTACACACCATGAGCGCCGTAAAAAAACCGCCACAGCCCAACAAAAACCGCACCGACGCCGACGCTCGGCTATCAATGCGGGCCGCCCGCGAAGCCCATAACGGCCTGTCGGCCACCCTGGCCAATGTGCGAGCCACTCTGGATGGCCTGACCGAGTTGGATGCCACTGCACGCCTGCAACAGCAAGGCCATAACGAAGTCGCCCATGACAAGCCGCCTCACGCATTCATCCAGTTCCTGCAGGCGCTGAACAATCCGTTTATCTATGTGCTGCTGACGCTGGGCGCGATCAGCTTCGTCACCGATTACTGGTTGCCGTTGCAGGCCGGTGAAGAAGTCGACCTGACCAAAGTCATCATCATCATGACCATGGTCCTGCTCAGCAGCCTGCTGCGGTTCTGGCAGGAGCACCGTTCGGCCAAATCCGCCGAAACGCTCAAAGCCATGGTCCGCACCACCGCCACCGTACTACGCCGCGAACAGGTCGGCGCCCAGCCAACCCTGCGCGAAGTGCCGATGCGCGAACTGGTGGCCGGCGATATCGTGCAACTGTCGGCCGGCGACATGATCCCGGCCGACATCCGCCTGATCGAATCGCGTGACTTGTTCATCAGCCAGGCGGTGCTGACCGGCGAAGCCTTGCCCGTGGAAAAATACGACACGCTGGGGGACGTGACGCAAAAGTCCGCCAGTACCCTTGCCGCCGACCAGGGCAACTTGCTCGACCTGCCGAACATCTGCTTCATGGGCACCAACGTGGTCAGCGGCCGCGCCAAAGCCGTGGTGGTGGCCACCGGACCGCGCACCTACTTCGGCTCGCTGGCCAAGGCGATTGTCGGCTCCCGGGCGCAGACCGCGTTTGATCGCGGCGTGAACAGCGTCAGCTGGCTGCTGATCCGCTTCATGCTGGTGATGGTGCCAATCGTGTTCTTCCTCAACGGCTTCTCCAAGGGTGACTGGGGCGATGCCTTCCTGTTTGCCCTGGCGGTCGCCGTCGGCCTGACCCCGGAAATGCTGCCGATGATTGTCAGCGCCAACCTGGCCAAGGGCGCCACCGCCATGGCCAAGCGCAAAGTGGTGGTCAAGCGCCTCAACGCGATCCAGAACTTCGGTTCGATGGACGTGCTGTGTACCGACAAGACCGGCACCCTGACCCAGGACAAGATCATCCTCGAGCACCACGTCAACGCCTTTGGCCAGCGTGACGACGCGGTGCTGTCGCTGGCCTGGCTCAACAGCTATCACCAAAGCGGCATGAAGAATCTGATGGACCAGGCCGTGGTGCAGTTCTCGGCACAAAACCCCAAGTTCCAGGCGCCGTTTGCCTACAGCAAGGTCGATGAATTGCCGTTCGACTTTGTACGCCGTCGCCTGTCGATTGTGGTCAAGGACGCCGCCGGCGACCATCTGCTGGTGTGCAAGGGTGCCGTGGAAGAGATGCTGAGCATTGCCACCCACGTGATCGAAGCCGGCGCCGCGGTGCCGCTGGATCAGCGGCGTCGCGAGGCGTTGCTGGCGATTGCCAATGACTACAACGAAGACGGCTTTCGCGTGTTGGTGGTGGCCACCCGCAATATCCCGAACGCGTTGGCGCGCCGGCAGTACACCACCGCCGATGAGCGCAACCTGGTGATCCAGGGGTTCCTGACCTTTCTTGATCCACCGAAGGAAACCGCAGGCCCGGCGATTGCGGCGCTGCAACAGATCGGCGTAGCGGTAAAAGTGCTGACCGGCGACAACGCGGTGGTCACCAGCAAGATCTGCCGCCAGGTCGGCCTCGACCCAGGCCAGCCGCTGCTCGGCGTGGACATCGAAGCAATGGACGATGCGACCCTGCTGCGCCGCGTGGAAGAGCGCACGGTGTTTGCCAAGCTGACACCGCTGCAGAAGTCGCGGGTGCTCAAGGCCCTGCAAGCCAACGGCCACACTGTCGGTTTCCTCGGTGACGGTATCAACGATGCGCCGGCGCTGCGCGATGCCGACGTGGGGATCTCGGTGGACAGCGGCACCGACATCGCCAAGGAATCGGCCGACATCATCCTGCTGGAAAAGAGCCTGATGGTGCTGGAAGAAGGCGTGCTCAAGGGCCGCGAAACCTTCGGCAATATCATGAAGTACCTGAACATGACCGCCAGCTCCAACTTCGGCAACGTGTTTTCGGTGCTGGTGGCCAGTGCGTTCATTCCGTTCATGCCGATGCTGGCGATCCACCTGCTGCTGCAGAACCTGATGTACGACATCTCCCAACTGGCCTTGCCGTGGGACAAGATGGACAAGGAATACCTGGCCAAGCCACGCAAGTGGGACGCGAAGAACATCGGCCGCTTCATGCTGTGGATCGGGCCAACCTCGTCGATCTTCGACATCACCACCTTTGCGCTGATGTGGTACGTGTTCGCCGCCAACAGCGTGGAGATGCAGACCCTGTTCCAGTCCGGCTGGTTCATCGAGGGCCTGCTCTCGCAAACCCTGGTGGTGCATATGCTGCGCACCCGCAAGATCCCGTTCTTCCAGAGCACCGCGGCATGGCCGGTGTTGCTGATGACCGGTGTGGTGATCGCCCTGGGGATCTATGTGCCGTTCTCGCCGCTCGGCACCCTGGTGGGCCTGCAACCGCTGCCGCTGGCTTACTTCCCATGGCTGGCAGGCACCTTGCTCAGCTACTGCTGCGTGGCTCAACTGATGAAGACGATCTACATCCGCCGCTTCAAGCAGTGGTACTGATCACTCCCGCCGTTCAGACGGTGGCGGTCGCTCGGCTGCCACCGTGCATTACAAGGATTTCAAGCATGCGCGTGTTGATCTGTGCAGGTCGTCATTACGCCGACACCCAACGTTCCCGCCACGTGCTGGACGCTTACCACCGCCTGCGCCCGGTGCAGGTATTGATCCACGGCGGCAACCAGTTCCTCGGCAGCGAGATCGAGGAGTGGGCGCGGGAAATCGGCATCGACGTGGTGCGTTATCCGCCCAATTGGCAACGCCATGGCAAGCAGGCGGAACGCCAGCGCAACCATTTCATGCTGACCGACAGCCGCCCTGATGTGGTCATCGCCCTGCCCGGTGGCGATGACACGTCAGAGCTGGTCTGTCAGGCCAAAGCCAGCGGCATTTCGGTGCTGACCGTAGAAAGCTGAATTCAAGCGAGGCACAACATGTACAAAAAACACCGCCAACCCTCTGAAAGGGTTACCCGCTATCGAGGCGCTCGCCATACCCTCTTGTTGTTACCGCCAGCCAAACGGCGGGCGTTACGGCGCAACCTGATGTTTATCGGGCTTACACTCAGCGTCGTCCTGCTCATCAGCTTACTCTCGAAGGCCTTCGCGGCAGGGGGCGCTTATGCAGTCGACGACGGCGCGATCAATACGCCGGGCGAATGCAACGTCGACGCCTGGTACAGCGCCCACCGACACGACGGCGGCACGCACAATGAGACACTGTCGCCTGCCTGCACCTTCGAGGCCCTGCCCGCCGTGCAATGGGGCGCGGCATTGTCACGGGCCAACCGCGAGACGCAAGTGAGCCCGCAAGTGAAGGCGCAGGTAATGTCACGTCAGGACCTGCGCCTGGAGATAGCCGTGTCCGCCAGCGCCCACGTTGCCCTGGACCGGCGACATGCGTTTGATGGCGCGGACTTCAACGTGCCGTTGACGTGGCAACCGCTGGAGCCCCTGCGACTGAACCTGAATGCCGGCTGGACCCACGCGTATGATGACGGCGAGCAAAACCAGCGTCTCACATGGGGCGCCGGCGCCGAATATCGGGTAGCGCACTCGTTGACGCTGATTGTCGAGCGCTACGGCCAAAAAGGCGCTGAGCAGGCCTGGCAAGCGGGGCCACGGTTCCACCTTGGGCCGTTGATCGACGTCGACGTGGTGGTTGGGCGCAGCCTGGTCGCTGAACGCGCGCAATGGTTGACCACCGGCGCCACGTTGCGTTTCTAGGCGTCACGCCTTCGCAGGGATGGCGTCCTCTGGCGGAACCCGATGACCGCGGGGTGGGCACGCCTTATGATGGCGCCATCGCGCCGCCCAGACAGAGAGAAAGCCCGTGAACCGTATCGAACAGATCGCCCTGATGGCGACCTACAACCAGTGGATGAACCGTAAAGTCTACGACGCGGCCGCGAAGCTGACGGACGCCGAACTACGGATGGACCGCCGCGCATTTTTCGGCTCGATCCTCGGCACGCTGAACCACCTGACACTGGGCGACACCGTGTGGCTCAAACGCTTTGCCCAGCACCCCGCCAGCCATGCGGCGCTGGCACCGTTAAGCGGCATTGCCGCCCCCACCGATCTCAAGCAACTGGCCTTCGCCGACCTGCACGAACTGGCCACCCACCGCACCTGGCTGGATCGACTGATCATCGACTGGGCGCAAAGCCTGCGCGAGCCTGACCTCGACCTGCGCCTGCATTACCACAACATGCGCGGGGTCGCGGCAGACAAGCCGTTCTTCGGCCTGCTGGTGCATTTTTTCAATCATCAGACCCACCACCGGGGCCAGCTGACGACACTGCTGACCCAGGCCGGACACGATGTGGGCGATACCGACCTGCTCGCGCTGATCGACTGAACTCAGCGGGCGCTGAACTCGGCGTAAGCCTGCAACAAACGCGGAAAATCCTCCGGCCCGGGCAATTGTGCAAAGTGCTCGACCGCCGGCGTCGTGGCCCAAGGCAATTTCTCGCTGGTCCAGGTTTCCATGAACGGCGGATAATCCTCGGCATTCTCCAGCATCGTCGCACGCACATTGACGAACTCATCGATGCCATGGGGCCGTGTAAACAGCCAGCTCATGCAATGGGGGCAAAAGTAATGGCGGTCCACGCCATGGATGCCGCCGATCACCGGGCAACCCTGGGTCACGGTGAACGCGCTGGCGGGAATCAGCGCACTGAGGGAGAACGCGCTGGCGGTCATCTTCTGACAACCGGTGCAATGGCAAGCCATGGTGATCACGGGGGGCTGGCTCACACTGAAGCGCACGCGGTTACAACGGCAACTGCCTTCACGTGGCAGGTTTTCGACGCTCATCACTCACTCCTTTTTATGACTGGACTTGAGGCAGAGTAACGTCGAGCCTTGCTGTTGAGAAGGGCCAGGCCCGTAAACCGAACGCTGCGACCAGCGCGGGGTCGTAATTGTAGGTGTCGGGATCAATCGCAGCCCGCCCTCCCCGCGTGCATTGTGGATCTGCAGATGCGCGTACCCCCAAGAAGGAGACGCTTACATGGTCATTCACTTCAAAGTCGCCGGGCACTTAGCCTGCGGCCATCACGGCAGCAGCCTCCCCTCCAGCGCCGAGCTGAACCGCGTCAAATGCCGAACCTGCCGCAACACCGAGGCCTACAAGGAAGCGCGCCGCACCCAGCGCAACGCCGCCCGCCGAGCTTCGCGCGCAGCCAAGACCCACACCTCCAGCGACTGGCGCAGCGCCTGGGCGCAACACTTGACCGACCTGCCAGGGTTGCAGCGCCTGCCACGCGGCTTCAGTGGTCAGCCCTTCGTGTAGTCCCAAACAGCAGAAGCCCCGGTTGCGCCGGGGCTTGGTTCTGCTGAATCAATCACTCAGTCATCATTGATTGGACCCCGGCCTGCCACGCGCCTTGCGCACCGACAGCGTGGCCGCATAGGCCAGCGCCTGCTCGCGGGAATCGAAGGACGCCAACCGGTCCTGAGCCGTACACACCCGCCACGGCCCGAAATTGACCTGCACGATGTCATACCCATTCAGATGCAGCTTCTTGAGTGTTGGAGCGCTCATAGCCACCTCGCGTTTCCTGAGATTTCCAAGCGTTGCACGGCCTACCTTACACCTGCATCCAGCGCCGTTGCGGACCGCATGTCGCAGCGGCTTATGCCCAAGGCCGCCACTGCGGAGTCGTCCACTCTGAAGCAGCGTGACGGCGTATTGCCGCACCTGTCATTTATGAGGCGTATTCGCCGGCCCTGGGAATCTTCGGCTTGTGCTCAAAAGCCGATGTAGATCACTGATCTATCGAGCTTTTTCATCCCGGTGTTTGTGCAAGAAAGGCAACTTCCGACCTTGCGCCCTGACGCCCGGATCTATATATTCCCAACCCTGCTGCACCGCGCTGCCGCCCGAATGGCGAAACTGGTAGACGCATGGGACTTAAAATCCCCCGCTCGTAAGGGCGTGCCGGTTCGATTCCGGCTTCGGGCACCATAGATATCAAGGGCTTGCATGATGAACTTCATGCGAGCCCTTATCTTTTTTGTTCCGCAATTTTCAGACCTGTTCCGCAACTCTCCATTCCCCGGCGTCCTGCCGACCGAACACCAACGCCTATTTTGAAACACTCCTCACATACGCCGGGCACGCCCACAGCGCGATCAATCCTTGAGCGCCGTCACCGGTGATGGCGAGAATTCGTTGAGCACTCGGTGACGGATGGTCCGGGCCACGGCGATCTGTCCGTCCAGACCTGCACCACGGACCTCACGCCAAAGGGGGGCGCGCCAAGATATCCCGGTCTGTTCCGGTTGCAGTCAGACTTTTCTCCCTACGAAAAAACCCCGCACAACGGCGGAGATTAGAGGTGAACAGCAGCTTGGTTTACGTGGGCGCGCGGTGCAGTACCAAGATGAATATTGGCAATACAGCTGTTGCGACAACGAGTTCCCGCACCGTTATTATTTGACAGCCTCTAGATGGGGCACATCGCTATCATCTGCGCCAAATTACGCATAGCAGAAGGAACGCGTTAATCGTGTTGAGACCCGCCAAAACTACCAATCGCCACGGATGGGTTTGGGTCTACAGAAAAATCAGACACCTTGGATTCTCTCGTTTTACTGCTTTTTACAGGGTCAGCCTCTACGTTCTACGAGGAGATACCGGAACTTTCAGGTTCAAGTATGGCTGGCAAAAATTCCGCTTCCGCCGTTAATTACGGATGGCGCCGGGCTTAAAGGTTCACGCCCGACACGTGCCCTCATGCGAACTTAAAATCCCCCGCCCGTAAGGGCGTGACGGTTCGATTCCGGCTTCGGGTACCATGGATATCAAGGGCGTGCATGATGAACTTCATGCAGGCCCTTAATGTTTGCGCTCCGCAATTTTAGGCCTTGCTCCGCAACTCCCCTCTCCCTGCGTCCTGCCGACCAAACACAACCCCCTCATTGACGCATCGACTCGCAACTCCGCTCTCCGGTCGGCGTGCTTGAGCGCATTGATGACCTAGACGCTTGGTCACGCTGGCGAAGGCATAATGCCCCGCCTACCCACCGCTTGCCGTAGCAGAGCGGTACCGGGTTACCAGATGCAGTGGTGTTCTTGAGGCCGCAGGCCTAGGGGCTGAGCATCCAGCGCAATCTTCCACACAGCACATGAACGATGCCCGACACACCGTTATCAATATCCGTATGTCGTTCCCTCGTTGGTTTGGCGAGACTGTAGCCCGAAGTATGCTGCCGGACCAAAAAGCCGTGGCTGATCAGCGCTGATTGATTTCAATCTTCTGCGTGGGATCGGGGCTGTATTTTTGGCGCGTCAACTGCGGATCACCCTTGGCCAGACAGAAGAAGTAAATCTCGGCCTCACCGCAACCGCCGTGTAATGCACATTCACTGGCCTGCATGTGATCAAGCAGGATTTCTCGGCCTTGGGACTCGCAGAATGTGTTCGCCTCTTTGAGCGCCTGCCCCTTCGCGGACGCAGGTCCGCCAAAAGGTACCCGGGTTGAAATCGTGTACGTATCAGGCCCGACCTTCATCGGCCCACTGTCCGCACAGCCCGCGAGAATTAGCGCAGACAAAACCGTCAGCCAAGCTTTCATTGTGGTCCTCCCCAGGAAAGTGTCGACTGTACCCCGCGCCTGGCCAGGCATCCAGCGTGGACGGAATGCCAGTAACCAACAATGCTCTCAGCGTAGTAGCGTTGTGCCTATCTGAAATGCCAAGGAACGGTAATGCCACATCGCCTCGCGAAGTTGAAAGCTGCACTCAATCAGACACCAAACGACTCTTACGAGCAGTTTCAGCTTCTGAGAGATGGTCTCCTAGCGTCCCTGGTGGATTGGCCTGTACAGAAATGGGATGTAGCTGATGAGCATTTACCAACAGACCAATGCGCCTCTCAAAACTCAAGAGACTGGCTCAACGCATTGACAATTGTACTGGGCCAAGAGCTCCCTGCGAACAAGTTAGAAGCGACTCCTGAGCGGCTGAAAAGTATCTTGATGTTGACGCCGATGATTTCAATTTAAAACAAGAAGTCGCCGAGCAGAATGCTCTCAACCCTCACGCGCAAGGCTACGAACGAGATGCTTGCCAGCACCGTCGGGCCCGGCACGCGAAATAGCCACTCCAAGCTCCCAACCCGCCGGCCACCAACATCTGCAGCGGCCATTGATCGAGCGGTTGGAACTGCAGCGCACGGGCCACGCCTAACAGATAGCGCGTGATGAAAATCCCCAGGATTACCAACAGCGGCACCCAGCTCCCACGCACTATCAGTCGAGCCGAACTGTCATCCCACTTCACGAAACCGCCATCCATTATCCGCGAAGCGATCATGCAGACGGCGACAAGCCCCACGAGCCAACACCCAATTGCGGCGATCCAATACCGGGTGTACTGAAAAACTCCCAACAGGGACAACATGAGCATGCCAATGGGCAACAGCAAGGCGAGGCTGAATCGCACCCGTCGTGTGCGTGTTTGCATCAGCCCCAACGCGCAGAGCACAAAAAACAAACCGAAGACCCATCGCGGCGTGTAGCTGAGGATTTCCATCACAGTCAGTTGCGCAACCTTGGCATTGGCAGTCGCGGGCGTTGTCGGTTGTCCGGATAGCGGGATTTCGTCATCAGGCGCAATGAACGCAACGAGCGTGGACAACAAGCGCTCATGCACCGCTTGGCGATCCACACCGGCCTTGTCCACACAGAGCGGAACGTCATTGACCTTGGCGTCATGATGGCAAACGGAGAGAAAAACAAAGTGCCCCTCTCCGCCTTCCAACAACAATGTTTTTACGTAAGGAATCGCGGCCGCATAACGGGCACCCTGACTGTTCCAAAGCAAAAAATCATCGTGGAGAGCCCCCACCACCAGCGCTGGAACTCGCGAGCCCGCCATGGATTGCTCAAGTAATGCTGGCCCTAGGGCGGGGTCCAGCAGAACGATTTTCCTGACCCTGGAGTCGCGATAGTTACCGTTGAACAATGAGATAAATGAACTTGGCGCGCGCTTGATGTCGTGGGCGTAAGAACACGAACGGTCGCCCTCTGCTTGCCCGGTACCGCAATACTGCGCGAACGCCTGAAGGTCAAAGCGTGCTCCCACCAGCAATGCAGCCGTCTGGCCACCGGCGGAGTGGCCAATGACGATGGCATCGTCCCAGGAGACTTGTTTTTGAAAGGGGCTCAGCTTTTTCAGCGCATCTAATACGCGCGACACATCCAGGGCCCGCTCCCACACCATACCGGTCGCTCGGAAGGTCTGTGTCTGCTCCCCGTAGACCCGGGACTCACCGAAATGATTGAGACCTATGACGATATATCCCTTGGCTGCCAAGCCGTCACCGATCCAGGCGTAATCGTCTGACGCGCCCATACTGCCATGCGAAACGACGATGACCTTGTGAGCAACCGCTGACTCATCAAGGCACAGCCCCGACGTTTCTGGGGAACATACGCCTTCGGGATACCAGATAGCCACGCGTATTGGCCGCGCTGCATCTGGTGCGCCAAGATCCATCACGACGTCTCGAACCTGACCGTTGCATACCATCGACAACAGTGACAGTACAGAAACAGCCAGCAGATATAGCCACCGCGTCAGCATATCCATCCTTGATATCAAAAACGCTGTCAGCTCTAACCGGTAAAGCAAGCGCAGGCTTAGTACTCGATTGAGGTGCGTGACATATTTTGCCCATCGTCTCGTTACGAAATGACGATGCAAATCTTACCGTCACCAATCATCGGGGGATGACCGAGGCGCTTTGCTCCCCGCAATTCCCCCTCTCCCCCGGCTTCCTGCCGAATCTACTACCATGCTGCTTACTCTACGCAGGCACACCGAGGCAAAACTCAGACCCGCGATCCTCCTCACCCCCTAAAAAATCGCCGCTAACCAGTTCGTCCTTGGACTTTGTAGCGCAAGGTTCTGAACTTACCGCCCAATACATCTATTACAAACAAATACCCCACGACAATCACATTATTCTTCCGTGCATTTTTCTTGCGCCTGACCGCTTCGGCTCGAGAGATGAAACCCACCCCGCCGCACCGGCCCACCTGTTCTTTAGTGAAGTTGAGAGTCATCCCTATTTGACTCACAAACTCTGCAGCCAGGTGGAAAACTTAGTTACGCGAAGTATTAGCATTTACATCATTACACTCAGACCTAAATACCGATAAATAGGCACTTTTATAACTCATCGCACCTTGCTTTAATTGAGGTAGACGCCTTACCCTCCAACCCCGATAAAAAGCGCAACCAGTACTAAGTAGTGGCGCGTCTTGCCGCGCGAGACGAGTATCAATTTCAATTAGAGAAATACACATGAATCATCAACAGATCTCTGAACAATCTGAAGACGAGGGATATAGTCAAGTCGCCCGCGCGGCGGCAGCCTCGCGATGCACTTGGATGAGCGTCATCGTCAATATCGCGCTGTCGTGCACACAGATTGTCGTAGGCGTGATGTCAAAATCCCAGGGGCTTGTAGCCGATGGTATTCACTCGCTATCAGACTTGATCGCCGATTTCGTAGTGCTGTTCGCCAGCCACAAAAGCAAGGAGGATGCCGACGAAGGTCACCCCTATGGGCATCTGCGTTTCGAGACCGCCGCATCCATGGTATTGGGCATACTGTTGTTGATCGTGGGCGTGGGCATGATCGGTTCTGCAGTGTTCAAGCTTGAAACCCCTGAATCGATTCCAACGGTACACATTGCGGCCTTATGGGTTGCCATCGCAGCGCTGGTGGCCAAGGAACTGCTGTTTCGCTTTATGCTGCGGGTGGCCAAAAAAGTTAAGTCTAGTCTGTTGGTTGCCAATGCCTGGCACGCAAGATCCGACGCCGCCTCCTCCTTGGTTGTCGGCATAGGTATTGTGGGCAATCTGGCGGGCTACCCGATTCTTGACCCGATTGCTGCGCTGGTTGTTGGAGGCATGATCGCCAAGATGGGTTGGAGTTTCACTTGGGATTCATTGCACGACCTGATGGACCGATCGGCTGATGAGCAGGAAGTCGAAACTATCCGCAATACGCTTAAAAATACCCCCGGCATTAAAGGTGTACATGATCTACGCACTCGAAAAATGGGGGACATGATCATCGTCGACGCTCACATCGAAGTGGATGCCTCAATTACCGTTGAGGAGGGTCATGCCATTGCAGTTTGCGCAAGGGAAAATGTGATGCAGATTCATCGTGTTTTGAATCTTATGACGCATGTAGATCCCTGGCACCGCCCCGACCTTGATCATTAACCTGGTGCGACGCCGGCAACACGATCCGCCGACAGGGATAGTGCAAAAGCAACTCGCCAAGCATCACAGACATATCACGAAATTTTCACATAACACTTGAATGCCCAAGTACCGAAACAAACTTAAGTCTGCGAAATACTCTCAATTATTTTTATTCATGAGCGCTTTAACTAGAACGCTTAAATATTGAAATAACATGCCGATAGCATTAACTCAAACCACCGTCACTTAAGGGGATTCACATGGCATCGGCAATCACTGGGTCGACACAGATCGCGCAACCGCAACCCGTAGCAATCAAACCTCAAGTCCGGCCAGCCATGCCGGCGGACAGCGACGGCGATCATGACGGTAGCACTGCAAGCAAAGTCGAACAGCCCAAAGCAACTTCAGGATCGGTAGGTACACGAGTCAACACGACTGCGTAACGGTCAGCTGACCCAAGAGGAGGGACAACCCCCTCTGCGTCTTTGAAGATTTTCCATTTGGCCCGTGCGCGGGCCTTTTTTGTGAGCCAACGCATGGCTCAACCAATCCGTGAGCCAGGTGTTTATCGATCAACCCGGCCACCTCTGACGAGTGGGTAAAGCCCTGGCGGTTGGCCTGTCTATTTCGGCCGCTGCACGAGCTAGCAGATCATCCGTGCTGGCGACTGAACGGGTTGGCGGCACATCGCCAAAGCCTGGCCATCCGAGATGAAACTTCTGAGCCTTAATGCTGAGACACTCGGTTTTGAGATTCGTACTACCCCCAACCCCATGCTTTCTCACGGCACTAAACAAGCGCAAGTTCGCGTCATCGACAGGAGCAGAACCGAGTGTATTGGCTGGGGTGGCTACCAGGCGCCGGAGTGAATTATTACTTTTTCAACAACAATGCTTTCCAGTCTTTGGGATTTATCAAAATCGCCATAGGCATAAACTAGACCCAGCTTCCAAACAAAGCGACGAAGCGCGAATCCATAGGGTCCAAGCAAACCACCCACCCGCGCCTCGTAGAGCCTTCGGCCATAGCCAATCCGACTGAAGACGTAAATCGTTTGCATCGTTGGGACACTGAAAAAATGAAACTGTTTAAAATGTTGATTGCTGCTTCTTTTGTAATGCTGGGTAGCCAGATGGCGTTTGCCGATGAGCCTGCCGTTGAGCAATACAGCTACAGCTCGCACCTCGACATCGCCAAAGTGGTTCACATGGACTCCATCCCTGACAATGTCTGTGCCGTAGTCCCTGTCCAGATGACCTACCTGGACCACCAAGGTCACGAACATGTCATGCAATACAGTGTCATGGCTAACGGTTGCTCCAACAGCTAACAGAGTCCCGACAAAGCCTGCCTGATGGCAGGCTTGTTAAAACGCCCCACTGGGGCAAGCTGGGGGAAGTTCCCAGCACTATTTCCCGCCCTCTGCATCGGTGATGCAGACTAACCCCGCCCAGTGCGGGGTTTTTTATGCGCCGACAAAACCAAGCCAAGCCCAAGGAGCGCCAACTGCTGAAGCGGCGCTGCTCGATGAAAAGGCCTGGAACACGTCCAGGCCTTTTTCGAGTCGAACAACACTCGATTGCGTTCTATCAGCCAGATTGATCGGGTGTCACGTCATCCCGAGGTTGAGCCTGCTCTAAGTTACGGTCTCCGGTATCCTCCAACGCCATCCGCCTATTCGATACGACGGTATCCAAGTTGTTGACATGGATCGCCTTGTTCCACCTGACTGAACTTACATCGTATTTAGCGGCAAGTGCTTTGACCTGCACCAAACAAACTAACGGCGAAGTCTCTTCACGGCTGCCGCCTTCGGCAATAATTGCAAATTTCCACGCATCAAGATCCATCATCTGTTGGGCTCTGACGCGTCGGACCTTCTTGTGGTCGCTCTTTATATAATGTATCTCGTAATCTGCCTGCATAAGTACCTGGCATTGTCTTTGATTATCACTCTTGCGTTGAATGTGCCGCGACGGAGCCCCTCAGCTTTTGAAGTGACAATCAAGCCAGTGGTCCAGCTCAGAGGCGGAATGGCGTTCGCGCGCGGGCACGTGGGCCAGGCTTTCCGCGACTCGGAGTCTATTTTCCGGGCTCGTGTCATAGCCTCTGGTTATTAAGAAGATCTCGATATACTCGGATGGACTAATGACTTTATTGTCGCCCACGAGAACCGCTTTTACATTGGCTTTTTCGTGAAACTGGTTTTTATACGTATATTCCAATTGGCTCACCTTTTTAAGAGGGAATTTATTTCCCTACTTAAAATATGATCCTGTTTTTGCGAATTGACTCCAAAGTCAGCTATTTTATTTTTTAATGATGAGTGATTTAACAGTCAAAAATGTAACGTTCTTTATATGGCTCTTCAGCGCACAAAAACAGGAGGCCCGCGTGGCGCTGTCGTCGATAGCCGGGGAGTTCGATATACCCAATCAACAACGACCTATTGAGGCACTCTCCAGTATCCGGCACACTCCCGTGACTCTTGGAAAAAGGAATTCACCGATGCCATTCTCATTGGAAGAAAGAACAGCGTTGCTCGCACTCAAGGGGGTAGGCCCCACGGTGATTACCCGGCTTGAACAGATGGGCATTGAATCGCTGGACACACTCAGCCAATCCAACGTGGGGGACATCCTCGCCCAAGCCTCTGCGGCATTGGGCTCGACGTGCTGGAAGAACAGCCCACAAGCGCGCGCTGCCATCACTGCGGCCGTGGCGCTTGCGAGACGCAACCCGCAGCGGTAAACGCGTTCAATCGCCTCCCGCAGGGGTTGCTTGCTGACTACCTGCGCGGTCTAGCGTGGCTTCATCGCAGACAGCACGATTGATTCAACGAGACGCCGAGCAGCGACGAACTTGTGTTCGCTTGGCGTATTCCACTCGTTGTAGAGCACCGGGCCTTTGTCACTCACCCAGACATCGCCATCTTTCAGAATGCGGAACGCCCAGATTTCTGGCCACGCCTCTCTCCCCTGCTCGTCCAGCGTGTGCTTGCGAAGCACCACGCGACCAAAGGTGCCGCTGCCCTCATTGGCATAGAGCAGATTCGCTCTGATCAGGCCGAAATGGCCTTCAAGCTGGAAGTAACCTTCTGGCGGAACGGTAAAGCTCACGCCAAAACGGCTGTGCGTAGATGTGAAGAGTTCAGAAAGACGCGTTCGCAGGCCTTCAGTGTACTTGGCGACTTGCTCGATATCCTGGACGACAGGTCCGATACCGTTCAGCGACTCTTCAGCATATGCATCAAACAACATGGTCGGGTTTCCTTTATGGCTGGATGAGCGTCGTGTCGGGTTGCCCTCAACCCGTGTGCCAACCTGCACCCAACCAGTTTGGCGGCTCGGTGCCGGTCATCACTTGATCTGCGCTAAAGCATCGGCGAACTGCTGACCACCCGCAACGCCAACCCTTCATACGCGTCCAGGGTAATGGTGAACGCCCCTTCGGCCGTCAGATCGCCCTCGACCCGTTCATTGATGATGTCCACCACCGGCCCCGGCGCGATATTGGGCAGGTGCAGGGTTTCGGTGATCGGCGTGCTGCCGAAGTTCAACGCGGTGATTTGTGTGCCTTTACCGGCCGGCAGTTCGTGGACCATGACCAACAAGCCAGGATGTTCGACGTCCGGCACCAGGATCTGGCGACTGGCCGCGATGTCATAGGCACGGCGCACAGCGAGGATTTTCTGCAACTGGGAGGCGAACGAGTCCGGGTCCTGCAATTGGCGGTTGAGGCTGCCGTACAGGGTTTTCGAACGCGGCATCTGCCCCGCCGAAAGCTCGGCCTGCGGGTTCAGGTCCACCAGGTCATAGGCGCCGCGGTGTATCCAGCGGGTATCGCCATCGGCCATCAGGTGCGCGACGTCATCCGCCGCCAACGGTAATGCCCCGACCAGGTCCCAGCCGGACAAGGCGAACACGCCGGGCTGCATGGCGTTGTACATCACCAGGAGCAAATGGATCTGGCGAATCTGCTCGATATCGGCCGGCGTGATCGCCGCAAGGTCACGAATGCCGAGGGCCGCCGTGATGATGCTGGCGGTGGTGCAGGACACGCCATTGGTGACGAACTTGAGGTTGTACGGCGCATGTTCGCCGGCCAGGCGCTCGTACATCTGCTCGCGGATATGCTCGCGCAGGATGTTGCCGGGAAATGTCTGACCCTGGTAGAGGAAACTGTCATGGGCATGCAGGGTCCAGAAATGCACGAGTTCCAGGGTCAGTTCGTCATGGTTTTGCAAGGCATGGATCAGCGAGCCGGGGTCGATGCCGAGGTTGTGCATCTGGCGCAGCATCAGGCGCAGGAACTCGGTGTCGCCCATCAGCAACGCATGCTGATAGGCCGGACGCGTGATGAAGTCGTAGGAGAGATCAGCACCGCCGTGGGACATCGACGCGATGTCGTCCAGCGTCAGGTTCAGTTCCTGGAAGCTGAAACCGCCGGCCTTGCGAATCGCGCCGCCAAGCAATTGATTACCGGTGATCGACAGCGGATGGCTTTCCGACCAGGCCGTGCCGTCGAGCTTGCGCTCCACACCGAGGAAACCGTTGGCGTCCAGGCGCAGGATCTTGGCGCCCATCACATCGATCGCGTGCAGCGCATCGCCAATGATCATCTGCTGCGCGGCGAAGGATGGATCGAGCCAGTTAAGCGACGGTTGGCCCTCCTTGAAGTAATGCAGGTAGACCCAGCGCCGCGGCTTGCCATCGACGCCGATGACCACCGGGGTGGTGCTCCAGTCGGTTTCCTTCACGCCAGGCTCGAAGAAAATCACCCGCTGCAACTGGCCGACGATGTAGTGTTTATCGCGCAGCGCGTCCACCTGCAGCGGGCTGAGGTTCTGGGCATCGCGCCCGTCGGCGACCTCCGGCAGCAACGGCCAGTCTTCCTCGCGGATTTCCACCATGTGGTAGAGCCCCGGGTAGTCCTCGTAGGCCATCTCGGCCAGGCGGAAATCCGCGCCCTTGCCGGTGTGCGAGGGGATCACATCGTCGATGATCACCGCATTGTGAGCCGCCGCCATGCGTGTCAGCGCCTGCAACTGCGCCTCGGTGCCCAACTGCGGGTCGATGTCGAAGCTGATGCGATCGAAATTGCCATCGATGGTCGGCGTGTGTTCCGTCCCGGCCAAGCCGCCGGACTTTTTCAGCGGACCATTGTGAATACCCTGGATACCGATCTTCGACAAGGCATGCCACAGCGCCTCATCGCCCAGCGCTTCGAGCACCGTGCCGTTTTCACGGGTGACAATCGACGCCGGGTACGCGGTGAACCACACCGACGACAAGGCCGAAGCGTCACGCGGCCGGGTATGTGCATACGGCTGTTGCCACAGGCGCCCTTGCCCCGAATAGAGCTTGGCGCGCTGGCGCGCCGCGTGCAGCATCGACTGTTGCACCAGCCAGTTCACATGATCGTTGTCAGCCGCCGTCATAAGCCCATTACCTGTCGTCGTGAAACGGTTACTCGTAAGCATAGGAGCGGCGAGCGGGGCTATTCGTTGCATCGCAATGCCGGCGGTTAGCCCAACTGGCGGTACTGCCTCGGCGTAAACCCCGTCGACGCCTTGAACTGGCGGCTGAACGCACTGTGGTCGGTGTAACCGCACTGCAGCGCGACGTCGGTGATCGGCAGGTCGCTGTGCAGCAAGCGATGGGCGTGCTCCAGGCGCACTTTCTGGATCATCTGCCGCGGCGTCAGGTGGAACACGCGCTTGCAGTAGCGCTCCAGCTGCGCCACCGAGATCCCGGCGATACGCGTCAGTTCGCCCAAGGTCACGCGCCGATTGAAGTGCGTGCGAATGTGCGCGTCCACGGCGGCCAGGCGTTGGTAGGCGGGGTGGGTTTCGCTGGCCGATTGCAGGTCGACGGAAATGCCGGCCAGGCCGATGATCTGCCCGACGTGGTTGTACAGCGGCCACTTGTGGGTCAGGCACCAGCCCGGTTCGCGGCTGCCGTAGAGATGCAACTCGAGCTGATCCTCCAATACAAACCCCTGCTCCAGCACGCGCCGGTCCTGCTCGGTATAACCCGGCCCCAATTGCGCGGGGAACACCTCGGCGCTGGTTTTGCCGAGCAACGGTTGCAGTTGCTTGAGCCCGCAACGCTGCACCAGGGTGCGGTTGGCGAGCACATAGCGGGCGTCGAGATCCTTGATGAAAATCGCGGCATTGGGGATCACGTCGAGCATCGGCAGCAGTTGCATGACGCCGGCCAATAACTGCTCGATGCTCTGCGGGCGATTCGCCTCGCGCCCTTGGCACAGGGCTGCAAACGCACTCTGCAACATCACTCCGCCCCCCTCTTTGCGCTTCGACGTCCAGCAGATTGCCCCATGCACGGGATGCTGTCGAGCGTAGAAAACTGTGCTGAATTCGTCATCCAACCCGGCGCAAAACATCAATCGTCGCAGCGCTGACGCGTTCACGATATGGCCACTGCATGCCTATCCCATCGGCCAGGCTCACCCCTGAATGGAGCGTGTCATGAAACGACTGCACGTCATCGACTCTCACACCGGCGGCGAACCCACGCGCCTGGTGATGGACGGATTCCCCGCACTGGCCGGCAACAGCATCGCCGCGCAACTCGACAACCTGCGCACCCACCACGACGCATGGCGCCGCGCCTGCCTGCTGGAACCGCGGGGCAACGATGTGCTGGTGGGCGCCTTGTATTGCGCGCCGGTCACACCGGGCGCCACCTGCGGCGTGATCTTCTTCAACAACGCCGGCTACCTCGGCATGTGCGGCCACGGCACAATCGGCCTGGTTGCCTCGCTGCACTATCTGGGGCGCATCGAGCCAGGCGTACACACCGTCGACACGCCCGTCGGGCCGGTGGCGGCCACACTCCATGCAGACGGCGCCGTGACCCTGCGCAACGTGCCCGCCTACCGTTTTCGCCAACGGGTAGCGGTGGAAGTGCCGGGGCATGGCGTGGTCCATGGCGATATCGCCTGGGGCGGCAACTGGTTCTTCCTGGTGTCGGAGCACGGCCAGGCGCTGCAGATGGATAACGTCGACGCCCTGACCGACTACACCTGGGCGATGCTCAAGGCCCTCGAACGCCAAGGCATCTATGGCGAAGACGGCGCACTGATCGATCATATCGAGTTGTTCGCCGATGATGCCCATGCCGATAGCCGCAACTTTGTCATGTGCCCGGGCAAAGCCTACGACCGCTCGCCCTGCGGCACCGGCACCAGCGCCAAGCTCGCCTGCCTGGCCGCCGATGACAAACTCGCGCCGGGTGAAACCTGGGTACAAGCCAGCATCACCGGCAGCCAGTTCGAAGGCCGCTATGAATGGGACGGCGAACGCGTGCGCCCGTACATCACCGGTCGCGCCTACATGACCGCCGACAGCACCCTGCTGATCGATGCGCAGGACCCTTTCGCCTGGGGCATCTGAGCCCTGCATGGTTTGACTGAATATTCCAAGGAGTTAGCCCCATGAGCGACACCATCTTCACCGGCTGCATTCCCGCACTGATGACCCCGTGTACCGCCGCGCGCAAGCCGGACTTCGACGCCCTCGTCGCCAAGGGCCGCGAATTGATCGATATCGGCATGAGCGCCGTGGTCTATTGCGGCTCCATGGGCGATTGGCCGTTGCTCACCGAAGCCCAGCGCCAGGAGGGCGTGGCGCGCCTGGCCGCCGCCGGCGTGCCGACCATCGTCGGCACCGGCGCGGTCAACAGCCGTGAAGCGGTGTCCCACGCGGCGCATGCAGCCAAGGTCGGCGCCCAGGGGTTGATGGTGATTCCCCGCGTGCTGTCCCGTGGCGCTTCGGCCACCGCGCAAAAGGCCCACTTCGGCGCGATCCTCGACGCTGCGCCCCACCTGCCGGCGGTGATCTACAACAGCCCCTACTACGGCTTCGCCACCCGCGCCGAGCTGTTTTTCGAGCTGCGCCGCGAGCACCCGAACCTGATCGGCTTCAAAGAGTTCGGCGGCGCCGCCGACCTGCGCTACGCCGCCGAACACATCACCTCCCAGGACGATAACGTGAGTTTGATGGTCGGCGTCGATACCCAGGTGGTACACGGCTTCGTCAACTGCAACGCGACCGGCGCAATCACCGGCGTCGGCAACGCCCTACCTCGGGAAGTGCTGCAACTGGTGGCGCTGAGCAAGCAAGCCGCAAAGGGCGATGCCAAGGCACGTCGCCAGGCCCTTGAGCTGGAGGCCGCGCTGGCGGTGCTGTCATCGTTCGACGAAGGCTGCGATCTGGTGCTGTATTACAAGCACCTGATGGTGCTCAACGGTGACCATGGCTACGCCCTGCACTTCAACGAAAGCGACCAACTCAGCGCGGCCCAGCGTCGTTATGCCGAAAGCCAGTACGCGCTGTTCCGCCAGTGGTACGCGAACTGGTCGGCGGAACAGAATGTCGCTTGAATCCACAAGCGCCGACATCGCCGTGGTCGGCGCGGGCATCATCGGCGTCGCCTGCGCCTTGCAGTTGGCACGTCAAGGGCGCCAGGTCGTCGTCATCGACGCGCAGCCCCCCGGCATGGGCGCCTCCTATGGCAACGCCGGCCATCTGGCGAGCGAACAAGTGTTCCCTATCGCCGACCTGTCGATCCTCAAGCGCTTGCCCACGATGCTGATGGACCCCATGGGCCCGCTGCGCCTGGACTGGAAATACCTGCCCCGCGCCCTGCCCTGGTTTGCGCGTTTGCTGCTCAACCTGCGCCCGGCCAGCTACCGGCGCACGGTCGCCGGCATTCGCGCACTGAACGAAGGCAGCCTGGGCGCATGGCAGCGCCTGCTGCAAGGCATCGACCGGCCGGAGCTGCTGCGCGAAGACGGCTCGTTGCTGGTGTTCGAGCGTGCGGATTCGCGAGGGGCCATCGACGCGCTGCAGCAACGGATGGCGCAGCAAGGCGTGCCGGTGGCGTTCTGGTCGGCTGACACCATTCGCAAGGCCGCGCCGCAGTTGAGCGAGCACATCCAGGGCGGGCTGTTCTTTGCGGGCACCGGGCACTTTCTCGACCCCTATCAAGTGGTGTGCGAACTGGTGAACGCCGCCACAGCCAACGGCGTGCAATTTCTCACCCGCCAGGTGCTGAGCGGGCAAGTCGACGCCCGTGGCGTCACGCTGACCACCGATCAAGGCCCATTGGCCGCACGCCAGGTGCTGATCGCCTGCGGAGCCCACTCGGCGAAACTCACCGCCGCCTTGACCGGCAAGCACGTCCCCCTCGACACCGAACGCGGCTACCACCTGATGCTGCCCCACGAACATGAACGCCTGCCCTTCGCCGTCACCTCCCTGGAGCGCAAGTTCATCATGACGCCCATGCGCGGCGGCCTGCGCCTGGCCGGCACCGTGGAATTCGCCGGCCTGGAGCGCCCGGCGAATATGCAACGCGCCTGGCAGCTGCATCGCCTGAGCAAAGGGCTGTTCCGGCAAGACCTCAATGCGCAGGACGCCACGCCGTGGATGGGCTTCCGGCCCTGCCTGCCGGACTCGCTGCCGATCATCGATCGGGTCGCCGACGGCAAGGTGTTGCTTGCGTTCGGGCATCAGCATCTGGGGTTGACGCAGGCGGCGGTGACTGCGGAGCTCATCGCGCAACTGGCTTCGACGCGGCCGCGGCTGTCGGGTTTGCCGGAGTTGGAGGGGTATCGGTTGGCGCGGTTCTGAGCGGCGTCGCGCCAAGCGTGCTTCACTCAAAATCCAGAAAGGTCCCACAGCTCTTGTAGGACCGTGTGGCACATAAGCGGCGCGGGCCCCACCAACGCAGACGTGGCAAGGATTTCGCGCAGACGCTCCCATCTGCTTGCACAGGTTTTTCACAACAGAACCCACTGCGGGCCTGGCTTCATACACCGAATAAACATCACGTAACTATTCGCCGCCCCCAAGGCCAAAACGTAATTGATACAACCCCAAGCGGCCCTCTTCTCCATGAGCCCGCAGCCATGAATACAGACGTTTCTCCCGCTGTCGCCAGTGACTGGTGCTGGATTGGCAAACTGGCGCCGCCGTTGACATTGCTCACGTCCTTGCCACGCCAGGCACTATTGGCCGCCTTGCATGCCCGGACAAGGGGGCCGCTGGTGCTGCTGGTCGCACCGGCCGGATACGGAAAAACCACGTTGTTGATGCAACGGCGGCAAGCCTTGCTATCGAACACCCCCTCGGCAACCGTCGCGTGGTTGTCATTGGACGAGGCCGACGGCGACCCGAATCGTTTCCTCTCCTATCTGATCTTGACGCTGGATCGCGCGGGGCTTGATCTCGGCCATCTGACGCGCCTGGCGCACGCCCAGGCGCTGGATGTGCAGCCGCATCGCACGATCACCGCCCTTCTCCACGCGTTCGCCCGGGAAAACCGCCGGGTTACGTTGTTTCTTGACGACTATCACACCGCGGCAAACGCTGCGCTTGACGCCCTTGTACAGGCTTTGCTGGAACAGGCCGCTCCGTGGCTCGAGTGGGTGGTGTCCGCCCGCGTCCGCCCTGGCTGGCCACTGGCCCAATGGAAGGCCAACGGTTGGGTCCACGAAGTGTTTGCCCAAGCGCTGAGGTTCACCCAGGTCGAAACCAGCGAAATCCTCGGCCCTACTGTTGCGCCGAGCGCACAACAGCATTTGCACGAAAAAACCGAAGGTTGGCCGGTTGCCGTACAACTGGCCCGGCTGTGGTGCGCCAATGGCGACGCATCGTTGTACGGCCTGAACGCCTTTTCAGGCTGCAGCGCCGATATGGCCGACTACCTGACCGGGCAAGTGGTGCAACGCCTGCCCCAGGACAGCCAGGACTTTTTACGCGACATGGCCCTGCTCGAGCGCTTCAACCCTGAGTTGGCAGATGCGGTACGCGGCCGTAGCGACAGTGCGCAGCAGCTGATGCAACTGGTCCATCTGGATGCGCTGTTGGTACCTCTGGATGCCGACCGCCAGTGGTTCCGCCAGCACCGCTTGCTCCAGGATTTTCTCAACCAGCGCATCGACGCCAGCGTCGCGCGCGATATCCACTACGCAGCGGCCCAGTGGCTGGCTGAGGAGAGCGATTGGGTGCAGGCGATCACCTACGCGCTGCGCGCCAGCGATACCCGGCTGGCGGTGCAACTGGTGGTGCGAGCCGGCAGTTGGGAGGTCGTGCTGCACAAAGGCATCCGCTACGCGCAAAGCCTGTTGGGCTTATTCGACGAGAAAACCCGCAGGGAAGAACCGGACTTGCTCCTGCTCCAGGCCTATCTGCACGCCAAGCTCGGTGATCATGCCCTCGCCACACAACTGCTGTACCTCGCCCATGGCAGGGTCGAGGATGACCCTCGCCTGGCGCGGGATTTTCACGTCATCCACACGCTGGCGAATGCCTATACGGATCGCTTCGAACCGCACCATTGCGCAGGCGCCGCAGGCGACGATGTACTTGCACAGGGTACGCTGGAGTGCGTCCACGCCTTGCAGGCGCTGACCCAGGGACGACTGCCTTTGGCCCTGCAAGTCATCCGCTCGGCGCACATCAAGATGCGCTTGGCCGCCAGCCCGCGGGGCGAGAACTATTGCCGTATCCACGAGGCGCAGGTCCTGGCCTTGGGGGGTGACCTTTCGGCATCAGCGCAGATGGTCGATAACGCACTGGCCATTGCCGATAGCCAGTTCGGCAGCGAAAGCTCGGTCAGGGCACTGGTGGGTTGCCTCAAGGCGCAGCACTTGTATTGGCAGGGTGCCTGGGCCGAGGCGATCCCCTGGTTTCGCGATGGCTGGGCGTCACTCAAACATACCGACGGCTGGCTCGATATCGCGGCCGCCACCGCCGAGGTGACGTGGCGCAGCGCCCTGCGAAACCTGGGCCTGCAACCGGCACTGCTGGAGCTTGAGCACACCGCCCAACTGGCCAGCGCGCGTAACTGGCAGCGCCTGGAACGCTTGGTCCGCACCTGGCGAGTCGACTTATTGGTGCAAGGCGGGTCATTGACCCAGGCGCGCCAGGAAGCGCTGGCCGCCAACCTCGACCACACCGCGAACAACGCCGAGGACTGGCGTAACCTGGAAGCGGCTACGTTGGCATTGGCCCGGTTTCAGTTCGCCACAGGCGCGTCCGGCGCGGCGCTCAATCGCCTGCAACAAGGCGTCGGGGTGCTGCAACCACAAGGCTTGCGACTGCCCACATGGCGCCTGCAGGTGCTGACCCTGGCCGCTCACGGCAAAGGTCATGCGGTAGCGCTGGACGCGACCCTGGCGTCGATACCCGCAACGGCCCTGCCCGGCCTGCTGCTCGAGGCCGGACCGTGTGTGCTCGCCGCCCTGGAGGCCTGCACCGACAGCCGTTCCAGGCCCCCCGCGGTGCTCACCCGCCTGCGCGGATGGCGCGCCCACCCCGTTCGCCCGCGCACGCCCTTCAGCGCCAAAGAGACGCAGATCCTCGCCCTGCTCGCCGAAGGCCAATCGAACAAAGCCATTGCCCAGGCCATGGACATTTCTGAAAACACCGTGAAATTCCACCTCAAGCATGTATTCGCAAAGCTCGGCGTGGACAACCGCACCGCCGCCATGGCCGCCGCGTTGCGCCTGGGGATGCTGATACCTTTTCATTGACCCACCCACCTACCCGTGCGGGTAGTCGATCTGCCTAGATCGTTGCCACCTACCCGCCCCGTGTGTAGTCGTCGCCATGTGCCGCGCCCTAGCATCCCGTCAACCCCAGTGAGAACCCTTCTCCTGGCGCCCATAACAATAAACACAGCAGGAGATGCCCTGTGGGTACGGACGGCAAAACAGTGCGCGTGGCCACCGACGTCGGCGGAACCTTTACCGACTTGGTGTATTTCAACAGCGATCCGGTCACCGGCGAACAGACCATTCGTACCGCCAAGGTCGACACCACCCCGCCGAACTTTGCCCAAGGCGTACTCAACGTCATCGGCAAGGCCGACGTAGACCTGAGCAGCGTGGATTTTCTGGCCCACGGCACCACGGTAGTGATCAATGCCCTGACCGAACGTCGCGGCGTCAAGACGGCGCTGATTACCACCCAAGGTTTTCGCGATGTGCTGGAGATTGCACGCGCCAACCGGCCGGACTACTTCAATCTCAAATGGGTCAAGCCAGCCCCCTTCGTGCCCCGCTATCTGCGCCGCGAAGTCTCAGGCCGCTTGCACACCAATGGCCAGGAACGTGAACCGCTCGACCTCTCGCAACTGCCCCGGATCCTCGATGCCTTTCGTGCCGACAATGTGCAGGCCATTGCTATCTGCCTGCTGCATGCCTACGCCAACCCGGCCCATGAACAGGCGGTTCTGCACGAAGTACGTAGGCTCTGGCCACAGGTATCGGTGGTGGCTTCCCATCAGATCACCCGTGAGTGGCGCGAATACGAACGCTCCAGTACCACCGTGCTCTCAGCCTATGTTCAACCCATCGCTGCACGTTATCTGGATGACCTGGTCGATGGCCTGCGTGACAGCGGCTACACAGCGCCCTTGTACATCATGCAATCCAACTGCGGCGTCGACAGCGTAGAGCACGCCCGACAGACCCCGATCACCATGGTCGAGTCAGGCCCGGCCAGCGGTTTTTGGGCTGCGGCGCAACTGGGACAACTGATCGACGAACCCAACCTATTGGGCCTCGACATCGGCGGCACCACGGCCAAATGTGCATTGATCCGTAACGGCCAAGTATCGATCAAGACCGATTACTGGATCGAGCGCAACAGGATCAACGCCGGCTATCCGATCATGGTGCCCGTGGTCGACTTGGTGGAGATCGGCAACGGCGGCGGTTCTATCGCCTGGGTCGACGACTTCGACAAACTGCACGTGGGGCCTCAGTCCGCCGGCGCAGTACCGGGCCCCGCCGCCTATGGCAACGGCGGTACGCACATCACCACGACCGACGCCAACCTGATGCTCGGGCGTATCAACCCGGACTACTTTTGCGGCGGCCGCGTGGAGGCCGACCTGCCCGCGGTTAAACGCGGCTTGAACGAGCTGGGTCAACGCCTGAACTTGCCAGCCGACGAGATCGCCCGTGGCATCGTGCGCTTGGCCAACGACAATATGGTCAACGCGTTGAAACTGGTGTCGTTGAGCCGCGGCCATGACCCACGGGAACTGACGCTGATGGCCTTCGGTGGCGGCGGCGCGATGCACGCGGTCGCACTGGCGCAGGAGCTGGGCGTGCAGAAGGTCATCATCCCCCGGAGCGCCTCGGTGTTCTCGGCCTGGGGCATGACGCTGTCGGATTTGCGCCGCGATCTGTTTATCAACCGCTTTGTCGATACCGCCCAGGCCGACAAGCTTGAGCAGGCACAGCAATTTCTCGACGAATTGAGCTGTGCGGCCCGCGAGCAATTCGTCGCCGAAGCGATCCCCCCACAACAGGTCGAGCTCCAGGTGTATTGCAAGCTGCGCTACCAGAACCAGGAGCATTCAGTCGAAGTGCTGCTCAACCCGCACGAATGTCTCGACGCGGACTGGGCACTGATCGAGCAGCGTTTTCATGGTCTCTACGAACAGCACTACACCTATCGCCTGCAAGCCCCTTTGGAAATTATCGGTTTTCATCTGGTCGCCACGGCCCAGATCGGCAAGTTGACGCCCCAAGCGCTGCCGATCACCGGCCGCCGCGTCAGCGACGCCTGCAAAGGCCAACGCCGTGTGGATTACGCCCAGGAGGGCTGCCACAACGCGAACCTCTACGACTACGACTTGCTCGAACCGCTGATGACATTTTACGGCCCGGCAATCGTCGAGGACGCCGGCACCACGGTGGTGGTTCACCCCGGCAACCGCGTACAGGTCGACCGCCTTGGCAACCTGCACATCATGATCAACGGCTGAAGGAGCGCTGCCATGAGTACCCTAGATATCTTTACCCGCGACATCATCCAGAACTCGCTCCAGGCAATTGCCGACGAAATGTTCACCGCCATGCGCAACGCGGCGATGAGCCCGGTGATTTATGAAGTGCTGGACATGGGCACCGGCATTACCGACGCGCACGGCGACATTGCGAGTTCCGGCGCAGGTATTCCGGCCTTTGTCGGTGTGTTGGACAAGGCCGTGAAGAAAATTCTGCAGCACCATCCGTTGCCGCAGGACATCGAGGACGGAGACGTCTTCATCAGCAATGACCCCCACGACGGTGCGGTGACTCACCTCAACGATGTGGTACTGGCCATGCCGGTCTTTGCCGAAGGCCAGTTGGTCGCCTGGACCGCGAATATCGCGCACTGGAACGATGTCGGCGGGCGAGTGCCGGGTTCTTTGTCAACGGAAGCGACGGACATCTTCCAGGAAGGTCTGCGCCTGGCGTCGGTCAAGTTGATCAGCCAAGGCCAGCCAATCCGCTCGGTGTTGCAGATCCTGCGCGCCAATACCCGGATGCCGGATTTCATGGAGGGTGACCTGTGGGCCGGGGTGGCTGCCGTGCGCGGTGGCGCCGCGCGCCTGCGCGAGCTGACGAGCAAGTACGGCAGCGCACTGTTTCTGCTGGCGATGAAAGACTTCATGGACCTGGGCGAAAAGGTGTCCCTCAAGGCTCTGGGCGAACTGCCTGCAGGGCAGTTAAGTCTGGAAGAACTGCAGGATGACGGCAGCCTGTTCAAGGTCCGGATCGACATCCGCGCCAGCGAAATGGTCGTCGATCTGCGCGACAACCCCGATCAATGCCAAGGGCCAACCAATCTTAGTCGCGACGGCACCGTCGTTGCCGCACAGATGGCATTCAAGGCCTTGACCGCCCCCCAAGGCATTACCAATGGCGGCACTTTTCGCCCTCTCAGGGTGTTGACCCGCCCCGGCTCGCTGTTCGATGCACTGCCACCGGCCGCCGAAGGTTTCTATTTCGAGAACCTCATCCGGGTTCACGACCTGATCCTGTGCTGTCTGGCCCAACGTTTTCCTGACCGGTTGCCCGCCGGCAATTTTGCCTCGGTGTGCGCCACGATCATTGGTGGTATTCACCCGGACACGGGCCGCCTGTTCACCCTGGTCGAACCGGAAATCGGCGGCTGGGGCGCCGAACCCGGGCGCGATGGCAACAATGCCGTCTACTCCGGGCTGCATGGCGAAACCTACAACTGCCCCGTCGAAGTCTGTGAAGCCCGCTATGGCTTGTATGTCGAGCGCATGGCCTTGAATGATGAAGCCGGCGGGCATGGGCAATTCCGAGGCGGCCGTGGCGTGTGCATCGATTATCGGATTCGCGCCGATGGCAGCTTCATGACCTGCGGCTACACCCGCTCGGTCGTTCCGCCTTGGGGCCTGGAACAAGGGGCCGAAGGCACGCCCAATTACGTCGAAGTCATCCGCCGGAACGGTCAGCGCGAACGCCACGCGATGGCCAGCGGCATCGCGTTGAGCGCGGGTGATCTGGTCAGGGTACGCACCGGCGCGGGCGGAGGGTATGGCCCCGCCAGCCAACGAGATCCGGACGCGGTGCGCAACGACGTGAAAAACGGCTACCTCGATGCGGCCACCGCTCAGTCGGTATACGGCCTGGTGACGTGACCTTGAGGCGCCTCCCGCGCCCCGCCTGCTGCTCGACCGTCAAGAACAACAACAAAAAGAGAGCACCCTCATGAAACTGCAACACTCATCTCGTTTATGGGTAGCGCCTACGCTTGCCTGGGTTTTGGGGATCACACCCCAGGCACACGCTGAACAGTTCATCGGTTTCGCCCAACCGGGCGTACCCGGACAGTGGGCCCTGGAATCGTTTCCTGTATTCAGCCGCACCACAACGGGCAGCGTGCGCGCGGGCAGCAACACTGTCCTGGCGTACTTTTCGGAAACCGGCTTTACCGGGACGCAGCGCGACCAATTGCAGTTTTGGGTCGGCGCCGACACGGGCTACAGCAATGACAACAGCGCTCGCAACAACGGCTCGTGGGGCGTGGCATCACCGAACCTCGGCCTGGCGTATTACTACAACGTGGTGGAACCCACCAGTGCCTATGGTTCCGATGACTTCACCACCTTCTGGATCAACCCGACGCTCTCCCTGGAGTTTCCCAACGGCAATGATGAAGGCACGGGTTACGGCGCGTTTGCCAACCGCTATGGCGCAAGCTTCAGCGTCGCCAACTACCTGCGCTTGGGCCGTTTCGCCGCCACCTTTACGCCGGCCGGCATTCACTACGCCGCGCGCAATCGGCACGCGACCGATCTCGGCAGCGGCGACCCGACACGCCTGCGCGGCGGTGTCAGTTTCTGGCTGGCCGACATCGCCGCCGGGTATCTGGTCACCGACGATGTATGGCTGGGCGTCCATCATTCTTACCACATCAACAATCGCTCGGCGTCCGACTTCAAGGAATCCCGCGAAGGCAAGATCGGCCCGGCGATGACCTACACCGGTTTCAGCAAACAGGGATTCTACCTGTCGGCCAACCTGAACTTCGACTACTACCACAGCGACAACCTGCCCTATTCCAATAGTTTGACCATGGCTCTGGTGAAGTTCTTCTAGTGCCATTCAACACACTTATCGAGGAATACCGTATGGACAGTTCAACCTTCAACATCGCACCGCAAGACATTGCAGTGACCGTGCGCTGGCTCAACCCGATCGGCTGCCCGACCTTTGACGCGCCCATCGCTGAGCTGTTGCACCGCATCAAACAACCCTCCACTCAGGTGGAGGTAGTGTCGTTCGACATGACGCCCAGCCCAACGCACCTGGAATACCGCGCCTACGAGGCCCTTACGTATGAACGCACCGTGCATATCGCCCGCGATTGCGCCCAGGCGGGTGTAGACGCGCTAGTGCTGGGTTGCTTCTACGATCCGGCACTGGAAGACGCACGGGAAATTTCCGGTGAAACCCTGGTCGTCGCGCCCTGCCAGGCGAGCCTGCAGGTGGCGGAACACCTGGCCAATCGCTTTTCGATCATTGTCGGGCGCAATAAATGGATCGAGCAGATGCGTGCGCGCGTGCAAGGCTATGGCGCCGGCTCCCGGTTGGCTTCGCTGCGTCCGTTGGGCATGGGCGTCGACGAGTTCCAGCGCGATCATGCCGTGACCCGTCGCAAGATCATCGAACAAGCCCACCGCGCAGTCGAAGAGGACGGTGCCGAAGCCGTGATCCTCGGCTGCACCATTGAGTTCGGCTTTTTCGAGGAGGTGCAACGGGAAGTCGGCGTGCCGGTGATAGATCCGGTGGTCGCGGCATTCAAGGTGGCCGAAGCGATGGCGGGTATGAAACGCCGGTTTGGCTGGCGTCCGAGTCGAGTCGGCAGTTGTGAGCCGCCACCGGAAGCTGAAATCGAGCGGTTTGGTTTGTTCCGCGCCCCTGCGCCAATTGGCAACCGTGTCAGCGCCTGACTCGCAAAAAGGATCGCCACCATGCGTGATATTCCCTCAACGCTACATGCCGTTCACCCGGAACCTACGCCGGACTCACACACCCGCAACGTGGGCGACGTCTTCCGAAATTTCCCCCTCACCCGTACTCACCTGCAGTGTTGCCTGGTGCTGTTCTTTGTCTTTGCGATTGAAGCCTGGGAGATGATGATCATTGTCTACACCGCACCACTGATTGCCGCGGAGTTTGGCCTGGACGCCCTTGCCGTGGGCCACCTGATCGGCGCGATGTTCATCGGCATGCTGCTGGGTGCGTTGGCCTGGGGCAAAGTTGCCGAACGCATCGGGCGAAAACGCGCGATTGTCTGGAGCCTGGGCGCTTACGGAGCTGTCTCCCTGGCCAGTGCATTCGCACCCGATTACTCAACCCTGTATGCCTTGCGCTTGCTGTCCGGGGTTGCAGCCGTGGGCATGATGGTGGTGACCTTCGCGCATTATCAGGAACTTCTGCCGGTGCGCCAGCGCGGCTCGTTGACCGTCTATCTCGCTTCTGGCTGGCCTGTTGGCATGCTGCTGGCGTTGGGTGCCACGGTGTGGTTACTGCCGCAAGGCTGGCGCGCGATCATCGTCTTGAGTTCGCTCGGTGGGTTGTGGGCGATCGCCGTGGCACGCTGGGTGCCGGAGTCGCCTTACTGGCTGGCCTCCGCCGGCAGGCAACAGGAGGCCAGAGCGGCGATTGCCGTATTGAGCCAAGGGGCGGTGAGCATACCTGAGGACTGCGAACTGCAGGTTGATCGCACGGTTTCCGGACACCAGCGTGAGCTATTCAGCCGTGCCCTGCTCAAAGTCAGCCTGCTGCAAATCACCGTCAACTTTACCTTCTCGTGGGGTTACTGGGGCTTGCAAACCTGGCTACCCACCTTGCTGCAGCAGCGCGGCCTGAGTTTGCCGCAGAGCTACGGTTTTATTGCGCTGTCGGCGCTGTGCATGATCCCTGGGTATATGGCCGCGTCGTATCTGACGGGGCGTTTTGGACGCAAAAAAGTCATCGTGGCGTTTATCAGCGCATCGGTGCTGGCGGGGTATGGTTTCGCCAACGCCCAGACCCTGGAAATGCTCTACCTGAGCAATTTCGCCTTGGCCTTCTTCAGCCTCGGCGCATGGGGGGTGTGGGGTACATGGATCGGTGAGCTGTATCCCACCGCGTTGCGTACTGTGGGTTATGGCTGGGCGATTTTCGCCCAGCGTGTGGCGAACGTACTGGCGCCGTCGCTGATCGGCGCGCTGATCGCCTACGGCTCGTCGTTCAACCTGACGACCACCATCATCAATGCATTTCTGTTGGTCACGGTCATTCTTGCCGCGTTCATGCCGGAAACCGAAGGCCAGGCGTTACGCTGAAACCACCTGAGTTCAGCGTCGAATCCGACAACCCGAAGGGTTCGCCGCTGGCAGTGGCTGCCACGCAGATCGGGCTGAATATCGCCAGGCGCATTCTAGCGCCCTATTCCGGGCACCGACACCTGTCGGGCGCCTATCAGTCCGAATGGAAACGGAGTTCCCATGAGCAATAAACACTTGGACAACTGCCTGGTTTTTCCCATGCGGCGCGGGCCTTATCAGAACAACGGTGCTTCGCCTTGGTATTGCACGCTTGAACTCGGCACCCCTGGCCAACCGCTGAAGTTCGCAATCGATTCTGGCACCAACATGAACTGGATCACCTCGGCACTTTGTCCCGCTGACCAGTGCGTGCATTTTGCCGGTAGCCGCTTTGACTTCCAGGCTTCGAGCACCTTTGCCTTTACCGACTGCTTGCAGCGGCCTTACAGCTTTGGCCCTTGGGGCACGATGCAAGTGGAGTCCGCCTCAGACGTTTTGACAATGCCCTGCGGTACGCCACTGGAGACTCAACTGCTGCTGGCCGCAGCCTATGACGGCGAACAATTCAAGCAACTCGATTGGGACGGCGGCCTGGGTTTACCTTGCAGCAGTGCTTACGTCGAGGGGCGCAGCGCCTTTTTACTCCAGGCATTAATGCGTGAAGGCCAACTGTCACCCGATCACCCCTTCGTCGCATTTGATTGGGATAACCAGGCCCACACCGGCAGCTGCCAAATGGGCGGCGTGGATCCCACGAAAACCCAAGGCGCGCAGTTATTTCTGCCGTGGTCGGTCTACAGCACATTAGCGGGTGTGGAATACATTTGGTCGGCCGACCTGAAATCCTACTCGGTCGGCTCAGAGCTGATGGCCAGCAACATCAAGTTTGCGCTCGACTCAGGCTCTTCGCAGCTCAAGGGGGACGATGGTTTGATGCGCCGGACCCTGGCTCGTATTGCGCAGGGGGGAGAACCCGACATCGTGCTGGGGTTTGCCGACGGCGAGATCACCTTGGGTGCCGACCTCTATAACTGCCTGATCGAAGAAGGCCCGCAAAAAGGTGAGCGCTTGCCTCAGTTCGCACCATTGGGCCTGGCTGACCTGGTGCTGGTGGGGTCGCTGGTAATGGAGCACTGCTACACGGTGTACGAGTATCAAGTCGTGAAATGCAGTCATGAGGTCTATTCATTGGCCCCCGTAGGCGTCTGGCTGTTCAATCGTGCTGATGGCCCGCAGATCATCACGCGCTCGTCATCAAAACGTTTCACACCGGGAACGCACGCAATCGTCAATGGAAAACTCGCCCTCCCAGGCCCTTCGAATGAAACCGTGTCGGTCGCCGGCACCTGGAAGAACGACTACGGCTCGGTCATGAACCTGGAGGTGTCCGGACAGCGAATCTACGGCACTTATCATTCTTCGACAGGCTCAACCGGCAAGTATCCGGTATGCGGCTTTTCCCTGGGCGCGGGCGCCAGCCGTGAAAAGAACCAACCCATCGCGCTGGCCATCAACTGGCACGCTCTTGGCGCCGACTCCTGCGACCCTAGCTGGAACTGGACTTCCGGGTTGAGTGGGCAATTGAGTATGACGGTTGCGGGCGATGCGCTGACGTTGTCCCATCTGTTGGTCGCGACCAGCGACTTCCCCGAACTTGCCGCCCCGGGAACCTATGTCGACAAGTTGGTTTATCGTCGGATAGAAAAACCGCTGTACGTTGAGCCCCCTTTGCCATCCACGCTGTTACCCGTTGAAAACGCCCTGGCGGGCAATTGGGTCGCTGGCGACGGGACGTCTCTGGTCTTGAGCGTACATAGCCACAGCAAGCAACGCATGGGTATCGTTCGGGGGCAGCTGACGTGTCCGAACAGCGGCGCTGGCGCAGAGGTTAGCGGCTTTACCGACATCAATGCCGTCGCGAGTAAACTCAAGCGCCAATCCGTGAGTCTCACCGCCGCCGAGACTCCGGATGCGACGGTGCGTGCCTTATGTGGTGCCTTGGAGTTGGAGGGAGAGACGCTCGAACTGCTGGTACTGGCAAGCGCTTCAGTCGCGCCTGCAAATGCCTACCTGGCAACACAGATCTCATCGATACGCTTCACTCGCACTACTTGACCAACCTCTTTTCCTTCGACGGCCTGTAGCCGAAATACGAGCTATAACACTTGCTGAAATGACTCGGCGAAACAAACCCGCACGCCACCAGCACCTCCACCTGCGACAACTCAGTGTGTTGCAACAGCCGGCGCGCCTCGGTCACCCGCAGTTCCATGTAATAGCGCTGCGGCGTGGTGCCCAGTTGTTCCTTGAACAGCCGTTCGAGCTGGCGGCGGGAGCGGCCGGCGTAGACGGCGAGCTGGTCGAGCTCCAAGGGTTCTTCGAGGTTGGCGTCCATCAGTTTCACCACCTCGCGTAACGGCGCGCTGACGCAGATGTTTTCCGTCGGTTTGATGCGCCGGTAGCGGGACTCCTCGAAGGCCAGGATATCTTCGATACCTTCGACCAAGGCCTTGTCGTGCAGGCCCTTGATCCAATCCAGCGCCATGTGGAAAGCGCCGGACGGACTCGAGGCGGTCAGGCGGTCGCGGTCGATGACATACGGTTCGCTGGTGACGTGGGCCGCCTTCGACACTTCCGCCAGTGCCGGGCGATGTTCGGGGTGGATGGCGCAGCGGTAGCCCTGCAACAGGCCGGCGCGGCCGAGGAACCAGGCGCCGTTCCACAAGCCGGCCAGGCTGACGCCCTGCTCGGCGGCATTGCGCAGCAGGTGGATGAAGTCGTCGCTGGCCTTGAGTTCGGTGCGAAAGCCGCCGCAGATCACCAACAACTCCAGCGTTTGCAGGGCCGCCACGTCGAGGCGTGCATCCGGGCGGATCACCAGGCCCAGGTCGCTGATGACTTCGCCGTCGCCCCAGCCGAACGTGCGCGATGCGAACAACTCGGGGCGCAACAGGTTGGCGGTGACGAAGGTGTCGAGGGTCTGGGTGAAGGCCGGCAGGGAGAAGTGTTCGAGCAGCAGGAAGCCAACGCGGGTGGCTGACGCCGGCTGGCCGGGTATTTCATTGAGGTAGCGCAGGTTCTTGCCTTTCATGCCACCGCTGAATTGACGTCTTTCCATCGAGGGTCGGCCCTCTCTTATTGTTGAGGCTGTGGGCGCCATCTTAGGGGGAAATGCTGCGGCTGTCTCAGGTGGCGCGCCGTACCCTCAAGACATGGCTCACCTGCTGATCTTGATAAACCCAGCCCTCTCCACCCCCCCAGGCCAAAGCGTTGCGCGCGCATCTGATACGGTTTTTTCTTTACTATCTGCGCCTGTATCGAAATGTCATCGAGGCGGACAATAGGGCCACTCCCGACACCCTTGTCGAGCGCGACAGGAATGTTCCTGCCGCCCCCTTCCCTTCGGAGGCCTTATGACCAAGATGGCAATTTTCCTGTTTGGCTTTTTGGTGCTGACCATTGGCATCGGTCTGCTGGCGACCATCTCGCCCGTTTGACGTCAGCGCAGCCCCGGCGCTTAACGGAAAACAGCCTCGGGTACAGCGACAGCACCAGCAAACTGGCCATCGACACATTGGCTCAAGCCTTTCACAAAGCTTTCACAGGTGAACGCCTAGTGTTGTTTCAGCTCCTAGAGAAACACCTTTTAGCCCGCTCTCCCCATCGCGGGCTTTTCTTTGCCTGTGATTTAAGCCGGGCAAAAAAAAGGCAAGCCACGCCTCATCAAGATGAATAGCGTGGCTTGCCCCAATAAGCCGTTACTTAACGCAGACCGGGACCGCCCGGACCGCCATGGCCACCGCCCTGGCCGTGGCCACCACCACCACCACCACCACCACCACCACCACCACCCGGCGGCATGAATATCCAGCAGCCCGACAGGGACGATAACAACGCGACAATCAGTGCCGCCTTAGTTAGGTTGTTCAACTTCATCACAACACTCTCTAGTCACAAGCTTTAATGCTCGATGGATAAGACCGTTCAAAATGAAGTGCGTCACGCCTATCGTGTAACTTGATGGTATTGAATGTATTGGAAAGGCTACAAATACCTGGTCGCTATAGGCTGATAGCGGTGCGACTCACTGAGGGCGAAGATCGGGAGTCTTGGGCGTTTTGATGTCCCAGACGTTAGCGTCTCGATGAAGCTGTTCCCACGCACGAACTTTTAGACGAGCCCCGTTAAAAACGCGCACATAGTTTTCATATTTTATCTTCGCCGCAGCCTGAGGCGACAATGTCGCAAACACCGGATCCAGGATCTTAGAAACACTCTTATAGTCTTGGGCGGCCATTAATTTTCCGGGGGCAACGGTCATTCCGGCACCTGGAAGAACCTCGAACTTGTTGCGCCCGAAAATAACGGTATCAGAGCCCCAAAGAATCCGGTCCTGATATTTATCTAGAAATGCAGTCCATTCTTCAGTCGATGGCATTGCTGAGCCAGGATGAAGAATCGTTTCCTGTACGATATCCCAAGAAATATCGACCAGCCAATTATTGCAACTATCCAAGACTCGACCAACGATTGCCAAGTGGTCTTTTGTAGGTTTGACGAATCGCCCCAAACCGGTATGAGCCCAAATAGTGACCGTTTTGGGGGCCGTTGAGCACAGCGATTTCAGTTCTGACTCATAATTCCGTTCAGGGTGGAGAGCTTTTACTTCACCGGTGTGTGTAACATCCGAATCATAGACATCGTTGTGAAGCGTCGCCACGAGCCCTATTTCGCCAGCTTCCTGGAGAAGGCTGGAGAGTGATTCTGAAGTCAGGGACATCGTCTCGTCAGCGCTGTGAACGTCCGATGGAATATCGCCTGCGGCAGTGTGGCTGATTGGCTCACCCGCGATTTTCTTGGAGACGACTTCTTTATGAATTGTAAACTCACCGATTCCAACAAATGCCCCGGGGTACGTGAGTATCGCCCGTTTCAGATGCTGAACGGCATAGCGATCCATGGGATTAAATCCCGTGATCATGAGATCTAATCGTTCTTGGTACTCCCGGGGCAGTTCAAGATATTCCTTGGCGTACATGGCATCGGCGAATGCATAGTAATAAAGATCTGACTTCGGCCCAATATAGTAGTTCGGCCCGAACGCATCCCCTCCGGAATTTGCTTGGTACCCCTCAAAACTGTCCCATCGTTGTTGCAGTGGCAGTGGCATCACGACCGAGCGCGTGATACCCGTCGACATGTAGTTGTCTACCAGATTGCGCAGCGTTGTGCCTTGGAAGGCATAGTTGGAAATATGAAAGTGAGAATCCGCGAGTGGCTCAGTAGGTTTGGTGGAATCAGCGCTGCGCTCTGGCGGTGACGAACACCCCGATGCTACTGCCATAAAAGCAACCAAAGCTGTCCGTTTCATTTGAGTTGCAACATCAATCATTTATTCACCCCGTCTAAAAAATCACAACCTTCAACCAAAATTGAAAGCTCGTTATAAGCCGTATCTGTTTTCTTGCCGGTTAACGTCCATTTACAACAGCGAATAATTCAGTCGTCTTGAGCCGAGCCCAGGGCGAACGAGTCGACTCTCATCAACTCACAATTTTTGCGATTGCAATGCCTGCGGCGACGGTCGAGCCCACGGACACCGTTAGGGTGATGCGTCCTGCGCGGTGTGCCGTGACTTGCATTTCCATCTTCATCGCCTCCATGGATGCGAGGGTGTCGCCCACAGCCACGTTGTCGCCGTCGGCGACGTTCCAGGACTGCAGGGTGCCCGAGATCGGGGCTACAACGGCGGCGGCATCCGTCGAAATGGAAGACACATCAGCCCCCTCGCGCTCAGCAGACGGCGCAGTGGAATGTAGCCCGCGCAGCAGTTCAGCCGGCAACCCGAGCGCAATCCTTCGGCCATCGATCTCCACGGCCGTGCGTACCAGCGCGATATCGGCCAGCGGTTCAGGCCGTACAGCGGCCGCCAGCGTGTCGGCAAAATCTGTCTCGATCCAGCGCGTATGCACGCTGAAAGCATCGGCTGATGTGAAATCGGCGTGCGCCATCACCGCCCGGTGAAAAGGAAGCACCGATGGCACCCCTTCGATTCGGAACTCCTTCAGCGCCCGGCGCGCGCGGGCTATAGCCTGGGCACGGGTGGCGCCAGTAATGATCAACTTGGCCATCAGCGAATCGAATGTACCTGGGACGGTAGAACCCGACTGCACGCCGGTATCGACGCGCACGCCGGGCCCCGACGGTGCCTCGAACAGATGCACCAACCCCGGCGCGGGTAGAAAGCCGCGCCCCACATCCTCGGCGTTGATGCGAAACTCGAAAGAATGACCGCGCGGCTTCGGCGTCTCGGTGACCGACAGCCGCAAGCCATCGGCGATGCGCAGTTGCTCGACGACGAGGTCGATGCCCGTTGTCTCTTCGGTCACTGGATGCTCGACCTGCAGGCGCGTGTTGACCTCCAGAAACGAGATTGTTCCGGAGGGACTCAACAGAAACTCGACAGTCCCCGCACCGACGTAGCCTGCCTTCGCGCACACATCGCGCGCCGATTGATGGATGCGCTCACGCTGCTCATCACTGAGGAAGGGCGCGGGGGCTTCTTCCACCAGCTTCTGGTTGCGCCGCTGCAACGAGCAATCGCGCGTGCCGAGCACGACGACATGGCCGTGCGTATCGGCGATCACCTGCGCCTCGACATGACGAGGCCGATCGAGGAACTGTTCAACGAAACACTCGCCACGGCCGAAAGCAGTGACCGCTTCACGCACCGCCGACTCGTACAATTCGGCTACTTCGTCGAGCCGCCATGCGACCTTCATGCCGCGGCCGCCACCGCCAAAGGCCGCCTTGATGGCGATCGGCAGGCCGTTCTTCTCGGCAAAGGCCACGACCTCCTGCGCATCGCGCGCGGGCTCCGACGTGCCAGCCACCAACGGCGCACCGACAGCCAGGGCGATCTTGCGCGCCTGCACCTTGTCACCCAGTGCCTCGATGGCTGCCGGCGAAGGGCCGATCCACTTCAGGCCCGCGCCAATCACGGCCCTGGCAAAAGTTGCGCTTTCCGAAAGGAAACCGTATCCGGGGTGTACCGCGTCGGCGCCACAGCGGTCGGCCACGGCGAGCAGCTTTTCGATGTTCAAGTAGGTGTCGGCCGGGCGCTGGCCGTCAAGGCCGTAGGCCTCATCGGCCATACGAGCGTGCATCGCGTCGATGTCGGCGTCGGCATACACCGCGACGGATTTCACACCATAATCGGCACAGGCGCGCACGATGCGTACAGCGATCTCGCCGCGGTTGGCGATAAGAACTTTCTTCATGGGGTTTCTCGCAGGTCGGAAGAGAGGGCCGCGGTGAACGCGCGTATGGGGTTGAAGCGCACCTGCGCACCGATGGGGATCTGCCCCGCACGGTCGAGATGGTAAGGGGCGACAGCGCCGATCACTGGGTAGCCACCGGTCAGCGGGTGGTCGGCAAGGAAGAGCACGGGCTGGCCGCTTGGCGGCACCTGAATCGCGCCCAACACGGTGCCTTCACTGGGCAGTTCGGCGATCTGTGCGCGCATCAACGGCGTTTCACCGGCCAGACGCAGGCCGACGCGGTTCGATTGCGGCGTCACAGTCCACAATTGGCTCGCCAACAATGCAATGGCCTGCAGTGTGAACCAGTCGGTGCGCGGCCCCATCACGACATCGAGCACCACGGTCTGCGTCGTCGTCGGTAGATCGGCACGAGGCGTTTCGGGCGCGCCGACGATGGAGCCATGCGTGACCACAGGTACCGGCAAAATGTCACCGGCTTTGATGGGCGGCGGACCGACCTGCGCGAGCGTGTCTGTCGATCGACTTCCGAGCACGGGCGCGATCGCGAAGCCACCGCGCACCGCCAGGTAGCTGCGGATGCCGGCACGCGGGTCGCCAAGCGATAGACTGTCGCCATCAGAAAGTGCGATGGCTTCATGGCCTGGCACACGATATCGAGCGCCGTTCGCACGCGTGAGTTCGATCGGCGCATCGGCACCGGTGAAGGCCACCACCGTGTCTGCGCGGCTCGTGATTTGGAAACCACCGTAGACGATCTCGACGCAGGCCATGTCGCTCGCATTGCCGACCAGACGGTTGGCCGCGCGCAGTGCGCCCTTATCCATCGCCCCTGAGGCGGATACGCCCTGCCCGGCCAGACCCTCGCGCCCGAGATCCTGGAACAGCGCCTGCAGGCCGGTGCTACGGACAACAAGCGCCGGACCATTGTGGAGCGGAACCTCGACGGGGCCAGTCGACGGCGCTGGCAAAGCTGAAACCTGCCGCCCTGAAACATCGACGAAACGTACCTTGAAGCCCGGTTGCAGCAGCGCGGGCACGTCACGGCTTAGGTCCCACATCGGCGTGGCAGTCACGCCGATGATCTGCCACCCCCCCGGACTGGCCTGCGGATAGACGCCGCTGAAAGCGCCGGCCAACCCCACGGCGCCCGCGGGGATGCGCGTGCGTGGCGTAGTGCGACGCGGCACGTTGAGGCTTGGGTGGCCGCCGCTCAGATAGGCGAACCCAGGTGCGAAGCCAGTGAAGGCAACGGTGTAGTCGCAGCCGGTATGGCGGCGAATCACCTCTTCGCGCGAGAGATCAAGCATCTGCGCGACCTCGTCAAGGTCCTCTCCTTCGTAGGAGACCGGAATCTCCACGCGAGTGGTCGCACGCTCGATCTGCGCCGTGAGGTCCCGGCGGCTGATGCGCGTGACGAGTTCATCATGCGTCACCGTGTTAGGCCGGAAGTGAACCATGACCGTGCGTGCGGCCGGTACGAGTTCGACGATGCCATCGATGGGCTCGGCCTGTAGTGATGCAAGCAGCGCCAGCGTCTGCGACAAGTCATCTAGCTCGACCAACAGGGCGTCGAGATTAGCGGGCAGAAATCGCATCATGGTACGACTCCCATGTCGACGAAAGGAGCGACCTTGACGCCCGAACGCTCAAGCAGCGCACGCACTTGCCGCGCCATCTCCACCGCGCCGGGGCTGTCACCATGCACGCAGACCGAATCGGCCTTAAGGCGCACGATGCTGCCGTCAATGGCCGTGACCACACCCTCGGTCGCCAGGCGAAGCATGCGCTCGGCAACATCCTGCGCATCGTGCAGCACGGAGCCCTTCTCGCGACGGGAGACCAGCGAACCGTCCGGCATGTAGGCGCGATCGGCAAAGGCTTCGGCCACAGTGCTCAGCCCGCTTGCCTGCGCCCAGCCGAGTAGCGGCGAGCCGGCCAAACCGACCAGCACCAGTGACGGGTCGATTGCGCGGATGGCGGCAATCACGTCGTGTGCCTGGCGCTTATCGTGCGCGATGGTGTTGTAGAGCGCTCCGTGTGGTTTGACGTATCGTACCGACGTGCCGGCCACCGCAGCCAACCCCTTCAGCGCGCCGATCTGGTAGATCACGTCAGCCTGCAGGTCGGCGCTTGCCACGTCCATTTGGCGGCGGCCGAAACCGACGAGGTCGGGATAGGCGACGTGCGCGCCTACTGCCACGCCGCGCTCCGCCGCTTGACGTAGCGTCCGCAGGATGCCGGCAGCGTCGCCAGCGTGGAAACCGCAGGCCACGTTGGCACTGCTCACGATGCTGAGCATCGCGTGGTCGTCACCCATGCGCCAGGCGCCCAGGCTTTCACCCAAGTCACTATTGAGGTCTATCTTCATGTTGTTTTCTTTTCTTTAGCGAAACATCAGGAAATACAGGATGAAAACATTGCAAGTCAGCAAGGCCAGCGCCGTGGGCACCTGCGCGCGGATCACCGCGTTTTTGTCGGGCAGTTCGAGTAGGGCCGCCGGTACGATATTAAAGTTGGCTGCCATCGGCGTAAGCAAGGTGCCGCAATAACCCGAGAGCATGCCGATGGCTGCCATAAGGGCCGGGTTACCGTCGTACATGCCGACCAGGACTGGCACCCCGACGCCCCCTGTCATCACGGGGAAGGCGGCGAAACCGTTGCCCATGATGATGGTGAAAAGCGCCATGCCAACCACGTACACCATCACCGCGAAGAAACGTACATCCATGTTGATGTAGCTGGTGGTGATATGCGCCACGGCCTTGCCCACACCGGCGTCGGAGAATACGAGGCCCAGCATGCCGAGCATCTGCGGCAGTACCAGCGCCCAACCGAGCGCATCGGTCAGCCGACGCGATTCGCGGATGCCTTGCATCGGCGTTTCGTTCGTCATCTTGCAGACCAGCGCAAGCGCGACCATACAGCCCAGCCCTAGGCTTACCATCGTGGTGTTCTTCGGGTCGAGCAGCGGTATGCCGCCAACCACGAGGTACTTCGCCGACAGCGTGCCGATCATGGTCACGACCGGGATCGCCAGGGCGGGGATGAAAAGCTTGTTGCCCAGCAGATTGGCGCTGGCCGAGTACTCCGCCGCCGAGCGGGCCACGTGACGGCCAATGCCGACACCGCCGAAGGCTGCAATCAGCGCCATCACCACAACACCGACGCCGACCCAGACCGGCGGCAACTGGTCGCCGAGCAAGAAGACGAGCGAATAAAGGCCCCAGAAAAAGGCACTGGAATAGCGCTTTGAGTGCTGGCGATCCATGAGCGTCATCACCGCGGTGATGGCGAGGATGGCACCGACGAGGTAGTACAGGTGCGTGATCGTGAGCGTCATGGTCGGGACTCCTTGCCTTCGACTGTGACGGTTGCCGCCGCGGCCGCGGCGCCGCCGGCCATCTCGCGCATCAACCAAGTGTCAAGCCGGCGCAGGCGCCAAGCATGGATGGTGAATGCGCAAACAGCTGTCGGAATCCCCCAGAGCGCGACGCGGATCGGCTCGACTTCGATGCCCGCCTCACGCAAGAACGTGGTCATCAACACGATCGCGCCGAAAGCCACGAAGATATCTTCGCCGAAGAACAGGCCGACGTTATCGGTCGCTGCGGCATACGCTCGCAGCTTGTGGCGAACCTTCTCCGGCAGTGCCCCAAAACGGGCTTCGGCAGCACCTTCTGCCATTGGCGCGAGCAGCGGTCGCACCATTTGTGGATGGCCGCCCAGGCTGGTAAGACCGATGGCTGCGGTCATCTGGCGTGCGCCAAGGTAGACAATCAGCAAGCGGCCCGCAGTCGCGGACTTGATGCTGCTGATCCATCGCTGGGCGTGCTGGCGCAAACCATAACGCTCGAGCAAGCCAATCACCGCCAGCGGTAGCAGGATGATCAACGGCAGGTTACGTGTCTTGATGAAGCCTGTGCCGATGGCGGCAAGAATCCTATCGACCGGAAAGTGCGCCGCGAAGGCGGTGACGACGGCCGTGACAATCACGACCAACATGGGATTAAAGCGCAGGACGAAGCCCACGATGATGACGACGACCCCCAGCAAGGGCCACAAGTTGATGTCAGTGGGCACCGGCGTTTCTCCAAGTTGTTTGAGTTATTTTCTTAGATCACTCAACTATCTTCATCCGATTGAATGATCATTTCAACAGAATTGTTCAACAATCCAACACGGATAATAAAAAGCAATATGCATGCCAAAATATGAATTCGTTTCAGCCCTACAGGAAAAAGCGACACTGCGAGTAGGGCAAAACCTGCTAGAATCCAATCGCCCCTGCCACTCAGAAGTCCGCTCGATGCCCCTTCCCGCCTCCCCTTCATTCGTAGCCCAGACGCTAAACGAGCGGATCGCCGAACAGTTGCGTCAGCAAGTCACCCAAGGCGAATTCACACCTGGGCAACGGCTGTCCGAGCAGGTGCTCAGCGAAAACCTCGGCATCTCGCGAAACACCCTGCGCGAAGTATTCCGGACGCTGGCCAAAGACGGCCTGTTACGACACGAGCCCAACCGTGGGGTATTCGTGGTGGTTCCCAGCATCGCGGCCGTCATCGACATCTACCGCGTGCGACGCCTCATCGAATGCCAGGCGTTGGCAGAGGCTTACCCGCGCCACCCGGCGAAGAAGAACATGCGCGCAGCGGCAGAACAGGCCCAGCGAGCGCGGGACGCGGGGGACTGGCTGGCAGTGGGCACAGCTAACATGGACTTCCATACGGCCGTCGTTGAACTTGCGGACAGTGAACGCTTGAACGCCATGTTCCGGCGCATACTTGCAGAGCTACGGCTGACTTTTGGGCTGTTGCAGGACGCCGAGTTCTTGCATGAGCCCTACGTCGATATGAACTTTCAGATTCTTGAACTCGTTGAACGCAACGAGATGGCCAAAGCTCGCGACGCAATGCTTGAATACCTCATTCATTCCGAACGCATTGTTTTGGCCGTCTATGCGAGGCGCCCTTCCCAGGAAGGGTGAAAGCTCCGACGTCCACGCAACATCTGCCCTACACAGCCGGTCGACTGGTCGATACAGTTAACCAAGCGGGGCTCCTTCAGAAATTTTTGCCGCCCTAGCGCATGAGCGAAGAACTGCCAGACATAGAGCCCCTGTGGCAGGATGACCTGGTTGCCTTCACCATCGGCTGCTCGTTTTCCTTCGAACAAGCGCTCCTGGATGCCGGCACTGCCCTCAACAACAACGAATGGATGCAATGGACAAACAATGAACACAGCTCAACGGTCGATTCAGCAGTACATAAACGCCAAGGACAGTAACCGCCCGCATCTGCTGCGCCAGGCTTTTATGCCGGATGCACAACTGGAGATGGTGGTACACACGGGGTCTATCTCGTTTCCACCCCACGTTGAAGGCCTCGAGTCCATCGGCGACGTACTGGTCAGACGCTTCGGCCAGACATTCGAAAACGTCTATACCTTTTGTCTGGGACACCCACCGGAGCCGGATAGCAAAACGTTCCAATGCCAATGGCTGGTCGCTATGTCCGACAAAAACTCCGGCGAGGTCCGAGTCGGTTGTGGTCAATATGGATGGCAGTTCAATCCCGAGTCGGGACTTGTCGAGCGGCTCACTATCACCATCGAGCATATGAAAACCCTGCCACCTACCGATCTTCACACCATCATGGAGTGGGTATCCCACCTGGACTATCCATGGTGCCAACCAGAAGCATTAGCGAGCAACGCTCCAGACATAGGCACCCTTGAAGAGGTGATCCAGTATGTAATCCGGTCAGAACAGTGAAGTTGCGGAACACATCTGAAGCGTTGCGGAAGGGATCGTAAATCGCAGGTATAAAAAACCCCGTAGACGGTAATCTACGGGGTTTTTAAGAGTGGAGGCCGGGGTTGGAATCGAACTGGCGTAGGTGGAGTTGCAATCCCTAATTATTTTCTTATTAAACAATAAATTGGACAACATTACATTCCGGACATTCTTGCCTGCTAAGACGCTGCAACTCAAGCGGGTGAATCGCCCCGGGTTTCGTAGACACCTCTCTGCCTTAAACTGAGGCCAATCAGTCGTCGTCAGACGCAAGTCTCAATAGGTTGGAAAACCGAAAAATCGCCACGTTTATTTCATCTTGAGTGTCGCCATCCCAGTCTTCAACTGATACCAACTCTGCTTTGAGCGACTCTATTCGTTTTTGGATATCCGCTACTTCCTCACGCCCGCATTTCTTCGCAACCTCCATCCATTTTGCGTCAGGGATTCTTTCCTGTAGGGAGAGCCCTTCGCTTGCCTCCGCTATCAGTGCCGATAGTTTGCTCATCGGGTATTTTCCCTCGGCTTTTTCGTGCCTGTTAAGAACGTTCGGGCTTTGCAGCAACGTACCCATTGACCTCGTTATGGCAATCAACCGTCAGATCATTCAGAAAAGGGCTTATCTCCAGATGCCCCATCAGCCCAAGCAGATCTGTAGCTGAATCACGGACGGGCCGCCAATCTTGATGATCGAATATCAACCGGTCACCACAACGAAAAGCCTCTTCAGACAGGCCATTACATAGTTGCCAGAGGTTTTGGAGGCCGCGCTCTACTTCGCTTGGCATGGCATTACCACAGGCCACCAAGGTCTCGTTCAACGGCAACATTGTCATGGACCAGGCTTCGCATGCAGGGCAGTCAGGAATAGCTTCTCGCTGCTCATCTGCACTCATCGCCAAGAATTCCAGAGCAGGAAATACTTCACAAACGGCGAGTACCCGCTTGAACTCCCTCTGCCCATACCATTCCCAGAGTGTCGTTGCGAATCCCATCTTGAAGTTCCTAAACCGCTACCGCCGCTATCAAAATCCGCATGTCGTTCCCTCTGTGTTTAGGGCGGAAATCTAGCATCTCTGATCTCTAGCTCAAACCCACATTTGGCCGATCCTCAGATTCATTAATCAATCCGGTGGCGGATCATGACCAATTTTGCGTCTTGTCATAAAGATTCGGAGCACGGCGCCGAAAAGAAAAAGAGGTGTTCCATAAAAAGGAAATTCAGCATGCTTTCTCGTATCAGAAACACCCTTTCTTTACTCACCATCCTGGGGGCTACATCTGCTGCGGCCCAGCAAGCGGTCACTGAGCAGTTCCCGCATATACCAGCTATGAGCCATCAAGAAATGACCTACGGCGGGAAAACCATTTACGAAGCGGACGTAGATCAGAATGATCCAAACCTCAAGCCGTTTTTTCTCCAAGTGAGGGTCGATTCCTATTCTGGTAACTGCGCCAGCATCGTAGGGCATGTAGCAGCTGCCGCCTCAAATAATCAAGGCGCGAAGGGAACTGCATCATCTGAATACATCGGTTGCGTAGTTACAGAACTCTCCCCTGACGGCCAAGCGAAAGCGGACATCGTTTATGACTTCCAGGACGAGAAACGTAACGTACACAAGTCCGGCCACGTCAAAGCCAATTTGCAGGTAGGAAAAGAATACAAAACCGAAAGCAATGGCTCGCAAGTCACTCTTCTTATGCGTACCTACTGACGTACGAAAGCGGCCGAGTTTAGCAAGGCCAATAGCGTACTGGGATCACTGCAAGTGAATCCATAGCCACCTCAACCGGGACGCTTCGGAGCAGACAAGCATGCGTTGATCAGACCTGGCCAGGCATCCAGTGTGGATGGAATGCCAGTAGCCGACTGATCGCGGTGCGTAGTAGCGTTGCGCCTCTACGACGAAAAAACTGGCGAACACTCAATAACTGCGGACGAAAACGGAAACATCGTAAAAGTTACGAGCGAAAATGATCCCCCAAGCCCGGTTCGCCGGGCTTTGACTTGCATCAGACAGGCCGCTGTATCCGCGCAGGGAGCAACCAATGGAAGTATCTAGGACATCTTTACTGATTCGGCGTATCGGCGCCTACGTCATCGACTATGGTGCGATTATCCTGATTAGCCTCTGGCTTTACAGTCAGGAGGGTCTTCCGTTTGCAGGCTTTGAGCTGATCTTTGTGTATCTGTTTCTCTACCCTCTTTGTGAATGGCTTTTCAAAGGACGGACTCCGGGCAAGTACGTATTTGGATTGGTCGTCATCAACGGCGCAGGTGGCACGCCAAGCTTTATTCAGACCTTCATTCGAGGGTTAACCAGGCATATAGAAGCGCCCTTGGGGATTATCACGATATTCATCTACTCCCAGTCCGCACGATGCCAGCGGGTCGGCGACATGCTGTCGAGAACCTATGTAATCCCCTCAAAGGACTTAGTTGAGCTTCGCGAAACGATACAAAGCTGAACCTCGATCATAGCCCGGCCCACCGGGCTTTTTCACACTCCAAGGTAAACTTAGGATCTCAGCATGACGACTATGGCAGAAGCCCTTCGCAGCTTCGTTGAGCAAGCAACCGGCGGCGTAACAAGGAAGCAAATCAAAGACCACATCGAAGGCAAATTTCCAGGCGAATGGGCACCAGGCACCCTGACCGCACATCTCTATGCATGCGCTGTAAACAATCCTAAGGCCTACATCCATCACAAATGGGCAGATCGTTTTCTCTACCGATCTGAAGACGGGCGTTTTCACCGATACAGCCCACAAGTGCATGGAGTGAATACATGGGCGCCTTCTGTTGAGAGTCAGTCGAATGAATTTGAAACTAGCGATGATGCCAGTATCGAGGAGCTTGTAGAAACCTCCATTACCCTGGAGCGGGACGTCGAAACCCATTTGGTTCGCAACCTCGATAGCATCGAGAAGGGCCTGCGCTTCGTCGATCGCCAGGTCAATATCGAAGTTGGCCGAGTCGACATACTCGCAGAGGACGCGGCAGGTCGCCGTGTTGTTATTGAACTGAAGGTCGGACAGGCGAAGGATTCTGCAGTTGGCCAGATTGCCCGTTACCTCGGCTGGTACGCCCGACAAGATGGTAAGAGACCTCGCGGAATGTTGATCGCAAGCGAGTGTCCCGAGGCGGTCCGGTACGCCACCGAGGCCATACCAGATCTCATGCTAGTCCAGTACAAAGTGCTGTTCGCCTTTAACTCTGTTTCGATTGATGAGTAGGGACGCGCTTCCTGCACAGCCCGGCCCGCCGGGCTTTTCACTCTCTGCAAGGAACGTTGATTGCCCATGCTAACGAACTCACAACGTGGCGACGTTCTAAACTTCGCAGTAAATAATTCACTCATTTCACACGCCGGAATTTTCGAGTTGTGGCAGTGGCTATTCGTCGTCGTAGAAGGCACCGAGTTGAATGCCTACAGACTAGGTGAATATCTGATGCCGCCCTGGACTCGCCCGGTTCATAAGCTTTTCAACTCGCGGATAGAAATTGCAGACTGGATCGCTCAGGACCCATGCCCGCTGCTTCGAGGCGTAAACCGATACTTGGACTTGCTTGGGTACTAACGTCAGCCTGTAGTGGTCTAATGAAACCGGACACCCATTTAGGCGAGAATGCTCGCCAGAACGAGGTGTCAGATGACCAAACAACGCCGTACCTTTTCCCCTGAATTCAAACGCGAGGCTGCCGACCTCGTTCTCAAGCTGGATTACAGCTTCATTGAGGCCAGCCGCTCGCTTGGTGTCGGGGAGTCGGCTTTGCGCCGATGGGTCGACCAGGTGCAACAAGAACGCACGGGCGTCACCCCGCAGAGCAAAGCGCTGACCCCGGAACAGCAGAAAATCCAAGAGTTGGAAGCCCGGATTGCTCGCCTTGAGCGGGAAAAATCGATCTTAAAAAAGGCTACCGCGCTCTTGATGTCGGAAGATCTCGAGCGTTCGCGCTGATTGACCAGTTGAGCATCCACGAGCCGGTTGATTGGCTGTGCAAGGTGTTTGAAGTGCCCCGCTCGTGCTACTACGCTCGGCGTCTCAGGCGCCGCACACCGGATGTAGAGCGCCTTCGATTGCGCAGTCGGGTGAACGAGTTGTTCACCCAAGGCCGCAGTGCTCCCGGTAGCCGTAGCATCATGGCCATGATGCAGGACGACGGCGAGCAGATCGGGCGATTCAAAGTGCGCAGCCTGATGCGCGAGCTGGAGTTGGTCAGCAAACAACCGGGATCGCATGCTTACAAAAAGGCGACGGTCAAGCGGCCCGACATTCCTAATATTTTGAACCGGGAGTTTGATGTGCCCACTCCTGACCACGTCTGGTGTGGCGATATCACTTACATCCGGGCTCAAGGGAAATGGCAGTATCTGGCGGTTGTCCTAGATCTTTTTGCCCGCCGTGTTGTGGGCTGGGCGTTGTCGGGAAAGCCGGATGCGGACTTGGTCATCAAGGCCTTGGACATGGCTTACGAGCAGCGAGGGAAGCCTCAAGGTCTGCTGTTCCACTCCGACCAAGGCTCGCAATATGGAAGTCGGCGTTTTCGCCAGCGCCTTTGGCGATATCGCATGCGTCAGAGCATGAGCCGGCGAGGAAATTGTTGGGATACGCGCCGATGGAGCGGGTGTTCAGGAGCCTGAAAACCGAGTGGATACCGACCATGGGCTACACGACGGCCCAACAAGCTCAGCGGGATATCAGCCATTTTTTGATGCACCGGTACAACTGGATTCGACCGCACCAATTTAATGGTGGGCTGCCACCGGCTCAGGCCGAGAAAAAACTTAACGTCGTGTCCGGGATTAGTTGACCACTACATACTGACTCCTGTCCGGGCATCCAGCGTGGATGGAATGCCAGTACCTTGCTTTGTCAGCGCCGTAGTAGCTTTGGGCCTTAAAATTAGCCAGTAGGGAAGGCCAATGACCACTAACAGACAAAAATCGAAGCTAATTCGCGATGCCGTGGATAACGCTGGCACCTCTCTTGATGAGCATTGCAAAGCCAGGGAAGTGATAGTCGGCAACCTGATTCAAACAAAAATCCCGATAGTCAAAATATGTGACAAACATATAAGGGTCGACGAGAACGACCCGGCGCCCTATGAACTTAGCAAAGAAGCCAAGGAAATTTTCAAAGGCATAGCTGATGCGATTGAAAGTTCGAAACAGGCCGACTTAAGCGACACCGCCGACGACCTTGCTCTCTGGCACGACATCAGCCTCCTGCCATAGCGCAGGCTAAAGGATTTACCAGTCTTTTGCCTGCAAGCCCAAGGACTGGGGTTGCGCCAATTTCGGCGCGTTTATGACCCGGAGGTCAGTGTGAGTAGTTGCGCTTGCCGCTTTACCTTCTTGCTTAGACCTAGCGCACGAGCTCGTCGAATTTTTTAACGACGGTTGAATCGCAGTCCTTACCGGCGATAGTGAATACCTCACTGCCTGACTGGTTATCTATTAGAGATATATCAAAAATCGAGTATCCCCCAAGGTCCCAGATGGACTTGCCCCTATCAAACCGGACACCAACTCCCCGTTAAATTGATGCTGCTGCCAAGCGCCTAAACTCTCTTGGTGACCGATATTTCAGCGCGCTGTGCGGATGCTGCTCGTTGTAATGCTCGA
>NZ_JYLL01000050.1 GCF_001439695.1 Pseudomonas veronii
TGTGGGACATGTACCTATGTAACTATCCACTGGGTAGGCTAGACAGCGGTGCAAGCCGGCTGTCCAGCACCCAGAAACGTAAAGGATGTCCCCGGTCTCGTTTGTAAAGGATGTCTCCGTCTGTACAGGGGCAAGCCCCCTCCCACATTGGGTTCGGTTTGATTCTGTTAGACGGTTTTGGACATTCGGCCGGCCAGCAGCGCCCAGCCAAACAACACCAGGCACACCACGATCAGCGGCCACGAACGCCATTGCAGGTACGGCGTGAGGTTGTGCATCGGCACCACTTCGCCATAGAGGATGCCGCGCTCGAACTGCGGGATCTGCGCGGTGATCTGCCCATACGGATTGATCAGCCCGGTCACGCCGTTGTTGGTGGCGCGGATCATCCAGCGGCCGGCTTCCAGCGCACGCATCTGCGCCATTTGCAGGTGCTGCAAGGGGCCGATGGAGGTGCCGAACCAGGTGTCGTTGCTGATGGTCAGCAGCAAGTCGCTCTGGGCCGAGAGGCTGGCGGCGAATTCCGGGTAGACCACTTCATAGCAAATGAACGGCGCAATCTGATAGCCCTTGGCCTGTAGCATCGCCTGGTCGGACGGGCCGCGGGCGAAGTCCGACATGGGCAGGTCGAAGAAGGCAATCAAGCCGCGCAGCATGTCCTGCAGCGGCACGTACTCGCCGAAGGGCACCAGCTTCTGCTTGAGGTAGGTGCCGTCACCTTCGCCCACGACGGTGATGCCGTTGTAGTAGCGCTTCTGGTGATGCACTTCCTGGCGAATCGGCACGCCGGTAATCAGCGCGGTGTGCCGTTCGGCGGCGAACTTGCCCATCATCCCGAGGTAGCCCTCGACGGACTCCTTGAGCACCGGCACGGCCGTTTCCGGCCATATCAGCAGGTCGACCCGCTTGGAGCTGAAGCTCATGTCGCGGTACAGCGCCAGTTGTGCATTGAGCTGCTCGGGGTCCCACTTCATGCTTTGTTCGACGTTACCCTGGATCGCCGCCACGCTCAGCGGGTCGCCGGACGGTGAGGTCCAGGCGTGATGCTTGAGGGCCAGGCCGATGGCCCAGGGCGCCACCAGCAGCAACAGGCCAGCGCCGATGAAGGCGTTGCGCTGGGTCGCCAGCAGGCGCGGCAGGTTGCACAGCAGGGCGGCGGTCAGGGCCAGGGCGAAGGAAATCAGCCACATCCCACCCAGCGGCGCGAGGCCGGTGAGGGGGCCGTCAAGTTGGCTGTAACCGGAGTACAACCAGGGAAAACCGGTCAGGAACCAGCCCCGGAACGCTTCCTGGCCGACCCACAGCGCCGCAAACGTCAGGGCATCGGCCAGTGGCGCTTCATTGCGCCGCAGCCAGCGCGCCCACAACCAGGCGGGCAGGGCGAAGAACAAGGCAATGGCGGCGGTGAACGCCAGCATCAGCAAGCCAGCCAGCAACACCGAAGCGCCGCCGAAGTGGTGGATGCTGTAGTAGATCCAGCTGGTGCCGGCGCCAAACAGGCCGAAACCGAAACACCAGCCACGGCCGAGGGCCTGGCGTGGGGACAACTCGCGCAGCCCGATATAGAACAATCCGGCCGCGACCAGCGCAAGCGGCCACAGATCGAATGGCGCCAGCGCCAGGGTGGTGATGGCGCCAGCCACCACGGCCAACAAGTTGCCGGGCCAGCCGGGAGCGATGAAACGGCGCATGTCAGTCCTTAACGGGCAATAGGTGTCAGGCGAATCAGATGAATCCGGCGGCTATCGGCATTCAGGATGCGGAAGCGATAAGCGCCGATCTCGGTGGTCTCGTTACGCTTGGGCAAGTGCCCGAACGCACTCATCACCAGGCCGCCGACGGTGTCGAACTCGTCGTCGGAAAATTCGCTGTCGAAGAACTCGTTGAAGTTCTCGATCGGCGTCAACGCCTTGATCAGGAAGTCACCGCTCGGCAGCGGCTTGATGTAGCTGTCTTCTTCGACGTCGTGCTCGTCTTCGATATCGCCGACGATCTGTTCCAGCACGTCTTCGATGGTCACCAGGCCGGCGACGCCGCCGTATTCGTCAATCACGATGGCCATGTGGTTGTGGTTGGCGCGAAACTCGCGCAGCAGCACATTCAGGCGCTTGGATTCGGGGACGAAGGTGGCCGGACGCAGCAGGTCCTTGATGTTGAAGCTGTCGCCGTTCTCCTTGAGGATCAGCGGCAGCAAGTCCTTGGCCAACAGGACACCCATGACGTCGTCATGGCTTTCGCCGATCACCGGGTAGCGCGAGTGCGCCGAGTCGATCACGGCCGGGAGGAATTCCCGTGGGGTCTGGGGCGCCTTGATGCTGATCATCTGCGAACGCGGGACCATGATGTCCCGAACTTGCAGGTCAGCCACCTGGATGGCGCCTTCGACGATGGCCAGCGCTTCGCTGTCCAGCAACTTGTTCTGATGGGCCTCGCGCAGCAGCTCCAGCAGCTCCTGGCGGTTTTTCGGCTCGTGGGCAAAAGCCTGGGTCAGTTTACCCAGCCATGACTTTTGCCCGTTGCTCGATCGGTCTTCGCTCATAGCGATTACTCTAAATCCTTTGATGTTTCAGTTGAGTGTTGATCAGTTTTCGTCATCTGCATACGGATCAGGGTGACCCAATTCTGCAAGCAACGATCGTTCCAGTGCTTCCATTTCTTCGGCTTCGTCATCGTCTATATGGTCGTAACCCAACAGATGCAAGCAGCCGTGGATGACCAGATGAGCCCAATGGGCTTCAAGGGCCTTGCCTTGTTCCTGCGCCTCACGCTCGACGACTTCGACGCAGATCACCAGGTCGCCCAGCAACGGGATATCCAGCAGTTCGTCGGGTACGTCGGCGGGGAAGGACAGCACGTTGGTCGCGTAATCCTTCTGGCGCCAGGTGTGATTCAGTTCGCGGCCTTCGGGTTCGTCCACCAGGCGGATGGTCAGCTCCGAGTCGGCGGTGCGCTGGCGTAGGGCCAGGGCGCACCATTGACGGAACTGCTCTTCACTGGGGGCGGGCGCGTCGGTTGCCAGTTGCAGGTCAAGCTCAAGCATCGCGGCGGGTGTCCTTGGCCGGGGCGTCGTCGCGGTGCTCGAAGCGCTCGTAGGCTTCGACAATGCGCTGGACCAGCGGGTGGCGGACGACGTCCTTGGGCATGAAGTGCGTGAAGCTGATCCCCGGCACGTCTTTGAGCACCTCGATCACCTGGGCCAGGCCCGACTTGGTGCCCTTGGGCAGGTCGACCTGGGTGACGTCGCCGGTGATCACGGCGGTGGAGCCGAAACCGATGCGGGTGAGGAACATTTTCATCTGTTCGACGGTGGTGTTCTGGCTTTCGTCGAGAATGATGAAGCTGTTGTTCAGCGTCCGGCCGCGCATGTAGGCCAGCGGGGCGATCTCGATCACCTGGCGCTCGATGAGCTTGGCCACGTATTCAAAGCCGAGCATCTCGTAGAGCGCGTCGTAGAGCGGGCGCAGGTACGGGTCGATTTTCTGTGCCAGGTCGCCGGGCAGGAAGCCGAGCTTTTCGCCGGCCTCGACCGCCGGGCGTACCAGCAGGATGCGGCGCACTTGCTCGCGCTCCAGGGCGTCGACGGCACAGGCCACGGCCAGGTAGGTCTTGCCGGTACCGGCGGGGCCGATGCCGAAGTTGATATCGTTACCGAGGATTTCTTTGACGTAGCGCTGCTGATTCAAGCCGCGTGGGCGAATCATGCCCTTTTTGGTGCGCAAGGCCACGCTGGCTTCGGCCACCGGGTTGTTGGCCAGGTCTTCCACGGCCGATTCCTGCAGGTACAGGTGGACCGTTTCCGGCGACAGCTCACTACCCTTGGTTTCGCGGTAGAGGCGGCGGAGCAGGTTTTCTGCAGACGTGGTGTGCTGGGGTTCACCAATCAGCTCGAATTGATTGCCGCGGTTGCGGATCTCGATGCTCAGGCGTTGTTCGATCAGGCGCAGGTGCTCGTCGAACTGTCCGCACAAATTGGCGAAACGGCGAGCCTCAAACGGCTCGAGGAGAAAACGATGGGGTTCGATGGGTGCGTTCAAGGTCGCTTTTAGCCGCCCTTTGGCTGTTGAGGTGAAAGAGAGGATAACGCCACGCGCCAGTGTGCGAAAGCACTTATCCAACCCGATCCAGTGTGGGAGGGAGCTTGCCCCCGATAGCGGAGTGTCAGGCAGCTCATGTGCTGCTGATGTACCGCAATCGGGGGCAAGCCCCCTCGCACATTTATTACACCAGAGAGCCGCGCAACGAGTGCGGTTGCGCCGCATCGATGTGGACATCGGCGAACTGGCCGATCAGGGTCGGGTTGTCGCAACGGAAGTTGACGATGCGGTTGTTCTCGGTGCGCCCTTGCAGTTCGCCCGGGTCTTTTTTCGAGTAGTCGGTGACCAGGATGCGCTGGGTGGACCCGACCATTTGTCGACTGATCTCGAACCCCTGCTGGTTCAGGCGATGTTGCAGGGCGTTCAGGCGCTCTTTTTTCAGCTCTTCCGGGGTCTCGTCCAGCAGGTCGGCGGCAGGCGTGCCGGGGCGCTGGCTGTAGACAAACGAGTAGGAAAAGTCGAAACCGACGTCTTCAATCAGCTTCATGGTCTGCTGGAAGTCTTTCTCGGTCTCGCCGGGGAAGCCGACGATAAAGTCCGAACTGATGCAGATGCCCGGCACTGCCGCGCGTAACTTGCGCAGTTTGGATTTGTATTCCAGGGCGGTGTGGTTGCGTTTCATCGCCGACAGGATGCGGTCCGAACCCGATTGCACCGGCAAGTGCAGGTGCTTGACCAGCTCCGGCACTTCGGCGTGGGCCTGGATCAGGCTGTCGGAGAACTCCAGCGGGTGCGAGGTGGTGTAGCGAATGCGCTCGATGCCATCCACCGCGGCGACAACCCGGATCAGCTCCGCGAGGTCGGCCAGGCGCCCGTCGTGGGTCTGGCCGCGATAGCCGTTGACGTTCTGGCCCAGCAGGGTCACTTCACGTACGCCGTTTTCGGCCAGGTGGATGATTTCTGACATTACATCGTCAAACGGCCGGCTGACTTCTTCACCACGGGTGTAGGGCACCACGCAGAAGGTGCAGTACTTGCTGCAACCTTCCATCACCGACACGTAGGCGCTCGGCCCATCGATGCGCGGCTCGGGCAGATGGTCGAATTTTTCGATTTCCGGGAACGAGACGTCGACCTGGGGCAGCTTGGTGAGGCGTGCGGCGTCGATCATTTCCGGCAGGCGGTGCAAGGTTTGCGGGCCGAAGACCACATCCACGTAGGGCGCGCGGTCGCGGATGGCTGCGCCTTCCTGGCTGGCGACGCAGCCGCCGACGGCAATCACCATCTCCGGGTTGGCCAGTTTCAATTCACGCCAGCGGCCCAGCTGCGAATACACGCGGTCCTGTGCCCGTTCGCGGATCGAGCAGGTATTGAGCAGGATTACGTCGGCATCTTCGGCGCGGGCGGTGACTTCCAGGGCCTGATGTTCACCCAGCAGATCGACCATGCGCGAGCTGTCGTACTCGTTCATCTGGCAACCGTGGGTTTCAATGTAGAGCTTCTTGGCCATGGGAATCGTCAACTGGTGGTAAAGAACCGCGCATTATAGGGGTCATGTCCATCGGTTCCTAGCACTGTGCATCGGGTGCCATGCTATAGTTCGCGCCCTCTTTTATATCCCCGATGTGTTCCCCGCCCACCATGACCAAACGTGAAGCTCCAATCTATAAGGTGATTTTCCTCAACCAGGGCCAGGTGTTCGAAATGTACGCCAAGCAGATCTATCAAAGTGATCTGTGGGGCTTCCTGGAAGTGGAAGAGTTCGTCTTTGGCGAGCGCACACAGCTGGTCGTCGACCCGGGCGAGGAAAAACTCAAGGCCCAGTTCGAAGGCGTGGTGCGCAGTTTTGTGCCGATGCATTCGATCGTGCGTATCGATGAAGTCGAGCGCCTGGGCACGCCGAAGATCAGCGAAGCGCGTGGCACGAGCAATGTCATGCCGTTTCCGATGCCGATGCCAGAGAAGTAGGGCGTTTGTAGCGAGGGCGCTGGCTCCCTCGTCACCGGTCGATCAGGGCAGGGGCGAGAACGGTGAGCGCCCATCCGCACTCTGCAGTTCCTGCAGATAATTGCGGAAGATCTGGCCCAGCACCTGGGTCGCCAGTTCCAGTTCATCGCGCTGCATGTGTTCGGCAACTTCGTCGGCGGTGTCCAGTGCGTCTTCGGCGCCGTTGACCGCGGCCATTTTCAGCACGATATACGCCTGGACGTTATTGGCCGGCACCCCTTCGCCTTTGAAGAACATGGTGCCCAGCTGGAATTGCGCCTGGGCGTGGCCCTGCAGCGAGGCTTTTTCGAAGTAGTTCAACGCTTTGTTGAGGTCGCGCGCGGGGTTCTTGCCGTCGTGGTAGTACTCGCCCAACTCGTATTGCGCCTGCGCATCCCCGCCGTCGGCCTGTTTCTGGCACGCGCTCAGGGCTTCGGCCTGGCTGTCTGGCTGGGTATTGAGGGTGCAACGACCCATCGCTGGGATTAACAACGAGTTGCCGCCTGCTTGTGCATGTGCCAGCAGCGGCTGAAGGAGCAACAGGCAGCCCAGGACCAGGGTGCGGCCGGTGCGTTTCATGGGAATCGACTTACCTCTGACGGGGCACGCGGACCCTCGGGGGTCCAATAAGCGCGCATTATGAAATAAGCAGACCTCTGCTTACAAAGTCTTTACTCGTTTTTCTGCCGGTTGGGCAAGTTATCTGCCGGATTGCAGGTGATTTCTCGAGAAAACCAGGAAAAGTCTGTAAGCAAAGTAGCAAATCTGACGCCGCCGGGGGCGACGTCAGAATGCTGTGCCGGTTATTTCAGGGCGGCGAAGGCGCGCTCGGCAGCATCCAGGGTCAGTTTCAACTCGGCGTCGCCATGGGCGATCGAGGTGAAGCCGGCTTCAAAGGCGCTCGGTGCCAGGTACACGCCGCCGTCCAGCATCAGGTGGAAGAAGCGCTTGAACAGGCCTGCGTCGCTGCCCATCACGTCCTCAAAGGTGACGATATCGTCGGCGCCGCTGAAATACAGGCCGAACATGCCGCCTGCTTGCGTGGTGACAAACGGAATGCCGGCGGCATCGGCGCGCTGTTGCAGGCCGTCGAGCAGGCGGGAGGTGTAGTCGGTCAGCTCGGCATGGAAGCCCGGGCGGCTGATCAGGCGCAGAGTGGTCAGGCCGGCGGCCATGGCCAGCGGGTTACCGGACAGGGTGCCCGCCTGGTACACCGGGCCCAGCGGCGCGATGTATTGCATGATTTCGCGCTTGCCGCCGAAGCAGCCCACCGGCATGCCGCCACCGATGATCTTGCCGAAGGTGCTCAGGTCCGGCGTTACGCCGTAATGCGCCTGGGCGCCACCGAGGGCCACGCGGAAGCCGGTCATCACTTCGTCGAAAATCAGCACCACGCCATGCTTGTCGCACTGTGCGCGCAGGCCTTCGAGGAAGCCCGGGGCCGGCGGTACGCAGTTCATGTTGCCAGCGACCGGCTCGACGATGATGCACGCCACCTCCTGGCCCACTTCATTGAGCATCTGCTCGACGGCGGCGATGTTGTTGAACGGCAGGGTCAGGGTGTGTTTGGCGAAGTCTGCTGGCACACCGGCCGAACTTGGCACGCCCTGGGTCAGCGCGCCGGACCCGGCCTTGACCAGCAGGCTGTCGGAGTGACCGTGGTAGCAGCCTTCGAACTTGATGATGCTGTCGCGGCCGGTGAAACCGCGGGCCAGGCGAATCGCGCTCATGGTGGCTTCGGTGCCGGAGCTGACCATCCGCACCATCTCCATCGACGGTACGATCGAGCAGACCAGATCGGCCATCTCGGTTTCCATCGAGGTCGGGGCGCCGTAGGACAGACCGTGTTGCAACTGCTGGCGCACGGCGTCGAGTACGTCCGGGTGGCTGTGGCCGAGGATCATCGGGCCCCAGGAACCGACGTAGTCCACATAGCGCTTGTCGTCTTCGTCGGTGACGTAGGCGCCTTCGGCATGCTTGAAGAACAGCGGCGTGCCGCCGACGCTCTTGAACGCACGCACGGGGGAGTTCACACCGCCGGGGATGTGTTTCTGGGCATCGGCAAACAGGGTTTCGGAACGGGACATGATCGGGCTCTCTAAACTGAAGATTTAAGAAGATCGTTGAAAGCGCGGGCGCGGCGCGTGACTTCCTGGGTGCTGTCGGCACCAAACAGGCCGTGTACCACGGCGAGCAAGTCGGCCCCGTGGGCCACCAGCGGTTCGGCATTCTCCAGGGTGACGCCGCCTATCACGCAGATCGGCAACTGCAGGCGCGCGCGGGCCTGGGCCAGCATTTCGAGGCTGGCGGCGGGGGCGCCGGGCTTGGTGCTGGAGTTGAAGAAGCGGCCGAAGGCGACGTAGCTGGCGCCTTCTTTCGCGGCCTGTTCGGCCAGTTCGATCTGGCTGTGGCAGGTGGCGCCGATGATCGCCTTGGAGCCCAGCAACGCACGGGCCGTGGTCAGGGGACCATCGGTCTGGCCCAGGTGAACGCCGACGCCCAGGCGCGCGGCCAGTTCGGCGTCATCGTTGATGATCAGTTGGGTCTTGTAGCGCGAGCACAATTCGCGCAGTTTTTCCGCTTCACGCAGGCGCCGGGCCTCGTCGCTGCTTTTGTCACGGTACTGCAGCAGGGTCACGCCGCCATCCAGCGCCGCTTCGACGTAGGCGAGGAATTTGCCGGCCAATAATTGGCTGTCGGTAATGGCATAAAGGCCACGTAGTTTCATCGGGCAGGCCTCTTGGTGTTACGAGCAGAAATCCAGCGGCAGCCGGCGAGGCACGAACTGGCCCTGGCCGAGTTGTTCGGCGTCACGCAGGGTGCGCCAAGTGTAGTTGAGGGCCGATTGCACGGCGCTGACCAGGCCTTCACCCTGGGCGATCCGGCCCGCCAGCGCGCTGGCCAGCGTACACCCCGAACCGTGATAGCTGCCGGGCAGGCGCTGGCAGGTAAAGGTCTGGCGCGTGCCGTCGCGGCTGTACAGGCGGTTGTGGACTTGGTGCTCATCGCCATGGCCGCCGGTAATCAGCAGGTGCTTGATAAACGGCAACAGCTTTTCCGCGCATTCGTCCGCCGTGCCCTCAGGCAGTTCGGCAAGGATGCGTGCTTCAGGCAGGTTGGGCGTGGCGATCAGCGACAACGGCAACAGCCGCTCGCGCATGGCGTAGCCGACTTCGTCCTTGCCCAGGCTGCCGCCGCCGCCGGCGCGCAGCACGGGGTCGCACACCACCGGCAGGTGCGGGTGCGCCTGCAGCAGTTCGACCACGGTGTCGACCATCGCGGTGGAGCCGAGCATGCCCAGCTTGACCGCCGCCACTGGCGAATCGCTGAGCACGGCGTTGGCCTGGGCCAGCACCCACTCGCGGTCGAGCACGCGGAAATCACTGACGTTGACGGTGTTCTGCACCGTCAGCGCGGTAACGGCCGGGGCCGCATGGCAACCCTGGGCGAGCAGGGCTTCGATATCTGCCTGCAAGCCGGCGCCACCACTGGGATCATGGCCGGAGAGACAGAGGACAACGGGGCGAGAGCTGTAGATATTCATGGTGCGCGAGCTTACCACCAAACGCTTTTGGCGTGGCCGTCTGGCGATGGCTGAATTTTGCCCGGATCCATGGGCGGTTATGGCTGTTTGCTAGTATCGGATTTTAGTTGTGAAGTCCGCTGAAAGCCTTGTTCTAGAGCCTTTAGAAAAATTATATCAATGGTGTCTAATGGCCTTTAGCAGCTATGCTAAAGTGATTCGAAACAACTTACTGTATCGCCGGTATACGTCTTCTCAAAAGGAATGGGGGGCTTTTTGACATGACCGGACAGGTCACGCTGGGGCTCTATGCGTTATTTGCTGATTTTATTATTGTGCGGGCTACCGCTGCTCGCCGACGCCATTGAGTTCACCCAAGACACTCGAAGCCTGCCGCTGGGCCGGGCCATGCAAGTGCTCGAAGACCCGACCAACACCCTGACCATCGCCGATGTGAGCGCTCCCGCCGCTGCCACACAGTTCAAGCCCCACGACAAAGACACCCTCAACGCCGGCTATTCGCGCTCGGTGTTCTGGCTCAAGGTCAACCTGCGTTACCAGCCCAAGCCGCCTGAAACCCAGCGCACCTGGCTGCTGGAGTTGGCCTATCCGCCCCTCGACCACCTTGACCTGTACTTGCCCGACAGCACCGGCAACTATCGCCTGGCCGGTCGCACCGGGGATGCCTTGGCGTTCTCCAGCCGCGAGATTCGCCAGAACAACTACTTGTTCAAGGTCGACTTCACGCCGGGCGAAACCAAGACCGTCTACCTGCGCCTGCAAAGCGAAGGTTCGATCCAGGCGCCGCTGACGCTGTGGTCCAGCACTGCCTACCTGGAACAACAACCGCTGCGCCTATATGTATTGGGCCTGATCTATGGCGTGTTGCTGGGGATGCTGGTGTACAACCTGTTCATCTACCTCAGCGTGCGCGACACCAGCTACCTTTATTACATCTTCTATATCGCCTCGTTCGGTCTGTACCAGCTGTCGGTGAACGGTGCGGCGGTGGAGTATTTCTGGCCGAACAACCCCTGGTGGGCGAATGCCGCGACGCCGTTCATGATCGGCTCGGCGGCGTTGTTCGGCAGCTTGTTCGCCCGCAGCTTCCTGCACACCGCCCAGCACAGCCGCTGGATCAATCGCCTGTTGCTGGCGCTGGTGGCCTGTGGCGCGGTGGTGATGCTGCTCTCACTGATGACCAGCTACGCCCTCGCGCTGCGCCTGGCCACCGGCCTGGCGCTGGTGTTCACCGTGACTATCTTCGTCGCCGCCATCAAGGCCTGGTACTGCGGCCAGCGGGTGGCGCGTTATTTCATCATCGCCTGGTCGGCGTTCCTGCTGGGCGGCGTGGTCAACACCTTGATGGTGCTGGGTTACCTGCCGAATGTGTTCCTCACCATGTATGCCAGCCAGATCGGCTCGGCGATCGAAGTGGCGCTGTTGTCCCTGGCCCTGGCGGACCGCATCAACGCCATGCGCGAGCAACAGGCGCAGATCCTCTACGATGCGAGCCAGAAGCTCGAAGTGCTCAACCAGCAGTTGGCCCGCAGTAACCGGCTCAAGGACGAATTCCTCGCCACCCTGACCCACGAACTGCGCACGCCGATGAATGGGGTGATCGGCTCCCTGGAGTTGATGCAGACCGTGCCCCTGGACGACGACCTGGCGAACTACCAGCAAACCGCCGCCGGCTCGGCGCGGGACATGATGCGGATGGTCAATGGCATCCTCACCCTCACCGAGTTGCAGGCCGGGCGCCTGAGTGCCCAGCCCAGGGTGTTCAGCCTGCGCGGCGTGCTCGACACCTTGCGCCAGCAGTTCAGCGCCAGCGCCCAGAGCAAAGGCCTGGCCTTTTCCATCGATGTCGCCGACGACTTGCCCGATCGCCTGCGCGGCGATGCCGACAAACTCAGCCAGTGCCTGGATTGCCTGTTGGACAACGCCTTCAAGTTCACCCACGAAGGCGTCGTGCGTCTGCGGGTGGTCGGCGTGCCCCTGAGCGATGGCAGCGTGCGCCTGAGTTTTATCGTCACCGACACGGGCATCGGCTTTGCGTTCCTCGACGAGGCCACCCTGTACCAGCGGTTCTTCCAGCTCGATGGCTCGACGACCCGCGAATACGGCGGCCTGGGGATTGGTCTGGCGATCTGCCGGCAACTGATCGAATTACTCGGCGGGCGCCTCACCCATCATTCCGAACCGCGCAAGGGCAGTCGTTTTCAGCTGGAACTGGCGGTCACCCCGCTGCAGCCCGAGCCACGCCCGGCAAGCCCCGCGCACGCACGCACGCCTGCGCAGTGTGCGGTGCTGCTGGTGGACGACAACAGCGTCGGCCAGTTGGTGGTGCGCGGCATGTTGCTCAAGCTCGGTTATCGGGTGAAAACCGTCGACAGCGGGCCGGCGGCGTTGGCGGCGTTGCAGGGGGAAACCTTCGACGCAGTATTGCTGGATATACCGGAAGGCGGTTTCTCGTTGTGCTGTCAGATTCGCGCGTTGCCCGGCTGCGGCGAGTTACCGGTGATCGCCCTGAGCACCACGTTGAATGTGTCCGAACGCGAGCGCTGCCATGGCATCGGCATCACCGAGCGCCTGGTCAAGCCGGTACGTTTCGACGCGCTGCAAGCGCTGCTGGAACGTCGGCTGCTGTGTCCGTCAGAGGGCGAAAGCGCCGGACATTCGGCGCGTATGCCACTTTTTTAAGCGAGATGACGGTGCTTAACTGAAATTCGGGCCGCAACTCCAGGTGGCCTTTTTTCCAGGAGGCCCGTCATGAACCTGCACCAGTTCGCCGAAACCCACGACGTCACCAACCAGCCGCCCTCCCTGGACGGCATCAACCTGTACCGCATCGATGTGCCGCTGCAAGACTGGTCGCACCGCTTCGGTGCCGGCTGGGCTGCACCGCGCTTCGATGCGTATGGCGCGTTGGCCGGTGGGCCGCTGATGGCGGCCGGGTTCCTGGCGAACCAGAACAAGCCGCAGTTCAGCAGCCATGACCGCTATGGTCACCGTGTCGACCTGGTGGAGTTTCACCCGGCCTACCATGAGCTGATGCACACCGCCGTCGAGCATGGCCTGCCGTCGCTGCCGTGGGCTCATCCACAATCCGGCGCCCATGTGGCCCGTGCTGCCCTGACGTACCTGCACAGCCAGGCCGAGGCCGGCACCGGCTGCCCGTTGACCATGACCTTTGCCTGCGTCCCGGCCCTGCGCCTGCAACCGGACCTGGCGCAGACCTGGCTGCCGAAAATCCTCAGCACCGACTACGACCCGCGCAACGTCGGCATCGCCCACAAGGCCGGTGCCACCATCGGCATGGCGATGACCGAGAAACAGGGCGGCACCGACGTGCGCGCCAACACCACCCGTGCTTACCCCGTGGGCGCGGCCGGTCCCGGCCAAGCCTATGAACTGGTGGGGCACAAGTGGTTCTGCTCGGCGCCGATGTGCGATGCGTTCCTCACTCTGGCCCAGACCGACAAGGGCCTCACCTGTTTCCTGCTGCCTCGGCACCGTCCGGACGACACGCGCAACCAGTTCTATATCCAGCGTCTGAAAAACAAACTCGGCAATTGCTCCAACGCGTCCAGCGAAGTCGAGTTCCGCGGCGCCCTGGCCTGGATGGTCGGCGAAGAAGGCCGTGGCGTGCCGACCATCATCGAGATGGTCGCCATGACCCGCTTCGATTGCATGGTCGGCTCCAGCGCCTTGATGCGCCAGGCGCTGACCCAGGCCAGCCATCATTGCGCCCATCGTTCGGTCGGCGGTCGCGTACTCAGCGAGCAGCCGCTGATGCAAAACGTGCTGGCCGACCTGGCGCTGGAAAGCGAGGCCTCGCTGGCCATGAGCCTGCGCATGGGCCGCGCCCTCGATCATTTGGGCGATGAGCAGGAAGCCAAGTTCTCCCGGCTGGTGACGGCGGTGGGCAAGTATTGGATCTGCAAGCGCGCGCCGGCGATGATCAACGAAGCCGCCGAGTGCATGGGCGGTGCCGGTTATGTGGAGGACAGTATCCTGCCGCGCTTGTATCGTGAGGCGCCGGTGAATTCGACGTGGGAAGGTTCCGGCAATGTGCAGTGCCTGGACGTGCTGCGCGCCTTGTCCAAAGAACCGGGCGTGCTGGAAGCGCTGTTCGTCGAACTGGGCGACGGGCATGGCGACAGGCAGTTGGCGCGGCATGTCGAGCAACTGAAATCGGCGTTCATGGACACCCAGGATATCCAGTACCGCGCGCGGCAACTGACCGAGGACATTGCCGTAGCGTTGCAGGCCAAGTTGTTGCTGGAGGCCGGGAACGCGGCGGTCAGCGATGGGTTTATCGCCAGCCGTTTGGGCCAGTCGTCGGGACGGGTGTATGGCACCTTGCCACGTGGTGTGGATGTTGAGGCGATTGTCGCGCGGTCCACGCCACAGGCCCGTTGAATACACGCGGTCAACATGTGGGAGCTGGCTTGCCTGCGATCGCGGTGTGCCAGCCTCCCACAGGGACTGAGCTCTTCTTGAGTAGGCATGCCAATTCAAAGTTTGCGTCTGGCCGGGATACAGGCAAGATAAAGGTCTGCAAGTCAGCACACAGGATGCTTACCGTGACCGAAGCTTTTGTTGTCGTTCAAACCGCCGAAGAAGCCGTGGACCGGCTGGCGGCTCTGCATGAGCGTGCTACCGGCGCGCTCAATCAGGCCCTCAAGCAATACCTCAAGGACCGCGTCGAGCCCGACGCCGAACAACGCGCGATGTTTCGTTACCCGGAGCTGCGCTTGACTTACCAGTGCCATGGCGAAGTCCCACAAACCACCCGGGCGTATGCCAAGGTCCAACTGCCGGGGACTTACAGCGTCACCGTCACCCATCCGTCGGCATTCCGTAAATACCTGCTGGAGCAATTGGTGCCGCTGATGCACGACTTCACCGTGACGGTGGAAGTCGGCGTCAGCCAGCAGAATATTCCTTACCCGTATGTGGTCGAGCAGGGCGACGAACTGGCCGGCTCCGGCGTGACCGCCGCCACCCTGGCGCGGGTGTTCCCCAGCACCGACCTGTCGGCCGCCACCGATGGTATCGCCGACGGCCTGTACGACTGGGAAAACACCGACCCGCTGCCCCTGGCCCTGTTCGACGCGGCCCGCGTGGACTTTTCCCTGCGCCGCCTGGTGCATTACACCGGCAGCGATTGGCGCCATGTACAGCCGTGGATCCTGCTGACCAACTACCACCGTTATGTCGACCAGTTCATCCTGCATGGCCTGGAGCAACTGCGCAGCGACCCGCGTTTTATCCGCATGGTGTTGCCGGGCAACGTGATCATCGACAAGAGCATGGACCACGGCGAAGCGTCCGCCATTGCCGCAGGCGTGGTCTGGCACCGTTACCAGATGCCGGCCTACCACCTGCAGGCCACTGACGGCCACGGGGTGACGCTGGTGAACATCGGCGTCGGCCCGTCCAACGCCAAGAACATCACCGACCACCTGGCCGTGCTGCGTCCGCATTGCTGGCTGATGATCGGCCACTGCGGCGGCCTGCGCCAATCCCAGACCATCGGCGACTATGTCCTGGCTCACGCCTATATGCGCCGTGACGGCATTCTCGACCGCGTAGTGCCGCCGAACATCCCGATCCCGGCCCTGGCCGAAGTGCAGATGGCCTTGCAGCAAGCAGCGGCCAATGTCACCGGCGAAAAAGGCGAAGAGCTGAAAAAGCGCCTGCGCACCGGCACCGTGCTGACCTACGACGACCGCAACTGGGAACTGCGCTGGGCCCAGGAACGGCCGCTGATCAACCTGTCCCGCGCCGTCGCGGTGGACATGGAAAGCGGCACCATCGCCGCCCAAGGCTACCGTTTGCGTGTGCCTTACGGCACGTTGCTGTGTGTCTCGGACAAGCCGTTGCACAGTGAGATCAAGCTGCCGGGCTCGGCCAACGCGTTCTATGAGCGGGCGGTCAGCCAGCACTTGAAGATCGGCATCGAGGCGGTCGACCTGTTGCGCACCGAGCTCAACTCGCTGCACTCGCGTAAACTGCGCAGCTTCGACGAGCCGCCGTTCCGCTAAGCGGTTGGGATGGTCATTTAGCGGTCAGGCCACTAGCATTGTCGGTCCTGACCGTTAGATGTTCCTTCGCCATGTCCCGTCCCAGCCGTCCCGATTCGCGTCGCCCTGGCGTGAAAGCCCCGTATTCCGCAGCCCGTCGCGTCGCCAAGGCGCCACCGGCCGAGCCGAAGCTGATCCTGTTCAATAAACCGTTCGACGTGCTGACCCAGTTCAGCGACGAAGGCGGGCGGGCGACCCTCAAGGATTTTATCGACATCCCCGGCATCTACCCGGCGGGCCGCCTGGACCGTGACAGCGAAGGCCTGCTGCTGTTGACCAACGACGGTCAATTGCAGGCGCGGATTGCCGACCCCAAGCACAAGCTGGCGAAAACCTACTGGGTGCAGGTGGAAGGCGAACCTACCGAAGAACAACTGCAACGCCTGCGCGACGGGGTGGAGCTCAACGACGGCATGACCTTGCCCGCCGAAGCCCGGCAACTGGACGAGCCTGAGTTATGGCCACGCAACCCGCCGGTGCGTTTTCGCAAAAGCGTGCCGACCCACTGGCTGGAGTTGGTGATTCGTGAGGGGCGAAACCGCCAGGTGCGGCGCATGACCGCGGCGGTGGGGTTGCCCACCTTGCGCCTGGTGCGCGTGCGGATTGGCGATTGGTCCATCGACGGCCTGGAGCAGGGCCAATGGAAGGCCGTGCCGGCGCGCTTATAAGGCGCCGGACTCGATCAGGCCGATCACCACGCTCTTGATGACGAACGCGGCCACGCCCAGGCCCAGCACGAAAAACAGAATGAACGAGCCGAAACGCCCGGCCTTGGATTTCTTCGCCAGGTCCCAGACGATGAAGCCCATGAAAATGATCAGAATCGTGACCAGGCCGGTCATCATCCATTCTTCGAATAGTGCGGGGTCAATCGAGTTCATTGGTTTCTTCCGACAGGGCAGGCGGCAAGTATACGGCAGTGCTCGGGCTGGGCATTGACCTGCGTCGGTGCGTCGCAGGCAGACTTCACGGTTGAAACACAGGCTGAATGTGGGAGGGAGCAAGCCCCCTCCCACCTTTGACCGTCACCGATCTCAAGTACGCAGGTGGGTCAGCGGCAGCTCGGTGCTGTTCAATACCTGGTTCAGCACAAAGCTCGAGCGCACGCTGGTCACGCCTTCGATCCGAGTGAGGTGGCCCAGCAGCAGCTTCTGGTAGTGATCCATGTCGGGCACCACCACTTTCAACTGATAGTCGGCATCCATTCCGGTCACCAGGCTGCATTCCAGCACCTGCGGCAGGGTGCGGATGGCGGCTTCGAAGTTCTCGAAGCGCTCGGGGGTGTGGCGGTCCATGCCGATCAGCACGTAGGCGGTGAGGCTCAGGCCGAGCATCTTGCGGTCGAGCAGCGCGACCTGGCGGGCGATGTAGCCGTCGTCCTCCAATTGCTTGACCCGGCGCGAGCAGGGCGACGGCGACAGCCCGATACGCTCGGCCAACTCCTGGTTGGAGATCCTCGCGTCGCGCTGCAATTCCGCCAAAATACTCAGGTCGTATCGGTCAAGTTTGCTCATGGGGCTGGCCTTTGTCGTAACTATTGCGGTGAATTATCTCTTAAGGGTTAAAAATTGCGCAAGCACTGTTTATTGACGCAATCTTCGCAATCATCTGCCGGGGCGCTGCGCCTATGATTACCAACAGAATCACCGCCTGGACATAGTCCACTGCAGCTCGCCCAATCAGGCCCGCTGCGGCCGCCACCCCAGCAGGGTTGAGCCGGCCTCCAGGCTGCACACTGTCCACAAGACGGCGTGAGGTGAGCCAACGTCATAAGCGTTGAGCCAGGACGAAGTTCTCAAGGGGCGGCCGACGGGCTGCCCCTTTCTTTTTGCCTTAAGAAAATAGTTCTCGTGACTGATAACCTGTTCCAGAACCGGGCGAGGCTTTTCCAGTCTCATTGATAAGCCCTAAACCGCAGTGAGGAAGAGCATGAAGCGCATCTGGCGAATGGCAGGTGTTGGTTTGTTGGTGGTCAGCGTCAGCGCGCAGGTAACAGCGGACGAGCGCGATAATTCACCCGAGCGGCCGCAGGGCGGCGGGCAGCATGAACGCGGCCCTGAAGGTGGCGGGCGGCCCGAGAATAATCAGCCGCGCCCGCAGAGCCCGCCGTCACGGCCCGAGAATAATCAGCCGCGCCCGCAGAGCCCGCCGTCACGGCCCGAGAATAATCAGCCGCGCCCGCAGAGCCCGCCGTCACGGCCCGAGAATAATCAGCCGCGCCCGCAGATCGCGCCGCCTCGGCCTGAGAACAATCAGCCACGCCCGGAGAACCCGCATTTTGATCGCGGCGGCCCGAACGGCGGCGGTCAGGGGCAAGGCCGGCCCCAGGGCAATGAGCCGGGTCGCCCGGCACCGCAGCCACAACCGTCGAACAGCCTGCCGATCCAGGGGCGGCCCGATACGGTGCGCCAGACCCAGGAACCGCGTGAGGGTTACTACCGCGATATCCCGCGCCGCAACGACGGCAATCAACATTGGGAGGCCGGTGGCCCCGGTTCACGTCCAGGCAACGACGGCGGTTACCACAATGAGCGTCCCGGTGATAATCGCTGGCCAGGTCGCCCCGATGGGCACGGCAACGGCTGGGGCCCCGGTCCGCAGTATCGCCCAGGGTATATGGTGGATCGTTTTCCCGAGCGTAATTACCGCGTGCCTTACCGTGGCCAGGATTATTTCTTCTCCGGCGGCTACTGGTATCGCCCGCAAGGCCCGCGCTATGTAGTGGTGGCGCCGCCGTATGGCATCCGCGTGCATTACTTGCCGGACTACGCGCGCGAAGTGTGGGTGGGCGGTGCGCTGTTCTTCCTCGCGGCGGGTGCCTATTACACCTACGAAAACAGTACCCAGCAGTACGTGGTGGTGGAACCGCCGACCGCCGTACCGGCACCGCAGCCAGCACCCCAGGGTAACGGTTATGACGTGGTGGCCTATCCCGCCAATGGCCAGTCACCGGCGCAGGTGCAGCAGGATGGTTACGACTGTTATCGCTGGGCCGTGCAGCAAAGTGGCTTCGACCCGCAAGCGGTCACCTACGCTCCGGCCCCGGCAGTGGTGCAAGCCTACCGCCAGGCCCAGGGCAACTGCCTGAGCAGTCGCGGCTATCAGGTGCAGTACTAGGCCTGGGCGCCACTCACCACATCCAACGGGTCGGCGTGTACCAGCACTTCGGCCCGCGGGTAGGCTTTGTGAATGGCATCGGCGGCCTGGTCGCTGATGCCGTGGGCGACAGACAACGTCAATTCCCCCGGCAATTCCAGGTGCAGCTGCACAAACCAGTGGTTGCCGGAAATCCGCGTGCGCAAGTCGTGTGCGCCCAGCACGCCGGGTACGCCACGCGCCAATTCCAGCATGTGCTGGCTGACGTCCGGCGGCAGTTCTTCGTCCATCAGCACGGCAAAGCTTTCCCGGGCGATCTGGATCGCGCTCCACAGAATGTAGGCCGCGATGCCCAGGCCAAACCAGGCGTCGATCTGATGGAAGCCGAAACCGGCCAGGATCAGCGCAATCAAGATACTGCCATTGAGCAGCAGGTCCGAGCGGTAGTGCAGCGAGTCGGCGCGCACGGCGCTTGAGCCGGTTTCCCGCACCACGTGGTGTTGCAGGACCAGCAGGGCCACGGTCAGCGCCAGGGACAAGATAATCACGCCAATGCTCAGCCACGGCGCGCCCACCGGCTCGGGATGCTTGATCCGTTCGAATGCCTGCAACGCAATCAGCACCGCACTGCCGGCGATAAACAGCGCCTGCGCCATCCCGGCCAGCGACTCGGCCTTGCCATGCCCGTAACGGTGATCGTCATCGGCCGGGCGCAGGGCGTAATGCACCGCCAGCAGATTGAGCAGCGAGGTGACACCATCGAGTAGCGAATCGGTCAACCCGGCGAGCATGCTCACCGAGCCGCTGAGCCACCAGGCGATGGCCTTGGTCACAATCAGCACAGAGGCCACGCCCACCGAGGCGCGCGTGGCCAGGCGCAAGAGCCGGGCGTGTTCGGGACTGCTGGTCATAAGCGGGTCAGATCCTTAGGCGGACGGTTGTAAGCCGAGGGCCGCCAGTTGTTGCACGCTGCCCTTGAACTGGATCATGCGCGGGTCGTCCAGCGGCAGCGTGCGACCGGTTTCCTGCTGGATGATGGTCTGCAGCTTGGCAGTGTCGACCTTGCCGTCGGCACCGATGGCTTGCTGCAGTTTCTCCGGGGCGACTTGTGCGGTCTTGCCCGGTTCGAAGTAGATCGCGCCGGTGGCGAAGTCGACGCCGAAGGCGATCAGGCCAGGGATCACGTAGAACAGCAGGCCCACGGCATCGAGCACGGCAATCGTCGGGTCGATCTTGCCGTCGATCTGGCCGCGGCGATCGGGATAGAAAATCGAACCGCAGGCCGTCAGTTGGCTCAGCAGAGTGACGGCGAGGACACCGCCGATGACACGGGAAGCGATACGCATGGAAAATCTCCTGTCAGTCACTGTAGGAGCGAGCTTGCTCGCGAAAGACGTTAACGATACCGCGTGCTGCCTGAATGTGCGTGGTGCTCTGTGATTTTTCGCGAGCAGGCTCGCGCCTACGGGAGACCACCACCGGTATCCGACAGTTCGCCGTTATACTCGCCGCTCTGCTTTGGAGCCAGTATGAATTCGTTGCCGATCGATGATGTTTTACCCGCCCTGCGTGACGCCTTGGCGAATCGCCATGAAGCCGTGCTGGAAGCACCGCCCGGCGCCGGTAAAACCACCCGCGTACCCTTGGCCTTGTTGAATGAGCCTTGGCTGGCCGGGCAGACCATCCTGATGCTCGAACCCCGACGCCTGGCCGCGCGCGCCGCCGCCGAGCGCCTGGCCAGCGAGCTGGGGGAAAAGGTCGGTGAAACCGTCGGCTATCGCATCCGCCTCGACAGTAAAGTGGGGCCCAACACGCGCATCGAAGTGGTCACCGAAGGCATCCTCACCCGCCGCCTGCAGGACGACCCGGCGCTGGACGGCGTGGGGCTGCTGATCTTCGACGAATTCCACGTTTTGCTGAATGCACAGAAACCATTACTTTCTTGTCAAAAACTCTAAAGCAACGCCATCTCAGTCTGACCGCTTAATCTCCACGCTTGATCCCCCGTCGTATACTGCCTCCCTGATTTGGGAGCCTCGATGATTTCACTACCTATTGACCTCGTATTGCCAGACTTACGAGAGGCCCTGGCCAACCGCCACGAAGTGATACTTGAAGCTCCTCCTGGTGCGGGCAAGACCACTCGAGTGCCCCTAGCACTACTGAACGAACCTTGGCTTGGTGATCAGAAGATCCTGATGCTCGAGCCTCGTCGATTGGCTGCTCGGGCCGCCGCCGAACGTTTGGCGAGTGAGCTGAGTGAGAAGGTTGGTGAGACTGTCGGATACCGCATTCGCCTTGAAAGCAAGGTAGGCCCTCGAACCCAGATTGAGGTGGTCACCGAAGGTATTCTGGCTCGTCGTCTCCAAGATGATCCTGCGTTGGATGGTGTGGGCGTGGTCATCTTCGATGAATATCACCTGCGTAACTTGGACTCTGACCTTGCACTAGCTCTGTGCCTGAGCGCCCGAGAACTTTTGCGCGATGAGCCTCCATTGAAGTTGCTCCTAATGTCCGCCACGTTGGAAGGTGCTCGCCTTTCCAAGGTACTGAATGATGCGCCTGTGGTCACCAGTGAAGGGCGAATGTACCCGGTCTCGACAGTTTGGGGCAGCGCCTATCAACCGGGCGAGCGTATCGATGCGCGAGTCACTGACACCTGTTTGGCTGCCATCAACGAACAGCCGGGAAGCGTTCTGGTTTTCCTTCCTGGGCAGGCAGAGATTCGGCGGGTGGCTGAGGCGCTTAAGGAGCAGTTGAGTGGTCGTCCAGAGGTTATCGTATGCCCTCTCTACGGCGACCTCGACTTGAATGCTCAGCGTGCTGCGATAAACCCAGCACCCCAAGGCTCACGGAAGATCGTACTGGCCACGAACATCGCTGAAACCAGCTTGACCATCGAAGGTGTCAGGGTGGTGGTGGACAGTGGTCTCGAGCGAGTGCCGAAATTCGATCCTCGCAGTGGAATGACCCGGCTCGACACACAGCGTATTTCGAAGGCCAGTGCTACTCAGCGAGCAGGACGGGCAGGTCGATTGGAGCCAGGTGTCTGCTATCGCCTGTGGTCTGAATCGCAGCACGAGCAAATGGCCGGTTACAGCACCCCTGAGATCCTGCAGGCTGATCTCGCAGCCTTGGCGCTCCAGTTGGCCCGGTGGGGAATGAAGCCAGAGGAGATGACCTGGCTCGACCAACCTCCATCAGCTCCCTTCGCCCAAGCCAGAGACCTGCTGAAGCGCCTGGGCGCACTCGACGATGCTGGACAGCTCACACCACACGGATCAGCCATGAGCGAGCTTCCAGCGCATCCACGGATCGCTCACATGCTCATTAAAGGCAACGCGATGGGGCTGGATTACCTCGCTTGCAACATCGCTGCGCTGCTGGGTGAGAAGGATGTTTTGCGTGGTGCAGGTGCCGATCTTCACATCAGACTGAGTGCATTATCCGGCGATCAACATTCACGTCGAGGCGGTGGATCCTTCCAGCGCGTGAAGCAGTCTGCTCGGCAGTATCGATCCCTGCTACGTGGGAGAGCCGTTCACCCTGTCAGCGAGCCGGATCACCCAAGATGGGTAGGCTGCCTACTGGCATTCGCTTACCCTGACCGAGTAGGTCTCCAGAGGCGTGCGAGTGCGTCTGAGTACCGTCTCTCCAACGGGCGGGCTGCTGTGTTCTCAGAGCCTGATGCTCTCACTAAACATGAGTGGCTTGTAGTGGCCGATCTGGGTAGTCGGCAAGGGCAGCGCGAGGAGCGGATCTACCTAGCGAGCGATCTCGATCCAGCTTTGTTCGATGACGAGTTGGCTGACCTTGTAAGGTCAGTCGATGAGGTTGACTGGGACGAGAGGGAGGGGGTACTCAAGGCTGAGCGGCAACTCAAGGTGGGGCAGTTGGTACTGTCCGCAACCCCTTCGCCAAGTCTTGATGAGCAAGTTCGTTCGCTAGCCTTGGTAAATCTGGTGAGGCGCAAGGGCATCGAGCTTCTGCCTTGGAACCCTGAGTTGCGCCAATGGCAGGCGCGGGTCAATCTGCTGCGTCAGTTGGATATCCAAAATTGCCAAACAGAAAGCAAGTGGCCTGATCTCAGCGATACCAACCTTCTGGACACGCTGGAAGAATGGCTCGCACCGTACCTGGGCAAAGTCTCGAGGCTCAGCCACTTCAGCCAACTGGATCTGTCATCGATTGTCAGGAATCTTCTGCCTTGGCCGCTTCCACAGGAACTAGAGACACAGGCACCTCAGACCATCCAGGTGCCATCTGGGTCGAATATCCGAATCGACTATTCGCAGCATCCTCCGATATTAGCTGTGAGGCTGCAGGAGCTTTTTGGTCTGTCAGAAACACCTCGGATTGCCCAAGGTAAGCAGCCCCTGACGTTGCATCTTTTGTCGCCGGCGCGGAGGCCTGTACAGGTCACCCAAGATCTGGCCAATTTCTGGCGTAGCACCTACGTGGAAGTGAAGAAGGATCTTAAAGGCAGATACCCAAAGCTATTCCATAAGTTAGACCCTTGGGTTGAATCGCTTAACAACAAAAAGATTGACAGGTAGCGATTGTAAACTGACGCATAACATATAGGATTGACTGATTCATCAGGGGGGGCGAATGTCCTACACCAATCCGCGTCACGAAGGTCGTCTGATTCTCATCCCGAATTTGCAGGATGCCTTCGCTATCCTGCATGTCAGTGAAGCGCCTCGCGGCTCTATTGAGTCAGCGCTTGAGGGGGCTGAATCCAATCTGCTTTATAAATGCGATGAAGTCGGTTCAGGGAATGACCGTGCCCTGTTCAATTTCCCATTTTTGTTTAGTGCTAATGGCAACCCTTGGCACGAAGCGAACGACTACTTGCTGAGTCTCATGCGTGATAGGGCTCCTGCAAGTCGACGCACTGATGATGTTAGGCGTCGTGCCAGTAAACTGTTGGATTACCTCCTATTCTGTGAGGATAACAATCTGGATTGGCTCGACTTTTCCGGTGCCCGTCCTTCGCTTCGCCCGACTTACAAGTACTTCTATCACCTGATTAAAGAAGGCCGTCGCAGTAATCAGGTCATCAATCAATATACCGCTGCGGTCTATCACTTTTATAAGTACGTTTCCGAGCATTGGCATTACCTCGATCTAAAGCGTGTTGATACGATCAAGCAAGTGCGGCTTATCGTGCAGAGCCCAAAAGGCGCGAAAATCATCGATGCTGAAAAGCGCAGCCAAACGCGGCGTACGCCGCCTAGTAGCTCCGTTCCTTTGGGATTCGTGCGTGAAGATGGCGAGGATCTTCGACCTCTCTCCAATCTTGAGTTAGGCGCGCTTTTGGAGGCCATTAATGAAAAGAAATGGTCAACGATTGAGCGGTTGATTCTTCTCACGTCTCTGATGACTGGAGCTCGTAAGCAAAGTGTTTTGACCATACGCTTGAAGCATTTGAAAGGATTTACAGAAGACAAACTAGTGCCGGAATGTGCCTATAAATTGCATGCCGGCCCGCGCACAGGCATTGATACGAAATTTGACAAAACTCAAGTTCTGTATGTTCCAAAGCAACTTGCTGAAGAATTGGTCACGCTTGCACGTAGTCCGATGATGAGGAGACGGCGGGAAAAATTTCGTGCTCAATTAGAAGTCAGTCATCCCGGTCTGTTGATAGAAGAGGACGATATGTATTTGTTTCTCTCCGATCAAGGCAATTGTTATTACATGGCTTCAAATGATCCGCGTTACGCAATTGTTAGGTCGCCACAGACAGGGCAGGTGACGGAAACAATAAAGCGAAAATTGCAGAGTACAGCTTCTAGCCAATTTCCAAAAGATTTTACATATCACTGGCTGCGAGCGACTTTTGCCTATCAACTCTACCAGCGCCTGCAACCGTTGGTTCAAGAAGGCGTTTTGAAATTAGGGGAGGATATTGATTTTATTCAAAAACGTATGCATCACGAGTCTAGGGAAACAACTGAAAACTATCTAAAGTTATTCAATATGACTCACGAAAAAGTCATCGCCCAAGAGGTGTGGGAGAAGAAATTGTTTAACGGTAACTACGAAGTCATGAAATTGACGGTCCAAGAATGAGTAGTCGGCAGCTGTTAGAGCATCGCGAAAATACAAAAATTATTACGCTAAATGAGTTGGTTCAGGAGTTTTCCGAACCTGAGCGTTTGCGATTGCAGCTGACCGTTAAGGTTAAAAAGAAGCCGTTAGATATTGGTAGTTTTGCATATCTCATTCGTGGTAAGAATAAAAGTGTTCATGATGATCGCGGGACGCCATTGGTGATTGAGTCGTTCGTTGAAAGTCGTCGTGAGCTGATTGTGAGAGTTTTGGAGTCTTTTGTCGGTCTGCGTGATAAGTCAGTCTTGGCAAATTTCTTCCATACCGAATATTTTATTGATTGGTTGAACGCTGAGGGTTACCGAGAAATATTTTCCAGTAGCGTGGATGCTCAAAAGGCATATCGAGATTATACAGCGCATCTAAATCAAAAAATATCCGATAAAAAGCTGAAGCCCCGGACCGCGTCAAGCTACCAAACTAGAGCATCCAGCCTGATCAAATTACTTTATCCAGATAATAGTGTCCATATTCTTGCTGGTGCAGTAAGGATTGTTCCAGATAGAGGTTCTGCAACAGCAGGCGCTGCTCATGTCGAGTTGTATAGAGATGTTTGCTTTGCCATTGCCCAGCAGTGCAGTGATTTTATCTTGAATAAAAAACCTTACCCGCTCGTGGTTGGAGTTAGAGATTATGAAGTTGTTATATTTCCGTCCAACCGAGGCGCGAGCAGCCCATTTAAGGATGCTGCTCCTTCATATAACTCAGCTGAGCGGCGAATTGCTACGGCCGAAGAATACTTCGCGGCCTTCGAGAGGCTTGGCCGAAAAAAGCCGAGAAATTATAATGTCGCGCGCGAACTAAGAAGCTCCCAGGCATCTTTGGATGCGGCTAATGAAGATGGGCGCAACTGGCATCGTCTTAATCTAGCGAGTCTTGCGGCGAAAGCCTATGCTATCCTTTTTTTTATGATTACAGGTGCCACTCCGGCTGAATTTGAGCAGTTTAGTTACGAAGACGCACTCAAAGTTGAAAAGTCCCCTCTCAAGAAAGAGTTGTCGGCTGTGAAATTTCGGGCTGGCGGAAAGTCAACGCTTTACAACATTGGGCGGGGCTCGGGTTTGTCGCTGCTGAAAGAGTATTTAAAGCTGCGTGCGTGGATTTTGGATGGTGCGAGACATGAGCGACTATTCTTTGCAATGCCTACGTCTGGTCAGCTTAGAACTTGCAAAAGCTTTGGTGATCTTAACGTGACAAGCTCCTTAGAAAAATTTTATGAGTTTATTAGCGGGGTCTTTCTTGATCCGACTGTACCAAGACTTTCAACTCGTAAAATACGCAAGCACAAAAGCACTGAAATGCACTCTGCACGTTTGTCGCCGTCCACTGTAGCGGCATCCCTCAATCACACCGAAGCGGTGAATCTTTCTACCTATGCAGAGGCAACACCTGAACAGCAGCAATCCGAGTTCAGCCTGTTTTGGGATGCAATACGCCACGCTGCTCATGTTGTGCGTGAGCGAAGCCGCAAGGCTGTAGCAAGTAGTGTCGCAATAGCGGCGGGTCACTGCGAGGATTTCAATAAGCCGACGTCTGCCACTGATGTGGGATTGATTATAGAGCCGAACTGCCGCACCCAATATGGTTGTTTGTACTGCGAAAACTATTTATGTCACGGCGATGAGGAGGATCTGCATAAAATTCTGAGTTTGCAATACGTGGTCAATGCCGTGCGTAAATCGGCCCCCGATGCAGCGCATACTGAGGCACTTTTCAAAGAGTTATCTATCCGGATCGAGTTTATAGTCGATGCTCTTAGTGAGCGCTCTAGCTCGGTGAAACAGACAGTCGAAAAGGTTAAAGCTAAGGTGTTTGAATACGGCGAGTTAACTAAGTTTTGGGAAGTCCGGTTGGGTCGCTATGAAAAAATGGGGATCGTATTTTGAGTGCTGCTGTTCAGTCGATAGGTAGTCTTTTTTCTAGCGGCCAGTTTCCAGTCACCAGCCAGCCAGATAGTGCGGCTCAGCTGTATGGGAAGCCCGCGTCGGATTTTGTTATCTGTCGCACTGAGTATGGCAATGCAACGGCAGTGTACGGCGAGTCTGTATGGGACTTTAACCCGTACAGGCTGAGTGCAAAAAAAATTGGCCGAATACGCTTCGATATGGTGTTCGGTGATTATGGTCATGATCAGCAAGCGCTGATCGAAGAAGCCAAATATCTTCTGTATTGTCTTATTTATTTCGCTGGCGGTGGGCGGATTGGTAAGCTGAGTGCATCTACGATTATTTCATATTGGGTTGTGCTGCGCATCGCTATGAAGTTCTGCTATGCGCAGAAAAAGAAGTCAATGGTTGGTGTGCTGTCCTTGCAGCAGCTTTTTACCGTGCCTGTTTATCTAGCGGCTTTTGTTAGTGAAAGTAATTTTGACAAGACGGTTCTTAGTGGGATATTGCACGGATTGATTAGTGTGGGCGAGGAACGCCTAGGGTATGTTGTGCTGAATCCAAGAGTTTTTGATTTGAGAAGACCTGATTCTAAACAGCATCCGGTAATTCCGACACGCCTTTATTTGAATTTAATAAATATTTGTGGCGACCTGCTCGATCATCTTTACTTGGGTGTTGGGAATATTGATTCATTTATATCGTGCTTTGCTGATGAGTATTTCGGTCTTACTCCGCACCGTCAAAAATCTTTGGGGGTTGGTGGTAAGTCGCGCTATCGCCCCGGTATTCAGCAAGCAATAGAGGAATATGGTCTGGCTGCGGTTTTTGTCGGTGAGTTTGCCTGTTCCGAAAAGAGAAAGCTGCAGCGAGTCCTTCTCAAGATGCAGTATGTGGTGAGAATGGTGATACACCTATATACCGGCATGCGTGATCAAGAGGTGATGCGTATGTCTTATAACTGCTTATCTGATCAAGTCGTGAGATGTTCAGTGGTTGATGATCAAGGTTTTATGCGCGATCAACCGCAATCAGTACACATATTATCGACTACCACGAAGTTTAGCGGTTACAAGAAAGAAAGCGCATGGTTCGCGGCAGGCGAAGTCGTCAAGGCGGTCGAGGTTGGCCAGGCGATTTGTCGTGGTTTAGCCCGGCTCTATAGGATTGAACTGGATGATCGTTGTCCGCTATTCATCAATCCGTCCGTCCTGTGTAAAACGAAGAATTGTGCAGAAGTTGGTGTAACAGACTTTACATTGAGAGCAACGATGGGCAGTGCTTTGAAATCCTTATCGATTCAATCAGAGGATTTACAAGAGTTGGCTCAGAGCGACCCTTCTCGTGACTTTTACAATGAGCCAGATTTTGCAGTAGGCCAGCCCTGGCCGCTGACTAGCCATCAATTCCGACGTTCGTTGGCCTTCTATGGAAGCAGTAGCGGCTTTCTCTCGCTACCGACTCTGCGAGCGCAGTTCAAGCATATGACCATTCAGATGGCGCGCTATTATGCGAATGGCTTTGATAACTTGCGCACCATTTTTGGCTACTATGACGAGAAGAAAATAGACTTCGTGCTACCATATAACCACTTTGCTTTCGAGTTCCAGATGGCCATGCCGATGTCGGTGGCCAATCAGTTGATTGCAGATCTGCTGTTCAAAGAAGAACCGCTGTTTGGTGGCACCGGTTCATACATGCAGAGGCAGAAAGAACGTGTTGAAGCTGGCGAGATAAAGATTGAAGATATTCGTGCCGATACAGAGCTTCGGGTGAAGAACGGTGCAATTAGCTATCGGCCAACGCTACTCGGTGGTTGCACCAAGGTGGGCCGCTGCGATTCCTTCATGCTCGGTGACTATACTGAATGTTTGTCCTGCGAGGGTGCGATTATCAAGCCCTCCAGGTTAAGTGCGGCCATTGAGGATGCGAAAAACGAGTTGTCAAACTACGCAGAAGACTCAGGCGAATATCAAATTGTGAAGGGCGATATTGAGCGCCTAATGGTTTTCAAGACTCGCCTGATCGACACTGTGGAGCTTTAGTCATGAAGTCTGGTGAAGGAATAAGCAAGGGGGTTGGTGCCTGTCAGGAAGCTTTGCAGCGCCTTCTCGATGGGAAGCCTTTTATGCCCGAGCATGTAGGGCTAGACCTATCCAAACTTACCGCGAGCATCGTCAGTCATGAGGCTGGATTTGACCGTGGTTATCTGAAAAAGTCTCGCAAAACACATTTGCCATTACTCGCAAAGATCGAGGCTTGTCGTGCTGAGGCTGACAAGGGCTGCGGCTCATCAAGTGGTAAAAGCATTAAACGTTTAGCAGATAAAGTTTTGTTTTTAGAAAAAGAGCTGGCGATGGTCAGTTCGCAGCGTGATCGAGCGCTTACACAGAACCTCCAGCTATGGGCGCGCGTGAGAGAACTGGAACTAGCTGAGCGTCAGAACAAGTCACGCCGGGTTCGGCTACATCATTGATAGATTTACGCCTCCTCGACAGCATCACAAGCGTCGGGGAATGTTCTAGCTAGTAGTCTGGATAATGAGGTTAGGGCCGACAGCATTAATGCAATTTCAAGCCTTCTTGAGCGCCAGCGTCGATCAGGTGGGCTAAAGCTCTGACGCCTGAGGCAGTAGGCCGCATGGATCGCATGCAAGCACGCTTGCGATGCGATACAGCTTCTCGACGGTGATGTTGACCTCGCCACGTTCGATCCGCCCTACGTAGCTGCGGTCGATATTGCACGCCAGCGCCAGTGCATCCTGGGAAATCCGGCAGGCCTTCCTCTGCACTCGGATGCGTTCCCCTAACGCTTTCGCCAACTTATCCATGACCGTCTCAATTCAACTTGAGGCGGCACTATCGTGCGTTTGCGGACGCACAGGCCACGGATTATAATCCGCATTTCTTTCGCGCTAACTCTTCTGGTGCCTCAATGAAATCGGCCTCGTTTATCTTCGACAGGCGTCTGTATGAGCTGCTTCAGGAGCCAGGGCGTACAACCTTTACGACCCGTGAACTGCGCGATGCCTATGCTGCTCGCCTGAATGGCACACATTTCCGTATCGCCGATGTGCGACGCTATGTGTATGAGCAGATCCGTCGACTAGTGCGCGCGGGCTGGGTTGCACTGGACGAGGACCGTCGTGTCCGAGGACAGGTCTACCACCTGCAGCCGATTCCGGCACACCTACAACTGGAACTGATCGACAACGGTTTTGAGAGCAGCCTTATGGCTGCCGGAGTGCCCGAACCAGACACGGCGGTACGCGACGTGGAGGCTTTGCCGGCCAATACGGATTTGCAGTTGGAGGCGCTCCACAAGGAAATCCGCTTGGACTTTCTCACTTCAATGGGCGAGGCAGAGCGATTCAAGCTGCTTCTGGACGAGATGCCGCATTTGCGCGACAAGGTTGAAGGCGATTACCTGGAGGCCAGGGATCGCAGTTCTCGCCTTCTGGGCCATTTACGCGCCATAGAAAAGACCCTCAAAACGCTCGCAGCGCCACGATGAGCAGATCGCTACGCAGCTGGCAGAACAGCTGCATCACCAAGGCGTTGGAGCACCTTACCGTCACGCAGCACTTCTTCTGCCAGGCAACGCCGGGAGCCGGGAAGACGCGCATGGCCGCGGAGCTGACCAGCCGACTGCTTCAGCAGGACAGAATTGACCTGGTGCTGTGCTTTGCGCCGTCCTGCCAGGTCGTGGAGGGTTTTCGTTCGACTTTTTCGGAAGTGCTAGGCAGACGTCTCGATGGCCAGATGGGTGCCGTGGGGGCGGCCTATACCTATCAGGCCATGGAATACCGTGATGAGGGATTCTGGCAGCTTCTTGATGACTACCGGGTGCTTGTGGTCTTCGATGAAATCCACCATTGCGCCGGCCACGATCCGCTCCTCAGCAATGCCTGGGGGCAGCAGATACTGCACCGGATACAGGATCGCGCTGTCTTCACGTTGGCCCTGTCTGGCACGCCCTGGCGTTCGGACGACAAGGCCATTGCCTTGGCTCGCTATTCGTCGCCCGAAGGGCATTTGATCTGCGATTACCGCTATGGCTTGAAAGACGCCATTGCCGACGGCGTGTGCCGATCCCCTCGCATTGTGTTGCTCGATAATCAGAAGGTGAAACTCACTGAAGAACTTGGCGCGGATAGCTCCGTCAGGCTGTTTCCCAGCATCGCCAAGCTTTTGGGGGAGTCACCTGTCACCTATGAGGAACTGCTGCGCCATGACGACGTGATCAATCCAATCCTCGACCTTGGCTACAGCAAGCTCAACGAGCTACGCCAGATCAAGCCTGATGCCGCCGGCTTGGTGGTGGCTACCGACATCGAACACGCTCAGCAAATAGCCCAGGCTCTGGAAACAATGGGTGAAGAGTGCCGTATCGTGACCAACAAAACCCCGGATGCGCAGCAAGTGATCAATGCATTCCGCAGCAACACCTGCCGCTGGATTGTCGCCGTAGGAATGATCAGCGAAGGCACCGACATTCCACGCCTGCAAGTGTGCTGCTATCTCAGCCGTATCCGCACCGAACTGCATTACCGGCAAGTGCTGGGACGGGTACTGCGACGCACAGGTGAATCGGATGACCAGGCTTGGCTATTCATGCTGGCAGAACCGAAGCTTCAGGGCTTTGCGGAGCGAATTGCAGATGACTTGCCGGATGACCTGGCCGTTTTGAGAGATGTGCAGATGCCTGGATTTAATCCAGACTCAAGGCCTGAACCGATGGGTGCTTCGGGCCATGTCAAGGGTATCGGCGATGCTGGGTTAGGTGGCGCAGAACCTGGTATTGGGTCGCAGGCTACGAACATCATTTCGCTGGGTGGCTTTGCAAATGAGCCCGCTTACCAGGTCAGCTTTTCCCAGCATTACCGGCAGCAGCTACTGGCTTGTTTCTGATGCTCAGCCAGTCGAGGCTGCTCGAATGATGCCGGTGTGCATGAATCCATAACCGGCCGGTGCCGCGTGGAACGTAATCGTGAGGTGCGTATGGAGGTTAGGTCGCAGGCATTGGTCGATGTCGTTGAGGATGTGATCTGCGACGTGTGCCGCTCTGGAACTCGTATCCCTGGCTATGGCCTTCAATACGGCAAGCTTGAAGCCCAATGGGGATATGGATCACAGCATGACGGAAAGCACTATCGGGTGCATCTCTGCGAGCCCTGCTTTTTCAGGGTGCTGAGTGGATTGCGTCGGGAGTGTATGGTCAATGGCATGTTCGATGATGAGCAGCCATTTTCCTCTGAGGATTTTGGCTTGGTCAGCAAGGGTAACTACTGGGAAAAGAGCTGATGACAGGACTGCGGCTGAGCGATCTTCTTGAACCCGTCATGCAGCTTGCTTACGAAGCAGGCCTACTTATTGAGTCAGAGCTTAATAGACCAGACGGCCCAAGGGGCAGTGGCTTTAAGGCAGACGTCGATGTTGAAATCGAGGTACTTCTGCGACAGCGACTGAAGCACATCCTTAATTGCGATTTTGTCGGAGAAGAAACGGGCTGCGAGCTATCAGGCCACCCATTTAGTTGGGTTGTTGACCCCAATGATGGAACAGGCGACTTCCTCAATCGTCGGCCGGGCTCTGCCATTTCTATCGGATTGCTGCATAACGCAACGCCAGTGCTGGGCGTGGTTTACGCCCCCGTCACGCCTAGTGGTCCTGACTGCATAGCATGGGCTGAGGGTGCACCGGCTTTACTGCGTAATGGTCGTCCCGTGAATAATGACCTGCAATCTGCGATCTTGGGTAAGCGTCCAGCCAAGTCACCTTCCGAACTCCAGCATTAAGGGCGATGGTGTCCGCGTATTTTTAAGCGGACGCGTTCGTCCTTAACGTTAGGATTTCCATGCGCCAACGAAGCTCTTACCCCGAACCGTTCAAGGTCCAGGTCGTTCAGGAATGCCTACAACCGGGTGCGACCGTCTCCAGCGTTGCCATCCGCCATGGCATCAACGCCAACGTCATTCGAAAATGGCTACCGCTTTACCGAGATCAGCTACCCGCGGCGTTGCCGGCGTTCGTTCCATTGAGGGCTACGCCCAAACGGCCGACTGCAGGATCGGTGATTATTGAGCTATCGCTTGGCGAGCAGTCAGTCACAGTGAAATGGCCAGTGTCCGATCCTGACGGCTGCGCCCGCTTTGTCCGGGGGCTTGCCCCGTGATCCGCATCGATAGCATCTGGCTTGCCACTGAGCCGATGGACATGCGCGCCGGCACCGAGACCGCATTGGCCCGTGTAGTGGAGGTATTCGGTGCGGCGAAGCCGCACTGTGCTTATCTGTTCGCCAACCGCCGCGCCAACCGCATGAAAGTGTTGGTGCATGACGGTGTAGGGATCTGGCTGGCCGCGCGGCGATTGAACCAGGGCAAGTTTCACTGGCCAGGCATCCACCGCGGCTCGGAAGTTGAACTCGACACCGAGCAGCTTCAGGCTTTGGTGCTCGGTTTACCTTGGCAGCGGGTTGGTGCAGCCGGTGCGATCACAGTGCTGTAGCGCCGGCCATTAGCCCATCGCTTTATCTGCGCTGATCGCCTGCTCTGGCACAATCAGCGGCATGACTTCCTCGCCCAATCTCGACCAACTGACACCTGGTGGTTTCGTCGGGGATGCGCTCCAGGTTCAGCCCGGCAAACTGGCGCAGGATCGTGGTTTCGTACAGCGCTTCCTCCATCGCTGGATCGCTGTAGCCGAACCAGTTCTGCAGCAGATGCACACG
>NZ_JYLL01000051.1 GCF_001439695.1 Pseudomonas veronii
GGCCTGGACATGCCTGGCCCAGGACTCGCGCCGCGCGTGCATCGTTTCCATGTGAATCCCCTGCTGAAAAATACAGAGGATGCGGGCAGGGGTGCTCGAGGAGAAGGTGGGCGGGCTGGACGCTTACCAAACAGTTAATGATCATGGGAGAGGTGCGCCCGTGATGCAGGGAATCAACCCTGCGAAGCGCCTCACAAGGGCGAAACCCTGTATTTGAAGGTGAAAAATGACCTGATTTTCGATTGAGACGCTGTTTTTTAAAAATCATTGAGAAAATCAGCTCGGAAAACGGGACTACTTCAGACCTTCGGTTCAAAGGCACCAAAGGCACCAAAGGCACCAAAGGCGAACACGGTACGACGACCGATACGGTCAGCCGCCAGACCGGCGAGAATCTGGCCGAGGATCATGGCGGTGTAGGTGCCGACCATGTAGCCGGTCATGGATTTGAGGTTCATGCCCAGTTCGCTTTCCAGATACGTCGGCATCCAGTTGTTCACACCGTAGTAGCCGAACTGCAGAAAGCCGGTAGTCAGGGCCCAGGAGATAAACATCCGGCGAGCCTGCGGATCACCGAAGATCAGCTTGTACATGCTCTCGCGTTTTTCGGAGGATGGCTTTTGGATGCCCTTGATTTTTTTTTGGCGCGCTCGGCTTGAGCGTTGATCCAGGCTTGCGGCTCCGGCACGAAACGTTGCATTACCACGGCCAGGATCACCGGGATAATGGCAATGTAGAAAAGCCAGCGCCAGCCATGGCTCGGCAAGATCCAGCCGGCCAGCAGCATCGCGACGATATAGCCCACTGACCAGCCCGCTTGCAGGGTGCCCAGTACCGTTGTGCGGTAGCGAGTGGGTTCGTATTCGGCCATCAGCGTGTTACAAGCCACGTACAGTGCGCCAATCCCCAGCGATGCCACCAATCGGGTGATCGCGAACTGCCAATAGTTATGCGTCAGGCCTAGCATAGCCGTGTCGGCGGAAAAAAGTACGATGCTCCAGACCACGGTTTTTACCCGGCCGAAAACGATCGCAAGCCCAGCCACCGTAAATGCCACCGATGGCCATGCCGGCCAAGGTGAAACTACCCAGGCTACCGGCTTCGACGTTGCTCAACCCAAATTCAGCCTTCAGACTGCTGAGGCTGTAGGAAAGCAGCATCAGATCGGCGCCGTCGATTAACAATCCAAGAAAGCAGAAGACAAATACCAACACCCAAGTGTTGGTTTTGACCAGTGTATTTGCACTGACCTTAGCAGCCGCGTCCATCACGTCACCTTATTAAATTTATGGGAACAGGGGGCTTGAACCAGCGTTTGAAGGCCTGAGGCCTCAGCTTTGAGCGTCGCGGATCATGTTTCGGGCGATCACCAACTGCTGGATCTGGGTGGTGCCTTCATAAATGCGGAACAGGCGAACGTCCCGATAGAAGCGTTCGATGGCGTATTCGCTGACATAGCCAGCGCCACCATGGATCTGTACGCAGCGGTCGGCGACCCGGCCGCACATCTCAGTGGCGAACATCTTCGAACAGGAGGCTTCGGTACCGATGTTCAGGCCCTGGTCGCGTTTTTTTGCCGCATCTAGGACCATGCAGCGTGCTGCGTAGATTTCCGTCTTACTGTCGGCGAGCATCGCCTGGATCAGTTGGAACTCGGCGATCGGCTTGCCGAATTGCTTGCGCTCAATTGCATATTGCAGCGAGTCCGCCAGCATGCGCTCGGCTGCGGCGACGCTCAGGGCGGCAATATGCAGGCGACCTTTATCCAGTACTTTCATGGCGGTTTTGAAACCCACGCCTTCAACACCACCGATCAACTGGCTGGCTGGAACGCGGACATTTTCGAAGATGACGTCACTGGTGTGAGCGCCTTTCTGTCCCATCTTGTTATCGCGTTTACCCAAGGAGATACCGGCCGTGTCGCGCTCTACGATGAATGCACTGATGCCGCCGGAACCCTTGATGTCCGGGTTGGTGCGCGCCATTACGGTGAAAATATCGGCGTGGGGGGCGTTGGTGATGAAGCGCTTGGTGCCGTTGATGATGTAGTGATCGCCATCGCGCACGGCACTGGTTTTCAGCGAGGCGGCATCGGAACCCGAGTCCGGCTCGGTCAGGCAGAAGGCGCTGAGTAGCTCACCCGAGGCAAGGCCTGGCAGGTACTTGAGTTTCTGCTCTTGGCTGCCGTCGAGCAGAATGCCGATGGAGCCGATACCGTTATTGGTGCCAATGTAGGAACGAAAGGCTGGAGAGGTGCGCCCCAGTTCGAAGGCGATATTTACCTCTTCTTCCATGGTCACACCCATGCCGCCGAACTCTTCCGGGATAGTCAGCCCGAACAACCCCATTTCTTGCAGCTGGACAACGATGTCGTCCGGGATGTTGTCGGTCTCGGCAACCTCGTTTTCCCGTGGGATCAGCGCTTCGTTGACGAACTGGCGAAGGGAGTCCAGCAAAATCTGTAGGGTTTCTGTGTCACGGATCATGTGCGCTCCTTGAGGCTCGCAAGCGAGCCGGTTTAGTAGGGCGCCGTCACTCCGTCGTTTCAGCGAGCAGCGGCGCCAATGTTGTTAACCATATTGATCAGACGAGGTCCGATATCGTCTTCAAGCTTTTCGCGCGGCAGCTGGAAGCTAGGTCCACCACAGTTGAAGGTCAGCAACCCGTACTGCGGGTGCAGCAACGGCACTGCAACGGAGCTGACGTCGCGGTGCCACTCACCGATCGACAGGCAGAACCCGTAATCGGCAAAATCCCTGAACGCTGTGTCCAGCCCCTTGCGGATGGCTGGCCATTGCTCCGATTCGCGTTGGCGAATGTGGTCGAGCAGAAACTCTCGCTCGGTTTCCGGCATCGCAGCAAGGCACGCTCGACCCACCGAACTCTGTGCCAGCGGCAAGTAGCTGCCTGTTTGTCGCCGCATGGTCATGTTGCCCTGACCCTGAACCACATCCAGGTAGACCATTTGAAGACGATCGCGGGCGGCCATGGCGACGGCGGCCTGAGCGTGGTTTGCCAATTCCTCCATCAATGGATGGGCCACCGTACGAATTGAAAGGTTCGATAGCATTGCGTAGCCGAACCCGAGTACACCGACATCCAGTTGGTATTTGCCCGAGTGCACTTCGCGCTTGAGGCATCCAAGACGCATCAGCGTATTGGTCAGGCGCGTCACGGTCGGCTTGGGCAGCCCGGTCATTCTGGCCAGGTCCTGATTGCCGAGTACGTTCTCGCGCGGTGTGAAACACCTCATCAGCTCAAGTCCACGAGCCAGTGCTGTCACGAACTGGCCACTGCTTTCTTCTTCGCTCATCCCGCTTGCTGGGTCGAGCATGCCCATTCTCAGCAAGCCAATCTCATCTGCTCCACTCATCTTGTCCGCTGCGGAAGGGTCGGTCTTGTTGCGTCGCATGTTAGGGCCTCGATTCTGAGAAATGCAAGAACATAAAATACAGTTTCGTGTGGCGAAATTATATTCGTTATTCCAATAAAATCAAAACCACATTTAAAAATAACTTAAATGATTGATATATAACGTTTTAATTATATTTATATATTGCTTATTTACAGAGCTTTGAGACCGCATCTATGATATTTCACTATTTCGGTGTTTAGTTTCGCACAGCGAAACACAAAATAAGGGGAAAGTATGAGCTCCCAGCACGCGTCAGTCGTGACTCTGGAAATCCGCGATGATGCTGTCGCAGTTGTGCGGATCTCGCGTCCCGATGCGAAGAACGCACTCAATAGCGCGGTCCGCGAGCAATTGGCCGAGCACTTTCGTGCACTTGCCGACGATGCTCGGGTGCGCGCTATCGTCCTGACCGGTGGCGAGCAGTGCTTCGTAGCGGGTGCCGACATCCGCGAGTTCGCCGACGCCAGTCCCATCGAGATGTACCGTCGACATACCGAATACCTTTGGGAGGCCATCGGTCGTTGTCCGAAACCGGTGATCGCAGCAGTGAATGGCTTTGCCCTGGGTGGCGGGTGTGAGCTGGCGATGCATTGCGACATCATCGTTGCAGGGGAGTCGGCGCGCTTCGGTCAACCGGAGGTCAAGTTGGGCCTGATGCCCGGAGCCGGTGGGACTCAGCGCCTCATCCGCGCGGTCGGCAAGTTCCAGGCGATGCGCATCGCGTTGACTGGCTGCTTGGTCCCGGCGCAACAAGCACTCGCCATGGGGATGGTCAGCGAGGTGGTGAGCGACGAGCACACGCTACCGCGCGCACTTGAGCTGGCGGCTGAAATAGCCGCCTTGCCGCCACTGGCGGTGGCGCAGATCAAGGAGGTCATGCTGGCCGGCGCCGACCTGCCACTGGACAGCGCACTGGTCCTGGAGCGCAAGGCGTTCCAGTTGCTATTCGACTCGAAAGACCAGAAAGAGGGTGCTCGCGCCTTTCTGGAAAAGCGTAAAGCCAGCTTTGCAGGGGAATGAACCATGACACGCGTAATTAGCCATATGGCCATCGTAGGTGCTGGGGTGATGGGCACCGGCATTGCCCAGATTGCCGCCCAGGCGGGTATCCGGGTAATGCTGTTCGATAATCGCGAAGGCGCGGCCCAGGCAGCCCTGGATAACTTGAAGCAGACGCTGAACACGCTAGTGAGCAAGGGCAAGATCGCCAGTGGCGACGCGCAACGTACGCTTGAGCATCTTGAGGTGGCGACGACTCTGGCGGAGTTAAAGAACGTTGACCTTGTGGTTGAAGCAATCATCGAGCGTCTCGATGCCAAGCAGGCATTGCTAGCCGAGTTGGAGGCGGTGGTCGCCGACGATTGCATTCTGGCAACCAATACCTCGTCGTTGTCCGTTACCCGTATCGCGCGCGGATGTCGGCACCCCGAACGTGTTGCGGGATTTCACTTCTTCAACCCTGTACCGCTGATGAAAGTGGTGGAGGTGATCGACGGCTTAGCCAGCGATCCGCTGGTCGGTGACTGCCTGCACGCGTTGGCGGCGCGCATGGGCCACCGAGGTATTCGGGCTAAGGATACGCCCGGTTTCATCATCAACCACGCGGGTCGCGCCTATAGCACCGAAGCCCTGCAAATTCTCAAGGAAGGCATTGCCGAGCCTGCGGAAATCGACCGCATCCTGCGCGAGGGCTTGGGTTTTCGCATGGGGCCACTGGAGTTATTCGACCTTACGGCTCTGGACGTTTCTCACCCGGTGATCGAGTCGATCTATAACCAGTTTTACCAGGAGCCGCGTTATCGCCCGTCGGCGCTGACTCGGCAGATGCTAGACGCCAGGTATGTCGGCCGTAAAGTGGGACGCGGGTTCTACCGGTACACCAACGGGCAAATGATCGATCCGCCGTCGGCGCAGCGAGTGCCGGTTGTCGAGGCTATGCCACCGGTATGGCTCGGTACCGAGAACGAGGAGGATCGTGCCACCTTGAATGCGCTGCTGGAAGCGTTGGGCGCGCAGGTCGAGCAGGGTGTCACACCGAGCAGCGAGGCGCTTTGTCTGCTCGCGACCTACGGCCTGGATGCCACCGCTGCCGCTGGCCTGTTCGCCACCGACCCGGCACGCACCGTGTGTATCGACCCGCTGCTCGACCCTTGTCGCTACCGCACGCTGATGCCGACACCGGCCACGCGAGTCGATATGCGCAATGCAGCTCATGCTTTGCTGGCCCGCGATGGCGTCGGCGTCAGCGTGATCAATGACAGCGTTGGTTTCGTCGCCCAACGCGTGCTGGCAATGATCGTCAACCTGGCTGGCGACATCGTCCAACAACGCATCGCCAGTGTCGACGACCTGGATGAGGGCGTCCGCCGTGGCCTGGGTTATCCGCAGGGTCCGCTGGCCTGGGGCGATAGTCTCGGAGCAAAACGCTTGCTGACCATTCTCGAACGTATGACCGATCTGACAGGGGATCCTCGTTATCGCCCGGGCCCCTGGCTGCGTCGCCGAGCGGCTCTGGGCCTATCGCTGCGCCATATTGAACCGACGCTCAACTGACCTCTGACATTCAGGAATTTTCCATGCTCGACGCCTATATCTTCGCAGGGCTGCGCACCCCCTTCGGCCGCCACGGTGGGGCACTTGCACCGGTACGTCCGGACGATCTCGCTGCTCACGTTATCCGCGAACTGCTCGCCCGTCATGCCATTCCCGGTGATGCCATCGAGGACGTGATTCTTGGCAACACCAACCAGGCGGGGGAGGACAGCCGTAACATCGCTCGCCATGCTGCGCTGCTTGCCGGACTGCCGGTGACGGTACCGGGGCAGACGGTCAATCGCCTTTGCGCCAGTGGCCTGGCGGCGGTGATCGACGCGGCACGTGCGGTCACCTGCGGGGAAGGTGATCTGTTCATCGCTGGCGGCGTGGAAAGCATGTCCCGCGCGCCATTTGTCATGGCCAAGGCGGAGGCAGCCTACAGCCGCGAGTTGACGGTATTTGACAGCACTATCGGCGCACGCTTCCCCAATCCGAAAATCGTCACCGAGTTTGGCAATGACAGCATGCCGCAGACCGGTGACAACGTGGCCCGCGATTATGGCATCGACCGCGCTCAAGCGGACCTTTTTGCCGCAGGGTCCCAGGCCCGATACGAAGCCGCGCGATTGTCCGGTTTCTTCGCGGACGAATTGCTTGCGGTGAGCGTACCCACCGGTCGCAAGACACCGCCCACTGTCGTAGAGCAGGACGAACACCCCCGCCCGCAATCTGATCTGGCGGCCTTGGCGCGGCTCAAACCCCTGTCCGAGGGCGGCGTGGTCACTGCTGGCAACGCATCGGGCCTCAACGACGGGGCCGCTGCGCTGCTGATTGGCTCCAGGGCTGCCGGGGAACGCCATGGTCTGGTGCCGATGGTCCGCATTCTATCTGCCGCCGCTGTGGGCGTTGAGCCTCGCATCATGGGCGTCGGCCCGGTAGAGGCGATCCACAAGGCCTTGGACCGCGCCGGGCTGAGTCTGGCGGATATGGACATTATCGAGATCAACGAAGCGTTCGCGAGCCAGGTTCTGGGCTGTCTCAAGGGGCTCGGCCTTGCTTTCGACGATCCTCGCGTGAACCCCAATGGCGGCGCCATTGCGGTCGGCCATCCATTGGGCGCGTCTGGCGCGAGGCTGGCACTCAGTACCGCCCGCGCGTTGCAAGTGAGCGGCAAGCGCTATGCAGTCGTCAGTCTGTGCATCGGTGTTGGCCAAGGGCTGGCGATGGTTATCGAGCGCGTATGAGCGCGGCAAACAAAGGTGAAATGAAATGGGTGCTTTGACTGGATACCGCGTGCTCGATCTGAGCCGTGTGCTGGCCGGTCCCTGGTGTGGCCAGACGTTGGCTGACCTAGGGGCCGAAGTGATCAAGATCGAACGGCCTGGTATGGGCGATGATACCCGTGGCTGGGGTCCGCCGTGGATGAGTGGTGAGAACGAAGAGCCCACGCAGGAAGCCTCTTATTACCAGTCCACCAACCGCGGCAAGTTGTCGGTAGCACTCAACCTGGCCACGCCCGAAGGTCAGGAAATGGTGCGTGCTTTGGCCGCCAACTGTGACGTACTGATCGAAAATTACAAGGCTGGCTCACTGGCCAAATACGGGCTGGACTATTCAAGCTTATCCAAAATCAACCCGCGTCTGGTCTACTGCTCCGTAACCGGCTTCGGCCAGACCGGCCCGCGCGCTGCTGAGCCAGGCTACGACTTCATCATCCAGGGTATCGGCGGGCTGATGAGCATCACTGGCGAACGTGATGATCTGCCGGGGGGCGGTCCGCAGAAAGTTGGAGTGGCATTCTCCGACCTGATGACAGGGCTTTACTCCACCGTCGCCATTCAGGCTGCATTGCTCAGTCGCGAAAAAACCGGCTTGGGTCAGCACGTCGACATGGCTCTGCTTGACGTGCAGGTCGCCACCCTGTGCAACCAAAGCCAGAACTACCTGGCCTCAGGGAAGCCACCGGGGCGCTATGGCAATGCTCACGCCAACATCGTTCCTTATCAGGTGTTCCGTGCCAGTGATCGTGATTTCATCATTGCCTGCGGAAATGACAGCCAGTTCATCTCCCTGTGCGACGCCATCGGTATCTCTGAGTTGCCCCGAGACCCGCGTTTTGCCCGCAACGCTGACCGGGTGACCAATCGTGAGGAGATCATCAGGATTCTGTCGCAACATTTCCTCGGCGATTGTGCTGATGAGTGGGTGCAACGAATTCACCCGCAAGGCGTGCCAGTCGGTGCGATAAACAGCATCGCCCAGGCACTTGACGAGCCTCAGGTGAAAGCACGCGACATGCTGGTAAACATTCCTCACCCACTGAATCCGGACTTTGTCACGGTCGGCAGCCCCATTAAGTTGTCGGGCACGCCGGTGGAATACCTGCGTCCCGCGCCGATGCTGGGTGAGCACACGTATGAAGTTCTCAAGCGCCAATTGGGGCTCGGTGATGTACGCCTGGCCGAATTGAAGGCTCAAGGTGTGATCGAGCAGCTTGGCGACCGCTGAACATAAGCACCCCGAGCACGATCAGGTGCTGTCGGGGCAATTTTTCTAAATGGAGACTGCCATGAAAGTCCTCGTCGCTGTCAAACGAGTGGTCGACTACAACGTCAAGGTTCGCGTCAAAGCGGACAACTCCGGCGTCGATCTCGCTAACGTCAAAATGTCGATGAACCCCTTCTGCGAAATCGCTGTGGAAGAAGCCGTCCGCCTGAAAGAAAAAGGCGTTGCGACCGAGATCGTCGTTGTTTCCATTGGTCCGACCACCGCTCAGGAGCAACTGCGTACCGCCTTGGCTCTGGGTGCTGATCGCGCCATCCTCGTCGAATCCGCCGAAGACCTGACTTCCCTGGCTGTGGCCAAACTGTTGAAAGCGGTGGTCGACAAGGCACAGCCGCAACTGGTGATCCTCGGCAAACAAGCCATCGACAGCGACAACAACCAGACCGGCCAGATGCTCGCGGCTCTGAGCGGTTACGGTCAGGGCACGTTTGCTTCGAACGTCGAAATCAGCGGCGACAGCGTTGCCGTGACCCGTGAAGTCGACGGCGGCGCGCAGACGGTTTCCCTGAAACTGCCCGCCATCGTCACCACTGACCTGCGTTTGAACGAGCCGCGCTACGCGTCCCTGCCAAACATCATGAAAGCCAAGAAGAAGCCTCTCGAAGTGCTGACTCCGGACGCTTTGGGCGTTTCCACCGCCTCCACCAACAAGACCGTCAAAGTCGAAGCGCCGGCTGCACGCAGCGCAGGCATCAAGGTCAAGTCGGTGGCTGAACTGGTCGAGAAACTGAAAAACGAAGCGAAGGTGATCTAAATGACTATCTTGGTTATTGCTGAACACGACAACAAAGTAGTGGCCCCGGCCACGCTGAACATTGTGGCTGCTGCCGTCAAAATCGGCGGCGACATCCACGTACTGGTTGCAGGTCAGGGCGCTGGCGCCGCGGCTGAAGCCGCTGCGAAAATCGCTGGCGTAGCTAAAGTGCTGGTGGCCGACAACGCCGCCTACGCTCACCAACTGCCGGAAAACGTGGCTCCTTTGGTCGCCGAGCTGGGCGCTGGCTACAGTCACATCCTGGCTGCCGCTACCTCCAACGGTAAAAACATCCTGCCGCGCGTTGCCGCTCAGCTGGACGTTGACCAGATCTCCGAGATCATCTCGGTCGAAAGCGCTGACACCTTCAAGCGCCCGATCTACGCCGGTAACGCCATTGCTACCGTTCAGTCGAACGCTGCGGTCAAAGTGATCACCGTGCGTGCCACCGGTTTCGACCCAGTGGCTGCTGAAGGGGGTTCGGCATCGGTTGAAGCCATTGCGGCTGCTCACGACGCTGGCACTTCCAGCTTCGTTGGCGAAGAACTGGCCAAATCCGATCGTCCGGAACTGACCGCTGCCAAAATCGTCGTTTCCGGCGGTCGCGGCATGCAGAACGGCGACAACTTCAAACACTTGTACGCCCTGGCCGACAAGCTGGGCGCGGCTGTTGGCGCTTCCCGCGCTGCGGTCGACGCAGGTTTTGTTCCCAACGACATGCAGGTCGGTCAGACCGGCAAGATCGTTGCTCCACAGCTGTACATCGCGGTCGGTATCTCCGGCGCGATCCAGCACTTGGCCGGCATGAAAGACTCCAAAGTGATCGTTGCGATCAACAAGGACGAAGAAGCGCCGATCTTCCAAGTGGCTGATTACGGCCTGGTGGCCGATTTGTTCGAAGCGGTTCCAGAGCTGGTTTTGACCATCTGATACAGGTCAACCCTGGCCATTAAGTGCGACTTGGGGGCTGGTTTAGTAGCCCCCAGGTCGCATGCGCTATTTGTGCATACTCAAGCAGCATGCGTGTGTCAGGGCTAAAGCATTTGAAACATAGAATTGACATACAGAAAAAGACAATTTCTTGAGCCTTACAAACGTCTGAAAAACCAAAAATACAAGAAAGTCTCTGATGGAGTGGAAAAATAATGCGAGAGAGCATTGGCTCCAGCTCACTTGGAGGCATAAGGAGCAGACATTAATATGAAAGAATTGATCTCACCAGAACAAATACTACAGTGGATTCCGGGTGATCTCACCTTGGACAGTGCTCCCTTATCTTGGGAAGGCATTGCGCTTAAGGGGTATCGCTACTCCGATTTGGACGTTGCGATACCAGAGATGCGTGATTTCATGATCGTCATCTATAAACGCGGCGTAGCCGAGATGAGTCGGCGTAGCAGCGGGCGATGGCATTCCGAAACAGTCGAGCCCGGCGCCATGTCGATTCTCACCCGTGGCGAGCAATCGAAATGGCGCTGGAACAAACCGATCGATGTTTCCCATCTGTACCTAACTCAAGCCGCCGTCGCGCGTGTCGCAGGTGAGGTGTTCGAGCGCGACATCAAGGATATCGAAATGTACGATTTGGTCAGCACCAAAGATCCGGTTCTACCAACCTTGGTGGCGATGCTTGAACACGAATTGAAAGAGGACGGGCTTGGCGGGAAACTCTACGTGGAGTCGCTGAAAAACCAATTGTGTATTCATATATTGCGTCGCTACGCGAACATCATTTTTCGTGAGCATCGCTCCTATGGGAGGCTCTCGTCGGCACAGTGCAGGCTCCTTGTACAATATGTGAAAGAGAACATCGAGCAGAACATTTCACTTGAGGATCTGGCCGGGCTGACACACCTCACCGTATTCACTCTCATCCGAAAATTTCGAAACGAGTTCAACTGTTCGCCGCATGCCTATGTGATGCGGCAACGGATTGAGCATGCAAAGCGGCTACTTGCGCGCCAGGGTATGCCGTTGAAGGTTATCGCTGCCAGTAGCGGATTCTCTGACCAGAGCCACATGACGCGCCTCTTTCGAAGCTTTTTCAACATCACGCCCACTGAATATCGTCGTTCAACTGCAATGCATGGATGTAAAAAATAACCCCCAGCGATGGGGCATTTGAGGAAGTTCTACAGCCAGCCTCGGCAAGACTGGCTCGGCGGCAAATGGGCGTACACCGGGCTATTGCACACGCTTAGGATCGCTTGCCGTTCGACCTCGTTGAACGCACTGCGCGGCCTGGGCCGTACCGTCGTCGTTCGGGGTCAGCCTGAACAGCCTCGGTTTCAGTCCAGCGCTGCAAGGTTCTGAGCGAGAGGCCGACTTCCTGGCAGGCCTTGATTTACTGGGCTCCGGCCATCCGGGCCTCACTCAACCAGGTCACCAGTAACTGCCGTTCCGGCAAGGTGGTCAGTTGTCCTCGTTGTCGATCCCCCAGTAATCGTTGAGCTTTTTTCGTAGCACCAACAACGCGGCGGTTTCAGCCAGCGCCTTGTCTTTACGGCGCAGTTCACGCTCAAGTTCCTAGATGTGTTTATTGTCCTTGCGGTCCCCCTCACCTCGGCATCTGAGTGCCAGACTGAAGAGGCTAACCACAGTCAACGATGAGAGGGAGCTGAAAGGCTGGGCGGCGTTTTATCAATTCGTTGATTTCAAAGCCAAAGTATTCAGCTATATCGATCGTGTCGTGTTTTGGAAACTGGCCCATTGGCTGGCTCACAAATACCGCTCCACCCTGATGCGCCAATGGTGCAAAGCACCTAAGCCCAACCAAAGTAAGACCTGGGTTTTATTTGGCAAGACCAATAACGGCAAACTCAGCGGTGAAACACTGTATCGGTTAGTTGGGCAAGGCAAGAAGCAGTTCAGGTGGCGTCTGCCCGAAGGTAATCCTTACCTGAGGTCCGAGCCCAGGAATACATGGACCTCACGCTTCACTGAAGTGGCTATGGCGTTCGCCAGCGTTTAAACGGAGAGCCGGATGCATTGAAAGGTGCACGTCCGGTTCGGTGAGGAGAGACAGGGAGATAGCCCGACTACGCCCTGTCTCTTACTCAACGTCTATCGCCGGTGCGCGGGCAGTATTACTACCTGTACTTGATCGAGGACATCTACAGCCGCAAGGCCGTGGGCTGGGAGGTTTACGAGCACGAAAGCGGCGAACGGGCGGCCGAACTGATGCAGCGTACCGTGCTCGGCGAGCGCTGCACGGGCCAACCCCTGGTGCAGCACTCGGACAATGGCGCGCCGATGAAATCAGTGACGCTGCTGAGCAAACTGTACGACTTGGGCATCACCCCATCGCGCGGACGACCCCGGGTGAGCAACGACAACCCTTACTCAGAATCTCTGTTTAGAACCCTGAAATACTGCCCGCAATGGCCGCAGGATGGCTTTGCCGATTTGGATGCCGCACGCAGCTGGGTGCGCGACTTTATCCGGTGGTACAACCATGAGCACCGCCACAACCACATCCGCTTCGTGACCCCGGCGCAGCGTCATCGTGGAGAAGATCAAGAGGTGATGGCCAAGCGTCATGTGCTCTACCAGCAAGCCCGTCAAAAACACCCACATCGCTGGTCGGGTGCAACGCAAAATTGGCAACCTGTCGGCGCCGTCACGCTCAACCCAGAGCGGGAGCAGCCAGCACTGAAAATAGCAGCTTAAAAACACGGCTCACGCGACAACTACCTTGCAAAACGCCGGATCAATGAGTTTGCTCAGACTGTTCCAGCCAGTCAAAGCGAGGATGGCAGTAAAAAAGAGTACAAGACCGAATCCCAGGGCCAACTTCATATTGACGCTGACATTAGCGAACCAGCTATTCATCGACTTCCTCCAGGAATGTCTATTTTTTCTAATGGGCAGCTGGAAGATTGTGTTTTAAGCCAGCAGGCTAATACCTGCTCAACCTATCGGCGGCGAATGGAATAGCTGAACGGGGAATTGGCAAAAAGTGGTCGACGGATCTTATTGGCAGGCCAAGAGTTCGACGATCCTCTGACAACCACCTCAAGCCTTGCCCACATGAGTACGTACGGGCAGGTTGCGCGCATAGGGTGATCGGCTGGGTGCCTTGTTCAGTGCCTGCGCAAGGGAATCATCCGTGTTGCAGGCAATTTCCAGTGCCAGCTTCATGATTTCGATGTCCTTCTCCAGCGGTTTGATGGCCGTTACGCCGGGCTGCGAGAAGCAGCCATGGGTCAGCGGCCCCATCCAGGGCTCGTCGATTTCAACCCATGGACCGGGGCTCAAACCAGTCGACCCCCATCAAGCGACGCCGCACGATCTGCCCCGGATGAGCGCGCTGATGGGCATCGAACCAGTCTTCCAGACGCTCGTCGATCCAGCCACCTGCTGGAACCCGTATCTGGATCGCCGCTGGCGTCACTGATATGCGCCGTGGCTTCGATGGACGGCGCGGTGACCGGATCAAGCTGTTGTGGTGGGATGGCGACGGCTTGTGTCTGTTTTGCAAACGGTTGGAACAAGGGCGCTTCGTCTGGCCGCAAGCAACCAGCGGCAGCGTGTCGCTGACGCCTGCGCAGTTATCGATGCTGTTGGAAGGCATTGATTGGCGCAGGCCAATTCGTACAGCGCCTGTCCTCGCGGTCTGACTTGCCGCGCTGAAAAAATCCCCAGTAACATGCGATCATGACTCTCGTGACCGACTCCCTGCCGAACGATCTTCAAGCCTTGAAGACTCTGGTCTCTGCCCAGCGGGCAGAGATTGAGCGCTTGAAAATGATGATCGCCAAGCTGCGTCGTACGCAGTTCGGTCGCAGCTCCGAGCAACTGGACGCGATGATCGATCAACTCCAGTTGAGCCTTGAAGAGCTGCAAGTCAGCCAAGCCGAAATGACACGGCCAGTCGAACCGGCCCCTCGCGCAGTTTCGCGCCGCAAACCATTGCCCGAACACCTGCCTCGCGAAACTCACGTGCATCAGCCCGAGTCGCAATGCACGGGCTGCGGTGGGAAGCTTCGCTATTTGGGTGAGGATGTGTCCGAAGTGCTGGAGTACGTTCCGGCACGTTTCAAAGTTATTTGCCATGTCCGTCCGAAGTGGGTCTGTCGCTGCTGCGAGCACATCGCCCAGGTGCCGGCGCCGAGTCGTCCGATAGCCCGAGGCCTTGCAGGCCCGGAGTTGTTGGCCCATGTGCTGGTCTCCAAGTTTGTCGATCATCTGCCGCTGTACCGGCAGTCCGAGATCTACGCCCGTGAGGGCGTGGAGCTGGAGCGCTCAACCCTGGCCGACTGGGTGGGCCAGAGCAGTCAGTTGCTCAGGCCGCTGATCAACGCCCTTGAGCACCACGTCATGAGCGGTCACAAAGTCCATGCAGACGACACGCCGATTGGCGTGCTCGCGCCGGGCAACGGCAAGACCAAAACGGCTCGCCTGTGGACATACGTGCGGGACGACCGACCTGCGGGTGACTCGACACCGGCGGCAGTTTGGTTTGCCTACTCGCCGGATCGCAAGGGGCAACATCCGCGCGCTCATCTCAAGGGCTTTAGCGGGATCTTGCAGGCTGACGGCTACGCCGGTTTTGCTCAGCTGTATGCGACGAGCACTATTGAGGAAGCTGCATGCGGGGCTCACGCCCGCCGCAAGTTTTACGATGTCTACAAAGACCAGGCTTCACCAGTCGCTGGCGAGGCGTTGCAAAGAATTGCAGCCCTGTATGCCATCGAAAGCGAGATCCGAGGGCAGCCGCCCAACCTGCGAAAAACGGTTCGGCAAAGTCGGGCCAGTCCGCTGCTGGAGCACCTGCACGCATGGCTTAATCAGACGCTGACTCAACTGTCGAAAAGGTCGGCATTGGGCGGTGCAATCCTCTATGCCCTCAACCGGTGGCAGGCCTTAACGCGCTACTGCAATGACGGCCGAATCGAAATCGGTAGAGTCGGGATGTGGCGCGGTGGCTTGCGCTCCGTTTCCACACCCCGCTCGTCAAACCGGACGTGCGCTACTAACGCATCCGGCTTTCGTCCGAGATCGATATGCCTTCGCACTCGACACATCGGCCATTCGCGTAGGCAACTGATGGAGGCCTAGCTTTCCGTATAGGAACGCATCCGGGTATAGACGGTACCCAGAACGGCCTCGTCGCTTATGCTTCTTGACCAGCCAGCGTCGGATACGGCGCTCAGTATAGCGTTGCAGGATTCGATAGTGCTTGAGCACAGGCCCTTGGTCGAAGTAGCCAGCCCAGCCTCGAAGGATCGAGTTGAGTTCGGCTATCCGGTGCTCTACCGCGTCCCACGTCATACTGATCGCCGTTTCGTCATGGATTTTTCCAATAATCGACTTCATCGCCCCTTTCGAAGGTTGAGTGCCGATATAGGCTTTCCCATGACGGTCGTATTGCCTGCCCAGGTTGTACCCCAGAAATTCGAGTGACTGTTCCGAGAGTTTCACCAGCGCCGTTTTCTCTTCATTGACGCTCAGCCCCAGCCGCGCCATCAAGCCACCCATCAGTACCATTGCCTGCTCTCCACTGCCGGGGCGGCAGCAGATCACCATATCGTCCGCGTAATTCACAATCTTTGCATGCAGACGTTTGGCATAGCCAAATTTTCCCAGGCCAGAATGAAGCGCCTGAAGTACACATTGGCCAACAGCGGCGAAATCACCGATCCTTGGGCGCTGCCACGGTGCGTGTGCTTGGCTTCGTTGGTGCGTCGAAGCTTACCGTCAATGAGTTCGATAACGGCCACCTCAAGCCATTGTTTGATCAGCCGCAACACCCTGCCATCCGAGATACGCCGAGCCAGACATTTCATCAAAGGCCCGTGTGGAATGGTATTGAAATAGTCACGAAGATCCGTATCGACAACGTCTCTCAATCCAGCCCTCGCAGTGTAATGGTGCACCTGCCTCACGGCTTCCTTGGCATCTCGACGAGGTCTGAAGCCATACTGTGATGGCTGCATGTCCGCTTCGAAAATTGCTTGGAGTGTGAGATTGACGGCAATTTGAACAACGCGGTCTCGAATACAAGGAATTCCCAAGGAACGAAGTTTGCCGTTCTTTTTGGGAATCCATACCAGCCGCAGGGGCTGAGGTCGATATCCACCCGACTTCAACTCCTCGCGTAGCTGAGCCAGCCACTCCATAGGTCCTGTGTTTTCAATGTCTTCGAATCGCTGACCATCCACACCGTGGCTGCCCCGGTTTGCGCGGCAACGTTGGTAGGCGATGACCAATACATCGATTCGATAGACTTTGTCCCACAGGCTGTAGAAGCGAAAGTCTGGCTCTGTCTTAGCTTTCACATACAGGGCACGCTGTAGTTTCCGAACGCGATTTCTCACCTGGGTTAATAGGCTTGGAGCCAATCCCATCGTTCTTACCACTTTGTACTCCTCTCTTGAACCAGGGCTCCTTTCCTACTCCGGCATTACCCGGCCTCAACGGTACTACGAGCCCATCCGCCACCTGTCCGAGCCAGCGCCCTCCCTCACGGGCGCACTGTTTGTATGGCCGTGTCTAATGACCACTTCACCCTGGCAGGCTTCCCCTGTTTCGCATGAGTTCTCTTCTGTACATGCCATCACCACTACCCCGGCGGCAGTGCCAAGTTCGTCTGACGCTCGATCCCTCAGCACTATCAACCTTCCCCGTTATTATGGCGGGTCGGCTACCGCAAGGCATTTTCGGGGCCTGCTCGGTGTTCGCTGCGCGCTACGGCCTGCACAGTCACTGACTTCCTAAAGAAGCCTTTTCTTCAGATACTTCAGCCCATTCGTTGCCTCCTGAACTGCTCCAAAGTGCTTCCGGCCGGAGCGACAGTAGCCGGGTGGGATTCGCACCCACTGAACTCATACGCCTTGTCAGGGCGTACACAACAACGCCGCCGAACGGGCGCTACGCGCCGTCGCGCTGGGCCGCAAAAACTACCTGTTTGCCGGTTCCGATGCCGGCGGAGAACGAGCCGCTGCGATTTACAGCCTGGTGGGTACTGCCAAGCTAAACGGGTTAAACCCACAGGCCTATCTGACCTACGTGCTTGAGCACATTGCCGAACACCCGATCAATCGGGTGAGCGAGTTACTGCCTTGGAACATTTCTTTGAATCACACTGAACACTGCGAGGCCGCCTGATCCATGGTTAAAACTGTCCGTTTACCCAAACCCGCCCCCGACCTGTTACTGCTGCACATCGAGCCGAAGTGGATCACTTCGAAGATTTGGCGTCGGTTCGCGGTGCCTGAAAACATCACCATGGGCAAGCTGCACCATGTCATCCAGGTCGTGATGGGCTGGAGTGATAGCCATCTGCATGAGTTTGAAATTGCTGGTGAGAATTACGGCATGCCCGACCCTGATGGTTGGGGGCCGACGGTGAACCCGGAAGCCCGTAAAACGCTGATCAAGGCGCTGAACGGAAAGCGGACATTTAATTATATCTACGACTTTGGTGACAGTTAGCATCACAGTATCAAGGTCGAAAAAGCGCTACCCGCTATTGCCTGTCCTCAGGTGCCGTACTGCATCGACGGCGCCAATGCTTGCCCACCGGAAGACGTGGGTGGCGGGCCTGGTTACGAGGAGTTTCTGGAGGCGATGGGCAACCCCGATCATCCAGAGCATGACGCCCTGGTTGAATGGCATGGCGATGTTTTTGATCCAGCGACATTTGAGTGCGAGCGCGTGAACCAGTGGTTTAAACGGATTAAGGTTTGAGTTGCAAGGCGGTGTAGCTCGGACGCTTACAGATGGTCAGCATTCATGTGCGTCCGCCGGAGATCGAAGACCGGCTGATGCCGGGGCACTGGGAAGGCGACCTGATCAAGGGTAAGGCTAACGCCTCGTCCGTAGGCACGTTGGTGGAGCGCACCAGTGGTTACCTGATGCTGGTGAAGATGAATGATGCGACGGCAACCATCGGCGATGGAGGGCTTCAGTGCAGCGCTCAACCGCATGCCGCTGGCAATGCGCAAGAGCATGACCTACGACCAGGGCCGGGAGATGGCGCGACACGCCGAGATCCCCCAGAAAACCGGCATAGCGATCTACTTTTGCGACCCGCACAGCCCTTGGCAGCGAGGTAGCAACGAAAACATCAACGGTCTGATCCGTCAGTACCTACCCAAGGGCACGAATCTGCCGGTATACAGCCAGGAGGAATTGAATGCCATCGCACTGCAACTGAACATGCGACCGCGTAAGCGCTTCGACTTCAAGTGCCCCATCGAAGTTATGGGTGAGGTGATGCAGAAGGCCATGGCTATGCGGCATGATGCTCCAGCTTCAATTCAATGACCGTGTTGCACTCAGCTCCTGCAACCGCCCAAACTAAAATGGTCAGCTTGACCGAAGAGCCCTGCAGCTTTACACGTGTAGGGCTTTCCTCGTTTTAGCGGGACAATCGAGCAGGCTGGTTACTTTTGTACAACCAAGCCAGGGTTTGGCGAGCGGTAGACAGCTCTATGATTAGCAATTCCATCCAAAAAATATGTAAGAAACGTTCAATATCTCCATCACTTCAGTCATCAGAATACAAGGTAGCTGTTCAATATTAACAATAATAATAGAGACAATTACCATGAATACTTCATCCGAAGCAGACTTCCTGCGCGCACTCTACCAGTCCTGGACCGACCGTATCGCAGCCAATCCCAATTTGACAATTGCTGACTTACGCAGTCTGTTTGACGAATGGCACCAACCTACCTTGGAACCCGAGGGCGTGACCTACAAATCAGATGTTGTCGCTGGAGTCGAGTCCATCTGGGCGCTTCCGGTGGGAGCCGACTCCTCCAAAGTAATATTGTACACCCATGGGGGCGGCTTCGCGGTGGGATCAGCCGCTAGCCATCGCAAGCTTGCAGGACATCTTGCAAAGCAATTGGGTGTCACAGCGGTCATCATCGACTACCGTCGGGCGCCCGAGTATCCCTTCCCCGCACAACTGGAGGATGCGACTGCGGTGTACCACGAGCTTCTCGCTCGCGGCTATCAGGCACAAAACATTACGACAAGCGGTGACTCGGCTGGCGGCAACCTAGCCATCGCAACAGTGCTCAAATTGCGCGACGACGGCATTGCTTTGCCGGGTTCCGTAATCGCGCTCTCCCCGTGGCTCGACATGGAGCATATTGGCAAGACCCTTGAGGCCAACCACGCAACTGATGCGCTGGTGAGTAAAGCTGTTCTGCAGGGTATGTCGGGCATGTTCCTCGGCGAGACTGTGTCTCGTACCAATCCGCTTACTAATCCACTTAAGGCCGACTACCGGGGCTTTCCGCGCCTGTATGTCGCCGTCGGGTCGCTAGAGACGCTGCTCGATAACGCCACTGACCTGGCACAGATATCCAAGGCCGCCGGCGGGGACGTGACCCTTTCTGTGGTGGACGGCATGCAGCACGTATTCCCGATCTTGGCTGGGCGTGCCCGCGAGGCCGATGCCGAACTCAGCCGTATCGCTAAATGGTTCAAGTCCGCGTGACGGGATAGCCGCTTGCTGTTCCCGGATTTGACTATCCGGGGTTTCATCATTCCAACCAATTAATGCGGGCCCACGCTTCCGCAAGGCGAAGCTTTGGCCGTAATAAGGAGACACGCTGTGATAACAACAAAAAATTTCGACGCCATCGTCGTTGGCGCAGGTTTTGGCGGCCTGTATATGCTGAAAAAACTGCGCGACGAGCAGGGCCTCAAGGTCCGCGTCTTCGACAAGGCTGGTGGTG
>NZ_JYLL01000052.1 GCF_001439695.1 Pseudomonas veronii
AGAATGAGGTCTATCTGACCCATGGAGATCCAAATGTGGGAGGGGGCTTGCCCCCGATAGCAGTGTGTCAGCAACTACATGCATGACTGCTCCACCGCCATCGGGGGCAAGCCCCCTCCCACATTTTGACCGCGTTCGGCTTGCAGGATCAGGTTGGCTATAAGGCCGCACCTAAGAGCAAGAGCAAATACAGAATGAGGTCTATTTGACCCATGGAGATCCAAATGTGGGAGGGGGCTTGCCCCCGATGGCAGTGTGTCAGCCACTACATGCATGACTGATCCACCGCCATCGGGGGCAAGCCCCCTCCCACATTTTGACCGCGTTCGGCTTGCAAGATCAGGTTGGCTATAGGCCGCACCTAAGAGCAAGAGCAAATACAGAATGAGGTCTATCTGACCCATGGAGATCCAAATGTGGGAGGGGGCTTGCCCCCGATAGCAGTGTGTCAGCCACTACATGCATGACTGCTCCACCGCCATCGGGGGCAAGCCCCCTCCCACATTTTTGACCGCGTTCGGCTTGCAGGATCAGGTCGGCTATAAGACCGTGCCTAAGAGCAAGAGCAAATACAGAATGAGGTCTATCTGACCCATGGAGATCCAAATGTGGGAGGGGGCTTGCCCCCGATGGCAGTGTGTCAGCCACTACATGCATAAGTGATCCACCGCCATCGGGGGCAAGCTCCCTCCCACATTAAGGCCACATCTTTAACCCAAGCTGACCGAACATGGGAAGAGGTACCCCCTTCGAGGCATATCCCCAAACCCCGGGCCGCCCTACCCTGATGAACCGCGGAGGCCCTTATGCTCACCCATCCCCACATCGTTCTAACCCTGCGCAGGCATCACCTGTTCAGCCGGCTGCCTGAAAAAACCTTCCAGGATGTCTGCACCCTGGCCAGTCTCAAGCGTTTGCCCAATCACACCCCGCTCATGCACCAGGGCGATCCCGCCGATCGGTTCTTCCTGCTGGTCAGCGGCCAGATCAAGCTGCACCGGGTCACTGGCGAAGGTCAGGAGCATCTGGTGGAAGTCATCCGCCCCGGCCAGACGTTTGCCGAAGCGCTGCTGTTCACCCAAGCCAAGGCGTACCCGGTGAGTGGCACCGCGCTCAAGGACAGCGTGCTGGTGAGTATCGAAGGCCAACACTATCGCCGCGCCCTGGAAGACCAACCGGCCATTTGCCTGGCGATTCTGGCGAGCATGAGTATTCACCTGCATCAGCGCCTCCAGGACATCGACACCCTGACCCTGGCCAATGCCAGTCGCCGGGTGATCAATTTCCTGTTCCAGGAGCGCGACGACGTCAGCGGTGAGGTGGTGTTGCAGGTGCCCAAGCGCCTGGTGGCATCGAAGCTGGGGATTCAGCCGGAGACGTTTTCGAGGATTCTGCATCGGCTGGTGGAAGGCGGGTTGATCGAGGTGCGCCAACGCACCATTCGAATCCTGAACGCAGAACAGTTGATGGGGTATCAAGCCGGTTGATACCCCCTCGCGGTCAATGCCCGCTGTGCATCATCGGCATCGGTTGCTGCAACAACGCCAGGTCGATCTGCTCGAAACGCAACAGCCGACCACCGGTGTCCGCCGCGACTTTCTGCGCTTTGGCCTCATCGGCAAACGAAGCCAGGACCACGCCCATGGCGCCCTTGAGCCCGGTGCCGATCACGTAGTACGCAGTGCGGGCGTCGATCAGGTGCTTGTCGTCCGGGGCATTCCATTGGCTGCGGCCCATGTCGTGTACGTACAGCTTCGCGTCGTCGTGCCGGTTTTCCGGTTGCAGCCACCAGCCGAGCATTTCGGCGGTAGAACAGAATTTCTTCACCCCGCCCCGCTCCACCACTTGGCCCTTGGGCCCGGGGAATTCGTTGATCACCATACCGCACACGTGGCACTCGTCGTTGGGATGAAACGCCACCGGCGCGTCACTGAAGCTCGACTCCGGCGCCTTGTCGCAGGCGGTCATCAACAAGCCGACCAACAAGGCCGCCACTACCCGTGTCTTGAAACCCATTTCACTCACTCCAGCAGTCATAAAAAATCCTCACGCCGCACGGCGGCGGAACAGCCCGTAGGCCAGTGCCAGCGGCACGGCCACCCATGCCAGCAGGCACGCCCACAGGGCCAGCGGCGGCACGTCCAGGTCCGAACCCAGGGCCATGACCCCGACGGACTGGGTGCCCGTACCGAAACCCGAGAGGTTGATCAACCGATACACGTCGGTGGGGTTGAGCAGCAGCAACCAGGGCAGCCCCTGCGGGTTGAACTGGCCTTTGCTGAGCACCAGCAAGGCCAGCAGCGCCAGGTCGAAGACCAGCACGAAGAAGAACCACACGCCGAGCGCCAGCCCGGCGGCGGTGGATTTTTCCGCGCACAGGCTGCTCAGGCCATAAGCCAGCCCGAGAAAGCACCAGCCAAGCAGGGCCGAGGTCAGCATGAACCGGCCAAAGGCCCAGAGCAGCATGGCGAAGTCCACGTCGTCGACCAGCAACGCAATGGCGAGCATTGCGCAGCCGAAGCCGAGGACCGTGGCCAGCGCGAGGATCAGCCCATGGCCGACGAACTTGCCGAGCAGGATCTGCCCGCGCCCCAACGGATAGGTGAGCAACAGCAACAAGGTGCCGCTCTCGTCTTCGCCGACGATCGCGTCGTAGGCCAGCAACAGCGCGATCAGCGGCATCAGGAACGTCGCCAGGCTGGCCAGGCTGGCGATGGTCGCCGGGATCGAGGTGAAGCCCAGTTGCCCGGCGGCGGCGGCGCCCAGCCAGGCGATGCCGATGGCCAGCACCGCGAACAACAGGCTGATCGCCAACAGCCAACGGTTGCGCAGGCCGTCGCAGAACTCTTTGCGGGCCATGTTCCAGATCGGGTTCATAAGGCCGCCTCCTGTGCCGTGACCATCGCGCTGTCCATGTAATGCCGGTAGATGTCTTCAAGGGACGGCGGCAGGATTTCCACGTCGCTGGGGCTGTCCTCGGCCAGCAGTTGGCGCAGCAGTTGCACCTTGCTGCCGTTGTGCGCCGCCACTTGCAGCCCTTCGACGCCCCAGCGCCGGGTGACATGGCCGGCGGCGCTCCAGCGTTGTTGCAGCGATTCGACGCGCTGCAAGCCGCAGGTGCGGATCAGCGTCGGCAAGCCGGCCTCGGCGCGCAACTGCGCCAGGCTGCCCAAGGCCAGCAGGCGGCCCTGGGTCAGGATCGCCGCACGGTTGATGTGCGCCTCGACGCCCGGCAGCACGTGGGAGCACAGGATGGTGCTGGTGCCGGCCGCACGCAGGCGGTCGAGCAGGCGATACAAGTCCTGGGTAGCGAACGGGTCGAGGCCCACGGTGGGTTCGTCGAGCAGCAACAGGCGCGGCTCGCCGAGCAAGGCCTGGGCCAACCCGAGGCGCTGGCGCATGCCCTTGGAATAGGTCTTGACCCGCCGCCCTGCCGCCGCGGTCAGGCCGACGTCATCCAGCAGGCTGTCGACCTGATGCATCGGCGCGCCCTTGAGCCGGGCAAAGTGACGCAGGGTTTCGACGCCGCTCAACTGTGCATAGAACGTGACGTTTTCCGGCAGGTAACCGAGCCAGCGACGCACGTGGGGATCGCTCGGCGCACGGCCGAACACCCGCACCTCGCCGGCGCTGGCGCGCAGCAGGCCGAGCACCAGTTTCATCGCCGTGGTCTTGCCCGCGCCGTTGTGCCCGAACAACCCCAGGACTTCGCCGGGGGCCAGGCTCAGGTTCAGGTCGTGCAGCACCGTGGCACGCCCATAGCGCTGGCTGACGCCTTCGATCTCGACGACATTCATCATGCAGGTTCCTTCTGAGTGGGGGCTTGCATCAGGGGGTGGCTGTCCATCACACCCGGCGACTTCATCACCGGAAACGCACGTTGCACCCAGCGCAGCAACTCGATGCCGGGGCTGTTCATCAACAGCCGCACCTGGGGGTACAACCACAGCAGGCGGTCGACGTTGTCGTTCGGCTCATACGCCACATCGCCAAGGCCATCGCCGTTGCGGTCCCAGCCGAGGTAGTCGCTCCAGTAGTTGCCCCGGCCGTCCGCCGACCATTCCTGCAAGCGGCTGGCGACGTATTTGACCTGGCGCTGGTTGTCGATGAAGGCGTTGCCGGCGATGCGGTTGTCTTCGGAGCCGGCGGTCAGGTGAATGCCCACCGCGCTGCGCGCGAAGCGGTTGTTTTCGATGCGGTTGAACAGCGAGTTGTAGATGAACAGTGCCTTGCCTTCGCCGCCGGCGATCATGGTGTCGCCGGTGGAGCCGTCGCGCACATCGGTGACGACGTTGTCCTGCAAGGTCGAATAGGTGATGTAGTTCATCAGGATGCCGTAGTTCTGGTCCTGCTCGGAGCGATTGCCGATCACCGTCAGCTTGCGGCTTTGCATCAACGCATAGCCGGTGCGGGTGCGGCGGGTGGTGTTGCCCAGGACCTGGTTGTCGTTGGCAAACATGTAGTGGATGCCGTAGCGCAGGTCTTCCAGGGTGTTGCCTTGCAGCAGGTTGCCGTTGGAGGTGTCGATGTAGATGCCGTCGCGGGTGTCGCGCACGTGGTTATCGATGACGCGGGCACCGTGTACCGCGTACAGGTGAATGCCGTTGCCACGGTCCTGCGAACGTACCGAGGTGTCACCCTGGATGCGGTTGCCGATCACGCTCACGTCCTGGGTGCCATCGACCCAGATGCCAAAGCCCTGGCCTTGCAGGCGGTTGCCCAGCACTTGCGCGCCGCGCGCCTGGGGCTGGATGAACACAGCGGCGTTCATGGCCGTGAGGTCGTCGCCCCAATCGAGGAACGTGCAGCCTTGGACGCTGACATCCGGCGCGCTGATCAGCAGGCCGTTGCCCTGCCCTTCGGCCTGGAAGATGGCGCCGGGGGCGCAGGTCAATTGCAGCGGTTGGTCGATGCGGAACGAGCCCCGGTACTCGCCGGCAGGCAAGCGCCAACGGTTGGGGCCGTCGGCTTGCAGGGGTAAGTCGGTGATGGGGCGAACGGCGGCGACCGCTCCCGCCGAAGCCACTATCAGCATCACCAGGATGACGAGTGATCGAGTCACGATGATGTCCTCTTAAAGGAAATGCGGCTAAAAGTGGGAGGGACGGTGCGACGATTCGACTTGCTCCCGATGAGGGTGTGTCAGTTGATGCATCTGTGACTGATTCACCGCCATCGGGAGCAAGTCGAATCGTCGCACCGTCCCTCCCACATTTGCCTTGTGTCGTTTCTCAAACAGCGTGTCAGGCGGGCTCGACCTTCATCCGCCCGACCATTTCCATGTGCAGGGCATGGCAGAACCAGCTGCAGTAGTACCAATGCAGCCCGGGCTTGTCGGCAATGAATGTGATCGACGAGGTCTGCTGCGGGCTGATCTCCATGCTCGCGCCGTGGTTGACCATGACAAAGCCGTGGGTCACGTCTTCGATCATGTCGATATTGGTGATGGTCACGGTGACTTCATTGCCCTGTTTGACGGTGAACTCCGAAAGCCCGTAGGCCGGGGCCATGGAGGTCATGTACACGCGCACTTTGTTGCCGTCGCGGATCACCTTGCTGTCGGTTTCCAGGTTGATCCCGTCCTTCTTGGCGATGGCCACCGTTTCGGCGAAGAATGGATCGTTGCGCTCCCAGATTTTCTTGGTCTTGATCTGGTCGCGACGCGCCATCACACAGTCATGAGGCTCGGCGAAGGCCGGGCCGTCGTGGACCAGTTTCATTTCATCGCCGGAGATGTCGATCAACTGGTCGTTTTCCGGGTGCAGCGGGCCGGTGGGCAGGAAGCGGTCCTTGGAGAACTTGCTCAAGACCACCAGCCACTGGCCGTCGGCGTCGCGGGTTTCGGTCAGCGACGCATGGTTGTGACCGGGCTGGTACTGCACATCGAGCTTCTGCTTGATGTAGTTGACCTTCTCGCCGCCATAGGCACGGATGGCCTCGGCGATGTTCCACTTGACCACCTGGCTGTCGATGAACAGCGTGGTGTAGGCAAAGCCGCGTCCGTCGTAGGTGGTGTGCAGCGGGCCCAGGCCCAGCTCCGGTTCACCGACCACCACACCGCGCGGGTCGCTGATCTTGCCGCTGAACAGGTCGTCGAGTTTTTCGATGGCGATGATGGTGCAGGTCGGCGACAGCTTGCCGTTGGCGATGAAGTACTTGCCATCCGGCGAGGTGTTGCAGCCGTGGGGGTTTTTCGGCACCGGAATGTAGCGGGTGAACTCGCTGTCCTTGCCGTCCTCGGATTTGCGTCCGTCCACCACCGGCACCTTGACGCCGTCCACATTGATGAACTTGCCGGCCTTGATCGCCGCTTCGATGCGCGGGATGTTGAACACCACCACCCAATCGCGCTCATTGCGCATCATGCCGGCCAGGTCGGTGGCCTTTTCCGAGTTGTAGCAGGTGGCCGCTGCGTACTTGCCGGTGTAGTCCATGTCGGCGTTGTCGAGGTTGCCATCGACGATCACCTGGAAGGCCATCTCCATTTTTTCCGCATCGATGGCGTTGAACATGGTGAAGCTGTTGCGATCCTGCAAGTCGAAGTTTCGGCCGTCATTGGGGTGCGGGATGATGAATTCGGCGTTGCAGAACACGTACTTGGTATAGGGCACCTTTTGCAGGCGCAGGCCGTGGATGGCCTGGACGTTCGGTACGGTGAGGATTTTGTCGCACTTCATGATGTCCAGGCGGATGCGCGCCACCCGGCTGTTGGCCTTGTCATTGATAAACAGGTACTTGCCGTCGTAGTGGCCGTCGGTGGTGGACAAGTGCGGGTGATGGCAATCGCCGTTGGAGTACTTGGCGCCCTCGCCGAGGATGCGCTTGCTCTCGTTGGTCAGGCCCCAACCGGTGGCCGAATCGACGTTGAACACCGGGATACGCATCAGCTCGCGCATCGACGGGACGCCCATCACCCGCACTTCGCCCTGGTGACCGCCACTCCAGAAGCCGTAGTAATCGTCGAGCTGGCCAGGTTCCACATGGATTTTCGATTTGGCGTCCTTGGCCGCCGCCGCGAAGGATTCACGGGTAAACACCGCGCCGCCGAGGGCCGACGCACCCGCCAGTACGGCGCCGGTCACCGCACCGGTGCCGAGGAAACTGCGCCGGGTCAGGCCGTCATGTTTATCGTCTGTATCGTTCATGGGTTGCTCCTTCAAGCGTTGGGATTTATCTGCACTACGGGAATCTGTTCGGGCGCCGCCTTGTTGCGCTTCTTGCGTTTGTTGATCAGCGGCGGGCATTTGTTTTCGTTGTGCCAGGTCATCTGGCAGTCGAGGCAGTAGTGGCATTCGTTGGCGTTGATATGGCCGTCCGGGTGGATCGCCTGGATCTCGCATTCCTTCGCGCACAGCTGGCACGGGTTGCCGCATTCCTGGCGCCGCTTGAGCCAATCGAACAGGCGGAATTTGCTGGGGATCGCCAGGGCGGCGCCGAGGGGACAGAGGTAGCGGCAGTAGACTTTGCGGGTGAACAGGTTGATCACCAGCAACGCCACGGCGTAGAGCACGAACCACCACTGGCGGTCGAACTTGAGCGTGATGGCGGTCTTGAACGGTTCCACTTCAGCAAAGCGTTCGGCGGTGGCCATGGATTCCAGGGAGAGGCCGAACAGCACCAGCAGGATCAGGTACTTGATCGCCCACAGCCGTTCATGCACCGCGAAGGGCAATTCGAACTGGCGGATCTTCAGGCGGCGCGCGGCCTCGTTGAGCAGTTCCTGCAAGGCCCCGAACGGGCACAGCCAGCCGCAGAACACCCCGCGCCCCCACAGCAGGATGCTGGCGGCGGTGAAGACCCAGAGCATGAAGATCAGCGGGTCGGTGAGGAACAGTTCCCAGCGGAAGTCCTGGACCAGCGCATGCACGAAGGTCAGCACATTGACCACCGACAACTGCCCCAGCGCATACCAGCCGATGAACCCCACGGTAAACACCAGGTAGCCGCGGCGCAGCCAGTGCAGCAGGCGCGGGCGCCGGGCCAGGCTGTCCTGCAGGAACAGGATCGCGGTAAGCAGCAGCAGCGCGACGCCGAGCACCATGACCTGCACCTGTTTCTGGTACCAGATGCTCAACCACAGTGGGCGGCTGGCCTCATCCAGCGCGGCTTGTTCGGCGGCGGTGGGCAGCGGCCGTTCCAGGTACTGTTCGGGCATCTGGTAAGGCAATTCGAAGCTGCTGAACGTGCCGCTGACCGGGCCGGTCTGGCGCCGCACCAGCAGTTCCAGGGTCCAGGGCGAGCCGGGGTCGAAGCCGGCCTGCGGGCGCACGATGAATACCGACATCTCGTCGAAGGCCGGGATGCCCTCGGCGTAGACATCGTCGATGCGCTGGTGGTCGAGGTCGCGGAAGCTGATCACGTTGCCGAACTGGCGCAACTGCACCCGGTCGAAAATCCCGCCGCGCACATAACCCGAACCCTTGAACGAAAACAGCCCACGGCCGAGCACGGCGATGGCCTGTTCGCCGGGTTTGAGCCCCTGCATCAGGTTGCGGTAGTGCTCTTCGCCCAACAGGTTGCGGCCGATGCTCGGCGGGTTGATGTCGGCCACATAGAGGTCGATGAAGGTCTCATCCGCGGCCTCGGCGCCTTCGGCGGCGGTGTCCTTGAAGGCCGCGTCGACCTGGCCCCGGGTCAAATGCAGGCGGCGGATCGCGCCATTGCCGGTCAATTGTGCCCAGGTGGCGGGGTCAAACCGGTCGGTGCGGATCAACGCGACTTTCTGCGCGGTCGCGGCCTTGCCGTCGATCAGCTTGAGCCACACCGCCACGTCATGGGCCGCCCGCATCACCACTTCATTGACCACCATCGCGGTCACGGTCGCGCCGGCAATCGCGTCCACCGTCACCGCCTTTGGATCGCTGGAACGCCCGACCACCACGCGCTGGCGCACATCGACGCCGGAATAGTGCGCGGTGAATTCATGCAGCTTGATCTCGGGAATACCGATCAACAGGATCGGCTCGTGGTGTTCCAGCACGTAGGCATCGCGGATCACCCCGGCGGCGTCGAGGATCACCAGGGTATTGATCGGTTTGCCTGAATACGCCGGGATCGCCACCACATCCAGGCTCTGGAACACGTAGCCGATGGGCTTGCCGGCAGTCGAAATGGTCCGCACCTTGAACGGACCGTCGGGTGCGGAGACCGCATCCTGGGCAGGGAAAGCGCGTTCGATACGCTGCTGTTCGATGTCGCCGTAAGGCCGGGCCTGGGCGGTGAAGCTGGTGATGAGCAACACCACCAGCAGCGTCAGCCAGTGGCGTGTCAAGCGCGCGGAGCGAGTCATGGAGTCCCTTGAAGCGTCGGGCTGAAGAGGGCCCCGATAGTGGGGCGACGATGGCAAGTGGCCCTTGATCGAGATCAAGTCGAGTCCGATGAGGGTGCGGCGCATACGCACGGCTGGCGCGTTGTCGCACCTCTTACTTGAGCTTCAGGCGCCGCGCCAGCTTGTGCAGGTTGCTCGCGTCCACGCCGAGCAGGCGCGCAGCACTCGCCCAATTGCCGGCGCAGTGTTCCAGGGCGTGGCGAATGTTCCAGCGCTGGCACTCGTCCACCGCCACCGCCAAGGGTTGGAAGGCCTCGATCGATGACGCGGGCATGGCTCGCTCCACCGCGACGGCGGCCGTGTCCAGGCCCAGGGCGTGCGGTTCCAGGCGGATCACCGAACTGCGCGGTTCGCCACGACTGAGCTGCTTCAACGCGGCGCGACTGATCACATGCTCCAGCTCACGCACATTGCCCGGCCAGGCGTACTCGAGCAGCGCCTGTTGCGCCGTCGGCGACAGTTGCAGGTCATGCAAGCCCAGGCGCTCGCGGCTGAGCTCAGCGAAATGCCGCGCCAGCAGCAACACATCCTCGCCACGCTCGCGCAACGCCGGGATCGGCAGCGGGTACACCGACAGCCGGTGATACAGGTCGGCGCGAAACAGGCCGTCACGCACGCGGTCGGGCAGGTGGCGATTGGTGGCGGCGATGATGCGGACATCCACATGCAATGGCCGATCGGCGCCCAGGCGCTGGATCTCGCCATTCTCCAGGGTACGCAGCAGCTTGGCCTGGATGCTCAAGGGCAATTCGCCGACCTCATCGAGGAACAAGGTGCCGCCGTTGGCCGCATCGAACCGCCCGGCGCGGTCGTGGGTGGCGCCGGAGAAGGCGCCCTTGACGTGACCGAACAGCTCGCTTTCGGCCAACGCCTCCGGCAGCGCCGCACAGTTGACCTGCACCAGAGGCTTGTTGCCGCGTTGCGACAGACGATGCAGGCGCCGCGCGAACAGCTCTTTGCCGACCCCGGTTTCGCCGAGCAACAACACCGGCAACTGCGTTTCGGCCAGCAGCGCCAGCTCGTCGAGCAACTCCTGCAACACCGCGCTCTGGCCGAGGATGCCGTCGAGCGGCGCGGTCATTTCGACCCTCCTGGGGTTCAGAGCACCCTGGAAGCGTGTGGTCATGATTACCTTACTCCGGGATAAATCGTTACTTTTCAATGCGTTAAAATTGGCACGCTGCCTGCAATCACTGGTTCATACCCGTATTGCCGATGAGGAAAGCCCGATGACCGTGAGCGACTGGAACACCCAAACCCAGGACCACTTGATCGACCATCTGCTGGCGCGCTACCACGCACGTCATCGCGAGCAATTGCCGGAACTGGTCCGCATGGCGAGCCGCGTCGAACAGGTCCACGGTCAGCACCTGCAATGCCCCAACGGCCTGGCCGACCTGCTGCTCGACATGCAGCAGGAACTGGAGAGCCATATGCTCAAGGAGGAACAGGTATTGTTCCCGATGCTGCAAATGGGCATGGGGCCGCAGGCGTCGACGCCGATCCAGGTGATGCGCTACGAGCACGACCAACACGCCGAGGCCCTGGAGCAGCTGTTGAGCCTGACGAACCAGATCACCCCGCCGGCCGAGGCCTGTAATACCTGGCGCAGCCTGTACCGCGAGCTGAGCGCCTTTCATGCCGACCTGCGCGAACACATCCGCCTGGAGAACGACATATTGTTTGCCCGGGCCGCGCCCAGCCTCGCCGCGGCCCGCGCATAGCGCACTTTCACAAGCGTTCACTGCGACGATCGTGCAGCGTTGCCTGTGCGCTGCCCTTGTCGTAGATCAAGTACGGCCGACGCCAACAGGATTAACCTTGGGTATCCCTTCCCGATATTCCCCGAGGTCAAGATGGTGCTCCATCGTGTTCATCACCAGATCCTGCGCAGCCACCACTTGTTCGAACCCCTGGACGAGGCGCAGTTGAACGAGCTGATGAGCAGCAGCCAATTGCTCAGTGTCGACAAAGGCGAACCGCTGTTCCGCCAGGGCGAACCGGCCGATGCGTTCTACTTCGTGATCGCCGGCGCGGTGAAAATCTACCGCCTCACCCCGGACGGCCAGGAGAAGGTGTTCGAGGTGATCGGCGAACGGCAGACCTTCGCCGAAGCCATGATGCTGATGGATACGCCCAACTACGTAGCGTGCGCCGAAGCGGTGTGCCCCACGCAGTTGTACCGGCTGTCCAATGCCACCTACATGCGTTTGCTGCAGAGCAACAGCCGCCTGACCTTCGCCCTGCTCGGCAAGTTGTGCGTGCGCCTGCACCAGCGGGTCAACGAGATCGAAACCCTGTCGCTGAAAAACGCCACCCACCGCGTGGTGCGCTACCTGCTCACGCAACTGGTGCGCTTGCAAAGCACTACCGACTGCAGCTTCGAGCTGCCGATGGCCAAGCAACTGATTGCCGGGCACCTGTCGATCCAGCCGGAGACGTTTTCGCGGATTATCCGACGCTTGATCGACGAGAAAATCATCACCCAGGACGGCCGGCAGATCGCAATTCTCGACCGCCCGCGCCTGGAGCAATTCGAGTGAAAACCTGCCTGGTCTGCCAGCACGGCAATGCCGTGGAGCGCGACCTGTGCGAGCATTGCGCCACACCGCTGCCCGAGGCCCACGCCAGCACCCAGGCGCGCCGACTGAAGCGTTTCCAGTGGTTCTGCCTGGGCCTGACGCTGTTCTGCGTGGTGATGTTCTTCTGGTTGCCCAGGGACTTTTACTGAGTCTCGGTCAACTGCCGATACAGCTGCGGTAGGCGTTGCGGTAATTGTTCCGGGCGATGGATCAGGGTGAAACCATGGGCGCCGAACATGTACGGCAGATAGTCGCCGGCCTGTTTGTCGATGGTGATGCAGAACGGAATCAAGCCCTGGCGCCGCGCTTCGACCACCGCCTGGCGCGTGTCCTCCACGCCGTAACGTCCCTCATACAGGTCCAGGTCATTGGGCTTGCCGTCGGTGATCAACAACAGCAACTTACGCCGCTGCGGGCAGGCGCCCAGCAACTGGGTAGCCTGACGGATAGCCGCGCCCATGCGCGTGTAGTAGCCCGGCTTGAGGCCCTGGATCGCGCCGCGCGTGCGGTCGTCATAGGCTTGCTGGAACGTTTTGAGCACCTGCAAGCGCACCTGGTGCCGCCGCAGTGAAGAAAACCCATACAACGCAAAGCGATCCCCTGCCCCGGCCAGGCTTTCACCAAACAGCAGCAGGCTGTCGCGTATCACATCGATGACCTTTTGCTCATCGTTGACATGGGCATCGGTGGACATCGACAGATCGGCCAGCAACAGGCACGCCAGGTCGCGGTGGGTGTGGCGTTGTTCAAGGAACAGCCCGCGTTCGGCGCAGGCGCCCTGCTGGCGCTGCACATGAAAATCCAGCCAGGCCTGCAGGTCGACCTCTGACCCCTGGGGCTGCTGGCGCTGCCATTGGCGGTCGGTGCGCAGGCTCTGGAATTGCCGGCGCAAGCGCTGGGCCTGGGCCTGCAACCGCGCGGGCAAGGGTTGCGGGGCGTCGCAGCGCGGCTGCATCAATTGCAGGTTGACGAAGCCTTCCTGCAAGCACTGCCGGCGATAGTCCCACTCGGGCAACTTGATGCCGTCGCCCAAGGGGATGTCGTCGACATCGGCGGGCGGCAGATCCAGGTGCAGCTTGAGCCCGCCGCTCTTGCGCACGCGCTGGCGCGACAGGCTCAACTGGTCGAGGTCTTCGGCGACGCGGGCAGCGTCCGGGTCCTGGCTATCGTCGGACCAGCGATCGAGGTCGACGTGTTCGCTCCAACTGAACAGGTTTTCCAGGCGCACCACCAGCAGGCCGCCATCGCGACTCGCGTCGTCAACGCGGGTGGCACGCTTGGGCCCGCCTTGCTGCTCGCCGGGCGGGGCTGAGAGGTCGTCGCCCTCCTCTTCCAGGTCGGTATTTTGCGCGGTGTCCAACTGCAGCGCCGGGTACAGCCATAACGGCAACGGCCAGGCGGCCCGTGAACTGCGCGGCAAGTGACGCACGCTGCCGGGTTCGCGCAGGGCCTTGCGCAAGGCCCGCTCCAGGGCGGCTTCGTCGGGTTTGAGGCTGGCGGGATCGGGGCGCAGTTGCAGGTGCGCCTCCACCAGGCGTTGGTAGCGCGGCAGCATCGCCGGGTAGCGCTGCAACAGCAGCCAGGTCCAGCGTTGGTTGTCGCGCGCCCAGTGGCTCATCGGCCCGGCGTGGGCCGCGAGCAGCGCCAGCCAGCGGTACAACTCGTGATTCAGCGCCGCGTCGGGAAACACCGCCAGGCGTGCCGGCAAGCGCAAGCGGTTACCGTCGCAGGACGCCAGGGGGGCTTGCTTGCAGGTGCCGGCGATACGCATCAACAGGTTGCGGCGCAGCAACAGGTCGCGCTCGCAGGCCGCCTCCAACGCCATCCCGCCAGCGCCGCCCAGGGCGCGGAACAACAGGGCCAGGCTGCGCTGATGGTCCGTCAGCGCGACCTGCGCCTCGGGGAAATCGACATTGGCACGGCGGGTGATGAAGCGGTGCCAGACGCTGCCGACCCACTCTTCCAATTCCAGGGTAAAGGCCATGAGCCGTGCTCCAAACGTAAAACGGCCCGCTGTACCAGCCGGGCCGCCCTCTTAGGGATTGACGATCAATACACAATCGGCGCCGGCGCACCGGCGACGGCTTGGCGTTGGCGGAAGCTGTACAGGTAGCAGAGCAGCCCCAGCAGGAACACCACGCCACTGGCCAACCGGGCCCAGAACAAGACGGTCAAATGCTCGACCGTGGCCATGAACGGCAAGGCCACACCGTCCGCCGGCCAGCGCTGCAACCACACCTGCACCACACCGGCTGCGGTGAGGAGCAAGGTGATCATCACCATCGACAGCACCATCAGCCAGAAGCCCCAGATTTCAATGGTCTGCGAACGCGCATCGGGCGCTTCGCCGAGGCCGCGCAAGCGTGGCATGGCGTAGCTGATCAGGGTCATCACGATCATCGCGTAGGCCCCGAAGAACGCCAGGTGACCGTGGGCCGCCGTGAGCTGGGTACCGTGGGTGTAGAAGTTGACCGGTGCCAGCGTATGCAGGAAGCCCCAGACCCCGGCGCCGAAGAACGCTGTCACCGTGGTGCCCTTGGCCCACAAGGTCGCCGCGCGGTTCGGGTGCTGGCGCCGCCGACGCTTGACCATGGTGAAGGCGAACATCACCATCGCCAGGAACGGCAGCGGCTCCAGGGCCGAGAAGATCGAGCCGACCCACAACCACACCTCGGGTGCGCCGATCCAGAAGAAGTGGTGCCCAGTGCCGATGATCCCGGTGATCAAAGCCATGGCGATGATCACGTACAGCCATTTCTCCACCACTTCACGGTCGACGCCGGTGACCTTGATCAGCACGAACGCCAGCATCGAGCCCATGATCAGTTCCCACACGCCTTCTACCCAAAGATGCACCACCCACCACCAGTAGAACTTGTCACGTGCGAGGTTACCGGGGTTGTAGAAGGAGAACAGGAAGAACACCGCGAGGCCGATCAGGCCGGTCATCATCACCATGCTGACCGTGGTTTTGCGGCCCTTGAGCAGGGTCATGCCGATGTTGTAGAGAAAGCCCAGGCACACCACCACGATGCCCATTTTGGTAATGGTCGGTTGCTCGAGGAACTCGCGGCCCATGGTCGGCAGCAGTTCGTTATGGGTCAGCTTGGCCAGTGCCGCATAGGGCACCAACAGGTAACCGAGGATGGTCAACACCCCGGCTGCGGCAAACACCCAGAACAGCAAGATCGCCAGTTTGGGGCTGTGCAGTTCGCGGTCGGCCTCCTCGGGTATCAGGTAATAGGCGGCGCCCATGAAGCCGAACAACAGCCAGACGATCAACAGGTTGGTATGGACCATCCGCGCCACGTTGAAGGGGATCAACGGGAACAGAAAGTCGCCCACCACGTATTGCAGGCCCATGATCAGGCCAAACAGCACCTGGCCGACGAACAGGATCAAGGCAAACACAAAGTAGGGTTTGGCCACGGCCTGGGATTGGAATTTCAGATAGGGATTGGCGCTGCGCATGGCTCAGCCCTCCTTGTTGGGTGGCCAGTTATTGGTATCGATCTTCGAGCTCCATTTGAGGAACTCGGCCATGTCGTCCACCTCCTGGTCGCTGAGGTTGAATTGCGGCATGGCGCGACGCCCCGGCACCCCAAGGGGCTGCATTTTCATCCAGGCGTGCAGGAACGGCTTGAACCCTTCGTCACCCCCACGACGCTTGAACACATTGCCCAGCTCCGGCGCAAAGTACGCGCCTTCGCCCAACAGGGTGTGGCAACCGACGCAGTTATTACGCTCCCAGACGCTCTTGCCGCGGATCACCGATTCAGTGAGCTGGTCGACATTGCTACGGGCGGGAAAGGTTTGTTCGGTGTGGTAGGTCAAGGCCAGGAAAATCAGGAAGAAGAACACGCTTCCTCCGAAATAGATGTTCCTGGCCATGCCCTTGGTGAAGGTCTCTGACATGGTCGCTTCCTCATGGCTTGGCGGGGGTCATGATAGGAAGGTGGAGGGTGAAAACCGCTTGATGGCGATCAAGAATTGTTGATCGGGGTGGTCGGGTATTCTTGGGGGGATTGAGTAGCAGTCGGTTTGGCTCCGTGTGATTCAGGGTGTGGCGAAGAAACTAAGCGTGCTCTTGAGCGTTGCCCAGTGAGCCGCTTCGGCGGGCCCGAGGGGTTGGGTCTTGACGTAACTCAACGCGATCAGGCGGCGTGTGCCCGGTAGTTGCAGCGCCAACTGGTACTGGTAAAAGCTGTCGCTGCCTTTGTTGAAACTGTTCTGCACTTCATAGGCATCGACATCCAGTGCGGCCCCCACCTTTATGGCTTGCACTGGCGAGTAACGAAGGTACTTCTCCTGTTGTTCGAGCGTCTTGAGCTGCGCTTCGAAGTTACTTTGCAACGTTTCACCGTCCGCCAGCGGGCTACGGCTGACGACCAGCGTGGTGCCCAGGTGGGCGAACTTGAGAATATTGATCGAGGCATCCTGTACGGCTGCATCGGGCAAGGTGAATTGGGCTTCATTGATCAAGTAGTTCATGGTGCAAGCATCTCGTTATTGGCCGGCGCCCGGCTTGTCCGCAAATGTTGATTCGACGGCGTTATGAATAGTGGTTCGCACCCCCTGCTGACCGGGTGATGTGCCCTTGTCACTGCCCTGGTTGATATCCAGTTTGCCTTGTGTCTGGATCTTGCTGCTGCCGGAGGAAAACAGATTGAACGAGCCACAGGTCAGGTTGATGGCTCCGTCTGCCGTGAGCTCAATCACACTGTCGCCGCACACCAGGCGAATACTGTCTCCAGCTTCGATGGTATAGCGCGTGGCGGCGCTGTCAGACTTGGCGCCGCCCACCAGCAGGGTGTCGTTGTTGCGTACTACGCGCAGGCGATTAGCGCCAATCGTCACCGTCTCGTTGTGCCCGATGCGCTTGTTGCGGTCATGCCCCACCGAGTGGCTTTCGTCCACTTCGACGACGACGTCCTGATTCCTCTCGGCATGGATATACACCTGTTCCGACCCCTTCTTGTCCTCCATGCGGATTTCATTGAAGTTGGCCGGCGTGCCGCCCTTGCTCGAACGACTTTTCATGCCGCTCTGGGTCGCGTTCTCCGGCAAATCGTAGGGCACCGTCTGCTCCGCGTT
>NZ_JYLL01000053.1 GCF_001439695.1 Pseudomonas veronii
AACACGGAGAACCGGTCGAAAAAGCTCTCCGTACATGATTTTTCGGTCACTTTTCGTCCAATGACGCTGTAGGTGCCTGGAAAATTGCAACTTGCCGCGGCTGCACGACAAGTTGATCGGAGCATCCCTAGCGGGCCCGAAAATCCTGTAAAACCGTCTCTCCCCTTGACTTGCTCATCCCAATTACCGGGTAGGCGCTGCGTCGGTCACCTGACTCCATTCCGAGCGATCCCACGGGCATACCGAAGGCAGCTATTCCGTCCAGATTGGCTCGTCGACTTAGTTCAGCAATTTGTGTGACCGGAACATGGCCTTCGACGAATTTCCCACTTACAACTCCCGTGTGGCACGACGCCAGATTTACGGGTACGCCGAGCTTCTCGTTCATATCGCTAATGTTGTTTTCCATATAGTCGACCACTCCTTCAGATAAGCGATCCACCTGGTCCAGCAGCCACAGTTAGGGGCTTTGTAGACGGCAATTGATTACGCTGCCTGTAACAATGAGGCTGCATTTAGCGTTGCAACGAGTGCAATGACTTGAACGGTCTTTTTGAATGAATTCATGGCTGATGCTACTTAACGAAGAGAAAGAGAGGAGGAGTTAGCGTGCATAGCCTCACCGACGGTGGCCAGATGGCCGTGACTGGGGTTCAGTTCCAGCCGCTGGTTGATGCGCTGCGCGACGTGGTTCTCGGGCAGCAGATTATTCAAGCCGATGAGACACCTGTGCAAATGCTCATGCCGGGAACTAAGAAAACCCACAGTTCTTATATTTGGTCCTATGCCACCAGCCAGTTCTCGGACGCGGCAGCGGTGGTTCACGACTTCAGCCCTAGCCGCGCCGGAGAACACGCTCGCAACTTCCTGAATGACTGGAAGGACAAGCTGGTCTGCGATGATTGTGTCGGTTACAAAGCCAGCTTCGAACTAGACGTGACCGAGATCGGGTGAATGGCTCATGCGCAACGTAATTTCTTTGAGCTGCACGCTAAGAATAAAAGCACGCTTGCGGAGCAAGCTCTGCGTTATATCCAGTTGTTGTACGAAATTGAAAGCGAAGTCGCGATCTGGGGCCGGATTTACGACTCCGAATACGGCAAGAAAAAGCTGTACGGGTGATGAATATGCTGCACGCCAGGTTGATTGCCTAGCGTGACCTCGTGCCTGAAGTCTCAGCCATCAGCAGAGCACTCGATTACAGTCTCGAACGCTGGGCAGCGCTGTCGCGCTACCTCGATGACGGGGCTGTACCCATAGACAATAACTGGGCAGAGAACCAGATCCGATCATAGGGCCTTGGGCGCAAGAACTGGCTCTTTGCAGGGGCCTTACGCAGCGGAAAACGTGCGGCAGCGATCATGAGTCTGATCCAGTCTGCGCGCCTGAATGGTCATGATCCGTATGCATATCTGAAGGATGCTCTCACGCGGCTGCCGACGCAGCGGGCGAGTGAAATCGATCAGTTGCTGCCGCAATCTTTTTAATCACGCAAGGCGTGATGCCCGGACGCTTATGGCGATACTCAAGCTAATGCAAAAGTTCTGACGATTGAGCAAGTGTGACGGCTTAACCCGACGGCAAGGGGAGGTGTCGAATATCGTCAACCATCAACGCAAAACGCCGTAATCGTTTCAATATGTAGCTTTCACTGTAGAGTTTAAAAGCGTTATGCAATGAGCTTGCAAGGTATCTAGAGAGCCGGAGTGATTCACTTGCTCGCCTTCAGAGATCATAGAGTATGCGACCTTTAAGTCACGACCGTATTGTCCACTCCATGGCATGCTTAGGCTTCATGCCCCGGTAGATTTATCATATCCACACGCAACTACATGGATATGTGCGCCGTGGCACCGTCACGTAGTTCGTCTCACCAGATTATGAGAGTATCAACTGATAAAAATCCACGTTCCTTGAACTACACTTTATCATCGGCAACTACGTTACTCACAAATACCTAAAGTGAAAGCGGGTCTGAACGCTTCCACATACATTGGACACTGAAATCCAGCTTGTGGATAAGCATTATCGAGCGCTGTTTCGGGGGGGTATGGTGTTTTTTCGCACCACGGTTTTGGACCGGTAGGCGAGTTGAAAGCTTCGATTAGCAAGTTTTTTGCGCGCCGAAATGTATATCCGACGCGGTAGGCCAGAAGCGCCAAGTGAAAGACAAACTTGGATGAAACCTGAAGTGCCCGTGAGTCGGCGAAATCACAGGAGCGTATGTGATTGCTTCAAGAACAGCACGCTAGCGTTTTTCTAGAACATATCCTACGCCTCTGAGTGTATGTATCAGTTTGTTTTCAAAAGGATCATCCATCTTGGCTCTTAATCTTCTAATTGAAACTTCTACAACATTTGTATCGCAGTCGAAATTCATGTCCCATACCTGAGATATGATCTGTGTACGACTCAGGACAATTCCCGTATTTCTCATTAAATAGTGCAGAAGTGCGAATTCCTTCGTTGTTAAGTCGATACGCTGACCGTCTCTAAACGCCCTATGACGGCTTTGATCCAGCTCCAGATCGGCTACGCGAATGATCTCAACAGATGCTGGATTATCAGACCTGCGCATCAGTGCGCGAACTCGAGCAAGCAGTTCCGGGAATTCAAAAGGCTTAATTAGGTAATCATCTGCACCATTCTCTAGTCCTCTGATTTTATCAACCAAGCGACTTCGAGCAGTAAGCATCATAATTCTACAAAGACAATTGTTTCTTCGCAACAATTCAAGTACCTGCCACCCATCCATCTCCGGCAGGTTGATATCTAGGATGATTAACTCGTACATATGTTGTTTGGCCAGAAAAAGCCCGTCGTATCCGGTATGTACGCAATCCACGATATAACCGCTCTCCGTAAGGCCTTGGCGCACATATTCGGCAGTTTTTACTTCGTCCTCAATTACCAGAATTCGCATTGGATTTTGTCTCGATATGACTGAGCTGTTTTAACTACGCGAATGCGCTGTCATCATTGGCAGGAATGATAATTCAAAACCACTTGGGTGGGGGCTAAATAACGTACTTGTAATCAGTGAGCAATACACTTGATAACATCGCGATATATTATATCGTGGCTCGGACCAACCAGTTGCGGGTTATTTCTCTACTGCTGAATTGACCTTATGAAATGTTGGGTTGTTTTTTTTATTATGGCCATTTTATTCCGTGCAGATGAGGGCGATTTTTCTCATGCTGAAGAAGGCGGTCACTGGTGCAGTCATGAACTCCATCGGGACGCGGTGCGCGTACTCGAAGATTTACTCGAATTTTAGGTAAAAAAAAGCGCCCCAGGGGGGCGCAAAATATTCACCTTTTACCAAAGGAGCATTTAAGCAACTCAAGGTGAATTCTTTAAGCTCGCTATTTTTGTTTTAGGCGAGTCACATGAATAAATCGATCTTGTTTAGGGCTCACAGTATCGAAAGTGGATATTCAACGATCAGGCGTACTTCATCCAAGTCCGATTCGAATGCAGTGGCACGAGTATTTGCTTGACGTAATCGCAAGGAAAGATCTTTCGCCGCACCTGTTTGTACGACGTATTTGACTTCAATATCACGCTCCCAACGTTTTTGATTCGTGAGCGGATCGCCGTTACCATCAGTGCGCATATAGAATTGATTGGCGTTCGAATAGTCTGCACCAGAACCTCTGGCATAACGAGTCATGAACGATAGCCCCGGAATACCGTAGCTGGTCATGTTCAAGTCGTAGCGCAGCATCCAAGAGCGTTCCTTCGGTGAGTTGAAGTCGCTGTACTGTATTGAGTTGTCAACGAAGATTGAGTCTGATTGACGAAGGTAGTCGAAGTCGTCATCGCCATTGTTTCGCTGATGAGACAGTGCAAGAGTATGCGCACCGTACCGGACGCCGAGCTTGGCGCTCCATATATTGTTGTCGAATTCGCCCAGGCGCTTCTTGCCTTCATCTACAGCTTTGTAGTAGTTGAATCCGCCGATAAGCGTCAAATCATCGCTGAGTGGGTAAGTGAGGCTGCTACCGGCATAGTATTGATTCCAAACATCCTTCAATTGGCTGGCGTAAAGGCTCACCGTGATGTTGTCGTTGACTTGGTAATCACCGCCGCCGTACCCAATCCAAGGCGAGTTGACCGGGCCGGCATAAAATGTGGCAAAGTTATCGTTCAAGTTGCTGGAACCAGGCTGGCTCATCGCATGCAGTCGACCACCCTGCAAGGTTAGGCCTTGAATGCTACTATTTTCGACCGTCACGCCGCGGAAACTTTCAGGGAGTAAGCGAGAATCTCCCGATGCCACGACGGGTGTTGCGGGGAAAACATCTCCAACCTTTACGACAGTATCAAACAGCCGAAACTTCGCTGCTCCACCCACCTTAGTGTATTCATCACGTGCTTCGCCGTCACCGTTAACAGGCAGCACGTCAAAGCTGCTACGGCCACCGTTGCGCCCGCCACCAGTATCAAGCTTGATGCCAATCATTGCAAACGCATCTATACCAAAGCCCACAGTGCCCTGCGTAAAACCAGAGTTGAATTTAGTGATTATCGCATGTGCCCAAGCTTCGGAATAACCGTTGGTATTGCCTTTGCCGCTGTTGAAAGTCGGCGCAGATGCATCACGATTATCACGATTGAAATAGAAGTTGCGGTTTAGAACAGTAAGGCTGCTACCTTCAATAAAACCTTCTGGTTTACCTTCCGCTTGTGCCGTGAGGGCATAGCTTCCAGAAAAAGCTGAAACCGCAGCCAAATACAAAGTTACTTTGTGTCTCATGCGATGCTCCTTTGATTACGGCAGTTTTTATTATGATTTACCTACGCGGGTATAGTCTGTTGTTTTGGCCCGGTGGAGCACTTAGAATAGCGCCTGGGTCATATTTGCAGATCAAAGATAACGAGTCGGTGACGGGGTGATTACAATTCTGTTTTCAGGTATTTCCACCGTTGCAGGGCTTCCAGAATCTTTTTCACTAAATCCCTGCGTTTCGCCTGAAAGCTTTCTATTTCGACTATCCCCCCAGGGTTTCTAACGAAATTGTAATTTTATAGCCACCCCTCTGATAGTGATCGCTGATTAGAGTGCCATCACCTGATCCAGAGGAGCTTGGCAGCTGTTTAGGCGTTCTCGCCAAGCTTTATCAAAGTTTGTGCATGAGGACTATCAAAGTGCCCTGGTATAATCACATTGCTTTATCTAAAACCCCCATCTTTCCTTTGAAAGTCTTTGTGTTCTGTATGGTCTTGTCTGGATTGTGGGTGCCTGCCGCATTTGCCCAGAGTCTCAGTCTGGCTGAAGCGCTTTCGACGGCAATAGACGCTAACCCCGATCTTGCAGCAGCACGTCAAGAGATCGGAATCTCTGAAGGAGTGCGCAAGCAGGCTGGACTCATCCCCAATCCTGAAATTTCTTATCAAGTAGAAGACACCCGTCGTAATACCAGCACGACGACTGTCGCGCTTAGTCAGCCGTTAGAGTTGGGTGGCAAGCGACGTGCTCGTGTCGAGGTTGCAACCTACGGTCAAAGCGTCGCGCAGTTAGAGCTGGACCGTCGAGTCAATAGCCTTCGTGCAGATGTTGTTCAATCTTACTACGCTGCTTTGAGAGCTCAGACCGGCTTGAATCTGGCAAAACAATCATTGGAGCTCACCGAACGCGGTCTGCGCATCGTCGATGGACGGGTGCGTGCCGGTAAGTCCTCGCCGGTGGAAGCCACGCGCGCTCAGGTGCAACTGGCTGAAGCCAAGTTACAGGTAAGGCGCGCTGAAACCTTGAAGTCAACGGCTTACCAGCAATTGGCCCAGTTAATAGGCAGTTCGGTCACTGCATTTGATCGTCTTGACTCGCCAGACCTATCTCCCGGCAAGCCGCCGCAAGCTACAGAATTACTGGCGAAGCTCGATCAAACCGCAGATATGCGTCAAGCGCTTGCTCAAATAGATAAGAGCGATGCCTCACTAGGCGCGGAAAAGGCGCAGCGCATCCCGAATCTCACCGTGAGTGTTGGTAGCCAATACGACCGCTCTATTCGCGAGAGGGTCAATGTCGTGGGGCTGTCGATGCCTTTACCGCTGTTTGATCGCAATCAGGGCAACATTCTTTCCGCTTCTCGCCGCGCAGATCAGGCCCGAGACCAGCGAAACGCTGTTGAGCTCAGGCTACGTTCCGAAACTCAAACCGCAGTGAATCAGTGGGCTACCGCCATGCAGGAGGTCGAGTCCTATGACAAGACGATCCTGCCTTCAGCTCAACAGGCCGTGGATACCGCAACTCGTGGATTTGAGATGGGCAAATTCGGTTTCATCGAAGTGCTGGATGCTCAGCGCACCTTGATAGTTGCTCGTGGCCAGTACCTCGACTCTTTGGCGGCTGCGACCAATGCGCGTGCTCAAGTGGAAAGGGTGTATGGCGACGTCGGCTTGACTGCCAATACGCGCTGAACAGGCCAGGCATTTTCCTTGTATGCGTCTTTGAATAAGCCGGTACCTAAGATCAGCAGGAGTAGCAATGGATAACAAACGCAAGATCGCGCTCGCGGTAATCGCTGTGGCAGTCCTCGGATTTGGCAGTTTCGCCTGGAACTCCAGTTCCGAGCAGCCTCCAGTCAGTAAGGCCGAACATGGCACTGAAGATGGCCATGAGAGAACTGCTGTAGCACCTGCTAAAGACGGGGGGGATGAAGGTCACGGTGAGGAAGGCCACAGCGAAAATGCCAATGAGGAAGAGGGCAAGATGACGCTTAGCGCCGAGCAGATTGAGGCTGCGGGCGTCGTTCTGGAAGCAGCTGCTCCCCGTGAGATTAGCACTATTGTGACTTTTCCTGGCGAAATACGGTTTGATGAGGACCACACCGCACATGTGGTACCTCGCGTTCCTGGAGTTGTTGAAAGCGTTCAGGCGAACCTGGGCGAGTCGGTCAAGAAGGGCCAAGTCCTTGCGGTGATTGCCAGTCAACAGATCTCGGATATGCGCAGTGAGCAACAAGCTGCACAGCGACGTGTTGAGTTGGCACGCTTGACTTTTGACCGCGAGAAGCAGTTGTGGCAGGACAAAATCTCCGCCGAGCAAGATTACCTTCAGGCGCGACAAGCTTTGCAAGAAGCTGAAATATCACTGGCCAACGCTAAGCAAAAGGTCGGAGCAATCGGCGCTTCGGTCAATTCTGCAGGCGGTAACCGCTATGAACTGCGTGCGCCTTTCGACGCAGTTGTAGTGGAAAAGCACCTGACCGTCGGTGAGGTGGTCAGCGAGGCAACCAATGCTTTCATCCTGTCCGATCTTAATCAGGTGTGGGCAACTTTCGCGGTTCCTCCTGGCGATCTCGGAAAGGTCGTGACTGGCCGCTCGGTAAAGGTTTCTTCTCCTGACATGAAGGCTGAGGTCGAGGGCAAGGTGGGTTACGTAGGCAGCCTTTTGGGCGAGCAGAATCGTGCAGCGCCCGTCCGTGTCACTCTGACCAATCCCAATGGGGCCTGGCGACCGGGGCTGTTCGTGAGCATCGCAGTCACGTCACAAACTGATCAAGTTGCTGTAGCTGTTCCAGAGTCAGCGGTGCAGACCGTCGAGGAAAAAACTGCAGTTTTCGTGAGGACCACTGAGGGCTTCGACACTCGCAGGGTAACTCTAGGTCGCCGTGCCGGTGGCTATGTGGAAATAACCGAAGGCCTCCAATCGGGTGCCCAAGTGGCAACCAGTGGCAGCTTCACGCTCAAGTCTGAGCTTGGCAAAGCGTCTGCCGAGCATGGCCACTGATGCGAATTTACAGGATGATTTCTTATGTTTGAACGTATCATCAGATTCGCCATTGAGCAGCGCATCGTAGTAATGATCGCAGTTCTAATCATGGCCGGTATAGGTATCTACAGCTACCAAAAACTGCCCATTGATGCGGTGCCTGATATCACAAACGTCCAGGTGCAGATTAACACTGGCGCCCCTGGTTACTCGCCGTTGGAAACCGAACAGCGGATCACGTTTCCAGTTGAAACGGCCATGGCCGGTCTTCCGGGCCTTCAGCAAACCCGATCCCTATCTCGCTCCGGCTTGTCACAGGTCACCGTGATCTTCAAAGACGGTACTGACATCTTTTTTGCCCGCCAACTCATTAACGAGCGTTTGCAGGTTGCAAAGGAACAGTTGCCAGATGGGGTCGAGGCCGTCATGGGGCCTGTATCCACCGGGCTTGGTGAAATCTTCCTGTGGACCGTTGAAGCGGAAGATGGCGCACTCAAAGAAGATGGTACTCCTTACACTCCCACCGACCTGCGAGTGATCCAGGATTGGATTATCAAGCCGCAGCTGCGCAACGTCCCTGGTGTTGCCGAGATCAACACCATCGGTGGCTTCGCCAAGCAGTTTCTGATTGCGCCGGACCCGAAGCGGTTGGCTACCTACAAGCTGACACTTAATGACCTGGTAGTTGCATTGGAAAGCAACAACGCCAACGTGGGCGCCGGTTACATCGAGCGTAATGGTGAGCAGTTGCTCATTCGTGCGCCGGGTCAGGTAAGCAATATCGAAGATATTGCCAACATCGTAATTACCAGTGTAGATGGCACGCCGATTCGCATCAGCAACGTTGCTGAAGTCAGCATCGGTAAAGAACTGCGAACGGGGGCTGCTACTGAGAATGGTCGCGAAGTAGTACTCGGTACCGTATTTATGCTGATTGGTGAAAATAGTCGTACAGTGTCCCAAGCTGTGGCCACCAAATTGACCGACATCAACCGCACCCTGCCGAAGGGCGTGGTTGCTGTGACCGTTTATGACCGTACCAACTTGGTTGAAAAAGCCATTGCGACGGTGAAGAAGAACTTGGTGGAAGGCGCGATTCTGGTAATTGCTATTCTCTTCCTGTTCCTCGGCAACATCCGCGCAGCACTGATCACCGCAATGGTGATCCCGCTGTCCATGCTATTTACCTTCACAGGTATGTTCAACAACAAGGTTAGTGCAAACCTAATGAGTTTGGGAGCACTCGACTTTGGCATTATTGTAGATGGTGCCGTGGTTATAGTAGAAAACGCGATCCGCCGACTGGCTCATGCGCAACACAAGCATGGTCGCATACTCACCAAAGCAGAACGCTTCCATGAAGTCTTTGCCGCTGCAGGTGAAGCTCGCCGGCCACTGATATTTGGCCAGTTGATCATCATGGTAGTGTATCTGCCGATCTTCGCCCTAACCGGCGTCGAAGGAAAAATGTTCCACCCCATGGCATTCACTGTCGTAATGGCGCTGCTGGGGGCAATGATTCTTTCCGTAACCTTTGTTCCTGCTGCTATCGCCATGTTCATCACTGGCAAGGTCAAGGAAGAGGAGGGCGTGGTAATGCGCACCGCCCGACAGCGCTATGAGCCGATACTGCAATGGGTTCTTGGGCACCGGAACATTGCGTTCTCGGCTGCAGTAGCTCTGGTCGTACTTAGCGGTATACTTGCAAGTCGTATGGGTAGCGAGTTCATTCCCAGCCTTAGTGAGGGCGACTTTGCGATGCAGGCTATGCGAGTGCCCGGAACGAGCCTTACTCAGTCCGTCGAGATGCAACAGCGCCTGGAGAAAGCGGTAATAGCGCAGGTCCCAGAAGTAGAGCGGATGTTCGCACGCTCGGGTACTGCAGAAATCGCATCTGATCCAATGCCGCCTAACGCCTCTGACGCCTACATAATGCTTAAGCCTCAGGATCAGTGGCCAAATCCCAATAAGCCTCGTGATGAGCTGATCGCTGAGGTGCAGAAAGCCGCAGCAGGTGTCCCGGGAAGCAACTATGAGTTGTCCCAGCCGATCCAGTTGCGTTTCAACGAGCTGATTTCGGGCGTGCGTAGTGACGTTGCGGTGAAAGTTTTTGGCGATGACATGGACGCGCTCAACAGCACCGCCAACAAAATCGCGGCATCGCTTAAAGCGGTACCGGGCTCATCGGAGGTCAAGGTTGAGCAGACTTCCGGCCTTCCTGTGTTAACCATCAACATCGACCGCGAAAAAGCAGCACGCTACGGTTTGAACATCGCGGATGTGCAAAACTCAATTGCTATTGCTGTGGGTGGCCGCCAGGCAGGTACATTGTATGAGGGCGATCGTCGGTTCGATATGGTGGTGCGACTGCCTGAGACCGTGCGCACTGACGTAGCGGGTATGTCCAGCTTGCTGATTCCTGTGCCTGCTAATGTTGCTCAGGATGCTAATCAGATAGGGTTCATTCCTCTGTCCCAAGTCGCTAATCTTGACTTGCAGTTGGGCCCGAACCAGATCAGCCGCGAAAATGGGAAACGGCTGGTAGTAGTTAGTGCAAACGTTCGAGGCCGTGACCTAGGCTCGTTCGTTGAAGAAGCGACTAAGTCGCTGGCTACTGTGCAGATCCCAGCAGGCTACTGGACTACCTGGGGTGGCCAGTTTGAGCAGTTGCAATCAGCAGCCAAGCGTCTGCAGATCGTTGTTCCAGTCGCATTGCTTCTGGTCATGACACTGCTGTTCCTGATGTTCAACAACTTGAAGGATGGCATGCTGGTCTTCACCGGAATTCCATTCGCACTCACCGGCGGTGTAGTTGCACTGTGGTTGCGGGATATCCCGCTGTCTATCTCGGCGGGAGTTGGCTTCATTGCGCTGTCCGGTGTGGCAGTTCTAAACGGCCTGGTTATGATTTCTTTTATCCGCGGGCTGCGGGAGGAAGGACGTACCCTCCGGCAAGCGGTAGATGAAGGCGCGTTGACACGGTTAAGGCCCGTTCTGATGACAGCCCTAGTCGCATCCCTCGGATTTATCCCGATGGCTCTCGCAACAGGTACCGGTGCTGAAGTTCAGCGGCCACTGGCGACAGTGGTGATTGGCGGGATTCTTTCGTCTACCGTGCTTACTCTGTTGGTGCTTCCTGCTCTGTATCAATGGGCACACCGCAAAGATGATGATGGTGATGAAGCGGGTAGCTGATAGCCCATAACAGAAGCCCACAGCAACGTTGTGGGCTTTTCATTCTGGATATTGTTGTCACCTTTCAAAATTGTAAGTTTACCGTCATGCCGGTGATGCCTGTGAGTTGATAAGGTTACTCCCAATAAGATTGATATTGAGAGGACCTTATGAAAAAGCTTATCATTGCGGCAGCCCTAGCTGTTTTGCCTATAGTTTCACAAGCTACTACGTTTTCCGAAAAGAAGCAGTTGCAATATATTCAGGAACATCAGAACGCCGTGGCTAGCTATGCGGCGAAAAATAATAAGCCAATACCAGAGATTCAGGACTACAAGTATGGAATGAAGATTGATGTTGCAAAATTTGTGCGTCAGTCCCAGGATCCCCGTACTTGCGAGGTGTATCAACGGTTGATGACCTACGAAGACTCGCGGGGTGAGCTTAATACGATTCGTTATTCTTTGTTTTCCCAATGTGTCAACAACAAAAATTGAATGCATCGATAGGATTTTTAGAGGCCATAGAAAAACGCCAGGCGATGCCTGGCGTTTTCTATGGTCCTTGACATGTTTTAACCAAAGATTGTCAGTCCTTGCCCCCCTCCCCAAAAGTAAGTCAAGTCCAGCTAAAAAATTTAGGCCGGCGAATTTGCACTCAGAAGCAGCGAATTTTGAAAAAAACTGATTTCTGTGACATCCAGGCAAAGCATGAGCACTGACTCAGTCGAAGTGCGGCTTGATAAGGGTGTTTATTGGAAAGTTTATAATTGGCTCGGGGCTTAGGCTTACTTAAAGACTTAACTCCGGATAATTGCTTTAGGTGAGTCCTCAGGCTTTGAACGAAAAACGAAAGTCGATGGTGTGGCAGCAAGTTCTGGGTCGTACTAGCTTGCTACCCAACCAAAAATAAACACTGAATATATGGGCTTAGCTCGACGACACGTACGTTTAGCAGGTTGCTTCTTGTTTAAACTGATGGGCGCTCGTGAGAAAATGGATCACTGGTTGGTAAGTTGATACTTAATTGGTGTAATTATTGGTGTCGTTACTGGTTTTCATGTTTTGAGAAAGTGCTTAATTGTCCAAGATCTAAAGTGCCATCATGTATATGCTCTTATCAGAATTGTAATCTCTGGATCATGCTAGAGTTATTTGTTCAGTTTATTATTAGGGTTTTTTGGTGTTTGTTGGGTGGCACAGCTATTGTCGAGGTGCTGCATCATTTAGTTCTGAAATTACATGCAGTTCACTTTTTTTTCACTTCGGGTTGTTTAGTCTTTGTAGATGGAAAATACAAGCATGTCGATCATAGCTTTGCTTATTCGTTATCTAGGCATTGGATTCGTAGCAACCGGGGGGCACTATTTTGTATTTCTCCTGCTTATTGTAAATGGAGTTACTGATCCAGTGTTAGCCAGCGTTGGCGGAGGCGTGATAGGCGCTATTATTAGCTATATTGGTAATAGAAGGCTCAGTTTCGTGGCGACGGGAATTTATAAGCTTCAACCTATCAGGTTTGTACTTGTCTCGTTGGCAACTAATATCGGTAATGGTGTAGGTATGTGGGTTCTGATTAAATTCAATCTCTCACCGCTTGTCTCTCAGATTTTAGTGACTTTAACCCTAACTGCGCTCGGATTCACTGCGCATCGTTTCTGGACATTCAATCATGCGGACATCACATCGGCTTTCCGAACGCGCTGACCCCTTGTTAACAATAGTGGTTCCTTGCTTTCAAGAAGAGCAAACCATTCCGGAATTTCACAAGCGCATCACCAGAGTTGTAAAGCGCCTGCCTGTTTCGTGCGAGATTCTCTATGTCGACGATGGTAGTAGCGATCAAACTGCAGACCTACTTCGACACTATCAAGATGGATCAAATGTACGATGCCTGTTCCTAAGTCGGAACTTCGGAAAAGAGGCTGCGTTAAGTGCAGGGATCGACCATGCACGCGGTAGCGCATTGATCTTCATTGATGTCGACCTTCAGGATCCACCTGAACTCATCTCGAGTATGGTATATCATTGGCAGATGGGTTACGACGTTGTGAACATGCAACGCGACTTGCGAACTGGCGACTCCTGGCTAAAACGCACGAGTGCACGTAGCTATTACTGGATCATGCAGCGCCTGGTGGAGAAAGTTGATCTTCCGGTGGATGTCAGTGACTTCCGTCTGATTGGTCCTGCTCCATTGGCCGCCTTAAGAGCGCTGGACGAACGCTCCAGAATTCTTAAGGGTTTGATCGGCTGGGTAGGCTTTCGCACCATTGAGTTACCCTACAATCGCACTTCCCGTCATGCCGGCAATACCAAGTGGAACGCCGCTAGCCTGCTGGACCTAGCCATCGAAAGTATTCTCAGCTTCTCCCGCAAGCCGCTTCGTATATTCAGTCTCATTAGCTTCAGTTTCTTTGTCTCCAGCATCTGCTACCTGCTCGCAGTACTGGTAGCAGGCTCCTTTGACATCCATCACCTGCTTGTCGGAATTGCTTCATTCATGTGCGTGGGTGTTGCACTGGTGGGCGAGTACGTAGGCGTAACGCTCGCGGAGGTCAAACGCCGCCCCCTTTATTTTCTAAATAGTAATAATGAAGCGCGACCCATGACTATTCATCCTCCGGCTTCCTCACTCGAGGGTAAGAAATGCTGAATTTGAAAAGCGAGCGAACATTGTGGTTCATCCTGAGTTCGATTCTGCTTTTGCGTCTCCTGGGGCTGGGCGTATATCCCCTGATGGATACCTCTGAAGCACGCTACGCTGAAATGGCACGCAAGATGGTTGAACTGAGTGACTGGGTGACTCCGATGTTCGATTACGGAGTTCCATTTTGGGGCAAGCCACCGCTGTCTTTCTGGACCCAAGCGGCGAGCATGACGGTATTCGGCACCAATGAGTTTGCTGCTCGATTCCCAGCCTGGTTTCTCCACTTGGCAAGCTGCTTCATCATCATCAGGCTCGCGACACAGGAGGTATCGCGCAAGGCGGGCATTTGGGCAGCCATCATCTTTTCCGGCACGGCGCTGGGCTTGGTGTCCAGTGGTGTTGTGCTGACTGACCCCGTTTTATCGTTCTCGATCCTGTTGGCCAGCTATGGTTTCTGGCGTTGGATGAAGTGCGCAGGCAAAGGGGATGCCTACCTTATGTTCTTAGCTCTCGGCTTGGGCCTGCTTGCTAAAGGGCCACTGACCTTGGTACTGATGGGCGCGCCAGCATTTTTTTGGATCGTCATCTACAAGCAATGGAATCGGGTATTGAGGCTTCCTTGGGTAACGGGGATTGCTCTCATGTTAGGTATATCAGTGCCTTGGTACATTGCAGCCGAAATGAAGACGCCGGGTTTCCTTGAGTATTTTTTTGTCGGCGAGCACTGGAGCCGATATGTTGTAAGTGATTGGGCCGGGGATCTCTACGGGAGTGCTCACGCCAAGCCCTACGGCACCATATGGATTCAGCTTGGCTTAGCGTTGCTTCCTTGGACTTTCTTTCTACCCCTCGTTATTAGCAGGCGTGGGACGATGCAGCGCTTCGATGTATACCTTTGGCTTTGGGCATTGGCGACACCTGTTTTCTTTACTTTCTCTGGTAACATTCTCTGGACCTATCTTCTTCCTGCTCTGCCTGCATGGACGCTACTCCTTGCCGAATGTATCAGCGAAGTGGGCAGAAAGACTGCTTGGGCTGCTGCAGCGAGCGCTCTGATGCTGCCAGTCGCGGGCGCCGGTATTATCTATAACGGTGTGCTTGAGGATCGTCCTCAGAACCAGCGAGATTTAGTGCAGGCCTGGCTGGATGTGCAGTCGTCTCAATCGGGCCCCCTGATTTATCCTGGCCGCCGCTCGTATTCGTCGGAGTTTTATAGCCGGGGAATGTCCAAAAGCATCAAAGATCCTGACAAGTGGCCTCGCGACAGATCGTTCTACCTTTCCAGGCGTTTGCGCGACAGCGATTCTGATCTACCTGTAGACGTTGGTTGCAAAATAATCACTGAAACGAACGCGAGCCAACTGCTTCTATGCCGCTGGAAGGACACTGCACAGGATGGTGAAAATATTCTAGGAGATAGTGCTACTGGCTCCCGTTGAAAGTAAGAGCCCGGCGAAGAGAGTATTTAAATTTCTAGCTGCTTTTCAGTTTAAAGTGAATAATCCATCTCAGGATTTATCTTTGATGCTGAAAAATTATTTAATAAGTACAATTAGGGAGAGGTTGCTAAAAAGCCAGATATTAATCTGGCTTTTTGTCGATGGCTTTGATCGTGTTAATTGTTTTTTACTGTCTCTTAGTTGTCGACTTGCTGCTAATGCCCTTAGGTTCTTTCTGTTTTTCTTGAGCAATTTTCTGCTTACTTTTCTCCGATACATCAGGACCCCATAGACGAGCTTGCTCGGCTCGGAAGTTATCTTTGAAATTTTTGGTTCGCTCGAAACCGTCTTCAGCAAAAGCGGAACTCATAAATCCAGTCAGTACGATACCAATAGAGAGGAGTTTTATGAATTTCATTGTGCCCTCGATGTTTACTAGGTCTGCTTAACTAGCAGCCTTTGTGGTTTGATAGTTTAGGATTTTGAAGCTAACAGCAGGGTGAGGGAATCATTACAATTTCGTAATTTATGCGTTTGGTGAAACGGTATAAATTTTGTGTTTGTGAAAGCTCCGAAGCAGGCTATTTTTCTTTCATAACCTTTAATGTGATATCTAAGCCATTGATGTTTTTGGATTTTTTGCCACTAGTGGAAGCTAGCCATAAACGATCTAAAGACTGTGTAGCAGCGATTGGATATTTTTGTTTACGCATCGAAGCTAACGGCTAGATTAGCTGGCATCTCAAATGCGGCGCCGTTGGCGGTTAGTCAAACTGGCTGTCGAATTTTTTTGACTCCGTCTGTGGTTCACTCAGAGGGGCGTGAAAGAGTTTAAGGCGGGGGGGGGGGGGGGTGGGGCGGAAGGGGCGGGATATATGGGGGGTCGCCCTAT
>NZ_JYLL01000054.1 GCF_001439695.1 Pseudomonas veronii
GATCGTCAGGCGCGACTCTCATCGTGGCGCTGGGGCATACCCCAAACAGACGCCGGATAGATTTAAGCAAGCCAACCACACCACCCGTTGATCAGTATTGCAAAAATGGGGGTGACCATAGATTTTTATCCCGGAGTCGCCGCGCTGGCTGGAGCAGGCCGGGCGGCATGCGGCGGCGGATAAGGTGTTGCTGGGGATCGAGGCGAAAGTGCGCGATTCCCTGGGCCGCGCCGAGTTGCCGCAGCCGATTCGCCTGCCGCGGGTGGAGAGTGTGCCGGGCAACTTTTTCTCGGCGTTCCAGCAATTATGGTCGGCGCAGTATCGTCAGCGCACGATGATGATCTGGAGTGTGTGGTTCTTCGCCTTGCTCGGCTTTTATGGGCTCACTTCCTGGTTGAGTGCCTTGCTGCAGCAGTCGGGGTTTGCGGTGACCCAGTCGGTGTATTACACGGTGATCATTTCCCTGGGCGGGATTCCCGGCTTCCTGATGGCGGCCTGGCTGGTGGAGCGTTGGGGGCGCAAGCCGGTGTGCGTGGTGACCTTGCTCGGCGGCGGGGTGATGGCGTTTCTGTATGGGCAAAGCGCGGTGTTTGGCGGCAATGTCGGCCTGCTGATCGCCTCGGGGTTGTTGATGCAGTTCTTTCTGTTTGGCATGTGGGCGGTGCTGTACACCTACACGCCGGAGTTGTACCCCACCTCGGCGCGGGCTACGGGGGCCGGGTTCGCTTCGGCGATCGGGCGGGTCGGGTCGTTGCTCGGGCCGTTGGTGACCGGGCTGGTGTTCCCGATTACCGGGCAGGGCGGGGTGTTTGCCCTGGGCGCATTGTGCTTTGCGGTGGCGGCGCTGGTGGTGTGGGTGTTTGGGATGGAGACGAAGGGCAAGACCCTGGAAGAGTTGAGCGAGATTTAACCGGCAATCCACAACGAATGTGGGAGCGCGCTGGCTCCCACATTGTCAGTCGCGGTTTACGCCGTCAGGGCTTCACCAGCCGCGCATCCAGGCTGTTTTGCGCCAGGCGTTTGGCCTGGTCCTGGGTCATGCCCAGGGCGGTGTACAGCGCATGGAAGTTCTCGGTGACGTAGCCGCCGAAGTACGCCGGGTCGTCCGAGTTCACCGTCACCTTCACCCCACGCTCGAGCATGTCGAGGATGTTGTGCTGGGCCATGTCGTCGAACACGCGCAGCTTGGTGTTGGACAGCGGGCACACGGTCAGCGGGATCTGTTCGTCGATGATCCGTTGCATCAGGCGCTCGTCTTCGATGGCGCGCACGCCATGGTCGATACGCTGGACTTTCAGCAGGTCGAGGGCTTCCCAGATGTACTCGGGCGGGCCTTCTTCGCCGGCGTGGGCCACGGTGAAGAAGCCTTCGTTGCGGGCACGGTCGAACACGCGTTGGAACTTGCTCGGCGGGTGGCCCATTTCCGAACTGTCCAGGCCCACGGCCACGAACGCATCGCGAAACGGCAGCGCCTGGTCGAGGGTTTTCTCGGCTTCGGCTTCGCTCAAGTGGCGCAGGAAGCTGAGGATCAAGCCGCTGGTGATGCCCAGTTGCTGCTCGCCATCTTTGAGCGCGGCGGCGATGCCGTTGAGCACCACTTCGAACGGCACGCCACGGTCGGTGTGGGTTTGCGGGTCGAAGAAGGGTTCGGTGTGGATCACGTTCTGCGCTTTGCAGCGCAGCAGGTAGGCCCAGGTCAGGTCGTAGAAATCCTGGGAGGTGCGCAGTACATCGGCGCCCTGGTAATACAGGTCGAGAAACTCTTGCAGGTTGTTGAAGGCGTAGGCCTTGCGCAGGGTGTCGACGTCGTTCCATGGCAGCGCAATCTTGTTGCGCTCGGCCAGGGCGAACAGCAGCTCAGGCTCCAGCGAGCCTTCCAGGTGCAGGTGCAGTTCAGCCTTGGGCAGGGCGTTGAGCCAATCGTACATGTCTAAAATCTCATCGGGTGCAATGGCGGCATTCTACAGGCCATGACTGAAATAATCGGCAAAACCTGACCAAGAGGAGAGTATTGGTTCTATTCGCGCAGGGGCGCTGCGAACTAAGATGTAACGAAACGTTAGCGATGTACTGCAGTCTGTACCCCGTCAATGACTGATTTGCCGCACAAAAGGCCCGCAATGCTCACCTCTCTCAAGCAAGAAAAATTCATGCTGCTGGCGCTGATCGCCGCCGTCGCCGCGTACCCGCTGGAGCACTGGATGCTCCACAACGGGCAAATGGTCGCGCTGCTGGCCGGCCTGGCGCTGATCGGCTTTATCGTGGTGGCGTCGATGCGCGTCGCTCACCATGCCGAGCAGTTGGCGGAAAAGGTCGGCGACCCCTACGGCACCATGATCCTGACCCTGGCCGCCGTGCTGGTGGAAGTGGTGATCCTGGCGATCATGATGAGCAACGAACCGTCGCCGACCCTGGTGCGCGACACCATCTACTCGGCGGTGATGCTCGATATCAACGGCATCCTCGGCCTGGCCGCGCTGATGGGGGGCATCAAGCACGGCGAACAGTCCTACAATGACGATTCGGCGCGCACCTACAGCGTGATGATCCTCACCGCCATGGGCGTGTCGATGGTGGTGCCGGAATTCATCCCCGAAGCGGACTGGAAGATTTACTCGGCCTTCACCATCGGCGCGATGGTGGTGCTCTACACCCTGTTCCTGCGCATGCAGGTGGGCCCGCACAGTTATTTCTTCAGTTACAGCTACCCGGATAAACGCCGCAAGACGTTGCCGGAAGAACAGGCGCCGCCGGTGAACCTGGCATTTTCCATCGGTACGCTGGTGTTCGGGGTGATTGTGATTGGCGCGCTGGCCGAGGTGATGTCCAAGACCCTCGACCTGGGCCTGGAAGGCACGGGCGCACCGCCGGTGGTGACGGCGATTGTGGTCGCGGCCATCTCGGCGGCGCCGGAGATTCTGACCGCCTTGCGCGCCGCCCTGGCCAACCGCATGCAGTCGGTGGTGAACATTGCACTGGGCGCATCGTTGTCGACGGTGATCCTGACGGTGCCGGTGATGGAAGCGATGGCGCTCTACTCCGGTCAGCCGTTCCAGATGGCGATGACGCCGGTGCAAAGCGTGATGGTGTTGATCACGCTGATCGTCAGTGCGATCAACCTCAACGATGGCGAAACCAACGCCATCGAAGGGATGACCCACTTTGTGTTGTTTGCGACCTTTATCATGTTGTCGCTGTTAGGGGTGTAGGCGTGAGCTTGCTCGCGAACAATCTGAGAGCGCCGTGTGAATCAGAACACCTGCGTTAGCGTTGACGTTTTTCGCGAGCGAGCTCGCTCCTACAAGGGATTGATCAGGTTACGGGCGGCCTGGCTGTGATCGGCAATCAAGCCTTTGAGGTCGAGGCCCTCGACCTGGCCGTCGATCACCCGCCATTGCCCGCCGATCATCACCCGGTCGGCCCGGTCGGCGCCGCACAACAGCAACGCCGAAATCGGATCGTGACTGCCGGAGAAGCGCAGTTCGTCCAGCTTGAACAGCGCCAGATCGGCCTGCTTTCCTACGGCTAACTCACCGATATCCGAACGACCGAGCAACTGCGCCGAGCCTTTGGTCGCCCAGCCCAGCACGCCTTGCGGGGTGATTTTTTCCGCGCCATAACGCAGGCGCTGGATGTACAGCGCCTGGCGGGCTTCGAGGATCATGTTCGACGCATCGTTGGAGGCCGAACCGTCCACGCCCAGGCCGATCGGGGCACCGGCGGCGAGCAGGTCCAGGGTCGGGCAGATGCCGGAGGCCAGGCGCATGTTCGAGCTTGGGCAATGGCAGATCCCGGTGCCGGCGGCGCCCAGGCGGGCGATTTCATCCGGGTTGAAGTGAATGCCGTGGGCCAGCCAGGTGCGCGGGCCGAGCCAGCCGACGCTGTCGAGGTAGTCCACGGTGCGTAGGCCGAAGCGTTGCAGGCAGAAGTCTTCCTCGTCGAGGGTTTCCGCCAGATGCGTGTGCAGGCGCACGTCGAGGCTCGCGGCCAGTTCGGCGCTGGCTTGCATGATTTGCGGGGTGACGGAAAACGGCGAGCAGGGCGCCAGGGCGATCTGGATCTGCGCGCCGTCGCCGCGTTCGTGGTACTGGCGGATCAGGCGCTGGCTATCGTCCAGAATCACCGCGCCCTGTTGCACGGTTTGCTGCGGCGGCAAGCCACCGTCGGCTTCGCCCAGGCTCATGGAGCCGCGAGTGAGCATGGCGCGCATGCCCAGTTCGCGCACCACGTCGACTTGCACGTCGATGGCATGTTCCAGGCCGTCCGGGAAGAGGTAGTGGTGGTCTGCCGCCGTGGTGCAGCCCGAGAGCAGCAATTCCGCCAACGCGACTTTGCTGGCCAGGGCGAGTTTTTCCGGGGTCAGCCGCGCCCACACCGGGTACAGGGTCTTCAGCCACGGGAACAACGGCTGATTGACCACCGGCGCCCAGGCGCGAGTCAGGGTCTGGTAGAAGTGATGATGGGTATTGATCAGCCCCGGCAGGACCACATGTTCGCGGGCGTCGAACACCTGCGTACAGGGCTGTGCAGGCGCTTGCCCGATGCCCAGCAGTTCGCTGATCACACCGTCTTGCAGCACCAGGCCGCCACGGGCATCGAGGCCATTGGCAGTGAAAATCGCGAGGGGGTTTTTTAACCAGATACGGGTCGCAGGCATGGGCCGGCTCCTCTGAATGATGGGTTCAGGTTTGCCAGCTCAGTGTTGCCCTGTCTGCTGATCCAGGGTCGCCGGTGAGGGCGAGGTGGCTAGATTACGTGTAGTTCTAGATCCGGTCTACCGGTAGGAACGCGCTGCTCTCGAGAAGCGTGTTCCCACCTTTGATGGCGGCTTACCAGGGAATGGTATGGCCCCGGTAGTCCACGAAGTGGTGGCCGCCTTTGCCGGTGTAGGCATTCACCTGATCGAGCAGGCCGCGCACGCTGGTCTCGACGTCGATGTGTGCGTTTTCGCCGCCCATGTCGGTCTTCACCCAGCCCGGGTGCAGGGAAAGCACGGTCATTTTTTGCTCGCCGAGTTGGGTGATGAAGCTGTTGGTCATCGAGTTGAGGGCGGCCTTGCTCGCCTTGTAGAGCGCCAGCTCGGAACCGTCAGGGATGGTCACGCTGCCCAGGACTGAACTCATGAACGCTAGCACGCCGGAATCTTTGCGGATCTGCCCGACAAAGCGCTGGGCCAGGTTGATCGGCGCCACGGCGTTGGTGAAGAACAACTGGCCGACTTCCGCCAGGGTGGCGTGGCCAGGTTCCTGGTTCGCCGGGCCCTTGACGCCAGCGTTGACGAACAGCAGGTCGAATGTGCGTTCCTTGAGGCGCTGGCTCAGGGCGATCACAGCTTGCTGATCGTCCATGTCGAGTTTCTCGATCTGTACCGGGCCCACGGCTTTCAGGGCGTCGGCCTTGTTCGGGTCACGCACGGTGGCGGTCACGTCCCAGCCATCCTTGAGCAATTGCTTGACCAGGCCAAGGCCCAGCCCGCGTGAGGCGCCGATGATCAGTGCGGTTTTTGGCGTAGACATGAAGAGCTTCCTTTGACGTCGCGGTTCAGGGCGTTCAGCGAACAACATTAGCTGTTTCAACGTTGCAGCAGGATACGCCCCCGGCTCAGGTCGGCAAGCTGGTTTTGCAGGGTGTCGATGTGTGCTTCGCCCAGGGCCAGTTGCAGCTCCACGCCGTTGGCGGTGAAGTGTTCCTCCAGTACCAGCCCGCCGAGTTCGGCGACCCGCAACTTGACCAGGTTCAGTTCGGAAAACCCGCAGTCGCAGCTCAACGGCACGCGGCTGATCAGCTCGATGCGCTCGGCGGTTTGCAGGCATTTGTTCGCGCCGCCGCCATACGCCCGCGCCAGCCCGCCGGTGCCCAGTTGGATGCCGCCGTACCAGCGAATCACCAGCACCACCACCTGATCGAAGCCCTGGGCCTCGATGGCGGCGAGGATCGGTCGCCCGGCGGTGCCGCCAGGTTCGCCGTCGTCGTTGCTGCGGTACTGGTCGGCGAGTTTCCAGGCCCAGCAATTGTGCGTGGCGTTCAGGTCGCTGTGCTGCTCGATGAACGCCTGGGCTTCTTGCGCGCTGGTGATCGGTGCGGCCAGGGTAATGAAGCGGCTTTTGCGAATTTCTTCGCGGAATTCGCAAAGGCCGGTGAGGGTGAAAGGCATAGGCGGTGTCGTCTAGAGGGCGGGCTTGATGCCACAGCCTTTGAGAATGATGTGGATCAGGTTGGTGCCGGCGTCTTCCATATCTTGTTTGGTCAACTTGGTGCGCCCGGTGACGCGGCAGATCTGGCTGGCGAAGTCGGCATAGTGCTGGGTGCTGCCCCACAGCAGGAAGATCAGGTGGACGGGGTCGATGGGGTCCATCTTGCCAGCATCGATCCAGGCCTGGAACACGGCCGCCCGGCCACTGAACCAGGCGCGGTAGTCCTGGCCGAAGTATTCGGTAAGGCATTCGCCGCCGCTGATGATCTCCATGGCGAAGATCCGCGAGGCCTGGGGCTGTCGTCGGGAAAACTCCATCTTGGTGCGGATGTAGCGGGTGAGGGCCACGGCCGGGTCGTCCTCGGCGGTCAGCGCGTTGAAGGTGCTGTCCCACAGTTCGAGGATATTGCTGAGCACCGCGACGTACAGGCCCATTTTGTTGGTGAAGTAGTAGTGCAAGTTGGCCTTCGGCAACCCGGCGCTGGCAGCGATGGTGTTCATGCTGGTGCCCTTGTAGCCGTGACGCGCGAACTCGTCTTCGGCCGCTTGAAGAATCGCTTGCTCGTTCTTTTGCCGAATGCGGCTGGCGGGCTTCCCGGCGTGGGTGCTGTGGGCAGGAACTTCGAGGCTCATGGAGGTTTCCGTGCTGATCGATAGAGACGATGTATGCACAGATAACCCACCCTCAAGCCTCAGACAAGTCCTGATGCAATAAAACCCTCAAAGCGGTTCCAGCGTATCGCCATGTGGCGCGCCGTTTGCTGCGGGGCTCGCTTTGGCTTCCGGCAGTAACAGGCACAATGCGATGGCGGTCAGCCCGCCGCTGGTGATGGCCGAGTCGAACAGGTTTTGCACCAGCGTCGGCATCAAGTGCAGCAGGTTCGGTTGGGCGGCAATGCCCAGGCCGACGCCGAACGAGGTGGCGATGATCAGCATGCTGCGTCGGTCCAGCGGCGCCTGGGCGAGAATACGCACGCCGGCCGCCGCCACGCTGCCGAACATCACCAGGGTCGCGCCGCCCAATACCGGTTTGGGGATTTGCTGCAGCACCGCGCCGATCGATGGAAACAAGCCGAGGCAAAACAGCACCACGCCGATGTACAGGCCGACATAGCGGCTGGCCACACCGGTGAGTTGGATCACGCCATTGTTCTGGGCGAACGTGGTGTTGGGGAACGCGCTGAAGGTGGCGGCGATCATGCAGCTCACCCCGTCGCCGAGTACGCCGCCCTTGAGCCGGTTTATATAAGACGGGCCGCTGATGGGCTGGCGGGCGATCATGCAGTTGGCGGTGAGGTCACCCACGGTTTCGATGCTGCTGATCAGATAAATCAGCGCGATGGGTAGGAAGGCGCTCCAGTCGAAGTTGAAACCATAACGAAACGGCATCGGCAGGCTGATCAACGGCAGGTCGGGCAGGGCCTGGGGCACCAGTTTGCCGCTGAACCAGGCCGCGAGGCTGCCGAGGGCCAGGCCGATGATGATCGCCGAGAGGCGTACCCAGGGTGTGTTCGAGCGGTTGAGCAGGATGATCGTCAACACCACGAACAGGCCCAGTGCCAGGTTGATGGGCGCGCCGAAATCGGCGGCATTGAACCCGCCGCCGAGGTCGGTGATACCCACTTTGATCAGGCTGATGCCGATCAGGGTAATCACGATGCCGGTGACCAGCGGCGTGATCACCCGGCGCAGTTGCCCGATAAAACGGCTCAGCACGATTTGTACGGCGGCGCCGAAAAAGCACACGCCGAAGATCATCGCCAGGATGTCTTCCGGGCTGCCGCCGCGTTGCTTGACCAGGAAGCCCGCCGACAGCACGGCGCCGAGAAACGCAAAGCTGGTGCCCTGCAAGCAGATCATGCCGGCGCCGATGCCAAACGGCCTACGCGCCTGGATGAAAGTGCCGACACCGGACACCATCAGCGCCATGCTGATCAGGTACGGCAGGTGAGCCGCCAGGCCCAGGGTCGAGCCGATGATCAGCGGCGGCGTGATGATGCCGACGAAGGCGGCCAATACATGTTGCAGGGCGGCCAGTAGGGCGGGCAGGGGTTTTGGGCGGTCGTTGAGGCCGTAGATCAGGTCGCTGGGGCTGGACGTTTCTGGTGGCATGGCGGGCAAACTCGAGTCGGACGGTTCTAGGTCCTTGTGCCCTTGCAAAAAGCTGTCCACTTGCTCAGCTTTTTGTGCGAGGCCCGAATTAGCGGGTTGCCGCCAGGCTGTCGAGGAAACTTTCCAGCACCAAATGAGGGCGCCGCCCCTTGCGCGTGACCGATGCCAGGCTTAAATCGTAAAAACGTGTAGCCGGTTTCAGCGCGCGTAGTCGGCCTTGTTGCACCCACAGGCTGGCGTAGTGATCGGGCAGGTAGCCGATGTAGCGGCCGGTGAGGATCAGGAACGCCATGCCTTCGCGGTCCGAAGCGCTGGCGGTGCAGTTGAGGGCCTGGTAGTGGGCCTGGATCTCGGCGGGCAGGCGGAAGGTGGGGGCGATCGCATCCTGGTCGTCGATGCGTCCATCCTCCAACTGCTTGTCGTCGGCATAGAACAGCGGGTGGCCGACGGCGCAGTAGAGCAGCGAGCGTTCGCTGTACAGCGCCTGGTATTCCAGGCCGGACAGCGCGCTGGCCTGGGGCACCACGCCGACATGCAGGCGGCCGTCGAGCACGCCTTGTTCCACTTCATTGGGGGCAATCATGCGGATCTGGATCTGCACGTCCGGGCCGCGTTCCTTCAATTGCGCCAGGGCATGGGTGATACGCATGTGGGGCAGGGTGACGAGGTTGTCGGTGAGGCCGATGATCAGTTCGCCGCGCAAATGCTGATGCAGGCCGTTGACCTCGGTGCGAAAGCTTTCCAGGGCGCTCAAGAGTTGCAGTGCCGACTGATAGACCTCGCGGCCTTCCTCGGTCAGCGAGAATCCGGCACGCCCGCGCTGGCACAGGCGCAATCCCAGGCGTTGCTCCAGATCGCTCATTTGCTGGCTGATGGCCGAGCGGCCGATGCCGAGCACGGTCTCCGCCGCCGAGAAGCCGCCACACTCCACCACACTGCGAAAGATGCGCAGCAGGCGAATATCGAAGTCGCTGACTTGGGCCAGGGGGTCGGGTCGACGGATGCTCATAGTTTAGTCGGAGCCTGACTGAAGGTTAGAAGAGTTGGATTTCACAGACTTTATCCCCGTGGCAATTTAGCTGCAAGAACGCTTTTCAATCCCGGCGCTGCTTTTTGCCTTGCGAGGTTTTGCTGATGAACATGTCCGAAAACGCCCCTTCGTCCCTGGCCAGCCAACTGAAGTTGGACGCTCACTGGATGCCTTACACCGCCAACCGTAACTTCCAGCGTGACCCGCGCCTGATCGTGGCCGCCGAAGGCAGCTGGTTGACCGATGACAAGGGCCGCAAGGTCTACGATTCGTTGTCGGGGCTGTGGACCTGTGGCGCCGGGCACACCCGCAAGGAAATCCAGGAAGCGGTCGCCAAGCAACTGGGCACGCTGGACTACTCGCCGGGCTTCCAATACGGTCATCCGCTGTCGTTTCAACTGGCGGAAAAAATCACCGACCTGACCCCGGGTAACCTCAACCATGTGTTCTTCACCGACTCCGGTTCCGAGTGCGCCGATACGGCGGTGAAGATGGTGCGTGCGTACTGGCGCCTAAAAGGCCAGTCTACCAAGACCAAGATGATCGGCCGCGCCCGTGGCTATCACGGGGTGAACATCGCCGGCACCAGCCTGGGCGGCGTCAACGGCAACCGTAAGATGTTTGGTCAGGCGATGATGGATGTTGACCATCTGCCTCACACCTTGCTGGCGAGCAATGCGTTCTCGCGCGGCATGCCGGAGCAGGGCGGTATTGCCCTGGCCGATGAACTGCTCAAGTTGATCGAGTTGCACGACGCGTCGAACATCGCTGCCGTTTTTGTCGAGCCGATGGCCGGCTCCGCTGGCGTGTTGGTGCCGCCACAGGGTTACCTCAAGCGTCTGCGTGAAATCTGCGACCAGCACAACATCCTGTTGGTGTTCGACGAAGTGATCACCGGTTTCGGCCGTACCGGCTCGATGTTCGGCGCCGACAGCTTCGGCGTGACCCCGGACCTGATGTGCATCGCCAAGCAAGTCACCAACGGTGCGATCCCGATGGGCGCGGTGATTGCCAGCAGCGAGATCTATCAGACCTTCATGAACCAGGCGACGCCGGAATACGCGGTGGAATTCCCCCACGGCTACACCTACTCGGCACACCCGGTAGCCTGCGCGGCTGGCCTGGCGGCATTGGACCTGCTGCAGAAGGAAAACCTGGTGCAGAGCGTCGCCGAAGTCGCTCCGCACTTTGAGAATGCGCTGCATGGTTTGAAGGGCAGCAAGAACGTGATCGACATCCGCAACTACGGTCTGGCCGGCGCGATCCAGATTGCCCCGCGTGACGGTGATGCCATCGTGCGTCCGTTCGAGGCTGGCATGGCCTTGTGGAAAGCCGGTTTCTACGTGCGTTTTGGCGGCGACACCCTGCAGTTCGGGCCAACCTTCAACAGCAAGCCGCAGGACCTGGATCGCCTGTTCGATGCCGTCGGCGAAGTGCTGAACAAGATCGACTGATTTCTCCTTCTATATAGAACAACTTTTCAGGAGCCCTGCATGAGCCTTATCCAGCATTTGATCGACGGCCAATTGGTCAGCGAATCCGGTCGCACTGCCGATGTGTACAACCCGTCCACCGGCCAGGTGATTCACCAGGTGCCGCTGGCCAGTCGCGAAACCATCCAGCGCGCGATCGACTCGGCCAAGGCCGCATTCCCGGCCTGGCGTAATACGCCGGCGGCCAGGCGTGCCCAGGTGATGTACCGTTTCAAGCAGTTGCTGGAGCAGAACGAAGCGCGCATCTCGCAGTTGATCAGCGAGGAGCACGGCAAGACCCTGGAAGACGCGGCGGGGGAATTGAAGCGTGGCATCGAGAACGTGGAGTATGCGTGCTCGGCGCCGGAAATTCTCAAGGGCGAGTACAGCCGCAATGTGGGGCCGAACATCGATGCCTGGTCGGATTTCCAGCCGTTGGGCGTAGTGGCCGGGATTACCCCGTTCAACTTCCCGGCGATGGTGCCGTTGTGGATGTACCCGCTGGCGATCGTCTGCGGCAACTGCTTTATCCTCAAACCGTCGGAGCGTGATCCGAGTTCGACGCTGCTGATCGCGCAATTGCTGCAGGAGGCCGGCCTGCCTAAGGGCGTGCTGAGCGTGGTGCATGGCGACAAGGGCGCGGTGGATGCGCTGATCGAAGCGCCGGAGGTCAAGGCCTTGAGCTTTGTGGGTTCGACGCCGATTGCCGAGTACATCTACGCCGAAGCGACCAAGCGCGGCAAACGCGTGCAAGCGCTGGGCGGCGCGAAGAACCATGCGGTGCTGATGCCGGATGCCGATCTGGATAATGCGGTCAGTGCCTTGATGGGCGCGGCCTATGGTTCCTGCGGCGAGCGTTGCATGGCGATCTCGGTGGCGGTGTGTGTGGGTGACCAGGTGGCGGATGCATTGATCGCCAAGTTGGTGCCGCAGGTCAAGGCGCTGAAGATTGGCGCGGGCACCTCGTGCGGCCTGGATATGGGGCCGCTGGTCACCGGCCAGGCGCGGGATAAGGTCAGCGGCTATATAGAAGACGGTGTGGCCGCGGGCGCTGAGCTGGTGGTCGATGGTCGTGGCTTGAGCGTTGCCGGGCATGAGCAGGGGTTCTTCCTCGGTGGCAGTTTGTTTGACCGCGTGACGCCGCAGATGCGTATCTATAAAGAAGAGATCTTCGGGCCAGTGTTGTGCGTGGTGCGGGTCAATAGCCTGGAAGCGGCGATGCAACTGATCAACGATCACGAGTATGGCAACGGCACGTGCATCTTCACCCGTGACGGTGAAGCAGCGCGTCTGTTCTGTGACGAGATTGAAGTGGGCATGGTCGGCGTGAACGTTCCACTGCCGGTGCCGGTGGCCTACCACAGCTTTGGCGGCTGGAAGCGCTCGCTGTTTGGCGACTTGCATGCTTACGGGCCGGATGGGGTGCGTTTCTATACCCGGCGCAAGGCTATTACCCAGCGCTGGCCGCAACGGGCCAGTCATGAAGCGTCACAGTTTGCCTTCCCAAGCTTGTAAGACGCGTTGAAAGCCGGCCCCTTGGGGCCGGCTTTCGCGTTTTTGCGGCCTTTTTGACCGATATGACAGAATTGTGAAAAAAAGGTGTTGACGGCAAATCCTGGACGTCTATAATTCGCCCCACTTCCGGCGCAGTTGAAGCGGAAAACTCCTTGGTAAACAAAGAGTTACACGAGATTCGACAGCGACCTGCTTCAGTTCATCGAAGCCTGG
>NZ_JYLL01000055.1 GCF_001439695.1 Pseudomonas veronii
GGAGGCACTATCGGCGCAGCTGTTAACGTCAAGACGGTATGAGTGCGGGGACACGAGGCTTATAGATTTCCGACAGGTGAAGAACCTAAAAGTGAGACCCCTTAGCGTTTTTACACACTCTGGGCCAGAAGCGGTCACTGACAAAAAAATCAGGGCCAGCCCAGACAGCATTTTCTACGGTAACTTGAGGCTGATTAATGCCGGACAGAGCCGTCCTCGTTGATCAAGCGCTCGCCCCTCGTAGCCTCTACCAAGCGAACAAACCAAAACCAGCAATCCTCACGGCTATGAGGTACTGCATCAATAATTTGGAGGACCTCCTCACGCGAGTATGCTCTCAGCATATCCGCGACATGATGCAGGTCATGCCATTTAGGCGAACACGTGAGGACGCGTTCGAGAAGGTTCTCATGCACGGCACGATGCAGGGGATTCACCGTGGCGGCTAGTCGGTAGAGCAAACTTTCTTGGTCGATATCGCTCGATGCAATGCATCGTCGGAGAGCATCGATAGGAAACAAATCAAAGCTCTCGGCGAATACTTGTGGAATGAGCACGGCGAGGGCAGGCACGGCAAGCATGCGATCCAGCAGCGGAGCATTGTAGGCCGCGACCCCTTTTAACACCGTCAGTACCGCTGCCGCGCGCTTGTCGTCGAGATGATTCACGACATATTCGATGGCTAATTCTGGCGTAAGGGCTAACAACTCTGGTGTGAAATGGTCCTCCCACTGGCTCATCACACAATGAAGCGCGATCCAATCGGGAAAAGGATGCTCGATACCATCAGTCGTCTTTACCACGAGCATTTCACCAGATCTCTTTTGCCAGTCCCTATACAGCAAAAGGGCTTGACGGAGGTGATACGCCGAAAGTGCGTTGGGTTGCTCCGCGATAAAACTTACAATGTGGGGAATCCCCACTGGATAGACTCGCGCAATAGCGTTAAGTAAGTCTTGCGTCGCTTTCGGCTGCATTGGACTGCCTAGTCGACGCCAGATCTCGTCGATGAGCGTAACCGGAGCACTCGGAAGCCAGCGCATGTAGGCAAGTGCGGGGATGTGGTGGACACCCGCGAAGGACGGTGGCAATTGTTTGATCAACTCAGGCAGTACTCCCTCGCCATGACGCGAGATTAATACCCGCCAGCCAGCCTCGTCATGACCCGCAGTAATCCAGGCCCGCGCCGTTTCGTCATCAATTTCAGGCGAGAATTTTTTGGCGAGCTTGTGATGATGAGGGGCGCCAGTTGCTAAAGCCACTCGCTGAAAGCGGGCGACCCATGGTGCGCCAAATTCCACGACAGCAAATCCGAGAAGTTCTTGCGCACGTGGCCTCATGGCCGGGAAGTGTGAGAGTAGAAGACCGAACACGTCGTCATCACCGCAACCGACGAGCACTCTGTTGATTTCGATCCACCCGCTGGAATTTAGCTCTACGACAGATTCAATCAAGCGTTCGTATTCGATAGCAATGAACCGAGCCAGGGCTCTGTTGGCGCGTCTTGTTGCGGCTGGCCGAAGTAACCAAGCATGCGAAGCGATGACAGTGTCGAGATGCGGGCGAACCCATTGCGGTACATCGCCACAGCAACCAAGCGCGGTTGCGGCCGCCTCTGCCCAACTTATCTGGCCGTTAGCCGCAACTTGCTCTAGCCAAAGACTCCACTCCGGCCCACCACCTTCGGCAATTGCATCGAGGACGAGACTGCTATTCGGTGCCCCTAGCCAGTCGGCGAGCGTAGCGCGCTGCGCATAAAGGGCTTTTGGGCGGAGGGCTTGCTTCCACTCCGATGGGTACATGCTGGATCGTCCTAGATCAGCGAGCACCTCCAGAGCGGGGCGAAAAAGCTCCGGGCGCCCCCCCTCCAGTGCACCGATGGCGGCGCGATTGCGCACAGCCAAGCGAGGATCTGCCAGAGCGCGGCGAAACGCTTCTGTCAGGGCTGGCACGGGGCGATCTGCACCGCGGCTTATCTCGAGTGCGGCGGCCAGCACTAAATCTTCCCTAACTGTTGCGTTTACGTCGCTGTCTGCTGCGCGTCCACCCGACTGGATAGCCAGGGCATAGCTCTCGCGCGTCCGGAGTGGGTCTATTGCTCGTTCGGCGACACCGTCGGCCAGAAGGCCGCGTCCGGTGAGCCAACTCCAGTAAAGGTCGTGGCACGGGACTGCCTGACCGCCGCGCTCTAGAATAGTGCCGAGGTTCCTTAGTAGCCTGGCCGGGTCAGTAATTTCCAACTTAGCTGATCGAGTTTGGAGCTCATCCACGAGGCGACCAAATGAACGCGTTCCCGCCAGAGATAGGTCGGACACAGCTCCGGCGAGTGCTTCTGTGAAGCGCTCGGGTAGCCCACGCATAAGGTGCGCATGGAATTGACGCAGGAGGTCGCCAGTCGTCGCAGAGCGCGCGTCCGAAAGAACTTGGATGGCCAAAAGGAGGGGCAGTCTCAGAAGGTCAATCACCGGACTAGGTGGAAGCGCTTCGTCTGGGGTTGCGGCTGCAACTGCGCGCTCTACCAGGTCGGGCGGGAGCAGATCGAGGTTCCACTGCTTAAGGGTGCTGTCGTCCATGTCAGCGAATTTAGCCGTCGCAACTAGGCGTGCGCTTCTTAGCGCGCGCAGCGCGCGTCGCTTCTCACCTACCTTTGTAGTGCCCGCGAATTCGGACCAGCTGTCGACGAAAATACAAATTCGTGGATCTTGGAACAAAGTAGATAATTTGACTCCCGGAGCCGCCTCCGTGACCATCTCCTCTAGATCGTGCCAACCTGTCGCTTGTCCCGCCGGAAGATAGAGCGGGATGATCGTGCCGGCTGCGAGCAACTTATTTGCTGCGTGCCAGAGAGCATGCGTCTTGCCTGAGCCAGGCTGACCGACGATGAGGTGTTTTTTTTCTGGGAGCCCAATGAGATCTAATAAAGATGCGCTCGTGGGAACCCCATTCGACTTGATTTCGGTGAGACGGGGCTCCACTGAGAATGCGTCCACAAGGGCGTCCCGGGCTGAGGACTTGGCTCCAGGGAATAGCAGGTCGATCGATGGCGGTGCGCCAGTCTCAACTAACACCTCCGCCAAGTCGCGTAACTCTTTAATGGACAGAGCAGTGCTTGGCCGTTCGGAGCGCTCACCCAATATGTCTACGGCGACGCTTGACGGAATTGCGATTGAGGTCGCGCGCTCTAGACAAGCCAGAAGCTGTGTTCCGTTTAAGCAACGCGGATTCGGGCCGAGCGCACAAGCAACGGCATCGCGGAACACAGCATCGTATGCGCGATGTGCCATGTCTGTGGTTGACCGGAGCTGATGTCGGCGATTCACGATAGCGCGGCGATTGCTCTCCTCAAGAGAGCGCCATTCCAGTGCGCCGCACGCAAAGACCATTGGACTGAAAAGCTCAGCTCTAAGCATCTCGGGAGGGCTATTTCTTACAAAGGTTCGAAGCTCCTCAGAAAGCGCCCGCTGAAGAAGAGCTACGCGAAGCTCTTCAACGCCACCTCCGGAAGCAGCCGCTTCCCACGCGGTCAGGCCGGCCACGCCGGAAGGCAACGCATTCTTCCGTTCCTGTGCGATGCGCGATGTGGTCAGAAATACGAACCTTACTTCGCGGCCAGGATTGCAGGCCCGCAGCCTGTGCAGAGACTCAATTGCTGCCAGTACATCTGGCGAGTTCAGCGTCACAGCCCCGGACTCGCGCGTGTCCTTCACCTGCGTGGCCCTCAGAACGTCATCCATCCTACCCGGCTCACGGAGAAGCTCGGTGAAGTCCTCGGCGACCTCTAGGTAGAGGTCATCGTCTACGCTCAGCTCCAGCCACGCGGCAGCCGAAGCGTGGAGCTGGTAGACATATCCACGAAGCGAGGCAGTTGCTTGCCGGATCAAGTCTTCTGGTGGAACGCTCCAAACCTGAGAAGGGTTCCCGAAAACAGAAATGGGTGTGATCGACATGGGTTTGGCTCTGGGCAAAGCAGCGAAGTGCGGCACGCTGCGCAGTATCGAAGTGGCTAGATACTAAACCAGATATGCAATTGGCTCTCGACTTTGACGGTACATTCCCTGTACAGATCCAGAGCATACTAGGGACTGGGCTAGAGCCGGGTACCTGCCGATCTCGGGGTATCGGTCTGATCAGAACTATGCGAAGTTTCGTAAGGGATTCGGGGGGAAAACCACAATGCTCATTCAGCCGAACTTTGGTCGCCGGCCTTGGGTGACTGCTATTGGCCGGTTGCTACCCCCCGCGACAGGCGGCAATCGGCCATGAGCTGCATCTAACAATGTTTACTATTTGGCGCTTTCACCGATATCTGCCAACTAGGCCTCGACGAGCACGTCCGTTTGATTTGTCTTAGCTCGATCTCTGTTGTGGGACGAGTCGCGGCGTAGCAGAACACACGACCAATCGGCTCGAGCCGCGCGTCATCGCCACGTAAAGGTGACGAGCATCCATGTTTTCAGGGTTGGGAATCACCGCCACTTGTGCCTCCAATCCCTTCAATAGCAAGGTACTACCAATAGCCCGCCGAGCTAGTTGTCGGCTTTCATGGCGATTGCGTTCGCGCTCTCGAATCGTGGCCTCCACAAAGGTGCAAACACCTCCGGCTGCAGTCTCCATAGCTCGCAGGCAGCCATACAGCACCTCGGGGCGATATACTCGCGCGTGCTCTTGGCGCATCAAGGCTCTAATCGCTTCCGTTGCCAGAAAAAAGGTTGGAGTCGTGGCGAATGCCACCAATGCTGCCTCCGCCGGAGTAGGCATAGTGCGAGCAGAACCACGTCGGAGGATATCCAGGCGTGGCAGTAATGCGGCAGCGCCGACTTGCGTTATCGTCTCGGCGGCAAAATTGACGAGTTGTGCAGCGGCGTCCGCTGCCTGTAAGTCGAATCGCCGGCCGAAGCTCGTGAGGTCCCCTAGATCTACCGGTTCAACTGCAGTAGCACCAGGGGTTTGACTGGCCATTTGTCTGCGTCCTCGGGTGTTGCGGCTGTCGCCTATCACCAGGACCTGCCCTTCGGGTGTCACTGACCTTGTAAGTGCTGCCGCCATGCGCTGACGGTCGGCAGTGGAGGGGAGCAATTGAATCCAGTTGACCTCGGCAGGCGCCTGGTCCAGGTCGATGCTCCCGCCCGCTTGCAGCACCCGTCGGCAGTTCAGAAGCCACTCGCCAAACCCGCGGCTACCTGCGTTTATCCAGCGCCATGGTTGGTTCAACTCACCGATGAGCGGGAACTGCTGGAGCACGTGTCCATCCCAGTCCACCAGTTGGTTGCCTGCAAAGCCGAAGATGGCCTGCATAGGATCACCCAGCACGCAGGTAGGTAGTACCGCCGCAAGTGCGGTGACCAAGGCGTGCTGCACCAAGTTGCAGTCTTGGTACTCGTCGACGAGCAAGTGAGCATAAGTTGCCGCCAGGGTATCGCTCACATGCCCCGCTTGCACCAAGGTGCAGGCTGCCAAGCGGATTGCGGGATAGTCAGCGCCTGGATTTCTCAGTTCAAGAATGGCAGCAGGTATCCCGCTTCGCTCTGGGAAGATACCGACCAAGCGCATGGCAAAACCGTCGAGGGTCGCCACGCGATACGCGGACGCTGGAACGCTAGCGCGTTGCATGCGCAGGCGTAGTGCGGCCACACCCGCGTTCGTATGGGTCAGAATGAGAACAGGTTTGGCGCCGGTATGCTGGGTCAGCGTGTCCGCGATGAGTTGTGTCTTGCCACAGCCGGCTGGCGCCGTCACGGTTCCGCTGCGAAAGGCGAACAAATCGTACTCAGGCGGCATGGGCCCACCCGAATAACTGGCTGACTAAGGCAGTAAACCCAGCGTCCATAGCCTGGTAGTTGGGGCCAACAATTTCCCGGGCAAGGATCTCGAACTTGGTTAGCGACTTGTACCAGCCGTTCTTTCGGTTCCGGGATGTCAGGGCCAACAGCAAACGCACTTCAGGAGAGTAGGGGTGCTGTTGTTGGCGTAGCTGCAGGATGTCGTCCAGGGAGTTGCGTCCCTGAGATTGCGTACTGATATGCGCGGCTACTAGATCTCTATCGAGAAACTCCACGGCATGCTGGAGCATGGTGTCTACTGCAGCATCCGGTAGACTGAGGAACAGTTCATCTTCCAGGGCCCGCCCTTCCCGCCATGTAATAAACGCCCCTCCGGCCGCGCGATAGGCATCTACCACCTCAGGAGTCGGGGGCTTGTCAGCATCGACAAGAACCATGACACGGTAACCCAGCTTAAGTAGAGCAAGGCCTCGAGCAAAGCACCGGTCCGGCTCACCTCCTCCCACGTTTACGTAGGCCGTTCCTGCAGCAAGAAGTGAGCGGTAGTTCCGCGCCGTCCAGTACTGATCCAATCCTCTAATGAGCCCGACTTCACTGGCCCCTTCGCAAACGATGACGCTACGAGCGAGAAACGCTTCCGGATCCATTCTAATGGTGCTCTGCACATCGTCTTCGACACCCACTTCAAGCACATGGAGAGTGCAATCTTGTGCCTTTCGCACTACGAAAATTTGGTCGCCTCGAAGCTCCCTGACTGCCACCGGTGAGTGAGTTGTCAGGAAGGCCTGCAGCGGTGATGGAGCCTCCTTGGCACCCAATGAGTCGAGCAGTCGGACGAGCCTGTGCGGCTCAAGCCCATACTCGACTTCGTCCACTAGAGCGATTGAGGCGCGATGCGCAGCTGCTCGCTGTAATCCAGCTACCAATAACCGCGAAGAGCCGGTGCCTAACGAACGCAGTGGCACCCCCCGCTCATCGTGTAAGGCAATGGCGCCGTCGTTGATGGAGACAGCGTGGGCATCTAGTAGGGCTTGTGCCTGCGTTCCGACGGGAACGCCTAAGGCAGTTGCCTTCTCGGTTACGATTCGCAGCGTTTCAGCCAGTTGGGGTCCTGCCTGATTGCCGAACGTGGCACGCGCCTCACGAGAGGCGTTAGCAAGCTCGGCGCCTAGATTGGGGCGTTCTTCCGTAAGTCGGTTGAGTATGGACCCACGGGCCCACGACAGATTGGAGTTAGCGTAGGTGCCCAGTCGTGCAGGCGCCAACAACAATCGATCTTTCCATGCGATGTTGCGTTCTTGGCCTAAGGCTTGGGCGCGCTCGGACACCAACGTCCAGATTGGTTCGAGCTCGCTGTCCACTATCAGGCGTAGAGAAAGTACGGTTTCGAACCCTTGCATTGGTTCAGCTTGTAGTTGGCCGGTTGTGCTATCGAACGCATGCAAGTACTGCCCATAGACATCCAGGGTCTTCAGCGTGTCTGGTAGCTGACCCAAGGTCAGCGTGATCTGAATGGGTTGGCTCACGTCGAGGCCGAAGAAATCGGTATCCCCCAACGTAATGTTTCGGCGGGCACCAAGGCACAAGTCAATAGCATCCAAGATGGTGCTCTTGCCATTATCGCCAGGACCAATTAAGCAATTCAGGCCTGGCGACGGAAGCCAGGTGAGTGACCGTATCGACCTGAAATTCTGAATGTCAATCTTGCGAATCCGAACCACGCACCACCTCCTTGTTGACACTTCCTGCTCCGTCATGGCGGTGAAGTTGATCGCTGCATGATGAGCAGTGTGACGGACGCTACGCCTTCCACTATAGACCCGAGCATATCTGGTTCAAGCAACGAAAGATCGGCTGAATTGTCAGGAGAATTCCGATTGCACTCGGACTCGCCTTGAGCCCGCAGTCCGTTTATGGCTGGTAGTCGCCCTAGTGAGCGAAAGCCCGCAGGTCGATTCCCACCGCCTTAATCATTTCAAACCGCTCCTCCAGAGCATTCATTTATGTAACACCTATTTGCCATGTAACACGTACATCGGCAAACCATTCGCAGCAGTGTTACATATGAATAATTGTTTAAAATCATTCACTTATGATTTAGTGTAACGCGCGTAACACCCGTAACACGATTTTATTAGGGCATCCCCCTAGCCCCATTACTATCGTTCCTCCAGCGAAGCGAGTGGACTTGCCCCTACAAAACCGGACACCAACTCCCTGTTAAATTGATGCTGCCGCCAAGCGCCTGAACTCCCTCGGCGAGCGATATTTCAAAGCGCTGTGCGGATGCTGCTCGTTGTAGTGTTCGAAGGCAATTGCCAAGTTACGCAGCGCCGTTTCCCAATCCGGCTTGGGCATGTGCGCCACGTAATCACGCTTGATCGTCTTCACGAAACTCTCGGCCATCCCGTTGCTCTGCGGGCTACGCACAGGCGTGGTCACCGGCTGCAAACCGATCTGCCGAGCAAACAGGCGCGTCTGTTCGGCGGTGTAGGCGGAACCGTTATCGCTGAGCCATTGCACCGGCGTCGCGGGCAACTGATCACCGAAACGCTTCTCCACGCTTTCCAGCATCAAGTCGCGGATATCATCGCCGCTGTACCCGGTCGGGCTCGCAACCCAGCCGATTGCTTCGCGATCACAGCAATCGAGGCGAAGGTCACGCTCAGTTTGGCGCCGTCCTCGCAGCGGAACTCAAAGCCGTCCGAGCACCAACGCGTATCGCTGGTTTTCACGGCAATACG
>NZ_JYLL01000056.1 GCF_001439695.1 Pseudomonas veronii
GCCTGGACATGCCTGGCCCAGGACTCGCGCCGCGCGTGCATCGTTTCCATGTGAATCCCCTGCTGAAAAATACAGAGGATGCGGGCAGGGGTGCTCGAGGAGAAGGTGGGCGGGCTGGACGCTTACCGCCGAGCTGCACAGCGCGCCGGTCCAGGGAGCGTTGGTCAAGCGCCAGGCGATGCCTGCACCGATGCGGATGCAGGAGTCGGCAACCCTGGATTACCAAAGCGAACCCCGCGAGCAATACGCCAACCTGCCGGACAACCCGGTGCATCGGGTCGCCGAAACGCCGGTCTCGACCTTCAGCATCGACGTCGACACCGGCAGTTACGCCAACGTGAGACGTTTCCTCAACCAAGGCCGTCTACCACCCGAGGGCGCTGTGCGACTGGAGGAAATGCTCAACTACTTCCCCTATCACTACGCCTTGCCCACCGACGGTTCGCCATTTGGCGTGACCACCGAACTGGCGGCCACCCCGTGGAACCCGCGCACCCAACTGCTGCGCATCGGCATCAAGGCCTCCGACCGCGCCGTAGCGCAGCTGGCGCCGGCCAACCTGGTGTTTCTGGTCGATGTGTCCGGCTCCATGGACCGCCGCGAAGGCTTGCCGCTGGTGAAAAGCACCCTGAAATTGCTGGTGGATCAATTGCGCGAGCAGGACCGCGTGTCGCTGGTGGTCTACGCCGGCGAGTCGCGCGTGGTGCTCCCTCCGACCTCCGGGCGCGACAAAGTGAAGCTGCGCAACGCCATCGACCAACTCAGCGCGGGCGGCGCCACCGCCGGTGCTTCAGGCATCGAACTGGCCTACCAGATGGCCCGCGAAGGCTTTATCGAACAGGGCATCAACCGCATCCTGCTGGCCACCGATGGCGACTTCAATGTCGGCGTCAGCGATTTCGACAGCCTCAAGCAAATGGCCGTGGAACAACGCAAAAGCGGTGTGTCGCTGACCACCCTCGGCTTCGGTGTGGATAACTACAACGAACACCTGATGGAGCAGCTGGCCGACGCGGGCGACGGCAACTACGCCTACATCGACACCCTGCGCGAAGCGCGCAAGGTGTTGGTGGACCAACTCAGCTCGACCCTGGCGGTGGTGGCGCGGGATGTGAAGGTGCAGGTGGAATTCAACCCGGCTCAGGTCAGCGAATACCGCTTGTTGGGTTATGAAAACCGCGCGTTGAAGCGTGAGGACTTCAACAACGACAAGGTCGACGCGGGAGAGATCGGCGCCGGGCACACGCTGACCGCGCTGTACGAAATTGTACCGAAGGGCCAGCAGGGCTGGCTGGAGCCGCTGCGCTATGCCTCTGCGCCTGCCGTGTCGGGCGCTTCCGATGAGTTGGCCATGTTGCGCGTGCGCTACAAGCCTACTGCCGGTGGCGCGAGCCGCTTGATCGAGCGGCCGGTGAGCAACGCCTCGGCCAAGGCCAGCGACGACCTGCGCTTCTGCGCCGCCGTGGCCGCCTTCGCCCAGCAACTCAAGGGCGATGGCCGCTACACTGGCAGCATGAGTTTGCAGGACACCGCCGCACTCGCCCGCTCTGCCCGGGGCGATGACCCGTTCGGCTTGCGCAATGAATTCGTGCAACTGGTGGAAGTGGCGCAAAGCCTCAAACCTTGATCGTGAACACAACGACCAGAAAGGAGTTCGCCACCGACATGCCCGCTCCAGATGATTCACCCAGCGACGAATCGCTGCTGGCCCGCTACCGAAGCGGTGACGGCGCCGCGTTCGAAGCCTTATACGCGCGGCACCGCCAAGGTCTCTACCGCTTCCTGGTGTCCCTGAGCAACAAGGCCGAACTGGCCGAGGAAATTTATCAGGAGACCTGGCTCAGCCTGATCCGCAGCGCCACTCAGCCACAAGGCCGGGCGAGTTTTCGTACCTGGCTGTTCCAGATCGCCCGCAACCGCCTGATCGACTATTGGCGCAAGCACGGCATCCACAACCCGTTGCACGACAGTTACGATGAACAACTGCACGCCCAGCCCGACACCAGCGCCGGCCCCGAGCAGCATCTGAGCCTGAGCCGCGACCAGGCGCGTCTCGACGCCGCGTTGCAAGACTTGCCCGAAGACCAGCGCGAAGTCTTCCTGCTGCGCCTGCATGGCGACCTCGACGTGCCGCAGATCGCCGCCCTCACCGGCGCCCCGCTGGAAACCGTGAAAAGCCGCCTGCGTTACGCCCAGCAGAAACTGCGCCGCCTGCTGGCCGAGGAGATACCCGCATGACCGACTCCCGATACACCCCCGACCCCGACGACCTGCTCATCCAGCACGTGCGTCAACACAGCCGCGGCGAGCCACCGGCGTCCCTCGACGCCTTCATCCTCGCCACCGCCCGCCGCGAAACCCCAGCGCCGCAACCCAGCCGCTGGCAACGCTGGCTGCACGCCTGCCAACGCCCACGCTGGCAGATGGCATTCGCCACCGTCGCAGGGTTAGCGCTGATGATCGGCGTGGTCATGCGCTCGCCCGTGCCTCAACCCGACATCTCCCCGGCGACGTTCTCCGCGCCCCACCCAGAAAGCGCCCGCCCGGCCCCCGCGCCGATGGCCCGGATGGCCGTCGCGCCCAGAGCCGAAAGCGCGCCGGTCCAAGCCGAAATCGCCGGTGCGTTGTCGGATCAATCGCCGGCCAGGCTCAGCAAGCGCGCACCGGTTGCACTGCCTTCATTGGAAGAGGGCTTGCAGGAAATCGTCAACCTGCGGGCGGCCGGGGACAGCCAAGCGGCGGATGAGAAGCTGCTAGCGTTGCACGCGCGCTTTCCCCAGGAGGACTTGCCGGCGCGCCTGGAGGTGTTGCGCAAGCGCTGAACGCGGGGCGGGCGGTGAGACGCAACGTCTCGCCGTCTCATCGCCACCAGGTGCGGCCTGACATGGCGCGTCTCATTCGAACGCGATCGCGGCCGCCCCTGGGGTTCCAGCGGACCGCTCTAAGCAAGGCCTGTTCAGGTGCTTTTGCGGATCTGGCACCGGCCTTGCTCTGGCACTGGTAACCAGCCCGACTGGTGACCCAATAATAAAAACAGGTGCCCGATGTCCTGCCCAACTCCCTTTCCCGGTTCTGCCCGTAGCGGCGTCATGAGTCGCATGCCGCAACAGCTCAATCGACTGGTTCTGGACCTTGTGCTACCGCGCTGACGCCCCTCCTGGCGGACTCTTGCGGGGCGCCAGGGCCAATCGTTCCAAGGAGATTTCGCTATGACCCTTTCGATCAATCCGCAACGCAGCATGCGCGCCGCTGTCTGGCACGGCCGTCACGATATCCGCGTCGAAGACGTCCCGCTGCCCATTTCGCCGCCGGCCGGTTGGGTGCAGATCCGCGTGCAGTGGTGCGGAATCTGCGGGTCCGATTTGCATGAGTACGTGGCCGGGCCGGTGTTCATACCGGTCGACGCCCCGCACCCGCTGACCGGGATAAAGGGGCAGTGCATCCTCGGGCATGAGTTTTGTGGCGAGATCGTCGAACTCGGCGCCGGCGTACAGGGCTTCAGCGTCGGCGAGCCGGTGGCGGCCGATGCGTGCCAGCATTGCGGCACGTGCTACTACTGCACCCACGGGATGTACAACATCTGCGAAAACCTGGCCTTCACCGGGCTGATGAACAATGGTGCCTTCGCCGAACTGGTCAACGTGCCCGCCAACCTGCTGTACAAATTGCCGGCGAATTTTCCCGCTGAAGCCGGGGCACTGATCGAGCCGCTGGCGGTGGGCATGCACGCAGTGAAAAAAGCCGGAAGCCTGCTCGGGCAAAACGTAGTGGTGGTCGGTGCCGGCACCATCGGCCTGTGTACCATCATGTGCGCCAAGGCGGCCGGTGCGGCGCAGGTGATCGCGCTGGAAATGTCCGGCGCCCGCAAGACCAAGGCCCGGGAAGTGGGCGCGACCCATGTGCTCGATCCCAATGAGTGCGACGCCCTGGCCGAAGTCCGCCGCCTCACGGGCGGGCTCGGCGCGGATGTCAGCTTCGAATGCATCGGTAACAAACACACGGCCAAACTCGCAATCGACCTGATCCGCAAGGCTGGCAAGTGCGTCCTGGTGGGGATCTTCGAGGAACCCAGCGAGTTCAACTTTTTCGAGTTGGTGGCGACGGAAAAACAGGTAATGGGCGCGCTGGCCTATAACGGCGAGTTCGCTGACGTGATCGCGTTTATCGCCGATGGACGGCTGGACATTACGCCGCTGGTGACGGGGCGCATTCAGTTGGAACAGATCGTGGGGCAGGGCTTTGAGGAGTTGGTCAAGAATAAGGAGCACAACGTGAAAATCATTGTGTCGCCTGCTCGGGTCTGAAGCGGGCGATGAGCAGTGCGTCACCCTTGCCACTTCGTTGTGAGTGGCAAGGGTGGCGTGCGGCTGATGGAATCTATCGACGGCCTCTCATGCCGTATTGCCGGAATTTGCCGACGAGTAGCGAGTCGCCACCGATCACCCGTCCGGCCTGGGCTTGTGGGTAAGCGCTGCATCAGCACATCTGCCAGACAGGCGTGCCGACATCAGCACGCGTTTGGTCAAGTCATCTATCGAGGCGTGATATGCCCCAAGCATGAATTTCGCTCGGCGCCTTTTTCACACCGCGAATCGGTTAACCAACTGATTCAGGTTGACCGCCAGTTTTGACATCTCACCGCTTGCACTGGCCGTCTGGCTGGCACCCGCAGCACTCTGAGTTGCCAGCTCGCGAATACTGACCAGATTACGATCAACCTCACGCGCAACATGCGACTGCTCTTCAGACGCCGTGGCGATCATGAGGTTACGTTCATTGATCTGAACAATGGCGGTGGCTATTTGATCCAGCGAGGTACTGGCCTCTTGGGCGACACCAAGTGATTCGGTCGCCAGGTCTCTGCTCGTATTCATCGCCTTCACGGCGAGATCAGAATCGTTCTGGATGGCAGCGATCATCTGCTCGATTTCTTGTGTCGACACCTGAGTGCGATGGGCCAACGCCCTTACTTCGTCAGCAACTACCGCAAACCCACGGCCTTGCTCGCCTGCGCGTGCTGCCTCGATAGCCGCGTTCAAAGCCAGCAGGTTGGTTTGTTCTGCAATGGCCCGAATCACCTCGACAACTTTAGTGATGCTCTGGGCACGATCTGACAACCCCTGAATCTGTTCACTCGTGTTCTCAACGTTCCCGTTCAGCTTTTGAATGGACTTCAATGTCTGAGCCACTCGCTCCAAACCTATTTCGGTATAGCCCTGGGTACGCTTTGACTCTTCGGAAGCCGACTCCGCGTTACGAGCGACCTCATCAACAGCTGCGCTCATTTCTGTGACCGCTGTGGCAGCCTGATTGACCTCGTCATTTTGGGCGACAAGACTCCGACTCGACTCCTCAGTGACCGCTGTCATCTCTTCTGACGCAGAGGCCAGTTGGGTGGACGAATCGGATATCTGCATAATTGTAGTTCGCAGGTTTGTCTGCATCTGCGCGAGGGCTTTCAACAGTCGTCCGGCTTCATCAGTCCCGCTGACCAATACCTCTTTGGAGAGGTCGCTGGCCGCGATACGCTCCGCGACAGACAGGGCATCTTTAATCGGAGAGGTAATACTTTTCGTCAACAGCAATGCCAAACCAACTGTCAGGGCGACAACGGCAGCAATAAGGCCGACAACCAACCACAACCCATTGTTATAAAGATCGGTTGCGTTTTGCCCAGCCTGCGCTGCGCCGTCGTTGTTAAAGTTGGTCAAGTCTTTGATCTGCATTTCCATCGTGTTCGTCAGAGGGCGGATGCCGGTCTGCACCAGGCTGACCGCCGCCGCTACGTCACCCTGCCTCATCAACGGTTCAAGACTATCCATTAGTTTGGAGTAGGCATCGGCGCTGTTTTTTACCGGTGTATAAAACGAACGCTCCTTATCACTCGCTATCAGAGGCTCATAATTCGCCACCGCATCGTTGAACGCCTTACGGTAGCTGGCGAAGCTATCAATCGTCTTTTGTATCGACTGAGGGTCAGCAAGGCCACGCTGTGTTTCGAGCCTCAAGCGAAGGGCTGTACTGTTCATCAGCCCCGTTTGTCGGATGCTAGCCATCCAATTGAGTTCGACGTCTTTTTCGGAGTCCTTCAGCTTGCCCATTTGCACGACTGCGAATGCGCCGAGCACAAAAACCAACGCAATAATCAACGCGAAAAACAGGGCAGCGCGTGGCGCTACGTTGAGATTTCTAAGGTGCATACAAGATTCCTGTTTTCCAACGGTTGTTGATATGTTCAACAGGATATCGACTCAAAGCCGGAAACTTTAAGGATGTCGTCGAAAGGCGATGTGGTTGGCGAACGCCTGGCCGGTGGAGCTTGCCTTGGTTCAATCTGCGGGGGGAGCCAGCTCCCGAAGCCGTCATGCACAAGGACTTTCATGCGAGTTGCGCGGTAACCGAATGGGCATTACAGGTTGCGTAACGGTAACCCGTTATGCGGCAACAACCCGGCGATCTTGCTGGCGCGCTGGTTAGTACATCCTTGAGATAATCAGATGGATCATGCCCATTGAGCTTAGTCGGCTGGATCAGGCTCATCAGCGCAGCTGCGCGTTGGCTGTTAGGTCTCACGCTGAAGTAGAGGCCGTTCCCGTGGGTGTTTCGTAGACTGTCTGAGACAGCCAGAAACCCCGGCGTCGTTTGAACTGGGCTGCAAGACGCCCGTTTTATATGGGCCATCTCTAGTGTCTTTGGGTTAGGCATACACGTGGGCATACAAGGCAGCGGCTGCTGGGGGGTAAAAAGATGCCAGTCGAATGAGTTCTAAGGATTCGTTCCCGGATGATCGTGCCAGTCACAAACGCCGCAGCTGAGATAGGAGTCGCCCTCCGGCGGGATATCGATATCGAAATGCTTGCGGACGTCCCGCGACTTACAGATGGGGCACAGGTCGGTCTGATCCTGCTCCTCCCGCTTAAGTATCTGCATCATATGACCTACAACAGTCTGACAAGTGTGGATGGCTATCGAAGAGGCCGTTCTGCTCGCACTCTTCGTATGGGTCAACCAATTCGATAGCTGCCAAGCCTCCTTGGAGAGGTTCTTCAAGTGCTGTCGCAATTCTTTGTTGCTTCCGCCTCCACATAGGTGATTCATCAGCAGCTCAATCCATGCGATGAAGTTGGCATCTTGTGGGCGATCTACTTCTTGGGGTATTTCGCTCAACCTTCTGATGGCACCTATCAACGAGATGAGTGCCTCTCGCAAGAGCATGCCTACAGCCTGAAAATCCTCTGCTTCGACGGCCGCATCGTGACGAGCATCGGCCTGGTCCATGCGCCGAAATACCTCGTCAAACGGCGTTGGATCAGAGCTGTCAATTCGATCCGGGCGACTCCTCAGCCTCATCATCAGTCCAATATGAAAGGAGATGGTGTAGTCGAGTGTAGGGAAGTGCTTCTGGGAATAGAGATTCGTGAGGTTTGTGATAACCCACCAACGATCCTTATCGGTCGTCACGTCCCAGATTTCATAAACATCCCCCAGCACGATTTCCTTTTTGATTCGCTCTACGTGCTGAACGATCTCATCCGGAGCTTGCCCCTCGACATAATTAGCGATGTCTCGTTCAGCATGAAGGTCGCTTTCAACGCTGTAACGCGAAAGCTCATCCGCCGGTACGGGGTGGGAGTGCACGGTGCACTCCCCTTCAATAGGTAAATCTCGCTCTTCACTCATTATTGCTTTCCTTGCCGGTCGCCCCGTCGTTTGAATCTCAATAGCACCGCTATCACGCGAGCGCTAGTCGAAAAACGTGAGGGTGCCAGCATGGGGTTCAGAACCTGCTGGGGACCCTGGAGAATTACTGACCACACGGGGCATGAAACCCGCGGGACTGAGTTAGTGGGAGGTGCTGGAAGTTACTGAAATTTCAATCGTTGAAATTGAAAGGATCTTGAAGAAAAAAGGGGATCCTTACCGGAACGGTAACGGTCCTCGGTTTTGTTCAGGATTGTGAACGGATGGCTTGGTCAACTCAGTCAACCGGTCAACTAACTTTGGAGCCCAGCCACTAACGAGATCCGGCGGGTTCTTTGCCCCGTGTCTATCCGAAATGCCCAGGGTCCCCAACGGCTTTCCGATTCATAGGGCAAATGCACTGGTGAACGGCAGTTCACCCGGTTCACCTGTTCACTAAGCTGGGCATCTTTCCGCTGACACGATCGCGCGGGTTTCCTACCCCGTACCTTTAAGAATGTTCCGGGGTCCCTACTATCGAACCAAAGCCAAGAGCTTGACCCACCTCGCTGAACGAGCCCCATGAAAGACAGGACACCGTTTCCCCCTTACGATAAGGGATAGGCAAACGGTTATGTTTATGACTAACAGCAACGATAAGAGTGGTGAGCTTTTGGGTCAGGAGCGGCGACGCCGC
>NZ_JYLL01000057.1 GCF_001439695.1 Pseudomonas veronii
ACATCGCGCACGCGTTGCACGATAGCCAGCATGTCGATCATGTGACCTTGCGTAACTACAAACGCAACGTGCTGCGTACCCCGGCGAACAACAAGCTGCGGATGGATGACACGCGGGGGCGGGAGCATATCAAGGTCAGTACTGAGTATGGAGGTAAGAGCCAACTGAACCTGGGGCATTTGGTGGATGCCGCGAAACAAAAGCGTGGGGAAGGGTTTGAGTTGCGCACGGATAGTTGGGGCGCGATTCGTGGGGGGAAAGGTTTGTTTATCAGTGCGGATGACCAAGGCCAAGCTCGGGGTGAACAACTCGACATGGTGGCTGCCATTGAGCAACTGAAAAGTGCGCTATCGCTGGCGCGCTCTCTGGCGCAGGCAGCTCGTAGTGCTGGAGTGCAGCCTAGCGATATTGAGAGCCAACTGGATTTGGTTCAGTCACTCATAGGGTTGGCGCAATCGGGATTACTGCTGCATGCCCCGGCGGGTATCGGCGTAATGAGTCCTAAAGCCGTGTGTCTGTCTTCCGGAGGAGAGAGCGTGGGTATCATCGCCGCGCACAACGCCGACATCAGCGCCGGACACGATATCACCGCAGCCGCCGAGGGTGGCGTCAGCGTGCTTGCGCAAAGTGCTGACCTGCAATTCAAGGCGGCCCAAGGCAAAGTTGAACTGCACGCTCAAGGCAGTTACCTCCATGCTTTGGCAAAGACCGACGTTAAGATCGAAAGCCTGGAAGGTCGTATAGAAATCAACGCCCCGCAAGAACTGGTGCTCAACTGTGGCGGTGCCTATATCCGTTTAAAGGGCGGTGATATAGAGCTAGGGGCGCCAGGCAATATTTATCTAAAAGCTAACCATGTGCAAAAGTTTGGCAGCGCCAGCCTCAATACACCGGCGTCACTGTTGCCGGCGGGTTACTCCGGCGGCTATACCTTGAAAGACGACACGGAGACACCACTGCCATTTAGTCGCTACCGGATAACCACCCAACAAGGTGAGGTATTCAATGGAGTGACCGATAAGCATGGGCAGACGATGAGCGTTCATACCTTATTGCCCGGAGACCTGAAAATTGAATTACCAGAATCAGTAACACGCTATGACGAACAGCTTCGCTTGATCGGGCCTGATGGCGAGCTTGTAAGTAACTTTAAATATTCGGTCACTCTGGCAGACGGACATGTATTTGAGGGAGTGACAGGTGCGCAGGGTTTTACCCAGCGCTTCGAAACTCAGGAGCCGACACGGATCACGCAAATAGAACTTTTTCTTACGGAGGATTTCGGGGCTTTCTGCTGCGCTGCGGAAAGCATTAAAACCCCAATGGTCATTGATCTTACGTCAAGTGATGTATCAACTAACGAGGTAGCAATAGGTAGCTCGATAAAGGAGGTTTCTCTACCTAGAGGCAAGAAGCGCTCTTTGACGCTTGGGGAAATTGCCATGGCAGGAACAATCTTTAAGGATGCTATTGATTACACAAAAGTTGAGGTGCATCACGCTGGGTGGTGGGGGTTCCTGGGGCGGCAGAATACGGCTGCAACTCCTAACGGTAATATGTATTACCCTTCAAGTACTGGGTACTATAGGAATGATTTTTCCGCTACTGATGATGATCGAGATAAAGCGCTATTCATACATGAGATGACCCATGTATGGCAGTACCAGTTGGGTTATCCGGTAAAGCGAATGGGGTTGGTGGTTACAAGTCGTGGCGCACCTGCTTATCGCTATGCTCTGACAGAACAGAGCGTCTTGTCGGACTACAACATGGAGCAGCAAGGTGAAATCATCTCGGATTACTATTTGATTTGTGTGGTGGGTAATCCGCACGGTGTGTGGAATGAGCGCAACTTCACCAAAAGTCCAGCGCTTCTTGCGTCGACACTCGAGTCGTTTCTTAAAAAACCAGCCGACAAAAAACATCTTCCAAGTTGAAAAGGAGGGTCGTATGAAATTTGCACTGTTTTTAACGCTCAGCTTGCCATGGTTAGTAGTCGAAAGTGTTTACGCTGCATCATATGGCCGCAGAGAGGCTGGGGATGTGGTTTCGGTTAATGGTAAACCGGCTATTTGCGTGCCTAGCAATGCTAAGGGCGTCTTTGCAGTGAGCCGCGTATCATTAACAGAAAGCTATACACGAAACCCTCCTACTTGGGGGGCGTCCCTTTTGCCGGGATTTAAACCATTGGAGCTGAGTCCAGGTGCCTGTATCGTTTTAGGCACCGTGCCTGAGGGGTACGAGTACGACAACTACAAAATCAAAGCCCGCCCTCTGCTGCTTGAAGTTAATCAAACTTATATATTCAGTCTGCGTAATGCATATCGCTCTACTGATAGTTACGACGCCGTCTTCTGTGTCAATAAAACTGCGACCGGAGTCATGGAATATCTTCAGTACACCCGGCTGGCCGATGGAAGCCAGATCATTCCTTCGTGCGGTGGCAACCGTAACACTGATCCATCGAGTCAGGATGGCACAGGAGATGTTGATAAATGAATGATTCCCTGCACCGCACGGATACGCTCAATTCGCGCAAGGAGTTTACTGGCGGTAAACAGAAACAGCATTGGATTGAATTCCAGTTGGTGGACGAGCAGGGGGCCCCCCTGGCGAATATGCCTTATCAGGCGATCAACGACGCCATCCGACAGAGGTGCTTCCCCGAATGCTCCGGGCTCAGCGATGCTCAGGGCGTGATTCGTATCGAGGGGCTGCACCCCATCCCCATCACCCTGAAGGTGCAGGCCGATCCTTTTGCCGAGTTGCTGCAAACCCGTCGCTTGCGTGCCCTGCGTGCCGAACCGCATCGGCCTGTAATCGGCAACTGCACCCCATTGTATGGCCCGCAGCGTTCGGGTTTCTCGCCCGTCGAGAAGCAGGCACTCGCGGCAGGTCACCGCTACCACTACCTGCGTATCGGTCAGTTATGCGACCGATTACCGACCCTTGATCCGCCTTTGGAGGACCCGAAGCGGCCTCCGGCCTTTCACTTCCCGGACACAGCATTCAGCGGTTTCACCGTTGAGTACGAAGCGCTGAATCACCGCCACGTGTTGGAAGTTTGCCCCTTCCGCGCCTGGTCGTTGGTGCTGCATCACCAACCCGAATACAGCATGGCCAATGCCTATAACCTTGGGCTGATGGCTAACCTGTCCTACAGCATTGTCGCCCAGAACATCTTGAAGCAACGACCGGGCACCGATCCCAGTACCGTCTCAGGCTCGGTGGAGGAGTTCTTTTTACGTCAGTGCCTGGACCTGTCGCGCACGCCGGTGATGATTGACTCTGGAGGGACGCGTCTGCCAGCACTGGTGGTAGACGTCCCCTTCAACCAACGCTACACCACGGCGGTTATGCTGGATTCGCTGGAGGCCAAGCGACCGTCGGGTGCCTCCGATATTCCGCGGCTCATCATCGAAAACACCCAGTTGTTCTATTGCATCAACCAGACACAAGTGGTTGTGGCCTGGCGCGGGACACAGGAACCCAAGGACTGGCTGACGGATGTGCTGTACCGCCCGATGCCGGCCGATGGCAGCGGCTGTGACTTGAAGTCTGCGTGTACGCCTTTGACTGATGTCGGCAGTGTGCATTATGGGTTTTTGCATGCGTTTGAGGTGGCTAAGAGGTTGTTTCCTCAACGTTTTGATGACATTAAGGATGCGTTGGAGAATAGACAGCTATTCATTTGCGGCCATAGCTTGGGCGGCGCCCTTGCACTGATCTACTCCGCAGAGCTGAAAGATCGCAATCCTCTGCTCTGCACCTACGGCATGCCCCGTACCTTCACAGCCAAGGCGTTGGCGCGCCTTGACACGGTGACCCACTTTCGCCATGTCAACGACGCCGACACCATCACCAGCGTGCCACCCGAGGCGGAACTGGATAACTGGCTTTACGATGCCCTGGGGCCGCTGGGCCACGACCTGGGCTACATATGGTCCGTGGGTGAACTGGTGGCCGGCAAACTGGTGCGCTTTGGCGACCCCTACTGGCATCACGGCCAAATCGCCATGTTCTACCGTGCCGACCAGCATGTGGAGTCACGGGCCTCAAATAACCCCGCCGAGCGGAGTAGAGAAGGCCTGGGCGCGCCTTACCACACCACCATTCTTAAGCGTTTGCCACACCGAACCCGCCTCTATCTGGTGCCCAGTCTGAGCGATGAGTTCAGCCGCTTCGCCCGTGAAGAGCAGAAGGCCCTCATTCGCTCGATGAGCCGGGAAAGTCTGACTCGGTTCTTTCCGTCACACACCAATCCTGAACGCAGCACTCTCCGCAGTAACCCGATGGATCACTCGATGGTCGCTGCCTACTTACCCTTCTTGCACAACCAGTTGCTGGAGTTGAGCGATCCCGACCGGCCACTGGAGCGCAAGGCGCAACGGGCGAAGTTCGAGACGCAGATGCATGGGGTGGGCGTCCCCGAAACGGAAAAACACCGCAACGAGCAGTTGCTTGACTTGCAGAAGTTGTTACCCATGGCCTTGCGCATGACTCAAGACCTGGAAGGCGGTCCTGAAGCCCTGCAGCGCTTCTGCCGCGAGCGCGAATTTGGCGTGATGATCGAGATCACCCAGGCCTGAATCTACGCATCCGGGGTGCAACAGCCCACCCAACACACTAGCCATAAGGGAAGACATAAAACCATGAACATTCTGATCCACCCTGCGCAGGGGCCAGTGCAACACGTGAACTATCACGTAGTCGAGGAAATTGGGGGGGACAGCCAACCCATTCCCTCCCGTTACCCAGATGCGATAACCGTCGAGTTTCCCGACGCACTGCCAGCGATCACGGAGGAACACAGCCTATGAATGCTCGCCTAAGCCCCATGAGCGGCGCTTTGTTGCTGTTGCTCAGCCTAAACGGTTGCGCCCAGAACCAGGCCTTGGCACCGCCACCGGGTGGAGAGCAGGTCAGCATCGTGGTGAAGGTCCCGCAGAACCTCGCGGCGGAACCCATGCAGGTGATGTACCGCTCGGAGAAATGCTCGATCAAACGCTCCGGGCCAGACTGGACCACTTATGAAGAAGACGGTTACTTGTCCACTACGGTTCAACCGCAACAGCAGGGGCAGAGCGACCTGTATGAGGCCAAGTTGCCTATCAATGGTGGTAGCCGATGCCAGTGGCAACTGAGCAATGTGACTTTTGGCGTTACCTACGCCAATACAACGCACTTTGGCGAGAATGTTAAAGCGGGCCCAGGGGGCGGGGTGATCGTGATGTTCGATCAGCATTTGCCACAACAACGTTCTGCTTTTCAGCCGACGATAGAAGTCAGCGGCGATCTGCTGATCAGGAAGGACTACTACCCCAGGGTTAGCGAACACTTCCTTGGCGGACACGAAAAACTCGCTAGGTTATTCGGCGAGGGTGAGATTTATTTGTATTACCGCGTCAAAAATGCCCGGCAGGTGGTATTCGAGCCCGTGCTGCATGCCGACTACGTGCTTTATTCAGTGGGGCCGAAGGTGAAAAAGGAGGGTAACTATACCCGCTACACCTACCCCGATGGCAGCGTGGTGGCTGATGGTCGTGACCCAAGCTTCAAGAAGCTGCAATCCATTCGCCTGACTGCGGAGAAGGTTCGATGAATCGCATGTTTCCTTCTGTTCAGGCCTTACCGTTAACTCTTAATGTTTTATTCCGGATGTCGGATGACGTGAGTCTTAGATAAAACCTAGTCATGTATTTGTATTGGGTGGTTGCGATGATTTATTTGAATTTAATTGCGGGTGCTGGCCAGTCTCGCTTTAAAAATATTGCCGAGGTTAGTCTGGGCTGTGGTTGTGTGAAGCGCTTAAAGTTCGGGGTTTTAGGACTTTTTGCCGGACTGCATTCGGGCTGTGCGGCAATAGGGGCGGCAGTTATGAATGGCCCTGCTTGCCCTTATCAAGGCGTTCAGCTGGATTTTCATGCGGCGACTGATTGGACACTGATCAAGGGGAGTAATGGACTGATTATTCCGTTAGCTATTATCGACTTACCTTTTTCTTTTGTTCTCGACACGTTGACTCTTGGGAATGCATTAGATGCTGACAGCGGTGAGCTGAATTGTCCGCGAAAGTTTACGTAGCGCTTGGGCGCTGGTCAGCTAAAAGTTCGTGCGTTTTTGGGGGGAGTAGTTTTTATTGGTCGAGATCATTTCTCTAACGAATGTTCTGATCGTTTTTATGGAAGCCTGTTTTTCAATGGGCGAGTTTTGGATTGTTTTATTTATGTCCCAGGGATTTGTTTTATTGGGTGATAAAACCACCCATGGTGGAGAAGTGATATCAGCCTCATCCACGATGATCGTAAATGGCAAGCGAGTAGCACTGGTCGGAGACGAGGTTCGTTGCCCGCTGCCGGGGCATGGCGTCAACCTGATTGTCGATGGCTGCCCGGACTGGTCTGAGGGTGATCGGGCGATGGTGATCAACGGCTGCCGCTGCGAGTGCGATTGCCAGGTGATTTCCAGCGCTCTCGATTGCGGGGTGGGTTAGTCATGGGCTGGGATCGTCAGGCACCTCATGTAGTGGAAGCTCCAAAACCGCCTGTGCCGGGTCGTTGGCTATTGGCTGCACTTATAGCGGTACTGGTCTGCGTGCTGCTGTTTTTGCTGCATACCTCCGAACGGATGCCGTTACTGAGTACGCTCAACATTTGGGCATTGTCCGCTTCGCCATTGGTGGTCTGGATCCTGGCGTTCGCTGCGCGTGCCTATGCCTATGGGACTGCGTTGAGCCATTGCCAGTTTCTGGAGGAGGAGGCGCAAAGTGTGCAGCGTTCCTGGCAGGCTTGGGCGCAGCGCTACTTGGCCGTGTCTGCCAGTTGTGTGCTGCTGCCTGATCAGGTGTCTGCGAGTGTATTAACTCAGGGTTCCTTTGATTTGCTTCCCCGCACAGGGCAAGCGCGGCGTATTGCGGCTTTGCCTGTAGGGCCGGAACGTACTCAAGCCGGACTGCAGATGTTGATTCAGGCATTGGTGCCGGCACTGCATGCGTTGCCGACGGGGCGGGAACTCCGGGTCACCCTGCTGAGCGATGCCGATCCCCGCGAATACGAAGCCTTGCGCGATACCTGGCAGCAGAGCTTGGTCATCACGATGAGGCTGCCGCTACCCGTAACGGTCACATTGATTAGCGAATTGTCGTACCGGTGGATCGATGAAACGTTGAAGGCCGCCACCGCAGTCATCGACTTGATCCTGGTGCTTCAGGTTCACGGTGAAGACTCTTACTCCGACGGGCTTGCCGCCTTGCTGCTATGCCCGGACAGCCTGGCAATCGCCTTGGAGCTACCGATCACCGCTGGTTTGTTGCGGCCAATGCCATTGGATATCGATGTGCTGGACAGCGAATTACCATTGTTTCTGCAAACCCAAGTGAGCGCTTGCCGGGCAACCGGCATGTTGGCCGACGCCGCCGACTGGCAGCCACTGACCGGAAAAATGCTTGCTGTAGCAGGCGCCCATGGTGCTTCGCTCAACGTGGAGCAGCGGTGGATTCAGGAAAGTCTGTGCGGGCTATCTGGTCCGTTCGGCCACTGGCTAGTAACTGCGCTGTGTGTGGAAATTGTCCGGCATCAGCGCGAGCCTTTGTTGGTATTGGCACGAGAAGAATCGCAGCACTGGATGAGCACTGTTGTCACGGGAGAGTTGGCATGAAAGTTTGGAGTAATTCATGGCGCCGTGCGGGGGCAGCAGTTTGGGTCATTATGCTGGTAGCCGCTCTGGGCTGGGTGATCTGGCGTTTTGGCGATCAGATCGGGCTAGCTGAGAATCACCACAAACTGTTGGTTTTTCTACTGATCATCGCCATCGCAATGGGCGGCGTTCTGGCACCGCGGTGGTTAGAGCATCTCAAACGTCAAAACCACCGCGAGCAGGGACGTGTGGGTAAGGTCTATCCCCCGGCGGACTCACAGATAGTTTTGCCTCACTCACCGACTACTCACCTCTTAGAGCTGCGCGAGTACCTACGCGAGCACTACGGCCTCTTCTGGCGCCACAAAACCCGCCTGCTGCTCATCATCGGCGAACCCGCCGAAATCGAAGCCATCGCCCCCACCCTGGCCGCTCACCAATGGCTCGAAGGCCAAGGCACCGTCCTGCTGTGGGGCGGCAGTGCGCAGGCGTTGTTAATTCAGTCTTTCCTCAAGCAATGGAGCGGCCTCAGCCGCTGGCGTGTGCTGGACGGAGTCGTCTGGGCGCTGAACGAAACCCAGGCCGCCGACGATGTCTCGATGGGCAAAGGTGTACGCCAGGTGCAGCGCCTTGCCCGTGACTTGCGCTGGCAGTTGCCGTTATCCCTCTGG
>NZ_JYLL01000058.1 GCF_001439695.1 Pseudomonas veronii
CCAGAGGGATAACGGCAACTGCCAGCGCAAGTCACGGGCAAGGCGCTGCACCTGGCGTACACCTTTGCCCATCGAGACATCGTCGGCGGCCTGGGTTTCGTTCAGCGCCCAGACGACTCCGTCCAGCGCACGCCAGCGGCTCAGCCCACTCCAGCGCTCAGGGAATGATTGATCCAGCGCGGCCTGCGCACTGCCGCCCCACAGCAGGACGGTGCCTTGGCCTTCGAGCCATTGGTGAGCGGCCAGGGTGGGGGCGATGGCTTCGATTTCGGTGGGTTCGCCGATGATGAGCAGCAGGCGGGTTTTGTGGCGCCAGAAGAGGCCGTAGTGCTCGCGTAGGTGCTCGCGCACTTTTACCGCATCTGGCGATGCGGGTTCCCGGGTCAATCGCGAGTTCGGCGTTTCGGTGACCGCCCTCACGACCTGCTGTGCCTGGCGAAGCGCCAGACGATCCCAGGCCAGCAAAATGACCGGGCAGAACCAGCAGAGCGCGAACCACACCCCCAGCCCCCACAGCAGCAATTGCTTGAGCGGCATTTTCGGCCAGCCCAGATAGCCGCTGCACAAGCCATACAACAGACCACCGAGCAGTACCAGCAGCGTCATGATCAGCAGATAGCCCAACCCCACACGAACCAACGAGCCCTTACCCACGTCCTTAACTGTTGCCATAAGGCACCGCCACTCCAATCGCCAATCGTTGGTTTCCATCCTGGCTCAGCCAACCACAGGGCTGACCCGCCGCCCCCGCTTGCAGCAATGCCAGGGACATCCCGATAAACGGCGCCAGGTGCGCCAGCACGCCCCATTGCCCGGCCAGTTGATGTTCGACTGCCGACCAGCCGCCCTCTACAAACGCAGCCTGGCTGGCTCGATCCAGTGCCAGGCAGGTGGTCGGCGCAGATTGCAGTCCGGCGTAACGCTGCATCTGTGCACACAGCTCGACGGGCGACTGGCTTGCAAGGTATTCACCGCGATGCACCAACTGCCGCCCCTGCCAGCTCACTCGCCAGAAGAAACCCGCTTCACCCCCCAGCTCGCCCTCTTCGGCACTTGCCACCGACGCCACGCCGGCGCACAACAACCAGTCGTCCTCGCCACGACAATCGCGATGGAAGGTATCGATCAGGTCATCCAAATCAGTCAGGTTCTGTAGCAGCAAACGGGCCTCGGGCAACACCACTCCCGCCCGGACCAACGCCTCAACGAAAGCAGCCTGGCCGCTCTCATCCCCCACCCAGGCAATTGCCCGCAACTGTGGCCAGCACTCGGACAACCCCGGGAGGGCCAAGGTTAAACGGGTGAGATGCCGTGCCAGTGCAGGTTCACGCTCGCTGATCAAGCTCAGCGACAGTGGGCAACGCAACATGGGCTGTGTAGCGCCGGGTATCGCCAAGGGTGGCGAGACGCTTGTCATCAAGTTCAGGTAGTCTTCTTGCATGTCACCCGCCGGGCCGAGCAACAACACATCCTGCACCGGTAAACCCAGCGAGCGCCGTTGCCACCAAGCCTGCATGGCGACCTCCAGCGCGCGCAGATACACCTTGTGGTTGAACAGCTCGATCTGCCACACCAACACACGCACCGCCAGAATCAGCGCCCAGCACAGCGGCAGCACCGCGCTCCACAGCCACCATTCCAGGCGCGGTTGCTCCTGGGGCCACAGCATCAGCAAAACGGCCGACTGCACTCCCCACGGCAGTGCCAACCCCAACCACCAACTGCGCCAACGCGGCTCGCCCGGTTCGATAACGTCGGGGTACTCAGGCGGACGGTTCATGGCGCAACCACCATTGAAGTGGCCGGCAGGCTGCTGACCAACTGGCAACCACACGCGCAACGATGGCCGTGCAGCGCCACAGGCTTGCCGTCCATGGTTGAACCCGAAGCGCCTTCGGTAATGTGCGTAATGCCATGCAGGTTGCAGCGAACTTGATCATCCACGCAGGCCACTGGTTTGCCGAAGGCTTTGTAATGCCCCGACAAAACCTCACCGCCAAACGGGTGCAGTGGGTCGCCCATGCGTACCAGGGGCATCATGACACCAGCTCCTTAACCTGTTCGACCAACCCGCCAGTGCGTTTCAGATAGTCCAACATGTTCTGCCTGCGCAGGGCCTCTTCACCCTCGATAATGGCTTGCGTTTGCTGCGCCACCACCTCACCGATCGCAAAGGTCGGTTGCAGGATTTTCTCCGCCCCGGGCAGGAAAGGCTCCACTTTGCCACTGACGACATCGATCACCTGGTAGCCCACTGATGCACCAGCCAGCGTGCCTGCCAGACCTTTCCAGCCATGACGACGGATGCTGTACACCCCGCCCAGTACCAATGCGATGCCCACCACACGCCCGGCCACCACCACCGGGGTCATACGCTTGTTGGTCTCGTCGCCGAAATACACCATGCGGTAACGAAAATAATCCCCCCACAACTCCCGCGAACTCGTAGCGTCGTGCATAAACCAGGCACGCGAGTCATGCATCTGGTCGTCAAACAGCGCGACCAGTGCAGCTTTCTGCGGCGAATCGCTGACGCGAAACTTATTGCTGTTGTTCCCGAGCTCAACAAACAGCTCCTTGGCGCGCATTTCACCCTCGGCCTTGATCCGCTCATACTCCTGCTGCTCGTCGTCGTCATTGAGCAGGTACACCGTGTCCCTAAGCGCCACATCGACGACCCAGCCTGCCACGCTGGTCTGATCGCGCCGCCAACCTTGGTAGTCGTGTTCGAACTCCACAGCGGCCTCGTGGATCTGCTGCTGATCCCTTACCGGTTCGTAAGCCGGCGGGCTGGCCGTTCCCAACAGAAGCTGTGCTTCGTTCTCCTGACCCCGGGCCGCCTTGCGCTTTTCTTTGGCGATGGCTATCTCAGCCTCACGTTTGGCTTTTTGCGCCGCTTCCAGCGATGCATTGGTCTGTGTGGCTTGGCCGTAAAAAGGTTGATTGACGTAACTGCCACGGGCCAGACGCTCGATGCGCCAGCCAGTGAGCCAGGCCAATTGCGCGGCCATGGCGTCTTCGAGGGAGTGGCCCAGGCGTAGGAATGGGCCGTTAGACGGGGTGGTTTCTTCGGTTAGGCCCAGGGTATTGCGCCAGGCGTTGAAGCGGTCGATGAGTTCTGGAGTAATGTCAAACTCTTCTTTTGTATCAAGAGTCATATGTCGCGTAGGCAGCATCTGCCGGAGCTTATCTGGCAGCACCGCCTCAGGCACCGTCAACGGCGCTCCAGCCGCAAAAGCCTCCGCATACAGGTCATGTAGCACAATCTGCGACAGCAACTCGCCCGAACCGCCTCGCGCCTTGCCTTGATCCCCCGGTGGGTAACCGCCGCCCACATCCGAGTGCACTCCGGGGTAGACCACCTCTCGGGCATAAGGGGGATAAAGGCCATCTGCATAACGGATCGAGTCCAACGGGAAGCACAAGCGCTGCTCATGGGCCGCAACAAAATGCCGGCAGACCTTGATCCACTCGGGGAATGTCTTGACATCGGGTAACTGCTGCGTGCCATCGGCCCAGTCCATATGCCCGTCGGCAAAGGGCGCGGCATGGGCGCTGCCCACCGAAGCCACGGTGTCGAGCAAGCCAAGAAACTCGATGGTCAACGGCAGTCCCAATAATGCCTGCTCTGGGTGTTCGGCCTCTTGCGGGGTATCGAATAGCTCACTCAACCAGGTAACGAAGGTACGAGCCTCGGCCGCCCCACGGGAAAAACCATAGACGAACAGCTTGATCGCCAGCACCTTGGGCTGCACGGTCGCGACCCTGGTCCGCAAGGGCTCCAGCAGCGAGGCCATGGCCTGGCGCCGGCTGCTTTTACCCAGCGCAGTCAGCGGCCAGGTGGTGGCCATGGCTTTGAGCTTGGCCTGGGCGACTGGCAGATCCAACCCCTGCTTGTTGTTCAGGGCGAAGGACAGCGCATCGGCAATTTGCAATAGCCCCCAATTAACCCGGTCCTCCCCTCGATTGGCGAAGGCCAACCCGCGCATGCTGAAGTCCAGCTCGCCAATTTCAGGAAAGGGGGTGCCCACACCGGGGATGTAATAACGAAAGTAGCCGCTTTCCGGCTGCTCCAGAGTGGCGTGGTAGAGCCGAGCGATATTGGTCGGATGGGGCGGCGTGGCCTTATGGGTGTCGTAGGGTTCGTTGTTGTTAGTACCGTCAAAGAACAAGCTGATATGCAAGCTATGTGCGCAGGTAGAAGCACCACGTAAACCACGCAGGGCATTCAACTCTTGGCGGTACTGTTCCACCTCGATCATTTGTAGATCGTAGTTGGCACTTACGCTCTGCAAATCGCTGGGCAAGCGCCTTTTCTTGGGAAATATGGCCGGCACATAAACCGACTCAGCGTTCTTCACTTCGGACATACGACTGGCTCCTTCATTTCCAATGGTTCCTTGATGGGGCTATTGGGTGATGGATAGCGCCAACAAGACGTGGAGACCTTGACTTGATTGCAGGGTAAAAAATGCACTTCCAACGCACACAATCTGCCCTCATAAGGAGGGAGCTCTACTATGGTGCTATATCTCCCATAGTTTGCCTCATGCCTAGCCAACGCAACCTCATCAAAATTAAATCCATCAGGTTTACGCTTAATTTTTTCGTAAGGGCTCGGATCAGTTTCCCACTCCACTTCAAGTTTCAAGCCTGGCTGCCATTGCCTTGGCAACATCGCACAGCACATCCCACCACCATAACCATGCGGAGATATATTGGCGCCACCATAGCCATTCACCGAAAAGTAATTAATGGCCGCTGACGTGTGGTTCACTCCATTCAAATTACCCGCTAAAAACTTGGAGTCCCCCACCGAGCACCCAGCCAGTAACAAAAGTAAACAACCGCCCAACCATCGGCACATAGCACTGCCTTCTAAATAGTTCATCCCATGTTCCTTATTCACACTTAAGCTCTGTAAGAAAAATACCTGCGCCAAACCTCTTTCATTCAGAACCTCCTGCGACTCACTGGATAAACATCCTTTCTTGGAAAAAGTCAGACACATAAACCGATTCGGCGCCCTTCACTTCGGACATACGGCTGGCTCCTTCATTTCCAATGGTTCTTTAATCGGATATCCAGGTTGGCCATAAGCCATACAGGCAGTTGTGACTTTGATCTGATTGCACGGCAAGAAATGAACTTTTAATGAACACAGCTTTTCTATCTCATAAGCTGGGAGATCTACTATGGCACTGTGTTGTTTGTAGTTGGTTTTATGTTTGGCCATAAAAGTTCGAAATGCATCCGAGCCTAAAGGCGGAGATTTTGCATAGGGGTTCGGGTCAGTTTCCCACTCCACTTCAAGCTTCAAGCCTGGCTGCCACTGCCTTGGCAACATCGCACAGCACATCCCACCACCATAACCATGCGGAGATATATTGGCGCCGCCATAGCCATTCACCGAAAAGTAATTAATGGCCGCTGACGTGTGGTTCACTCCATTCAAATTTCCCGCTAAAAACTTGGACTCCCCCACCGAGCACCCAGCCAGTAACAAAAACAAACAACCGCCCAGCCATCGGCACATAGCACTGCCTTCTAAATAGTTCATCCCATGCTCCTTATTCACACTTAAGCTCTGTAAGAAAAATACCTGCGCCAAACCTCTTTCATTCAGAACCTCCTGCGACTCACTGGATAAACATCCTTTCTTGGAAAAGTCAGACACATAAAACGATTCGGCGCTCTTCACTTCGGACATATGGCTGGCTCCTTCATTTCCAATGGTTCCTTGATGGGGCTATTGGGTGATGGATAGCGCCAACAAGACGTGGAGACCTTGACTTGATTGCAGGGTAAAAAATGCACTTCCAACGCACACAATCTATCCTCATAAGGAGGAAGCTCTACTATGGCACTGTGTTGTTGGTAGTTGGTTTTATGTTTGGCCATAAAAATTCGAAATGCATCCGAACCTAAAGGCGGAGATTTTGCATAGGGGTTCGGGTCAGTTTCCCACTCCACTTCAAGCTTCAAGCCTGGCTGCCATTGCCTTGGCAACATCGCACAGCACATCCCACCACCATAACCATGCGGAGATATATTGGCGCCACCATAGCCATTTACCGAAAAGTAATTAATGGCCGCTGACGTGTGGTTCACTCCATTCAAATTACCCGCTAAAAACTTGGACTCCCCCACCGAGCATCCGGCGAGTAAAACAAGAAAACAACCGCCCACCCATTGGTACATAGCGCTGCTTTTTAAATAGCTCACCCTCTACTCCTTATTCGCACCAAAGTTCGGCATGAACCCACTTGCATTGCTCAACAGACAACTAAGGCCTATCAGCTAGACAACATCCGCCCTACTCCAATGCAACTCTGCGTATAATTTCAAGTCACCAAAATAGTTTTCTTGACTGGCTTGCAGCACTACGCGATAACAACATGCAAAACACTGCTCATGGGAAAGTTCCGAAAACCTCGCCCTGGCAACTTCGAACAGATTCTGTGCGTCACTGATGCTGCCCAACCGGTCAAATTGAGCGTCAGCCAAGTTGATGGGAGGAAAGGTTTCAGCCAGGGGCTGATTCGACCGATAGGTACCAGGCTGCCAGACAGGCTGCTGGTCCCGGTTCAGCCAACTCCAGAACAGGGTCACCCGCAGAAATTGCTCTTTCTGTTCTGGGCTCAATACGCTGGCCAACACTTCGGGCATTACGCGGGGGTCATAGAAGCGCAGCAATCCCGACTGGCCTCCCCACTCAAGCTGCGAGAGCCCCTGAAGGGACTTAGCCAAAACATCAAACGGCATAGGTGAAATCAACAGCATGAGGCGTGGCAGATGCCCGACTTGCTCAATCAGTTCTTCCAGCCAGGCTTTGTGCCGCCAGTCGTCGAGGTTGATTCGCATCAAAATGGGCGCCTGCGTCAACAGTGCCTCTTCTGGTGTTGCACTGAATAAAGAAAACCAGCGCATGCCCGGTTCCATAAGGCGAAGGGCCGGCAATAGGGATACATCCCAGGCGGCTTGATCAACCACGACATCGACATGCCCCACGTTCGCGGAACCGCACAGGCTTTCTATTTGCTCGATCCAGCGTGTGTAGTGTTCTTGCATTTTTCTACCCTCAGTCGGTGGCGCGCATGACCGCGCCCGCTGCTTGCGTTTGAGCAATTTTCAGGCACTCTTCGCACACCGAATGCGGCAACTCACGCAAAGGAAAGCGCTGGCTGGTCGTGGTTTCCCAGACGTGTTGGCCTTTAAGGTTGAGCTTGCCCGGGGTGTGGATGTCGATAGCGCCGCCGGGTGTGATGCGGATATACCCGCCACCACACGCCAAGGTGATGCCGTTTTTAGCCGTCAGTTGCAGATGCCCCTGTACGGTCTGCAGGGTGATGTCTTGCTGGGCAATCAGATTCAACACGTCGTTGTGGGATTCGATTTCCAGCGGCCCCTTGCCGGACACCAGGCGCATGCCTTCCTGCTGGGCAAGCAGGGAAATGGCCTGATTCGCATGGACGGACAGCCGTTGAGCGGCAGCCAGGTTGATCTCATCGTTGCTTTGCACATACATCGCCTCGCCGCTTTTGAGCAGCAGGCTTTCAGGGGTTACCGCACCAATGCCCTTGGGCGCACTGAGTAGGATGGCCGAGGCGTTCAGGTCTTTGGCGTGGTCCTGGAACTGTTGCAGACCATCAATGGCGGGTTTGCGACTGCGATGAGACTGGGCGATTGCCTGCCAGTCAGCGATTTGTTGTGTGGCTCCCGCGACCAGATCGGTGGCTGGCGCCATGGTGAGCACATCACCAGAAGCCTTGGCCTGTATATCCGCACTGATGAACAACCCTTTGCCTGCACGAATGCTCCCCCAAGCATCTGTACGTAGCTCAAACCCTTCCCCACGTTTTTTACGCTGACCATCCACCAAATGCCCAAGATTCAGCTGGCTCTTACCACTGTGCTCAGTACTGACCTTGACGTGCTCCCGCCCCCGCGTGTCATCCATCCGCAGCTTGTTGTTCGCCGGGGTACGCAGCACGTTGCGTTTGTAGTTACGCAAGGTCACATGATCGACATGCTGGCTATCGTGCAACGCGTGCGCGATGT
>NZ_JYLL01000059.1 GCF_001439695.1 Pseudomonas veronii
AAGAAGAGTTTCAACGCTATTCACCGCGTCTTTCAGAGGCGGCTCGAAAAAAACTCCGCAAGCTATTCATTGATGCAGGCGGTCACCTTGGCTAAGCGAGTACGACTTTTTCAACAGAATCGGCCGATTTCAGCCAGTGGCGACCGGCTGAAATCGACCCACTGCTGCCGTTCGCATACGACTTTACCGTGCCCAATCGCACAATAGGCTTCCCACCAATCACAAAGGCCTTGGTGACTTGAGAAAATTTTCAGCTATCTGTCCAATCGGTTGGATGAGCAGATCTGCGATAAAAAAAGGCAGAGGTCAAGACAGTTCTGTTACACGTCTGTTGGCATACCAGGCATACCAAAACTTTTCGACCACGTTCGTGCTCGTGGTGCCGGTTGAAACCGTTAACCACAACGCTCTGGACTACCTGATTACAGCTCGGTTTCGCTTCCATGATTGCAAGCTGAGGCTGACGGCCAAGCTTACAAGCTGCCAAAGCGGACGTTTGTTATGGGTGGACCAGTTTGATGAGAAACAGGCCCCCAGACCATGGAGTGGCAGCAGGAGGTCGCTGCTTCTATCTGTCTGGCCGCCCGTCGGGTTTTACCGCTGACCTAAACAATCAATCCAGTATCAAAATCAGCGCGTCACGCTCGGAGGCTCGACTGCTCAGCATGTCAACCGCCCTTGACCATGCAGACTTCGCCAGCACAGCCCCTTGACCTGACCAATTCGGAACAATGCCGCCGAGAACTTCTTCGTGACGCGCATGATCGATGAAGAAATAATCGCGAGTTGAATTCAACTCCATGGTCAGCTTGGCGCATTCATCGGGACCGAGAATACCTACGATATCAGTGAGGCCAGTGAATATCGCTTCCAAATCTTTTCTCTCCGCCATAGAAAACAAGATTGTTGCTGGCTTTCCACGAATAAGGTCAGTGATTCGCTCGTTACTCCACCCCGCATCCGTCAGTAGAGCCTTCAGAATCAAATGATACGGAAGCTCACCGCTTCGACCTAGCGAGAGTACTGGATGACAATGCCCAAGTAGGCATACCAGCAATTGCTTTGCCGGGCGATCACTCTCTTCCTCATCGGTAAGCCAAGAAGGGCTAAAACGCACTGCCTCTAAAGCCTCCGCCATCACATGGGACGGCTTTCTGCACGCCTCAGCTGATTTTTGGTGCAACCGAGCAATGACTTCATCTGGGGTTCCAGCGAGATCTTTTTTGAGGACATCGCTTGTGAATGAATAACAATAATGCAGAACAGCCATAAGACTCTCCTAAAAAAAGAAGAGGTGCTAACCAGACACCTCTTCTCAATTGACTGTAGTTCTAATCAGTCATCACAATATCAATTGCGCTCTGGCAGTACTAATTTGGCTGTGCCGGAGTGAGGCATTGAGAAGGACTGCCTCCGGTATAGCCGACATTTACCTCCGACGCATTGTTTGCAATCACAAAGTTCGTGATTTCAGCCGGGACAGCCGGCGCGGGGTCCTTGGTAATGCTCCAATGCCCCAGCCCTCCGTGCTGAGGAGAGTAAACGCCAATATATCCGGCCATATTGTGGATCGGACCCTGGTCGCCCTGATTGAACGGCGGGTTGACCCCAACGACAGTGAACCGGACCTTGCAAGGCTTTCCGGGCACAATGAAGTTTGCTGCTTCAAATGTGGACAGACCATCCTCGTCAATCCTCCATTGCGCATCTGCTACCTTCGCATAAGTGGCGTTTTTTCTATCGATCGCTCGGAACACGTTAACATCCGCAGTCGCCAGCGTGCTGAACAGCGAACCGGCACAAAACAGCACAATCAGATTTTTACTTTTCATGTCCATTCCTTAGGGCTTAAGTCGAGACAAATCAGATCATCAGACATTCTAGAAATCTCCAAGTGATAAGGCCTCCGCTGGCTTGGATCGCAATGTCCTGCAATCACTACCGCGGCTGACCGTCGTTGCCGTCATTGGCTGCGACCATTTGAGATTCGCGAACTCCCCTGCTTCTGGTAAGTAACGTTACAGATACACCGTGTAACAGCTCGGCTGTTACCCACTAAAAACAAGCGTAGCAATGGGTGACTCGGTGGCTACGAGCCAGAGGTGCATTAATATTTTCATCACAGATAAACCACTAGATAATTTTCGTAAGATCACCCTAAAAAGTTCCAATCTTAAACCACGCTAATTTGTGAAAAATAAGCAAGACCAATAGTAATGAAACACTAAAGACGACTCTGAAATTACGCGACAGACCGCCCATATGTGTTAACGCCAATGCAGAATTGACCCGCGAGCTGACGTGAGACTGACCCACCTTTAAATCAACACAAATCTAGCAAAGGTAGTGGCTCGCGAGGAGTCTGACCGGGTCAGAGATATATCGGCAACTAGGGCAATTCGGCGTCGGCGCCAACACCATGCTCTCTGTAGTTAAAAATCAGTCTATTGGAGCGTTTGTCAGCTTGAGCTAAGTCGTTGATAAACGTTTTTTCATAGGCTTCAGTCTGGCTCTCTCCAAAACCAGCAGAAATGGACGTCACCGCAAATTCGTCCCACACTGCAAGAATTACTTGTCACTGCATTTGTTCCAGAATCGACCCATTTTTCTGACGCAGTAGCACGTTAGTGGCACAACCTGGGTAAGTATCGTTACCGTAGCGCTACTTCGGGTAGGGCCCACATTCGAAGGCGTTAAGGGATAAGTCAAAATGAATACTGGCCTGGTTCTGTTCATTGAAGGGTACTTCGAGGTAACGACTGATTTGAAAGGACGAACGCCCTTGTGTCGATGCGTTGGCATAGGACAGATACGGCGATACAGACTTGAGCACGCTGTTAGGCAATACGCTGCCGCTGCTGATATTGCTGCCGATCAGCGCCCATATAACGGCGGCCGGCTGCGAGATATAGCGAGATTGAAAGGGGTTGAGGGTGAAGCCATTGATCGGCGACGGTGAAGCAGGCTTTCCTGTGTCACTGTCATAGATAAATAACGCCTGCCCCGTGATCAGCGGTTTCGCGTTAGGGGGTGCGTCGTAGTAGATACCCACGCTGCCGTCCTTGCCTTTGCCGTTTCCGTTAATTTTATAACCGTTGAAGCTGTACGCGTTGCCATACAAGACAGGGCTGGACACCCCGATTTTAAAAGCCTGTGCGGAGCTGACGACACCGTGGGCAACATAAATGCTGGTCTTCGGTTCAATGACCACCACCATCGAGTCCGTGATAGGCGGCGGTAAATTAATAGCCACTACGCTGTTGTCTCCTTCAGACGAGGGGTCGGGTACAACGATGACAATGGACTGGTTAGTGGCATTCAAAAATTGCCGGGCTTCAATGTTCAGATAAAGCGTCAGCCGCAACGGCGCCGCGTGGCAAACCTGAGTCAACAGGCCTGTTATCAAGCAGGCACACAACAGTACGTACGGTCTGTATTCACACACAGGCACCTCCCGCCAGATAGAAAAACACCCGTTTCCGCCAGGACGGACACGGGTGTAGTGCACCTATTTAAAATCCGGTCACTTGGCCGAGTTGACGATGGTGCCAATGGTCGAGCCGGAACTTACGGGGGAAACCGAAGGTTTACCTTTCAGGTTGGTAATGGCAAAGGTGCTGGGCAGCACTTGCATGTCATATTTGCCCACGCTCGCGGAGAACGAGAAGGTGCACCCAGGCGCCGAAACGCTGGCTTGGACATTACCTGACTCCAGGCTCTGTTGCGCTGCAACCAGCAAAATGGTTTCCAGCGGCTTCATCATGATTGAACCCTGTGGGTTCAAGGTAAATGCGCAGAACGGCAAGTACTGTTCGCCTCCTGAAGGGGTAGTGACAAGGCCGGCAAGGCCCACTGTCAGCGGTGGCGTACCCGCAGGCCGATTATTGAACAGCCCCAGGCTATCAGCGGGAACATTGCTGACCCCGCCTGAAACGAAGGTGCCGTCAGAGTTGAATGTTTGCGCAATGCCAAGTTCGAGGGGCCGGGACAGGGATTTCATGAGAATCGTTGTATTGGCAGCGATATCGGCCTGGGTGCTGACGTACAACTTGTATTTAGGTTTGTAATAAATGTCGACGATGCCGAACTGGTCGCCGTAAGGGACCGAAAACCAGGTCGGTACGCCAGTGGTTAGCTGGTTGGGGCCAACGGCGCCTTTATAAGCCAGCAGATTATAACCCTGCGCCTGTAAAGCCGCGAGCACGGCCTGTTGTTCGGAATTTTCAAAGTTGAACTCAATAGTGTACGTAGTCATTTTTTCACCTGTTAATCCCTAACACATTAAAGTTTGTCAGTCGTTCATTCCGCGCGACTGGCTATTTGAATCGCCGGGAGGCTAATCAGTGGTTAGCGCATTCCAGTGGTTCGAGGGGGAGCGTATGAATAACGCGATGTTTTTATAAGTATCGTTACAGTAACGCCGTGCCGCTGTTATGGGCTGAGTGCCCCGAAAGAATACTCGCATGCATTGCCAGGAAGCCTTGTAGTGCATAACAAATAGACGACGCCAGTTCTTGTTGATGTGCAATGGCCGTATACGCCGCGCGATTGAACTGTTCCGACCAGGCCACATAGCCTGTTGTTACATCAATCAGGCGTACTGACGTTCTGATCCGTTCCGCGTCCACGTGGACACTGCCCTCCAGACGGTGACCGATGCCGTTGCAGGGCACACTGTCGAGTGATTGCGCAGGGTGAATGCCTGCACAAGTAGCTGCGGACTCGACGATGATTTTCCTGTCGAGCTTTTTGTACAGGTGGTGGGTCAATTCCTCATGCAGCCCTTCGGTAAAGCATTCCCACCTCGTTTGTGAAGACAGGCATTTGAACGGGCAGATACAAAACGCATGGCTGGGCGCAACCCCGGTGGCGTTTGCTGACTGGCGCTGGAAGGTGGGCATGTAGCAACCCAGGGGAATCACGATCCTGACCTTGGCGTTACGCCCGAATGTTGCGTAGTAATTCCTCAGCTTTGCCCGCAAGCGCCCCACCTGTACCCGAACGACCGGGTCTTCGCCCGTGCTGTACGAACATGGGTCGCGGTCAAATACGCTGATGCCGATGGCGTATTCGCTGGTGTCGCGCACCGACTCGACGATGGCCTGTTCAACAAGATAGTTGAGCAGGCGACTCATGCGCGGAGAGTGTTTGAACATGTCGCTGGATAATAAAACGTCTCTGGCGGATTTAACGTCAATGAGTTCTATAAGGTCGCGACCAAAATAGCGGATGTCGTTGTCAGTCATAGCATTACTTCCCCTGCGTCCGTTCATAGAAAAAGTTTGCGCATGCCGAATGACTGAGTTTGATACTTATTTGGGCAGCCGTGCATTCGCCAAGTAGCATGATCTATAACTGCTGCCCATTGTTTTCGAATCAAAACTCTATTCTTAATTTTGTATTCGCAAACGTTTTCAACTTGCTCGGGGAGTCTAGCGTCTAATCGACTGACGACTAAGTATCGTTACCGTAGCGCAGGGCTACCGCGAGGGGCTTGTAGAACGGCTGCCCGAGCGGGCAACCGAGGGGTCATGAGAGTTAGAAGCACCTCCTTGTACGTTGATTCAGATCCTGCACAGTACAGGGTGCCAGCTTTGTCCCTCAACGAGCTATAGAGGTCAGGGCTGTTGATCTGGTCTAAGCGTTCGGCTTGAAGCAGGCGCTAGAACGATAACTGGTTGTGCCGTTGTGATCGTAAGTACTTAGTCGAAAGGTTTCTGAACGTCCGCAACGGGTCGTTTTTTGCCGGTCGCGAAGGACAGCTTAGGGTCGGTTGCCGTTCTGCGCGACGGGCAAAAAACGGCCAAAAGGGGCCTTTGATAGACAGTAGTTGATGACGAAATTATCACTGTGGCTCTAATTCTGACCATAAACCTTTGCGTCCCATGCCGGCCATTAATGTCCCGAAGTCTTCAAAATTGCAGACATTCACCTCAATCTGGCTCGCCCACGTTGCTTCACACTCGTCGCACACCCACAGTAAAAGTTGTGTAGAGCAGACCCGCATTGCTCGAACGTCACCTTGACCGCACCTTTGGCATTTAATCAGCATGGAAATAATCTCTGACAGGACCCCGGTGTAGTCTAATCCGATCGGTCGACTGTCGTCCGCGGCGACAGGCAGAGGTTGTCCAAAAGCAGAAATCTAAAGTCTCCACTAGAGTGGGGGCTATTCAGATGAGTGCCTGATGGTCGGCACGCTCTCAATCACCCTGGCGTCGTTCCGGGCGCGCACGCCGGCACTCTGGTCTCGGTGCTATTGCACACCTCGGCGAAAGCCGTGAATATCTTGAGGGGCGTCGTGACAAGCCTGTGGCTGTTGAGCTGCGCTGCCTTCGACTCATGTTGGAAATAAAAAATAGAGCATTCAGGGAATGGAATATCCTTCATTTGAAAACGAGCCAAAGAAAAAAGCTTTCTGGGCGGCGACGTGCCTGATTTTGGTGGTGGGCTGGATTATTTATATGCTTTGGGCTAGTCGCATTGGGACTCGAATCGTTTTAATGGCGTCGATTCCTGAGTGGACCACCTATATAGTCGTTGGCTGTTTGGTTGGACTCGTTTTTGCCGGACGAGCAATTTACTATCGCCCTGACGGAAGAGATTTGAAGCGAGTTGCCGACTCTTTTGTGGGGGGCGTTTGTCTGGGTCTTGTATTATCTTTAAATAGTTATAAGGTTTTTACTTATCTGTTGCCTGGCGAGATTGTTCATTATGAATCAGCTTATGAGCTACATATTCCGGGACCTTCCTTTGGAAGGTCTGGCCGGTGTGAGGCGGGCTTGCGGTTTAAGGATTTAAATACTGAGCGCTGGATTGAGCTGTGCACCACTGAGTTGGAGTTCAACGAACGAAGGAAAAAAGGCATGGATGTCGTTTTGGTGACTGCACACTCCAATAAGATAGGCTCTTATATTGTTGGGTATCAGTTCATTTATAAATAAATTATAGTGGAGTCGCTTCCATAGACCTCAGTGCTTAATCAGCCTGTAAGTAACTCTGGCAGCACTTTGATGTAGCCTACTACCGTCGTCCGCATCATAGCTGTTTTCTGTCATAGACGACAGGCAGAATCGACTCAAAAGCGGCTTCCCACACCGACAAAAATCCACAACTGTTTATCAGCCCTCGGCTAAACGGTCGTGTAACCTGACGGCTGCACCCTGCACGTTTAATGAGTTCTGACAAAGTCTTGTCTTGGCTCAGCTACGTGGAAACCCCGACTACCTTACGAGACACCATGGACTCTTCATTTGACGAATTGATCGATAGGGCGATGTATCTGGGCGTGCACCAGGTTGCATACCCAATTGATATCTTTGGTATTGCCAGATTGCTGGCAGAGCATGCGTCCGATGATGCAGACTTTGAAAAAATACTTTTGCTGGTTTCAGATCCCGAGAACCATTTCACTCGTTGGGCTGCCATACGCGCCATTGGTATCCTGGGGCCCGCGTCTGTTGCCAAAGCACGCGCAACGCTGGAAGCCAGGACAAGGCTTGAGGATTTTCCTCTCGCTCGACAAGAGCTTTACAGTGCGTTGGGTTCGATAACAGATTGAGAGTCCATGGTTTCAGCGTCAAGGCAATCGACAGGCGGCTTTTGGCCCAGAGTGTGTAAAAACGCTAAGGGGTCTCACTTTTAGGTTCTTCACCTGTCGGAAATCTATAAGCCTCGTGTCCCCGCACTCATACCGTCTTGACGTTAACAGCTGCGCCGATAGTGCCTCC
>NZ_JYLL01000005.1 GCF_001439695.1 Pseudomonas veronii
TCTCGGCGGGTTTGCTTGCGCTTGCCGGCGTACTCAAAGTCGGAAAAGCTCATCTGGCTCATGGGCGGCTCGGATCAGGTGTTGCGGGGATTCTCGCATAACTGAAGGCTTGTTCGGAGATTCCCTAAGCGCAAATGTTCTAGGGAACATTTTTGCTAAGGGATTAGACGCAACGTTTCGCCGTTGCACACGATCAGGGAGACTTCGGCTCTCCCTGAACCCATCGAGTAAGGGGCACTTCGTAGCCCCTTGCGACCCTTGATCAGGACTTTCGCGCCCTGAACCACGACCGGGTTTCGGCCCGGTGCCGACCAAAGAGAGATGTCAGCTCTCCCTTTGGAATTCCATCGACCACTGCGCGGTGCTGAAGACGAGAGGAAACCAGGAGGCGACGGCTTTTTAGGAGCAGCTATGTTGGCGGCATGACCAGATCAAAGAAAAAACGCGATGCGCCGATCTCTTACCGCCCACCCGAAAGGTTGCGCGATGAGTTTCACGCGCGGGTGCAGAACTCAGGTCAGTCCATTAACGGCTATATCACCGAGGCTATTTTCGGCAGGGCCGCTCCCCGGTCTAAACGCGTTTCGCCGCTGGATCAAAAGATGATTGCCATGCTGCTGTCGCAAGCAGCCCGCATTAACGACCGGCTGGAGCAAGCTGGCCGCTCGTCCACTGATAGCGATCCCAGCCTGATTTTCCAGGAGTGCCGGGATGAGCTCGCTGAAATCAGGAGCTATCTGATGCTGGCCTTGGGGAGGGACCCATGATCCCTTTCGCGTCGCAGCGGGGAAGTGGCCAAGACCTCGCCACTCACCTTCTAAATGCCTACGACAACGAGCTGGCAGAGGTGGCTGATCTGCGAGGAGCCATTGCCGGGGATCTGCACGGTGCTTTCAAAGAGTGGCAGGTGCAGGCCGATACGTTGACCCGGTGCGAGAAGTATCTCTACAGCCTGTCGATCAATCCTGATCCCGCGCAGGGGCCGTTGACGCGCGATCAGTACCTGGACTATATCCGGCGTACCGAGGATGTCCTGGGGTTAGGCGATCAACCCCGCGCGGTGGTGTTCCATATCAAGGATGGTCGTGAGCACTGCCATGTGGTCTGGTCACGGATTGATGCTGATAATCAGAAAGCTGTCCATCTGGCTTTTGACCGGGACAAGCTGATGCGGGTGACGCGGGGTTTCGCCCGTGATCACGGTCTGACGCTTCCCGAAGGGTATGAAAAATCCAGGAAGGTCGGGCAGATCTCCCTTTACGAGCAGGCGCAATTACGGCAGACCGGGCTCTCCAAAGAAGACCATAAGCAGCAGGTTACGGAGGCCTGGCAACAGAGTGACGACGCCCGCTCGTTCGTGCATGCGCTCGCCGAACGGGGCTACATGCTGGCTACCGGAAACCGTCCCTATGTTCTCGTCGATCTTTACGGCAACGTGAACGCGCTGCCAAAGCTCATTGATGATAAGTCCATCCGTACAAAGGACATCCGTGAGTTTCTTGAGAAGGAGTTCCCGTGTGAATCACTGCCGACCGTTCAGGAGGCTGAGAAGCTTGTTGCGGCGCACCGCAAGCTGATCGAGCGAGCCGTTAAGGAAGATAACTACGCCGACCGGCTCGCCGAACTGAAGCACGGCCAGATGGAGCGGCGGCGCGCGATAGAGCACGAGCGAGAAGCACTCAAGCACCGCCAGCATTGCCTGCGTCTTGCGCAGCAGGAAAAGCACCGGGCAGAGCGGGACAATCTGCGTACAGGCCACCTTGCCATGATGAAAGCCGTTCGCCGGGAGCGGTATCAAAACCGCCCCACGGGCTTGTCTGAGTTCTTGGGCCGGGTCAGCGGTGTCAATTTCTTGCGCCAGAAATTGCACCACTATCAAGATGCCAAACGCGTTCGCGCTCATCTCGAACAGCAGGCTCAGCTGAAAGCTCGCCAAACACAGGATGCCAAGATTCTGGATTTCCGCCTCAAGCTTCAGGCATTCGGCATTGAACGCAAGGCAGCATCCCTTGAAAAAGTGGATAGACGAGAGCTGGCCGCATTCATGCGGGATAACAAGCGCGATCAGCGTGTCAGAGCTCGTGGCGAGGATGGTGTTATGCCGTCATTGGTTGAAATCGTTGATGTTGATCTTGCGCAAAACGAAAAAGCCGCCCCTGATGTGCTCGCGGCTTTTGAGAAGGCAAAGCGAGAACCAAAAAGAGAAGTTCCCGATCTTATGGCGGCGTTTGAGCGGGCTACCGCTGTATTCCGCAAGGATAGACGGGAGCAGCGCGAAGGAGATGGGCCGGAGAGATCTCGACCGCTAACGCCACCACCTCACCGCGAGGGTCATGAGCCTGATCGAGAGCGGTGACTTGTTAACGTGTTATTTTATTTGGCGTCGTAATGTATCCATTGCATCCGGGCGTCTGAGGCAATCAGATCATAGCGCTCGACGAAGGAATCTATTTTTTCGCGCTGCTCGTCGTATGTTAAGCACCACTTCCCACAGGCACTACCTACCACTTGAATTAATGAATAAAGATTGTAGTAGCCTGTTTTCTCTTGATCCAATTTTACATCTGGATGCATTTCGCCGATGTAGGCAACTAAGGCCCTTTCTTTACCGTCAACTACTTTTCTGGAACTCAAACTGCTCATGTGAAGGAGCGAGTTTCTGTGCTCCCATAACTCCTCCGCAGTAATGCCAAGAGTTTTTATTTCTGAAAACTCTTTTAGCCATTTTATGAAAGTGTTCTCTTTAATGTTGCCGTATTCTATGTAGCTTATTGAGTCTATAGCCACCACCAGCAATTTCGAAGCAGAGACGTAATGCTTTGCGTTGAAAAGAATTCGTACAGGCTGGAAGAAATCATCATTCAAAAGACGCGTGAAGTCGAATCCCTCGTCGTTGAAGTATTTTCCAAAGTAATCGACAGACATATCTAGTGTCTCCGCTTAATAGGTGTGATGGTAAAGATCTTGAGTGGCCGGTTTTATTTTTCTACATGCATCTCAGTAAGAATGATGTTGCGTTCCTGAAATTTTGTTCTTGCTCGCGCAATTCGTAATGCCATTTCGCGCCATGGAATAAATTATTCCTCAGTCTGAATACTACACCTAAGCAGCCTATCAATATTGTTTTTTCATCGGCGCTATCATCTTGTAGTGCTGCAATGATTTCCGGCGGGTTGTTGCTGAGTTCAATATGCAGATTATTAAATCTATAGTTAAGTTGTCCGTTTTCGATGTAGCGCTGCTTTAAATAATGAAGATATGCATTTGTATTGCATTTTTCGATAGCGCCCTGCATCTCAAGGCTTTCGGCAAGCGCCCTTATTGTGGTCATGTTTCCGAAGCCATTCAATCTGGTGCCCTCAAAAAAACTCCAGATTAGAGAGAAGTCGGCTATAGCGTCGCGTTCCTCTAACGATAATTGGCCAAAGCCGGGAGCTTGCTTTGAGATCCACTCTAAAATTTCAGGGCTCATAAAATATTCCTTCAAGAGAGAGAAACGTCAAATAAGTTTATTCATGTCGATGTCATACCCAGACTGTTTCATTTCCTTGGCAAGCTGCAAATGCCATGCTGAAGCCTCATCCAGGCTTATATAGACGACACCGCTTATGTCGTTGGGAAGCTCCAGCTTACCATCGACAAGTGCGGCCACGTTTTGCCGTCCCAGTTTTCCGATCAGATATCCGTGCTCAAACACTACGTTCTGGCGGGCGCGTAGATTTAGATTGTCAGCTGCTGATTTTACGTTTCCCACATCGTCGGGGGTGTAAAGAACTACGGCAAAACCTACGTCAGAGTAGTGTTCTATTTTTTCAATAATAGTCCGTCCAGAGCTAGCCTTCTCATGTAGAATGACTGCTTCGAACCCGAGTTTTTCAATAAATCTGGCGGCTTTGTTTTGAGCACTTTCATCGTGGCCATGCACAATAAAAATCTTCTTCTGATTGCCGGTGTTTTTAGATGATTTTGACGTGGCTTCTTTCTTCAATGTCTTTTTGTAACCAACTGCACCTTCAATGAAATCATCCGTTACATCTTTGGCGCGACCGATTGCCTGGTACGTATAGGACGGGCCACCAATGAATGCTACAGAAGATTGTTGGTCATCAAATTTAACCTGGGCGATAAAGGACTCAATTGTTTTCTCGCTTTCGGAGATTTTTATTCTTTCTAGATCGTCTGGTTGTACAGTTTTTCCATTAATGATGATTGGCGAGCCTTGCTCATAAGGCTCAACAAATCGTGATATTAACTGTTCCTTAGTAAGGTCGGTTTTGTATTCGCCATAATATTGGTCCGACTTTGGTTTCACAATCACATGATAGTACATCGCTACAATTATCCTTTTGGGCAATCAGCATTAGAGTGTCTGTAGTTTCTTTGTACGGTGCCGCTACAGACGTTTCTTGGACGCTACCTATTTGCCATCATGCTGTCCACTCTCATTACCGGCAGCATTCCGAGCGGCTCAGCGCTTGCTACTGGCAGGCGTGAGGGGGGCGTCGCGCCCGATTGACTGCTGTCTCGGGCATTCCCCATCACCATTTGGTACAATGCGCGGTTCTCTGTGTTGGCCTTTGCAATCGGCCAAAGGTACTTTTTTAACTGTGTACATATCAGCGTACACAATCGAGATTTTAAGCGATGTCCGATAGTAAAATTGTCAATGAAGTCAACGCCAGACGCACGTTTGCCATCATTTCCCACCCCGATGCCGGTAAAACCACCATCACCGAGAAGCTCTTGCTGATGGGCAAGGCGATCGCAGTGGCCGGCACGGTGAAATCCCGCAAATCCGACCGCCATGCCACCTCCGACTGGATGGAAATGGAAAAACAACGGGGTATTTCCATTACCACGTCGGTCATGCAGTTCCCGTATCGCGATCACATGATCAACCTGCTCGACACCCCGGGCCACGAAGACTTCTCCGAAGACACCTACCGCACCCTGACCGCGGTGGACTCGGCCTTGATGGTCCTCGACGGCGGTAAGGGCGTCGAGCCACGCACGATTGCGTTGATGGACGTCTGCCGCCTGCGCGACACGCCGATCGTCAGCTTTATCAACAAACTCGACCGCGACATCCGCGATCCGATCGAGCTGCTCGACGAAATCGAAGCAGTGCTGAAGATCAAGGCGGCGCCGATTACCTGGCCGATCGGTTGCTACCGCGACTTCAAGGGCGTGTACCACCTGGCCGACGACTACATCATTGTCTACACCGCCGGCCACGGTCACGAACGCACCGATGTGAAAATCATCGAGAAGCTCGACTCCGACGAAGCCCGCGCCCACTTGGGCGATGAGTACGACCGCTTCGTCGACCAGCTGGAACTGGTGCAGGGCGCCTGCCACGAGTTCAACCAGCAGGAATTCCTCGACGGCCAACTGACCCCGGTGTTCTTCGGTACCGCATTGGGCAACTTCGGTGTCGACCACGTGCTCGACGCCGTGGTGGACTGGGCCCCGCGCCCGCTGGCCCGGGTCGCCAACGAGCGCACCGTGGAGCCGGTGGAAGAGAAATTCTCGGGCTTCGTGTTCAAGATCCAGGCGAACATGGACCCCAAACACCGCGACCGTATCGCCTTTATGCGAATCTGCTCCGGCAGGTACGAAAAAGGCATGAAGATGCGCCACGTTCGCACCGGCAAGGACGTGCGAATCGGCGATGCCCTGACGTTCTTCTCCTCCGAGCGTGAACAGCTCGAAGAAGCCTACGCCGGCGACATCATCGGCTTGCACAACCACGGCACCATCCAGATCGGCGACACCTTCACCGAAGGCGAAACGCTGGGCTTCACCGGCATCCCGCACTTCGCCCCGGAACTGTTCCGCCGCGTGCGCCTGCGCGACCCGCTGAAATCCAAGCAACTGCGCCAAGGCTTGCAGCAACTGGCGGAAGAGGGCGCGACCCAGGTGTTCTTCCCCGAGCGCAGCAACGACATCATCCTCGGCGCCGTCGGTGTGCTGCAGTTCGATGTGGTCGCCAGTCGCTTGAAAGAGGAATACAAGGTCGAATGCTCCTACGAGCCGATCACCGTGTACTCCGCGCGCTGGATCGAGTGCAGCGATAAGAAGAAGTTGGAAGAGTTCTCCAACAAAGCCGTGGAAAACCTCGCGGTCGACGGCGGCGGTCACCTGACCTACCTGGCGCCGACCCGGGTCAACCTGGCGCTGATGGAAGAGCGCTGGCCGGATGTGAAATTCCGTGCGACCCGCGAGCACCATTAAGCTCTGAGCGGTTGATGGAAGGGCGAAGCTGTCATGGCTTTGCCCTTTTTTATGTCTGCCGAAAATCCAAAATGTGGGAGCAGGCTTGCCTGCGATGCAGGCACCTCAGTCCATCAGGCACACCCAGTGGATGCCATCGCAGGCAAGCCTGCTCCCACAGTCAGGTTTTCATTAGTCAGGGGAATTGGCGCTAACCCCGCTTCCGGTCTAGCGTTTCGACTACGACACCCACTCACCGACGGAAATAGGAGACAAGGGGGCGTATAACTAAACGTGCCATTCCCCTGGTGCTACTGGTGTCCTTGGGGATCTCAAGCGCCGGGGCACATGGGCTGCAACTGGCCGACGCCGGAACGCCCCAGTGGAAAGACACTGGCCCCGTCACCAAGAAAAAACAGAAGGAGGTCAACTCCGGCGGCTGGCAGCCGCAGTCCCAACCCGCGCCCAAGGAGGATGCGGAAAACCCTTATAATGAAGGCGAAGACAGTGAAACCTACGACGATGGCGACAGCTAGTCGTAAATTCCGGGCAATAGAAAACCCCTTCTTCCCCGGCTGATGCGCAACAAGGGAGAAGGTTTTTTCAACGGATCAAAATCACGCTGTAGGATTTTTCTGTACGATCTTTCCCTGTCATTTGTGGTTCTACTCTTCTTTTGCGTGACCTCGCGTTTTGCTCTCGACGCTGAAGTCACTATCGATTAGTTTCTAATCCATTGGCAAATCTGAAAAAGCAAAGAGCCGCGGGCTAGAGTGTTCCGCGTTACTATCATCGAGTCTGGCTTCATTAATCGATGGGCTTGCGCGAGATGTCAATCAAGCGTCGATAAGTGCAATCATAAATCAGTACTGTGAATTCAGAATTTAAATGTGTAATAACGTTTCTTGATGACGTGGATCGGTGCGTGATATTCAAGTCGGCGTTGAAACGATATGCGCAATGGATAGCTCATTTTCTTCAAGGTCTCGCATGCGATGGATTATATTAGTGTAAAAAATTTGTCCAAAACCTACCTGATTAAAGAGCGCTCGGAAGGGCCGCTCGGTTGGCTGACAAGTCTGGTATCTCCCAAGAGTTCAGAGAAGACGGCTGTTGACGATATTTCATTTACGGTCAAGCAGGGTGAGGTCGTAGGCTTTCTCGGACCGAATGGCGCAGGTAAAACCACTACATTGAAAATTCTGTCGGGGCTGCTCTATCCGACGGCAGGACAAATATCGGTTCTCGGTTATCAACCACAATTGCGGAGCAAGGAATTTCTCAAGTCCATCTCGCTGATCATGGGGCAACGTCAACAGTTGATCTGGGACTTGCCGGCCATGGAAACTTTCCGGCTGAATCAGAAGATATTCGAAATCTCCGATGAACAGTTCAAGCAGACCTATGGCTATCTGGATGAATTGCTTAAGGTATCGAAGTTGGCCAAGGCGCCGGTGCGAACCCTGTCGCTTGGCGAAAAAATGAAGTGTGAGCTGGTCGCATCGTTACTTCATGACCCCAAGGTTCTTTTTCTCGACGAGCCGACTATCGGACTCGATGTCGGGGTGCAAAGGATAGTTCGTTCATTTATTCGGGACTATGGCCGCGAGCGCAATGTGAGCGTTCTGCTGACGTCGCATTACATGCAGGATATTGAAGCCCTGTGTGAGCGAGTCGTTGTCGTTTCCGATGGCAAGATCTCCTTCGATGACACCCTGGAGTCGCTGCGTAAACGCATGTCGGATCACCGTATCATTACGGTGGAATTGTCTGAAAGCGTTATGGCTTCGGCACTTGGCCGGTACGGTCTGGTGCGCTCCGCAGACGGCTTTGTGCATGAGTTGCTGGTGCCGGCTGCCGAGGTGGTGGGTGTCTGTTCGCAGGTTCTGGCCGAGCAGCCGGTCATCGACATTTCCATCGGTGATCCACCGATCGAAGAGGCTCTGCTGAAGCTGTTCATGGCCTCTCAGGCCGACGCCGGGCAAAAGGTCAAGGGTGCGCCCGGGGAGTATGTCGCGTGAGCCGGTTTGCCATGAAAGTCGCAGGCGTTGCGCGCACAGCCATTCGTCGCAAGGTTGCGCATCGCGCAGAGTTGTTTGTATTGGTACTCGCCTCTTTGGTGCCGTTATTCATGATGGTCATCTGGATGGGCATTGCAAAGGATGCCGCACTGGAAGGTTTTACCCCGGCCAGGTTTGCCGCTTACTTTGCGCTGGTATTTCTGGTTGGCGAAATCGTCTCCAGTACAGCTGCTGAAGAAGTAGAGAGTGACATTCATTCGGGGGATATTGGCAGTTTCCTGTTGAAGCCGTTCAATATTGCCTTCTATTACTTTCTGGGTGAAATGGCTTCGGCGATGGTCAGAGTCATACCGATATTTTTCCTGGTGGCTGGCGTATTCCTATTTTCCGAAGCGGGTAAGTATTTGCACCTGAGCTATCTGATGCCTGCACTGCTCGGAGTCATACTGGGTTTTGCCATCAACTATTTACTTTATTTCATCGGCGGGCTTGCGGCGTTCTGGTCCGATCAGGCAAGTGCCTTTGATCTGGTGTTGACTTACATGCTCACGCTGTTTGGTGGGGTCCTTGCTCCGTTGACGCTTTATCCGGGCTGGATGCAGTCGGTACTTGAGTGGTCACCGTTCCCTTACATTATTAACTTTCCAATCAGAATCATCATGGGCGAGTTGACAAACGAACAGTTGGTTAATGGATTACTATTTCAGGTTGTGCTGGTTGCTGCACTTTCGTTGTTGGCTAATTTTATCTGGGCCAAAGGTGTAAAACGTTATTCGGTGTTCGGATAATGAAGACGTTGAGCGCAGTCAAGGCGCTTCTGACAGCAAGGTTGCAGGCCAATATGAAAGACCGCGTGCCGGTCTTTGTCAGCCTGTTGAATACAGCCCTACTGGGATTGTCCGTTTATGTCGTGATTGAGATTTTCTTTGGGAATGTCGAGACAATTGGTGGCTGGAATAAACAGCAGTCGATTGTGTTGTATGGTGCCTTTATCCTTATTCGCTCCTTTGTACAAATGGTGGTATTGCCCAACTGCGAGGCCGCCTCGAAGTTGATCATCAGCAAGTCCATTGATACTTATTTGTCCAAACCGGTTGATGTGCAAACCATTCTGGCCTTTGGGCAGTTGCGCCTCTGGCATATTTTCGGGGTCCTGCTGGGGCTGGGTCTGATGCTGGGTGGCAGTCATGCGCAAGGGCAACTGACATTGCAGACGCTCGGCGCTTTCTTGGTCTTCATGGTCCTCGCGTGTGCGCTGGTTTATTCGGTCTGGTTCAGCATTGCCAGTCTGGCGTTCTGGACCAAGAAAACCGGCAACATTTCCCACCTGTTGTTTATGTTTCTGACCACCGGACGGTTCCCGTCCGGCGCGTATCCGGAGTGGATCCAGGTCGTGATCATGACCGTAGTCCCTGTCTTTTTCATCATGGAAGTGCCCGCGCAATCAGCGATGGGGATGACGACGGGGCGGTCTTTGGCGGGCGCTGTACTGGCGACTCTGGCCTTCTTGCTGTTGTCTCGATTGCTTTGGCATTGGGGGGTCAAGAAATACCTTCGAGAGGGCGCCTGACACTCGCAACACCGAAATTTAGACCATAAGACATGGATGATATGGACAACTTTCTGGATTTATTCGCCGACCAGGTTCGGTGGGCGCCTGGCGCCATTGCAGCTTCGGATGGCTGCGACAGCCTGAGCTATCAAGACCTTGACGAGATATCCGACGGCTTCGCCCGCAGGCTGAGCGCGGCATCCGTCAAGCCCGGCGACATTGTCGCCATCGGTCTGGAACGGGGGCTTGGATTTCTGGTTTCGATGATCGGCCTGTTCAAGATTGGTGCCGCTTATCTGCCACTGGATCGCTCGCTGCCGCTGGATCGGCGGGCCTACATGCTGGAGCAATGCAGTTGCCGCTACCTGATAGCGGAGAACGACAGCCAGTTGCTGTTCGACGGCATTGCTCTTCTGACCATGCCCGGCCAACTCGACGAACTCAAGGGTGGCGCACTGTTCGGGCGTTGCGTACTGAAAGACGACAGCCTTGCTTATGTGATTTTCACCTCTGGCTCCACGGGGATGCCCAAGGGGGCTATGGTCCATCACGCGGGAATGCTCAATCACCTGCTGGCCAAAGTCGAAGACCTGGGGATGCACAAGGCCCCCAACGTGGCGCAAACGGCACCACAGAGTTTCGATATCTCCGTCTGGCAATTCCTCGCGCCGCTCATCTGCGCCGGACGAACGGCAATTCTGACCCGTTCGGAGTTTCTGGATCTGGATCGCCTGGGTGCGCGGATCGTGCACGATGAAATCGATATCCTGCAGGTGGTGCCGAGCCATCTGCTGGCCATTCTGGATGCGATCAGTGTGGATGCGCAGAATGCGCGCTTCGATCGTCTGAGCTGCCTGGTCGCTACGGGCGAAGTGCTGCCCGTTTCGCTTGCCCGACGCTGGTTGGCGACCAAGCCTCATGTGCCATTGGTCAATGCCTATGGGCCGACTGAGTGCAGTGATGATGTGACCCACCACGTTATCTCCCGGATGCCTTCTGCTGATCACGCCATTCCGATCGGGCGGGCGGTACGCGGTGTTCGGCTGGTGGTGCGTGACGCTGACCAGGTGGCGTTGCCCGTGGGCGAAGTCGGGGAACTCTACGTCGAAGGGATTGCGGTGGGGCTGGGCTACATCGGTCGCCCCGACCTGACCTCCAAGGCGTTTGTCACCGTCGACGGCCAGCGAGCCTACAAGACCGGCGACCTCGTCAGTTATGATGATGAGGGTGTCTTTCACTATCACGGTCGAACCGATGATCAGGTCAAGGTACGAGGTCACCGAATCGAACTGAGCGAGGTCGAATTCGGCATTTTGCGGCTGCCTTACATCAAACAGGCGGCAGTGGTGCTCAACACTTCGCACCCCCGAGCCTTTCTGACGGCTTTCCTCGTCGAGCAGGAGGGCGCCGCAACCGATCTCGACACGCTGCGTCTGGATTTGCGTGAGCTCTTGCCGGAACACATGATTCCATCCGAGTTCCGCGTGCAGTCGTCTCTGCCCGAAACGCCCAATGGCAAAATCGACAAGAAAAAACTCACCGCTATCGCCAATCAAACACCGGCGCCTGACACGTTACAGAGCGTTGCGGCAACGACGTCTGGCGGCGGACGGGAACTGCTCGAGACCTGGCGTGATTTGCTGTGTAACCCGACGTTGCAACCCGTGGACGATGTTTTCAAACAGGGTGCCGATTCGATTCTCGCCTTGCAGTTCATTGCACGGGCGAAGTCCCTGGGACATGCCTTCACGCTGGGGGATGTCTTCCGCAACCCGACCACGCTGGGGCTGCTCAAGGTGGCCAGAACCCAGGCCGGCCCCGCCGTTGCCGGGGGCGTAAACCATCTGCACCTGCAACCGGCGCAGGGTGATTCGTCATCGTTCAAACCGGTTTCGCAGGCACAGAAGGGTATTTACGTTCAGTCGCTGCGAACCCGTCATCGCACCACTTACGTTCTGCAGTTTGTGTTCCTTATGGTGCTGCCCGATGACGGCGTCGCGCTGGAAGAAGGGTGGCGCAAGGCTCATCAACACCATGAACTGTTGCGTAGCGCGTTCGTTCTGGCGCCGTCGGGCCAGCCGGTGCGCGTCGTTGCCGAGGACGCTCCTCTGAGATGGTCGCGGACCTCTCTTGTGCACCTCCATCAAGTGCAGCAGCGCCAGTACATCAAAGACTTCCTCATCGAGGACAAACAGAGCGGTTTCGAGCTGGATCAGCCCACGCTTTATCGATTGCATCTGTTCCATCTGGGGGGCAACAACTATCAGTTTGTCCTCAGTGCGCATCATCTCGTGCTTGATGGCGCATCGATTTTTTCGCTGATGAGCGAAGTATTCTCGGGTTTGCCGGCGGCGCCGGATGCGTTTCCAACCTATATCGACGGTCAGGAAAAATTCCACCTGCAACCTCAGGATCAACAGCGCTGGGCGGATCTCCTCGAGCCTTTCGAGGTGCCGGTCTGCGTCGCTGACAAGCTTGTCGAGCCCTCCTTGAAACCGGTGCAACATCAACTCTTCGAAAGACGTCTGCCCGCGACTCTTGAACAGGCCATCGTGCGTCTCTGTGGCCGTGCCGGGGTCACGATTGCTTCGGTTGCGGCAACGGCCTGGGCCATGGCGCTCAATGCAGTAAACGGCGGGCAGCACCAGTTGTTCGGAATGATCGTTTCGGGACGCGCCGACACCGGGGTTGGCCTGGATGACATCGGGATGTACGCCAATACCTTGCCGATGCCCTTGGCACTGGCGGCGGCGCAGAATCCCGAGGTCAGCCTGCAGGCCGCAAGTGCACGCATCGCCGAGTTGCTTCGCTTCGAATCGATTTCGATGAACGATACGTTGTTCAGTACGCGTTCGCGGTTTGCCAACGGCGCGTTTGATACGGTGCTCAACGTCGAGACGCTGGCAAACTGGGCTGCGCTGGAGGCCCCCGGCGTCACGGTCGAACTCACACAGGTGACGGACCTCACCGAGTTTGTCTTTGCCGTTGAAGTCCTCAGCACCGGCGATGGCATCACTGTGGATTTCATTCGCGATCCCGAGCATGTATCCAAGGAACGGGCAGAGCTGCTGTGTGAACATTTTCTCAGTGCACTGACGTATATCTGTGAAGCACAGCGCCCGTTGCAGGAGTGGCAGAACTGGCAAGGCGTGCCCGTGGTCGGGGATGACGCTCCGGTTGCGATAGAACTGCCCCCGTCTTCCTCGCAGCACACGCCTTTCGACACGCTGGTGCTGGCTGCCACGCGTGCGATCATCGGCAGTGACTCGATCACCCTGAAGCAGAATTTCTTCTCGGCAGGCGGTGACTCGATCAGCGCGCTGCAACTCATTGCACGTCTGAGAAGCGAGGGGATGACGATTGATCTTGATCGCATCTTTGCCAGTCGATCGCTAGCCGAAATTGCCCAGGCTGTGCGGCTGCTGCAGAGTGCGGCCAGCGGGGAAAGCGATCCGCCGACCGGCGCAACGGCGCTGGTGCCGGTACAGCGTTGGTTTGCCGAACAGCGACTGGTCAATGCTGCCCATTGGTGTCTCGGCACGGCGATCGAGATTCACCGTCCCGTTGCGGCCGACACCCTGCTCATGGCGACTCGCAAGATACTCGAGCGCTATCCGGTACTGAGCGCGCAGTTCAAAGTCGATCAAGGATTCGCCCAGACCATTCCGGCGAGTCCGGTCGATGCGCAGGCCAGTTGCAGGACAGTACAACTGGCGGCAACGATCGATCAATCACTGGAGTCTATCCGGGCCGTGCTGGATGAATCCCTGTCCGGTCTCGACCTCGAACAGGGCGATCTGTTTCGCGCGGTGCTGTTCCGTACCCCGGATCCCGATGTCAGTCTGCTGGTACTGGTGGCGCACCACCTGGTGGTCGATGCGGTGTCCCTGCGCATCCTCGTCGAGGACTATCTGCACCTTTGCGCAGGCACCGCGGTGCCAGCGCGGGTCACCTCGTTTCGGGGGTGGGCGCAGCAGTTGGCGAGGGACGGGCAGGTCTTCAAGAATGAGGTTCTGGCGCAGACTGCCTACTGGTCACGGGTCATCGAAACGGTTCCGGCCGCGATACCTTTTGACCTCAACCGGCGAGCGTCGGGGCGCACCGCAATACTGTCCCGCGGACTGAGCAGCGCAGCAACCAGTGCATTGATCCGGGAGGTGCCTGCGGCTTACAACACCCGTATCAATGACATCCTGATCTCGGCACTGGCCCGGGCGTTTTCCGCCTGGCGCGCGAGTCCGGACATTGCAATCAACCTCGAAGGACATGGTCGCGAAAGCATCCTGGAAGGCGTCGACGTATCCCGCACGATCGGCTGGTTCACGTCGGTGTTCCCGGTGTGTCTGCATGACCCTCAAGAGGGACTCGGGAGTCTGATTCAGGCAACCAAACGCACACTCGCGGACATCCCGCAACGAGGTGTCGGGTATGGACTGCTGCGTTATCTGTTCAATGAGTCCCGGGTGATTCCTGCTGCCGAACCCATGGTGCAGTTCAACTACCTCGGGCAGTGGGACAACGTATCGTTTGACGATCCGGATGTGTCGATGCCATCTGCCCAAGTCTTGAGTCTGGTTGATCAGGTGTCGGTGGACCCGCGTAACGGACGCCAGCATGCACTGGAGATCGAGGCACGGATTGCCCAGGGTCGATTTGAAATCGACTGGTATTACGACGACGGGATCCTGTCGCCGCAGGAGGCCGAAAGTCTTGCGACGCACTACGTCGATGCACTGACGCAAATCATCGAGCATTGCACAGCGGGCGCCGTGGTGCGCGTGCCTGGCGACTATCCGGATGTCGATCTGACAGATGATGAGTTGCAGTCGCTGATTGCCAGCGCCGGCGCCATACCGGTGGATATCTATCCCTTGTCACCGACGCAAGAGGGGATCCTGTTCCAGCACCTGATGAGCGATGACGACACCTATACCCTGCAATACGTCATGGACATCAACGGTGAGGTCGACATCAGCGTGCTCGAAGCGGCCTGGCAATTGCTAGCCGAGCGTCATCCGATCCTGCGCACGGGGTTCTTCTGGGATGCGGTGGCGGGCCCGGTGCAATATGTGGTTCCAGAAGCAAGTTGCAGCTGGCAGGTTATCGCACACAGCGGCGGGTCGACAGAGCATGAACGGCTGATGCACGACGATCGCTCGCGGATCTTTGATCTGGCGACGCCTGCGCTGACCCGCTTCACGTTGCTGTCCAGGGGTTCGCAGACCTACAAGTTGATCTGGATCTACCATCACATCCTTCTGGATGGCTGGTGTGTGGCCAAGGTCATCAAGGCGCTGTTTGCCCTCTACGATCAGATGATCTGCGGCGTGCAGCCCGAGCCGGCGTTCAGCCATGTCTATCGCGATTACATCGAGTGGCTGGCCAATCAGCATGAACGGGAGAAACGTCCGTTCTGGCGACGTTATCTGGCGGGCGTCAGCCCCACTCTGTTCTCCAGTCCGGTTGCCTATCAGCCGTCCTCGCCTGCGGATCACAACGTCTATCGCTTCAACCTCGGGCGCGACCTGTCGGACGGCATCGAGCGATTCAGCAGCGGGCTGGGTGTGACCGTTGCTGTGCTATTCCAGCGTATCTGGGCGCAGATCCTGGCAGAAAACACTCAGAGTCTCTCGCCGGTTTTCGGCTGGGCGATTTCGGGACGGCCTGCAGACCTTGAGGGCTCGCAAGACATCATCGGACTCATGACCTCAATCGTCCCGTGCAAGGTTGATGTACGCGCGCCGCTCTCGGCCGAGGCTCTTCGGCAGTTGCAGCGCAGCAGTGCAGCGCTGCAGGACGAAGGGCATATCTCGATGAGTCATTTCCAGAATGCTGCCGGCCTTGGCCAGGAGGCATTGTTTAATACCGTTCTGGTGGTCGAGAACTTCGAGCTTCAGGACAACCTGCCGGTCGGTGATCGCTACCGGCTGAGCAATCTGCAATGGGTCGAGAGGTCAGAGTTTCCTTTGGTTCTCGGTCTGGTACCGGCAGATGATTTTCTGATCGAACTCAACTTCAACCCCGAAAAATTCTGCGTTGCGCAAATGGCCGATCTTCAACAACGGATTGTTTTCCATGCGCGTCAAATGTCTTCTCTTGGAAATGGATACCTCGAGCATGATGCAAATTTACAGTGCGAATCAGTATCACAAGCTGGATAACTTTATTGGTGATGTGCCGGTCTACCTGAAAATAGAAGGGTTGAATCCGGCCGGGTCGATAAAACTCAAGACTGCAATCTCGCTGATCGAAGAAAGTGAGCGCCTGGGGCTGCTTTCACCCGGGCGAAAAGTCATCGAGTCCAGCTCGGGAAATCTCGGTGTCGCGTTATCGATGATCTGTGCGCAGCGCGGTTATCCGTTTACCTGCATAACCGACCCCAACGTCAACCAGGTCAGCGTCAACCTGATGAAGGCTTATGGGGCCGAAGTCATTGTTTGCGACACCCGCGATCGCAATGGCGGTTTTCTCGGCGCGCGCATTGCTCTGATTCAGGAAATGATCCGTCAGGATCCGAGGTATTTCTGGACCAATCAGTACGCCAACCCGGCCAATCCGTTGGCGCACTACAACAGGACTGCGCCGGAAATCCTGCAGCAGCATCCCAACTGCAAGTGGTTGTTTGTCGGTGCCGGCACCACCGGGACGCTTGTCGGTTGCGCGCAATATCTGCGTGACCATGCGCTGGATGTAAAGCTGATTGCCGTCGATACCGTGGGGTCGATCAACTTTCAGGAAGTGCCGAAGAAACGCCTGATTCCCGGTTTGGGAACGAGTCGGCGCCCGGAAATTCTCGATCGCGATCTGGTCGGGCATATCGAGTTCGTCGATGAGGTCGAGACGATCCGCATGTGCCGCAGTGTTGCGCTGGACTACGGCCTGCTGGTCGGTGGTTCCACGGGGACCGTTCTGGTTGCGCTCAAGCGCTTGTGGAAACAGATTCCGGCTGGCGACGAAGTTGTCGTGATCAGTCCCGATATGGGCGAACGGTATCTCGAAACGATCTATTCGGATAAGTGGTGTGACGCCAACTTTGGCAGCCAGATGTATCAACACGCAATGGTGGGTTGAGTCTCGGCGGTGCATTGGTTGATGTTTTCTCAGAGCGGAAGGAACCTAGCTTGTCACAACTACAATTTCCCCCGAGCGGTATCGCGCAAACACAGATCTTTCTCGATCAATGGGCCCGCGTCAGCCACGATCTCAAGGATGCACTCGCCATGGAAGATGGCGGTGTTTCATATACCTATGCCGAAGTGGACGCAGACAGTCAGCGGATCGCGGCCTATCTGGCACACCACGCGATTGGTGCCGGCGCGATAGTTGTCATTGGTTGTCCGCGCGGCAAGGATTTGCTGGTGGCCTTGCTGGGCGTCATGAAGAGCGGCGCAGCCTTCGTTCTGATGGATCTGGACGCCGCGCCAGCGCGCTTGTCCGTCCAGCTGGACGCTGCCACTGCGAAGCTGGTTCTGGTCCCTGACGGGTACAGGGTCGGCGACAATCGCGCTCTGGCCGCTGAAAAGGTCGTGACCCTCGGTCAGGTTCGCGATGCCGAGCAGTCCCTGCACTTCGAGCCACCGCGGATAATGCCACAAGACCTGGCGTATGTCATCTTCACTTCGGGCTCTACCGGGCAACCGAAAGGGGTACGGGTTTCGCACCGGGGCATCCCTAACCTTGCGCGTCATGCATTGCCATACGGCATCACGCAGGGCACTCGGGTGCTGATGTTTTCTCCTGTGTGTTTCGACGCGATCATCGCCGAAATCGTCATGACCCTGTTTGCCGGCGGCTGTCTGGTCGCGGTCAGCGACCATGAACTGCGGGACTTCGACTGCCTGCAAGACTTGCTGTGCAATCGTCGGATCGACGTCGCCACGTTGCCGCCATCACTGGTGTCGATGTTGCCGGCCGAGCTGCCGATCAGCCTGAGTACATTGATCGTGGCCGGCGAGAGGTGCAGCAAGCAAGTGATTGCAAACTGGGCGGGCCGAACCCGACTGATCAACGCCTACGGGCCTTCCGAAGCAACCGTCGCGACAACGGTCAAACTCTGCAACCTCGAGACCTCACCCGCGAATATTGGTCAGGCAATTTCAAACGTCACGGTGCGCCTGCTCGACGAGACGCTGGAAGAAGTACCGGATGGCGAACTCGGCGAGATCTACATCAGCGGAGTGAGTGTTGCCTTGGGCTATCTGGACAATCCGGACTTGAGTGACGCACGGTTTGTCCGTGGTCTGGACGGTGATGACAGCCTGAGCTTTCGCACTGGCGATTTCGCCAGGCGCGATGTGAACGCAGACATCCTATTCGAGGGCCGCAAGGACGATCTGCTCAAGATCAACGGAAACCGCGTCGAGCTTGCGGAGATCGAGGCCTGCGCCACGGCCACAGGGCTCGTTCGAAGTTGCCATGTCTGTTGCGTCGATGCTGACAACTCGGGTGTGAGCATCGCGCTTTTTGTCACCCCGTCGGACAAGGTTGATGGTTCGCAGCTGAGGGCCAGAATCAGCGCCGAGTTGCCGATTTACTTCATGCCTGCGCGCATCCTGGTTCTGGATGAGCTCCCGAGTAATCCGGCGGGCAAAGTCGATCGGGCTGCGTTGATCGCGCAGTTGGGCGAGGTGACCGACGAAGGCGGAGCGGCCGAGGCCATGAGCCCTCAGGAGGAAACCCTGGCGTTGATCTGGGCGCAGATTCTTGGTCGTCCGATCGATAACCGTGAGGCGAACTTCTTTGCCCTGGGCGGCAACTCTCTTCTAGCGATGCGTCTCGTCGCACTAATGAAACGCAGTGGTATTCAGATCAATCTCAAGCGCGTGTTTGGCGCTCCGACACTGGCGCAAATGGCCTGTCTGATCAAGGAGTAGGTGATGACGGGCAAAGGATTGAATCCTTATCAACGCTATTACTGGAGTGCATCGAGCGCTTACGATCTTACGGAAACAGCCTGCGTAAGCATCGGGTTTGTGCTGGACGGGCCATTGCACATTGCGCAGTTCAGCAGCGCGGTGGATACGGTGGTCAATCGCCACGAACAGTTGCGATCGCACTTCCACGAAACACCCGAGGGTGCGCGACGGTTTCCCGGAGCACCGGTACGCGATGTACTGAGCGTAGACAGCGAGCCGTTCGAGTTATCCCGGCTGGAGGACTGTATCGAGGACCTGTGCCGGCGGCCGCTTGATCTGAAGGTGGACATACCGTTCAAGGCCTATCTGAAAAAGCTCGGACATGATCGTCATTTGTTTGCGCTGATCATTCACCACATCGTTGTCGACTCATGGTCGCTGGAAGTGATCCTCGACGATCTGGCGACCGCCTACAACGGCGCGATATCCGTCGCGCCGGAACCGTTGCTGGAGCCACTGAGCTTCGATCATGAAACGCTGGCAATGCCTTTGGAACATGATGAGTATCAGCGCCAGGCGCAGTTCTGGCGTGAGTATCTCAAGGGCGCGAAGATTCCCCTGATTCCGGACTTGCTGACCGGCGAGAGTGCGCAAGGCAAATCGACCTTCGATGTGATGACCCCAGGTGCCGAAGTCCATGGGGCCATCAACCGACTCTGTCATGCGCTGGATGTCACTCCCTTTGTGGTTTACACCGCAGCGGCGTCCATCGCTCTCGCAGGTTTTTGCGCCAGCAACGATTTGTTGATTCAGACCAATGTGACGCCGCGCTGGACGGAGGGCACGCAAACCGTTGTCACCTATCTGTCTGCGCGCATTCCATTACGGGTACGTGTTGATTCGAAACTGTCGTTGCAGACTCACATTCTCAATGTCGCTGATTCCCTCTACGAAACCTTCGACAGCGTCGGTCTTTCGATCGGCGAAATCATGGCCGAATCTGACATCACCCAGAGCCTGCCGATTCATATCGGTGCCGAAAGCCCGTTTGAAGGTTGGGACCTGGAAGGCGTCGCCGTCTCCCAGGTCCAGCTGCCCGACTATCAGCCGTGGCCGCTGTTCATGTGGGTGCCTGTCACGGCTGACCAGTGCTTTATCAAGCTGCAATACCAGGCCGACCGAATTTCACCTGAAAACATGCTGAATCTAAAACACCTGCTGAACGAAACGTTAGATCAATTCTGTCTCCTGGAGGCCGAAGTAAGCGCTCGTGACACAGCGGTTTTAAAACACGAAGCCATTCAATGAGACCTCCCATGAAAGACTCCCAACACCTGTCATCCCATGCATTGACCGTGGTTTCCGGTTCGCAGATCGCCAACCTGATGCCTGCGTTGCGCCAAGACATTCTGCGTCTGGTCGAAGAGACCTACCTGCAGCACGACGCTGGCCTGACCAACAACCCCGACAGCTATTTCCTGAGGTTCGAGGAGCGTCAATCGGATCGGATCATTGCCCTGCCTGCTGCGATTGCCAATGACACGCCCATTTCGGGCATCAAGTGGATTGCCAGTTACCCGAAGAACATTGAGCGCAATCTGCAGCGCGCCTCGGCCGTCCTGCTGCTCAACGATTACGAAACGGGATACCCGGTGGCTTGCCTGGAAGCCTCGCAAATCAGTTCGGCCAGAACGGCGGCTTCAGCGGTGGTCGCCGCGCGGGCGCTGGCGGCGGATCCGAAGAAAGCACTGAAAATCACATTCGTCGGCGCCGGAGTCATCTCCCGCGCGATCTTTGATTTTTTCATGGCCGATGGCTGGAAGTTCGATCAGGTCACCGTTTGCGATCTGGACGCAGCGTCGGCCACCGAGCTTTGTCACCACGTTGAAGCGGGGACGGGCCAGCAAGCGCTTTTCGTCGAGGACTGGAAGGTTGCGATCAGCGCTGCCGACATCGTTGTTTTCGCCACCAACGCCGGTACGCCTTACGTGTCGGGAGATGATGCCTTCGCCCCCGGCCAGATCATTTTGAATGTCTCGCTGCGCGATATCAGCCCGGACATCATCTGGCAGGCGTTCAACGTCTTCGATGACGTGGAACATTGCATGAAGGCCAATACCTCGCCCCATCTGGCGGAACTGAAATACGGCGACCGCTCGTTCGTGCATGGCACGCTCGCGCACATCCTGAACAACCCGAGCTTGATTGACCGCTCGCGTTCGCTGATTTTTTCACCATTCGGGCTGGGGGTTCTGGACCTAGTGGTGGGACAACTTTTCGTCGACAAGTGCCTGGCGGCCGGTGCCTATACCAATATCGCGGACTTCATTCCCGATACGCGACGTTGGGCCGTGTCCCACGGCTGAACGACTCAAGGCGCATAGACGCGAGCCTTCGCACGTTCCATTCCAGGGAGGAGTGACCCGATGCAGAACAAAAAATGCATGATCATCGGCTTCAATGATTTCTCGTTTGACGACTATTGTCAGATGCTCGATCAACTAGCACCTGAGGCGGCAGCGAAACGTGACTTACGCCTGGCGTTTGTCAATTACGAAGGCTCGCGGTTTCACGCATTGGGCGTGCTGAACAAGACACGTGAGCGGCAGGGGCTGGCAAACCTGAACCTGAACAATGCCGACTTTCTGTGGCCGGTGGTGATGGTGCTGGGGACCTATCTCGAAAAGCACGGCCTCGCCTTTGACTACGTCAATCTGTTTCAGAACGAGAAGGACGTCCTGGGGCAAAAACTGGCGTCCGGCATGATCAACACGGTGGTCATCACCACGACCCTCTATGTGATGCCCCATCCGGTGCAGGAAATCGTCGACTTTGTGCGCGCCCGCGCTCCCCAGGTGCAGATCATCATCGGCGGCCCTTATATCAGTGGTTTGTTCAAGGCGCACGATCGCGAGATGCTAGGTGATTACCTGAGTGTTCTTGGCGGCGATATCTATATCAACAGCAATGAAGGCGAAGACACGCTTCGCCAGGTGCTGGAGGCGCTCAACCAGAACCGTTCGGTTATCGGTTTGAGCCGCACGGCAGCGCTCGACGGCGATACATGGGTGTTCGGTGCGGATGAGCCGGAATACAACGAGCTGAAGGAGAACTTCGTCAATTACAGGTTGTTCGAACCGCGCGGCATCGGGCGTTTTCTGTCCACGCGTACAGCTAAATCCTGTCCGTACGCCTGTGCGTTCTGCGGGTTTCCCCAGCGCGCCGGCAAGTACCGTTACCTGTCCACCAGCGATGTAGAACGCGAACTGGACGCGGTGAAGGCGATTGGCACCGTGGATACGCTGACGTTTCTGGATGACACATTCAATGTGCCCAAACAGCGATTCCGGGAAATCATGCAGATGATGATCGACAACCAGTACAACTTTAAGTGGAACTCCTTCTACCGCTCTGATCAGGGCGATCCGGAAACCATCGCGCTGATGGCGCGCGCAGGGTGCGAAGGGGTTTTTCTGGGTATCGAGTCGGCTTCCGACAAGATGCTTGCGCTGATGCGCAAAACGTCACGCCGCAAAAACTATGAACAGGCCATCAACGCATTCCGCTCGGTGGGCATTGCGACTCACGCCTCGTTCATCATCGGCTTTCCAGGGGAAACCCTCGACACGGTGCAAGAGAGCCTGGACTTCATCGAAACCTTTCGGCCGGATACATTCCGTGCACAGGTCTGGTACTGCGACCCGTTGACGCCCATCTGGAATGACCGAGAAAAATACGGCATCACCGGGTCGGGCTTCGACTGGTCGCATGACACGATGAACAGCGAACTGGCCGCCTCCATCACCGAGCGGTTCTTTCTCACCGCTCAACACTCTACATGGTTGCCGCAATTCGGCTTTGAGCAGTGGAGTCTGTTTTACCTTCATCGCCAGGGAATGGAGCAGGGCAATATCCTCGGGTATCTGGACGGCTTCAATGCGGCAGTCAAGCATCAACTGTTGCACGGTGATGACGCTGAGTTGCCCGCCTCGATCATTGACTGCTTCAAATTCAGTTCCCACCTGCCTGCGCAGAGTCCTGCGGTGCCGCAGCCCGGGTTATCGATGGAGTCGGCGACGCACTTCAAGGCGGCCGAGGCCCGCTTGCAGGCTTGGGTCGCGTGGCTGGACCCACAGAATCTCGGATCCTTGCCGGTGAACACCGGTGAGCAGACGAAGACAGTGCTGAGCCGGCCCGAGTGCATGGTCAGTGGTAGCGATCAGACCGTCGCCTGGATCGTGACTTTTTTGAAACACGCTTTTAGCGTTCTGCAGGGCGAGCGATTTCTGGTGCACTACGTCGTCGAAGGAAACGCCCGGCTGATGGCGGTCGACGATGTGGGCGGCTGCAGTGAGGCGGCTCTGTACGATCGTGTCGCGACATCACTTGTCCAGCCGTCGGTGCTCGATAGCCATGACAACTATCTGCTGTTACGCAATTCACGGTTGAGTGCTTGCGGCATTGTTTTGCGTCAGCCGGTTCTGCGGGTGTTCGTTGACGATGTCGTCGCCCCTTCGTTCGACAGCGGGCTTTACATGCACTTGCTGCTGCCGAGTACCGGACAGGTTCGGGTACTGAGCAACTTTGTCCGATGGGCCCCCGAGCTTCACGCCGCGAATGCGCTTACCGAGCAGGCCGTGTTCGTCAGAGTGCAATAGACCATACCAGGGAGCGCTCCTCCCTGGTCTCCTCAGCCTTGCAGCGCTGCTTTCTTACGCTCCTCGCGGGCGCGGGCAGCCGTCAGCAGTTGCTCGGCGATGCGCAGTTGCAGACGCTCCTCGATGAGGCGGATGAACAGTGGATGGCCGGAAATGGCTGAATCGAGTTCATAACCGCGTCCGTCGGGTTCCCGCATCCAGTAATGGCCGTCAATCAGCGTACGCCGCAGCTCCACCACATCGCTGCGCAGCATGGGGGCGTACTGGGTTTTCCATTGATCCAGCTGCGCGGTCGCGTCGCGCTCGCTATGGCGTTCGCCGGGTTTGAGCGCGGCGCTTATATACAAGAGCATGACCGCCAGCTCCTGACGACTCAGCCGTCCCAGGGTCAAACCGTTCTTGCTGCTCAAGCGCGTAAGAGTCTCGACGAACTGTTCAAAATCCGTTGGAAGTTCCTTGTCCAATGTTTTGCTCCTTGGGTATGAAAAGGTTCCCGCAGTTTAGCGTGTGTGCCTGACACGAGTTAGCCAGTATGGCGGCTGCCGTGCAATGTTGCGTGGGGCTGCCCGCAAAAGAAAACCCCTTCTGCCTCGACTGATGCGCAATCGAGGTAGAAGGGGCTTGTTTAATGCTTCAATTACAACTCAAGCTGCCTCTTATCAAACATAAAATAAATTGCTGATTTTAAAAGATTAAATTTCTCAATTGAACCTGGAGTTTCACATTCAAAGATCGTTCCCACGCAGAGCGTGGGAACGATCCCCTCAGCCGCCAAAATCCGCAACATTCGACTTGGAATTTTATAGGTGCCCCAGTTTTCTGCGCGACAGCGCTAAGTCGAAGATTTGGCGGGGACTCCCACATTTTTGGTCTCCAGCAGGCATGTGGTTGGCGAGAAGTCGGCATCGGGTTTAGTGTGTATTCACCGACTGTAAAGGAGACCACCGTGCGAATGGCTCAACGCGTAATCCCTCTGGTGTTGCTGGCCGCCCTGGTGCTGACGGCCCTGGCGGGCGCGGGCGCGCCCTAGTGGAAAGACACCGGCCCCGTCACCAAGAAGAAACAGAAGGAGGTCAACTCCGGCGGCTGGCAGCCGCAGGCCCAACCCGCGCCCAAGGAGGATGCGGAAAACCCTTATAACGACGGCGAAGACAGTGAAACCTACGACGACGGCAACAAATAATCCACGCAAAAAAAAGCCCCTCCCGCCAGGCTGATGCGCAACCTGACGGGAAGGGCTGTAGAACGCTGTGTCACCGCGCCCCCCACAGGGGAGTGCGACGCTCGTTTCAGGCGACGAACTGCTCCGCATAGTGGCAAGCCACCTGGCGGTTATCCAACTCCCGCAACTGCGGCTCCTCGCTGCTGCACCGCGCCGTCGCATACGGGCAGCGCTTGTGGAAAGCGCAGCCGGACGGCGGGTTCAGCGGGTTGGGCAACTCGCCGACGATCTTGATCTTCGGCTTGTTCGGGTCCGGGTGGATGGTCGGTGTGGCCGACAGCAGCGCCTGGGTGTACGGGTGCAGGGGGCGCGCGTAGATGTCGCCCTTGGGGCCGACTTCCACCGGGCGCCCGAGGTACATCACCATCACGTCGTCGGCGACGTGTTGCACCACCGCGAGGTTGTGGGAAATGAACACGTAGGCGGTGTTGAATTCCTGCTGCAAATCCATGAACAGGTTGAGCACCTGGGCCTGGATCGACACGTCCAGTGCCGAGGTCGGCTCATCCGCCACCAGCACTTTGGGTTGCAGCATCATCGCCCGGGCCAGGGCGATCCGTTGGCGCTGGCCGCCGGAGAACATGTGCGGGTAGCGCTGATAGTGCTCAGGGCGCAGGCCCACCTGCTTCATCATCGCCTGGACCTTTTCGCGGCGTTCGGCGGCGGACAGGTGGGTGTTGATCAGCAGCGGTTCAGCCAGTTGGTCGCCGACTTTCTGCCGCGGGTTCAACGAGGCATACGGGCTCTGGAATACCATCTGCACGTCTTTGCGCAATTGCTTGCGCTGCGCCTTGTCGGCGCCGGCGACTTCCTGGCCGGCGATTTTCAACGAGCCCGACGACGGCTCTTCAATCAGCGTCAGCGCACGGGCCAGGGTGGATTTGCCGCAGCCCGACTCGCCCACCACGGCGAGGGTCTTGCCGGCTTCCAGTTCGAAGGACACGCCATTGAGGGCGCGCACGGTGGCGTGGCCCTTGAACAGGCCTCGGGACACTTCGTAGTGACGGGTCAGGTCGCGGGCGGTAAGAACGACGGCCATTACGCCACCTCCTGGTTCAAGGGGTAGAAGCAGCGCGCGAGGCTGTTCGATTTAGGGTCCAGGCCCGGGCGGGTCTGGCGGCAGCTGTCTTGCACGTAGGGGCAACGCGGCGACAACAGGCAGCCTTGCGGGCGGTCATAACGGCCGGGCACGATGCCGGGCAGCGTGGCCAGGCGCGCGGCACCGAGGCTGTGTTCCGGAATCGCCTTGAGCAGTGCTTCGCTGTAGGGGTGCGCCGGAATGTCGAACAGTTGCGGTACCTGGCCGACTTCCACGGCTTGGCCGGCATACATCACACACACGCGCTGGGCGGTTTCCGCGACGACCGCGAGGTCGTGGGTGATCAGCACCAGGCCCATGTTCTGCTCTTTCTGCAGGGCCAGCAGCAGGTCCATGATCTGGGCCTGGATGGTCACGTCCAAGGCGGTGGTCGGTTCGTCGGCGATCAGCAACTTCGGCTCGCCGGCAATCGCCATGGCGATGGCCACGCGTTGGCTCATACCGCCGGACAGTTGGTGCGGGTAGGCATCCATCCGGCTGGCGGCGCCGGGGATCTCGACTTTTTCCAGCAGTTCGATGGCACGCTTGCGCGCTTGCTTGCCGGACATCTTCAGGTGCAGGCGCAGCACTTCTTCGATCTGGAAACCCACGGTGTAGCTGGGGTTCAGCGCGGTCATCGGGTCCTGGAACACCATCGCCAGGTCTTTGCCGACGATCTGCCGACGCTGGCGGTTGCTCAGCTTGAGCATGTCCTTGCCGTCGAAGTTCAGGGCGTCGGCGGTGACGATGCCGGGGTGTTCGATCAGGCCCATCAGCGCCATCATGGTCACGGATTTACCCGAGCCCGACTCGCCCACGATCGCCAGGACTTCGCCTTTGTCGACGCAAATGTCGAGGCCATCGACCACCGGCACGGCGGTCTTGTCGCCGAAGCGCACGTTGAGATTCTTGATTTCTAACAGTGACATGGGAATCTCCTCAGGCGGCGTTCTTGAGTTTCGGGTCCAGCGCGTCGCGCAGGCCGTCGCCCATCAGGTTGATTGCCAGCACGCTGAGCAAAATGGTCAGACCCGGCAGGCTCACGACCCACCAGGCGCGTTCGATGTAGTCACGGGCCGAAGCCAGCATGGTGCCCCACTCCGGCGTTGGCGGTTGCACGCCCAGGCCGAGGAAGCCCAGCGCGGCGGCATCGAGGATCGCCGAAGAGAAACTCAAGGTCGCCTGCACGATCAGCGGCGCCATGCAGTTGGGCAGCACGGTGATGAACATCAGGCGCGGCAGGCCGGCACCGGCCAGGCGGGCGGCGGTCACGTAGTCGCGGTTGAGTTCGCCCATCACCGCAGCGCGGGTCAGACGCACGTAGGACGGCAGCGACACGATGGCGATGGCGATCACGGTGTTGATCAGGCCAGGGCCGAGGATCGCGACAATGGCGACGGCCAGCAGCAGCGATGGCAGGGCCAGCATGATGTCCATCAGGCGCATGATGGTCGGGCCGAGCAGGCGCGGGAAGAACCCGGCGAACAGCCCGAGCAGGATGCCCGGAATCAGCGACATCACCACCGACGACAAACCGATCAGCAGCGACAGGCGCGAGCCTTGGATCAAGCGCGAGAGCAAGTCACGGCCGAGTTCGTCGGTGCCGAGCAGGAACTGGATCTGCCCGCCTTCCAGCCACGACGGCGGGGTCAGCAGGAAGTCGCGATATTGTTCGCTGGGGTTATGCGGCGCCACCCACGGGGCGAACAGCGCGCAGAACACGATCAGCAACATGAACAGCAGGCCGGCAACCGCACCTTTGTTCTTGGAGAAGGCTTGCCAAAATTCTTTGTACGGCGACGGGTACAGCAGGCTCTGATCGACTGCTGACACTGGAGTAGGTGTGGTCATGGTCATGATCTCAGCGCTGGTGACGGATACGTGGGTTGACGAAGCCGTAGAGGATATCCACCACGAAATTCACCAGGATCACCAGGCAGGCGATCAGCAGGATGCCGTTTTGCACCACCGGGTAGTCCCGCGCGCCAATGGCTTCGATCAGCCATTTGCCGATGCCGGGCCACGAGAAGATGGTTTCGGTCAATACCGCACCGGCCAGCAGGGTGCCGACTTGCAGGCCGACCACGGTGAGCACCGGGATCAGCGCATTCCGCAGGCCATGCACGAACACCACACGCGCCGGCGACAGGCCTTTGGCCTTGGCGGTGCGGATGTAGTCTTCGCGCAACACTTCGAGCATCGACGAACGGGTCATCCGCGCAATCACCGCCAGCGGGATGGTGCCGAGCACGATGGCCGGCAGGATCAGGTGGTGCAGGGCGTCCCAGAACGCATCTGGCTCGTTGGCCAGCAGGGTGTCGATCAGCATGAAGCCGGTGCGCGGCTCGATGTCGTAGAGCAGGTCGATACGCCCGGAAACCGGGGTCCAGCCCAGGCTCACCGAGAAGAACATGATCAGGATCAGGCCCCACCAGAAGATCGGCATCGAATAGCCCGCGAGGGAGATGCCCATCACCCCATGGTCGAACAGCGATCCTCGCTTCAAGGCCGCGATCACCCCCGCCAACAGGCCCAGGATACCGGCGAACAACAGGGCGGCCATGGACAGCTCCAGGGTCGCCGGGAAGAGTGCGGTGAACTCGGTCCACACGCTGGTGCGCGTGCGCAGGGATTCGCCAAGGTCGCCTTGGGCCAGCTTGCCGATGTAGTCCAGGTACTGCGCATACAACGGCTTGTTAAGGCCAAGGCGTTCCATTGCCTGTGCGTGCATCTCGGGGTCGACCCGGCGTTCGCCCATCATGACTTCTACGGGGTCGCCTGGAATCATGCGGATCAACGCAAACGTCAGCAACGTGATGCCGAAGAAGGTGGGGATCAATAACCCCAATCGGCGGGCAATAAAACTAAACATCTTGTGGTGTACCTCAATCAGCCGGTTAGGCAGGTTCGACACCGTCAACGTCGACGGTGTCGAGCGTTCTTCTTATTTACTTCACCTGGGTGGTGGCGAAGTTATTGGTACCTAGAGGGCTTTGGGTAAAGCCCTCTACGTTTTTGCGCATAGCGGCGAACAGTTTCGGGTAAGCCATGGGAAGCCATGGTTGGTCCTTGTCGAAAATGTCCTGTGCTTGTTCATAGAGTGCAGCGCGCTGGGTGGGTTCAGCGATGGCTCGCGCCTTGTCGATCAGGTCCTGAAATTCCTTATTGCACCAACGGGCGTAGTTTTCGCCGTTCTTGGCCGCATCGCAACTCAGGTTGGGCGTGAGGAAATTATCCGGGTCGCCGTTATCACCTACCCAGCCTGCGGAAACCATGTCGTGCTCACCCGCTTTGGCGCGCTTTAGCATCTCGCCCCACTCCATGACCTTGATGTTGACCTTCAGGCCAACCTGGGCTAGATCCGCCTGCATACGCTGGGCGCCCATCATTGGGTTGGGGTTGGTCGGGCCGCCGTTGGCGCGAGTGAACAGGGTGAACTCGGTGCCTTCCGGCACGCCGGCTTCCTTGAGCAGGGCGCGAGCCTTGTCCAGGTCACGTGGCGGGTTTTTCAGCTTGTCGCTGAAGCCCAGCAGCGTTGGCGGATACGGGCCGGTGCCCACGACTGCGTTGCCTTCGCCAAACAGTGCTTTGGTATAGCCGGCCTTGTCGAACGCGATGTTGATCGCATGGCGCACCCGCGCGTCGCTCATGTATTTGTGGGTGGTGTTCAAGGCAGTGTAGCTGGTGGTCATGGCCGCCAGTCCATCGATCTTCAGGTTCGGGTCTTTCTTGATGCTCGGGATGTCGTCGGGCTTCGGATACAGCGCGATCTGGCATTCGTTGGCCTTGAGCTTCTGCAGGCGCACGTTGTTGTCGGTGGTGATCGCCAGGATCAGCGGGTCGGCCGGCGGCTTGCCGCGGAAGTAGTCCGGGTTGGCCTTGAAGCGCACCTGGGCGTCCTTGGCGTAGCGGGTGAAGATGAACGGGCCGGTGCCGACCGGCTTGGCGTTGAGGTCATCGGTCTTGCCGGACTTGAGCAACTGGTCGGCGTATTCGGCCGAGTGGATCGACGAAAACGCCATGGCCAGGTCGGCCAGGAACGGTGCTTCCGGACGGGTCAGGGTGAAGACCACGGTGTGATCGTCGGTCTTCTCGACGCTCTTGAGCAGTTCCTTGAAGCCCATGCTTTCGAAGTACGGGTAGCCCACGTTGGACTTGGTGTGCCACGGGTGTTTCGGGTCCAGCTGGCGCTGGAAGCTCCAAAGCACGTCGTCGGCGTTCAGGTTGCGCGTGGGTTTGAAGTAGTCGGTGGTGTGGAACTTGATGTCGTCACGCAGGTGGAAGGTGTAGGTCAGGCCATCGGCGCTGATTTCCGGCAGGGCCTTGGCCAGCGCCGGGATCACTTCGGTGGTGCCGGGCTTGAAGTCCACCAGGCGGTTGAACAGGGTTTCGGCGGCGGCGTCGGCGGTGACGGCCGTGGTGTACAGGACCGGATCGAAACCTTCCGGGCTGGCTTCGGTGCAGACCACCAGCGGTTTGGCCGAAATGCCGACCGCCACGCTCAACAGCGCAGCGGCAATGGCAGCTTGTAACGGGAGCATGTTCATTCGGAGCCCTCTGCAATCGATGGGACCAGACGAGCATAGAGGGCGGGCTCGTCCTGAGCCCGCCGTCTACCTGGCGCTGATTAAAGGATGTTGAACGGGATGGTGGTGACCAAACGGAACTCTTTGATGCTGCCGTCGGACTGGAACTCACTGCCACGGTGCTCAACGTAGGTCGCACGAATGGCCGTGGCTTTGAGTGGGCCGCTCTGGATTGCGTAAGAGGCGCCTACACCGTATTCCTGGTGTTTTTCGCCGTCTTGGCTCTGGATGCCGTCATAGGCGAACTTGGCCCGACCACCGTTGCCGGTGTAGTGGGTGCCGTCGATGCCCCAGCCGCGCGCCGAGTAAGCGTTGAACTTCAGGCCTGGCACGCCGTATTCGGCCATGTTGATGGCGTAGGCGATCTGGAAGGACTTCTCGTTCGGGCCGTTGAAGTCCGAGGTCAGGGAGTTGGCCAGGTAGATGCCGTTGGTTTCGTGCAGGTAGTCGAAGTACTCGTTACCGTTCACTTCCTGGTACGCGAAGGTCAGGCTGTGCGCCTGATGGGTCAGGCCGAGCGACAGCGAGTAGGTGTCGTTGTCGATTTCGCCCATCAACTTTTTGCCTTCGTCGACGGTCTTGTAGTAGTTCAGGCCGGTGGTCAGGCCCAATACCGAGCTGTCGCCCAGTTCATGGGTCGCGCCGAAGTAGTACTGGTTCCAGAAGTCTTTGACGTTGGCGGCGAAGATGCTGGTTTTCAGGCTTTTCAGCGGCTGGTAGTTCAGGCCCAGGGTCGACACCTTGTCGGTTTCAGCGCCGTTGCCGTATTCACTGCGGAATTTCGACAGGCTCTGTTCGGTACGTGGCGAAACGCGGTCGAACACGCCGCCCTGGAACGACAGGTTACTGAACTCTTCGCTGTTGAAACTCACCCCTTCGAAGCTCGAAGGCAGCGCACGGTTGCCGATGGTATCGACGATGCCGCTGCTGAAGTTCTGGCGACCGGCGGTCAGGGTGGTGTTGGAGACGCGGAACTGCACGTTGGCCAGGCCCAGTTTGCTCCACTGGTCGACTGCATCGCCGTTGGAGTCGGCCAGGGTACGGTTGGAGCCGCCCTTGATGTCACGCTTGCTGCGGTCCAGGACCAGTGCGTTGTAGACCGCCAATTCGGTCTTGACGCCCACGGTACCCTGGGTGAAACCCGAGCTGGCGTTGAGGATGGTGCCCTGTACCCAGTTGGTACGATTGCGGTCGGTGCGGGTTTCGCCGTGCTTCTTGTACTCGAAGGTGCCCCCACGGTACTTGCTTTCATGGGAGTACCAGTTACGCGTGGTGCCGCCCAGGCTGAAGTCCTCGATAAAACCCTTGGCTTCGCTTTGAGCGCTGGTGCCGGCCAGTGTGGTGGGAACGAAGTCCTGGCTCTGGGTTTCCGCGTAAGCGGTCGCCGTGATGCTGCTGATGGCCAGGGCCAGAAGCGCTTTGCTGCTCAGTTTCATGGGTGAAGCTCCTTTGGTTCTCTTTTTTTATGCCGGTCTTTTAGGTGATCCGGCTATTGGTGTGTAACTCGTTCAAGCATTTGCAAACGTTTGCTGTAGGAAATTTCCCAACAGAAGGCTGCAAGTTTGCCGGAGAGTGTTATCCACTCCCCGCAATCCGGTTATTTTCTTATGGGGTGATACTGACGCCCGAGAACACGTTGCGGCCGAAGGGGCTCACTTGGAAACCTTCGACTTTGGCGCTTAACGGCTGGTTGACCGTCGAGTGGGCGACTGGCGTGATCGGCACCTGCGCTTTGAGCAGTTGCTGTGCCTGTTTGTACAGAACAGTCCGTTGTTCGCGGTCGGTGACGACCTTGGCTTGCTTGATCAGCTTGTCGTATGCCGGGTCGCACCACATGGAGTAGTTGTTCCCGCCGATGGCGTCGCAGCTGTAGAGGGTGCCCAACCAGTTGTCCGGGTCGCCGTTGTCGCCGGTCCAGCCGATCAGGCTGATATCGTGCTCACCGTTCTTGGTGCGCTTGATGTACTCGCCCCACTCGTAGCTGACGATCTTGACCTTGAGGCCGATCTTGGCCCAGTCGTTCTGCAGCATCTCGGCCATCAGCTTGGCGTTGGGGTTGTACGGCCGTTGTACCGGCATCGCCCACAGGGTGATCTCGGTGCCTTCCTTCACGCCGGCGGCCTTGAGCAGTTCCTTGGCTTTTTCCGGGTTGTAGGCGGCGTCTTTGATGCTGTCGTCGTAAGACCACTGCGTCGGTGGCATGGCGTTGACCGCCAGTTGCCCCGCGCCCTGGTACACGGCGTTGAGGATGCTCTGCTTGTTCACCGCCATGTCCAACGCCTGACGCACTTCGAGCTGGTCGAACGGTTTGTGGCGCACGTTGTAGGCGATGTAGCCGAGGTTGAAACCTGGCTTGGTCAGCAGTTGCAGCTTGGGGTCGGCCTTGAGAGCGTCGACATCCGCCGGACGCGGATGCAGGGTGATCTGGCATTCGCCGGCCTTGAGCTTTTGCACGCGCACCGACGCGTCGGTGTTGATGGCGAAGATCAACTGGTCGAGCTTGACCCGGCTCGGGTCCCAGTACTGTTTGTTGCCGGCGTAACGGATCTGCGAGTCTTTCTGGTAGCGCTGGAAGACGAACGGGCCAGTGCCGATCGGCTTCTGGTTGATGTCGCTGGGCTTGCCCTGCTTGAGCAACTGCTCGGCGTATTCGGCCGACAGAATGGAGGCAAAGCTCATGGCGATATTTTGCACGAACGCCGCGTCGACCGAGTTCAGTGTCATCACCACGGTGTGCGGGTCGGTTTTCTCGACCTTGGCGATGTTCTTGTTCAGGCTCATCCCGTTGAAGTACGGAAACTCGGTGGGGTAGGCCTTGCGAAATGGATGGTCGGGGTCAAGCATGCGGTTGAAAGTGAACAACACGTCGTCGGCGTTGAAGTCCCGCGTGGGCTTGAACTCTTTATTGCTGTGGAATTTCACCCCTTCGCGCAGGTGGAAGGTGTAGGTCAGGCCATCTGGCGAAATATCCCACTTGGTTGCCAGCCCCGGTACGACGCTGGTCGCGCCCTTTTCAAACTCAACGAGGCGGTTGTACAGCGGCTCGGCCGCATCGTTGTCGGTGGCGGTGGTGTACTGCGCGGTGTCAAAGCCCGCCGGGCTGCCTTCAGAGCAAAACACCAGGCTCTTTTTTTCGGCGGCGTGGCCCATCGTGGCCACAGCCAGCAGGCTGGTGCCAAAAATTGCGGATAGAACGGTGGTATGGCGCATGACGATCCCGATCCTTGTTTGTAGTTGTCATCAGCGAGCAATCCCCCCGGCATACGGCCAGGGGGACATCACTGATTCCACGCACAGCAAGTGCCCATCAGATTGGAGCCTCTGCTGTCCTACGACGTTAGGGGTCGAGGACTTCGCAGTAAATGCGCAAAATCTGACTGACCTTGTAGGCAACGGAGCCGCGAATCGAAGTTCATTGCCGTAGGACGGCAGCGAGCGCGAATGTGGTCTGTTTCCTACTGGCCTGGCGGATGCAATAACGGCGACGTTATGAAACGTCGCCGCCATCGTTCCTTACTTGCCGCTCACGCTCACGCCGTAGAACGAGTTCAGGCCAAACGGGCTGATCTTGAAGTCCTGTACGGTGTTGCGCATGGGTTGATACACCGTCGAGTGCGCGATAGGTGTCATCGGGACTGCATCTTTGAGGATGTGTTGCGCCTGCTTATACAGCTCGGTGCGTTTGGCCACATCCGAGGTGGCCTTGGCTTCTTTCACGATGCCGTCGAATTTCTTGTCGCACCATTTGGAGAAGTTGTTACCGGACAGCGAGTCGCAGCCGAACAGCACGTTCAGCCAGTTGTCCGGGTCCCCATTGTCGCCGCTCCAGCCAATGATCATGGCCTGGTTCTCGCCGCCTTTGGAACGCTTGATGTACTCGCCCCATTCGTAGCTGACGATGTTGACCTTCAGGCCGATCTGTTTCCAGTCGTTCTGCAGCATCTCGGCCATCAGCTTGGCGTTCGGGTTGTACGGACGCTGGACCGGCATGGCCCACAGGGTGATCTCGGTGCCGTCCTTGATCCCGGCTTCCTTGAGCAGTTCCTTGGCTTTGGCCACGTCGTGCGGGGCATCTTTGATGGTGGTGTCGTAGGACCACTGGGTCGGCGGCATGGCGTTGACCGCCAATTGGCCCGCGCCCTGGTACACCGAGTCGATGATCTGCTGCTTGTTCACCGCCATGTCCAGCGCCTGGCGCACGCGCAGGTCGGACAGCGGGTTAGGCGCGGTCTGGCCCTTGAGCACCGGCATGACGTTGTAGGCGATGTAGCCCAGGTTGAAACCGGCCTGGTTGGGCAGTTTTAAGTCCTTGTCGTCGCCCAGTGCCTTGAGGTCGGCCGGACGGGGGAACAGGGTGATCTGGCATTCGTTTTTCTTGAGCTTCTGGATACGCACCGACGGGTCGGTGGTGATGGCGAAGATCAGGTTGTCGATCTTCACGTCTTCAGGTTTCCAGTAGTCCTTGTTGCCGGTGTAACGAATGTTCGAGTCTTTCTGGTAGCTCTTGAACACGAACGGGCCGGTGCCGACAGGTTTCTGGTTGATGTCCTGCGGCGTGCCGTTTTTCAGCAGTTGCGCGGCGTACTCGGCCGACTGGATCGACGCGAAGCTCATCGCCAGGTTCTGGATGAAGGCGGCGTCCACGGTGCCAAGGGTGAACTTGACGGTGTGGGCATCGACTTTCTCGATGTTCTTGATGTTGGTGTCCATCCCCATGTCCGTGAAGTACGGGAACTCGGTGGGGTAGGCCTTACGGAACGGATCGTCTTTGTTGATCATCCGGTTGAAGGTGAACAGTACGTCGTCGGCCGAGAACTCGCGAGTGGGCTTGAAGTACGGGGTGGTGTGGAACTTGACGCCTTCGCGCAGGTGGAAGGTGTACGTCAGGCCATCCGGGGACACGTCCCAGCTGGTGGCCAGGCCAGGAACGACGGCGGTGCCGCCACGTTCGAACTGGCTCAGACGGTTGAACATGGTTTCGGCCGAAGCATCGAAGTCTGTTCCGGTGGTGTACTGGCCTGGATCAAAACCGGCCGGGCTCCCTTCGGAGCAGAACACCAGGTTAGTCGCCGCTTGGGCGAAAGGCGCTGCGGCCATAAGGCCAGCGCTAACAAGTAACGGAATGACTGCGTGTTTAAGCATGTTGGCCTCATGATTTGTTGTCATTTTTGGTAGTGAGGGCGACCTCGTGAGTCGGCCTGCGGATACTTATGCAGGGGCCATACCCATTGCAAGATGCTGAACGGTTGCAAGGATGAAAGAGTGGTACGAACGTACAAGAATGTCGCAAATATGAAAGTTTCGACATAAATGCGTACATTTGGAGGGCTTTTTCGGTGCCGCACGAGCACTAAAAAGGCCCAACCGAGGCGTGTTATGCACTCGATTGGGGCGTTGCTGTTACTTATCGAGACTCACGCCGTAGAACGGCGTCAGGCCAAAGGGGCTGATTTTGAAGTCCCGCACTTCCTTGCGAAGTGGCTGGAAAACCGTCGAGTTCGCAATAGGCGTTATAGGTACTTGTTCTTTAAGGATTTTTTGTGCCTGCTGATACCACTTGATACGCTGCTCGCGGTCGCTGCTGACCTTGGCCTGTTGCACCAGCTTGTCGTAGGCCGGGTTACACCATTTGGCGTAGTTGCTGCCCTTCACCGCGGCACAGCTGTAGAGCACGCCGAGCCAGTTATCCGGGTCGCCGTTGTCGCCGGTCCAGCCGTAAATCATCGCATCGTGCTCGCCATTCTTGGCGCGCTTGATGTATTCGCCCCACTCATAGCTGACGATGTTGGCCTTGATGCCGATGTTGGCCCAATCCTGTTGGATCATTTGTGCTGACATTCGCGCATTCGGATTGGACGCGCGTTGTACGGTCATCGCCCACAAGTTGATGGTCGTACCGGGTGCAACCCCTGCTTCTTTTAGTAGCGCCCGCGCTTTGGCCGGGTCGAAGGGGGCATCCTTGATCGTCGGGTCATAAGACCACTGCGCCGGAGGCAATGCGTTCTGCGCCAGTTGCCCGGCGCTCTGGTACACGGCCTTGATGATCGCCGGTTTATCGATGGCCATGTCCAGGGCCTGGCGCACCTTGAGTTGATCCAGCGGCGGATGCGTCACGTTGTAGGCCAGAAAACCCAGGTTGAACCCTGCTTGCTGCAACACGCGCAGGTTGGGGTCTTGTTTCATCACCTCGATGTCGGCAGGGCGCGGGTAACCGCTGACCTGGCATTCGCCGGCCTTGAGTTTCTGCAGGCGCGACGCGGCGTCCGGGGTGATCGCGAACACCAGGTTGTCGAGCTTCACATCCTCGGGTTTCCAATACTGTTTATTGGCGACGTAGCGAATCTGCGAGTCCTTTTGGTAACGCTTGAACACAAAAGGCCCGGTGCCCACCGGTTTTTGGTTGATGTCTGCGGCGTTGCCGGTCTTCAGCAGTTGCGCGGCGTACTCGGCCGATTGCACCGAGGCGAAACTCATTGCCAGGTTCTGTACGAACGAGGCATCGACGTTGTTCAGGCTGAAGCGCACGGTGTGCTCGTCCAGTTTGTCGACGCTTTTGATCGTGGTGTTCAAACCCATGTCGGTGAAATACGGCGACTCGGACGGGTAGGCCTTGCGAAACGGGCTGTCGGCATCCAGCAGGCGGTTGAAGGTGAACAACACGTCATCGGCGTTGAAGTCGCGGGTGGGCGTGAAGAAATCGGTGGTGTGGAACTTGACGCCATCACGCAGGTGGAAGGTGTACGTCAGGCCGTCGTTGGAGACCTCCCAACGGGTCGCCAGGCCGGGTTCGACCTCGGTGCCGCCGCGCTTGAACTGGGTCAGACGGTTGAACACGGTTTCGGCGGAGGCATCGAAATCGGTGCCGCTGGTGTACTGGCTGGGGTCGAAGCCGGCGGGGCTGGCTTCGGAGCAGTAGACCAGGGTGCTGGCCGCCTGGGCCATGGGCATAAAGGCCAGCAGGCCGGCAGCGAGGAGCAGCGGTTTGAAGATGGTTCTTTCCATGGAGACCCCTGAAGTGGCGGCATATGGCTGCCCAAACGAAAACGACGGTCCCCGAGGTTACCGCCGTTCAGGTTTATCAGGTAGGGGCTCACTTATATATGTGTTGGCGTCGACACTTCAATCAGGGTTGGCGCGGACGGGTCGATGGTGTAAGTGTCACCACTCAGTTCATTACTTTCACGTATCGTGAATGCCCGCGTGCTGGTGATATCCAAGTCTCGATTAGGTACTGTGCCGTCTTCGGTTCTGAGTTTAAGAACCCATTTGGTCGTGGCCTTGACCGTGTGCGTATTCAGTGAAGGATCATACTCTATGATGAAATGTTTTTGACCTGCCGAAACACCGTAGTTGTCTTTAAGTTGCGGTGGCATTAATTCCAGATAGGCTGGATGCGTGGCGCCTTGGTGAGCCACCTCTGAAATACGCGCTCTCAGATCAGCGTCGGGAATAGTCTCTTCAAGTACGGCCAGCCTGCTTTGTATGGTTTCATGTGCTTCGCCTCCCCTGAAATCAAGTTCGGTTCGCACGATATGACCATTCTCTCTTTTTATGATGGAGTAAATTTCTCGGTTCAAGTCAGGCGCAAAACTTTCGGAGTATCCAGTGTCAGGTTTGGCTCTCTCTCCTTCGGTGACGGCGAAATTACCGTCGTCGATTGTCCAGGAAACAGACAGTTTTCTTTTTATGTTTGAGCCTTCTTCGTACACGTCGTCGTAGAATCGGTAGTTTTTGCTTTCGTCCAGGTTCAAGTAGTCGTCAAACTTCTCGGCGCCGAGAATTTTCGAGCCCTTATCATCAACAAAGCGCTCTGAGAACTTGGGGGTGGATGTTGATTCGGTGCTGGGGGTTGGCGAAGGCGAGCGCTGCCATGGCCATTTCACTCCGCCATCGCCACTCGCGGACTTCCACTGCCCAGCACCTGCAGCATGGACCGTCAGCACGGGTTTGCGAGTGCCTGGGTTAATGACTTGAACATAATTGTCGCTGAGTTTGAAATCGCTTCTGATCTCATACACGTTGCTCGAACCTGTGCCGTCGGTATAGCGGATAAACCATTGATCCTCACCGCTGGTTTTATTCTTGACCTGATAAATACCTTTCGCATTGGGTTGGATATGTTCAATAAGTTGCTCACCGTTCGGCATTGCATGCTCGCTGATATTCTCCGATTCGCTGGGGCGCAACAAGTTGACCTCAGGCTCTAGAGTATGGGAACGCGGAACTTCAGCGTCATTGCTCGATACCTTGGGGGTTCGCACCAAATCAATGTCGTTCGAACGCTCGTTATATTCCCAGCTGTAGCGTTCAACGACCGGGGTCTTACCTAAACCAGACTCCAGCCCTATTGTCGCAAGTTCGTGTCCCAGTTGCAGAGTTGATATCACCGCTGCGGCAGTGCCGCCAACCCGATCATTGGCGGTCATGCCATAGATCGAGTCATGGGCGCCGAAAAAAATATTGCCTGCGTTGCCGACGACGGGGATATAACCGAAAGTATTACCCCAAAAGTCCTTCGCAGCCTTCCAGCTTTGTTGCGTGGAACCAAACACCTCAGTTTGGTCGGACCATACTGAATTGTTTGTGTTCACCTCTTGGTATTTACCTGCAAGACCCGAATCCAGATTGCCGTATTTCAACCGGTAATCGCCACCTCGCGATTCGGTATAGTTGAATGTCTCTGCCACTGGCACGGCTTTATCGGCGAATATACTGGAATACCCTGGGTAGGTTGCATGAGGGTCGACAATCAAATTGTTGAGTACGTCCCCCGCCTTGGGCCAATGTGCATCTGTGCCGCCTTGCCGGTCGCTGGCGTTGAAACTGCGCTGCACATTTTCCCGGTTGTCTTTTGCCCAGTTGGCAAAATCCGCATCGCCGTGTATTTCACGAACTGCGCCGTTCTTCAAATCAAGCATCAAACCCTTGTTGGGCCGATGCTCATAATTGCCGTCAAAAGGGGTATGAGGAATAAATGCATAGCCTGCCAGTGGATAGCCGTAGATGTTGGGAATAATGACTTGTGCATTATTTTCTAATGTACGCTTTACGGCCGCTTGGCTGGCAGGCGTGAGTTTTTCAAAACTGTCTTTATTATTCGCCAGGCTCTGCAAGGTGCCCCGTACAACATAGGCGTCTGCTTTCCCTGAACGTATCGCCAGTGCTCCCGACTCGTGGCTCATGGGCTTGGCTATTTCATGTGTCCAATGATTTTGAAGATTCTGCCCGTGCAATTCCAAGTCGGCGACCTTGCTGCGGTCTTGTGGCGCGATCTCCATGAACTGGAAGTTGAGCGGGCCTCCTCGCTGCACTTTGTCGTGCGCAAAAGCACCCGCCGCGATTTCCCATGCAAAGTAAGTGCGTTTTTCGGTGTCGGTCAGCACCTCGGGTTTTCCGACCCCTTTGTAGGAGGTGAACGTCACTGTGATTTTTTCATGCGGGTCGTACCCGGCCGCCATTAACCCTCCGCTAAAGTAACCAGCAGGTTCGAGGAACTGGCGAGTCTTCTGAAATTTGATGTTGCGTTCGCCTTCGTTACCACGTTCTATCGTATTTGTCTGCGTGACGACGCGCCCGGCATAGGCATCAATGCGCTGCGTGCGCTCCCGCTGCGTATAGCTCGCCGTTGGTGGAGAAGGGGAGACTGATCCAAAAATGACTTGCTTGGAAAAATCAAATTCGTTTTCAGGCGTAGGACCTTTAATCGGTGTGTCGCCCGCTGAAACGCCAAGCGTTCCCTGAGGCGTATTAGTTTGTGACGAAGTTGAGGTCTCAACTTCTCGTTTTTGACGATTATGTACAGGAGTAGGCGGGATAAACGGAGCGTTGGTAGTGACGGCAAGTGGCGGTAGGGATGACGGACACATATTTATTCTCGGCTGATTTTATTCATGAGTTTCATGAGGTTAATTATCTGGCGCGAAGCAATAGCATTCGATACGCGACACTGCTTTATGGCGCCTTTCAGTGGTTTGGTTTTTCTCTAAGTGCTGTTGAGTTACATGAGTGCTGTAGGGCGGCGGATGAAGCCTTTATAACTGGGTGGCGGCATGGCTACTAAAGGTTCCCATGCCTGCTTTATGCTCTGTGACGTAACGACAGTAGCTTTGTGGGGTGCCTACAACTTTAGAAAGAAGTCTTATGCCAAGATATGAGCGACCCACTTATGATTCAAAATGTTTAGATGAGTTGAATGAAACTGCTCGCGAAAAAAAACGGCGCCAGCCTTGTCGGGCCGCGCCGTTTTTTGTTGATAAGACTTATTGCAAGACTTCGATGACCCCGTCGGCGCTCATGCTCACTTGACTGGTCCCCGCCTCAACTTCCGGCGTCGGCGCCGAATCCATCATGGCGGCTTTCATCATCATCCCGCCGCGTGCGTAAGGTTGTGGATAACCATTGGTGTTGAAGTTCAGGTTGACGATCTTATAACCCTTGCCGCCCAACGCATCGGTGGCCAGTTGGGCGCGAGCCTTGAATGCGCTGACCGCGTCCTTGAGCAGGGCGTCTTCGCTGGACCTGCGCGTGGTGTCAGCGATGGCGAATTCCATGTTTTGCATTTTCAGGGTGTTGAGCAACTCGCCGGTGAGCTTGGACAGCGCCGGGAAGTCTGCGCTCTCCAGGCGCAGTTCGGCGCGTTCACGCCAACCGGTGATCTTCTGGTTCTTATTGTCGTAGATCGGGTAGCTGTTGCGGCTGCCCTGACGCAGGGTCACGGCCTTGACTTCGCGGGCCTGGCCCAGGGCCTGGTTCATGGTGGTGGTGATGTCGGCGGCGAGCTTGGCGGGGTCGGCGTTCTGGGATTCGGTATAGAGCGTCACGATCATCTTGTCGCGGGCCACTTCCTGGCTGACTTCGGCGCGCAGGGCGATCTGGTTGTAATGCAACTCATCGGCGGCGACGGCCGGGAGGCTGGCCAGGGTGCTGGCGCTGAGGGTGAGAGCGGCTGCGTTGCGAATGAAACGGGACATGGAAGCTCCTTGGATTGTTCGTATCGGTATGACTGTAGACGGTGGTGCCAGGTTCTTCGGGTTTACACATTCACTACAAGTTGTCGCAGTGCCGACGAACGGTCATTCAGCGCGCCTGCGTCAAAGAGCCACACGCGCCGTGTCTGCCGGTCGGCTTCGTTTATACTCCTGCCGATCCGCCTGCAGCGCTCACCGGGAGAGCTCATGCTCGCCGCCGTAAAACTGACTTCCGCCACCCGCCAGAACCTCTGGCGCCTGACGTTCATTCGCACCTTGGTATTGGCCGCGCAGGCCGGTTCCGTCGGGCTTGCCTATTGGTTCGACCTGCTGCCGCTGCCGTGGCTGCAACTGAGCGTGACCCTGGGTTTTTCCACCGTGTTGTGTGCGTTTACCGCCATCCGGTTGCGTACCACCTGGCCGGTGACCGAGTTGGAATACGCCCTGCAGTTGGCCTGCGACCTGTTTATCCACAGTGTGTTGCTGTATTTCTCCGGTGGTTCCACCAATCCGTTCGTTTCGTATTACCTGGTGCCCTTGACCATCGCGGCCGTGACCTTGCCGTGGCGCTACTCGGTGATACTCTCCGGCATTGCCCTGACCCTGTACACCTTGCTGCTGGCGCAGTTCTACCCGTTGCAGACGTTCCCCATCGCCCGGGAAAACCTGCAGATCTACGGGATGTGGCTGAGCTTCGCGCTGTCGGCCGCAGTCATCACCTTTTTTGCTGCGCGCATGGCCGAAGAACTGCGCCGCCAGGAAGAATTGCGCGCCATCCGCCGCGAAGAAGGCCTGCGCGACCAGCAACTGCTGGCCGTCGCGACCCAGGCCGCCGGTGCGGCCCATGAGTTGGGCACGCCCCTGGCGACCATGAGCGTGCTGCTCAACGAAATGACCCAGGACCATCACGATCCGGCGCTGCAAGAAGACCTCGGCGTGCTGCGCGAACAGGTCAAGCAGTGCAAGCAAACCTTGCAGCAACTGGTGCGCGCCGCCGAAGCCAACCGCCGCCTGGCGGTGGAGATGCAGGACGTGACCCAGTGGCTCGACGAAGCCCTGAACCGCTGGCACCTGATGCGCCCCGAAGCCAGTTACCGTTTCCACCTGCTGGGGCAGGGCAGCGTGCCGCGCATGGCGCCGCCGCCGGACCTGACCCAGGCCCTGCTCAACCTGTTGAACAATGCCGCCGATGCCTGCCCCGAAGGCCTGGAAGTGCAGCTGGACTGGGACACGGAAAACCTCACCATCAGCATTCGTGACCACGGCGCAGGCGTGCCGCTGGCTATTGCCGAGCAGATCGGTAAACCTTTCTTTACCACCAAGGGCAAAGGCTTCGGCCTCGGCCTGTTTTTGAGCAAGGCCAGCGTGACCCGCGCGGGCGGCTCAGTGAAGCTCTATAGTCATGAGGAAGGCGGCACGCTCACCGAGCTGCGCCTGCCCCGTGTCGCACGAGGAGATATCGATGAGTGATGAGATCCAAGTCGAAGGCGAAGAACTGCCGCACCTGTTGCTGGTAGATGATGACGCTACCTTTACCCGCGTCATGGCGCGTGCCATGAGCCGTCGCGGTTTCCGCGTCAGCACCGCGGGCTCCGCGGAAGAGGGCCTGAGCATCGCCCAGGCCGACCTGCCGGACTACGCCGCGCTCGACCTGAAAATGGACGGCGACTCCGGCCTGGTGCTGCTGCCCAAGCTGCTCGAACTCGATCCGGAAATGCGTGTGGTGATCCTCACCGGTTATTCCAGCATTGCCACCGCTGTCGAAGCCATCAAGCGTGGCGCCTGCAACTACCTGTGCAAACCGGCGGACGCCGACGACGTGCTGGCCGCCTTGCTCTCCGAGCATGCCGACCTCGACACCCTGGTGCCGGAAAACCCGATGTCGGTGGACCGCCTGCAGTGGGAACACATCCAGCGCGTGCTGACCGAGCATGAAGGCAATATCTCGGCCACCGCCCGCGCGCTGGGCATGCACCGGCGTACCCTGCAACGCAAGCTGCAGAAGCGCCCGGTACGGCGCTGAACGCCGGCTGAACAATCTACTTCAGGCCGCACGGCGCCTTGAACCGATGCTCTATGATCGGTTCAAACGCCTGCCATCTATTTCCTACCGAGCCTGAACGATGAATCAGAACGCTGAGTATTCCGCGGTCAACGACGCGGTGCGTGGGCACTTTTTTCGCCGAACCTGGGCGATGATCACGCCCTATTGGCGCAGTGAAGAAAAGGGCAAGGCATGGTTGCTGTTGTTGGCGGTGATTGGTTTGTCGCTGTTCAGCGTCGCGATCTCCGTGTGGATCAACCACTGGTACAAGGATTTCTACAACGCCCTGGAACATAAGGACACGGCGGCCTTCTGGCAACTGATCGGCTATTTCGGCGGCATCGCTGCGGTGGCCATCCTCGGTGCGGTTTATCGCTTGTACCTGACCCAGATGCTGACCATCCGTTGGCGGGCCTGGTTGACCGAAAAACACTTCGCACGCTGGCTCAGCGACAAAAACTACTACCAGTTGGAGCAGGGCGGTTATACCGATAACCCGGACCAGCGGATCTCCGAAGACCTCAATAACTTCACCTCCAGCAGCTTGAGCCTCGGCCTGGGCCTGCTGCGCAATGTGGTCAGCCTGGTGTCGTTTTCGATCATCCTGTGGGGTGTGTCGGGCAGCATCGAAGTGTTCGGTATCACCATTCCCGGCTACATGTTCTGGTGTGCATTGCTCTATGCCGCTGTGGGCAGTTGGCTGACGCACCTGATCGGGCGTCGCTTGATCGGGCTGAACAATCAACAACAACGCTTCGAGGCGGATTTGCGCTTCTCGATGGTCCGGGTCCGCGAGAATGCCGAGAGCATTGCCTTGTACAACGGCGAGCCCAACGAAAATCGCCGTTTGAGCCAACGCTTCGGCCGGGTCTGGCATAACTTCTGGGACATCATGAAAGTGTCCAAGCGCCTGACTTTCTTCACCGCCGGCTACAGCCAGATCGCAATCATCTTCCCGTTCATCGTCGCCGCGCCGCGCTACTTCACCGGCAAGATCGAGCTGGGCGAGCTGATGCAAATCAACTCGGCGTTCGGCAACGTCCAGGAGAACTTCAGCTGGTTTATCGGCGCGTACACGGAGCTGGCCAGTTGGCGCGCCACCAGTGATCGTCTGCTGAGTTTCCAGCAGGCCATGAGCGATAACGAGCAGCGCCCCGCAGCCATCGACGTGCGCCCGGAAGGCGAGCGCCTGGTGGTAGAGAAGCTCGGCATGGACCTGGCCGATGGCCGCCACTTGCTCGCCGGCGCCGACATGGTCGTCGAGCCGGGCCAGCGCCTGATGCTCAGCGGGCGTTCCGGCAGCGGTAAAAGTACGTTGCTGCGTGCCATGGGCCAGCTGTGGCCGGCGGGCCATGGCAGCATCCGCCTGCCGGCGGCGCGTTACCTGTTCCTGCCGCAGAAGCCGTATCTGCCGATCGGCACGTTGAAGGCCGCGTTGAGTTATCCACAGGACGACGGCGTGTACATGGACGAACGTTATGCACAGGTCCTGGAAACCTGCCGCTTGCCGCATCTGGTCGCGCGGCTGGACGAAGCCAACCACTGGCAGCGCATGCTCTCGCCCGGCGAGCAACAGCGCCTGGCCTTTGCCCGTGCGTTGTTGTTCGCACCGCAGTGGCTGTACATGGACGAAGCGACATCGGCCATGGATGAAGAGGATGAGGCGACGTTGTACCAGGCGTTGATCGATGAGCTGCCGGGGCTGAGCATCGTCAGCGTCGGCCATCGCAGCAGCCTCAAGCGCTTCCATGGGCGGCATGTGCGGATCGAAAGCGGCCACCTGCAAGAACAACCCGTGTCCTGAGGGCCGTACTCGGTCAGTGTGGGAGGGAGCTTGCTCCCGATAGCAGTGTGTCAGTCAGCCTATATATCAACTGATCCGCCGCTATCAGGAGCAAGCTCTCTCCCACAATGGCATCCCCGCTGGTCTGGAGATTGAGGCCCAACAAAAAGCCCGGCTGATCATCGATCAGCCGGGCTTTTTTACAGCGCCTGAAAAGACTTACTTCTTCAAGCCGTAATGCTCATCCAGCATGCCAGGGGCGTTCGGCGTTTTTGGCGCGTAGTCCCGTGGCGGCTCCTGGTTTTCCCGTGGCGGGGTCAGGCGTTCCCGTGGGGTTTGCGGTGCATCGGAATGCAGCGCGGCCAGCAGGCGCTGACGGGTGATGTCGTCGAGCGCCAGGCGGTTGGCGCCGTCGGCGAGGTGATCCTGTACTTCCTGGTAGCTCTGGGTGAGCTTCTTGACCAGGGTCGCGGTGCTGTTGAAGTGGGTAACAACCTCGTTCTGATAACTGTCAAAACGTTCCTGAATGTCATCCAACTGACGCTGCGTGCGGTTAGGCGCGGCATTCGGCAGCAAGCGAGCAACCAGGAATCCAATGGCGACACCGGCAACCAGGGCAAGAGTCGGCAACAACCAAACTAAGAGCGAGTGTTCCACGAGTCCTTCCTCTATAAACGGCTTTGCTTTACGTTAACGGCTCGGACCTGCGCTGTATACCGCGATTAAGCTCGCAATGATGCCATGCACAGACTTTTAGCTAGACGAGTCGACCCTTTGAGAGGTCACGGAGTTCATTCCTTGCTCATGCGTGAAACCCCTGTTTTGATCGATGGCCCGGTAGGCCAATTGGAAGCCCTGTACCTGGATCAGCCCGCGCCACGTGGCCTGGCGCTGATCTGCCACCCTAACCCGGTGCAGGGTGGGACCATGCTCAATAAAGTTGTTTCGACCCTGCAACGCACCGCCCGCGATGCCGGTTTGATCACCTTGCGATTCAATTACCGTGGCGTCGGTGCCAGCGCCGGCACCCATGACATGGCCAGCGGTGAAGTGGACGATGCCGAAGCGGCCGCCACCTGGTTGCGCAAGAAACACCCCGACCTGCCGATCACCTTGCTCGGTTTTTCGTTTGGTGGCTATGTCGCCGCCAGCCTCGGCGGTCGTCTGGAAGCCAAGGGCGAAAAGCTCGCGCACCTGTTCATGGTCGCCGCCGCGGTGATGCGCCTGGGCGATGCCGACCTGCTGCCGCAGAACTGCCCGCTGACCCTGATCCAGCCGGAAACCGACGAAGTGGTCGACCCGCAATGCGTCTACGACTGGTCCGCCGCCCTGAAACGCCCCCATGAGCTGCTGAAAGTGGCAGAATGCGGACACTTTTTTCATGGCAAGCTCACCGATCTCAAGGATCTGGTGCTGCCGCGCCTCTCGAATTGATAGCAGTCTGATAAGCGATTACCCATGACGACTCGTACCCGTATCCTCACCGGCATCACCACCACCGGCACGCCGCACCTGGGCAACTACGCCGGTGCGATCCGCCCGGCGATCCTTGCCAGTCAGGACGCCAATGCCGACTCCTTCTACTTCCTGGCCGACTACCACGCCCTGATCAAATGCGATGACCCGCAGCGCATCCAGCGCTCGCGTATGGAAATCGCCGCGACCTGGCTGGCCGGTGGCCTGGATGTGAACCGGGTGACGTTCTATCGCCAGTCCGACATTCCCGAGATCCCCGAGCTGACCTGGCTGCTGACCTGCGTCGCCGCCAAGGGCCTGCTCAACCGCGCCCATGCCTACAAGGCGTCGGTGGACAAGAACGTGGAAAACGGCGAAGACCCGGATGCGGGCATCACCATGGGCCTGTACAGCTACCCGGTGCTGATGGCGGCGGACATTTTGATGTTCAACGCGCACAAGGTGCCGGTGGGCCGCGACCAGATCCAGCACGTGGAAATGGCCCGCGACATCGGTCAGCGCTTCAACCACCTGTTCGGCAACGGTAAAGAGTTCTTCACCCTGCCCGAGGCGGTGATCGAAGAAAGCGTCGCCACCTTGCCGGGCCTGGACGGTCGCAAGATGTCGAAGAGCTACGACAACACCATCCCGTTGTTCACCAGCGCCAAGGACATGAAAGACGCGATCTCGCGGATCGTCACCGACTCCCGCGCGCCCGGCGAAGCCAAGGACCCGGACAATTCGCACCTGTTCACCCTGTACCAGGCGTTTGCCAGCAAGGCCCAGGAACAGGAATTCCGCGCCGAGTTGCTGCAAGGCCTGGGCTGGGGCGAGGCGAAGAACCGTCTGTTCCAACTGCTGGACGGGCAACTGGGTGAAGCCCGTGAGCGTTACCACCAATTGATGTCGCGCCCGGCGGACATGGAAGACCTGCTGCTGATCGGCGCCCAAAAAGCCCGCGCCGTGGCCGCGCCGTTCCTCGCCGAGCTGCGTGAGGCCGTTGGCCTGCGTTCGTTCGTCAACCAGGCCGCGGCGCCGGTCAGCACCAAGAAAAAGGCCGCGAAAGCCGCGCGCTTCGTGAGTTTCCGCGAAGACGACGGCAGCTTCCGCTTCCGCCTGTTGGCGGCCGATGGCGAGCAACTGCTGCTGTCGCGCAACTTCGCCGACGGCAAGGCGGCTGGCGCCGTGACCAAGCAATTGCAAAGCGGCGCCGCGCTGGACGTGCGCCCTGAAGCCCTGAGCTTCAGCGTATGGCTGGACGACGCTGCGGTTGCCGACAGCGCGCCATTCGCCGACACCGCGTCGCGCGATGCCGCCATCGAAGCCCTGCGCGTCGCGCTGACCCCCCTCGAGGATTAACCCGACCAAGGGTTGATTGCCATTATCCAGGGCCGTCGTTACAGTGACGGCCCGTTTTTGTTGCCTTGCTAACGAAATTATGACGCCCCTAGAACGATATCAAGCTGATCTGAAACGCCCTGAATTCTTCCATGACGCGGCCCAGGAAACGGCGGTGCGTCATTTGCAGCGTCTGTACGAAGACCTGGTCGCGGCCTCGCAGAGTAAGCCAGGGATGCTCGGCAAGCTGTTTGGCAAGAAAGACCGCACGCCGGTCAAGGGCCTGTACTTCTGGGGCGGCGTGGGTCGCGGCAAGACCTACCTGGTGGACACGTTCTTCGAAGCGCTGCCGTTCAAGGAAAAGGTCCGCACGCACTTCCACCGCTTCATGAAGCGCGTCCATGAAGAGATGAAAACCCTGCCGGGCGAGAAAAACCCGTTGACCATCATCGCCAAGCGGTTCTCCGCAGAGGCGCGGGTGATCTGCTTCGATGAGTTCTTCGTCTCCGACATCACCGACGCCATGATCCTCGGCACCCTGATGGAAGAGCTGTTCAAGAACGGCGTGACCCTGGTCGCCACCTCGAACATCGTGCCCGATGGCCTGTACAAGGACGGCCTGCAACGCGCGCGCTTCCTGCCGGCCATTGCGCTGATCAAGCAGAACACCGAGATCGTCAACGTCGACAGCGGCGTCGATTACCGCCTGCGGCACCTGGAGCAAGCGGAGTTGTTCCACTTCCCGCTCAACGACGCGGCGCAAGATAGCCTGCGCAAAAGCTTCCGCGCCCTCACGCCGGAATGCACCCAGGCGGTGGAAAACGACAAGTTGATCATCGAAAACCGCCAAATCATCGCGCTGCGTACCTGCGATGACGTGGCCTGGTTCGACTTCCGCGAACTGTGCGACGGCCCGCGCAGCCAGAACGACTACATCGAACTGGGCAAGATCTTCCACGCCGTGATCCTCAGTGGCGTGGAGCAGATGAGCGTCAGCACCGACGACATCGCGCGCCGCTTTATCAACATGGTCGACGAGTTCTACGACCGCAACGTCAAGTTGATCATCTCGGCGGAAGTCGAGCTCAAGGACCTCTACACCGGCGGTCGCTTGAACTTCGAATTCCAGCGCACCCTGAGCCGCCTGCTGGAGATGCAATCCCACGAGTTCCTGTCGCGGGCGCACAAACCCTAAGCACGACGCAGTAAAAAGTGTGGGAGGGGGCTTGCCCCCGATAGCGGTGTATCAGTGCCAGATGTACTGACTGATACACCGCTATCGGGAGCACGCTCCCTCCCACATTTTGTCTCTGTACAGCCCTGATTACGCGGCTTGCTGGAACTGCTGGCGGTACTGGTTCGGTGACAGCTCGGTGTGCTGCCTGAACAGCCGCGCAAAGAAACTCGCATCGTCGTAGCCCACCTCATAACTGATGGTCTTGATGCTCTTGCGGCTGCCCGAGAGCAGCCCTTTCGCCGTCTCGATGCGCAAGCGTTGCAGGTAATGCAGCGGCTTGTCGCCGGTGGCGGTCTGGAAGCGGCGCATGAAGTTGCGGATGCTCATGCCGTGCTCCCGGGCCACGTCCTCGAAGCGGAACTTGTCGGCGAAATGCTCTTCGAGCCAGTGCTGGATCTGCAGGATGATCACATCCTGGTGCAGCTTCTGCCCGCCGAAACCGATCCGTCCCGGCGAATAGTTGCGCTGCACTTCGTAAAGAATATCGCGGGCCACGGCCTGGGCGATGTTGGCGCCGCAGAAGCGTTCGATCAGATAGATATAGAGGTCACAGGCCGAGGTGGTGCCGCCGGCGCAGTACAGGTTGTCGGCGTCGGTCAGGTGCTTGTCCTGGTTGAGCTGGACCTTGGGGAAGCGCTCGCTGAAGGCAGTGAAGAAACGCCAGTAGGTGGTCGCCTCCTTGCCATCGAGCAGCCCGGCTTCGGCCAGCCAGAACACCCCGGTCGCTTCGCCGCAGAGCACCGCGCCGCGGGCGTGCTGTTCGCGCAGCCACGGCAGCACTTGCGGGTAGCGCGTACTCAGGGCATCGAAGTCATCCCAGAAGGCCGGCAGCACGATGATGTCGGCGTCTTCCAGGCCGCCGTCCACCGGCATGATCACATCACTGAAGCTGCGCACCGATTGCCCGTCGGGGCTGACCAGGCGCGTTTCGAACGCTGGGGTCAGGCCCAGGCCTTGTTGTTTGCCGTAACGCAGGCTGGCGAGGTGGAAGAAATCCTTGGCTTGCATGAGGGTGGAAGCGAACACCCGATCAATGGCCAAAATGCTGACGCGCCGCAAGGGCGTGGAGATTTGGTTAGACATAATTTCATTTATTCTTATAGGGGAAAGTGGTCACCAGACGGCTGGATCGTCTTATTTTTTGTCGCATGTGTCCAGTGTCCTGTGACGCCTTCGCGGCATAGGCTCTGTGGTTCGTCTTTGTCCGACAATCCACGCAGGTGACCTCATGATCCCCAGAACGTTGTTCAGCCCGGAACACGAACTCTTCCGCCAGAGCGTGCGTACCTTCCTTGAAAAAGACGCTGCGCCGTTCCATGCGCAATGGGAGAAGCAGGGCTATATCGACCGTGCGCTGTGGAACAAGGCCGGCAAGGCGGGGATGTTGTGTTCCCATCTGCCGGAGGAGTACGGCGGCCTGGGCGCGGACTTTCTCTACAGCGCGGTGGTGATCGAAGAAATCAGCCGCCTGGGCCTGACCGGCATCGGTTTCTCCCTGCATTCGGACATTGTCGCGCCGTATATCCTGCATTACGGCAGTGAAGCGCTGAAGCACCAATACCTGCCCCAATTGATCTCCGGCGAGAAGGTCACGGCCATCGCCATGACCGAGCCGGGCGCCGGGTCCGACCTGCAAGGGGTCAAGACCACGGCGGTGCTGGACGGTGATGAGTATGTGATCAACGGCTCCAAGACCTTTATCACCAACGGTTTTCTCGCCGATCTGGTGATCGTGGTCGCCAAGACCGACCCCAAGGCCGGCGCCAAGGGCACCAGCCTGTTCCTGGTGGAGGCCGCTACGCCGGGCTTCGACAAGGGCAAGCGCCTGGAGAAGGTCGGCATGAAGGCCCAGGACACTTCGGAGCTGTTCTTCCAGGATGTCCGTGTGCCCAAGGAAAACCTGCTGGGCCAGGCGGGCATGGGCTTCGCCTACTTGATGCAGGAGCTGCCGCAGGAGCGCTTGACCGTGGCGATTGGCGCGCTGGCGTCAGCCGAAGCGGCGCTGCAATGGACCCTCGACTACACCCGTGAGCGCAAGGCCTTCGGCAAGGCGATTGCCGACTTCCAGAACACCCGCTTCAAATTGGCGGAGATGGCCACCGAGATCCAGATCGGCCGCGTGTTCGTCGATAAGTGCCTGGCGTTGCACCTGGAGGGCAAGCTCGACGTGCCCACCGCCGCCATGGCCAAGTACTGGGCCACGGACCTGCAATGCAAGGTGCTCGACGAGTGTGTGCAATTGCACGGCGGCTACGGCTTCATGTGGGAATACCCGATCGCCCGCGCCTGGGCGGATGCGCGGGTGCAGCGGATTTATGCGGGGACCAATGAGATCATGAAGGAGATTATTGCGCGGGCGCTTTGATTTCGATGGTGTGGCTGAGGGCCTCATCGGGGGCAAGCCCCCTCCCACGTTTTACTGGGTTCACACGGCTAAGTGTGGGAGGGGGCTTGCCCCCGATAGCGGTCTAGAGATCAATCAAGGTGCTGGATTAGGATGATCCTTCTGAATCGCCTCAATCCCCTCCAGCACCTCTTTCGACAGTTTCAGGTCAGCGCTGGCAAGGTTGCTGTCCAGTTGCTCCAGGCTCGTCGCACCAATGATGTTGCTGGTCACGAACGGCTGCTGCGTGACGAACGCCAACGCCATCTGCGCCGGGTCCAGGCCGTGTTTGCGGGCCAGGGCCACATAACGGCTGCACGCTGCTTCCGACTGCGGGTTGAAATAGCGGCTGAAGCGGCTGTATTCGGTCAGGCGGGCTTTTGCCGGGCGCGCACCGCCTTCGTATTTGCCGCTGAGCATGCCGAATGCCAGGGGCGAATAAGCCAGCAGACCGCACTGTTCGCGAATGGCGATTTCCGCCAGGCCCACTTCAAAGCTGCGGTTGAGCAGGTTGTAGGGGTTCTGGATCGACACCGCGCGGGTCCAGCCGCGGGCTTCGGCCAGGGCGAGGAACTTCATGGTGCCCCACGGCGTTTCGTTGGACAGACCGATGTGGCGGATCTTGCCGGCCTTCACCTGCGCGTCCAGCGCTTCGAGGGTTTCCTCCAGCGGCGTCAGGTCGTCTTCGTCCTTGTGCTTGTAGCCCAGCTGGCCGAAGAAGTTGGTGCTGCGCTCCGGCCAGTGCAACTGGTAGAGGTCGATCCAGTCGGTCTGCAGGCGCTTGAGGCTCGCATCCAGGGCTTCGACGATGTGCTGGCGGTTGTGGCGCAGGTGGCCGCCGCGGATATAGTCGATGGTGTTGCCGGGGCCGGCGATCTTGCTGGCGAGAATCCAGTCGGCGCGGTCGCCGCGGCTTTTGAAGTAATTCCCGATGTAGCGTTCGGTGGTGGCATAGGTGTCGGCCTTGGGTGGCACCGGGTACATTTCCGCCGTGTCGAGGAAGTTGATCCCCGCGGCCTTGGCCCGTTCGATCTGCGCGAAGGCCTCTGCCTCGCTGTTCTGCTCGCCCCAGGTCATGGTGCCCAAGGCTATCGCGCTTACGTGCAGATCGGTACGGCCCAGCTGTCGATAATCCATCGGGTGCTCCTTCGGGGAAAACAATCATAAAAGCAGGTTGAATTTTTTTTCGCAATCTGCATAATTGCCCACCTCTTTCTGCAGTGGAAGTGATGCGCCGCCTGCCGAAGAATCTTGCCGTTGAACGGACGCGCCGACCCGAGCCCCCGATAGCGTCTGTATCCGGCTGCCTTTGACTTGTCAAAGTACGCACTATTCAGTAAGATCCGCCGTCTAATTTACAGGGCGGCCCCTGAGGCTATTAAAGAATGACAACTTTTACTGCAAAACCGGAAACAGTTCAGCGCGACTGGTTTGTCGTCGACGCCGCTGGTCAGACTCTGGGTCGTCTGGCCACTGAAGTCGCCAGCCGTCTGCGTGGCAAGCACAAGCCTGAATACACCCCTCACGTTGACACCGGTGACTACATCGTGATCATCAACGCTGAGCAGGTACGTGTTACCGGCAACAAAGCGCAAGACAAAATGTACTACCGTCACTCCGGTTTCCCAGGCGGCATCAAGTCTTCCAATTTCGAAGGTCTGATCGCCAAGAAGCCTGAGGCCCCGATTGAAATCGCGGTTAAAGGCATGCTGCCGAAGGGCCCACTGGGTCGCGATATGTTTCGCAAGCTGAAAGTCTATGCGGGCGCTGCTCACCCTCATGCTGCTCAGCAGCCCCAAGAACTGAAGTTTTAACGGAATAGTTCATTATGTCGGCGACTCAAAATTACGGCACTGGCCGTCGCAAAACCGCAACCGCACGCGTTTTCCTGCGTCCGGGCACTGGTAACATCTCGATCAACAACCGCACTCTGGACAACTTCTTCGGCCGCGAAACTGCCCGCATGGTAGTTCGTCAGCCGCTGGAATTGACCGAGACTGTTGAAAAGTTCGACATCTACGTCACCGTTATCGGTGGCGGTGTAAGTGGTCAAGCTGGCGCAATCCGCCACGGTATCACTCGCGCTCTGATGCAGTACGACGAAACCCTGCGTGGCGCTCTGCGCAAAGCTGGCTTCGTGACTCGTGATGCTCGTGAAGTTGAACGTAAGAAAGTCGGTCTGCGTAAAGCGCGTAAGCGTCCGCAGTACTCGAAGCGTTAATTCGCTTTACGTTCCACAAAAAACGCCCAGCCTCCTTACGGAGCTGGGCGTTTTTTATTGCCTGCTATTTATGCATAAATTTCGGCGTGACAACTTGCCACAGCCGTAGACCCCCTATACTACAAGGCTTGGAGCTGGAGCTCCGGGTAATTCCCTTGTCAGGGGTGGGGCTTTTCATTACCATTCGGCAAAATTTTTATAAGTTCAGATTTAATACTTAGTAGACGCCTGATTTAACAGGCCAAAAAGCTGATGGGAGAGGACTGAATGAGCAATGACGGCGTGAATGCAGGCCGGCGTCGCTTCTTGGTAGCAGCCACATCCGTGGTGGGTGCTGCAGGAGCGGTGGGGGCTGCGGTCCCGTTCGTGGGGTCATGGTTTCCCAGTGCCAAGGCGAAAGCCGCAGGTGCACCGGTGAAGGTGAATATCAGCAAGATCGAGCCAGGCCAGCAGATGATTGCTGAGTGGCGCGGTCAGCCGGTCTTCATTGTTCGTCGAACGGAGGAAATCCTGGGAAATCTGAAAAAGATCGAAGGCCAGTTGTCTGACCCCAAATCTGAGTTTTCCGACCAACCCGCCTACGCCAAAAACGAAGCACGTTCGATCAAGCCAGAGATTCTGCTGCTGGTCGGGCTGTGTACCCACCTGGGATGCTCACCTACTTTCCGCCCTGAAGTGGCGCCGGTCGACCTGGGCAAAGATTGGGTCGGCGGCTATTTCTGCCCCTGCCACGGTTCGCACTACGACCTGGCCGGACGCGTCTACAAGTCGCAACCTGCTCCACTGAACCTACCCGTGCCTCCGCATAACTACGAATCTAACGACATCATTGTCATTGGCCTCGACAAGGAGAACGCGTGATGAGTAAGTTCATGGATTGGGTGGATGCGCGCTTCCCCGCCACCAAAATGTGGGAAGACCATCTCAGCAAGTATTACGCGCCAAAAAACTTCAACTTCTTCTACTTCTTCGGCTCCCTGGCACTGCTGGTGCTGGTCAACCAGATCGTCACCGGCGTCTGGCTGACCATGAGCTACACCCCTTCGGCGGAGGAGGCATTCGCTTCCGTCGAATACATCATGCGTGACGTCGAGTACGGCTCGATCCTGCGCCTGTTGCACTCCACCGGCGCCTCGGCGTTCTTCATCGTGGTCTACCTGCATATGTTCCGTGGTTTGCTCTACGGTTCGTACCAGAAGCCTCGTGAGCTGGTGTGGGTGTTCGGCATGCTGATCTACCTGGCGCTGATGGCTGAAGCCTTCATGGGCTACCTGCTGCCGTGGGGCCAGATGTCGTACTGGGGCGCCCAGGTGATCATCTCGCTGTTCGGTGCGATCCCGGTGATCGGCAACGACCTGACGCAGTGGATCCGTGGTGACTACCTGATCTCGGGCATCACCCTGAACCGCTTCTTCGCCTTGCACGTAGTGGCCTTGCCGATCGTGATTCTCGGCCTGGTGGTGCTGCACATCCTGGCGCTGCACGAAGTGGGTTCCAACAACCCCGACGGTGTGGACATCAAGAAGCACAAGGACGAGAACGGCATCCCGCTGGATGGCATCCCGTTCCACCCGTACTACACCGTGAAAGACATTGTCGGTGTCGTCGTGTTCCTGTTCGTGTTCTGCTCGATCGTGTTCTTTTTCCCGGAGATGGGTGGTTATTTCCTGGAAAAACCTAACTTCGAACAGGCCAACGCCTTCAAGACACCTGTGCATATTGCCCCGGTCTGGTACTTCACGCCGTTCTACGCGATCTTGCGGGCGATCCCCGACAAGCTCATGGGCGTAATCGCCATGGGTGCGGCCATCGCGGTGCTGTTCGTGCTGCCTTGGCTCGACCGAAGCCCGGTCAAGTCCATGCGCTACAAGGGCTGGCTGAGCAAGATCTGGCTGTGGGTGTTCTGCATTGCGTTCGTGATTCTGGGTGTACTGGGCGTACTGGCGCCAACCCCTGAGCGCACGTTGCTGTCGCAGGTTTGCACCTTCCTGTACTTCGCCTACTTCATTCTGATGCCGTTCTATACCCGGCTAGAGAAGACCAAACCGGTTCCGGAAAGGGTGACTGGCTGATGAAAAAATTATTCGTTGCATTGATGCTTGCGGCGCTGCCGCTACTGTCCTTCGCTGCCGAGCAAGGCCCTGAGTTGGAAAAAGTCGCTATCGACGTGTCTGACAAAGCGGCCATGCAGGACGGCGCACGCACGTTCGCCAACTATTGCATGGGTTGCCACAGCGCCAAGTTCCAGCGTTACGAGCGTGTTGCCGATGACCTGGGCATCCCGCACGAGGTGATGCTCGACAAGCTGGTGTTCACCGGCGCCAAGATTGGCGACCACATGAATATCGGCATGCAACCAGCGGACGCCAAGAACTGGTTTGGCGCTGCGCCGCCCGACCTGACTTTGGTGGCGCGGGTTCGCGGCACCGATTGGCTCTACGGCTACCTGAAATCCTTCTACGAAGACCCTGCGCGTCCATGGGGCGTGAACAACGTGGTGTTCCCGAACGTCGGTATGCCTAACGTTCTGGTCGGCCTGCAGGGTCGCCAAGTGATAGGATGCAAGCAGGTTCAGGTAGTCGAGGGCGGCAAGAAGCAATTTGACCCGTTGACCGGCACGCCGCTGACACATGAAGCGTGCGATCAACTGACCATCGTGCCCAAGTCCGGCGCGCTGAACGAAGAGCAGTTCGACGAGAAGGTCAAGAATCTCGTGACCTTCCTGGCCTACTCGGCCAACCCGGTCAAACTGCAGCACCAGCGCATTGGTACGTATGTCTTGCTGTACCTGGCTTTCTTCTTCGTATTCGCTTATCTGCTCAAGCGCGAATACTGGAAGGATGTGCATTGATCCAACCGTAAGCAATTGCTGTTAATCTTGCGCGCCCAGCGGCATCTCTAACCCGTAGCGACCTGGTCATCAGGTACTACTGAGATGCTCTCTGGGCGCGCTCGTTTTTGAGCTTTCGATAATTTCAACAAGCGAGGAGGACCGCCATGGGCGTGACCAATCGGTTGGCCTGTTACTCCGACCCCGCCGACCACTATTCCCACCGAGTACGCATCGTGCTCGCAGAGAAGGGTGTCAGCGCCGAGATCATCAGTGTGGAGGTGGGTCGTCACCCGCCGAAGCTGATCGAAGTGAACCCTTACGGCAGCTTGCCCACCCTGGTCGATCGTGACCTGGCGTTGTGGGAGTCAACCGTGGTGATGGAATATCTGGATGAGCGTTACCCGCATCCGCCTTTGCTGCCGGTGTACCCGGTGGCGCGTGCCAACAGCCGCCTGCTGATCCATCGGATTCAGCGCGACTGGTGCGGGCTGGTGGATTTGATTCTGGATTCGCGCAGCAAAGAGGCGGCCCGTGTCGTGGCGCGCAAGGAATTGCGCGAGAGCCTGACGGGCGTTTCGCCATTGTTCGCCGACAAGCCTTTTTTCCTCAGTGAGGAACAAAGCCTGGTGGATTGCTGCCTATTACCCATACTCTGGCGCTTGCCGATTATGGGCATTGAACTGCCGCGGCCGGCCAAGCCGCTGCTTGATTACATGGAGCGCCAGTTTGCGCGTGAGGCTTTCCAGGCGAGTCTGTCTGGTGTCGAACGCGATATGCGCTAAGGCTTAAGGAGCCGTTGATGAACTCCAGTCGACCCTACCTGGTTCGCGCGCTCTATGAGTGGATTGTGGACAACGATTGCACCCCGCACATGCTGGTCAATTCCGAGTTTCCTGCGGTTCAGGTTCCGCAGGGTTTTGCCAGCGACGGGCAGATTGTGCTGAACGTATCGCCCAGCGCAGTGCGCCACCTGCACATGGACAACGAGGCAGTCAGCTTCGAAGGGCGTTTCGGCGGTGTGCCGCATACGCTGTACGTGCCGATTGGCGCCATCCTCGGGATCTACGCCCGGGAAAATGGCCAAGGCATGGTGTTCGATCTGGAGTCGCCTTTCGAGGATGACGAAGCGATCGACGGGGAAGACGGCGATGATGTGCCGCCACCGGATACCGAGCCACCGCGTCCAAGCGGCCGGCCGAGTCTGAAAGTGGTGAAGTAAGCGGCTTTTGCCTTCGGGCGCGGCTGAAAAATGCCTCGGCGGTTGCCGGGGCATTTTTTTGCCTGGCCGTTGTAGATGAAAGTCATGCCTGGAACGGTGATCGTACAACCGCCATGGGCTATGATGCCTGTTCAGTTCACCAAGAAAGATGACCCAACATGGAAAACACCAACACCGCCCCTCGTCTTCCCCGCAAGCGCCGCAGCCTTGCCCAGGAATTGGTCACGGTGTTGTCCGAGCAGATCCGCGACGGCCAACTCAAGCGTGGCGACAAACTGCCTACCGAATCGGCGATCATGGACGCCCATGGCGTCAGCCGCACGGTGGTGCGTGAAGCCATCTCACGCTTGCAGGCGGCGGGGCAAGTGGAAACCCGTCATGGTATCGGCACCTTTGTCTTGGATACGCCAAGCCCCAGCGGTTTCCGCATTGACCCGGCCACCATCGTGACCCTGCGCGATGTGCTGGCGATCCTGGAGCTGCGTATCAGCCTGGAAGTGGAATCCGCGGGCCTGGCCGCGTTGCGCCGCAGCGACGAACAACTGGCCGGCATGCGTGCCGCCCTCGACGCCTTGAATGAAAGCGCCGCCCATGCCGGCGATGCGGTGGCGTCGGACTTCCAGTTCCACCTGCAGATTGCCCTGTCCACCGGCAACCGTTACTTCACCGACATCATGACGCACCTGGGCACCAGCATCATTCCGCGTACCCGCCTGAACTCGGCACGCCTGGCCCAGGATGACCAGCAGCACTACATGAAGCGCTTGAGCCGCGAGCACGAAGAAATCTACGAAGCGATCGCGCGCCAGGATTCGGATGCGGCGCGGGCGGCGATGCGCTTGCATTTGACCAACAGTCGCGAGCGGCTGCGCCATGCTCACGAAGAAGCAGAGGCGCAGCGGGGTTAAGGGTAGGTCACGACCTCAAGCGCCACATCAGTGATGGGCTCGTTAAGATCGAACGGGACGGTGAGGAATCGTTTAACTACCTCGTATTGGGTAGCGGCACCTTCAAATTCGAGAATGTCTCCTTTGTAAATCACGCCATCAAAGGTGATCTGCTTTTTTTTGCCGTCCGGCATATTGAGCTCGTATTTCATGGTCTTCACACGCCAGTGTTGGAGGGTGGAGTGTTGCTTTATCTGCATGCGCAAACGGCCGTGAATACCGGTCCAGATACGTCCCCGGGGCAGGTCTGGTGCCTGCGACGAGAGCGATGCGGTGCGGATAAGCGCTGTGTCACTGCGAGACCGTTATCATCAACGGATCAGAATAGAACCTTCCCGATTCGCTGTTTATCGCGTATCGCACCTGCACCGTTTGGTTGACGAATTTCTTCAAGTCATCGGCAGCGATATCGAGCTTGAGATTCGACTCCTTCACGTAATCTTCCTTGTTGGGGTCGTACTGTCCGGCGTTCTTTTCCTGCCCTTCGGCTTCCGGGGACTCGGGGTCCGGTCCTACGATGATAGATACCTGGGCGCTTGCGGAAACCTCATTGGGCTCGGGGATGGAAAACTCTATGCGTGCGCCGCTTGCCAGGCTCACTTGAGCCGGGCAAGAAGCGTCGCCGCCGACAAGGCTCGGGGCTTTAATGGCCATGATTGAGTGCTCCTTTGCACAGAAGCCAGAGAGCCTGGCTCCTATGCGGGGTTATCGCCCTCGTTGAAAATCGGCGTAACTGTTAGAAATCACAGTCACGACAAACGGTACGGCTCAAGCCGGCGTATTGGGTGTGTAGTCCTTCAGCAGCAAGTACGTACTCCACCCCCACCAATCAGCGGTCCAGTGTTTGTCGTTCAGGTCATTCACGTCCTTGCGTCGCAGCACCTTGTCGCCTTCCATCTTGAACAGCGGCGAAAAGTTATTCGCCGGGTTCTGTGCTGCATTCAGGTCCGGCACATACAGCGGCGCCTTGAAGGTGGCCGGGGAGGGCGCGACACCGCTGATAAACGCGTCGAAGACCTCATCGGCCGACGCCTGCACGGCGCGTTTGACCTGCGCCCGGTTGGCCGCGTCGCCGGCGTCGAAATAGCGTTTATCGCCGTAGGCATGCCATTCGTCACCGACTGCATTGCGCACCTTGAGCCCGAACTTGCTGTCTTCATCGTGCATGAAGCGACTGATCAGCGAGCCCAGCTCCCCAGGCGTCACCACGGCGGCCAGCTGTTTGCGCGGCACGCGCAGGTGGCCGGCGGAAAACAGATCGGTCAAGAAGTGATCGGCAAAACTGTTCATCGCATAGGCCAGCTCCAGCGCCTGGTCGGTGCCGCTTTGATGGGCGATGACGGCTTGTTGCAGCGCCGCCGTATGCCCGGCCAGGTAAGCCGACAACGCCCATTCGCCAAAGTGGTCGGCGTTGTCCGCCGCCAGCTTCAAGTAGCGGCCCAGGGGGAACAGTGCCGAGACCGCGCTGCCGCCGCCGGTGATGCGGTTCCACTCTTCAGACAACGTATCTCCGAGCAAGGCGTAGGCGTCGTGGGCGGATTTGCCGTCCTTGATCGCCTGGTTGACCGCGTTGATCTCCTTTTGCATCACCGCCAGGATCTTGTGTGCTTCCTCCCGTGACGCCGGCAGTCCTGCCAGTGAGTTGAATGCGGCGTTAAAGCGTTGCACGCGTTCGGCAGGCGAGGCGCCATCACTGATGGGTTGGCCCGGGATGCCATAAAAGTCACCGCCCAGGGCGATCACTTGCCCGTAAGTCAGCGCCAGGCCGTTGGGCAGGTGCAGCTCGACGAGTCGGGCGGCAATCGCCGGGGCGTCTTTGGCGAAGCGCAACAGTGTGTCGTCGCCGATGGCAGTGTGTTCACCGCCTTCGAAACGCAGGGAGGGTAGGTTTTTTGCGGGTGCTGCGGGTGCTGCGAGTTCAAGACCGGACATGTTAGCTCCTTGCTATGTCGTAGGAATCTTCCTTTATTACTGTATGTATATACAGCTATTCGAGCATAGAGGAAAAAACTCCTACGTCAATGCGCTCTCTCTCAACAGGCGGTTCGATGAATTGCAGTTGACGAAATATTTTATGGTTGTACGATGACGTATGACATAAGCAAAACCAACAACAACCTTTCGCCAGAAAGTCTTTGCCCAGGGTGTTCGAATAATGAATCCACAAGAACTGAAGTCCATCCTCTCCCACGGTCTGCTGTCTTTTCCCGTGACCGATTTCAACGCCCAGGGTGATTTTCACCAGGCCGGCTATATCAAACGTCTGGAGTGGCTGGCCCCCTACGGCGCCACTGCGTTGTTCGCCGCCGGCGGCACCGGTGAGTTTTTCTCCCTCGCGGCCAGCGAATATTCTCAGGTTGTGAAGACCGCGGTGGATACCTGCGCCACCAGCGTGCCGATCCTCGCCGGTGTCGGCGGTTCGACCCGCCAGGCCATCGAATACGCTCAGGAAGCCGAGCGTCTCGGTGCCAAAGGCTTGCTGCTGCTCCCGCACTATTTGACCGAAGCCAGCCAGGACGGGGTTGCCGCCCACGTGGAAGCGGTGTGCAAGTCGGTCAAGATCGGCGTGGTGGTTTACAACCGCAACGTCTGCCGCCTGACTGCGCCTTTGCTGGAGCGCCTGGCCGAACGTTGCCCGAACCTGATCGGCTACAAGGACGGCCTGGGTGACATTGAATTGATGGTGTCGATCCGCCGTCGTCTGGGCGACCGTTTCAGCTACCTGGGCGGCCTGCCGACTGCAGAGGTTTACGCCGCTGCCTACAAGGCCCTGGGCGTGCCGGTGTATTCCTCGGCGGTGTTCAACTTCATCCCGAAAACTGCGATGGATTTCTATCACGCCATCGCCCGCGACGATCACGCCACCGTCGGCAAGATCATCGATGACTTCTTCCTGCCGTACCTGGACATCCGTAACCGCAAGGCCGGCTACGCGGTGAGCATCGTCAAGGCGGGCGCCAAAATCGTTGGCTATGACGCCGGCCCGGTTCGCACGCCACTGACCGATCTGCTGCCGGAAGAATACGAAGCCCTGGCCGCGCTGATCGACAAGCAAGGCCCGCAATAACTTATCTATAAGGCCGCTGAGCAATCAGCGGCCTTTTGCGTCAGGAGAAGATTCGTGTCCCAAGCCAAACGTTTTGAAAACTACATCAACGGCCAATGGGTGGCTGGCGCTGATTATTGTGTCAACCTCAACCCGTCGGAGTTGTCCGATGTCATTGGCGAATATGCCAAGGCGGATGTCGCCCAGGTCAACGCTGCCATCGATGCCGCCCGCGCTGCGTTCCCGGCCTGGTCGACGTCCGGTATCCAGGCTCGCCACGACGCACTCGATAAAGTCGGCAGCGAAATCCTCGCCCGGCGCGAAGAGCTCGGCACGCTGCTGGCTCGGGAAGAGGGCAAGACCCTGCCTGAAGCCATTGGCGAAGTGACCCGCGCCGGTAATATCTTCAAGTTCTTCGCCGGCGAGTGTCTGCGCCTGTCCGGCGACTACGTGCCGTCGGTGCGACCGGGCGTCAATGTCGAAGTCACCCGCGAAGCCCTCGGCGTGGTCGGCCTGATCACCCCGTGGAACTTCCCGATTGCCATCCCCGCGTGGAAAATCGCTCCGGCCCTGGCCTACGGCAACTGCGTGGTGATCAAGCCGGCGGAGCTGGTGCCGGGCTGTGCCTGGGCCCTGGCAGAAATCATCTCCCGCGCCGGTTTCCCCGCCGGTGTGTTCAACCTGGTGATGGGCAGCGGGCGGGTAGTGGGCGATGTGTTGGTCAACAGCCCGAAAGTCGACGGCATCAGCTTCACTGGTTCGGTCGGCGTCGGGCGTCAGATCGCGGTCAGTTGTGTCTCGCGCCAGGCCAAGGTGCAGTTGGAAATGGGCGGCAAGAACCCGCAGATCGTTCTCGATGACGCCGACCTCAAGCAAGCCGTCGAGCTGTCGGTACAGAGCGCGTTCTATTCCACCGGCCAGCGTTGCACCGCCTCCAGCCGCTTGATCGTCACCGCCGGTATTCACGATCAGTTCGTCGCGGCCATGGCCGAGCGCATGAAGTCGATCAAGGTCGGCCACGCGTTGAAAAGCGGTACCGACATTGGCCCGGTCGTCTCCCAGGCCCAGTTGGACCAGGACTTGAAATACATCGACATCGGCCAGTGCGAAGGTGCGCGGCTGGTGAGCGGTGGCGGCCTGGTGACCTGCGACACCGAAGGCTACTACCTGGCGCCGACGCTGTTCGCCGACAGCGAGGCGGCCATGCGGATCAGCCGCGAAGAGATCTTCGGCCCGGTGGCCAACGTGGTGCGCGTGGCGGACTACGAGGCGGCGCTGGCCATGGCCAACGACACCGAGTTCGGTTTGTCGGCGGGCATCGCCACCACCTCGCTGAAATACGCCAACCACTTCAAGCGCCACTCTCAGGCCGGAATGGTGATGGTCAACCTGCCGACTGCCGGCGTGGACTATCACGTTCCGTTCGGTGGGCGTAAAGGTTCATCCTACGGTTCGCGTGAGCAAGGTCGCTATGCGCAAGAGTTCTACACCGTGGTGAAAACCAGCTACATCGGTTCGTAACACTGTAGGAGCGAGCTTGCTCGCGAAAAATCTCAACGAATACGCAGGCATTCAGGGGGCACGCGGTGCCTTTGAGTTTTTCGCGAGCAAGCTCGCTCCTACAACGTTCCGTTCGGTGGGCGTAAAGGTTCATCCTACGGTTCGCGTGAGCAAGGTCGCTATGCGCAAGAGTTCTACACCGTGGTGAAAACCAGCTACATCGGTTCGTAACACTGTAAGAGCGAGCTTGCTCGCGAAAAATTTCAACGAATACGCAGGCATTCAGGGGGCACGCGGTGCCTTTGAGTTTTTCGCGAGCAAGCTCGCTCCTACAACGTTCCGTTCGGTGGTCGTAAAGGTTCATCCTACGGTTCGCGTGAGCAAGGTCGCTATGCGCAAGAGTTCTACACCGTGGTGAAAACCAGCTACATCGGTTCGTAACACTGTAGGAGCGAGCTTGCTCGCGAAAAATTTCAACGAATACGCAGGTATTCAGGGGGGCACGCGGTGCCTTTGAGTTTTTCGCGAGCAAGCTCGCTATGCGCAAGAGTTCTACACCGTGGTGAAAACCAGCTACATCGGTTCGTAACACTGTAGGAGCGAGCTTGCTCGCGAAAAATTTCAACGAATACGCAGGTATTCAGGGGGCATGCGGTGCCTTTGAGTTTTTCGCGAGCAAGCTCGCTCCTACAGGGGCAGCGTCCAGCAACACATAAATATCACCCGCAAAAAAAATAATTAGTGGGAGTACTTCTACATGCAAGCGACCAAACCGACCCATGTCCGCTATTTGATCCTGCTCATGCTGTTTCTGGTGACCACGATCAACTATGCCGACCGGGCCACCATCGCAATTGCGGGTTCCAGCCTGCAAAAAGACCTCGGCATCGACGCGGTCACCCTCGGTTACATCTTCTCTGCATTCGGTTGGGCCTACGTGGCCGGGCAAATCCCCGGCGGCTGGCTGCTCGATCGGTTCGGCTCGAAAAAAGTCTATGCCCTGAGCATCTTCACCTGGTCACTGTTCACCATATTGCAAGGCTATGTCGGTGAGTTCGGTGTCTCCACGGCAGTCGTGGCGCTGTTCATGCTGCGCTTTATGGTGGGTCTGGCCGAAGCGCCATCCTTCCCGGGTAACGCGCGCATCGTGGCCGCCTGGTTCCCCACCGCCGAACGCGGCACGGCCTCGGCGATCTTCAACTCGGCGCAGTACTTCGCCACGGTGCTGTTCGCGCCGCTGATGGGCTGGATCGTCTACAGCTTCGGCTGGCAGCACGTGTTTATCGTGATGGGCGTGATCGGCGTCCTGTTCTCGCTGGTCTGGCTGAAAGTTATCCACAGCCCGCGCCAGCATCCGCTGATCAACGAAGCCGAGTTCAATCACATCGCGGCCAACGGTGCGATGGTCGATATGGACCAGGACAAGGGCAAGGGTAAGAAAACCGACGGTCCGAAGTGGGATTACATCCGCCAGTTGCTGACCAACCGCATGATGCTCGGCGTGTACCTGGGCCAGTACTGCATCAACGGCATCACCTACTTCTTCCTGACCTGGTTCCCGGTGTACCTGGTGCAGGACCGCGGCATGACCATTCTCAAGGCCGGGTTCATTGCCTCATTGCCGGCGATCTGCGGGTTTATCGGCGGTGTGTTGGGCGGGGTGATCTCCGACTACCTGCTGCGCAAAGGTCATTCCCTGACCTTCGCCCGCAAGGCGCCGATCATTGGCGGCCTGCTGATCTCCAGCAGCATCGTGGCCTGCAACTACGTGGATATCGAGTGGATGGTGGTGGGCTTCATGGCCTTGGCCTTCTTCGGCAAAGGCGTTGGCGCACTGGGTTGGGCGGTGGTGTCCGACACCTCGCCGAAACAGATCGCCGGGCTCAGTGGCGGCCTGTTCAACACCTTCGGTAACCTGGCGTCGATCACCACGCCGATTGTCATCGGTTACATCATCAGCACCACCGGTTCGTTCAAATGGGCGCTGGTGTTTGTCGGCGCGAACGCGCTGGTGGCCGTGTTCAGTTACCTGGTGATTGTCGGCCCGATCAAACGCGTGGTGCTCAAAGAGCCGCCAAGCCAAGGGCCTGAGTTGACCAACCTTACCCAAGCGCATTCCTGAAGGGGCCGTGTGATGCAGTTGATTGAACATGCCGACTCGCCGCGCTCGATTCGTTTGCACGAGCGCGACAACGTGGTGATCGTGGTCAATGACCAGGGTGTACCGGCCGGGACCGAGTTCCCGGACGGCCTGGTGACCGTGGATTTCATTCCACAAAGCCACAAAGTGACCCTCGAAGATATCCCCGAAGGCGGTCGGATCATTCGCTACGGCCAAACCATCGGTTACGCCCTGGCGCCGATCCCGCGTGGCAGTTGGGTGCAGGAAGATCAACTGCGCATGCCCACCGCGCCGCCGCTGGACAGCTTGCCGCTGTCCACCGAGGTGCCAGCGGCCCAGGCGCCGCTGGAAGGCTTTACCTTCGAGGGCTATCGCAATGCCGACGGCACCGTGGGCACGCGCAATATCCTCGGCATCACCACCACCGTGCAGTGCGTCACCGGTGTGCTGGACCATGCGGTCAAGCGCATCAAGGACGAGTTGCTGCCCAAGTACCCGCATGTCGATGACGTGGTGGCGTTGACCCACAGCTACGGCTGCGGGGTGGCGATCACCGCGACGGATGCGTATATCCCGATCCGCACCGTGCGCAACCTGGCGCGCAACCCGAACCTGGGGGGCGAAGCCCTGGTGATCAGCCTGGGCTGCGAGAAATTGCAGGCCGGGCAGGTGATGCACGACAACGACAGCTCCGTCGACCTGAGCGAACCGTGGCTGTATCGCCTGCAGGATTCCAGCCACGGGTTTAGCGAGATGATCGAGCAGATCATGGCCCTGGCCGAGGTGCGCCTGAAGAAGCTCGACCAGCGCCGCCGGGAAACCGTGCCGGCGTCCGAGCTGATCCTGGGCATGCAGTGCGGCGGCAGTGATGCGTTTTCCGGCATCACCGCCAATCCGGCGCTGGGGTTCGCTTCGGACTTGTTGCTGCGAGCGGGGGCGACGGTGATGTTTTCCGAAGTCACGGAGGTGCGTGATGCCATCTACCTGCTGACTTCTCGTGCGCAAACCAAGGAAATCGCCGAGGAACTGGTACGGGAAATGGACTGGTACGACCGTTATCTGGCCAAGGGCGAGGCGGATCGCAGCGCCAATACCACGCCGGGGAACAAGAAGGGCGGGTTGTCGAACATTGTCGAGAAGTCCCTGGGCTCCATCGTCAAGTCCGGCAGCAGCGCGATCAACGGCGTGCTCGGCCCGGGTGAACGCTTCAAGGGCAAAGGCTTGATCTTTTGCGCCACGCCGGCCAGCGACTTCGTGTGTGGCACCTTGCAACTGGCGGCGGGGATGAACCTGCATGTGTTCACCACCGGGCGTGGCACGCCTTACGGGCTGGCGATGGCGCCGGTGGTGAAGGTCTCGACCCGCACGGAGCTGGCGCAGCGCTGGCCGGACCTGATCGATATCGACGCCGGGCGCATCGCCACCGGGCGTGCGAGCATTGAGGAGTTGGGGTGGGAGTTGTTCCACTTCTACTTGGATGTAGCCAGCGGCAGGAAGCAGACGTGGGCGGAGCAGCACAAGCTGCATAACGACATTACGTTGTTCAACCCGGCGCCGATTACCTGAGACCGAGTCGCCGTTATCGGGGGCAAGCCCCCTCCCACATAGGGTCTGCGGTGTTCATCCGTTGTGTGTCTGACGCAGATTCAGTGTGGGAGGGGCGGTGCGACGACTCGACTTGCCCCCGATAGCGGCGACCCTATGTGGGAGGGGGCTTGCCCCCGATAGCGGTCTATCAGGCGCCATTGGGCCGTATGGCTTATCATTAGCCCCCTAACGACGCCCACCAAGGTTCTCCCCGGCATGCTGGCTATCTTCCTCACCACCCTCACCATCACCGCGCCGGTGTTTGCCATGTTGTTCCTCGGTGTGCTGCTCAAGCGCATCAACTGGATCAACGACAGCTTTATCCACACGGCATCGTCCCTGGTGTTCAACGTCACCATGCCGGCGCTGCTGTTTCTCGGCATCCTGCATGCCGACCTGCATTCGGCGCTCAAGCCGGGTTTGCTGATCTACTTCGCCGTCGCCACGCTGTTGAGCTTTGCCCTGGCCTGGGGCTGGGCGATTTTGCGCTGCAAGCGTGAAGACCGGGGCATCTACACCCAGGGCGCGTTTCGCGGCAACAACGGGGTGATCGGCCTGGCGCTGGCGGCCAGTATGTACGGTGATTACGGCATCTCCCTCGGCGCGATCCTCGCGGCGCTGGTGATCCTGTTCTACAACACGCTGTCGACCATTGTGCTGGCGGTGTACAGCCCGGTGATCAAGTCCGACCCGTGGAGCATCTGCAAAAGTGTGCTGGCCAACCCGCTGATCATCAGCGTGATTGCGGCCGCGCCGTTCGCCTATTTCCAGATCGGCTTGCCGGGCTGGCTGGAAAAATCCGCGCAGTACCTGGCCGACATGACGTTGCCGTTGGCGCTGATCTGCATCGGCGGCACCTTGTCGCTGGCGGCGTTGCGCAAGAGCGGCAACATGGCGCTGAGCGCGAGCTTGATGAAGATGGTCTGGCTGCCGGTGGTCGCCACCCTGGGGGCGTGGTTGCTCGGGTTTCGCGGGCCGGAACTGGGGATTCTGTTCCTGTACTTCGGCGCACCGACGGCGGCCGCGAGCTTTGTGATGGCCAGGGCGGCGCAGGGGAATCATGAGCTGGCGGCGGCGATTATCGTGATCACCACCTTGATGGCGGCGGTGACCACGAATATCGGGATTTTTGTGTTGCAGGCGGGCGGGTGGATCTGAGCTGTGCCGGTGATAGCTACCTGACCATCACTGCTTGTCCGCCTGATACGCCTCAATCACTTCCTGCGCCGCGCGAAACGCCTCGATCGCCGCCGGCACACCGGCATACACCGCGCAATGCAGCAGTGCTTCGCGGATTTCTTCGACGGTGCAGCCATTGTTCAGCGCGCCGCGCACATGGCCTTTGAGTTCCTGCGGGCACTTGAGCGCGGTGAGGGCGGCGAGGGTGATCAGGCTGCGCGTCTTCAGCGGCAAGCCTTCGCGGTTCCACACGCTGCCCCAGGCATGTTCGTTGACGAAGTCCTGCAGCGGCTGGGTGAATTCGGTGGCGTTGCCCAGGGCGCGATCGACGAACGCATCGCCCATCACCTGACGACGCATTTCAACTCCGGGCTTTTTCTGATCGGTCATTGCGATTCCCTCTTGTGTTGGCGGCGCCAGGCTCGCAGCGTGCTGAACAACAGGAAAGCCACCAGCACTGGCAGGACGTAATACAGCATCAGTTGTTCAAGTTTGTTGGCCAGGCCCATGCCGGTGGTGAACGCCATCACATGCAGCCCATACGCCAGGTACAAGCCCAGCAGCACCAGGCCTTCGGCACGGGTCACGCGGTAGCCGGTATAAAACACCGGCAGGCACAACACCACCACGCCGAGCATCACCGGCAGGTCGAAATCCAGGGCATTGGGCGACACCGACAGCGGCGAGGGCGCGAGCAGGGCGGTCAGCCCCAGTACGCCCAGCAGGTTGAACAGGTTGCTGCCGATCACGTTACCCACGGCGATATCCCGCTGACCGCGCAGGGCCGCGATCAGCGAGGTGGCCAGGCACGGCAGTGAAGTGCCGACGCCGATCAGCGTCAAGCCGATGATGCGTTCCGACAGGCCCAGGTCGCTCGCCACATCCACCGCCGCACCCAGCAACAAATGCCCGGCCAGCACCAGCACCAGCAAGCCGCCGAACATCAGCAATACGCTGCTCAACCAGGGCGCCTTGGCCACCGTGTCCAGCGTGCGCGGGCGCCGTGAATGGCGGGTCTGGTAGTGCAGCACGCCGAGGTAGGCCAGCAGGGCCGCGAGCAGCAGCGAACCGTCGAGTGGCGTCAGTTCTTCATTGGCCGCCAGGGTAAACACCAGCAGGCCGGCGAGGATCATCACCGGGATATCCAGGCGCACCAGTTGCCGCGAGACCCGCAGCGGAATGATCAGCGCCGACAGGCCCAGGGTGACGAGGATGTTGAAAATGCTGCTGCCGATCACACTGCCCACGGCAATGTCGGTATTGCCGGCGAGGGTGGCTTGCAGGCTGACGGTCATCTGCGGCGCACTGCTGCCGAAGGCGACGATCGTCAGGCCGATGATCAGCGGGCGGACCTTGAGGCTGGCAGCCAGGCGCACCGCGGCGCGCACCAGGATTTCGGCGCCGACGATCAGCAGCAGCAGGCCGCTGATCAATTCGATCAGGCTCCAGGGCGAGAGGGCGGTTAATCCGAAAATGGCCAGGGCTCCGTCGTCAATTGCTCAGGGCTTGCACACGAACCCGTGCGGTGCCGCTGCTCAGCATGCCCAGTTGCGCGGCGGCCTGGCGCGACAGATCGATTAGCCGCCCACGGGTGTGCGGGCCGCGATCATTGATGCGTACCACCACGGATTTGTCGGTATCGAGATTGGTCACCTTGACCTGCGTGCCGAAAGGCAGGCGCCGATGGGCGGCGGTCAGGGCGTTCTGGTTGAAGGGTTCACCGCTGGCGGTTTTTTTGCCATGGTGCTTGGCGCCGTAGTAAGACGCGGTGCCGGTTTCGTCGTAGCCGTTGGGGTCGATGAGGCTGCTGGCGCAACCGGCCAGCAAAGAGAACACGGCTAAAAGGCCAAGTAAGCGCTTCATTCAAGGTATCCCCTTATCAAATGTGGGAGGGGGCTTGCTCCCGATAGTGGAGTGTCAGTCATTGGTGTTTTGACTGAATCACCGCTATCGGGAGCAAGCCCCCTCCCACAGGAGGTCCGAGTCGAGCATGAAATCTCACTCGGCCCTTTCATCGCGATCAGCCTTCGAGCTTGCTTTTCAGCAGTTCGTTCACCTGTTGCGGGTTGGCCTTGCCCTTGGAGGCTTTCATGGCCTGGCCGACAAAGAAGCCGAACATTTTGCCGCGCTTGGCTTCGTCTGCCGCGCGGTACTGTTCGACCTGCTCCGCGTTGGCCGCGAGCATTTCATCGAGCACCGCCGAGATGGCGCCGCTGTCGGTGACTTGCTTGAGGCCGCGCTTCTCGATGATCTCGTCGCTGCTGCCCTCACCGCTGGCCATGGCTTCGAACACAGTCTTGGCGATTTTGCCGGAGATGGTATTGTCTTTGATGCGCAGCAGCATGCCGCCCAACTGCTCGGCCGAGACCGGTGCTTCGTCGATTTCCAGGCCCTGTTTGTTCAGCAGGCTGCCCAATTCCACCATCACCCAGTTGGCCGCCAGCTTGGCGTCCCCGGCGATGCTCACGACTTTTTCAAAGTAGTCGGCTTGCTCACGGCTCGACGCGAGGACGCTGGCGTCGTAGACCGACAGGCCGAACTGCGCCTGGAAGCGCTCGCGTTTCTGCGGCGGCAATTCCGGCAGGGTGGCGCGCACGTCATTGAGGAACGAGTCCTCGATGACCACTGGCAACAGGTCCGGATCGGGGAAGTAACGGTAGTCGTTGGCTTCCTCTTTGCTGCGCATGGCGCGGGTTTCGTCTTTGTTCGGGTCGTACAGGCGAGTTTGCTGGATCACCTTGCCGCCGTCTTCGATCAGTTCGATCTGGCGACGCACCTCGGTGTTGATCGCCTTCTCGATGAAACGGAACGAGTTGACGTTCTTGATCTCGCAGCGGGTGCCGTACTCGACCTGGCCCTTTGGCCGGACCGACACGTTGCAGTCGCAGCGCAGCGAGCCTTCGGCCATGTTGCCGTCGCAGATGCCCAGGTAGCGCACCAGCGCGTGGATCGTCTTGACGTAGGCCACGGCTTCCTTGGCGCTGCGCATGTCTGGCTCGGACACGATCTCCAGCAGCGGCGTGCCGGCGCGGTTCAGGTCGATGCCGGTGGCACCGTTGAACTCTTCATGCAGGCTCTTGCCGGCGTCTTCTTCCAGGTGCGCGCGGGTTACGCCGACACGCTTGATGGTGCCGTCTTCCAGCGGGATATCCAGGTAGCCTTTGCCGACAATCGGCAACTCCATCTGGCTGATCTGATAGCCCTTGGGCAGGTCCGGGTAGAAGTAGTTCTTGCGCGCGAACACGCTGTGCTGGCCGATCTCGGCGTCAATCGCCAGGCCGAACATCACCGCCATGCGTACCGCTTCCTGGTTCAGCACCGGCAACACACCGGGCATGCCCAGGTCTACCAGGCTCGCCTGGGTGTTGGGTTCTGCGCCGAACGTGGTGGCGCTACCGGAGAAAATCTTCGATTGGGTGGCGAGCTGGGTATGAATCTCCAGCCCGATCACGACTTCCCATTGCATAGTGTTCTCCTCAGAAGCCGGTAGGGGTGCGAGTGTGCCAGTCGGTGTTCAACTGGTACTGGTGCGCCACATTGAGCAGGCGGCCTTCCTGGAAATACGGGGCAAGCAATTGCACGCCGACCGGCAGGCCATCGACGAAACCGGCGGGCATGGACAAGCCCGGCAAGCCCGCGAGGTTGGCGGTGATGGTGTACAGGTCTTCCAGGTACTCGGCGATCGGGTCGCCGGTCTTGGCGCCGATCTTCCAGGCCGGGTTCGGCGTGGTTGGGCCGAGGATCACGTCGACTTCTTCGAACGCCGCCATGAAGTCGTTCTTGATCAGGCGACGGATTTTTTGCGCCTTGAGGTAGTACGCGTCGTAGTAACCGGCCGACAGGGCGTAGGCACCGACCATGATCCGGCGCTGCACTTCGACACCGAAGCCTTCGCCACGGGAACGTTTGTACAGGTCGTTGAGGTCTTTCGGGTTTTCGCAGCGGTAACCGAAACGCACGCCGTCGAACCGCGACAGGTTGGAAGACGCTTCGGCCGGCGCGATCACGTAGTACGCCGGAATCGCGTGCTGGTTGTTCGGCAGGCTGATTGGCTTGATCACGGCGCCGAGCTTTTCCAGCTCCTTGACGCTGTTGTGGACCAGTTCGGCGATACGCGGGTCGAGGCCGGCGCTGAAATATTCGTTCGGTACGCCGATGCGCAGGCCTTTGAGCGAGGTATTGAGGCTGGCGCTGTAGTCCGGCACCGGCTCGTCGACGCTGGTGGAGTCCTGTGCGTCGAAGCCCGCCATACCTTGTAACAATATTGCGCAGTCTTCGGCAGTGCGTGCCAGGGTACCGCCCTGATCAAGGCTGGAGGCATAGGCGATCATGCCCCAGCGGGACACGCGACCGTAGGTCGGCTTCAGCCCGGTGAGGTTGGTGAACGCGGCGGGCTGGCGGATCGAGCCGCCGGTGTCGGTGGCCGTGGCCGCCGGCAGGAAGCGCGCGGCAACCGCCGCCGCCGAACCACCGGACGAGCCGCCTGGCACGCAGTCCAGATTCCACGGGTTTTTCACCGCGCCGTAGTAGCTCGACTCGTTGGCCGAGCCCATGGCGAATTCGTCCATGTTGGTCTTGCCCAGGGTCACGGCCCCGGCGGCGGCCAGCTTGGACACCACGGTGGCGTCGTAGGGCGCCTTGAAGTTGTCGAGCATCTTCGAGCCGCAGCTGGTGCGAATGCCCTGGGTGCAGAACAAGTCCTTGTGGGCGATCGGTGCGCCCAGCAGCGCGCCGTTCTCACCGTTGGCGCGACGTGCGTCGGCGGCCTTGGCCTGGCTCAAGGCCAGCTCCTCGGTGATGCTGATGAAGCTGTTGACCTTGGGGTCGAGCTCGGCGATACGCGCCAGCAAGGTCTTGGTCAGCTCTTCGGAAGAAAACTTTTTGTCGGCGAGACCGCGGGCGATCTCGGCCAGAGTCATGTGATGCATGAAAGGCTCTTTCCCTTTAGTCGATGACTTTCGGAACCAGATACAGGCCGTTTTCGACCGCTGGCGCGATGGACTGGTAGGCCTCGCGATGATTGACTTCGGTCACGACGTCTGCGCGCAGGCGCTGGGTGGCTTCCAGCGGGTGAGCCAGGGGCTCGATGCCGTCGGTATTCACGGCCTGCATTTGGTCAACCAGCCCGAGAATGCTGTTCAGGGCTGCGGTGGTCTGTGGAAGATCGGCATCATTCAGGCCAAGCGAGGCCAGATGTGCGATTTTTTCCACGTCGGAGCGTTCAAGCGCCATGGGATTCTCCAGTGGAAAACAGAACGGAGGGCGTCCGTGTGTTAGATTGTCGGAACACTACCGCATTTCTACGGTCATATGGCCGCGATTGTGGGGGTTGGTGCGTAGAAAGTCGGCCAATTTAGCACATTGGCGCCTTGCCCAAAATCCCTGTCGTTGTTAGAGTTTGCCGCACTTTTTTACCCACGCGTTGCCTAGGGTCCTTTCCCCATGTTCAAGAAACTGCGTGGCATGTTTTCCAGCGATCTTTCCATTGACCTGGGCACTGCCAACACCCTTATTTACGTGCGCGAGCGCGGTATCGTCCTGAATGAGCCATCGGTTGTGGCTATTCGGACCCATGGTAATCAGAAAAGTGTCGTTGCCGTCGGCACCGAGGCCAAGCGCATGCTCGGCCGAACACCAGGCAATATCGCGGCCATTCGTCCGATGAAAGACGGCGTGATCGCCGACTTCAGTGTCTGCGAGAAGATGCTGCAGTACTTCATCAACAAGGTTCACGAAAACAGTTTTCTGCAGCCCAGCCCTCGTGTGCTGATCTGCGTACCGTGCAAGTCCACCCAGGTGGAGCGTCGTGCCATCCGTGAATCGGCCCTTGGTGCCGGTGCCCGTGAAGTGTTCCTGATCGAAGAGCCGATGGCTGCTGCGATCGGTGCCGGCCTGCCGGTTGAAGAAGCGCGCGGTTCGATGGTGGTGGATATCGGTGGTGGTACCACTGAAATCGCCCTGATTTCCCTGAACGGTGTGGTGTATGCCGAATCCGTCCGTGTGGGCGGTGACCGCTTCGACGAAGCGATCATCACTTATGTGCGTCGCAACTACGGCAGCCTGATCGGCGAATCCACCGCCGAGCGCATCAAGCAGGAAATCGGTACCGCTTATCCGGGCGGCGAAGTGCGCGAAGTTGATGTGCGCGGTCGCAACCTGGCCGAAGGCGTGCCACGTGCCTTCACCCTGAACTCCAATGAAGTGCTCGAGGCTCTGCAAGAGTCCCTGGCCACCATCGTTCAGGCGGTGAAGAGCGCGCTGGAGCAATCGCCGCCGGAGCTGGCTTCCGATATCGCCGAGCGTGGCCTGGTACTGACCGGTGGTGGCGCCTTGCTGCGCGACCTCGATAAGTTGCTGGCCCAGGAAACCGGCCTGCCGGTGATCGTCGCCGAAGACCCGCTGACCTGCGTCGCCCGTGGCGGTGGCCGTGCACTGGAAATGATGGATAAACACACCATGGACCTGCTCTCCAGCGAATAAGTGATTGCTGGTAAGCCCATGTTTCGCCCGCAGGCAGCACTTTGCAGTGCTGCCTGTTGGCGTTTATCTTCTTCAATCTGCATCCAGGCCGGTTAGATGCCGTATGAATAGAGAGAACATTTGCCTGGGAGGAGCGGCCTATTAAACCGCTTTTCGCCAAAGGCCCCTCATTGGGCGTGCGCTTATTGGTGCTGGTCGTGCTTTCGGTCGCGCTGATGGTGGTCGATGCTCGCTTTGCACTGCTCAAGCCCGTGCGTAGCCAGATGTCGCTGGTGTTGATGCAGACTTACTGGATCACCGACCTGCCGCAACGTCTCTACCAGGGCGTGGCCAGCCAATTCGGCAGCCGCACCGAGCTGGTCGCCGAGAACGAAAAACTCAAGACTGAAAACCTGCTGCTGCAGGGGCGCATGCAAAAGCTGGCGGCCCTCACCGAGCAGAACGTTCGGCTGCGCGAGTTGCTCAACTCCTCCGCACTGGTCAACGAGAAGGTCGAAGTCGCCGAGTTGATCGGCATGGACCCCAACCCCTTTACCCATCGCATCATCATCAACAAGGGTGAGCGCGACGGTGTGGTTCTTGGCCAGCCGGTACTCGATGCCCGTGGCCTGATGGGGCAGGTGGTCGAGTTGATGCCCTACACATCGCGGGTATTGCTGCTGACGGACACCACCCACAGCATTCCGGTGCAGGTCAACCGCAACGGCCTGCGCGCGATTGCCAGCGGTACGGGTAACCCGGAGCGGCTGGAACTGCGTCATGTGGCCGACACCGCGGATATCAAGGAAGGCGACCTGCTGGTCAGTTCCGGCCTGGGTCAGCGCTTCCCGGCGGGTTATCCGGTGGCGACGGTCAAGGAAGTGATCCACGACTCCGGCCAGCCTTTCGCGATTGTCCGCGCCGTGCCGACGGCCGCGCTGAACCGCAGCCGCTACCTGTTGCTGGTCTTCAGCGACAACCGCACCCCGGAAGAGCGCGCCAACGACGCCGCTCAGGCCCAGGAAGCGGAAGACAAACGCAACGGCACCACGCCGATCATCCCGGCGACCGTACCCAAGCCCGCGCCAGCCACACCGCCTGCAACAGCGCCGGCGGTGACTGCGCCCGTGGCCACGCCAGCCAAGCCGGCCGCTCACAGCGCTCGCCCGGTGAAACCGGCGGCGACCAAACCGCCGGCCGCCGCGCCTGCGCCCGCGACGCCCGCCGCCCGGGCAACCACGCGGCAGAGGGAGGAATAATGGCCGGTACTCATTCGCGCAATGGCTGGATCGTCTGGCTGACCTTTGCTCTCGGCTTGCTGCTCAGTGTTTCGCCGCTGCCGCAGTTCATGGAAATCCTGCGTCCGCTCTGGCTGGCCCTGCTGCTGGCATTCTGGTCGCTGAACCTGCCGCATAAAGTGGGCATGGTCACCGCAATGTTTCTGGGCTTGGCGGAAGATGTGCTCTATGGCACCTTGCTGGGGCAGAACGCGTTGATCCTGACCTTGATCACCTTCCTGGTGCTCTCATTGCAGCAGCGCCTGCGCATGTTCCCGATGTGGCAACAGTGCCTGGTGATCCTGGTGATCTTCGGCCTGGCGCAGTTGGTGCAGCTGTGGCTCAGTGCCTTGACCGGCAACCGACAGCCGACCTTGGCACTGGTGTTGCCGGCCCTGGTCAGCGCGTTGCTGTGGCCGTGGGTCAGTTTCGGTCTGCGCGGGTTATGTCGCCGCTATAAAATCAATTGAATGGATTGCGAGGCTCTGCCTGGTTATCGAACCCCACAGGGAGAGTCTGCAATGAATTCGCTTTATCTGGCCTCGGGCTCCCCAAGGCGGCGTGAACTGCTGACCCAGATCGGTGTGCCGTTCACTGTGGTCAGCGCCGCGATTGATGAAACGCCTCTTACCAACGAATCTCCCGTTTCCTACGTCGAGCGTCTGGCGCGCGCCAAGGCCGCGGCGGGTTTCGCTGCCCTCGGGGAAACCTCCGGGGCCTGTGTGCTGGGCGCCGACACGGCGGTGATCGTCGACGGCCAGATCCTTGGCAAACCGGTGGATCAGGCCGACGGCCTGGCCATGTTGCTGGCGCTGGCAGGGCGTGAACATGAAGTGCTGACGGCGGTTGCTCTCACGGACGGTCAGCGCTGTGACACCCGATGTGTAAGCAGTCGCGTACTTTTTCGTGGGATTTCTGTCGAGGAGGCTACAAGCTACTGGCACAGTGGCGAACCTCAGGACAAGGCCGGGGGTTATGCTATCCAGGGGCTGGGCTCGGTGTTCGTGGCCGGGCTCAATGGCAGTTATTCCGCCGTGGTCGGCTTGCCGGTGTGCGAAACCGCGCAGTTGCTTGGACAATTCGGCATACCCTGTTGGCAAAACCTTACCGCGCGCTGAACGCCGTACACCAGCGCCCAGCCTTAAGCGACCGGCCACTATTGTGAAAACGCCTGAACGAGACCCAGCCATGAGTGAAGAGATTCTGATCAATATCACGCCGATGGAATCGCGCGTGGCGGTGGTAGAGAACGGTGTTCTGCAGGAAGTTCACGTCGAGCGCACCCAGAAGCGCGGGATCGTCGGCAACATCTATAAAGGCAAGGTCGTGCGCGTATTGCCCGGCATGCAGGCCGCCTTCGTCGATATCGGCCTGGATCGCGCCGCGTTTATCCATGCCTCGGAAATTTCCCTGCGTGAAGGCCCGGCGGTGGAAAGCATCAGCGCCCTGGTGCATGAAGGGCAGAGCCTGGTGGTGCAAGTCACCAAGGACCCCATCGGCTCCAAAGGTGCGCGGCTGACCACGCAACTGTCGATTCCTTCGCGCTACCTGGTGTACATGCCGCGCACCGCCCATGTCGGCATTTCCCTGAAGATTGAAGACGAAGCCGAGCGCGAGCGTCTGAAAAAAGTGGTCAGCGACTGCGTTGCCGCCGAGGGCATCAAGGAAGCGGGTGGGTTTATCCTGCGCACCGCCGCCGAAGGCGCCGGTGCCGATGAAATCCTCATGGATATCCGCTATCTGCGGCGCCTGTGGGACCAGATCGGCACACAGATCAAGACCGTCGGCGCCCCCAGCGTGATCTATGAAGACCTGGGCCTGGCCCTGCGCACCTTGCGTGACCTGGTCAGCCCCAAGATCGAGAAAATTCGCATCGACTCGCGGGAAACCTTCCAGCGCACCACGCAATTTGTTGCCGAACTGATGCCGGAAATTGCTGACCGCCTGGAGCATTACCCTGGCGAGCGGCCGATCTTCGACCTGTATGGCGTCGAAGACGAAATCCAGAAAGCCCTCGAACGCAAAGTGCCGCTCAAGTCCGGTGGCTACCTGGTGGTGGACCCGGCCGAAGCCATGACCACCATCGACGTCAACACCGGTGCGTTCGTGGGGCACCGCAACCTTGAAGAGACCATCTTCAAGACCAACCTCGAAGCGGCCACTGCGATTGCCCGCCAATTGCGCCTGCGCAACCTGGGCGGGATCATCATCATCGACTTCATCGACATGGAAGATGAAGAGCACCAGCGTCAGGTGCTGCGCACCCTCGAGAAGCAGCTGGAACGTGATCACGCCAAGACCAACATCATCGGCATCACCGAGCTGGGCCTGGTGCAGATGACCCGCAAGCGCACCCGCGAAAGTCTCGAGCAAGTGCTGTGCGAGCCGTGCAGCAGTTGCCAGGGGCGCGGTAAATTGAAGACCCCTGAAACGGTTTGCTACGAGATTTTCCGGGAAATCCTACGAGAGGCGCGAGCCTACCAGGCTGAAGGTTATAGAGTGCTTGCCAACCAGAAAGTGGTCGACCGCTTGCTGGATGAAGAGTCCGGTAACGTGGCTGAACTGGAAGGATTTATCGGGCGCACCATTCGTTTTCAGGTCGAAACCATGTACTCCCAGGAACAATACGACGTGGTGCTGCTCTGATTTTCATTCATTGGCTTTCCCTGAACCCGACAGACCTGGATCTGCGGTCCGACTACTGCCTGAGGGTCGCTTGACATGGAGCGTCTGACACGCTTTTTTGCCGCTTTGACCCGCTGGGGCCTGGGCCTGTGCGCCCTGCTGCTGGTATTGGCGGCGGTGTACGTGAGCCTGGGGCGTGAATTGACCCCGCTGGTCGCCGAATACCGCGCAGAAATCGAAGCCAAGGCCCAGGCCGCGGTGGATATGCCGCTGCAGATCGGTCGCCTTGAAGGTCGCTGGAGCGGTTTCGCCCCTGTGTTGCTGGCCCATGACGTGATGGTGGGCGAGGGCAGCAATGCCTTGCGCCTGGATCAGGTGCAGGTGGTGCCGGACATCTGGGCCAGCCTGATGGCGCGCGACGTGCGTATTGCCCACCTGGAAGTCAGCGGCCTGCAACTGAGCGCCAGGGAAGACAAGGATGGCCACTGGGCGCTGCAAGGCCTGCCGGTGCAGGACGACCAGCCGCTGGACCCGGAACAGTTGCTCAAGCGTATGCAGAGTGTCCAGCGCGTGTCGTTGCTGGATAGCCAGGTCACGTTGCAGCCGTTCGACCAGGCGCCGCTGACCTTCACGTATGTGGGCCTGAGCTTGCAAACGGGCGCGACCCGCCAACGCCTGGACGCCCGCCTGACCCTGCCGGATGGCCAACCCCTGGCCCTGAGCCTGCGCACGCAGATCCGCGCCAGTGCCTGGAAAGACGCTGAGGTCCAGGCCTACCTGAGCCTGCCCCAGAGCGATTGGGCCAAATGGGTTCCGGCCAGGTTGACCCAGCAGTGGAAACTCACGCAGTTCAAGGCTGGCGGTGAATTCTGGCTGACCTGGGCCAAAGGCACCGTGCAAAGCGCGGTGGTGCGCCTCAACTCGCCGCAAGTGAAGGGCAGCTATGCCGACCGCAAGCCGGTCCACATTGAAAACCTCGCCCTGACCGCCTACCTGCAACGCAGTGAGAGCGGCCTCAAGGTGCTGTTCGATTCGTTGGCGATGAACATCGGCGATAGCCGTTGGGAGTCGCGTCTGCAATTGCAGCAACGCTTGGCCACCGACAAGGCGCAGGAAGTCTGGAACCTGCAGGCCGACCGCCTCGACCTGACCCCGATCACCCCGTTGCTCAATGCCTTGGCGCCGTTGCCGGAAGGCTTCGCCAAGACGATCGAACACCTCAAGGCCACCGGCCTGCTGCGCAATGTGCTGGTGGATTTTCGTCCGCAGGACACGACCGATCAGAAAGTCAGCTTTGCCGCCAACCTCGAGCGGGTGGGCTTCGACGCCTACTTCGGCGCTCCTGCCGCACGCAACGTTTCCGGCAGCATCAGCGGCGACCTGGGGCAGGGCGAGCTGCGCATGGACAGCAAGGACTTTTCCTTGCACCTCGACCCGATCTTCGCCAAGCCCTGGCAGTACATCCAGGCCAATGCGCGCCTGACCTGGAAGCTCGATCAGCAAGGTTTCACCCTGATCGCGCCGTATATCAAGGTGCTGGGCGAGGAAGGCAAGGTCGCCGCCGACTTCCTGATTCGCCTGCATTTCGACAATAGCCAGGAAGACTACATGGACCTGCGGGTCGGCATGGTCGATGGCGATGGACGTTTCACGCCTAAATACCTGCCGGCGGTGCTGAGCCCGGCGCTGGATGAATGGCTGCGTACCGCGATTCTCAAAGGCGCGGTCGATGAAGGCTTCTTCCAGTACCAAGGCTCGCTGAATCACGGTGCGTTGCCGGCTTCGCGCAATATCAGCCTGTTTTTCAAGGTGCATGACGCTGAGTTGGCGTTCCAGCCGGGCTGGCCCCATGTGAGCAAGGTCAGCGGCGAAGTGTTTGTCGAGGAGAGCGGTGTCCGCATCCTGGCCAGCAAGGGCCAACTGCTCGATACCGGCGTCAAGGACATCTACGTCAATATCCCCCACGCGCCCGCGGGCAAGGACAGCCACTTACTGCTCACCGGTGAGTTTGCCGGCGGCCTGGGTGATGGCCTGAAAATCCTCCAGGAAGCGCCGATAGGCACCGCTTCGACCTTTGCCGGTTGGAAAGGCGAGGGCGATCTACAGGGCAAGCTGGACCTGGATATCCCGCTGGTCAAGGGCACCGAACCGAAGATCGTGGTGGATTTCCAGACCGACAAGGCGCGCCTGCAATTGGCTGAGCCGCCTCTGGACCTGAGCCAGCTCAAGGGGGATTTCCGCTTCGACAGCGCCAAGGGCCTGAGTGGGCAGAACATCACAGCGCAAGCCTTCGATCGGCCGATCACCGCGCAGATCTTCGCGGATGGCAAGCCGGGCAGTATCAGCACCCGCGTTACCGCCAAAGGCCAGGTCACGGTCAAGCGCCTGACGGACTGGTTGAAAATCAGCCAGCCGCTGCCGGTGTCCGGTGATATACCGTACCAGTTGCAGCTCAATCTGGACGGTGCCGACAGCCAGTTGAGGGTCAGCTCCAACCTCAAAGGCGTGGCCGTGGACCTGCCGGCGCCGTTCGGCATGGCGGCCAGCCAGGGCCGTGACAGCGTGTTCCGCATGACCTTGCAGGGCGCCGAGCGCCGCTACTGGTTCGATTACGGCGACCTGGCGAACTTCACCTTTGCTGCGCCGCCGGATAAATTCAGCGACGGCCGCGGCGAGTTGTTTCTCGGCGATGGCGATGCGCTGCTGCCCGGTGGCAAGGGCCTGCGCATTCGCGGTGTGCTGTCGGAACTGGACATCGATCCGTGGAAGAAACTCATTGATCGCTACGCGGGCAACGACCCGGGAGGCAGCGCGAAACAGCTGTTGAGCGGCGCCGACTTCAAGGTGGGCAAGTTGACTGGCTTTGGGCAGCAGTTCGACCAGGTCAACCTCCAGCTTGACCGCAAACCCTCGGCTTGGGGCCTGCAGTTCGACAGCCAGCAGGCCAAGGGCACGGTCAACCTGTCGGACGCCAAGGGCGCACCCATCGCGGTCAACCTGCAGTACGTGAAGCTGCCGGCGGTGGACCCGACGGTACAGGCGGATGAAAATGCGCCGGACCCATTGGCCGACATCGATCCCAAGGATATTCCAGCGCTGGACATCAGCATTGATCAGCTGTTCCAGGGGCCGGACCTGATCGGCGCGTGGTCGCTGAAGATCCGACCGACCGCCAAGGGCCTAGCCTTCAACAACCTGGACCTGGGCCTCAAGGGCATGCTGCTCAAGGGCGCTGGTGGTTGGGAAGGCGCGCCGGGCGACAGCAGCAGTTGGTACAAAGGGCGCCTGGATGGCAAGAATATCGCCGATGTCCTCAAGGGCTGGGGCTTTGCGCCTACCGTGACCAGTGAAGATTTCCACCTGGACGTGGACGGTCGTTGGCCGGGCTCCCCCGCCTGGGTCGGGCCCAAGCGTTTTTCCGGCAGCCTGGATGCAACATTCCGCAAAGGCCAGTTCGTTGAAGTGGAAGGTGGCGCCCAGGCGCTGCGGGTGTTCGGCCTGCTTAACTTCAACTCCATCGGCCGTCGGTTGCGCCTGGACTTCTCCGACCTGCTCGGCAAAGGCTTGAGTTATGACCGGGTCAAAGGCTTGCTCGCGGCCAGCAACGGGGTGTTCGTGACCCGCGAGCCGATCACCCTGACGGGGCCGTCGAGCAACCTGGAGCTTAATGGCACCATGGACCTGGTGGCTGATCGCGTGGATGCCAAGCTACTGGTGACACTGCCGGTGACCAACAACCTGCCGATCGCTGCGTTGATTGTTGGCGCGCCGGCCATTGGCGGCGCGCTGTTCCTGATCGACAAGCTGATCGGCGACCGGGTTTCGCGGTTTGCCAGCGTGCAGTACAAAGTCGAAGGGCCATGGAAAGACCCGAAAATCAGCTTCGACAAGCCATTTGAAAAACCAAACTGAGAGCCTGTGGAGTAGCATGGCTGCATGCCATTTATGGAGTGTCGGCCCATGTCCTTTGCGGTAATTCAAATGGTCAGCCAGAGCGATGTGCTGGCCAACCTGGCCCAGGCCCGGCGCCTGCTGGAGCAAGCGGCGGCAAAGGGGGCGCGGCTGGCGGTGCTGCCGGAAAACTTCGCCGCCATGGGCCGCCGCGATGTGGCTGACATCGGCCGCGCCGAGGCGTTGGGTGAAGGACCGATCCTGCCATGGTTGAAACAGACCGCCCGCGACCTCACCTTATGGATAGTGGCTGGCACTTTGCCGCTGCCGCCCAAGGATCAACCGAACGCCAAGGCTAACGCCTGCTCGTTGCTGATCGATGAGCATGGCGAGATCGTCGCCCGCTACGACAAGCTGCATTTGTTCGATGTCGACGTGGCGGACGCGCGCGGTCGCTATCGTGAATCCGATGACTATGCTTTCGGGAGCAACGTTGTGGTGGCGGATACGCCGGTCGGCCGCGTGGGCCTGACGGTGTGTTACGACCTGCGCTTCCCGGAGTTGTACAGCGAGTTGCGCGCGGCGGGGGCTGAACTGATTACCGCGCCCTCGGCCTTCACCGCGGTCACCGGCGCCGCCCATTGGGATGTGCTGATTCGCGCACGGGCCATCGAGACCCAGTGTTATCTGCTGGCGGCCGCCCAGGGCGGGGTGCATCCGGGGCCACGGGAGACTTATGGCCACGCGGCGATTGTCGACCCCTGGGGGCGCGTACTGACGCAACAGGATCAAGGCGAAGCGGTGTTGCTGGCCGAACGCGACAGCAGTGAACAGGCGTCGATACGGGCGCGCATGCCGGTGGTCAACCATCGGCGCTTTTTCTCGCAGGGCGCGCAGCGGCCTGCTTCAGAACGATGAATTTAAGGCCAAACCTATGAGCGAGTTGTTGTCCTCAGTCAGCGAACATCTCCTGGCACCCGGTGGCGTGACCATCGAAAGCCTGCAAACCGTGCTGGGCGATCTGGCCGGGCCGGGCATCGACGCGGCCGACCTGTATTTCCAGGGGCAGATTTCCGAGTCGTGGGCTTTGGAAGACGGGATCGTCAAGGAAGGCAGTTTCAACCTCGACCAGGGTGTCGGCGTGCGCGCGCAATCCGGTGAGAAAACCGGTTTCGCCTACAGCAACGCGATCACCTTGGAAGCCTTGGGCCTGGCCGCCCGGGCTGCTCGTTCGATTTCCCGCGCCGGCCAGAACGGTACGGTGCAGGCATTCAGCACCCAGGACGTGGCCCAGTTGTACGCGCCGGATAACCCCCTGGAGGTGATCAGCCGCGCAGAAAAAGTCGATCTGCTCAAGCGTATCGATGCCGCGACCCGCGCCCTCGACCCGCGTATCCAGCAAGTCACGGTGAGCATGGCCGGGGTGTGGGAACGCATCCTGGTGGCGTCCACCGACGGCGGCCTGGCGGCGGATGCGCGGCCGCTGGTGCGTTTCAACGTCAGCGTGATCGTCGAACAGAACGGCCGCCGCGAGCGCGGTGGGCACGGCGGCGGCGGGCGTACCGACTACCGTTATTTCCTCGCCGAGGACCGCGCCATGGGTTATGCCCGTGAAGCGCTGCGCCAGGCGCTGGTCAACCTGGAAGCCATCCCCGCACCGGCTGGCACCTTGCCGGTGGTGTTGGGCTCGGGCTGGTCTGGCGTACTGCTCCACGAAGCCGTGGGCCATGGCCTGGAAGGCGACTTCAACCGCAAGGGCAGTTCGGCCTACAGCGGGCGCATGGGCGAGATGGTCGCCTCCAAACTGTGCACCATTGTCGATGACGGCACCCTCGCCGGTCGCCGTGGCTCGTTGAACATCGATGACGAAGGCACGCCGACCGAATGCACCACGCTGATCGAAAACGGCGTGCTCAAGGGTTACATGCAAGACAAGCTCAACGCCCGCCTGATGGGCGTGGCGCGTACCGGTAACGGCCGTCGCGAATCCTACGCGCACCTGCCGATGCCGCGCATGACCAACACTTACATGCTCGCTGGCGAAAGTGACCCGGAGGAAATCATCGCCTCGGTGAAACGCGGGATCTACTGCGCCAACCTCGGCGGCGGCCAGGTGGACATCACCAGCGGCAAGTTCGTGTTCTCCACCAGCGAGGCGTACCTGATCGAAGACGGCAAGATTACCGTGCCGGTCAAAGGCGCGACGTTGATTGGTAACGGGCCGGAAGCGATGAGCAAGGTGTCGATGGTCGGTAACGACCTGGCGCTGGACAGCGGCGTGGGTACGTGCGGCAAGGATGGGCAGTCGGTGCCGGTGGGCGTGGGTCAGCCAACCTTGAAAATTGATGCGATCACCGTGGGTGGCACGGGGTCGTAAGAGCGGGAGCTTCGGGTGGCGAAGACCGCCACCCGGGGAAGAGGATCAACGCAGGCCGCGTTGAGTCTCGTCCAGCTCACGGATGTACTTGAAGATTTTACGGCTGGTGGCCGGCGCCTTGTTTTGCGCCAGTTCGTGCTGGGCCTGACGGATCAGGGAGCGCAGTTGCTGGCGGTCCGCGTCCGGGTAGTCCAGTACGAATTTCTCCAGCACCGCGTCATCGCCCGAGATCAGGCGGTCACGCCAACGTTCCAGGTTGTGGAAGCGTTCGTTGTACTGGCGAGTGGAGGCATCGAGTTGATCGAGCAGGGTCAGAATCGCGTCAGTGTCCTGATCGCGCATCAGCTTGCCGATGAACATGATGTGCCGTTTACGCGCGATATTCGCGGTGTGCTTGGGTGCATCCGCCAGAGCCCGGCGCATTTCGTCGGTCAGAGGCAGTTTTGCAATCAAGTCCGGCTTGAGCGTTGTAAGGCGCTCGCCGAGGTCAACCAGAGCATGCAGCTCGCGTTTGACCTGGGTTTTGCTTTTCTCCCCATCGAGGGAGTCGTCGTAAGAATCAACCATGGTGGCAGTCCGCAAAGAAACGCCGCCATGATAACCAGTCGGGGGCCGCTTGTCCGGCCCGGTCGCTCGATGGCCTTAACCGAAAGCAGAATTTGAGTGGAGAAAACCATGAGTGCAGCCCAAAGCGTCGGTCCGCAAGCGTTACCGGCACTGCAGGAACAAGTCGAGCAGATCCTTGCCGAGGCCAAGCGCCAGGGGGCCAGTGCCTGCGAGGTGGCTGTGTCCCTGGAGCAGGGGCTGTCGACGTCGGTACGTCAGCGGGAAGTCGAAACCGTCGAATTCAACCGCGACCAGGGGTTTGGCATCACCTTGTACGTCGGCCAGCGCAAAGGCTCGGCCAGCACCTCGGCGAGTGGGCCGGAAGCGATTCGCGAGACGGTGGCCGCCGCATTGGCGATTGCCAAGCACACGTCCGAGGATGAAAGCTCGGGCCTGGCCGACAAGGCGTTGATGGCCAAGGATCTGCAGGATTTCGACCTGTTCCATGCCTGGGACATCACCCCGGAACAAGCCATCGAACAAGCGCTGACCTGCGAAGCGGCGGCGTTCGATGCCGACCCGCGGATCAAGAATGCCGACGGCACCACCTTGAGCACCCACCAGGGCTGCCGCGTGTACGGCAACAGCCATGGTTTTATCGGCGGTTATGCGTCGACGCGTCACAGCCTGAGTTGCGTGATGATCGCCGAAGCCAACGGCCAGATGCAGCGCGATTACTGGTACGACGTGAATCGTCAGGGCGAGTTGCTGGCCGACCCGGTCAGCATTGGCCGGCGTGCCGCGCAACGTGCCGCGAGCCGCCTGGGCGCGCGCCCCGTGCCGACCTGTGAAGTGCCGGTGCTGTTTTCGGCGGAGCTGGCCGGCGGTCTGTTCGGCAGTTTCCTGGGGGCGATTTCCGGCGGCAACCTGTACCGCAAATCGTCGTTCCTCGAAGGTGCGATTGGCCAGAAGCTGTTTCCGCAGTGGCTGACCATCGACGAGCGTCCACACCTGATGCGGGCCATGGGCAGTTCGTCGTTCGACGGCGATGGCCTGGCGACCTATGCCAAGCCGTTCGTCGAAAACGGTGAGTTGGTCTCCTACGTGCTGGGCACGTATGCCGGGCGCAAACTGGGCCTGCCGAGCACCGCGAACGCTGGCGGCGTGCATAACCTGTTCGTGACCCACGGCGAGGAAGACCAGGCGGCGCTGTTGCGACGCATGGGGCGTGGCCTGCTGGTGACTGAATTGATGGGTCAGGGCTTGAACATGGTCACCGGTGATTATTCCCGTGGCGCGGCGGGTTTCTGGGTAGAAAACGGTGAGATTCAGTTTGCTGTCCAGGAAGTGACCATCGCCGGCAATATGCGCGACATGTTCAAGCAGATCGTTGCCGTGGGTAACGACCTGGAGCTGCGCAGCAATATCCGTACAGGTTCGGTCCTGATCGAGCGGATGACAGTCGCCGGCAGTTAATCCTTCCGACGCTTCACCAAAAGGCGCGCCATCTGCAGGATGGCGCGCCTTTTTTTGTGGCTGCATTCCCGGTTGATTGGCTTGTCACTCTTGTGTTGATTATCAATATCATTTAATAATAAATATCATTATCGAATGAGTGCGGATCATGAATGCTGTCCTGCATGAGGACCCCTACCTGGAAAGCTGGCGTTGGATGAGTCGTCAGATTCGCTGCTGCCTCGAGCCCAATGAACCGCGCCTGATCGAACATTACCTCAATGAAGGTCGATACCTCGCCTGTTGCACCGCGACTCATCCGTGGACGATCGCTGAAACGGCTTTCCGCCTGCTGATCGACACCGCCACGGACATTGCCTTGCCGTGGCATTGGCGGTCCCAGTGCCTGGACCAGGCCTGGCGCCCGCTGCGCGACCTGGAAACACTCTCCCATTGTGCCTGCCGCCTCAAGCGCTGGCAGGCCTTTGCCTGGCAATTGGCGACGTGCGAATTGCTGCCTTCGATTTCCGTTTCTGACTGGGTGCAAGGATCTTCCGATGAGTAATAACCGTATCGAACGCGACAGTATGGGTGAACTGCAAGTCCCTGCCGAGGCCTTGTACGGCGCGCAAACCCAGCGCGCGGTGAACAACTTTCCGATCAGCCACCAGCGCATGCCGGCGCCGTTCATTCGTGCGCTGATCCTGGCCAAAGTGGCAGCGGCCAAGGTCAACGTCGACCTCAAGCAGATCAGCGAAGGGCAGGGCAAGGCCATTGTCGATGCTGCCCTGGGCTTGCTGGACGGTGACTTCATGCCGCACTTTCCGGTGGATATCTTTCAGACCGGTTCCGGCACCAGTTCCAATATGAACGCCAACGAAGTGATCGCGACCCTGGCCAGCCGTTTGCTTGGTGAGGCGGTCAACCCCAACGATCACGTGAACTGCGGCCAAAGCAGCAACGACATCATCCCGACCACCATCCACGTCAGTGCGGCGTTGGTGCTGCATGAGCAAACGCTGCCGGCGTTGCTGCATCTGGTGCAGGTCATCGAACGGAAGGCCGAAGAGGTCCACCCCTTCATCAAGACCGGTCGCACGCACCTGATGGACGCCATGCCCGTGCGTATGAGCCAGGTGCTCAATGGCTGGGCGCAGCAGCTCAAGGCCAATATCGCGCACCTGCAGGACCTGTTGCCCAGCCTGCAAGCCCTGGCCCAGGGCGGCACGGCTGTCGGTACCGGGATCAACGCGCATCCGGAGTTTGCGCTGCGTTTCAGCCAACAACTGAGCAGCCTGACCGGCGTGCAATTCACGCCGGGCAAGAACCTCTTCGCGTTGATCGGCTCCCAGGACACCGCCGTCGCCGTCTCCGGCCAGTTGAAAGCGATCGCTGTGTCATTGATGAAAATCGCCAACGACTTGCGCTGGATGAATTCCGGGCCCCTGGCGGGCTTGGGCGAAATCGAACTGGAAGGGTTGCAGCCCGGTTCTTCGATCATGCCGGGCAAGGTCAACCCAGTGATTCCGGAAGCGACGGCCATGGTCGCCGCACAGGTCATCGGCAATGACACGGTGATCACCATTGCCGGGCAATCCGGCAACTTCGAGCTGAACGTGATGCTGCCGATCATCGCCCAGAACCTGCTCGGCAGCCTCGAACTGCTGGCCAATTCCAGCCGCCTGCTGGCGGACAAGGCCATTGCCAGTTTCAAGGTCAACGAGGCCAAGCTCAAGGAAGCGTTGTCGCGCAATCCGATCCTGGTGACCGCACTCAACCCGATCATTGGTTACCAAAAGGCCGCTGAAATCGCCAAGCAAGCCTATCAGCAAGGTCGCCCGGTGATTGATGTCGCCCTCGAGCACACCGACTTGCCGCGTAGCCAACTGGAAGTCCTGCTGGACCCGGAAAAGCTCACAGCCGGCGGCGTGTAATCACCGACCCTGCTTTGGAGGCTGACCATGGAGCATTGGAAACGCACGATCGAACGGGCCAATCGCTGCTTTATGCAGGGCGAGTTGGTCGACGCTCGCGAAGCCTATTTACAAGCGCTGGCCCTGGCTCAAGTGTTGTTCGAGCGCTGGGCGAACGCCGACGAAGCAGTGGCGGCTTGCGTCATTTCCCATCACAACCTGGCGGACCTGCACCTGCGCCTGAACCAGCCGGAAGAAAGCGCGGAATACCTCTGTGCCATCCACCAACGGCTGTTACAGGCGCTGCAGGACCAGCGCCTCAGCCCGCAACTGCGCGACGCGGCGTTGCGCCAGAGCAGCAAGACCTACGTCGAACTGTTGAATTTCATCAGCGATCACGGCGAATACCCCCGTACCCATCGCTTGCTGGGCGGTACTGCGGCGCAACCGACCCCTCCTCAATACGGAGCACACTGATATGTCCTACACCTTGCCTGCCTTGCCTTACGCCTACGATGCCCTGGAACCGCATATCGATGCACAAACCATGCAAATTCACCACACCAAGCACCACCAGACTTACATCAACAACCTCAATGCCGCCGTGGAGGGCACCGAGTTTGCGGGCTGGCCGGTAGAGAAGCTGGTGTCGAGCGTCCAGCAACTGCCCGAGCAACTGCGCGCCGCGGTGATCAATCAGGGCGGTGGGCATGCCAACCACTCGTTGTTCTGGGCGGTGATGTCACCCAAAGGCGGCGGCAAACCCGATGGCGCGCTGGGCCAGGCGATCGATGAGCAACTGGGCGGTTTCGACAGCTTCAAGGAGGCCTTCACCAAGGCCGCATTGACCCGCTTCGGCAGCGGCTGGGCCTGGTTGAGCGTGACCCCGCAGAAGACCCTGGTGGTGGAGAGCAGCGGCAATCAGGACAGCCCGCTGATGAGCGGCAACACACCGATCCTCGGCCTGGATGTGTGGGAACACGCCTACTACCTGCTGTACCAGAACCGGCGTCCTGAATACATCAATGCCTTCTACAGTGTCATCAACTGGCCGGAAGTCGCCGCCCGCTACCAGGCCGCCCTGGCCTGATGTCACGCCGTATAACACGACCTAAGGCCGACCATGGGTACTGAAACACTGGCGATCAGCAGCGTGCGAATGTTTCGTTACGCATTTGGCTCGCTGCTGCTATTGGCAGGTATTGCATTGCTGGTGGCTCAAGGATTCGCCTGGCTGGACCTGGAGCCGCGCATCCTGCGGGCCCTGCAAGGTGGGGCGATCTGTGCGCTCGGCACCGCGTTGGGCGCCGTACCGGTGTTGGTTATCCGGCGCATGCCAGCAGCAGTGAGCGATACCTTGCTGGGCTTTGGTGCCGGCGTGATGCTCGCGGCCACGGCGTTTTCGTTGGTCGCGCCGGGCATTGCCGCCGCTGAAGGCCTGGGGCTCAGCCCTTGGGGCGCGAGTGGCTTGATCAGCATTGGCATCATGCTGGGAGCGTTCGGCTTGTACCTGGTCGATCGCAAGGTCTCCGGGGCCAGCCCGGAAATGCTGGTCGGTACGCCGGAGCATCCGGTGATCCCGCCACGTATCTGGCTGTTCGTGTTTGCCATCATCGCGCACAACATCCCGGAGGGTATGGCGGTTGGCGTGTCGGCGGGCGGCGGCATGCCGGATGCCGACAGCCTGGCCATGGGCATCGCTTTGCAGGATGTGCCCGAAGGCTTGGTGATTGCGTTGGTGCTGGCCGGAGCAGGGATGTCGCGGTTCAAGGCGTTCCTGATCGGTGCGGCTTCGGGCTTGGTCGAGCCGATATTCGCAGTGCTTTGTGCCTGGTTGGTGAGTCTGGCGCAGGTGCTGCTGCCGTTAGGCTTGGCGTTGGCTGCTGGCGCGATGCTGCTGGTGGTCACTCACGAGGTGATCCCCGAATCGCGGCGCAATGGCCATGAAAAGCTCGCCAGCCTGGGACTGTGCATCGGGTTTTGCTTGATGATGGTGATGGATACTGCATTGGGCTGAAGCTGTTGCGGCTTCAGCCTCTGTCTCGTCGGGTGGGTTTATTCACCCTCATCAAAGAAGTTATTGATCAGCTTGGTCAAGGCCGCCATCGCTTCCTGCTCTTGCTCACCTTCGGTCTTCAAATGAATCTTGGTGCCCTTGCCGGCGGCGAGCATCATCATCGCCATGATGCTCTTGCCGTCGACCATGGTTTCCGGAGTGCGTCCAGCGCGAACCTGGCAGGGGAACTGCCCGGCAATGCCGACGAACTTGGCTGAGGCGCGGGCGTGCAGGCCCAGCTTGTTGATGATTTCAATTTCCAGAACGGGCATCGCGGGGGTGTTCCTTTCAGCTAAGGTCGCGGTGGCGAACCTGGACGTTCTTGAGGGTTTGTTGCAGCATCTGGCCCAGGCGTTCGGTCAGGTAGACGGAACGGTGGTGGCCGCCGGTGCAGCCGATGGCAATGGTGACATAGGCTCGGTTGCTGGCGGCAAAGCGCGGTAGCCATTTGAGCAGGTAGCTGGAGATGTCCTGGAACATCTCCTCGACATCCGGTTGCGCGGCCAGGTAGTCCGCCACCGGCTGATCCAGCCCCGACTGGTCCCGCAACTCCGGCTTCCAGTAAGGATTGGGCAGGCAGCGCACATCGAATACCAGATCGGCGTCCACCGGCATGCCACGCTTGAAGCCAAACGACTCGACCAGAAAGGCCGTGCCGGGCTCGGGCTGGTTCAGCAGGCGGAGCTTGATGGCATCGCGCAGTTGGTACAGGTTGAGGCTGGTGGTGTTGATCTTGAGGTCGGCGAGGTCAATGATCGGCCCCAACAGCTTGGTCTCGTCCTCGATGGCTTCGGCCAGCGAACGATGCGGGCTGCTGAGGGGGTGACGTCGACGGGTCTCGGAGAAGCGTTTGAGCAGGGTTTCTTCGTCTGCGTCCAGGTACAGCACATCACAGTGAATGTGCTTGGCGCGCACTTCCTCAAGCAGTGCCGGGAACCGCGAGAGGTGGCTGGGCAGGTTGCGGGCGTCGATCGACACGGCGACCAGTGGCTGTGCCAGTTCGGTGTGGATCAGCGCGCGCTCCGCCAACTCCGGCAGCAGGCCGGCGGGCAGGTTGTCGATGCAATAGAAGCCGTTGTCCTCAAGAACGTTGAGGGCGGTGCTTTTACCTGAGCCGGAGCGGCCACTGACGATGATCAAACGCATGATTACTGCTCGATTTGTTCAGCCAGGACAACCTGATACAACGCCTCATTGCTGCTGGCACTGCGCAGTTTGTCGCGTACTTCCTTGCGGTCAAGCATGCTGGCGATCTGCCGGAGCAGTTCCAGGTGTGCATCGGTGGCGGCTTGCGGGACCAGCAACACGAACAGCAGGTCGACCGGGGCACCGTCGATGGCGTCGAAATCGATGGGAGCGTCCAGGTGCAGCAGGGCGCTGACAGGTGTCTCGCAGCCTTTGAGGCGGCAGTGAGGAATGGCGATGCCGTTACCAAAACCGGTCGAGCCGAGTTTTTCACGGGCAATCAGAGCCTCGTAGACATCTTGCATCTCCAGCTCAGGCACTTGTTTGCTGATCAGGTTGGCAATCTGTTCGAGGGCTTTCTTCTTGCTGCCCCCCGGCGCGTTCACAAGGGAACGGCCGGGAGTCAGGATGGTTTCAAGTCGGATCATGGGTGGGGAGTGTTAGCGGCCGGTGCCCTGTAGGAGGCTCTGCTGCTTTTCCTTATGCTTTTTGATTTGGCGATCCAGCTTGTCGGTCAGGTCGTCAATGGCGGCATACATATCAGAATGCTCAGCATTGGCGACGACTTCTCCGCCGGGTATACGCAAGGTGGCTTCGATTTTCTGCTTCAGCTTTTCGACAGTCATAATGACTTGCACGTTGGTGATCTTGTCGAAATGCCCCTCAATTCGTTTGAGTTTTTCGCCGATATAGGTGCGCAGCGCGTCGGTCACTTCCAGTTGGTGTCCACTGATATTGACTTGCATACAGCTTCTCCTTCGTTGCCAGTGCATAAAGCGGCAGGCAGAGATGCCTGCCACTGGAACGCTGTGGCCTGCCCGTCACATCAAACGCTTACGCTCGCTGGAAGGCGCGATCCCAAGGGACTCGCGGTACTTGGCGACGGTTCGACGGGCGACCTGAATGCCTTGTGCCTCCAGTAAACCAGCGATCTTGCTGTCACTCAACGGCTTTTTCTGATTTTCCGCGGCAACCAGTTTTTTGATGATTGCGCGGATCGCCGTGGACGAGCATTCGCCGCCTTCGGAGGTGCTGACATGGCTGGAGAAAAAGTATTTCAGCTCATATATACCCCGTGGGGTATGCATGAATTTTTGCGTCGTTACCCGGGAAATCGTCGATTCGTGCATGCCCACCGCTTCTGCGATGTCGTGCAGGACCAGCGGTTTCATCGCTTCGTCGCCGTACTCAAGGAAGCCGCGCTGGTGCTCGACGATTTGCGTGGCCACTTTCATCAGGGTTTCGTTGCGGCTTTGCAGGCTCTTGATGAACCAGCGCGCTTCCTGCAACTGGTTGCGCATGAAGGTGTTGTCGGCGCTGGTGTCGGCGCGACGCACGAAACCGGCATATTGCGGGTTGACCCGCAGGCGCGGCACCGATTCCTGGTTCAGTTCCACCAGCCAGCGTTCGTTGTCTTTGCGCACGATCACATCGGGGACGACGTATTCGGCTTCGCTGGACTCGATCTGCGAGCCCGGGCGCGGGTTGAGGCTCTGCACCAGCTCGATGATGTGGCGCAGGTCGTCTTCCTTGAGCTTCATGCGGCGCATCAGCTGGCTGTAGTCGCGGCTGCCCAGCAGGTCGATGTAGTCGGTGACCAGGCGTTGGGCTTCAACGAGCCAAGGGGTCTTGGCGGGCAGCTGGCGCAATTGCAGCAGCAGGCACTCGCTGAGGTTGCGCGCGCCAATGCCGGCGGGCTCGAACTGCTGGATGCGGTGCAGGACGGCTTCGATCTCGTCCAGTTCGATGTCCAGTTCCGGGTCGAAGGCTTCAAGAATCTCTTCGAGTGTCTCGTCCAGATAACCCTGGTTGTTGATGCAGTCGATCAGGGTCACAGCGATCAGGCGATCGGTGTCGGACATCGGCGCCAGGTTCAATTGCCACAGCAAGTGGCTCTGCAGGCTCTCGCCGGCGGAGGTGCGGGTGGTGAAATCCCACTCGTCGTCATCATTGCTGGGCAGGCTGCTGGCGCTGGTCTGGTAGACGTCTTCCCAGGCGGTGTCCACGGGAAGTTCGTTGGGAATACGTTCGTTCCATTCGCCTTCCTCCAGGTTGTCCACCGTAGGGGCGGTTTCCTGGTAAGAGGGTTCCTGCACGTCGGAATTGGGTTTTTGCTCGATGTTGTCGGCCAGCGGGTCTGCATTATCGAAGTCGTCGCCTTCTTCCTGGCGTTCGAGCATCGGATTGGACTCCAGGGCTTCCTGGATTTCCTGTTGCAGGTCCAGTGTCGACAATTGGAGCAGGCGGATGGCCTGTTGCAGCTGCGGTGTCATCGTCAGCTGCTGGCCCATTCTCAGGACTAGCGATGGTTTCATGGCAGGGGCTTAACACCTTATTCGCCGGCGCAATGCGCCATCCACGACAGGGCGCGTGAGCGCCAAACATAAGCAAATTATATGCCTGATATCGGGGGCTTTGCCTAGAGCGCGGTAACAATAAAAATCCGGAGGTTTTCATTGACTCCCGCGCACCTTGGCGAACGGCCTGCCACCGCCTTTTTTTCCAGGCAGGCTTACAGGCGGAACTCGTGGCCCAGATACACTTCCTTGACCAGTTCGTTGGCCAGGATCGTGGCCGAATCGCCTTCGGCAATCAGTTGCCCATCGTTGACGATATACGCGGTTTCGCAGATATCGAGGGTCTCGCGGACGTTGTGGTCGGTGATCAGTACACCGATGCCCTTGGCCTTGAGGTGATGGATGATCTGCTTGATGTCGCCGACCGAGATCGGGTCGACACCGGCAAACGGTTCGTCCAGCAGGATGAACTTCGGTGCAGTGGCCAGGGCGCGGGCAATCTCCACGCGGCGGCGTTCACCACCGGACAAGCTCATGCCGAGGTTGTCGCGAATGTGGTTGATGTGGAATTCCTGCAGCAGGCTTTCCAGCTCCTTGCGGCGGCCGTCGCGGTCGAGTTCCTTGCGGGTCTCGAGGATCGCCATGATGTTATCGGCAACCGACAGTTTGCGGAAGATCGACGCTTCCTGGGGAAGATAGCCGATACCGGCGCGCGCACGGCCGTGCATCGGCTGGTGGCTGACGTCGAGGTCGTCGATCAGGATGCGACCTTGGTCCGCCTGGACCAGGCCGACGATCATATAGAAACAGGTGGTCTTGCCGGCACCGTTGGGGCCAAGCAGGCCGACGATCTGGCCGCTGTCGATCGACAGGCTGACGTCGCGCACGACCTGACGGCCTTTATAGGCCTTGGCCAGATGCTGGGCTTTCAGGGTTGCCATTACTCGGCCTTCTTCTTCGGCTGGATAACCATGTCGATACGTGGACGCGGTGCGGTGACCTTGGTGCCGTTGGCGCGACCGGCGTTGGCAACCTGCTTCACGGTGTCATAGGTGATTTTTTCACCTTCCGTGGAGTTGCCGTCGGGGCTGAGTACCTTGGCCTGGTCGATCAGCACGATGCGATTTTGCTGGGCGTGATACTGGATGGTTTTGCCGTAGCCCTTCATCGGGGCGGTGTCGGTGGCAGCCTGCTTCTGTTCGAAGTAGGCCAGGTTGCCCACCGAGGTCACGACGTCAATGTCGCCAGCAGGGGTGCGAGTCAGCGTCACCGTGTTGCCGGTGATCTTCATCGAGCCCTGGGTAATGATCACACCGCCGGTGTAGGTCGCGACGCCTTGCTTGTCATCGAGCTGTGCATCGTCGGCCGAAATGTGGATCGGTTGCTGGCTATCGTTCGGCAGAGCCCAGGCGCTCACGCTTCCCAGTGCTGCGCCCAGACTGAGCAAAATAGGGAGGGTTTTAACGAGCCTCATACTGTCCTCTTACGTTCGATAGCAGGTGTATCCTGCTTTCTTTCAAATACGCTTTCATTCCCTTGCCAGTCGATACACCGCCAGCGCCGTCGATTCTAACGTCTTGCTCGGTCTGCGCATATTGCTTCTGTGGGAATACGGTCATGCGACTGCTGGTGATGATGGTGTCGCGGTTCTGTGCGTCGGTCCGTGCGACGCGCACTGAGTCGATCAGTTCCACTTCGGTGCCGTCCGGGTTGACTTCGCCACGCTTGCTGGTGACGTGCCAGGGGAATTCGGTGCCGCGATACAGATTCAAATCGGGGTTGGTCAGCAGGGTCACTTCGGACGCTTTCAGGTGCTCGACCTTGTCCGAGTTCATTTCATACTGCACCTTGCCATCGGGCAGGAACTGCACGCTGTAGGCATTGGTGGCGTAATAGTCGATAGCGCCTTGGTCAACCTGCGCCACAGGCTGGTCGAGAAAGCGCTCCGGGCTGATATTCCAGTAGCCAACCGCCAGGAGCAGCGCGGCGATGACCCCGAATAGCAGGAAGTTGCGAATCTTTTTGCTCAGCATAAAACGCTCTATAGGTAGGCGGCGTGGGCCGCTTCAAGGCTGCCCTGGGCACGCAGGATCAACTCGCAGAACTCGCGGGCGGCGCCTTCGCCGCCACGGGCCGTGGTGATGCCGTGGGCATGCTCGCGAACAAATGCCGCCGCATTGGCGACAGCCATGCCCAGGCCCACCCGGCGGATCACCGGCAGGTCGGGCAGGTCGTCGCCCAGGTAGGCAACCTGCTCATAGCTTAGGTTCAGTTGGCCAAGAAGCTCGTCCAGAACGACTAGTTTATCCTCCCTGCCTTGATACAGGTGAGGAATCCCCAGGTTTTGTGCGCGGCGTTCCACAACCGGGGTTTTCCGACCGCTGATAATCGCGGTTTGCACGCCCGCCGCCATGAGCATCTTGATGCCCTGGCCGTCGAGGGTGTTGAACGACTTGAATTCGCTGCCGTCCTCGAGGAAGTACAGGCGGCCATCGGTCAGCACGCCGTCAACGTCGAAAATCGCCAATTTGATGTGCTTGCCGCGTTGCAACAGGTCGCTGGTCATTTACATCACTCCCGCACGCAGCAAGTCGTGCATGTTCAGGGCGCCGATCGGGCGGTCATTGCCATCGACCACCACCAGCGCGCCGATCTTATGGTCTTCCATGATCTTCAGGGCTTCGGCCGCCAGCATTTCTGCGCGTGCGGTCTTGCCGTGGGGAGTCATCACCGCATCAATGGTGGCGGTGTGGATATCGATAGTGCGGTCCAGGGTGCGGCGCAGGTCACCGTCGGTGAATACGCCGGCCAGGCGTCCGTCGGCTTCCAGGATCACGGTCATGCCCAGGCCCTTGCGGGTCATCTCCATGAGTGCGTCCTTCAGCAGGGTGCCGCGCTGTACGTGGGGCAGTTCATCGCCGGAATGCATGACGTTTTCCACTTTCAGCAGCAGGCGTCGGCCCAGTGCGCCGCCCGGATGGGAAAACGCGAAGTCTTCCGCCGTAAACCCACGTGCTTCCAGCAGCGCCACGGCCAGGGCATCGCCCATGACCAGCGCGGCGGTGGTGGAAGAGGTTGGCGCCAGGTTCAGCGGGCAGGCCTCAGCGGTCACATGAACATTCAGGTTCACTTCGGCGGCCTTGGCCAGCGTCGACTCCGGGTTGCCGGTGATGCTGATCATCTGGATGCCCAGGCGTTTGATCAACGGCAGCAAGGTCACGATTTCGTTGGTGGTGCCGGAGTTGGACAGTGCAAGGATGATGTCATCCTTGGTGATCATGCCCATGTCGCCGTGGCTGGCTTCGGCCGGGTGGACGAAAAACGCCGTGGTCCCGGTGCTTGCCAGGGTGGCGGCGATCTTGTTGCCGACGTGACCGGACTTGCCCATGCCGACCACGACAACGCGGCCTTTGCTGGCCAGAATCATCTCGCAGGCGCGTACGAAATCCACGTCGATATGGGCCAGCAAGCCTTCTACGGCTTCAAGCTCGAGGCGGATGGTGCGTTGTGCGGATTGGATAAGATCGCTGGATTGGCTCATGTCTGAAATCGTATAGCCTGACGAAAAGTCGGCGATTATAGCGGTAATGATCAATTCCCTCACGCAAGTTCGTCAGCCTTTAGTCGTCAGGCGCTTCAGATTCATTCCTCGGTAACATAGTCGGCAACTATTTTTCCCTGTCTCCAATCTGAACAAGCGCTGTTCCGGCCTTGGGGGCTCCGCACCAGCAGTGATATAGTTCGCCGCCAGTTCGGTCCGCCCAGCCCATGTGGCTAACTGTTGTTGCGCAACCGTTGCAAACGTTTGTCGCCAACGTGGTGTCTGAGTGAGAGGCTGCATCCCAAGGAGTTTAGATGAGTGCCGATAACGCCTACGCGGTCGAGCTGAAGGGCCTTACCTTCAAGCGCGGGACGCGCAGCATCTTCAATAACGTCGATATTCGCATTCCCCGCGGTAAGGTCACGGGCATCATGGGGCCTTCCGGTTGCGGCAAGACCACCCTGTTGCGCTTGATGGGCATGCAATTGCGCCCCAGTGCCGGTGAAGTGTGGGTCAACGGCCAGAACCTGCCGACGTTGTCGCGCAGCGATCTGTTCGATGCGCGCAAGCACATGGGGGTGCTGTTCCAGAGCGGTGCGTTGTTCACCGACCTCGATGTGTTCGAGAACGTAGCGTTTCCGCTGCGGGTACATACCCAACTGTCCGACGAGATGATTCGTGACATTGTGTTGCTGAAGCTGCAGGCCGTGGGCCTTCGCGGCGCCATCGACCTGATGCCGGATGAACTGTCCGGCGGCATGAAGCGTCGTGTCGCCCTGGCGCGTGCCATTGCCCTCGATCCGCAGATTCTCATGTATGACGAACCCTTCGTGGGCCAGGACCCGATCGCCATGGGTGTGCTGGTGCGCCTGATCCGCCTGCTCAACGATGCGTTGGGGATCACCAGTATCGTGGTCTCCCACGACCTGGCCGAAACCGCGAGCATCGCCGACTACCTCTATGTAGTCGGTGATGGCCAGGTGCTGGGGCAGGGTACGCCGGAAGAACTGATGAACGCCGACAACCCGCGCATTCGCCAATTCATGACCGGCGATCCCGATGGCCCGGTGCCTTTTCATTTTCCGGCAGCGGACTACCGCTCAGATCTTCTGGGGAAGCGCTGATGCGCAAGACATCTCTTATCGAAAAGGTGCGCCTTTTCGGGCGTTCCGGCATCGACATCATCGAAGTGCTCGGACGTTCGACGATATTCCTGTTTCACGCCTTGCTCGGCCGTGGCGGCATTGGCGGCAGCTTCGGCCTGCTGATCAAGCAACTGCACTCCGTTGGTGTGATGTCCCTGGTGATCATCGTGGTTTCCGGGGTTTTCATCGGCATGGTGCTGGCGTTGCAGGGCTTCAATATCCTGTCCAGCTACGGCTCGGAGCAGGCGGTGGGGCAGATGGTCGCCCTGACGCTGTTGCGTGAACTCGGCCCGGTCGTCACGGCCCTGTTGTTCGCCGGGCGTGCCGGTTCCGCGCTGACCGCCGAAATCGGCAACATGAAGTCCACCGAGCAGTTGTCCAGCCTCGAGATGATCGGCGTGGACCCGCTCAAGTACATTGTTGCCCCGCGCCTGTGGGCCGGCTTCATTTCCCTGCCGCTGCTGGCGATGATCTTCAGCGTGGTGGGTATCTGGGGCGGTTCGTGGGTGGCGGTGGACTGGCTGGGGGTCTATGAAGGCTCCTACTGGTCCAACATGCAAAACAGCGTGAACTTCAGCGGCGATGTGTTCAATGGCATCATTAAGAGCATTGTCTTCGCCTTTGTCGTGACCTGGATCGCCGTATTCCAAGGCTATGACTGTGAGCCCACTTCAGAAGGGATCAGTCGCGCCACCACCAAGACCGTTGTGTACGCCTCGCTGGCGGTACTGGGCCTTGACTTTATTTTGACCGCCTTGATGTTTGGAGATTTCTGATGCAAAACCGCACTGTGGAAATCGGTGTCGGCCTTTTCTTGCTGGCTGGCATCCTGGCTTTACTGTTGCTGGCCCTGCGAGTCAGCGGCCTTTCGGCCAGCCCCACCGCCGATACCTATAAACTTTACGCGTACTTCGACAATATCGCGGGTTTGACTGTCAGAGCTAAAGTGACCATGGCCGGTGTAACCATCGGCAAGGTCACGGCGATCGATCTGGACCGCGACAGCTTCACCGGGCGTGTGACGATGCAACTGGACAAGAAGGTCGATAATCTGCCGACTGACTCCACGGCATCGATCCTCACCGCAGGTTTGCTGGGCGAGAAATACATCGGTATCAGCGTAGGCGGGGAAACCGCTCTGCTCAAGGATGGTTCGACCATCCACGACACGCAGTCGTCGCTGGTGCTTGAGGACCTGATCGGTAAATTCCTGCTCAATACGGTCAATAAAGACGCTAAATGAGGAATCTGTTCATGATCTCTACCTTGCGACGTGGTCTGCTGGTACTGCTTGCAGCACTGCCGTTGATGGCCAACGCGGCAGGTTCTGCGCACGAACTGGTGCAGGACACGACCAGCAGAATGCTGGCTGACCTGAAGGCCAATAAAGAACAGTACAAGCAAGACCCTACCAAGTTCTACGACTCGCTCAACACCATTGTCGGCCCGGTCGTGGATGCCGAAGGCATTTCGCGCAGCATCATGACGGTGAAGTATTCGCGCAAGGCGACACCTGCGCAGATGCAGACATTCCAGGAAAACTTCAAGAAGGGCCTGTTTCAGTTCTACGGCAACGCCCTGCTCGAGTACAACAACCAGGGGATCACTGTCGACCCTGCCAAGGATGAGTCGGGCGATCGCACCAGCGTCGGCATGACCGTCAAGGGCAGCAACGGCGCCATCTATCCAGTGCAATACACTCTGGAGAAGGTCAGCGGTGAGTGGAAGCTGCGTAACGTGATCATCAACGGCATCAACATCGGCAAACTGTTCCGTGATCAGTTCGCCGACGCGATGCAGCGCAATGGCAACGACCTCGACAAGACCATCAATGGTTGGGCCGGTGAAGTGGCCAAGGCCAAGGAAGAGACCGATAAAGCCGCCGGGAAGCCCGCGCAATGACCGAGGCGGCTGTTCGTATCGGCGATGCCGGCGAGTTGTTCCTCAGCGGCGTGCTGGATTACCGCACCGGGCCCGACCTGCGCAAGCAGGGGCAGGCGCTGATCCAGGCGAGCACCGCACCGTCGCTGGTGCTCGATTGCTCGGCGGTGACCAAGTCCAGCAGCGTCGGCTTGTCGTTGCTGCTGTGCTTCATGCGCGACGCCGAGGCGGCCAAAAAGCCGGTGAGCATTCGTGCGTTGCCCGACGACATGCGTGAAATTGCCGACGTTTCCGGTCTGACCGAGCTGTTGGCGCATCCTTAATACACATATTCAAGAAAGCCCCCCGTCAGAGTCCTGCTATGCGGGGTTCGCAGGCGCGGGGCTTTTTTGTATGATGTGCGACCCGCGCGCACTGGGCGCCGATAGAGGTTGAGCATGCAGGCCCTAGAAGTTAAGAGCTTCCTTGAAGGAAAGCTGCCGGAAACGAAAGTAGAAGTTGAAGGCGAAGGCTGCAACTTCCAGCTGAATGTGATTAGCGATGAACTGGCGGCATTGAGCCCGGTCAAGCGTCAACAGCAGGTCTATGCCCATTTGAACCCGTGGATCACCGATGGCAGCATCCATGCGGTCACTATGAAATTTTTCAGCCGCGCGGCCTGGGCCGAGCGCACCTGAGCCCCCAAGGCGTCGAGATTCTTATGGATAAATTGATTATTACCGGTGGTGCCCGCCTTGATGGCGAGATCCGCATTTCCGGTGCGAAAAACTCCGCCTTGCCGATCCTGGCAGCGACCTTGCTGTGTGATGGCCCTGTGACCGTGGCCAACCTGCCGCACCTGCACGACATCACCACCATGATCGAACTGTTCGGTCGCATGGGCATTGAGCCGGTGATCGACGAAAAACTGTCGGTTGAAATCGACCCGCGCACCATCAAGACCCTGATCGCCCCGTATGAGCTGGTGAAAACCATGCGTGCGTCGATCCTGGTGCTCGGCCCGATGGTTGCCCGTTTCGGCGAAGCCGAAGTGGCCTTGCCTGGCGGTTGCGCGATCGGTTCGCGTCCGGTCGACCTGCACATCCGTGGCCTTGAAGCCATGGGCGCCACCATCGACGTCGAAGGCGGCTACATCAAGGCCAAGGCGCCGGAAGGCGGCCTGCGTGGCGCCAACTTCTTCTTTGATACCGTCAGCGTGACCGGTACCGAGAACATCATGATGGCCGCTGCCCTGGCCAACGGCCGCAGCGTCTTGCAAAACGCCGCGCGCGAGCCGGAAGTGGTCGACCTGGCCAACTTCCTGATCGCCATGGGCGCCAATATCAGCGGCGCCGGCACCGACACCATCACCGTCGAAGGTGTAAAACGCCTGCATTCGGCCACCTACAAGGTGATGCCGGACCGCATCGAGACCGGGACCTACCTGGTTGCCGCCGCCGTCACCGGTGGCCGCGTCAAGGTCAAGGACACTGATCCGACGATCCTTGAGTCCGTGCTGGAAAAACTCAAGGAAGCCGGCGCTGAAATCACCACCGGTGAAGATTGGATCGAGCTGAACATGCACGGCAAGCGGCCAAAAGCCGTCAACGTGCGGACCGCTCCGTACCCGGCGTTCCCGACCGACATGCAAGCGCAGTTCATCTCCCTGAACGCGATTGCCGAAGGCACCGGCGCAGTGATCGAGACCATCTTCGAAAACCGCTTCATGCACGTGTACGAACTGCACCGCATGGGCGCGAAGATCCAGGTCGAAGGCAACACGGCCATCGTGACCGGCATCGACAAGCTCAAGGGCGCGCCCGTCATGGCCACCGACCTGCGGGCTTCGGCCAGCCTGGTGATCTCCGCGCTGTGCGCAGAGGGCGACACCCTGATCGACCGCATCTACCACATTGACCGTGGCTACGAGTGCATCGAAGAAAAACTGCAGATGCTCGGCGCGAAGATCCGCCGCGTACCGGGCTAGTCCCCGCTGCACGGGCGCAGGGATGCGCCCGCCCGGGGTGTGCAATTGCGTATTCCGGCTGAATGTGTTTCAAATCGAGGCTGTAATGGCCTCGATCTGTGTCTGGCGCCGTTTGCGACCAGACCGCAATAGCCTGATGAAGGACTGACGTTTCCCATGTTGACCATCGCACTGTCCAAGGGCCGCATCCTTGACGACACTTTGCCGCTTCTGGCTGAAGCGGGCATCGTGCCGACCGAGAATCCGGACAAGAGCCGCAAGCTGATCATCCCTACGACCCAGGACGACGTTCGCCTGCTGATCGTGCGGGCTACCGATGTGCCGACCTATGTTGAACACGGTGCCGCCGACCTGGGTGTCGCCGGTAAAGACGTATTGATGGAATACGGCGGCCAGGGCCTGTACGAGCCGTTGGACCTGCGTATTGCCCTGTGCAAGCTGATGACCGCCGGCCGTGTCGGTGATGTCGAGCCTAAAGGTCGCCTGCGGGTGGCCACCAAGTTCGTCAATATCGCCAAGCGTTACTACGCCGAGCAAGGCCGTCAGGTCGATATCATCAAGCTGTACGGCTCGATGGAGCTGGCGCCGCTGATTGGCCTGGCCGACAAGATCATCGACGTGGTCGACACCGGCAACACCCTGCGCGCCAACGGCCTGGAGCCCCAGGATTTCATTGCTGACATCAGCTCCCGGCTGATCGTCAACAAGGCATCGATGAAGATGCAGCACGCGCGTATCCAGGCGTTGATCGACACCCTGCGCAACGCAGTGGAGTCTCGACACCGCGGTTGACTCACCCGCGTAGCCAAACGGCTGCGCCCGTCTATCCGCCTCATAGCCAGAATTCTCAGGTGCCCAAGCGGAAACGACTGCTGGGAAGGTGCGCTGACGTTCAATAACGAATCGCGCCTTACCCCAAAAGGCAAGTTATGTTAGTAGAAGATTTTTTTTCAATACCTAGCGACGCGTAGCAGCCTGCCTTTTGAGGCAAGGCTCTACGCGTTGGTACTGTGGCCGCGCCATGCCGCGTTGCGGGACTTGGTAAGGAAACAAACCCTTACCGGCGTCCCGCGCCTTGCCTGGCACGGCCACAGCACCAACGCGATTCGTTATTGAACGTCAGCGCACCTTCGGGCGCCTGAGTTTTTGCCAATCCTATGAGGCCCTCGCTATGACCACGTCCACTGCAATTGCCCGACTCAACGCTGCCGACCCGGATTTCGCCCATCATCTGGATCATCTGCTGAGTTGGGAAAGCGTGTCCGACGACTCGGTCAACCAGCGGGTGCTCGATATCATCAAGGCCGTGCGCGAGCGCGGTGACGCCGCGCTGGTGGATTTCACCCGCCAGTTCGACGGCCTGGACGTCAAGTCCATGTCAGACCTGATCCTGCCCCGCGAACGCTTGGAGCTGGCCCTGACGCGCATCACCGCGCCGCAGCGCGAAGCCCTGGAACTCGCGGCGGCGCGGGTGCGCAGCTACCACGAAAAACAGAAACAGGATTCCTGGAGCTACACCGAGGCCGACGGCACCGTATTGGGCCAGAAGGTCACGCCGCTGGACCGCGCCGGCCTGTACGTGCCGGGCGGTAAAGCCTCGTACCCGTCGTCGGTATTGATGAACGCGATTCCCGCCAAGGTGGCCGGTGTGACCGAAGTGGTCATGGTGGTGCCGACCCCACGCGGTGAGATCAACGAGCTGGTCCTCGCGGCCGCCTGCATCGCCGGTGTCGACCGCGTGTTCACCATCGGCGGCGCCCAGGCTGTCGCGGCGTTGGCCTACGGCACCGAAAGCGTGCCGATGGTCGACAAAGTGGTCGGTCCCGGCAACATCTATGTCGCCACCGCCAAGCGCCATGTATTTGGCCAGGTCGGTATCGACATGATCGCCGGTCCTTCGGAAATCCTCGTGGTGTGTGATGGCCAGACCGACCCGGACTGGATCGCCATGGACCTGTTTTCCCAGGCCGAGCACGACGAAGACGCCCAGGCGATTCTGGTCAGCCCAGATGCCGAGTTCCTCGATAAGGTCGCTGCCAGCATCAACAAGCTGCTGCCGACCATGGACCGCGCCGAGATCATCGAGAAGTCGATCAATGGCCGTGGTGCGTTGATCCTGGTGCGCGACATGGAGCAGGCCATCGAAGTGGCCAACCGCATCGCGCCGGAACACCTGGAGTTGTCCGTGGCCGACCCACAGGCCTGGCTGCCGTCGATTCGTCACGCGGGCGCGATCTTCATGGGCCGTCACACCAGCGAAGCCCTGGGCGACTACTGCGCGGGCCCCAACCACGTGTTGCCGACCTCCGGCACCGCGCGCTTCTCCTCGCCGCTGGGGGTGTACGACTTCCAGAAGCGTTCGTCGATCATCTTCTGCTCGCCACAAGGTGCTTCCGAGTTGGGCAAGACCGCTTCGGTACTGGCCCGTGGCGAATCCTTGAGCGCCCACGCCCGGAGCGCCGAATACCGCATCCTTGAAGACAATAAGGGGAACTGAGACATGAGCAAATTCTGGAGCCCCTTCGTCAAGGAGCTGGTGCCTTACGTACCCGGTGAACAGCCCAAGTTGACCAAGCTGGTCAAGCTCAACACCAACGAAAACCCCTACGGCCCGTCGCCCAAGGCGCTGGCGGCCATGCAGGTCGAGTTGAGCGACAATCTGCGCCTGTACCCGGACCCCAACAGCGACCTGCTCAAGCAGGCCGTGGCCCGCTATTACGGGATCGACGCCGGTAAAGTGTTCCTCGGCAACGGTTCCGACGAAGTCCTGGCACACATCTTCCACGCGCTGTTCCAGCACGACTCGCCGCTGCTGTTCCCGGATATCAGCTACAGCTTCTATCCGGTGTACTGCGGCCTTTACGGCATCAAATTCGACGCGGTGCCGCTGGATGAGCAGTTCCAGATCCGCGCGGCGGACTACGCCAGGCCGAACGGCGGGATCATCTTCCCCAACCCGAACGCGCCGACCGGCTGCGTGCTGGCCCTGGACGCGGTGGAGCAGATCCTCAAGGCCAGCCCGGATTCGGTGGTGGTGGTGGATGAAGCCTACGTCGACTTCGGTGGCGAAACCGCCATCAGCCTGGTGGATCGCTACCCGAACCTGCTGGTCACCCAGACCTTGTCCAAATCGCGCTCACTGGCCGGTTTGCGCGTGGGCCTGGCCGTGGGCCACCCGGACCTGATCGAGGCGCTGGAGCGGGTCAAGAACAGCTTCAACTCCTATCCGCTCGATCGCCTGGCGATTGTCGGCGCAGCGGCGGCGTTCGACGACCGCGAGTACTTCGAGAAGACATGTCGGTGGGTGATCGACAGCCGCAACAAGGTCGTCGCGCAATTGGAAGGCAAGGGCTTTGAAGTGTTGCCATCGGCTGCGAACTTCATCTTCGCCCGCCACCCACGGCACGACGCCGCCGGCCTGGCGGCCAAGTTGCGTGAGCAGGGCGTGATCGTGCGGCACTTCAAGCAGGCGCGGATTGATCAGTTCCTGCGGATCAGCATCGGTACGGCGGAGCAGAACCAGGCGCTGATCGATGGCCTAGGCGAGCTCTAAGTCACACTGAAGATCTAACAATGTGGGAGGGGGCTTGCCCCCCGATAGCGGCAGATCAGTCGATTAGATGTCGACTGGCACTCCGTCATCGGGGGCAAGCCCCCTCCCACATTCAGTTTTGCAGTGCTGGTTAGATCAACGGCTCATCCGGCTTCTTGTGCTTCCAGCCATCATTGCCCGGCAGCAGCAGGTTCAAGCCAATCGCTACCACCGCACACAGGGCGATGCCCTTCAGGCCGAAATCGTCCGGACCGGTGCCGGTGCCGATCAGCACACCGCCAATCCCGAACACCAACGTCACCGACACAATCACCAGATTGCGGGCTTCGCCCAGGTCGATCTTGTGGCGGATCAGCGTGTTCATGCCCACAGCGGCGATCGAGCCGAACAGCAGGCACAGAATCCCGCCCATCACCGGCACTGGAATGCTCTGCAGCAGTGCGCCGAACTTGCCGATAAACGCCAGGCTGATGGCAAAGATTGCCGCCCAGGTCATGATCTTCGGGTTGTAGTTCTTGGTCAGCATCACTGCGCCGGTCACTTCGGCGTAGGTGGTGTTCGGCGGGCCGCCAAACAGGCCGGCGGCCGTGGTGGCAATCCCGTCACCCAGCAGGGTGCGGTGCAGGCCGGGCTTCTTCAGGTAGTCGCGACCAGTCACGCTGCCCACTGCAATCACACCGCCGATATGCTCGATCGCCGGGGCCAGGGCCACCGGGACGATAAACAGAATCGCCTGCCAGTTGAATTCCGGCGCGGTGAAGTGAGGCAGGGCGAACCACGGTGCGGCGGCAATTTTGGCCGTATCGACCACGCCGAAGTAGAACGCCATGGCAAAGCCCACCAGCACGCCGGAGATGATCGGCACCAGGCGGAAAATGCCCTTGCCGAACACGGCCACGATCAGGGTGGTCAGCAGCGCCGGCATCGAGATCAGCATCGCCGTCTGGTAATGGATCAGCTCGGCGCCATCGCCGGATTTACCCATCGCCATGTTGGCGGCAATCGGCGCCATGGCCAGGCCGATGGAAATGATCACCGGCCCGATCACCACCGGCGGCAGCAGCCGGTCGATGAAACCGGTGCCCTTGATCTTCACCGCCAACCCCATGAAGGTATAAACGAAACCGGCCGCCATCACCCCGCCCATGGTCGCCGCCAGGCCGAACTGGCCCTTGGCGAGAATGATCGGGGTGATAAAGGCAAAGCTCGACGCCAGAAACACCGGCACCTGCCGCCCGGTCACCAGCTGGAACAGCAGCGTGCCCAGGCCGGCGGTGAACAAGGCGACGTTTGGATCAAGACCTGTGATCAGCGGCATCAACACCAACGCGCCAAATGCCACAAAGAGCATTTGTGCGCCAGACAGGATCTGGCGCCAAAGCGGGTCGTTGAATTCATCCTGCATGTTCACGCGTCCTTCTGCTTGGTACCGAAGATCTTGTCACCGGCGTCGCCCAGGCCTGGGATGATGTAGCCGTTTTCATTCAGGCGCTCATCGATGGACGCGGTGTAGATCTGCACGTCCGGGTGGGCCTTCTCGACGGCGGCGATGCCTTCGGGCGCGGCGACCAGCACCATGGCGCGGATGTCCTTGCAACCGGCCCTCTTCAGCAGGTCGATGGTGGCAACCATGGAACTGCCGGTGGCGAGCATCGGGTCGATGATCATCGCCAGACGCTCGTTGATTTCCGGTACGAGTTTTTCCAGGTAGGTGTGGGCCTGCAGCGTCTCTTCATTGCGAGCCACGCCCACGGCGCTGACCTTGGCGCCGGGGATCAGGCTGAGGACGCCTTCGAGCATGCCGATGCCGGCGCGCAGGATCGGCACCACGGTGATTTTCTTGCCGGCGATCTTCTCGACCTGGACGGGGCCGGCCCAACCGGGGATCTCGTAGCTTTCCAGGGGCAGGTCTTTGGTGGCTTCGTAGGTGAGCAACGCTCCGACTTCCTGAGCGAGCTCACGGAAGTTCTTCGTGCTAATGTCGGCGCGGCGCATAAGGCCGAGCTTGTGTCGGATCAGCGGATGGCGGATCTCGCGAGTGGGCATGGGAAAGGCTCCGGCGGCGGGCAAAAAAACCGGCCTAGATTAATCTATCCGAGGGTGTTGTCCTATAGACATCTAGCACGTTAGTCCATTAAGGCTTGAACGTTGCGCCTCACATGCGTACCTTTGCCCGCTTTTCTTGCCACAGCACCCCCTGGAGAGCGCCATGTCCGCTGATCTCGAGCATATCCGTCAAATCATGCGCGAGGCTGACTGCCTGTACACCGAAGCGCAAGTCGAAGAGGCGATCGCCAAGGTCGGCGCACAGATCACCCGCGAAATGGCCGACACCAACCCGGTGGTCTTCTGCGTGATGAACGGTGGTCTGATCTTCGCCGGCAAATTGCTGACCCATCTGCACTTCCCGCTGGAAGCGTCCTACCTGCATGCCACGCGTTATCGCAACGAAACCAGCGGCGGCGACCTGTTCTGGAAAGCCAAGCCGGAAGTCTCGTTCATCGACCGCGACGTGCTGATCATCGACGACATCCTCGATGAAGGGCACACCCTGGGCGCGATCATCGACTTCTGCAAACACGCCGGCGCGCGCAAAGTCCATACCGCCGTGCTGATCGACAAAGACCACGACCGCAAGGCGCGCCCGGAAATGAAGGCCGATTTCGTCGGCCTGCCGTGCATCGACCGCTACATCTTCGGTTACGGCATGGACTACAAAGGTTACTGGCGCAACGCCAATGGGATTTACGCCGTTAAAGGGATGTAATGTATGGCCCGCTTTCTTGATCAGACGCTGTTTGCTGAATTGGCCGAGAAGGCGGCCGCCAGCCCCCGTGGCCGACACCACCACAACTTCCATGAGATGGAAGAACCCTGCCATCGCCTGGCCGTGGGCTTGCAACCTAGCACCTACGTGCCGCCTCATCGGCATCTGAGCGCGGACAAGGCGGAAACCCTGCTGGTGCTCCAGGGGCGCCTGGGGGTGCTGTTGTTCAGCGACAGCGGTGCAGTGATCGCCAAGCGCGTGATGCAGGCGGGCGGCGAGTGTTCGGGCATCGATCTGCCGCCGGGGGTATTCCACGGTTTGGTGGTGCTGGCGCCTGACACGGTGATGTTCGAGTGCAAGGCCGGGCCGTACCGACCGGTGGGCGAGGGTGAATTGGCCGACTGGGCACCTCGCGAAGGCGATGCCGATGTGGCCAAGTATCAACGCTGGATGCTTGCCCAGTTCGATTGAGCTACAGTGCTGGGCCATCTTTCCCGGAGCGGCCCATGAGCCTGTTGATTCGCACCTGCGCCGCCCTGGCGCTGACCCTCAGCTTGCCGCTGGCCGCCGCCCCGGCGCCGATGCACAGCCAATTCCTGCCGCCCGACGACCTGGCCCTGCGCGCCGAAGCGCCCGACCAGCAGCAACTGTTGCAAGTCACCGAGTATGCCGTGGTGGTAGGTAATCAGCGCCAATCCACGCAGCAGCCGATCCCGGTGACGTCGCCGTTGATGATTCGCCTCAAGGGTAAGTCCTTGAACAAAGGCGCAAGCATCGCCCAGGTGATCGTCAATTTCGACGCCGAAAGCAAAAGCCTGAAAAAGCCGGTGTTCGATGACAAGACCAAGACCCTGACCTTGTCCTACCCCGCGACCCAATACCGCGTGATCGTCGACCTGCTGCGCAATGACACGGTGTATGTGCAGTTCCTCAGTTATGCCAATGGGCATATCTGGGCGGATCTGCATACCGGCGTGGTACGCACCAAGTAGCCAGCACCCTGACGAACCCAATGTGGGAGGGTGCTTGCTCCCGATGACGGTGTGTCAGTCGACATCTAATTGACGGATCCAGCGCAATCGGGAGCAAGCCCTCTCCCACAGTGGTTCTCAGCGCTTTCGCCGCCCGCGCCTCGCAGGTAGACTTCAAACCCCATGTAAATGTCCGCAGGCTGGAGTCGGTAATGCGTAAAGATAAGAAACAGGTGATTGGTGACGAGATCGGCGACGATCAGATCAAGTTGTTCCTGGACTTCGAACCCGTCGACGCGACTTCACCCTCCCTGCACAAACTGATCAAGGCCTATCGTGGCCTGCGTATCGACGACTTCGAGCGCTTCCTGGGCTTCTTCAAGGCCGCCGGCCTGGACCTCGATGGCAAGGACGAGCATGGCCAGACCTTCGTCGACCTGATCAAGGACCAGCGCAACGCCGCCGAGTACATTGAATTGATCGATAACGCCCGCGGCTGATCGCAGGCGAAAAAAAGCCCCGCTGCTCATATCGAGAAGCGGGGCTTTTTTATTTCGAGGCCTTAAGCGTAGCTTTGGGCTTCGTTGTTTTGCTCAACCAGTTCCAGGCTGATGTTGTTCTGCGCGTTGATCTTGCGGTACAGCTCGGCATCGGTCTCCAGGACCTTTTCACGGGCCGGGAAGATCTCGTGCAGTTTGGCCGCCCACTCGCCGGCAGCCTTGGTCGGGAAGCAGCGTTCGATCAGTTCGAGCATGATCGACACCGTCACCGAAGCGCCCGGGGACGCGCCCAGCAGCGCCGCCAGCGAGCCGTCTTTGGCCGCGACCAGCTCGGTGCCGAATTGCAGCACGCCGCCTTTTTTCGGGTCTTTCTTGATGATCTGCACCCGTTGGCCGGCCACTTCCAGGCGCCAGTCTTCGGCTTTGGCTTGCGGGTAGAAGCGGCGCAGGGATTCCAGGCGCTGTTCCATGGACTGCATCACTTCGCTGACCAGGTACTTGGTCAGGTCCATGTTGTCCCGGGCCACGGCCAGCATCGGGCCGATGTTGCCGGCGCGCACCGACAACGGCAGGTCAAGGAACGAGCCGTGCTTGAGGAACTTGGTGGTGAAACCGGCGTAAGGCCCGAACAGCAGGGACGTCTTGCCGTCGACCACGCGGGTGTCCAGGTGCGGCACGGACATCGGTGGCGACCCCACGGCGGCCTGGCTGTAAACCTTGGCCTGGTGGTGCTTGACCACTTCCGGGTTGTCGCAACGCAGCCACTGGCCACTGACCGGGAAACCGCCGAAGCCTTTGCTTTCTTCGATGCCCGAGGCTTGCAGCAGCGGCAGGGCCGCGCCACCGGCGCCGAGGAACACGAACTTGGCGTCCACGTCGCGGCTGTTGCCGCTGTTGACGTCCTTGATGCTCACGGTCCAGCCCGCGCCATTGCGCTTGAGGCCGGTCACGCGTTTGCTGTACTTGACCTGGGCATCGGGCGCGCTGGTCAGGTGGTTCAGCAACTGGTTGGTCAGGGCGCCGAAGTTGACGTCGGTGCCGTTCTGCACACGGGTCGCGGCGATTTTTTCGTCGAGCGGGCGGCCTGGCATCATCAGCGGCATCCACTCGACCATCTCGTTGCGGTCTTCGGTATAGCGCATATCCGAAAATGCATGATGCTGGCTGAGGGTTTCAAAGCGCTTCCTGAGGAAGGCTACGCCTTTGTCGCCCTGCACGAAGCTCAGGTGCGGCACCGGGGTGATAAAGGACCTGGACGAGCCAAAGGTGCCTTTTTTGGTCAGGTACGCCCAGAACTGCTTCGACACCTCGAACTGGGTGTTGATGTGGACAGCTTTCTTGATGTCGATGGAACCATCGGCGGCCTGGGGTGTGTAATTCAGCTCACACAGCCCGGCGTGGCCGGTACCGGCGTTGTTCCACGGGTTGGAACTCTCCGCGGCTCCCGAGTCCATCAGCTCAACGACTTCCAGCTTGAGGCCGGGGTCGAGCTCTTTGAGCAGTACGGCCAGGGTGGCACTCATGATGCCGGCCCCTACCAGTACTACGTCGACTGCTTCGTTATGCGCCATTTAACGCGTCTCCAAAATCTGCAGCACCAAATTGACGGCATGGCTGCCAGGAGTGACGGGGCGGTTCACGTGTTGCCCCAGGTTACCCATGGCCAGGATCGCCATGTCCGATTCGCAATTCTTTGCAAGTTCAGCGCACGCTTCCTGCCGGGCTAATCCGCCTATGAACGCATTCATGGGCTGCCGTGGCAATTCGACTTATGGTCAAAGCGTGCGATCCGTGCAATCAATCCGTAGCGGACAGGCTCAAGCCCCGGAGCACTCGGTCCTGTGTGATTGGGCTGTTCCAGACGCTGATGGTGCTTGTACAAACGCCAAACTATTCATTTGCTCGCCACACTCTTGTGAAGTTGTGAAAACCCGTTTTTTCACGCTCTTTTGAAGACGTGAACCTCAAAAAAGGGCTGCCCCAGCCTGGCACCTGGCCCGGAAAACCTTGCCGGCATGCGGCAAAACGGGCAAACAACTCAAGTGGCCGAGCGCAATGGCAGCTCTGGCAGATTCGGTAAAGGCGGGTGGTTTGCAAAGAAAACAGCAAGCGCGCCAGCTTCACACGATCTGTGTGGGCGGCTCTCTGTGGGCGATCTGGGGGGGCTAATACCGAAGCATTAACGATGTTGCGAGGCCCGATCAGGAGACGTCCTTATAATCGGGGGGAGATTGTAGCGAAGAACGCCAAGGAAATGGGCGTGTTTTATGACTTTTATTAGGCGTTCGGTCAGGCGGCCAACGGGTGGCGATGCGGCGACTGCGTCGCGCGTGGGCTGATACGGGCGCTGGCGGGCAGCGGGCGGTGCATCCAGCTCAAGCGGATTTCTTCGATTTCCACCCAGCCAGCGCCGACCGGAGGCTGGCTGCACTCTTTGAAAGCCTGGCAGCGACCTTGCACATCGAGCAGGGCAAATTGGCGAAGGGCGGGCTTGCGGGTAAACAGCGACCAGAGAAAATGCATGAAATCAGCCTCCTGAGATTGAGGCCAAGCATGCCTGCCGGGGATGACGGGCGCGTGTATCGGCTGTGACATATCGGTGACACCGAACCCCTACAATGCCTGCGGGTCTTAGGTTGTAACTGACGCTAGTTCCCGGCGAGGGCCGCCCGCTATACTGCCGGCCTGTCGGTACTCGATTTCTGGAGAGAAGAGCATGTTGCAACGCCTGTTGTTCGGTTTGATCACTGTGACCAGTTTGACCCTGGTTGGCTGCGCCAATAGCCCGCAACAACTTAGCCCGCAACCGAAGCTCACCACGCAGTTGGCCCCGGTGGGTCACGGTCAGCCGGTGTCGGTGCGTGTGGTGGATGGTCGTCCTTCGCCGACCCTGGGCTCCCGTGGTGGCCTGTATCCGGAGACCGCGCTGGTGTCGGTGAGCGGTGCCGATGTGCTCCCCAAGCTGCAAGCCCAGGCTGAAGCCGCGGTGCGGCTGCTCGGCTTTACCCCGGCCAACTCGCCGGGCGCGCCGCAGTTGACCATCACCCTGGCCGAGCTGAAATACCAGTCGCCCAAAGAAGGCCTGTACGTGACGGAGGCCACTATCGGCGCGACGTTCAAGTCCGACGTGAGCGCTGGCACCCGTCGCTACAGCGGCCGTTATGGTGCGTCCCTCAACCAGCGCTTCGGCATGTCGCCTAACCAGGAGACCAACACCAAGCTGGTCAGCGACGTCCTGAGCGACGCCTTGACCCGTCTGTTCAAGGACCCGAGCATCGGCCAGTTGCTCAGCTCGCAATAACGCTCAATAACAAGCCGGGCTCAGCGCTGAGCCCGGCTTTTTTGTGCCCGCCGTTTCATGCCGCGGTGTCGATACCGAAGTCGAGCAGGCTTATCCCGGTCAGCAGGTCCGTCTCCGGCAGGTCCGCATGCTGGTGCCCGCCAAGGGCGCAATACACCAGCCAGTGGCGGTCCTGGACGTTGAACGCGAGGCCGCCGATCAGCGCCTCTTGCTCATCGCTTGGGGCTATCAAATACAGTCGATCCTGGTTTTGCGCGTGCAACATGACAAGCTCCCGAGCGTTCGAAGGGCCACAGAGTGAACGGTTAAGGTGACGTTCAGGTGACGCCGTAAATTACTCGATACATTAGCTGTCAATGGGGGAAGGAGCTTTTAGGCGCAGGAGGCGACTTCCGTTCAGGTTTGTATCTGAATGGATACCAAGGCACTGTTTCAACGAGGTGTGTGATGGCGCTGGCCGGACTGCTGATCAATGTTGTTGCTCTATCAGTGGCCTGCTCTGGCGCTGCACTGCTATTCATTACCCGTTTGAAGGAACAGCGCGCCATGGCCAGGCTCGCCGCGCAAAGCGAAGAGCGCGCCATCGACCAACCCATGCTGTTTCTGGATGTACGCACCGAACGGGCGCATCGCCTGGCTTATCGTATTGGTTTCGCCTGCCTGGGGCTGGCGCTGCTGGTTTCATGGATCAGCACGCGTTTTTAGTTGCACCCTGAAACGACTGTGGGAGCGGGCTTGCTCGCGACAACGGAGTTACAGTCGGTACCGCTGTGACTGAACCACCGCATCGCAGGCAAGCCCGCTCCCACAGGTTTGGCTAGGTGTATTACAGCGGGATTCCCGCCTTGACCCGATATTGATTGCGCACTGGCGTTGCATATTGCACCACCAGGAACGGCCGGTGTTCGACCGGGCACTCGCTCAAGCGCCGCTCCCACTCTGCCTTGGCCTTGGCCAACTCGTCGGCCGGGAAGATATCCGCTGCCTTGGGCACCTGCAGTTGCGGGTCGGCGTCACTCCACTGGGCGTAGGCCAGGTAGTGAACCGGGAACAGGCGATAACCTCCGAGAATCTGCCGGTCCATTTCCACGGCGAGCAGCTTGGTGTCTTCGAAGCGCTCGGTGATCGGCGGCGCAAAGTTCACATGCACCCGGCCCTTGTAGCCGGTAATGCCCAGGGCAATGCTCACATCGTCTTCACCCGGTGCCTTGGTGTAGGTGCCGGTGGTGGCGCGGATGTACAGCTCGCGAGCCTTGGCCAAGTCGCATGGGTCGTATTCGTAGCTGATGGACACGGGCGTCAGGTTCAGCGACTGGATCACCTCGGCGAACGGCTCGTCCTTGCGGCTGACGTGGAACATCTTGAGGATCGCCGATTCGGTGCGGTCATCCCCATCCTTGGCGCGGCCTTCGGCCTGGGCGATCCAGATCGACTGGCAGTCGTGGCGGATCGAATGGTTGATGTAGGCCGACAGCAACTGGTAAGCCGCCATTTTTTCCTTTCGCCCGGTGATCGAGCGGTGCACGATGAAGCTCTTGTTCAGGCGCATCAGGTCGCTGACAAACGGCTTTTGCAGCAGGTTGTCGCCGATGGCGATACGCGGTGTCGGCAGGCCGGCGTGGTACACGGCGTAGTTGACGAAGGCCGGGTCCATCACGATATCGCGATGGTTGGCCAAAAAGACGTAGGCGGTGCCCGATTTGAGCTGTTCCACGCCGGTATAGGTCACGCCGTCGGTCGCTCGATCAATGGTGTGGTCGACGTAATACTCGACTTTGTCCTGCAGCGTGGCCACGGTGGTGACGCCGGCGAATTCACGGCGCAGTTTGCGGGCGATCATGGGTTTGAGCAGCCAGCCCAGCGCGCCGGCAAAGCGCGGGAAGCGGAAGTGGGTCAGGATGTCCAGAAAGGCCTTGTCACTGAACAGCCGCTCCAGCACTGCCGGGACTTCGCTGTCGTTGTAAGGTCGGATGGTATCGAATTCGCCCATCATGCTCTCTTGTTAGAAACGGCTAGGGTAAGTAGAGGAAATACCAGGGTGCGGCCCGAGTAATGGGCTCGGCCGAAATATAACCCTGTAAATAGACCGGCGATTATACGCACAAGTCACTTGGGAGACTGCGATGCTGGAAACCGCGCTGTACGATTGTCCTTATTGTGGTGAAGTGGTGGAGACAACCGTGGATTTATCCGGCGGCGACCAGACCTATATAGAAGACTGTCAGGTATGTTGCCGACCGATCATTTTCAACCTGCAGGTCCATGGTGAAGAGTGGATGCTCGAAACTCGCAGCGAAAACGAATAGCAGGTACGCCCATGCAGCGAATCTACGAACCGGAAAACCTGATGGAAGGCGAGCTGCTGCAGCAGATGCTCGCCAGCGAAGGGATCGAGGCGCATTTGGTGGGGCGCCATTTGCTCGGCGGTAGCGGCGAGTTACCGATTTTCGGGCTGCTGGGGCTAGAAGTGGACAACGACCAGGCAGCCTGCGCGCGCGAGCTGATCACCGCGTATAACGGTGCGCAACCGTTGCCCGGCGATGAACCCGACAGCTTCCCCGACGTGTTGGTCTGTTAGGCTGTCGGTCGGTTTACCCAAGAGTCGTGTTGCCCCATGTGTGGACGTTATGCCCTGTTTCGCTGGAACCCCACGTTTGCTGCCTTGCCGGGCTTTCCGGCGGATCAGCAGGCCCAGTGGAATATTTCTCCCAATGATTCGGTGCTGATCCAGCGCGCCACCGACGGCCAGCGCACCCTGGCCCGCGCCCGCTGGGGCCTGACACCGCCGTGGCTGACGGACCTTTCCCGTACTCCGGCGCATGCCCGCGCCGAAACCCTGGCTGAGCAACCGATGTTCCGCGAAGCGTTTCGCCAGCGTCGCTGCCTGTTGCCGGCCAACGGGTTCTACGAATGGCGCGGCACCCAGCGCAAGCGGCCGTACTGGTTGACGCCAGGGGAAGGTTCGACGCTGTTTTTTGCGGCCATCTGGGAAGCGTATCCGGTGCAGGAGCAAGTGTGGCTGAGCACCGCGGTGGTGACCCAGGCGGCGCAGAGTCAGCGGCGGCCGTTGATTCTGGATGCGGCGGGGCAGGAAGCCTGGCTGAACCCCGAGACGCCGCTGCCGGTGTTGCAGGGGCTGTTGGCCAGCGAGCCGGTCGCCTTGCGTGAACGGGTGCTGGCCAACATGGTCAACGATCCCAAGCTGAATGGGCCGGAGTGCCTGACTCCGGCTTGAGCCCGAAAGTCCGCCACCGTTGTGGGATGTATCCGAAATTTAGCGTCTGCACGTCTGATGTATCTGGCGTCGATACAAATCACCGCCTAGGATACGCGCCATGTTTTCAGGGCGTCTTTTCAGGGAGAGTGTGTTGATGAAGAAATCATTGGCCGTAAGTGTATTGGCGGCAGCAGTGCTGCTGGCCGGGTGTCAGTCCGTCAACACCACCAGCGGCGGTGCCGTTGGGGTGGAGCGCAAGCAGTACATGTTCAGCATGCTGTCGAGCCAGGAAGTCGACCAGATGTATGCGCAGTCCTACCAGCAGACCCTGGGTGAAGCCAGCGGCAAAGGCCTGGTGGACAAGACCAGCGCCAACGCCAAGCGCGTGCAGGCCATCGCCAACCGCCTGATCGCCCAGGCGCCGACCTTCCGTCCGGATGCGGCGCAGTGGAAGTGGGAAGTGAACCTGATCAAGAGCGATGAGATGAATGCCAACTGCGGGCCGGGCGGCAAGATCTTCGTGTACAGCGGGCTGATCGATAACCTCAAGCTCAGCGATGACGAGCTGGCGGCGGTGATGGGCCATGAAATCGCCCACGCCTTGCGCGAACATGGCCGTGAAGCCATGTCCAAGGCCTACGGCATCGAGATGGCCAAGCAGGGCGCCGGCGCGTTGCTTGGTCTCGGCCAGGACAGCATGGCGCTGGCCGATACCGTGGCCAACTACGGCATGACCTTGCCCAACAGCCGCAGCAATGAAAACGAAGCGGACCTGATCGGCCTGGAGCTGGCGGCCCGCGCCGGTTACAACCCGAACGCCGCCATCACGTTGTGGAACAAGATGGCCAAGGCTTCGGAAGGCGCGCCTCCGGAGTTCATGAGCACTCACCCGGCCTCCGACAGTCGGATCGCCTCGTTGCAGGCGGCGATTCCGAAGGTGATGCCGTTGTATCAGCAGGCCAAGAAGTCCTGATAATCCAAGCCTCATGAAGATCCAAATGTGGGAGGGGGCAAGCCCCTCCCACATTGGATTGGGTTTGCAGGCTTGGATCCTTAGATCCAACCGCTGCTTTGCATGGCCTTGTACACCGCCACGATCGCCAGGACAAAAAACGCCGTAGCCGCCAGTCGACGAATCAAGGTCAACGGCAATTTCTCCGCGGCAAAATTCCCCGCCAGAACCACCGGTACGTTGGCAATCAACATGCCCAGGGTAGTGCCGATAACCACCAGCCACAGCTCAGGGTATTGCGCCGCCAGCATTACCGTGGCGATCTGCGTCTTGTCGCCGATTTCGGCGAGGAAGAACGCAATCAGGGTGGTCAGGAACGGCCCGAACTTGCGCGTGGTGCTGGCTTCGTCATCGTCGAGTTTGTCCGGCACCAGGGTCCACAGCGCCGTGGCACAGAAACTCGCGGCGAGAATCCAGTGCAGCACCGCATCCGAGAAGAAACTGCCGAACCAGGCACCTACGGCACCCGCAGCGGCATGGTTCGCCAGGGTCGCGGCGATGATGCCGGCGATGATCGGCCAGGGTTTGCGAAAGCGTGCGGCAAGGATGAGCGCGAGCAGTTGGGTCTTGTCGCCGATTTCGGCCAAGGCAACGATTGCGGTAGGGACGAGCAGTGAATCCAGCATCAGGTAGGTTTCCAGGGGCGGGTCGACACGGCTATGACACGTACAGCCTTCCCGCCCCGGGTAAGGTGTGCGTGTCATAGGTCTTGTCAAACCCCGGTCCGTCTGAGCGGACTCCTGGGTCGCATACGCCATGGTCTGCTGACCAAGTATGTTGACGTATGCCGGACGAGCGTGGCGCTCGTGGGAGACTACTCCCCTAGGACGGAGCGGATTCTGCCTAGGCAAAATCCATTCGGCAAGTGTTCTTTTGCAAACGCCGATCAGCCGCGCTTGGCGCGATAGATGCGAAAACCATTGCCTTCGGCCTTGACCGCACACACGCCCAAGTGCTCTTCGATCAGCGGCTGGTACTTCAGGAAGCTGTTGGCAACCAGTCGGAGTTCGCCGCCTTTTGCCAGGTGTTTCGCGGCTTTTCGCAGCAAGTTCTCCGTGGCGAAGTAATCGGTGTGTACCCCGACATGGAACGGCGGGTTGCTCAGGATCGCGTTCAAGCCCATTGGCGCGGCATCGATGCCGTCTGCGGTCAGCACGTCGGCTTCCAGACCGTTGGCCGCCAGGGTCAGGCGGCTGCTGGCGGTGGCGAAGGCGTCCACATCCAGCATCGTCACCGTATTGTGCGGGTAGCGACGTTTGACCGCCGCGCCCAACACACCGGCGCCGCAACCGAAGTCCAGCAGGTGGCCGCTGGGCAGTTTGTCCAAATGCTCCAGCAACAACTCGGTGCCACGATCCAGGCGGCCATGGCTGAACACGCCCGGCAGGCTCACCACTTTCAGCGGACCTTCGGCCAGCGGCACTTCGAAAACCTGCGCCAGGCTCTCCAGCTCCACCGCTTGCGGCGCGTTGGCCACGGTGACCTGCCACAACTGGCAGTGCCGTGCGTTATCGAGTTTGCGCGGCTTGCCGAAGGGGATCATCTGTTTGGCGGCGCTTTCGATCCCGCCTTTTTTCTCCCCCACCAGAAACAGCTCGGCACCGGGCAGGCGCGCGGCCACGGCGTTGAGCAGATAGTCGGTGAGGTCCTTGGACTTGGGCAGGAAGATCACTGCCGCATCAAACGTGCGTTGCGGCACATTCACGCCGAACTGGCTGCGCTCGGGGAAACGTGCGTCGAGCGCAGCCTGGTCACCGGCATGCCAGCACCAGCCATGGGCGTTGGGCAGGCGGCCGAGCAAATCGTCGGCAGGCAACCCCACCAGCAGCAGGTTGCCTTGAAAAAGTTCGGCCTGACGAAGCAGTACTTCACTGCGCGGATCCATGGTCTGCTCCTTGAAAAGGGGCGCAGTTTATCAACTGACGACGCGCAGCGGGGCGCCGCTGAAAAAGCCGCGGGCGTTTTCCGCCAGTTGGCCGACAATCCGCTGCCGCGCTTCGCGACTGCCCCAGGCGTTGTGGGGCGTGACGATCAAGCGCGGGATATCGTCGGCCAGCAACGGGTTGCCATGCACCGGGGGTTCGACGCTCAGCACATCGGTCGCCGCGCCGCCCAGGTGGCCATTGCGCAAGGCGTCGGCCAGGGCCTGTTCGTTGATCAGGCCACCGCGCGCGGTGTTGACGATAAACGCGCCGGGCTTGAGCAACGCCAGCTCGCGAGCGCCGATCAAGTCGCGGGTGTGTTCGTTGAGCGGGCAGTGCAGCGTCAACGCGTCGACCTGCGCCAGCAGTTCATCCAGCGGCATGCGGTCGGCACGGGCAGGGCGCCCGGGAATGGCGCCGAGTATGACGCGCATGCCAAAGGCCTCGGCCAGCCGTGCGACGGCACTGCCCAGTTCGCCATGCCCGAGCAAACCGAGGGTTTTGCCCTCCAGCTCGACGATCGGGTGGTCCAGCAGGCAGAACTGCTTGGCGGCTTGCCATTTGCCCGCGCTGACATCCCGTTGATAGTCCTTCAGCCGCGTCGCCAGGTTGAGCAGCAGCATGATCGTATGCTGCGCCACCGACGGCGTGCCGTAGCCCTGACAGTTACTGACGGTGACGCCATGGGCGCGGGCGGCTTCAAGGTCGACGTTATTGGTGCCCGTGGCCGACACCAGGATCAGTTTGAGTTCGGGGCAGGCGGCCAGGGTTTCGCTGTTGAGCGCAATCTTGTTGCTGATAGCGACCTGGGCGCCTTGCAGGCGTTCGACCACATTCTGCGGGGTGGTCTGCTCAAACAGCTGCAGCTCGCTGAAACAGTTGTGCAGCTCACTGAGATCGAGATCCCCCAGGTCGAGGGATGGGTGATCTAGGAAGACGGCGCGGCGATTGTTCGTCATCAACTGTACCTTTTGTGACAGGGTTCGAAGGCGTAATCTGCCGAGCCTATCAGATGAAATAATCCGTTACTTAATGGAGTGAGTATGTACGTCGCCGAGTTTTTGACCGTGGCCTTGATTCACCTGCTGGCAGTGGCCAGCCCCGGTCCGGATTTCGCGGTGGTGGTGCGCGAAAGTGTCACCCACGGCCGCCGCGCCGGGACCTGGACCGCATTGGGCGTGGGCTCGGCGATTTTCCTGCACGTGGGGTACTCGTTACTCGGCATCGGTTTGATCGTGTCCCAGTCCATCGTGCTGTTCAACGCACTGAAATGGGCGGCGGCGGCCTACCTGCTGTACATCGGCTTCAAGGCCCTGCGCGCGCAGCCGGCCAAGCCAGCCGCCGAGGGTGAACTGCACCGCGAAGTCGGCGAACGCACCCCACGCGGGGCGTTTACCGCAGGCTTTGTGACTAACGGTTTGAACCCCAAGGCCACGTTGTTCTTCCTGTCGCTGTTTACCGTGGTGATCAACCCGCACACACCGCTGGCGGTGCAGGCGGGTTATGGCGTGTACCTGGCGGTAGCGACGGCGGCGTGGTTCTGCCTGGTGGCGATGTTGTTCAGCCAGCAGCGGGTGCGTGCAGGGTTTGCGCGGATGGGGCATTGGTTCGATCGGACGATGGGCGCGGTGTTGATTGCCATCGGCGTAAAACTGGCGTTCACCAGTATGAAATGAGTCGAACTCTCTTACGACCGGCACCAAGATGGAATATGGTTTTGTCCTTGGCAGAACCAGCGGGTTCGAAAGCCAATTTTTGTATAGGCGGCATCACCATCTCCTGTTGGGGAAATCGACTTCACGTACTGGATGGGCGCTCTCCGGTAAGGGGTCGGTAAGCCCCTCGACATCTGTCTTCTCCTCGAATATTTGACCGTTGTTACCGACCAGCCTATAGCTATACGAAGGCAGTCTTTTCCCCCATTCGTCCACAATGAGGTAGCGCCCAAACCCGGGCTTATCCGGTTCTGGGAGCCAGTCGGGTAACAGCTGCGGGCGGGGGTCCCGACAATCGGCATAACGCCAGCGTGAAAAACACTCGGGGGCGCGTCCTGTGCGCAGGCTTTGTAGTTTCCAGAAGTCTGGCGTCGATTGACCATCTGCCACGACATTGCCGTCGGGATAGGTGAAAGCGGTGTGGTTTCCCTCCTTTTTTTCCTTTGGCCCCGCCGAATAAACTATGAAATCGGAATGTATGACTGGTTCGAAATATACCTGCCGCGCCTGTAATGCTTGGTAACTGAGGTAAATGCTGCCCTCGCCGGCCAAGCCCACAGTTTTTTTGTAAGGCCCCAAAAACTCTTCATCGACCCAAGGGTAGTAATCCTTCTTGATCGTCAGATCGCCTTCAACCTTGATATCAGCTCCTCCCCGTGGCGAGTCGTTGTAGTCAAATATCACAACCACGCCGCCCCCTCCCCCTGAAGTCACATTCTCGCCAAAACGCGTCGGATCGGCATAAGCCACGCCAAAGGTCACATTCGCCAAATGCCAGCGGCACGCGCCACCGCCATCTTTCGGCAGTTCTACTTGGTAGAGATCACTCTGCCCCTGGCGCTCCAGTTCCTTGTAAACCGAGTGATGACCATCCCGTTCAGTGCGCTGGCCGCTGGCGCCGTAGTCGACACGCTTACAAATGGGCGAGCGGTACATCACCCACATGGTTTCGGTTTTTAGCTCCTTGGGCAGTTTCACGGTGACGGTTATTTTTTCGCTGTTGGCAGGCGGCGCCAGACTGTAATCCTGACGGCATCCACTGAGGCTAAAAAACATCGCGCACACAACAGTGAGCAGGCGGAGAAACCGGATTTTGTTCTTTCGCGTGTTGATCGGCTTAACCATCGGTCTTCTCGTAATAAGCTTTTGGGTCGGCAATGGCGTTAAAACGCTGCAGCGCCTCGGTGCCACCTGCTACTCGCTGGGTGATATGCAGGGCTTGGTCTACCAGGCGCTGTAAGTCGAGGAACACGCGATTGCGGGTTAGTTCGTCCTCGTGAATGCTCCCGTAGTAATCCTTTAGCTGTTGTTCGAACTTGCGCCGTTGGACCTGTCGCTCCAGCAACGGATCGCGCTCTGCATCAATCGATTCCAGTAATTGGTTATGGATATAGGGTTGGTATTGCGACATGAAGTGATCGCCAATACGCGGCATTCGACCCGTCGCCGGGTTGCTGTAGCGAGGGAAGAACCGGGCCCGGCTTTCGGCGTTCAGCGATGTGTTCAGGCACTGCGTGGCCTGCTCGACTTGCTGGTCACCGTCCTCGCTCAGACTGGGGACCAAATACAGCTTGGCTTTTTCCGGCAGTTCGTAGGCGATAGTGCTGCGATAGGGCGTGCCATCGGGTTTGCGGTAAGCGGGGTATGGTGTGATCTCCTGTTGCTGGTGTTGCTTGGCCCGGAAAAACATGGCGATCTCACCGTGATGGCTGAACGGGTCTTCATGTTTGAATACTGCGCTGGAGACGGCTTGACGTAGCGACCAACTAAACCCAGCGAGCAGGCCGACAGGGCCATAGGCGTCATATAGGTAATTGTCCAGCGCGGCCTCGGGGGGCACGCGAGGAATGGCGTCCATGTCATTGACATGGCGAAAGTGCCATAGGTCGCCCAAAAACTGTACGGCGTGGAGGGTGAAGGTGCGGGGCATGCCGTAGGTGTAGAGCAGAGGGTTATGGTTTTTCAGCGAGGCCGCGTGGATGAGGCCAAGCGCGCCGCCCAGGCTATGGCCGCAGATGAACAATTTTTTATCGCGAGCACCACCAAGAATCGTCTTGCCAAAATCAGTATCAAAAACTCTTCTCGCCACCTCAAAGGCATCGCGAAAGCCAAGGTGCACACTGCCCACAGCAGTAAGGTCAGGGCAAGGAACCTTAGGCTCGCAAACCGCAGCGATCTCCGGTTTCACAGGACGAAAGGTCGCATCGGTGATGAGGTCAGCAAGCCCTTCCATCTCAGTGCCGCGCCACGCCACCAACGCCTGGGATGCACTGATAGCGTAAAGCAGCTGGGTATGACCTTCCGGCACGTCTGCCTTAGCGGTATCCAAGGCTTTGATCGTCAAATAACGATCACTAAAAGGCACATCAACCACCACACATGGCCATGCCTGGCCGTTATCCCAAACCCGAGGTGTACGTGACAAATCCAGGCATTGCTGCTCGAAAAACTCGTTGACGGAACCCAGTTCGCGTTCATCCCGCGTGCTATACGCCAAAATACTCATCAACCCCAGGTTGTAGGCATTGACCAGGCTGTACCCAGACTGGTGATGCAACATCAGAGACCAGGCGCGAAATGGGCAGACTTCCAGCACATGACGACGGTCCAGTTCATCGCCACTGACGGTGAAGCCGTTGAACTTTCGTTCCGGGAAATGAAACGCCGGTAGCTTATTCGAATCATTCAAGGGGGGCTGGAATGTTGGTTGTTGGTCACATAATTGACCGATTCGCAGATAGTGGTAACAGCGTCCCGCAGCCAGCGCCTGCTTCTCAATCGGCGAAAAGCCTGAGCGTTGCGGGCCATACAGCGGTGTACGATCCCCGATAACCGGTCGAGGCGGCTCTGCGCGCTCAGCACGCAAACGACGCGTTTGCAGTTGATCGGCCAAAGGGTTGGCCTCCATCAACAACGTGATAGGCAGCGGATGCAAGCCCTCAACGCGAATCACCCCCTCGGCATCGCTGCGGCCAAGAAACTCCGGCACAACACGCTCACGAGTGGCCTCATTCACCGCACGGTAAGGCAGGTTCGCCAGGGGCTCGCCCTGCTCATCCAGCAATTGGAACTCTATCCAATGCCGTTTCTGTTTGCCGCCGATGAAATCCTTGTTCGGGTTGAGTGTGTCCGTGCGGTGCATGGGATCGTTGTGCATAGCGGTCCTTTAGCGATGGATGCGACGAAAGTCCAAAGCGTAAAGAGTTGCTATCCGTGACGAATGTCGGAAGGTTCGCCTTTCAGCGAAGGGTGCTTCCTGATCTAATTTGCTCATGTCCCGAAGAGAATGTTGGCGCAAAGCTATCATTCGCAGCAGGCTGCAAATCATTCCTTTGGCTGATTTGGTCGGCACCTAACGTCTCTACAGTGCAGGTCTTCAAGCCGAGACCGTGCAGTCATAAAAAGGGATTCGTATGTTGCAGACCCGTGTTATCCCGCCCGCCGAAGGTGCGTACCAATATCCGCTGTTGATCAAACGCCTGCTCATGTCCGGGGCCCGCTATGAGAAGACCCGGGAAATCATCTATCGCGACAAGCTGCGCTACACCTATCCAACCCTGATCGAGCGGGTCGCGCGCCTGGCCAATGTGCTCACCGAAGCCGGGGTCAAGGCCGGTGATACCGTTGCCGTGATGGACTGGGACAGCCACCGTTACCTGGAATGCATGTTCGCCATCCCGATGATCGGCGCGGTGATTCATACCATCAACGTGCGCCTGTCGCCGGAACAGATTCTCTACACCATGAACCACGCCGAGGACCGCTTTGTGCTGGTCAACAGCGAGTTCGTGGGGCTCTACCAGGCGATTGCCGGGCAGCTCACCACCGTCGACAAAACCTTGTTGCTGACCGATGCGGCCGAGAAAACCGCTGAACTGCCGAACCTGGTGGGGGAGTACGAAACCCTGCTGGCCGCCGCCAGCCCGAAATACGATTTCGAGGATTTCGACGAAAATTCCGTCGCCACCACCTTCTATACCACCGGCACCACCGGCAACCCCAAGGGTGTGTACTTCACCCATCGCCAATTGGTGCTGCACACCATCGGCGTGGCGACCATCATGGGCAGTGTCGACAGCGTTCGCTTGCTGGGCACCAACGACGTGTACATGCCGATCACGCCGATGTTCCACGTGCATGCCTGGGGCCTGCCGTATGTGGCCACCATGCTGGGCCTGAAACAGGTCTACCCCGGGCGTTACGATCCGGAATACCTGGTGGAGCTGTGGCGCAAGGAGAAGGTCACCTTTTCCCACTGTGTGCCGACCATCCTGCAAATGGTACTCAACGCCAAGGCCGCCCAGGGCGTGGACTTTGGCGGCTGGAAAATCGTCATCGGCGGCAGCGCCCTCAATCGCACGCTGTATGAAGCGGCCAAGGCCCGTGGGATTCAACTGACCGCCGCGTATGGCATGTCCGAGACCGGGCCGTTGGTGTCCTGCGCCCATCTCAACGATGAGCTGATGGCCGGCACCGAGGACGAGCGCACCACTTACCGCATCAAGGCCGGAGTGCCCGGGCCGTTGGTGGAAGCGGCGATCATCGACAGCGACGGGCATTTCCTGCCCGCCGATGGCGAGTCCCAGGGCGAACTGGTGCTACGCGCGCCGTGGCTGACCGAGGGTTACTACAACGAACCGCAAAAGGGCGCCGAGCTGTGGGAAGGCGGCTGGATGCACACCGGCGACGTGGCGACCCTCGATGCGTTTGGGGTGATCGATATCCGCGACCGCATCAAGGACGTGATCAAGACCGGCGGCGAATGGATCTCGTCCCTGGCTCTGGAAGACCTGGTCAGCCGCCACCCGGCGGTACGCGAAGTAGCGGTGGTGGGCATCGCCGATCCGCAGTGGGGCGAGCGCCCGTTTGCGTTGCTGGTGGTGCGTGATGGCCATGTGATAGGCGCCCGTGAACTCAAGGAGCACCTCAAGCCGTTCGTGGAGTTGGGCCACTTGAGCAAGTGGGCGATTCCAAACCAGATCGCCATTGTTACTGAAATTCCCAAGACCAGTGTCGGCAAGCTCGACAAAAAACGTATCCGCGTCGACATCATTGAGTGGCAGGCCAACAACAGTACGTTCCTCTCTACCCTTTGATACCTTTCGCCGTGCCCGTTCGGGCACGGCAATGCTCTATCTCGCGGCTTCACTTGTGATTTGCCGATTTTCAGCCATCCTTGCCGCGTCGGCCTTCGTCGACGTGGCAAAAGGACTGTGGCAGACGGGTCGGTGATGCAAATCACACTTTAGAGGGATCAAGCGGTACCCCCTGCTGGCTATAGTCCCTCTCAGAGTTTTTCAAGGATGTTGCGCTTCGAGCCATGGGGGCTCGGTTGCCGGGCGGCATTGGAATCGTTGTATTCCGGCCGTTACATGCATCACCGAAAGAACTCACTGCCATAACAATAATGCACATGGAGTAGCGTCGATGACCTCAGTAAATCAGTTCTGGCGCCGGGCAAGATTGCCCCTGGCCGTCAGTCTCGCTTCTACGCTCGCCGGGCCGGCATTCGGCGTCAGTTTCAATATCGGTGAAATCGAAGGGAATTTTGACTCCTCTCTTTCCGTGGGGGCCAGTTGGTCGACAGCCAAGGCCAACCGCGATCTGATCGGCGTCAACAATGGCGGCAAGGGCTTGTCCCAGACCTCCGATGACGGCCATTTGAACTTCAAGCGCGGCGAGACGTTCTCGAAAATCTTCAAGGGCATCCATGACCTGGAACTGAAATACGGCGACACCGGTGTGTTTGTTCGCGGCAAATATTGGTATGACTTTGAACTCAAGGACGAAAATCGTGAGTTCAAGGACATCAGTGACAACGGCCGTCCTATGGGCGCCCGGTCTTCCGGCGGGGAAATTCTCGACGCCTTCATTTATCACAACTACTCGATTGCCGATGAGCCAGGTTCCGTGCGTTTCGGTAAACAGGTTGTAAGTTGGGGCGAAAGTACCTTCATCGGCGGCGGCATCAACTCCATCAACCCGATTGACGTAGCGGCGTTCCGTCGCCCGGGTGCCGAGATCAAGGAAGGCCTGATTCCGGTCAACATGTTCTATGTGTCGCAGACACTGACCGAAAACCTGTCGGCGGAAGGCTTCTATCAGTTGGATTGGGAGAAGACCGTCACCGATAACTGCGGGACGTTTTTCTCCCAGGCGGACGTCATTACAGGCGGCTGCAATGACAACCTGCGGTTGCTCAGCAAGCGCTCTGTCATCGCTGCGGGTGGTGGTTTGCCGCTGATGAATCGGTTTGGCGTCGACATCAATGACGAAGGTGTACTGGTCAAGCGCGGTTCTGATCGTGACGCACGCGATAGCGGGCAGTTCGGTGTGGCCATGCACTACAACTTCGAGCCGCTGGACACTGAGTTCGGCGCTTATTTCATGAACTACCACAGCCGTGCGCCGATTTTCAGCGCCAAGGGCGCATCGGCTGCGACTTACGCCGCGGCTAACGCATTGACGTCCACGCCAGCCAGTAGCCTGCGTCCACTCATCGTGGCCGGTAACTCCAGCTACTTCGTCGAATATCCAGAAGACATTCGCTTGTACGGTTTGAGTTTCTCGACGACCTTGCCTACCGGCACAGCGTGGAGCGGCGAGATCAGCTACCGGCCGAACGCGCCGGTTCAGCTCAATACCACCGACATCTTGTACGCGGGCGTTACGCCGTTGATAGGCTTGAACGGTGCTTCCCCGCTCAAGGGCGCCGCCGGTCAGGATCTGAATGGCTATCGCCGCAAGGAAATCACCCAACTCCAGACCACCTTTACGCACTTCTTTGATCAGGTCATGGGCGCCAGCCGGCTGACACTGGTGGGCGAAGTGGGGCTGACCCACGTCGGCGGCCTGGAAAGCAGCTCGAAAGCGCGCTACGGGCGTGATCCGGTATTTGGTCCTGGGGAAGGCCCACTGTGCGCGACGCTCAACGCGGGAACCATTGCCGGTGCGGGCGCAGGTACAGACCGCAGTAACCTGACGGCCAACTGCAACAATGACGGCTTTACCACCGCCAACTCCTGGGGCTATCGCGGTCGGGCAATCTGGGAATACCCGGATGTGTTCGCGGGTGTGAACCTCAAGCCCAACGTGGCCTGGTCCCATGACGTCAGCGGTTATTCGCCAGGCCCTGGCGGCAACTTCGAAGAAGGTCGCAAGGCTGTCAGTCTCGGCCTGGATGCTGAATACCAGAATACCTACACCGCGAGCTTGGCCTACACCAACTTCTTCGGCGGTAAGTATTCCACTGTGGACGACCGTGATTTCATCGCCCTCAGCGTCGGCGCCAACTTCTAAGCACACTGCATTTCAGGAAGAACCAGAACATGAAAATAACTAAAAGTCTGTTGCACGTCGGTGTGCTTGGGCTGTCGATCCTGGCGAGTAACGTCATGGCGGCGGTGTCGGCGGATGAGGCCGCCAAGCTGGGCACGACCCTGACCCCGATGGGCGCCGAAATGGCCGGTAACGCCGCAGGCACCATTCCCAAATGGTCGCCGTTGCCGACGAATGCCGGCGCCGTCGACGCCCGTGGTTTCCTGGCCAACCCTTATGCCAGCGAACAACCGCAATTCACCATCACCGCGCAAAACGTCGAGCAATACAAAGACAAGCTGGCGCCGGGGCAGTACGCGATGTTCAAGCGCTACCCGGACACCTTCAAGATGCCGGTCTACCCGACCCATCGCGGCGCCACTGTACCGGCCGAGGTGTTCGCCTCGATCAAGAAGAACGCCACCAACACCAACCTGGTGTCCGGCGGTAACGGTCTGGAAAACTTCGAAACCGCCGTGCCGTTCCCGATTCCGAAAAGTGGCGTTGAAGTCATCTGGAACCACATCACCCGCTATCGCGGCGGCAGCGTGACCCGCCTGGTGACCCAGGCCACGCCGCAGACCAACGGTTCGTTCAGCCTGGTGTATTTCAAAGACCAGTTCGTGTTCCGCGACAAAATGAAGGACTTCGACCCGAAAAACCCCGGCAACGTGCTGTTCTACTTCAAGCAGCAAGTGACCGCACCGGCACGTCTGGCCGGTGGTGTGCTGCTGGTTCACGAAACCCTCGACCAGGTGAAGGAACCGCGCTCGGCGTGGGTCTACAACGCCGGCCAGCGCCGTGTACGCCGGGCGCCGCAAGTGTCTTATGACGGGCCGGGTACCGCTGCCGACGGCCTGCGTACCTCCGACAACCTCGACATGTACAACGGTGCGCCGGACCGCTACGACTGGAAACTGGAAGGCAAGAAAGAAATCTACATCGCCTCCAACAGCTACAAGATCGACGATCCGAAACTCAAGTATGTCGACATCATCAAGGCCGGCCACATCAACCAGGACCTCGCACGCTACGAGTTGCGCCGCGTGTGGCATGTGGTCGCGACCCTGAAGGAAGGCCAGCGCCACATCTACGCCAAGCGTGACTTCTTCATCGACGAAGACACCTGGCAAGCGGCCGTGATCGACCACTACGACGGTCGCGGCCAACTGTGGCGCGTCGCCGAAGCCCATGCCGAGAACTACTACGACAAACAAGTGCCGTGGTACGCCCTGGAAACCCTCTACGACCTGCAGTCCGGCCGCTACCTGGCCCTGGGCATGAAGAACGAAGAGAAACAGGCGTATGACTTCGGCTTCACCGCCGGCATCAGCGACTTCAGCCCGGCGGCCCTGCGCCAGGACGGTGTTCGCTAAGCTGCACGCGTAGCCAAATGTGGGAGGGGGCTTGCCCCCGATAGCGGTCTGACAGCCAAGAATTCTATTGGCTGCCCCAGCGCAATCGGGAGCAAGCCCCCTCTCACATTTCTTGTCGCAGTTCTTTTTCAGGCAAATGTTGCAAAGATCTACAAAACCGCCGCTTTTACCGCTAGTCTGCGGACATCTGCAATGCCGACAACAGCCTTCTACAAGAGCCCGGCGATGACTGATCTGTCCCGAATCCAGGGGCCTGCCAGCGCGGTGATTCCGACCCTGGAAGGTCGCTTCTACAGACCTCCGCTGCCTGACGGCTACGTGCTGCGACCGCGCCTGTGCGAACGGCTGAGCGCTGGCCTGGAAGGGCGATTGCTGCTGGTCTGCGCGCCGGCTGGGTTCGGCAAGAGTTCGCTGGCGGTCGAGTTCTGCCAGAGTCTGCCCGCTCATTGGCAAAGCCTTTGGCTGGGCCTGAGCCCGCGGGATAACGACCCCGGGCGTTTCCTCGAGCGCCTGCTTGACGGCTTGCAGCAATACTTCCCGCAACTGGGTGCGCAATCCCTGGGCCTGCTGAAAATGCGTCAGCGTCATCAACCGTTTGCCTTCGAAGAATGGCTCGATGGCTTGCTCGATGAGCTGGCGCTGCAGTTGTCCACGCGTGCGCCTTTGTTGCTGGTGCTGGATGACTACCATTTGGCCCAGGGCCCGGTGCTTGATCGCTGTCTGCAATTTTTCCTCAATCATTTGCCCGATGGCCTGCTGGTGCTGGTTACCAGTCGCCAGCGCCCGGACTGGCACCTGGCGCGCTTGCGCCTGTCTCGGCACCTGCTGGAGCTGCATGAGCAAGACCTGCGCCTGACCCACGCCGAATCCCTGGCGGTGTTGGATCGCCACAGCAGTTCGCTGCGCGGCGAGGCGCTGGATAATTTGATCCGGCGCAGTGAAGGCTGGGTCGCTGGTTTGCGTTTCTGGCTGTTGGCGGCCTCCGAAGCGGGGAATGAGGGCGCCTTGCCGCAGAGCCTGCACGGCGGCGAAGGCTTGATACGCGACTATTTGCTGGAAGAAGTGATTGATTGCCTGCCGGCGGAAGTCCAGGCATTCCTCTATGAAACCGCTTCGCAGGAACGCTTTTGCAGTGAACTGTGCGACGCCATACGCGATGCCCACGACAGCGCGGAAATCCTGCGTTACTTGCAGGCTCATCAGGTATTTCTGGTGCCGCTGGACGAGCAGGGGCACTGGTTCCGTTACCACCATTTGTTTTCCGACCTGCTGCGCACCCGGCGCGCGAGCAGCGCCGTGCTGCCGCCTGCCAGCCTGCACCTGCGCGCCTGTCGCTGGTTCAACGCCCAGGGGCTGATCGATGAAGCGGTCGAGCAGGCGCTGCGCGCCGGTCATCTGGATGTGGCGGCGAACCTGGTGCAGAACCTCTCCGAGGAGCAACTGCTGGCCGAGCAGAACGTTGGCATGCTCCTACGCTGGAAAATGGACTTGCCCGACAGCCTGCTGATCAGCACGCCCCGGTTGATCGTGCTGTACAGCTGGGCCTTGGGCCTGGCGTGCCAGCTGGATGCGGCGGAAGAACTGTCCGGCTATCTCAGCCGCTTCCTGCCGGCGCCATCGGCCACTGCGCAGAAGTCGATGCTGGCGCAGTGGCTGGCGCTGAGCGGGATCATCGCCCGGGGCCGAGGCGACCGCGAGCTGACTCAGCGCTATTGCAGTGAAGCCTTGGAAAGCCTGCCGCAGCGCCGTTATGGTCAGCGCCTGATGTGCCTGTCGACCCTCTCCAACCTGGCGATCGTCGATGCCGACCTGTGGCGCGCCCGTGGCTTGAACCGCGAATCCCTCGAATTGGCGCAGCGTGTCGGCAACCCGCTGTTTGAGGCCCTGGCCCATTACGACCGTGCCCGGGTCTTGCAGGCGCGGGGTGAAATCCTGCGCTCGCTGGATGAAGTACACCAGGGCCTGCAACGCTTGCACGACCTTTCGCCCCAACGGTTGTACGCCGTGCGCGCCCGATTAGCGCTTTACGAAGGCTACCTGCTGCTCGCGCGTTGTCAGCCTGAAGCCGGCCTGGTCCGCCTGCGCGCCGGCCTGGCCGAAGCCCGCGCCTGCCGGGATATCAGCGTGCTGATCGGGCATTGCGTGATTGCCAACTTCGAAGGGCGCCGCGGCGACTTCCCCAAAGCCTTCGCCGAACTGGCCGAGGCCGAACGCCTGATGCACATCTGGGACGTGCCGCCGATTTACTACCTGGCAATGATCACCCTGATCAAATGCGAGCTCTGGTTGGCCCAGGGGCGTACCGACCTGGCCGACGCCTGGCTGACCCGCCTGGGGCAAACCTACAACGGCGCACACGCGGCGGCGGCCCCGGAGTTTCATCCGCACCTGCCGCAGCATATCGAGCTGCAGCAAGCCGCGTTGGATGCGATCCGCCATCAACCGGCGGCGGCCCTGCAGCGCCTCGAAGACCTGGCGCAACACGCTCATGGCAGCGGCCGCCAGATGATTGCCCTGATGGCGCTGACCCAGCAGGCGCAGTTGCTGCTGGAGAGCGGCCAGGAGGCCAAGGCGCGCGAGGTGTTGGTTCGCGCCCTGGAAGCCGGGGCCGGGGGCGCGCTGCAACCCTTCCAGCGCCTGCTTGAAGGGTATCCCGACTGGATGCGCGATCAACTCGGCCAAGACCCCCATGGTTTATTGAACCAGAGCCTGTTGGCGCTGCTGCCGGCCGTTGCTGTCAGCGAGCCGGCGCCCAACCATGAAACCCTGAGCGCCCGCGAGCTGGCAGTGCTGCAACTGATCGCCCAGGGCTGTTCGAACCAGGAGATCAGTAACCGACTCTTCATCTCCCTGCACACGGTCAAGACCCACGCCAGCCATATCAACAGCAAGCTCGGCGTGGAGCGGCGCACCCAGGCGGTCGCGCGGGCGCAGGAGCTGCGGTTGATTGGTTAAAGCCTGAGTCCGCTGGCGAGCTTGCTTGCGTTGAGGTGCGACGCCGCTCCAGTCTGGTTTAATAGTGCAATCATTCTGGCGACAGTCGCCCGGAAACCCTATGCCGTTTGCACAAGAGGACCGTTCATGGACACCGCAAAGCCGACCCTTTTCCGCGAAACCTTCCCCGTCGGCCCGTTGCAGTGCAACTGCACCATCATCGGCGACCCCGTCAGTAAAAAAGCCATCGTGGTCGACCCCGGCGGCAATCACGAGCTGATCCTGGCGCGGCTCGAGGCGCTGGGCCTCAAGGTGGTGAGCATCATTCACACCCATGCTCACCTGGATCACTTCCTGGCGTCCGGCCAGTTGAAGGAGAAGACCGGCGCGACCCTGCATTTGCACAAGGCCGACCAGTTCCTCTGGGATAACCTGGAGATGCAGTGCCAGACGTTTGGCGTGCCGTATACGCCGGTGCCGTCGCCGGACCGTTGGCTGGCCGACGATGAAGAGCTGGCTTGCGGTTGCGGCGTCGCATTGCATACGCCGGGGCACACGCCGGGGTCGATGAGTTTCTGGTTTGCCGATGCCAAGCTGCTGATCGCTGGAGATACGTTGTTTCGCCGGGGCGTAGGCCGCACGGATTTGTGGGGCGGGGACCAAGCGGCGATTGTGCGCTCGATCAAGCAGCGCCTGTATACGCTGGATGAGGCGGCGACGGTGGTGACCGGTCACGGGCCGGAGACGCGACTCGGTGACGAGATGCGCGAGAACCCCTTTGTGCGCGCATGATTGCAACGTAGGCGATCAAGCCCTGTAGCAAAAAACTCAGCGTGTGTTCAGCGTGCGTCTGCTACGGTTTGTGCCGCGACGATAGTCCTGCGTTTTTTGTTACAGGTTAAGATACGTCCACGGAATTTTTACCGTTTGTCGCGTTCAAAACCCGGCAAAGATCCATTGTCCATATCCTCTGCACCCAGAGTGCAAAAGTAGGAGCTTCTCCATGTTCACTCCGCGTCGTCTGCTCGTTGTCGCTACTGCCGTAGCCATGTTATCTGGCTGCGCTTCACCCAATCCGTATGACGGTAGCAGCCAGGGACAGGCGAGTAATGAATCCGGTGGCATGAGCAAGACCGTCAAGTACGGCGGCCTCGGCGCCCTGGCCGGTGCGTTGGCCGGTGCAGCCATCGACCATAACAACCGTGGCAAGGGCGCACTGATCGGTGCCGTCGTCGCGGGTGCAGGCGCTGCGGGTTATGGCTACTACGCCGACCAGCAGGAAAAGAAACTGCGCGAAAGCATGGCCAATACCGGGGTTGAGGTTCAGCGCCAGGGCGATCAGATCAAACTGATCATGCCGGGCAACATCACCTTCGCTACCAACTCGGACGCGATCTCCAGCAGCTTCTATACGCCGCTGAACAACCTGGCCAACTCGCTCAAGCAGTTCAGCCAGAACACCATCCAGATCGTGGGTTACACCGATAGCACCGGCAGCCGCCAGTTGAACATGGACCTGTCCCAGCGTCGTGCGCAGAGCGTGGCCAACTATCTGACCTCCCAAGGCGTCAGCGCTGCCAACCTGAGCGCTCGTGGTGCCGGTCCGGATAATCCGATCGCCAGCAACGCCGACGTCAACGGTCGCGCGCAGAACCGTCGTGTAGAAGTGAACCTGGGCCCAATCCCAGGCCAGCAGTATGGCCAGCCGGGCGCCCAGCAACAGGCGCCGCAGCAGAACAACCAGTTCCAGGGCAACCCGTACTCGCAATACCAGTAATCTGCAGCCAATAAAAAGGGCGCCGTGCAATCAATGCACGGCGCCCTTTTTTGTGGTCGTCGGTTACATCAATCGATGTACTCGAACACCTTCACGATCTTCTGTACGCCGGACACGCCCTGTACCAAGTTCGCCGCACGGGTCGCTTCTGCCTGGGTCAGCAGGCCCATCAGGTAAACGATGCCGTTGTCGGTGACGACTTTGATGCGTGAACCGGGAATGGCGTTGTCGGTCAGCATCTGCGCCTTGATCTTGGTGGTCAGCAGCGCATCGTTGCTGATGGCCAGCAGGGTGATCGGGTCCATTACCTGCAATTCGTTGTGGACCTTCTTGACCCGCTGCACGGCCGAGGCGGCTTGTTCGGCCTGAGCCTTGAGTTCGGCACGTGGCGTTTGGCCGGCGAGCAGCACCACGCCGTTGAAGCTGGTCACAACGATGCGCGACGCGCCATTGCCCAGGTCCGTAGCGGCCTTGGCGACGTTGACCTCGACCTTGGTTTCGATCAACGAGTCGTCAATCTTGCTGCCGAAGGTGCGGGTGCCCTTGTCGTCCTGGATGGGGGTGTCACGTGTCGCGGTGATTGCCGTGCTGCAGCCGCTGATGCCGAGGCACAGCGCAATCGCCAATAGGCTGAGGCGTTTAACGGTCATTCTTCACTCCCGAACAGTTGGCTGTCGATCAGATCGCACAGGCAGTGGATCGTCAGCAGGTGGACTTCCTGAATACGTGCGGTGACATTGGCCGGGACGCGAATCTCCACGTCCTCGGGCAGCAACAGCGAGGCCATGCCGCCGCCGTCGCGGCCAGTCAATGCTACGACAATCATTTCGCGATCATGTGCGGCCTGGATCGCCTGAATAATATTCGCCGAGTTGCCGCTGGTGGAAATCGCCAGCAGCACGTCACCCGGTTGCCCCAGGGCGCGGATCTGTTTGGAGAAGATTTCGTTGTAGCTGTAGTCGTTGGCGATCGAGGTGATCGTCGACGAATCGGTGGTCAAGGCAATGGCCGGTAAGCTCGGACGCTCGCGCTCGAAGCGGTTGAGCAACTCGGACGAGAAATGCTGGGCATCGCCGGCCGAGCCGCCGTTGCCGCACGAAAGCATTTTGCCCTCGTTGAGCAAGGCATTGACCATGACCTGACTGGCTTGCTCGATGTGCGGTGCAAGTACGTCCATCGCCTGTTGCTTGGTGTCGATGCTGGCCTGGAAAAGCTGGCGAATTCGGGATTGCATGTCCATCTGTGTGACCTTAAGTAGCGCGGCTATTTGGCACAGGAATGTGCAGCCCGCAAAGCAAAGAGCAAAAGTATGTGGTGAAGATGTCCGGCGAATCAGCTGTCGAAGGCATCTTTGAGCCAGTTCAAATCAGCTTTGCCAGACGGTGTGCTTTCAATGGCAACCACATCGAAACGGCAGGGGGAGTCAGCCCAGCGATGCTCCTTGAGCAGGAAAAACTGCGCGGCGAGTATCAGCTTCTGACGCTTGCGCCCGTCGATACTGGCGAGCGCGCCACCCCATTGTGCGTGTTTTCTGTAGCGGACTTCGACGAATACTACTGTATCGCCGTCAAGCATGACCAGATCAAGCTCGCCGCGTTTACACAACCAGTTCTGCGCCAGAAGGCGCAGACCCTGTTGTCGAAGATACTCAAGCGCTTGAAGTTCGGCATCCTTGCCGCTTTGTGCGCTGGACCGCTCGGGCATCAGCGTGGGGTATCGGGCAGACGCTGGACCTCGCCGCCGACGAACTTCGCCCACGGCATCTGGCGGTCAACGCGCTGGTGCGTGCTGATGCCCAGGTTGCCCGAGAGGCCGTCAATGCGCGTATCCGGCAATGCCTTGAGTTGGCCTACGCGTGGCGCCAGGCGGTAGGCATCGACGCCCATCGCGTACAGGCGGCCAAGGCTGCCATTGGCTTGCGGCCATTGTGCAGCGACCTGGTTGCGCAGCGGGTCGGTGGTGTTGAGCAGCCAAGGGGTTTCGCAGAACATCACGTTGGTCATGTCCAGGTACTGGTTCTTGTCGCCGCTGGCGCTGAACACGTGAGACGTCGCATACACCGGCACGTCGCCAGCGTACTGGAAGTTCAGGGTCGGCTTGATCTGCTGGGCCAGTTGCGGGGTGACGGCCAGGAAGATGAACTCGATATCCTGGCGACGCGAAGGTTGTGCGGCGACGTCGGTGCCGACGGCGCTTTGCAGGCTCTTGGCACGGCCTTCGCTTTTACGCAGTTGGAACAGATCGGCAATCTGCTGGGCGAGGGCGACCGGCTGGTCGACGTACTCGACGCCGACAACGGTGCCGCCGTTGGCTTCCCAGTCCTGGCGGAAGGCCTTGTAGACACGCTCACCCCATTCGCCACGGGGCACCATCGCAGCGGCGCGGTGCAGGCCGTCGGCACGGGCGCGGCGCGAGACTTCGCGAGCTTCGTCTTCAGCCGCCAGGCCGAACTGGAACAACTGCGCCGGGTTTTGATCGGTCTCGCTGTAGTTCAACGCCAGGGTGGTAATCGGCAATTGCGGGCGCGCGCTGAGCTGTTTGACCAGCGGCTTTTCCAGCGGCCCGACGACCAATTGCACGCCGGCAGCCTTGGCCTTGGCGTAGAAGTCGTCGAGGGAGGTCAGGCGCGAGCTGTCATAGAACTCGATGACCGGCGGCTTTTGCCCGGCTTGTTCAGCCTGGTAATGCGCGGCCATGAAGCCTTCGCGCAGGGCCTTGGCCACGGTGGCCAGTGGACCCTCCTGCGGCAGTAGCAGGGCGATCTTGTTCAGCGGCTGGCTCGCCAGTTCCTTGAGTTTGGTCAGCGGCGTCGGCAGTTGCACGGCGGCCGGATGGCCGGGGTTCTGCGCGCGCCAGGTGTCAATGGCGGCTTGCTGTTGCTCCAGCGTGCCGGCGCCCTTGACCGCCTGGGCCAGGGTGATCCAGCCGTCGAGCGTCGGGTTGCCGCTGGCTTGCAGTTGTTCGGCCGGCAGCGCGGCAATCAGCGCCCAGATGGCTTCATGGTTGCTCTTGGCGGCGTCGCCGGTCAGCAGTGGCGCCATGGTCACGCGCTCGCGAGCGGCGGCCAGGGTCTGGCCGTCGGCTTCATAGGCGCGTGCATGTACGGTGCCGGTGCGGACCTGCTGTTCGGCCGGCAGCTCCTTCAGGTTCTGCAGGCTGGGGTGGTTCAACGCCGCCAGCGCGGCCTTGGGCTGGTTGCGCGTCATGGCCAGTTCGGCGGCCAGGGTGTTGGCGAACACCTGCGCGGCGGGCTTGAGAACATCCAGCGGCACCTGCGCAAGAATCTGCGACGAGCGGCCAGCGTTGTTCTGGTGGTAGGCCATGTCGGCCGCGCTCAGGCGCAGCAACGCAGCTTTTTCGGGCGTGTTGGCGGTAGTCGCCTGTTCGAGCAGTTGCTCGATACTGGCATCCGGGGTCCGTGGCAGGTCGCCAAGGCGGGACGAGGGCGAGCTGGCACAGGCGCCCAGCAAGGCAGCGAGGCAGAGGGCGGAGAGCAGCCGCAGGCAAGGGATCATGTAAGTGTTCCTGATACCGATCAAATTAGCGTGGAATTGTACCCAAGCACTGGCCCAGGCGCGATGTTACTGGCGTGAAACCGTGAATTTAGGTGGTGCAAATGTTGCGTTTGGGTGGCTAGGGCCGACCGACGGCTGAAACGGCATCCATCTCGATGGCATATTTCCGCGGCGTCGACGCGCTACAATGTGGCTTTTGCCAACCATCGAGGTGTGCGTTTTGACTGCTCCAGGTCCTTTGAATTCCACTGCAGGCTCGCTTTTTGTCGTGGCGACGCCCATTGGCAACCTGGACGACATCAGCGCCCGGGCGCTTAAAGTGTTGCGCGACGTTAAATTGATCGCTGCGGAAGACACTCGGCACTCCCAGCGCTTGATGCAGCATTTCGGCATCAGTACGCCATTGGCGGCCTGCCACGAACATAACGAGCGCGAAGAAGGCAGCCGTTTTATCACGCGCCTGCTGGCCGGTGACGATGTGGCGCTGATTTCCGATGCCGGTACCCCGCTGATTTCCGATCCCGGTTACCACCTGGTCCGTCAGGCGCGTGCCGCGGGTATCAATGTAGTGCCGGTTCCGGGCGCATGCGCGTTGATTGCGGCGTTATCCGCCGCGGGGTTGCCGTCGGATCGTTTCATCTTCGAAGGTTTCCTGCCGGCCAAGGCGGTGGGGCGTCGCGCACGTCTTCAGGCGCTTAAGGAAGAACCGCGCACGCTGATCTTCTATGAAGCCCCGCATCGTATCCTCGAATGCCTGCAGGACATGGAACTGGTGTTCGGTGGCGAGCGCCTGGCGCTGCTGGCCCGCGAGCTGACCAAGACCTTCGAGACGCTCAAGGGGCTGCCGCTGGAAGAACTGCGCGCGTTTGTCGAAGGTGACAGCAATCAGCAGCGTGGCGAGTGCGTGGTGCTGGTGGCGGGTTGGACGGCGCCGGAAAATGAAGACGCCGTCGGTGGCGAAGCCATGCGCGTTCTGGATCTGCTGCTCAAGGAGATGCCCCTTAAGCGAGCGGCGGCGCTGGCAGCGGAAATCACCGGGGTGCGTAAAAATGTGTTGTATCAGGCCGCGCTGGATAAACAGAAAGCCGAATAGTTCCGGGGTTAAACCGGTATTCCGTCTGAACGTGATGGCATTGCTGCACTTTTAATACTTGTCCTAACTCCGTCGTGCCGTTAACCTGCGCGGCGGAGAGTCGATTGGACAGTCGCTGCCCTCTATGAAAATTAGGGGGGGGAGGAAAGTCCGGGCTCCATAGGGCGAAGTGCCAGGTAATGCCTGGGAGGCGTGAGCCTACGGAAAGTGCCACAGAAAATAACCGCCTAAGCACTTCGGTGCCGGTAAGGGTGAAAAGGTGCGGTAAGAGCGCACCGCACGTCTGGCAACAGTTCGTGGCTAGGTAAACCCCACTTGGAGCAAGACCAAATAGGGTCCCAAGGCGTGGCCCGCGCTGGGACCGGGTAGGTTGCTAAAGATGTCCAGTGATGGCCATCGTAGACGAATGACTGTTCAAGACAGAACCCGGCTTATAGATCGACTCTCCACCTTTTTTCCTTCTGTCCGAATCTCGTGCAGAAACCCGGTAGTAACGCAAGAATCCCTCCCTGCCAAATCATTGGCAGATGCATCTTGGTAATACCAAAAAAATCTTACTCTTAATAAATTACTTTAACTTTGAAGCATAGCTCTTTGAGCTATTTGTGCTTATTGAGCCAAAAATACCGCTGAACTCTGATTTCTCCTCCTCTTGCGCTCCTAAATCTCCGTTCTGTAAGGCTTTTCCTTGAATCCGCGCCTTGACGGTGTGGTGGGCGCATTCCTATAGTGTGCGCAAGTGGCGGAAAGTGGCACAAAGTGGGTTTTTTTAACGTAAAGCGCTAAAATTTGGAGAAACGCATCTGTGTTTCGCGGAGCTAACGCTATCAGTCTCGATGCAAAAGGCCGTCTCGCTATGCCGAGCCGGTATCGTGACGAGCTGATTTCGCGAAGTTCCGGGCAGTTAATCATCACGATCGATGCCGTTGACCCTTGTTTATGCGTTTACCCCCTCGATGAGTGGGAGTTGATTGAAACCAAACTGCGTGCCTTGCCTTCATTGCGTGAAGAAAACCGCCGTCTGCAGCGTTTGCTGATCGGTAATGCCGTCGACCTCGAACTCGATGGCAGTGGTCGTTTCCTGGTGCCTCCGCGTCTGCGCGAGTACGCCAAGCTCGACAAGCGCGCAATGCTGGTGGGCCAACTGAACAAGTTCCAATTGTGGGACGAAGATGCCTGGGATGCTGTTTCTGCAGCTGACCTGGCTGCTATTCAACAACCGGGCGCCATGCCTGATGAACTGCGTGATTTGATCTTGTGACTATTGATAGCGGCTTTAACCACATCACCGTACTGCTTGACGAAGCCGTTGAGGCTCTCGCCGTACGCGCGGATGGCTGCTATCTGGATGGCACCTTCGGCAGGGGCGGGCACAGCCGGTTGATACTCAGCCAGCTCGGGCCCGACGGTAAACTCCTCGGGTTCGACAAAGACCCCCAGGCGATTGCCACCGGGCAAGCGCTAGCGGCCGAAGACGGCCGCTTTGTCGTTGTACAACGCAGCTTTGCCGAGCTGGGTGCCGAAGTCGCCGAGCGCGGCATGGCAGGCAAGGTGGCCGGGGTTTTGCTCGACCTGGGCGTGTCCTCGCCGCAGCTCGATGACCCGGAGCGCGGTTTCAGTTTCATGAACGACGGCCCGCTGGATATGCGTATGGACCCCACCCGTGGTGTCAGTGCCGCCCAGTTCATCGCCACCGCGCCGGTGGAAGAAATCGCCCGTGTGTTCAAGGAATACGGTGAAGAACGCTTCGCCGGTCGCATGGCGCGCGCCGTGGTCGAGCGCCGCGAAATCCAGCCGTTCGAGCGCACCGCCGACCTGGCGGAAGTGCTGAAAGTCGCCAACCCTGCCTGGGAAAAGGGCAAGAACCCGGCGACCCGTGCGTTCCAGGGCCTGCGCATTCACGTCAACAATGAGTTGGGCGATCTGGAAGCCGGCCTCGAAGCCGCGCTGGAAGCCTTGGAAGTGGGCGGGCGCCTGGTGGTGATCAGCTTCCACTCCCTGGAAGACCGCATCGTCAAACTGTTCATGCGTCGCCTGGTCAAGGGTGAATCCGACAACCTGCCACGCAACCTGCCGGTGCGTTTCGAAGCCTTCGTGCCGAAAATCAAAATCCATGGCAAGGCGCAGTTCGCTTCCGAAGCTGAACTCAAGGCCAACCCACGCTCCCGTAGCGCCGTCATGCGCGTCGCGGAGAAGTTGCGGTGAGCAGGCTCTTCGCCAAGCCCCTCCCGGGCGGCAGCTTCTTTATGTTGCTGCTGTTTATCGGCGTGCTGGTGTCCGCGATTGCGGTGTCCTACAGCGCCCATTACAACCGCCAACTGCTCAATACCCTGTACGGCGAATTGAGTGTGCGTGATAAAGCGCAGGCGGAGTGGGGCCGGTTGATCCTCGAGCAAAGCACCTGGACCGCCCACAGCCGCATCGAAATACTGGCCACCGAACAGTTGAAGATGCACATCCCTGGCGCGGCCGAAGTTCGAATGGTGGCGCCATGATGAAACTCGAAGGCGCACTTTACCCGTGGCGCTTCCGCCTGATGCTCGGCTTGCTGGCCTTGATGGTCGGCGCCATCGCCTGGCGGATCATCGACCTGCAGGTGGTCGACCGCGACTTCCTGATCGGCCAGGGCGATGCTCGTAGCCTGCGACATATTCCGATTCCTGCACACCGCGGCCTGATCACCGACCGTAACGGCGAGCCCCTGGCCGTCAGTACGCCGGTGACCACGCTGTGGGCCAACGCCAAGGAATTGCAGGTAGCCAAGGACAAGTGGCCACAACTGGCTGCCGCGTTGGGTCAGGACCCGAAAGCCCTGGCCGAGCGCCTGGAAGCCCAGGCCAATAAAGAATTCATCTACCTGGTTCGCGGCCTCACCCCCGAACAGGGCCAGCAAGTGCTCGACCTCAAGGTCCCCGGTGTCTATGGCATCGAGGAATTCCGCCGTTTCTACCCGGCCGGTGAAACCACCGCGCACATGGTTGGCTTTACCGACATCGACGACCATGGTCGCGAAGGGGTTGAGCTGGCCTACGATGAATGGCTGGCCGGCGTGCCCGGCAAGCGACAGGTCATCAAGGATCGGCGCGGCAGACTGATCAAAGACGTCCAAGTCACCAAAAACGCCAAGGCCGGCAAGCCCTTGGCGTTGTCGATTGACCTGCGCCTGCAATACCTGGCCAACCGCGAGCTGCGTAACGCGATCATCGAGAACGGCGCGAAGGCCGGCAGCCTGGTGATCATGGACGTGAAGACCGGCGAGATCCTCGCCATGGTCAACCAGCCGACCTACAACCCGAACAACCGTCGCAACCTGCAACCGGCGATGATGCGCAACCGCGCGATGATCGACGTGTTCGAGCCGGGTTCGACCATGAAAGCCATTTCCATGAGTGCCGCCCTGGAAACCGGGCGCTGGAAGCCCAGCGACAAGGTCGAGGTCTACCCCGGCACCCTGCAGTTGGGCAAATACACCATTCGTGACGTGTCGCGTACCGAAGGCCCGGTGTTGGATCTGACAGGTATTCTGATCAACTCCAGTAACGTGGGCATGAGTAAGGTCGCCTTCGATATCGGCGGCGAAACCATCTACCACCTGGCGCAAAAGATCGGCCTTGGCCAACCCACCGGCCTGGACTTCCCGGGTGAGCGCGTGGGCAACCTGCCGAACTACCGCGACTGGAAAAAAGCCGAGACCGCCACGCTGTCCTACGGCTATGGCCTGTCGGTGACCGCGATCCAGCTGGCCCACGCTTTCTCTGTATTGGCCAATAACGGTCGGATGGTTCCTTTGAGCCTGATCCACGTCGACGAAGCGCCGAAAGCGACCCAGGTGATTCCGGAAAACGTCGCCAAGACCATGCAAGGCATGCTGCAACAAGTGATCGAAGCACCGCGTGGCGTATTCCGCGCCCAGGTGCCGGCGTATCACGTGGCCGGCAAGTCGGGTACTGCGCGTAAGACCTCGGTCGGCACCAAAGGCTATGCCGAGAACTCCTATCGCTCGCTGTTCGCCGGTTTCGGCCCGATGAGCGACCCGCGCTATGCCATCGTCGTCGTGATCGATGAACCGAGTAAAGCGGGCTACTTCGGTGGCCTGGTGTCGGCGCCGGTGTTCAGCAAAGTGATGTCCGGCACCCTGCGCCTGATGAACATCACGCCGGACAACCTGCCGCCGACCCAACAAGCGAACGCCGGACCACCGGCCGCCGCGGTAAAAGCCAATGGAGGGCGCGGCTGATGTCTCTTAGCCTGAACAAGATTTTTGCCCATGCCGGTCGCGATCTGCTGATTCGCGAGCTGACGCTGGACAGTCGTAATGTACGCGCCGGGGACCTGTTCCTGGCGGTGCCTGGCGGTAAATACGATGGCCGCGCGCACATCGCCGATGCCCTGCAACGCGGCGCCGCCGCCGTGGCGTATGAAGTGGACGGTGCCACCGTGCTGCCGATCACCGACGTGCCGTTGATTCCCGTCAAGGGCCTGGCCGCGCAACTGTCGGACATCGCCGGGCGTTTCTACGGCGATCCGAGCCGCCACCTGAACCTGATTGGCGTGACCGGCACCAACGGCAAGACCAGCGTGACCCAACTGGTCGCCCAGGCGCTTGACCTGTTGGGCCAGCACTGCGGCATCGTCGGCACCCTGGGCACCGGTTTCTATGGCGCGCTGCAAAGCGGCCTGCACACCACGCCGAACCCGATCGCCGTGCAAGCGACCCTGGCCGACCTGAAAAAGGCCGGTGCCAAGGCGGTTGCCATGGAAGTGTCGTCCCACGGTTTGCACCAGGGCCGCGTTGCTGCGCTGGCTTTCGATGTGGCGGTGATGACCAACCTGTCCCGCGATCACCTGGACTACCACGGCACCATGCAAGCCTACGCCGCCGAGAAGGCCAAGCTGTTTGCCTGGAACGACCTGAAGTGCCGCGTGGTGAACCTGGATGACGCGTTCGGCCGCGAGCTGGCTGCCCAAGACAGCGAAGCGCGCCTGATCAGCTACAGCCTGGAAGACTCCCGCGCCTATCTGTATTGCCGCGAAGCCCAATTCAATGACGAGGGCGTGCGCGCCACGTTGGTGACGCCGCAGGGCGAGCACCATTTGCGCAGCACCTTGCTGGGTCGTTTCAACCTGAGCAACGTCCTCGCGGCGATCGGTGCGCTACTCGGCCTGGATTACGCGCTCGATGAAATCCTGCGTGTGCTGCCGAAGCTGGAAGGCCCGGCCGGTCGCATGCAACGTCTGGGCGGCGGTTCGCAGCCGCTGGTGGTGGTCGATTACGCCCACACCCCGGACGCACTGGAAAAAGTCCTGCTGGCCCTGCGCCCACACGCCAAGGGCAAGTTGCTGTGCCTGTTCGGCTGTGGCGGTGATCGCGATCGCGGCAAGCGTCCATTGATGGCCGAGATTGTCGAGCGTCTGGCCGATGGCGTGCTGGTCACCGACGACAATCCGCGCAGCGAAGACCCGAGCCAGATTTTCGACGACATCCGCGTCGGCTTCAAAGACCCATCCAAAGCCAGTTTCATTGCCGGTCGCGGTGCGGCCATTGCCCAATTGATCGCCAGCGCCAGCGTCGACGATGTCGTGGTACTGGCTGGTAAAGGTCACGAGGACTACCAGGAAATCAACGGCGAGCGCCACGCTTTCTCCGATCTGGTCGAGGCCGATCATGCCTTGACCGCCTGGGAGGTCGCCCATGCTTAAAGCGATGAAATTCAGCGAGCTGACCCAGGCCCTCTCGGCGCGCATGCTGTCGGGTGATTGCAGTTTCAATGGCGTCAGTATCGATAGCCGTGCGATCAAGCCGGGTCAACTGTTTGTTGCCCTGGCCGGTCCGCGTTTCGACGGCCATGACTACCTGAATGAAGTCGCCGCCAAAGGCGCGGTCGGTGCCCTGGTGCAACGCGAAGTGACGGACTCCACCCTGCCGCAATTGCTGGTGGCCGACACGCGCCTGGCCTTGGGCCAACTGGGTGCGCTGAACCGTGCGGCGTTCACCAAGCCGGTGGCCGCGATCACCGGCTCCAGCGGCAAGACCACGGTCAAGGAACTGCTCGCCGGTGTCCTGCGCACGCGCGGGCCGGTGCTGGCCACCCGTGGCAACCTGAACAACGATTTCGGCGCACCGCTGACCCTGCTCGAACTGGCCCCGGAACACACGGCGGCCGTGATCGAGTTGGGCGCTTCGCGTATTGGCGAAATTGCCTACACCGTGGCGCTGACCAAGCCTCACGTGGCAATTATCAACAACGCCGGGACTGCCCACGTCGGCGAGTTCGGCGGCCCGGAAAAAATCGTCGAAGCCAAGGGCGAAATCCTCGAAGGCCTCGATGCCTCGGGCATAGCTGTGTTGAATCTTGACGACAAGGCCTTCGAGACCTGGCGTGTACGCGCCGCCGGTCGCAAGGTGCTGACGTTCGCCGTGCTGAATGCTGCGGCCGATTTCCACGCGTCGAACATCGCGGTCGACGCCCGTGGTTGCCCGTCCTTTACCTTGCATTCGCCGCAAGGCGAGCAGCATGTGCAGTTGAACCTGCTGGGCAACCATAACATCGCCAATGCCTTGGCGGCCGCGGCTGCGGCTTACGCCCTGGGCGTGTCGCTGTTCGGCATCGCCACCGGCCTGGGCGCGGTGCAACCGGTCAAGGGCCGTACCGTCGCGCAATTGGCCAGCAATGGCATGCGCGTGATCGATGACACTTACAACGCCAACCAGTCCTCGGTCTGCGCCGCCATCGACCTGCTCAAGGGTTTCGACGGGCGCAAGGTGCTGGTGCTGGGCGATATCGCCGAACTGGGCGATTGGGCCGAACAGTCCCATCGGGAAGTCGGCGCTTACGCCAACGGCAAAGTCGACGCGCTCTACGCCGTCGGCCCGAACATGGCTCATGCCGTCAATGCCTTCGGCCCCGGTGCGCGGCATTTCGCCACCCAGGCCGAGTTGATCCAGGCGCTGCGTGCGGGCGAACAAGACAAACACACAACCATTTTGATCAAGGGATCGCGCAGCGCGGTGATGGAAAACGTCGTCGTGGCCTTGTGTGGCTCAAGTACGGAGAAACATTAATGCTGCTGCTGCTGGCTGAGTATCTGCAACAGTTCCACAAAGGCTTCGCGGTCTTCCAGTACCTGACCCTGCGCGGGATTCTGGGCGTGCTGACCGCGCTGTCTCTGTCGCTGTTCCTGGGGCCGTGGATGATCCGCACCCTGCAGAACCTGCAAATTGGTCAATCGGTTCGCAATGACGGCCCGCAGTCGCACCTGTCCAAATCCGGCACCCCGACCATGGGCGGCGCGCTGATTCTGTCGTCCATCGGCATCAGCACCTTGCTCTGGGCCGACCTGTACAACCGCTACGTCTGGGTGGTGCTGCTGGTGACCTTGTTGTTCGGCGCCATCGGCTGGGTCGATGACTATCGCAAAGTGATCGAGAAAAACTCCAAGGGGCTGCCAAGCCGCTGGAAGTATTTCTGGCAGTCGGTGTTCGGCCTGGCCGCCGCGATCTTCCTCTACATGACGGCTCCAAGCGCGGTCGAGACCACCTTGATCATCCCGATGCTCAAGGATGCGAGCATTCCGCTGGGCATCGGCTTCGTGGTGCTGACCTACTTCGTCATCGTCGGCTCCAGCAACGCGGTGAACCTGACCGACGGCCTCGACGGCCTGGCGATCATGCCGACGGTGATGGTAGGCGGCGCATTGGGCATCTTCTGCTACCTGTCGGGTAACGTGAAATTCGCTGAATACCTGCTGATCCCGTATGTGCCGGGCGCCGGTGAACTGATCGTGTTCTGCGGCGCGCTGATCGGTGCCGGGCTGGGCTTCCTGTGGTTCAACACCTATCCCGCGCAAGTGTTCATGGGCGATGTCGGCGCACTGGCGCTGGGCGCGGCCCTGGGCACCATCGCGGTGATCGTTCGCCAGGAAATCGTGCTGTTCATCATGGGCGGTGTGTTCGTGATGGAAACCCTGTCGGTGGTCATCCAGGTGGCTTCCTTCAAATTGACTGGGCGCCGCGTGTTCCGCATGGCGCCGATCCACCACCACTTTGAACTCAAGGGCTGGCCTGAGCCGCGTGTGATCGTCCGATTCTGGATCATCACCGTGATTCTCGTGCTGGTCGGCCTTGCCACCCTGAAACTGAGGTAGAAACGAGTGTCCCTGATCGCTTCAGACCACTTCCGCATCGTTGTCGGCCTCGGCAAGAGCGGCATGTCCCTGGTTCGCTTCCTGGCGAACCAGGGCACGTCGTTTGCCGTCGCCGATACGCGGGAAAATCCACCGGAGCTGGTCACGCTGCGCCGTGACTACCCGCACGTGGAAGTGCGTTGTGGCGAGTTGGATGTCGAGTTTCTGTGCCGTGCCGACGAGCTCTACGTGAGCCCCGGCCTGGCCCTGGCGACACCGGCCCTGCAAGCCGCGGCGGCGCGTGGCGTGAAGCTGTCCGGCGATATCGACCTGTTCGCGCGCAACGCGAAGGCGCCGATCGTCGCGATCAGCGGTTCCAACGCGAAAAGCACCGTGACCACCCTGGTCGGCGAGATGGCGGCTGCGGCCGGCAAGCGCGTGGCCGTGGGCGGCAACCTCGGCACCCCGGCGCTGGACCTGCTCAGCGACGACGTCGAGCTGTACGTGATGGAACTGTCGAGCTTCCAGCTGGAAACCACTCACGACCTGGGCGCTGAAGTGGCCACCGTATTGAACGTCAGCGAAGACCACATGGACCGCTACAGCGGCCTGCCGGCCTATCACCTGGCCAAGCACCGGATCTTCCGCGGCGCCAAACAAGTGGTGGTCAACCGCCAGGATGCCCTGAGCCGTCCGCTGATGGGCGAGGGCCTGCCGTGCTGGACCTTCGGCCTGGGCAAACCCGACTTCAAGGCCTTCGGTATCCGTGAAGAGAACGGCGAGAAATACCTGGCCTTCGAATTCCAGAACCTGATGCCGGTGCGCGAGCTGAAAATCCGTGGCGCCCACAACCAATCCAATGCCCTCGCGGCCTTGGCGCTGGGGCATGCCGTGGGCTTGCCGTTCGACGCCATGCTCGCGAGCCTGCGCACCTTCGGCGGCCTCGAGCATCGCTGCCAGTGGGTCCGCGACCTGAATGGCGTCAGCTATTACAACGACTCCAAGGCCACCAACGTCGGTGCGGCCCTGGCCGCCATCGAAGGCCTGGGTGCCGATATCGACGGCAAGCTGTTGCTGATCGCCGGTGGCGACGGCAAAGGCGCCGACTTCAAGGACCTCAAGGGGCCGGTCGCCGCCCATTGCCGCGCCGTGGTGCTGATGGGCCGCGATGCCGACTTGATCGCCGCCGCCCTCGGTGATGCGGTGCCGCAAGTGCGTGCCAGCTCCCTCGACGACGCGATTGCCCAGTGCAAAGCCCTGGCCCAGCCGGGTGATGCGGTGCTGCTGTCGCCGGCGTGCGCCAGTTTCGACATGTTCAAGAACTACGAAGAGCGCGGCCAGCTGTTCGCCCGCGCCGTGGAGGCCTTGGCATGAATCTCAACTTCCGTAACATCATCAAGCCGTACCCGTCGCCGATCATTACCGGACGCGGCATCGACCTCGACTTCCCGATGCTCGCCGGTTGCCTGGCTTTGCTCGGCCTTGGGTTGGTGATGATCACGTCGGCGTCCTCCGAAGTGGCGGCCGTGCAGTCGGGCAACACCCTGTACATGATGATCCGTCACCTGGTGTACCTAGTGATCGGCCTCGGCGCGTGCATCGTCACCATGATGATCCCCATCGCCACCTGGCAGCGTCTGGGCTGGCTGATGCTGATCGGTGCGTTTGGCTTGCTGATCATGGTGATCCTGCCCGGCATCGGCCGCGAGGTGAACGGTTCGATGCGCTGGATCGGCTTCGGTGCGTTCAACGTGCAGCCGTCGGAAATCGCCAAGGTGTTCGTGGTGATCTACCTCGCCGGCTACCTGGTGCGGCGTCAGAAAGAAGTGCGTGAAAGCTGGATGGGCTTCTTCAAGCCGTTCATCGTGCTGCTGCCCATGGCCGGCCTGTTGCTGATGGAACCCGACTTCGGGGCCACCGTCGTGATGATGGGCGCCGCTGCGGCGATGCTGTTCCTCGGCGGGGTCGGGCTGTTCCGCTTCACCTTGATGGTGGTGCTGGCGGTGGCTGCCGTGACCGTGCTGGTGCAGGCGCAACCTTATCGGATGGCCCGTCTGATCACCTTTACCGACCCGTGGTCCGACCAGTTCGGCTCCGGCTATCAGTTGACCCAGGCGCTGATCGCCTTCGGTCGCGGCGAGTGGCTGGGCGTGGGCCTGGGCAACAGCGTGCAGAAACAATTCTACCTGCCGGAAGCGCACACCGACTTCGTGTTCTCGGTGCTCGCCGAAGAGCTGGGCGTGGTCGGTTCGCTGTGTACCGTCGCATTGTTCGTGTTCGTGTGTGTGCGCGGCATGTACATCGGCTTGTGGGCCGAGAAGGCCAAACAGTATTTCGCTGCGTATGTGGCGTATGGCTTGTCGTTCCTGTGGATCGGCCAGTTCCTGATCAATATCGGCGTGAACGTCGGCCTGCTGCCGACCAAGGGCCTGACCTTGCCGTTCCTCAGTTACGGCGGCAGTTCGCTGGTGATCTGCTGTGCCTGTCTTGGCTTGTTGCTGCGCATCGAGTGGGAGAGTCGAACCCACCTGGGCAGCGAAGAGATGGAGTTCAGCGAAAGCGACTTCGCCGAGGAGCCGACCCATGGGCGCTAACGTGCTGATCATGGCAGGCGGCACCGGGGGCCATGTGTTCCCGGCCCTGGCCTGTGCGCGCGAATTCCAGAGCCGTGGCTACAGCGTGCATTGGCTGGGAACGCCGCGTGGTATCGAAAACGAACTGGTGCCGAGCGCCGGCTTGCCGCTGCATTTGATCAACGTCACGGGCCTGCGCGGCAAGGGCAAGCTGTCGCTGCTCAAGGCACCGTTCGTGTTGCTCAAGGCGGTGTGGCAGGCGCGCAAGGTCATCCGTGAATTGCAGCCGGTGTGTGTGCTCGGTTTCGGCGGTTACGTGACCGGCCCCGGCGGCGTCGCGGCCAGGCTCGCGGGCGTGCCGGTGATCGTGCATGAGCAGAACGCTGTCGCCGGCACCGCCAACCGCTTGCTGGTGCCGCTGGCGGCGCGGGTGTGCGAAGCGTTCCCGAATACCTTCGGCGCCTCGGACAAACGCCGCACCACCGGCAACCCGGTACGCACCGAGCTGTTTATGGACATTGCCCGGCAGCCCTTGGCCGGGCGCAAGGCGCACCTGCTGATCCTGGGCGGGAGCCTGGGCGCCGAGCCGCTGAATAAATTGCTACCGCAAGCGCTGGCGCAACTGCCTGTGGACGTGCGCCCGCAGGTCTTTCACCAGGCCGGCAAGAACCACGATGAAGTCACCGCCACGCGTTATCGCGAGGCCGGTGTCGAGGCTGATGTGCAGCCCTTCATCGAAGACATGGCCCAAGCCTATGGCTGGGCCGACCTGGTGGTCTGTCGCGCTGGTGCGCTGACCGTCAGTGAACTGGCCGCCGCCGGTCTGCCGTCCTTGCTGGTGCCTTTGCCCCATGCGATCGACGATCACCAGACCCGCAACGCCGAATATTTGGCCGGGGAGGGCGCTGCCTTCCTACTGCCGCAAAGAACGACTGGCGCCGCCGATTTGGCCGCACGCCTGACCGAGGTTTTGATGCAACCGGAACGACTCAACAGCATGGCGAGCACCGCACGCCGCCTGGCCAAACCTGACGCAACCCGCACCGTGGTCGATATCTGCCTGGAGGTGGCCCATGGTTGAGAATCAGAAAGCCATGCCGCAACCGGAAATGCGCCGCATCCGTCGTATCCACTTCGTCGGGATCGGCGGCGTGGGCATGTGTGGCATTGCCGAAGTATTGTTGAACCTGGGCTACCAGGTGTCCGGCTCCGACTTGAAAGAGTCGCCGGTCACCGAGCGCCTGAAGTCCTTCGGCGCGAAAATCTTCATCGGCCACCGCGCCGAGAACGCCGTCGAGGCCGACGTGCTGGTGGTGTCCAGCGCCGTGAACACCTCCAACCCGGAAGTTGCCAGCGCCCTTGAGCGCCGCATTCCCGTGGTGCCCCGCGCCGAGATGCTGGCCGAGCTGATGCGCTACCGCCATGGCATTGCTGTCGCCGGTACCCACGGCAAGACCACCACCACCAGCCTGATCGCCTCGGTGTTCGCCGCCGGTGGCCTGGACCCGACCTTTGTGATCGGTGGCCGCCTGAATGCAGCCGGCACCAATGCGCAACTGGGCACCAGCCGCTACCTGATCGCCGAAGCTGACGAAAGCGATGCCAGCTTCCTGCACCTGCAACCGCTGGTGGCCGTGGTCACCAACATCGACGCCGACCACATGGCGACCTACGACGGCGACTTCAACAAGTTGAAGAAAACCTTCGTCGAGTTCCTGCATAACCTGCCGTTCTACGGTTTGGCAGTGGTGTGCCTGGATGACCCGGTGGTGCGCGAGATCCTGCCGCTGGTCAAGCGTCCGACCGTGACCTACGGCTTCAGCGAAGACGCCGACGTGCGTGCGATCAATGTGCGCCAGCAAGGCATGCAGACGTTCTTCACCGTGCTGCGCCCGGACCGCGAACCGCTGGACGTGTCGGTGAACATGCCGGGCAACCACAACGTGCTCAATTCCCTGGCGACCATCTGCATTGCCTCCGATGAAGGCGTCAGCGATGAAGCCATTGTCGAGGGCCTGTCGGGCTTTGCCGGCGTGGGCCGGCGCTTCCAGGTCTACGGGCAACTGCCGGTGGAAGGTGGCGAGGTGATGCTGGTGGACGACTACGGTCACCACCCGACCGAAGTCGCCGCCGTGATCAAGGCCGTGCGCGGTGGTTGGCCGGAGCGTCGCCTGGTGATGGTCTACCAGCCGCACCGCTACAGCCGCACCCGCGACCTGTATGACGATTTCGTCAATGTACTGGCCGATGCCAACGTGCTGCTGCTGATGGAAGTCTACCCGGCCGGTGAAGAACCGATCCCCGGGGCGGACAGCCGCAAACTGTGCAACAGCATCCGTCAGCGCGGCCAGTTGGACCCGATCTACATCGAGCGCGGTGTGGACCTGGCGCCGATCGTCAAGCCGCTGCTGCGCGCCGGCGACATCCTGCTGTGCCAGGGTGCCGGTGATATCGGTGGCCTTGCGCCTAAATTGCTGGCGAGCCCCTTGTTCGTAAACAAAGCGCTCGCTGCTGAACAGGGGAAGTCGAAATGACCACGAACTACGCCTCCCTGTTCTCCACCATCGCCCCTGCCGACTTCGGCCGCGTGGCCGTGCTGTTCGGCGGTAAGAGCGCTGAGCGTGAAGTGTCGCTCAAGTCCGGCAACGCCGTGCTCGAAGCGCTGCAAAGCGCGGGCGTGAATGCGTTCGGGATCGACGTGGGTGACGACTTCCTCGCACGCCTGCAGGCCGAGAAGATCGACCGCGCCTTCATCATCCTGCACGGCCGTGGCGGTGAAGACGGCAGCATGCAAGGCCTGCTGGAGTGCGCCGGGATTCCTTACACCGGCAGCGGCATCCTCGCCTCGGCGCTGGCCATGGACAAGTTGCGCACCAAGCAGGTGTGGCACAGCCTGGGAATTCCTACCCCACGTCACAGCGTGCTGTGCAGCGAAGACGATTGTATTTCTGCAGCCAAGGAACTGGGCCTGCCTTTGATCGTCAAACCAGCCCATGAAGGCTCCAGTATCGGCATGGCTAAAGTGAACTCGGCCGCCGAATTGATCGACGCATGGAAAGCGGCAAGTACCTACGATTCGCAAGTGTTGGTGGAACAGTGGATCCAAGGTCCCGAGTACACCATCGCCACCCTGCGTGGCCAGGTATTGCCGCCCATCGCCTTGGGCACGCCCCACACTTTTTACGATTACGATGCCAAGTACCTGGCTTCCGATACCCAGTACCGGATCCCCTGCGGCCTTGACGCAAGCAAAGAACAGGAATTGATGGACCTCACGGCGAAAGCCTGTGAGGCGCTGGGTATCGCCGGTTGGGCGCGGGCAGACGTGATGCAGGACGACCAAGGGAATTTCTGGTTCCTGGAAGTCAACACCGCACCGGGCATGACCGACCACAGCCTGGTCCCTATGGCCGCGCGCGCAGCCGGCCTGGATTTCCAGCAGTTGGTGCTGGCGATCCTGGCGGCCAGCGTTGCCGGTGAAGAAAGGCAGCGAGGCTAAGACATGAAAGGCGCATCGCTTCGTCATCAGCCCCCACCCGCACCCGGCCGCAAGCCGGTGCCACGGGGTGCCAGCCGAATGGTGGCTAAAGAGCCGATGTCGGCGCGCCTGCCGAAAGCCAACTTTGGTTTCCTCAAGGCGCTGTTCTGGCCGGTGTTGCTGGTGGTGTTGGGCTTCGGCACTTACGAAGGCGCGCAGCGTCTATTGCCTTATGCCGACCGGCCGATCACCAAGATCAGCGTGCAGGGCGACTTGAGCTACATCAGCCAGCAAGCGGTGCAGCAGCGCATCGGCCCGTTCCTGGCGGCGAGCTTCTTCACCATCGACCTGGCCGGCATGCGCCGGGAGCTGGAGCAGATGCCGTGGATCGCCCACGCCGAAGTCCGCCGTGTATGGCCGGACCAGGTGACGATCCGCCTGGAAGAACAACTGCCCGTGGCCCGTTGGGGCGATGAGGCGCTGTTGAACAACCAGGGCCAGGCGTTCACCCCGCGTGAGCTGGCCAATTACGAGCACCTGCCGCAGCTGTTCGGGCCGCAGCGGGCGCAGCAGCAAGTGATGCAGCAGTACCAGGCCTTGAGCCAGATGCTGCGGCCGCTGGGCTTCTCCATTGCACGCCTGGAATTGCGTGAACGGGGCAGCTGGTTTTTGACGACCGGGGCAGGCAGTTCCGGCCCGGGCATCGAGTTGTTGCTGGGACGCGACCGCTTGGTGGAAAAGATGCGCCGCTTTATTGCCATCTATGAAAAGACCTTGAAAGAACAGATTACGAACATTGCGAGCGTCGACCTGCGTTACGCCAACGGCCTTGCCGTCGGCTGGCGTGAACCGGCTGCGCCCACGGCAGCGCAACCCGCTGTCGCGAAGAATTAAGAAGAGGCAGGACCCATGGCAAACGTGCAAAGCGGCAAAATGATCGTCGGTCTCGATATCGGCACCTCCAAGGTGGTGGCGCTGGTGGGCGAGGTCGGGGAAGACGGCACGATCGAAATCGTCGGTATTGGCACGCATCCGTCCCGGGGCCTGAAGAAGGGCGTGGTGGTGAACATCGAGTCCACCGTGCAATCGATCCAGCGCGCCATCGAAGAAGCGCAGCTGATGGCCGGTTGCCGGATTCACTCGGCGTTCGTCGGCGTAGCGGGCAATCACATCCGCAGCCTGAACTCCCACGGCATCGTGGCGATCCGCGACCGCGAAGTCAGCGCGGCCGACCTTGAGCGCGTACTCGACGCCGCCCAGGCCGTGGCGATCCCGGCGGACCAGCGCGTGCTGCACACCCTGCCGCAGGACTACGTGATCGACAACCAGGAAGGCGTGCGCGAGCCCCTGGGCATGTCAGGCGTGCGCCTGGAAGCCAAGGTCCACGTGGTGACCTGCGCGGTCAATGCCGCACAGAACATTGAAAAGTGCGTGCGTCGCTGCGGCCTGGAAATCGACGACATCATTCTCGAGCAACTGGCTTCGGCCTACTCGGTACTGACCGACGACGAAAAAGAACTGGGCGTGTGCCTGGTCGACATCGGCGGCGGCACCACCGACATCGCGATCTTCACCGAGGGTGCGATCCGTCACACCGCCGTGATCCCGATTGCCGGCGACCAGGTCACCAACGACATCGCCATGGCGTTGCGCACACCGACGCAGTACGCCGAAGAGATCAAGATCCGCTATGCCTGCGCCCTGGCCAAACTGGCCGGCGCCGGTGAAACCATCAAGGTGCCGAGCGTGGGCGACCGTCCACCGCGCGAGCTGTCGCGCCAGGCCCTGGCCGAAGTGGTCGAGCCGCGCTACGACGAGCTGTTCACCCTGATCCAGGCGGAACTGCGCCGCAGCGGTTACGAAGATTTGATCCCGGCCGGCATCGTGCTGACCGGTGGCACCTCGAAGATGGAAGGCGCGGTCGAACTGGCCGAAGAGATCTTCCACATGCCAGTTCGCCTGGGCGTGCCCCATGGCGTCAAAGGCCTGGGCGACGTGGTGCGCAACCCGATTTATTCCACCGGTGTGGGCTTGCTGTTGTACGGGCTGCAAAAGCAGACCGACGGCATTTCCCTGTCGGGCCCGAGCATCCGCGACAGCTACCGCGGCGACGACGAAGCGAAAGCGCCGTTGTTCGAACGGTTGCAGGCTTGGGTCAAAGGCAATTTCTAACGATTTACCGCAACACCGTAAAAAAAAGCAGTAGGCGAAAAAACTAGAGAATACGAAAGGAGAGGGAAAATGTTCGAACTCGTAGACAACATCCCCGCAAGCCCGGTCATCAAAGTGATCGGTGTCGGCGGTGGCGGCGGCAACGCTGTCAACCATATGGTCAAGAGCAACATTGAAGGCGTTGAATTCATCTGCGCCAACACTGATGCCCAGGCGCTGAAGAGCATCGGCGCGCGGACCATCCTGCAATTGGGCACCGCCGTGACCAAGGGCCTCGGCGCTGGCGCCAACCCGGAAGTCGGCCGTCAAGCCGCGCTGGAAGACCGCGAGCGTATCGCCGAAGTGCTGCAAGGCACCAACATGGTGTTCATCACCACCGGCATGGGCGGCGGTACCGGTACCGGTGCAGCGCCGATCATCGCCGAAGTGGCCAAGGAAATGGGGATTCTGACGGTCGCCGTCGTGACCCGTCCGTTCCCGTTCGAAGGCCGCAAGCGCATGCAGATCGCCGACGAAGGTATCCGTCTGCTGTCTGAAAGCGTCGACTCGTTGATCACCATCCCCAACGAGAAGCTGCTGACCATCCTGGGCAAGGACGCGAGCCTGCTGTCCGCGTTCGCCAAGGCTGACGATGTACTGGCCGGTGCCGTTCGCGGTATCTCCGACATCATCAAGCGCCCGGGCATGATCAACGTCGACTTCGCCGACGTGCGTACCGTGATGAGCGAAATGGGCATGGCGATGATGGGCACTGGCTGCGCCAGCGGTCCGAACCGTGCGCGTGAAGCCACCGAAGCGGCCATCCGCAACCCGTTGCTCGAAGACGTGAACCTGCAAGGCGCACGCGGCATCCTGGTGAACATCACCGCCGGTCCTGACCTGTCCCTGGGTGAGTACTCCGACGTGGGTAGCATCATCGAAGCCTTCGCTTCCGAGCACGCGATGGTCAAAGTCGGCACCGTGATCGATCCGGACATGCGCGACGAACTGCATGTGACCGTGGTCGCGACCGGTCTGGGCGCAAAAATCGAGAAGCCTGTAAAGGTCATCGACAATACCGTTCACACCGGCCACAACAGCCACGCCAGCCAAGCGGCTGCCGCTCCAGCGCCTGCGCGCCAGGAACTGCCGTCGGTGAACTACCGTGATCTGGACCGTCCGACCGTGATGCGCAATCAGGCTCAGGCCGGTGCTGCAGCGTCCCGTAGCCCGAATCCGCAAGATGATCTGGACTACCTGGACATCCCGGCATTCCTGCGTCGTCAGGCCGATTAATGGAATGTATCAGGGCTATGAAGGTGATTGGTGTTCAGCAAAGGTCTGGTCTGCTATTATCGCCAGCCTTTGTTGATACCAGTTCGCAATTTGCGCTGAAGCGGTCCAAGCCATGATTAAACAACGCACCCTGAAGAATATTATTCGTGCCACAGGTGTAGGTCTGCACTCCGGGGAGAAGGTATACCTGACCCTCAAACCTGCACCTGTCGACACCGGCATCGTGTTTGTTCGTGCCGACCTGGACCCTGTGGTGCAGATTCCTGCTCGCGCGGAAAACGTCGGCGAAACCACGATGTCGACCACATTGGTCAACGGTGACGTCAAGGTGGACACGGTGGAGCACTTGCTCTCGGCCATGGCTGGCCTGGGCATCGATAACGCCTACGTCGAGCTCTCCGCGTCCGAAGTCCCCATCATGGATGGCAGCGCTGGTCCCTTCGTATTCTTGATTCAATCTGCCGGCCTGGAAGAACAGGACGCAGCCAAGAAGTTCATTCGCATTCTGCGGGAAGTGACAGTAGAAGACGGCGACAAGCGCGCCACCTTCGTCCCGTTCGAAGGCTTTAAAGTGAGCTTTGAGATCGATTTCGATCACCCGGTATTTCGCGACCGCACCCAAAGCGCAAGCGTGGATTTTTCCAGTACTTCGTTCGTAAAAGAAGTCAGCCGCGCCCGCACCTTTGGTTTCATGAGTGACATCGAGTACCTGCGCAAGCACAACCTCGCACTCGGCGGCAGCGTTGAAAACGCCATTGTGGTCGACGCGGATGGTGTACTGAACGAAGACGGCCTTCGCTATGAAGACGAATTCGTGAAGCACAAGATCCTCGATGCAATCGGTGACCTCTACCTGCTGGGCAATAGCCTGATAGGCGAGTTCAAAGGCTTCAAGTCGGGCCACGCCCTTAACAACCAGCTGCTGCGCAAGTTGATTGAGCAGACAGATGCTTGGGAAGTCGTGACCTTCGAAGATGCCAGCACCGCACCGATCTCTTACATGCGTCCCGTTGCGGCGGTGTAAGTAACAACTCTCTTTCTTTAGTTTTTAAGGGCTGCCTTCGGGTGGCCCTTTTTATTTCCCGTGGCGAGTGAGCCACAATGGCCTGTTCGCCTCAGTCATCGCGCCGTTGCCTCCACGATGCAATTGCGCCCACTGTGCTTGGCTTCATACAGCGCGCGGTCCGCACTGAGCTGCAAGTCCTCCAGGGACATGCGACTGCGCTTGTCCCACGTACTCAGGCCAATGCTCACGGTAATCGGCCGTTCATCCCCTGCCACCCGTGGCAAGTGCTCGACGCCGCGGCGGATATGCTCGGCGATTAGCCATGCGCCCCTGATATCGGTAGACGGCAACACCACGGCGAACTCTTCACCGCCATAACGTGCGGCCAGGTCGGCCGGGCGACGGATGTTGCCGCCGATCACCTGGGCGACGTTGCGCAACGCCTCATCGCCGCCGTGATGGCCATGACGGTCGTTGAATGCCTTGAAGTGGTCGACGTCGATCATCAACAGCGTCAGCGGTTCGGCGGAGCGCTGGGCGCGGTCCCATTCCAGGCGTAGGCGTTGGTCCAGAATGCGCCGGTTGGCCAGGCCGGTGAGCGCGTCAGTGGCTGCCAGTTCTGACAGCACCTTCTCCGCGCGAAAACGGCGGCGCAGTTCCCGGCGCAGCATCCAGGTCAGCCATAACAGGCCGATACACAGGATGCCGGTGGCGCCGCCGGTCAGCGTCGCCGCGCGCTTCCATGGCGCGAACACGTCCTCACTGGACAACGCCACGACCACAATCAGCGGCAGCTCGCCGACATTGGTGAAGGTATACAGGCGCTCCTTGCCGGTGATGGTCGAGATGGCCCGAAAGCTGCCGCTTCTTTCGCGCAGCATGCGCTTGAAGTTGGGGCGATCACTCAGGTCCTTGTTGATCATGTCGCGCTCCAGCAGCGGTTGCTGGGCCAGGAGAATGCCGTGGCTGCTCAACAGGTTGACCGAGCTGCTATTGCCGATGGTCAGGCTGTTGAACAACTGATCGAAGTACGCCAGGCGCATGGTGGCCACCGCGACCCCGAGGAACTCGCCGTTGGCGCCGGTGACGCGGCGGCTGAACGCGATGCGCCAGACTTGCTCGCAATGGCACTGAATCATGAACGGCCGGCTGATGAACAGGTCGCTCTGGTTGGTGATTTTATGCACGAGGAAGTAGTCGCGATCAGCCAAATTACGCGAGGTCGGCTTGAGCGTCGAAGAGTCAGCAACGACGGCGCCATTGGCGTCCAGCAACAGCACTTGGTCTTTGAACAGCGCGGCCGTCGACAGCTCGAATTGCACCAGATGCCGGATATCCCCCGATACCTTGGACAAATCCGTGCGCTGCGTGGCGGCGATCAACCCTTGCAGCGCGAGGTCGTATAGCTCGACGTTACGCAGCACATCGGCGTTGATCAGTTGGGTGATGTTGGTGGTTGAGCGTTTCGCCGCCTGCAGGGTGCTGGCGTGTTCGCGGATCAACAGCACCGCGACGATAATCACAATCAATGCGACGGTGAAGCCGCTGCCTAGCATCAACAATAATTCTGTGCGTTCAGATGGGGTACGAAAAGGGCGTGGACTCATCGGGCAGACTTCAACGGTGAAGATACTGGCAGTTTAGTTCTACCCGATGAAAATTGATTGTTTGGTTGCAAAGAAAGTGCGGCGACTTAGAACACGTTGATCGGATAGTCGACGATCACCCGGTATTCATCCACATCCCGATCCACCGCCGAGTAGCCATTGCTGCCGCGGTTGGTCGCCCATTGCAGGCGCAGGGACAGATCCTTGGCGTTGCCGCCCTGCACCACGTATTTCACGTCGATGTCCCGTTCCCAGTGCTTGGCGTCCTGGCTGTCGGCGCTGTACCAGGCGCTGTAGCCCCGACTGGTGGGATCGACTTTGCTCAGGTCGGTCTTACCGCTGCTGTAGGACACGGCAGTGGTCAGGCCCGGCATGCCGAGGCCGATGAAGTCGTAGGCGTACTTGAGCTTCCACGACCGCTCGTTGGGGCCGTTGAAGTCCGAGTATTGCTGGGAGTTGTCCAGGTACACGCTGTCGCCCTGGGTGATGTAGTCGAACGGTGTGTTGCCGTTGACCCGCTGGTACGCGGCGGTGACGCTGTGGCTGCCCACGGCTACGGTGAAATGCAGGCTGTAGGTGTTGTTGTCGATGTTACCCAGCAACGACTGGCCGCTGTCTTGGGTGTGGTAGTAGTGCAGGCCGGGGTTGAGGCTGACCAGGTCGTTCAGCGCGTAGGTGTAGTCCAGGTCGTAGTAGTACTGGTGCCACACATCCTTGAGTTCGGCGGCGTACAGGTTGCTGGTCAGTCCCGGCACGCCGCTGAACGACACGCCGGCCCAGTCCAGGTGCTGGCTGTCGGTGTGTTCCGGCAGTGTGCCGTAGCTGGTGCCGATGCGCTGGTGGCCGCTCTGGTTGTAGAGCTTGGTGAAGCTGGCCTGGCCGCCTTCGATCATCCAGCCGTCGAGGCTGTGGTTGGTCAGGCTTACGCCGCGAAAGGTCTGGGGCAGCATGCGGGTCATGCCGCCGGCGATCACCGGGTTGTTGAGGAACAGGTCGCCGGCTTTCAGTTCCGTGTCGAACGCGCGCATCTTCAACGTGCCGCCTGCGGTGGAGAACGACCCCGGCGCCTTGCCGCTGCCTTGACTGTTGCCATACGGGAGGATGCTGGAGCCGTCGGTGCCGCCACCGCCGTCGAGCTTGAGGCCGAGCATGGCGTGGGCATCCAGGCCGAAACCGACGGTGCCCTGGGTGTAGCCGGATTCGAAGATGCCGAGAAAGCCCTGGCCCCATTCTTTGTTGTCATCGGTGTGGATGTCGTGACGGTCGCGGTTCATGTAGTAGTTGCGGGCGTTGAGCTTGAGGCTTGCGCCTTCGACGAAACCGTCGGTGGGGGTGGTGTCTGCTGCGTGGGCGAGGGGGGCGATCGTTGCTGTAATCGCGAGGAATAACGGGGTGAACGTCAGCGAGTTCTTCACCGGTGGAGCTCCTTTGGTCAAACGGAAACGGCCAATGTCGTGGGGGTGTGCCTGGCCTTTTTTGCGGCAAAAAAAAAGCCGCTGAAGTCAGCGGCTTTAAGACAGATTCCCAGTGTAGAGCCCTGGAAAAAAGTCGAGGGAAATTCGGGTAAGCGGGTCAGCTGTCTTTGCCGTCGCGCTCATCGATGCGTCAAATTAACGCAGGCGAGCGCTGCGATACAGAGTGTAACAAGATAATGACTGTTGCCCAAATCGCAACAGTCAGAGATTTAGCGCATGCCAATGTGGGAGGGGGCTTGCCCCCGATAGCGGTGTATCAGTCACTGAAGTACTGACTGATCCGTCGCCATCGGGGGCAAGCCCCCTCCCACATTGGTCTGAAGTGTTCTCAAGCGTTAGACCGGCAGGGTAATACCGAAGGTGTTGCCGCCGGCGTCACTGCGCACGAATACATCGCCGCCATGCATCAGCGCAATCGCCTTGACGATGGCCAGCCCCAGCCCATGGTTGGCGCCACTGTTGCTGCGCGATGCGTCCACCCGATAGAAGCGTTCGAACAGCCGAGGCAGGTGCTCGCTGGCAATCGCGTCGCCGGGGTTGGTCACGGCGATCGCCACCTGATGCTCCCGCACGTCGATGTTCACCGCGATGACCTGCCCTGGCGCGGTGTGCTGCACCGCGTTGCTCAGCAGGTTGATCAGTGCGCGGCGCAGGTGGGCTCTTTCGATCTGCACCTGGGCGTCGCCGTGGACGTGCACCCGGACCTGGGCGTCTTCGAGGATGAAGTCCAGGTAGTCGAGGGTGGTCGCCACTTCGTCGGCCAGGGAGCTTTCGATCAGCTTGGTGGCCTTGCTGCCCTGGTCGGCGCTGGCGAGGAACAGCATGTCGTTGATGATCGAACGCAGGCGCTCCAGTTCTTCCAGGTTCGATTGCAGCACCTCGAAATAATGTTCGGCCGAGCGCCCGCGTGTCAGGGCCACCTGGGTCTGGCCGATCAGGTTGGTCAGGGGCGAGCGCAGTTCATGGGCGACGTCGGCATTGAACGATTCCAGGCGCGAGTAGGCCTGTTCGACGCGGTCCAGGGTGGCGTTGAACGAGTTGACGAACTGACGCAACTCCGGCGGCAGCGGCGACAGTTGCAGGCGCCCGGAGAGTTTCGGCGGTGCGAGTTTCTGCGCTTCGTCCGAGAGTTTGCTCAGCGGCTTGAGGCCGATGCGCGAGACCCAGAACCCCAGCAGCGCCGCCAGCACCACGCCGATAAACGCCAGGCTGATCAGCGCCACCAGCAAGTGGTGCTGGGTGGCGCGGAAGTTTTCGGTGTCGATGGCGATCATGAAGCGCAACGGCGGGCGCTGGTCCTGGGCGGGGAACTGGCTCACCAGCACCTTGAACGGTTCGGTGTGATTGGCCAGGCGCAAGTCGCGCTTGCCGGTCGGGCCGGTGGCGAAGGCGCGGATCTGTGCGTCCGGGCTGCCATATTCGTAGTTCGGGTCGCTGCTCACCACCCAGAAACGGATGCGCTTGTCTTCCTCGGCCAACAACTTGAGTTTGGCCTTGATCTTGGTCCAATGCTCCGGCGTGCCGAAGCGCTTCACCGAGGACTCCAACACGCTGTAGCGCGCATCCAGTTCGGCCTCGGGTAACAGGCCCAAGCCACGGTCCACCTGCTGATAGAGCGCGCCGCCGATCAACAGGAAGATCAGCAGCGCCACCAGGGTGAACATGCCGCTCAAGCGCAGCGCGATGGAGTTAGTTGACACCGCGGTTCTCCAGCACATAACCCATGCCACGGATGGTGTGCAGCAGCTTCTGTTCGAACGGCCCGTCGAGCTTGGCGCGCAGGCGTTTGATCGCGACTTCGACCACGTTGGCGTCGCTGTCGAAGTTGATGTCCCAGACCATCTCCGCGATGGCGGTCTTGGACAGGATCTCACCCTGGCGCCGCGCCAATACGCTGAGCAGCGAGAACTCCTTGGCGGTCAGGTCCAGGCGCACGCCGTTGCGGCTGGCCTTGCGGCTGATCAGGTCGATCCACAGGTCGGCGACCGTCACCTGCACCGGTTCGTGCCCGCCACTGCGGCGGGTCAGGGCTTGCAGGCGCGCCACCAGCTCCAGGAACGAAAACGGCTTGCCCAGGTAATCGTCGGCGCCTTCACGCAGGCCGCGAATGCGGTCTTCCACGCGCTCGCGGGCGGTGAGCATGATCACCGGCGTTTGCTTGCGCGCGCGCAGGGCACGCAACACGCCGAAGCCGTCGAGACCGGGCAGCATCACGTCGAGCACGATCACCGCGTAATCGTTTTCCAGCGCCAGGTGCAAACCTTCGACGCCTTCACGCGCCACGTCGACGGTGTAGCCTTGCTCCGTCAGGCCGCGATGCAGGTAGTCCGCGGTTTTTTCTTCATCTTCAACGATCAGTACGCGCATGACCCCGCCTTAATGTGTGGTCGCCAACGCGGGCGTTGGTGTGGGCCGGTGGAAAAACCGCTCAAGGTACAAGTATATGATCGGCGTGGTGAACAGCGTCAGCGCCTGGCTCACCAGCAAGCCGCCGACCACCGCGATCCCCAGCGGTTGGCGCAACTCGGCACCGGGGCCTGCGCCGAGCATCAGCGGTACGGCGCCGAGCAGGGCGGCGAGGGTGGTCATGATGATCGGCCGGAACCGCGTGACGCAGGCTTCGTAGATCGCTTCCTCCGGCGGCAGGCCTCTGACCCGCTGGGCTTCGAGGGCGAAGTCGATCATCAGGATGCCATTCTTCTTCACGATGCCGATCAGCAACACCAGGCCGATCAGGGCCATGATCGAAAAGTCCTGCCCCAGCAGCCACAACATGATCAACGCGCCCAAGCCAGCCGAGGGCAGGGTGGAAATGATCGTCAGCGGGTGGACGAAACTTTCGTACAGCACGCCGAGAATGATGTACACCGCCACCAGCGCCGCGAGGATCAGCCACGGCTGGCTGGCCAATGAACTCTGGAACGCCTGGGCCGCGCCCTGGAAGTTGCCGAGGATGGTGGCCGGCATGCCGATTTCGTTCTTGGCCTGGTTGAGCATGATCACCGCATCCCCCAACGCCACGCCGGGCGCCAGGTTGAACGACAGGTTGGCCGCCGGGAACATGCCGTCATGGCTGATGGACAGCGGGCCCACGCTGGGCGGGTCGACCTTGGCCAGGGCCGACAACGGCACCATCTCGTTGGTCAGCGGCGAGCGCAGATAGAAGTAATTGAGGCTTTCGGCTTTGCCGCGTTGCTGGGTATCGAGTTCCAGCACCACTTGGTATTGGTTGATTTCGGTCTGGAACTCGTTGATCTGGCGCTGGCCGAACGCGTCGTACAACGCCTGGTCGACATCGGTGGCGGTCAGGCCGAAGCGCGCGGCGGCCTGGCGGTCGATGCTGATGTGGGTGATGCTGCCGCCCAGTTGCAGGTCGTTGGACAGGTCGCGAAACGCCGGGTTGGCGCGCAGTTTTTCGGTGAGGCGCTGGGTCCAGGTATTCAATGTCGCGCCGTCGTTGCTCTTGAGCACGTACTGGTACTGGGCGCGGCTGGGGCCGGAGCTGAGGTTGATGTCCTGGCCAGCGCGCAGGTACAGCACGATGCCCGGCACCTTCGCCAGTTTCGAGCGGATGCGGTCGATGAACTGGCTGGCGGACACGTCGCGATCGCCGCGGTCTTTCAAGGCGATCCAGAAACGGCCGTTGGCGATGGTCTGGTTGCTGCCGGTGACGCCCACCGAATGGGAAAACGTTGCCACCGCCGGGTCAGCCTTGATGATCTCGGCCAGGGCCTTGTGCTTGGCGACCATGTCCGGGAACGACACATCGGCCGCCGCTTCGCTGGTGCCGAGCACGAAGCCGGTGTCCTGCACCGGGAAAAAACCCTTGGGGATGAACACGTAGCCGACCACCGCCAGCGCCAGCGTGACCACGAAGATCGCCAGCATGCTGCGTTGATGGACCAGGGCGCGGCGCAGGTTGCGCGCATAGCCGGCCAGCAGGCGTTCGCTGAAACCGGGCTTGGCGTGGGCCGGATGGGTCGGGGCGCGCATGAACAGCGCCGCGAGGGTCGGCGCCAGGGTCAGCGAAACCACCACCGAAATCAGGATGGTCGAGGTCGCCGTCAGTGCGAATTCCTTGAACAGGCGCCCGACCACGCCGCCCATGAATAGCAGCGGAATGAACGCCGCCACCAGCGAGAAGCTGATGGACACCACGGTAAAGCCAATCTCGCCGGCGCCCTTGATCGCCGCTTCACGCTTGCCCAGCCCGGCTTCGAGATGGCGGTGAATGTTCTCCACCACCACGATCGCATCGTCCACCACAAAGCCCACGGCGATGACGATCGCCACCAGGGTCAGGTTGTTCAGGCTGAAGCCCATCAGGTACATCAGGGCGAAGCTGGCGATCAGCGACACCCCGAGCACGCTCGACACAATCAACGTCGCCGACAGCTGGCGCAGGAACAACGCCATCACCGCCACCACCAGCAGCACGGCGATCAGCAGGGTCACTTCCACTTCATGCAGGGAGGCGCGGATGGTCTTGGTGCGGTCGCTCAACACGCTGACCTGCACCGACGCCGGCAGCATGGCCTGCAGGCGCGGCAGTTGCGCTTGAATGCGGTCGACGGTCTCGACAATGTTCGCGCCGGGCTGGCGCGAGATCACCAGGTTGACCCCCGGGGTGTCGCCGGACCAGGCTTGTACGTAGGCGTTTTCCGAGCCGTTGATGACTTTAGCGATATCGCGCAGTTGAACCGGCGCGCCATTCTTGTAGGACACGATCAGTTGGGCGTAGTCCCCGGGCTGAAACAGCTGGTCGTTGGTCGACAGCGTCGACACGCTGTTCTCCCCGTAGATCGCGCCTTTGGCCAGGTTCAGGCTCGACTGCTGGATCGCCACGCGGATGTCGGCCAGGGTCAGGCCGATGGCCGCGAGCTTGTCGGGCGAAGCCTGCACGCGAATCGCCGGACGTTGCTGGCCGGTGATGTTGATCTGGCCGACGCCGTCGATCTGGCTGATCTGCCGTGCCAGCAGGGTTTCCACGTAATCGCTCAGCTCGGTGCTGGGCATGCTGTCGGAACTGACGCTGAGGATCAGCACCGGGCTGTCTGCCGGGTTGACCTTCTTCCAGGTCGGCAGGGTCGGCATATCCCTGGGTAGCTTGCCGGAAGCGGTGTTGATCGCCGCCTGGACTTCCTGGGCGGCGGTGTCGATGCTCTTGTTCAGGGTGAATTGCAGGGTCAAGAGGCTGGAGCCCAAGGCGCTGCTGGAGGTCATCTGGGTCATGCCGGGGATGGCGCTGAATTGCACCTCCAGCGGCGTGGCCACCGACGAGGCCATGGTGTCCGGGCTGGCGCCGGGCAGTTGCGCGCTGACCTGGATTGTCGGAAATTCCGCTTCCGGCAGCGGGGCGATGGCCAGTTGCGGGAAGGCAATCAGCCCGAGCAACACCAGGGCGAAGGTCAGCAGCAGGGTCGCGACCGGGTGGTCGACGCACCACGCCGACGGCGAGCGGCTGGCGTTCATGGTTGCACCTTGGCGTCGACGGTCTGGATCACTTGCGGCGGTTCTTTGAGCACGTCGACCCGAGCGCCGGCCTTGAGCCGCGACTGGCCATCGCTGACGAGCACATCACCGGCCTGTACGCCTTTGATGAGCGTCACGTCGCTGTTCTGGTAGGTGACCTGCACCGGCACCACCTCCACCTTGTCGCCGTTGACCCGGTACACAAAGTGCGCGTCCAGGCCGCGTTGCACCACGGTCGGCGGCACCACCAGGGCGTTTTTGTCGAGGCCGGTCTGGATCTTGATGGTCACCAGTTGCCCCGGCCACAGGCGCTGCGTGGCGTTATTGAACTCGGCCTTGGCGCGCAGGGTGCCGGTGGTGGAACTGATCTGGTTGTCGATCAGGCTCAGGTGGCCTTCACCGAGCAGGTCGCCGGTCTGGCCGTCGGTGTCGGCGCCCAGGTAGGCGTCGACGCTGGCTGGGGTAGGGGCCGCGATCAGGCTTTGCAGAGTGGGCAGCATCTGTTGCGGCAGGGAAAATTCGACGGCAATCGGGTCGATCTGCGTCACCGAGAACAGCCCCTGGGCATCGCTCGTGCGCAGGAAGTTGCCTTCATCCACCGTGCGAATCCCTACGCGGCCGCTGACCGGCGAGCGAATCTGAGTGTAGGAAAGCTGCACCTTTGCCGCATCAATCGCCGCCTGATTGCCCTGGACGGTGGCATTGAGTTGGTTGACCAACGCCTGTTGCTGGTCATAGGTCTGCTTGGACACGCCGTCGTCGACACTCAATGCCTTGTAGCGCTTGAGGTTGATCAGCGCGACTTGCAACTGCGCCTGGTTTTCCGCCAACAGCGCCTTGGCCTGCTCGAGGCTGGCGCGGATCGAGCGGTCATCGATGGTCGCCAACAGGTCCCCGGCCTTGACCTGCTGGCCTTCCTTGACCAGCAATCGGGTGAGGATGCCGTCGACCTGTGGGCGGATCACCACGCTGTGCAACGACAGCACCGTCCCAATGCCGCTGACGAAACGCGGGATGTCCTGTTGCGCCACGCTCACCACCCGTACCGGGATCGCTGTCGGCGCCGCCAGTTTGGGTTTGGCCGGCCGCGTCAGGGCCCAGGCTGCAATCGCCAGCACCACGAGGACTCCGACGATCAGCGCGGTTTTTCGTTGAATTTGCATGGAAGTGAGGTGCCAGGGCAGAGGAACGGAAGAGTGAGGTGTCTTTATAGCCCGTCAACCCGGTCAGCAAGGTGACTGCTAACTGACAGCGCTGTCAGTAAACGCCGACCATTCGTACAGGCGGTGGTTAAAGATCCTGAGGGCGCAGGTATACTGCGCGCCAGTGTGGCCCGCAAGCTGGCCCCGCATCAATTTTTGCCTGCTCCGGAGCTTCCATGACTTCCCCGACACATCCCCCTGTTGAAGCGGCCGACCTCGTCGATCCGGCCAGCGCTGAAAGCGTTGAAAAAACCGAGATCCCGGCGTTCAAGTTTCCGTTCAAACCGGGTGAACTGGCCGGGGCCAAGAATGCCGCCCAGCCGTGGTACAAGAACGGCGCCAAGAACGGGCATACCAAGTCCCCGGGCATGGCGCCGCCGGGCACCCGTCGTTCGATGGGTAAACGCTGAGAATAATAAGTCGCACGCTGTGTCGACTATTGCCTACAACGTCTGCTGAAATTTCTGATTGTAGGGCCACGACCGTTTCTTGAAAGCTTGCACAGCCTCCGTGCCGCCCCGGCGTTTTCCGTCGGTGCGGGAGGGTGAGGTTGGACTTTCCGGAAAAGGACGTTTCCTGTGGCTCTGATACACATTTGTGCCGTGCTCGCGTTATTGCTGGCGGCCGATAACGTTGCCGCCGGTGAGTCGCCACGGCGCGAGATCCGTTTCGCCGTCGCTGCGCAATTCTCGCCTTTCCAGAGCCGCAACCCGCAAGGCCAGTTGGTCGGCCTGAACATCGACCTGGGTAACGCCCTGTGCGTGCAGTTGAATGTGCGCTGCACCTGGGTCGACCAGGTGCTGGTGGAAAACTTCCCGGCCCTGGAGGCCCGGCAGTTCGACGCAATCATGGGCATGGCGCCCACGTCGATGCGTCGGCGCTGGGTCAACTTCACCGATGAGCTGTATCCGTTCACCACGCGCCTGGTCGCCCGCAGAACATCCGGCCTGCTGCCGACCGTGCGGTCGCTCAAGGGCAAGCGTGTCGGGGTGTTGCTGGGCAGTAATCGCGAAGCCTTCGCCCGAGCGCGGTGGGCGCCCAAGGGCGTTATCGTCAAGAGCTTCTGGCTCAATGACGAACTGATTCGCAGCCTGGTGGCGGGGGATATCGATGCGACCCTGCAAGGCACCGTGGAAATCCGTGAGGTGCTGCTCGATACCGTCGATGGTCAGGACTTTGACTTCCTCGGCCCCGCCATTTCGGCCGAACTCCTGGGCAGCGGCGTGGCGATCGCGGTGCGCAAGCCCGATACCGCCTTGCGCAATGCCCTCAACTGCGCCCTTGAACAACTGATGCAAAGCGGCGAATACCAACGGATCATTCAGCCCTACCGCCTGGATGCCGTTTCCGTCGCGCCCAACGACTAGGCGGCGCGCAGCGGGATAAACGCATAGTTGGCCGGCACCTCGGTGGCAAGCTGTGCCCCCGCGTCCAGCAACTGTTCGGCGATGTCCATCGCGGACACATGAAACACCCACTCATTCGCCACGCCGGGCTGGCTCGCCGCCCGCTCGATCGCCTGGGTAAAGGCATCCATCTGCGGCAGGTACGCCGTAAAGCCATCGCCCTTGAGCGCCGTGGTGCGAATCCCCAACAGGGCACACACCGCCTCTTTGGTCTGCACATCGTCGCGGTCGGCCTGGCGCGAGCGGCGGATCAGTTCAGCCAGTTCCGCGTCCATCAACTCGCCGCCGGCAATCAATACCGGGCCCTGTTCCCACGACTCCGGCGGGCATTCCTTGGCGGCAGGGTTCAACGGGATGTGCGGGTTGATCTCCATCGGATAGATGCGGCAGACCAACGGTCGGCGTTCATAGATGCGGCACAGGTTGTCTTCGTCAAGATTCCGGCAGCGTCCGGGGTTGTAGGCGGCAAAGGTGATGGCCACGAATGCCTGGGTCGTGCCGCTGGGCACCATCGCCGAACGGCGTTCGGCATGTTCGCGTTGTTGCAGTGGCAGGCCCAGGCCGTTGCCGAGAAAACCTTCCACCAGAACGATCACGCTGCCGCCGTCAGCCGCCCACTGGCGGGCTTCTGCGAGGGTCAGGGGGACATGGTGGTCGGTGCAGCATTTGCCACAACCGACGCAGGAAAAATGAGTGTTCATGGCAGATCTGTCACCAGGCTAGGTCGGAGGGCTCGCGCGAACGGTGACGGGTTTTCACCTCTTTTCAACGTTCGGGAGCACTGAAAGCAAGTTGTGCGCCAGTGCCCGTCAGTCTTGGCTGACCACATCGCGCAGCACGAACACCATGCCCGCGCTTTCATAGAGTTGCCGGGCGCGTCGGTTGCTTTCCAGGACCTTGAGGTCCACGTAGGGTTCGCCGCGCTGCTTGAACACCTGGAAGGCGTGCAGCAACAAGGCGCGGCCCAGCCCCTGGCCCTGGGCGCAGGGGTGTACAGACAGGTTCTTGATGAAGGCGCTGGTCCAGCACTGGGCCACGCCGAGGATGCCCTCGGCATTGCTCGCCACCAGGCACAGCGTGGGGTCGAACTCGGCATCGGTCACGAACTGCCGCTGCCAGGTTTGCAGGTCGGCGACGTGGCCGCCGCCTTGCGCCTGAGTCATGCGCAACACCGCGTGAATCGCCGGGGCCCATGCGTCGCGGTAGTGATCCAACTGCGTACCGGCCGGCCACTGCGGCGTGGGCAGGTCGCGGGTGAGGTCGCGGCGTAGCAGTTGGAAATACTCGGCCACCGCTTACAGGCCCTTTTGCGCCACGGTCTGGGCGGCCACCACCAGGCATTTGGTCAGTTCGGGCGAGGAGAATTTGGTCAGCACCGCGTCGGCCCCGGCCACGCGCGCTTTTTCGCTGTTCATCGCGCTGTCCAGGGAGGTGTGCAACAGCACGTAAAGGTCCTGGAAGTCCGGGGTTTCGCGCAGGGTGCGGGTGAGGGCGTAACCGTCCATTTCGGACATTTCGATGTCCGACACCACCACATTGATCTGTTCGACGGTGCCCTGCAGTTCCAGCAGCACGTCGATCGCTTCCTTGGCGCTGCGTGCGGTGTGGCAGGTCAGGCCGAGGTTGCGCAGGGTGTGTACTGATTGTTGCAGGGCGACCTGGCTGTCATCCACCACCAGGATTCGCGCGTTGCCCAGCACTTCGGCCTCTTCCATGGTCAAGTCGGTCGGCGCCATTTCAATCGGTGCCGGGGCGATGCCGTGGATGACTTTTTCGATGTCCAGCACCTGCACCAGCCCGCCTTCCACCTGGGTGACCCCGGTGATAAACGAGCGATTGCCGCCGGCACCGAAGGGCGGCGGGCGGATATCGGTGGTCAGGCAATGCACGATCTTGCTCACCGCCTGCACATGCAGGCCCTGCTTGGAGCGGCTGACATCGGTGACGATCAGGCAGCCGCCGTCCGGGTCTTCCAACGGCATTTCGCCGAGGGCGCGGCTCAGGTCGATCACCGACAGCGAGGTGCCGCGCAGCATGGCGATACCTTTGACGTGCGGATGGGACTCCGGCAGCTTGGTCAGCGGCGGGCACGGGATGATTTCGCTGACTTTCAGCAGGTTAATGGCCATCAACTTGCCGCTGCGCAAGGTAAAGAGCAGAAGCGAGAGTGAGTCTGCGCGGGCTTTAGACGTGGACATAAAAACCTTCTGTGGATCAGGGTTGATCATCTATGGAGGGTTATCGACTTCATCGGCCCAGGCTTTAGGGGAATGGGCCGATGAAGTTGACTTATCTCAGCCCTTCCATACCTGCGGGTTGACCAGATCCTGCGGGCGGTGGCCGAGCAGGGCGCTGCGCAGGTTGTCGAGGGCGCGGTTGGCCATGGCTGTGCGGGTTTCATGGGTCGCCGAGCCGATGTGCGGCAGGGTCACCGCATTGCTCAATTGGAACAGTGGCGACTCGGCCAGCGGTTCCTTTTCATACACGTCCAGCCCCGCCCCGCGAATACGCTGGCTTTGCAGGGCTTCGATCAGCGCCGGTTCGTCGACCACCGGGCCGCGGGAAATATTGATCAGGATCGCGCTGGATTTCATCAGCCCCAGCTCGCGATGACTGATCAGGTGCCGGGTCTTTTCGCTCAACGGCACCACCAGGCAGACGAAGTCCGCTTCGGCGAGTAACTGATCCAGGCTGCAGAACTGTGCGCCCAGTTCCTGCTCCAGTGCGGGCTTGCGGCTGTTGCCGCTGTACACAATCGGCATATTGAAGCCCAGGCGCCCGCGCCGGGCCACGGCGGCGCCGATATTGCCCATGCCGACGATGCCCAGTGTCTTGCCATGCACGTCGCAGCCGAACAACGACGCGCCCACGCTGGCTTTCCACTCGCCGGCCTTGGTCCAAGCGTCCAGCTCGGCCACCCGGCGTGCGCTGCTCATCAGCAGGGCGAAGGCGAGGTCGGCGGTGCTTTCGGTGAGGACGTCGGGGGTGTTGGTGAGCATGACCCCGCGTTCGCTGAGGTAGGCCACGTCATAGTTGTCATAGCCTACCGAGATGCTGGACACCACTTCCAGCCGGCTCGCGCCTTCGAGTTGCGCGCGGCCCAGCTTGCGCCCCACGCCGATCAGGCCGTGGGCATGGGGCAGGGCTTCATTGAACTGTGCATTGATGTCGCCCAGCTTGGGGTTGGGGGCGATCACCTCGAAATCCTGTTGCAGGCGTTCGATCATTTCCGGGGTGATACGGCTGAAGGCGAGGACAGTCTTTTTCATTGCAGGCGGGCTCATCGACTACGGAAGAATGCCAAGCAAGCTAACATTCCTGCCGGCAATTGTCAGGACACCGTTGAACCTCTGTGGGAAGGGGCTTGCCCCCGATAGCAGTGTGTCAGCCAATACATGCATGACTTCACTACCGCTATCGGGGGCAAGCCCCCTCCCACATTTTTGACCGCGTCCAGCTTCCAGGCTCAGGTTGGTTATAAGGCCGCTCCTAAGAGCAAGAGCCAAATGGGTTCTATCTGATCCATGGAGATCCAAATGTGGGAGGGGGCTTGCCCCCTCCTACATTTTTGACCGAGTCCAGTTTCCAGGCTCAGGTTGGTTATAAGGCCGCTCCTAAGAGCAAGAGCCAAATGGGTTCTATCTGATCCATGGAGATCCAAATGTGGGAGGGGGCTTGCCCCCGATAGCAGTGTGTCAGCCAATACATGCATGACTTCATTACCGCTATCGGGAGCAAGCCCCCTCCCACATTGGATCGCTATCGTCTGGCAGAAATCAGTTCGCCATCCGCACGCCGCCCAGGCTGCCGCTCAACTCATACGCGACCAATTCCGCCTGGTGCGCCGCGAGAATTTCCGGCAGCGAACCGCGCAGGTATTCCACCCAGGTCTTGATCTTCGCATCCAGGTACTGGCGCGATGGGTAAATGGCGTACAGGTTCAGTTCCTGGGAGCGATAGTTGGGCATCACCCGCACCAGCGTGCCGTTGCGCAGGCCTTCGATGGCGGCGTACACCGGCAACAGGCCGACGCCCATGCCGCTGGTGATGGCGGTTTTCATCGCATCGGCCGAGTTCACCAGGAACGGCGATGTGTTGATCGCGACACTTTCCTGGCCGTCAGGGCCGTTGAAGCTCCATTTATCCAGCAGGACCACCGGACTGACCAGGCGCAGGCAGGCGTGGTTGAGCAGATCGTGGGGCCGTTGCGCGCAGCCTTTGGCCTTGACGTAGTCCGGCGAGGCGCAGGCGATGCTGTAGGTGATGCCCAGGCGCTGGGACACGAAGCCCGAGTCCGGCAGTTCGCTGGCCAGCACGATGGACACGTCGTAGCCTTCATCGAGCAAGTCCGGCACGCGGTTGGCCAGGGTCAGGTCGAAGGTCACGTCCGGGTGAGTGCGGCGGTAGCGGGCAATGGCGTCGATGACGAAATGCTGGCCGATACCGGTCATGGTATGCACTTTCAACTGGCCGGCGGGGCGCGCGTGGGCGTCGCTGGCTTCGGCCTCGGCTTCTTCGACGTAGGCCAGGATTTGCTCGCAGCGTAATAAATAGCGTTTACCCGCCTCCGTGAGTGCAATGCGGCGGGTAGTGCGGTTGAGCAAGCGGGTTTGCAGATGGGCCTCCAGGTTGGAGACCGCGCGCGAAATGTTGGCGGTGGTGGTGTCCAGTTGTGCGGCGGCGGCGGTGAAGCTGCCGGCTTCGGCCACAGAACTGAAGGCGCGCATGTTTTGCAAAGTGTCCATGGGGTGTTCTCAAGGGAGATAGCAAATTGTGACAGAAAGTTACGTAGACCAGTGATCCCTACGAAGGGATTATCGCCTGAACGGTAATAAAGATTCACAGGAATACCAGCTTATCGTCATTCCCCTCGCGTCCTAGAATTACACCACCTACCCTGCATCACCCACCTCAGGAATTCGCAGCAGTGCCGCGTCGCATCAGCAGAGAGCTGAAGACTCTCAGTGTTTGGGCCTTATCGTTAGCAATCAGCGGCTGCATCGGAACCGGAGGAATCGCCCCCCAAGACCAGGCCCTCAGCGCCAATACCCTGGCCACCGACGAGGCGATCCAGAGCGCCGCCCGGGACGCCCGCTGGCCCACCGCGCAATGGTGGCAGGCCTACGGCGATCCCCAGCTCAACCGCTGGGTCGAACTCGCGACCCACGACAGCCCGAGCCTGGCCATGGCTGCCGCGCGTGTGCGTGAAGCGCGGGCCATGGCCGGGATTGTCGAGTCGGCCGAGTCGTTGCAGATCAACAGCGACACCACCCTCAAGCGCCACAACTGGCCGAACGACCAGTTCTACGGCCCGGGTGCATTGAGCGGTTCCAACACCTGGGACAACAATACGTCCCTGGGCTTCAGCTATGCCCTCGACCTGTGGGGCCGCGAAAGCAACGCCACCGAGCGTGCCGTCGACCTGGCGCACATGAGCGTGGCCGAAGCACGCCAGGCCCAGCTCGAACTGCAGAACAACGTAGTGCGCGCCTATATCCAGCTGTCGTTGCATTACGCCAACCGCGACATCGTCGCGGCCACGCTGGCCCAGCAACAGCAGATTCTCGACCTGGCGAATAAACGCCTGAACGCGGGCATTGGCACGCATTTCGATGTGAGCCAGGCCGAAACCCCGTTGCCCGAGACCCATCGCCAACTCGATGCCCTGGACGAAGAGATCGCCCTGAGCCGCAACCAGTTGGCGGCGTTGGCGGGTAAAGGCCCGGGCGAGGGCGCGCGACTGCAACGTCCGACCTTGTCCCTCGGCGCGCCGCTGAAATTGCCGTCCAGCCTGCCCGCGCAATTGCTCGGCCAGCGCCCGGACGTGGTCGCCAGCCGTTGGCAGGTGGCAGCGCAGGCGCGTGGCATCGATGTCGCGCACGCCGGCTTCTATCCCAACGTCGATCTGGTCGGCAGCCTCGGCTACATGGCCACCGGCGGTGGCATGCTGGGCTTTCTGACCGGCAAGAAATTCAACTACAACGTCGGCCCGGCCATCACCCTGCCGATCTTCGACGGCGGCCGCCTGCGTTCGCAGCTGGGTGAAGCCAGCGCCGGCTATGACATCGCCGTGGCGCATTACAACCAGACCCTGGTCAACGCGCTCAAGGGCATCAGCGACCAGTTGATCCGCCGCGAATCCATGGACAAGCAAAAGGGCTTCGCCGCAGAGTCGGTGGCCTCGGCGCAGAAAACCTACGACATCGCGATGATCGCCTACCAGCGCGGCCTTACCGATTACCTCAATGTGCTGAACGCCCAGACCCTGTTGTTCCGCCAGCAGCAAGTCGAGCAGCAGGTGCAGGCCGCGCGTCTGACGGCCCATGCCGACCTGGTGACCGCCCTGGGCGGCGGGCTGGGCGCCGGCAACGATGTTCCGCAAGACACCAAGACTGTCCCGAGCAAGACCCCGGCGGCGCTCGCCGTGTTCGATCACTGAGTAGGATTTGATGACTCCCTTGCCTGCACCGCTGCGCTGGCTGTATTCCCTTGAGTGGCGCCGTGGCTTTTTCGACTGGGCACGCAGTGACGGCGTGACCTGGGTGTACATCTTCAAGGTGCTGATCGCTGCGTTCGCCACGCTGTGGCTGGCCATGCGCCTGGAACTGCCGCAACCGCGCACCGCGATGATCACCGTGTTTATCGTGATGCAACCCCAGAGCGGCCAGGTGTTCGCCAAGAGCTTCTATCGCTTCCTCGGCACCTTGGCCGGGTCGGCGGTGATGGTGTTCCTGATCGCCTTGTTTGCGCAGAACACCGAGCTGTTCCTCGGCTCGCTGGCGATCTGGGTGGGGATCTGCACCGCCGGCGCCACGCGCAACCGCAACTTTCGCGCCTATGGCTTCGTGCTCGCCGGTTACACCGCTGCGATGGTCGGCCTGCCGTCCCTGGCCCACCCGGACGGAGCGTTCATGGCGGCCGTGTGGCGGGTGCTGGAAATTTCCCTGGGGATTCTGGTCTCCACGCTGGTCAGCGCGGCGATCCTGCCGCAGACCTCCAGTGCGGCCATGCGCAACGCGCTGTACCAGCGGTTTGGCGTATTCGCGCTGTTCGTCACCGACGGCCTGCGTGGGCGCAGCCAGCGCGAGAGCTTCGAAAGCACCAACGTGCGCTTTATCGCCGAAGCCGTGGGCCTGGAAGGCCTGCGCAGCCTCACCGTGTTCGAAGACCCGCACATGCGTCGGCGCAATGGCCGGCTCAGTCGCCTCAACAGCGAATTCATGAGTATCACCACGCGCTTCAACGCCTTGCACCAGTTGCTCGAACGCCTGCGTGCCGATGCCGCGGACCACGTTGTCGCCGAAATCAAACCGGGCTTGCAGGACTTGGCCGAGGTGCTCGACGGGTTCTCCGGCCGCGCCCTCACCAGCCCCGACGCGGCGCGGCTGGTCAACCAGTTGAGCGTCTACAAGGACGGCTTGCCCGCCAAGGTCCGCAGCCTGCGAGCGATCTTCCAGCAAGGCAACCCGAGCGAAGACGAGCAGTTGGACTTTCATACCGCCTACGAGCTGCTCTACCGCTTCGTCGACGACCTGCACAACTACGCACAGACCCACGCCTCCCTGGCCGATCACAGCCATGCGCGGGAACAGTGGGACGAAACCTTCATCCCCAAAACCAACTGGCTGGCCTGCGTGGCCTCGGGGGTGCGGGCGTCGTTCATCCTGATCGTGCTCGGCAGCTACTGGGTGGCGACCGCTTGGCCGAGCGGCGCGACCATGACCATGATCGCCGCCGCCACCGTCGGCCTGTCCGCCGCCACACCGAACCCCAAACGCATGGCGTTCCAGATGGCGTGCGGCACCCTGATCGGGGCGCTGGTGGGCTTCGTCGAAATGTTTTTCGTGTTTCCCTGGATCGACGGCTTCCCGCTGCTGTGCGTGATGCTCGCGCCGGTGATCATCCTCGGCGCCTTCCTCGCTTCACGCCCGCAATACGCCGGGGTCGGCGTGGGCCTGCTGATCTTTTTCAGCACCGGTTCGGTGCCGGACAACCTCACGGTCTACAACCCCTACAACTTTATCAACGACTACATCGCGATGATCATCGGCATGCTGGTGTGCGCGGCGGCAGGGGCGATCATCCTGCCGCCCAACAGCCGCTGGCTGTGGCGCCGCCTGGAACAGGACCTGCGCGAGCAAGTGGTGTACGCGATCAGCGGCAAGCTCAAGGGCCTGGCGTCGAGTTTCGAAAGCCGCACCCGCGACCTGCTGCACCAGGCCTACGGCCTCGCTGTCGGCCAGCCGCAAGTGCAACGCAACCTGTTGCGCTGGATGTTCGTGGTGCTTGAAGTCGGCCATGCGATCATCGAGTTGCGCAAGGAACAGGCGATCTTGCCGATCCACCCGGCCTACGCCGAATCCCAGCCCTGGCGCCAGGCGATCCGCGTGATGGGCCGCTCACTGGTGCGCCTGTTCCTGCAACCCAGCGCCAGCAACCTGGAGCGCGGGCTGATTGCCGTCGACCATGCGATCAGCCGCGTGCAGGCGACCGACGAACCCTTCGCGCCGCACTTCGATACCTCGGCCCTGCGTCGGGTGAAAAGCTACCTGCACTTCATCCGCACTTCGCTGCTGGACCCGCAATCGCCGCTGGCGGCCTACAAGCCCCAAGGCGCGCTTATGTTGAAAGGAGCTGGGCATGCCTCGTGAAATCGCGTTCCACGGCATTTACATGCCGACCGTGACCCTGATGTTTTTGATTGCGGCGGGGTTGGCCTGGGCGCTGGACCGCTTCCTGGCGGGGTTCGATCTGTACCGTTTTTTCTGGCACCCGGCGTTGCTGCGCCTGAGCCTGTTCGTTTGCCTGTTCGGCGCCCTGGCGCTGACCGTCTACCGTTGAGAATGCCCCGATGAAAAAGTTTTTCAGCCTGCTCGCGACCTTGCTGGTTCTGGCTCTGGCGATCTGGATTGGCCGCACGCTGTGGGTGCATTACATGGAAACCCCCTGGACCCGCGATGGCCGCGTGCGTGCCGACATCATCAACGTCGCCGCCGACGTCACCGGCGAAGTGGTCGACGTGCCGGTGCGTGACAACCAGTTGGTGAAAAAGGGCGACCTGCTGATGCAGATCGACCCCGAGCACTACCGCCTCGCCGTCAAACAGGCACAAGCCCTTGTCGCATCGCGCAAAGCCACCTGGGAAATGCGCAAGGACAACGCCCACCGCCGCGCCGACCTCGACGCGTTGGTGATCTCCAGGGAAAACCGCGACGACGCCAGCAACGTCGCCGACTCGGCCCTCGCCGACTACCAGCACGCCCAGGCACAACTGGAAGCCGCCGAACTGAACTTGAAACGCACGCAAGTGGTGGCGGCCGTCGACGGCTACGTCACCAACCTCAACGTGCATCGCGGTGACTACGCGCGCATCGGCGAAGCCAAGATGGCCGTGGTCGATATGAACTCGTTCTGGGTCTATGGCTTCTTCGAAGAAACCAAACTGCCCCACGTCAAGGTCGGCGATAAGGCCGATATGCAGTTGATGAGCGGCGAAACCCTCAAGGGCCATGTGGAAAGCATCTCTCGCGGCATCTACGACCGCGACAACCCCGAGAGCCGCGAACTGATCGCCGACGTGAACCCGACCTTCAACTGGGTGCGCTTGGCCCAGCGCGTGCCGGTGCGGATTCATATCGATGAAGTGCCCGAAGGCGTGTTGTTGGCGGCGGGGATTACCTGCACGGTGATTGTCGACTCTATCCAGCACTGAACCTCTGTCGGGCTGGGCGGGTCGTGACGATTACCTACGGCCCAAACCGCACCAGCAGGCGCTGCCCCACGCGCAGAGACGGCGGCGCCGGCTGATCGAACGCCAATATGCATTCAACGGTACGCGTATTGGCCCTGACCAAGGCGTCGTCTTCCAGGGTGCTGTTGCCCAGTACCGCGCTGATCCGCACTACATGGGCGGTCAGCGCCACTGAACCATCGGCGCTGTCATCGGTGACTTCGGCCTTCATCCCGGGGCGCACCGCGCCGGTGAATGACTCGTTGAGCTCAGCCCTTACGATACGCGCCTGGTTCGGCAACAAAACGAAAGCCGGCCCGGACTGTGCAGACACTGCGGCACCGGGTTGAATCAGGCGCCGAACCACCTCGGCGTCGACCGGCGCACGCAGGCTGCGTTGCGCCAGTTCGTAGCGTGCCGCCGTCAGCTTTCTCGCGGCGACTTCGGCGTCTGTCTGAGTTTTTTCAATCTCGTCGCGCAAGCGCTCGGCGGCCTCGTGGGCCCCATCGGCACTCTGGCTGTCGCCGGCGCCTGCCTTGGCGGCGGCGGTCAGGCGGCTGGCCTGCTGCTCGGCGAACTTGAGCTGCCTTGCCAACTGTTTGGCTTGGATCTGCACTTGGCGTTGCTCGGTCAGTGCGGCGGCGACTGCCAGTTGCGCCAGTTCACTGTCCAGGGTGGCGAGCAGTTGGCCTTTCTTGACCTGCTCGCCTTCCGTCACCTTGATCTCGGCGACCACGCCGTCGCGACTCGCGCCGAGCTTGAGCAAACCGCCTTCCACATCGATACGGCCTCGTGCGACGGCCAGGTAGGTTGGCGCCGATGACGTCGGCGTGGAAGGCGCATCTTCACGGGAGCAGGCGCTCAGCAATACAAGTGCGGTACTCAGAAGCAGCCAAGAGCGAAGCGGGCGCGCGTTCATACAGAGTGTTCCTGGGTTCCGACCATAGCGGCCGGTTGGAAGGGAAGGGATTGATCGTTCAAAATGCGGCCGTCTTCTATGGTCAGCACGCGGTCGCAATTACTGATCAGGCGCGGATCGTGGCTGACGCACAGCACCGTGGTGCCACGCGTGCGGGCGATGCGGTGCAAAATATCGATCACGATCTGGCCGTTGGCCGCATCGAGGGCGCTGGTCGGTTCGTCGGCGAACAACAACTCGGGGGCCTTTGCCACGGCGCGTGCAATCGCTACGCGCTGCTTTTCGCCGCCGGACAATTCGGCCGGGCGCAGTTGCATGCGCGAGCCCAGCCCGACGTCCTCCAGCGCCTCGATGGCGCGCGCTCGGACTTCCGTGCTCGGCAGCCCCAGGTAGCTCAAGGGCAGCTCGACCTGTTGCTGCGCAGTCAACGCCGGAAACAGGTTGAACCCCTGGAATACGAAGCCGGTGTGGCGCAGGCGAAAATACTCCAGGGCCCGCGTGTCGAGGCTTGAAAGGTCGTGCCCCAGGGCCGATGCGCTGCCGCGGTCGGGCTGCTGCAGGCCGCTGAGGATCGCCAGTAGCGTGCTTTTGCCACAGCCGGACGGGCCTGAGATCAGGGTCAGTTCGCCGGGCCGTATCGCCAGGGTAATGTCATGCAGCACTGGGGTTACGACCCGCCCCGAGGTGAACGATTTACTGATACTGCTGGCTTGCAGCGTGAAGGGTGTGGCGGATGTCAGGAGACTCATGGCAGTGCTATCTCAGAAGGCTGGCCGGGTCGGCGTGGCGTAAGGTGCGGATGGCCGCCAGGCCCGACACGAGTGCCAGGAGCATGCTCAGGCACAGGCAGGCGAGGGCCGCGACGGGCGAGAGCTGCACCGGCACGTTGTAGTGCGCCGCCAGGGCGAAGAACAGGCCGGCGAGCACCGAACTGCCCAGCAGCCCCAGTGCCCCGACCCAGAAAGCCTGCTCCATGACCACTTTGCGCAGGGCATTCAAGCCGACGCCAAGGGCGTTCAAGGTGGCGTATTCGCGGATGGAACCGACGACGGCGGCGACCAGCGTCTGGCTGGTGATGACCGCGCCCACCAGGAACACAATCGCGGCCAGAAACAGCACGCCGGCACCGGCGCCGGTGTCGAACATCCAATACATCTGCGAGCGCTGGGCGAACTGTTGTGCGGTCCATACCGAATAGTTACCGAACGCAGGACCGTTGCTCAGGCGCGCGGCAACCGCACCGGCCTGAGCGGGATCGCGCACTTTGGCCACCAGGTAGGTGATGCGGTCTGCCGCGGTGGTGGTGTCGAGCTGCCGGGCGGTGGCCAGCGACGCCAGCACATTGACCCCGCCCAGCGCGCGCAGGCCGCTGGTGACGCCCACCACGCGCACACGTTGCCCGTTGATGGTCGCGGCGTCCCCCAGGTTCACGCCAAGGGTGCTCAGATCGGCGCGGTCGACGATCACCGCACCGGGCTCGGCCAGGCGGGCGCGCAGTGCCGTCGGCAGGGCGCGCGCAAACATCAGGCCGTCTGGCCCGGCGTCGATGCCGCTGACAAACACCGACACGCCACCGGTATCTCGCGCACCGCGCCAATCGGCGTCGACCCAGCGAAACGACTCGACACGCAGGACGTCGGCGTCCATGCGCAGGCGCATTTCCACGCCGGCATCGATCGGTCTCCCGAGGTTGACGCTTTGCGTGCCGGGGTAACCGACCCAGAGGTCCGCCGTAGAGCCGGTGATATAGACGCTGGCACTGCCGAAAATACCCAGCACCAGCGCGGCCTGGAGCAACTGCAGCAGCCCCGCGAAGCCTACGGCAATCATCGCGGGCAGGAAGCGCCGCCATTCGTGGATCAGTGTCAGACGGGCAAGCGCCACCATCAGTCAGCATCCTTCACTGTCGGGTTCGGTAACGGTGCGCCGCCCAGGGCTTTATAAAGCGCGATGTAGGCGATGTCCCGTTCGGTGCTGGCGCTGTCGGCCTGTCGCATGGCTTGCAGTGCCTGCACGTGGGCGCTCGTCAGCTCCAGTGGGCTCATGAGCCCCAGGCGCTCGCGTTGTTGCAAGGCCTCCAGGCGCGTCTGCGTCGCCTTATGGGCCTGGCGCGAGGCGTGCTCGCGCAGGCGCGTTTGTTCGAGGTCGCCCAGGGCGATTTCGGCTTCGGCAACGCCTTGCAACACGGCCTGGCGATAAGTCAGAACCGCTGCCTGCAACAGGTGGTCTTTCGCGCGTGCGGTGGCGATACGTTGGCCCCAGTCGAACAACGGGATGCTGATCCCCGGCCCGGCCGAGAAAATGCTGTTGCCGCTGGGCGTGCGCTTGCGGTTGCTGGCAATGTTCAGCGACCACTGCAACGAAGCGCCCAGGCTGAGGTGCGGGTAAATATCGGCGCGGCTCATCCCCAATTCCCCGGCGGCCACAAGAACCTCGGCCTCGGCGTTGGCAATTTCCGGGCGTGTGCGCAGCAGGTCCGCCGGCACGTTGTTGAGTTGCCACTGGCCGAGCGTGGGCTGCGGTCCGGGCTGCAGCCAGCGCGGGTCGGGCTCCGGCCGACCCGACAACAGCGCCAACTGCTGTGCATGGCGGTGGATCCGTTGTTGCGGCCCGCTCAGCTGCATCTCGGCTCGCGCCAGTTCCGCCTCGGCGCCCGCCACGTCAGCGTGCGGCGCCAGGGCAAGTTGCTCGCGCACACGCAGCAGCGCCAGTTTTTCCTGCTGAGCGTCACGAATGGCCGTCAGCGCGCGTTCGGCGTGTTGCGCCGAACGCAGCTCAACCCAATGCCGGGTGACTTCGGCGACCAGCGACACCTGGACGCTGCGCAAGTCGGCGGCCACCAGCGCCTGGTTGCCCTCGGCGATGCGATCCGCGCTCTGCCTGGCGCCGAACAGTGGCAGTTCCCATTGCGCATCGAAGCCGATCAGGAAGTACGAACTGCTGGTGTCGGGGCTTATCGCGTCGTGGGTCTTGATCCCGAGCGAGGGCAGATAGGGCGCTTGCGAATGTTGGCTCAGCACTCGCGCAGCCCGCAGGCGCTCGACTGCGGCGGCGACGTCGAGGTTGTTGTGCAATGCCTGATCCACCAGGGTATCGAGTTCAGGATCATTGAAGGCGTGCCACCACCGATTGAGGTCGGGCTTGGCCGGCGCCAGAGGGGACGGTGCATTGCGCCATGCCTCTGGCGCGGGCGGTTTCAACGCGGGCAGAGGTGCGACCGAACAGCCTGTCACCGCAGTTAACCCCAGTGACAGTGTGAGCAGCGTCCGACAGGCGCGCGATTTGTTTAAAGGCTTGATAGGGGTCACCCAAGAGGTACCGGAACGGCTGTGTCGAATCGACGCGAACAGCGATCAACGACAAGCGAGGTATGAGGTCTGAGCGTGTTGAGTCAGAGGTCAGCGCGTCACTCTAGCGAGAGTGTCCGTTCAGTTCTGTAGCGAAATTGTATTGCCGCCAATGAGCGGGGGACTCAGGGCGATGGGCTGTGCGCGCAAGCGGGGGGAGGCTTGCGCGCATACTGGCGGGGTGTTGCCTGGCGGTTCAGGCCTGGCAGTACGTCTCGTGCAAATGGCGCCACAGCAGTGCGCCGCTGGCCTGTTTCTCGAAGACCACCGTGGCGCGGCGATCGGTCTGGGTGCCGCTGTCGTCGATCTGATGTTCGCGGTAACTGACGACGGCGCCGCGGGCATGCCGGTCAATGCCGCTCAGTTCGCTCAAGGTGATCTTCAACCCTGGCCGCTGGCCGCCCAGGCGGGTGAACAGGTAATTGACCCCAGCGGCGTTCATGCGTGTGCCGGTGGAGGGCGCAATCATGCTGAACTCCGGCGAGAAGCGCGCGAGCAGCCTTTGCAGCGTGCCTTCAGGCGCCACGCCGGCGAACCACTGTTCGATCTCGACGTGGGTCTGGATCACTTCTTCGAAAAAGTCGCTGTAGTCGATCATTTACAAACTCCTATTCAAACCAAAGCGTCGCTTCAATACGTTTTCCAACAACCCTTTGGGCAGTAACGCCGCCATCAACGGCAGTGCCCGACTGCCATTGCCCGCGCGCAATAAGCGGGGCGGTGTCGGTTGTTGCACGGCGTTCAGGACCTGGCTGGCAAATCGGCTGGCCGGTGTCGGGTTGTCCTGGGAGGCCCGGGAGCGCGCGCGGATGCCTTCGCGCAACGGCCACCACGGCGATTGTTCGTTGATCAACAGCTCCGCCTGGGCCCCGGCGTTTTTCGCAAAGCGGGTATCGATTGCGCCCGGTTGCACTTCCATCACCCGCACGCCAAACGGCGCCAGTTCCATGCGCAGGGCATCGCTCAAGGCATGCACGGCGGCTTTGGAGGCGCAGTAGGCGCCAGCGAATGGTGTCACCAGCACCCCGGAAACGCTGCCGATATTCACCACCAGGCCTTTGCCGCGACGCAGCGCGGGGAAGAACGCCTGGGTCACGCCGACGATGGAAAACACGTTGGTTTCGAACTGACACTGCAGCGCCTCGGTGCCGCCGTCGAGCAACGGGCCCATGGCGCCGTAGCCGGCGTTGTTGACCAGCACATCCAGCTCGCCCCACTGCTCGGCCAGGTGCTGCAAGGCGGCGCTGTCGTTGACGTCCAGTTGCACCGCGTTGAAGCCGGCGGCGGACAAGCCGGCGACGTCTTCCGGTTGGCGGGCGCTGGCCCACACGTCGAAGCCGGCGGATTTGAAGGCCTCGGCCAAGGCGCGCCCGATGCCGCTGGAGCAACCGGTGATGAGTACGTTGGGCATGGATCGGTCCTTTGTCAGTCCGAGAAGCTGCCTTGCAAATGCTCGGCGCGAAATTCCAGGGTTTGCGGGCGGTAGCCAGGGCGCAGCGGCGGGGTGGGCAGGCAGTCGTCCCAGGTGGCGCCGGCCTGCAACTCGCCGGGGCCGCGATAGCGTGGGGCAGCGTAGACGTTGTCGGCCAGGTTGACCGTATCGCCCGGCGCATAGGCAGCGACGCGCCAGCGCAGTTCGGTCAGCGGTACGTCGTTGCCGTTGTTCAGGGTCAGCTTCAGTGGGCGGTCGGCCGGGCAGTCCTGCGGGGCGTAGACAATGCGCAGCTCCAGGCGCGCCAGTTGCGACGCTTCACGATTGTCCAACCACACCACCCACACGCCCACCAGCCCCAGGCCCACAGCGGCGGCCAGCGATACGGGTAGGGCTTTGGCCGGATAGCGCAGCAGCAGGACCAGCCAGGTGATGATCAGGAGAACGCCGAAGAACATGGAGACCACCTCGAATAGGGAACGAGCATCCTAACTTAAGCGTAGGTGGGATTGGCTACCTTGAGTGCTGCGGTGGCCGGGCGGGCCTCATCGGGGGCAAGCCCCCTCCCACCTTTGATCTGTGAATACATTCAAATGTGGGAGGGGGCTTGCCCCCGATGAGGCCCTCACAACCAGCACAAATCCCAAACAAAAAGCCCCCTCCCACCTTTGATCTGTGAATACATTCAAATGTGGGAGGGGGCTTGCCCCCGATGAGGCCCTCACAGCCAGCGCAAATCCCAAACAAAAAGCCCCCGATGAGGCCCTCACAACCAGCACAAATCCCAAACAAAAAGCCCCCACCCACCTTTGATCTGTGAATACATTCAAATGTGGGAGGGGGCTTGCCCCCGAGAGGCCCTCACAGCCAGCACAAATCCCAAACAAAAAGCCCCCTCCCACCTTTGATCTGTGAATACATTCAAATGTGGGAGGGGGCTTGCCCCCGATGAGGCCCTCACAGCCAGCGCAAATCCCAAACAAAAAGCCCCCACCCAAGCCACTGCGGATAGGGGACGCAATGACCTGGGCGAGGGCTTCTTTACGACTGTTTTACTGCGCGATCGTTTTCACCGACACGCCACGTTCCACCGGCGTCGAGCGACCGTAGATATCCTCAAACCGCTCGATATCGTCTTCGCCCAAATAGCTGCCCGATTGCACTTCGATGATCTCCAGCGGGATCTTGCCCGGGTTGCGCAGGCGGTGTACCGAGGCGATCGGGATGTAGGTGGACTGGTTCTCGCAGAGCAGGAACACGTTCTCGTCACAGGTGACTTCGGCGGTGCCGCTGACCACGATCCAGTGTTCGGCGCGGTGGTGGTGCATCTGCAGCGACAGGCACGCGCCCGGCTTGACCGAGATGTGCTTGACCTGGAAACGCCCGCCCATGTCGACCGAGTCGTAGGAGCCCCACGGACGGTAGACTTCGCAGTGGTTCTGGGTTTCGCTGCGCCCTTGTTCGTTGAGGGTGGCGACCATCTGCTTGACGCCCTGGACCTTGTCCTTGTGGGCAATCATCATCGCGTCCTTGGTTTCCACCACCACGATGTTTTCCAGGCCGATCACCGACACCAGCTTGCCGTTGCCGTGGATCATGCAGTTCTTGCTGTCCTGGATCACCACGTCGCCTTTGGTGACGTTGCCGTTGACGTCTTTATCGTTGACCGCCCACAGCGACGCCCAGCAACCCACGTCGCTCCAGCCCGCGCTCAGCGGCACCACGCAGGCGCGCTGGGTTTTTTCCATCACCGCGTAGTCGATGGAATTGTCCGGGCAGCAGGCGAAGGTGGCTTCGTCGAAGGTCACGGTGTCGGCGGTCTGCTCGCTGCGTTCGAGGGTCAGCACGCAGGTGTCGTAGATGTCCGGGTCGTGCTTTTTCAGCTCTTCGAGGAAGCGGCTGGCGCGGAACAGGAACATGCCGCTGTTCCAGAAGTAACCGCCGCTTTTGACGAACTCGACGGCGCGTTTTTCATCGGGTTTTTCCACGAACTGTTGTACGCGGCTCACGCCTTCGGGCAGCAGCGAATCGTTGGCGGACTTGATGTAGCCATAACCGGTTTCCGGACGGGTCGCCGGCACGCCGAACAGCACCATCTCGCCACGCTCGGCGGCCACGGTGGCCAGGGCCAGGGCGCGTTGCAGGGCTTTCTGGTCGTCGATCACATGGTCGGCCGGCAGCACCAGCATCAGTTCATCGCGGCCTTCATTGACCAGCATCATCGCGGTCAGCGCCACGGCTGGCGCGGTGTTGCGGCCGAAGGGTTCCATCAGGATGCGCTGGGCTTCCAGCTTGCGCACGCTCAGTTGCTCGTTGACGATGAACCGATGGTCTTTGTTGCAGACCACGATTGGAGTGTCCATGCCATCGAATACCAGGCGCTCCAGGGTTTGCTGGAACAGCGTGTGCTCGCCGGTCAGGGCCAGGAACTGTTTAGGAAACTGTTTGCGCGAAAGCGGCCAAAGACGTGAGCCGCTACCACCGGAAAGGATTACTGGGATCATGCTGTTTCTCCTTGAATCGATTTGGGTCAGAGCTACGAAGGTTTGTCGTTCCACTCTTGTTTTTGTCTCGGTCCGAACTGACGCCTCTGCCCTCTGTAGGCGCGAGCTTGCTCGCGAAGAACTTCCAGACACCGCGTACATCCAGAATGCTCGCGTCATCAGTGGCGATTTTCGCGAGCAAGCTCGCTCCTACAGTGGGTTGCTGTCAGTCCGAGAAATGTTTAGCGGGTCGACACGGGGCGTTTCACCCACACTGGCGACAGGCTTGAACCGGAGCCGGTGATGTACAGCACCGCCGCCTCACCACGCTCCAGGGCTACCGGTTTCACGTCGCCGACTTTCTTGTCGCCGTCGTACAGCGCCAGGCTGACCTTCACCGGGTTGATTTCACGCTCGCCACGGCCTTTGGCGGCGACGGCCTTGACCACGTCGGTCTTGCCGTCGGCGGTTTTCAGGGTCAGGGCCTTGTCGCTGAGGTTCTGCACGCGCACCAGGGATTTCTGTTTGTTCTTGAACGGCGGTTCTTCGATCAACTGCGGCTGACCGCTGCTGTTGTTGACCAGGGTGTAGTAGTGGTCGGCGGCGAGCTTGACCGACACGGTCTGGCTGCCCACCTTGGCGCTGTAGTCGCCGCCGGGCATGAAGCTGAAGTCGCTGCTGGCCAACGGGGCGACGTCGCTCAGGTTGGTGGCGCCGACGGTGGCGCTGACTTCCTGATTGGAGGCGTTATAGACACGCACGAAGCTCGAGCCTTTCGGTGCGACAGGGCCGTACAAGGCCGCGTCACCGGCGAAGGCGGACATCGATACAACGCTCATGCCGGCAACCAGGGCCAGGGTCTTGGCGAGACGACGCGGAGTAGTAGTGAAAGTCATGTGAGTTACCTCTCTTTCAGTTTTGCGCCCGTTCGGGCGTCTCGGATTTTGGGTGTTTAGCTGGAGTGTTCAGAGCCATGTTCTGTTGGCGCGCACCGGCTTGTTTGAGTTGCGCGACCCACTGCGGGTCGGCATCGCCGATTTCGTTGTTGACAGGCAGATAGCGTTCGGGGAACTCCCAGATCAGCACCTGGGGCGGGCGGTTCTTGAAGTCATCGCTTTTGAGGTAGCTGAGCATCGGCAGGATCGGGCCATGGCCGTCTTCGGCGTAGCTGATCACGTCGCTGCCCAGGGCTTGCTTGAGCGCCCCGACGAAGTTCCAGTTGGGGTTGGCGCTGTAGCTGGTGCCGACCAGTGCCACCGGGGTTTCGCTGTCGCTGAACAGCGCGTCGTCGCCTTTGGTTTCGGCCAGGTGCGTGACGCGTTTTTCCAGCGGCTCCTTGGGCGGCATCAGGTTTTCGAACAGCGGGTCGAGCGGCAGGAACAGGCGCAGGTCGCCCTTGTGCGGTGCGGTTTTCTCGGCTTCGGTGACAAAGCGCTGCGGTTCTCCGCTCAGTGGGGCCTTGTCGGCGATCGCCTTGGCCAGTTGCTTGGCGGCGATTTCGGCACCGTCCGGGGTCCAGTGGGTGTCGGTGCGCAGGAACACTTGCTGGCCGCCGAGCTTGGCCTGTTGCAGCGGGCCAAGCAGGTCGGGGGCGAGGATCTTGTCGGCGGCGACACGGGCGTGGAAGTCCTGGTACAGGTTGGCGTGGATGCTCGCCGGTTTCACGTCACCCAGGTGTTCCGGGTACAGGCGCACCTTGGCCGGCACGATGGCGAGCACCAGTTGAATGCCTTGGGCCTTGAGCTGCTGGCGCACGCCTTCGACCAGGGCGTAGTTGCCCTCCAGGTTCTGCTCTTCGTTGACGGCGGGGTTGAACTCCTCGTCGCTGTACAGCCAGTGATCGCGGCCCAGCACTACGCCGGGGCGGCCTTCATTGAACAGCTTGTAGTCCAGCGCAGCCCAGAGGTTGGTGCCCAGGCGCTTGATCGGGAACTGTTCGTCGTAGTGGGTCTCGACGGCTTTGGTCCAGCGGCCGTTGAGCACGGTGGCGTCGGCATTGGTGCTGAAGCCGAAGAAACCGCGCAACGACCAGGCGCCCAGGGCGAGCAGCACCACCAGGAACAGGCTGATATAGAGGACGCGCAATGATCGGGTCATGGTCGGCTCCCTCAGAATTGGAAGTAAAGGAACGGCGAGAAACTCTGCGCCGACAGTTTCAGAATCGACGCCACGAACAGCAGCAGCACCGCCGCGCGCATGGCGTAGCGTGGCCAGTCAGCGGTCCAGTAGGCCGGTTGCACGGCGGCGTCTTTGCCCACGGTGAAACCTGGCTGGTGGATGCTGCCCGGGTCGTCGCCCGGTACGGCCTTGATCAGGCTCGGGTCGGCCGCCTTGGTTTTCTCGGCAGGGCGGTTGCTGTAGAAGTCGCGCAGGCCAAAGAACGCCAACGTTGCGTAGGCCACCACCAGGGTCGCCACTTGCAGGCCGGTGAGGCTGGCGCGGTTGAGTTCCGACAGCGACCATTCGCCAAAGCTGAACATCGCGCCGTACATGCGCCCGGCGACGTGCAGGTTTTCGGAACGGAAGATCACCCAGCCCATCACCACCAGCAGGAAGGTCAGCGCCCAGCGGATCGGGTTGAAGCTGCGCGGCGAGGTGTTCAGGCCGATGGCTTTCTCGATCGCCAGCCACATGCCGTGCCAGGCGCCCCACACGATGTAGGTGATGTTCGCGCCGTGCCACAGGCCACCGAGCAGCATGGTCAGGAACAGGTTGCGGTAGGTGATCAGCGTGCCTTTACGGTTGCCGCCCAGGGTGATGTAGAGGTAGTCGCGCAGCCAGGTCGATAGGCTGATGTGCCAGCGCCGCCAGAACTCGGTGATCGACTGGCTGATGTACGGCTGCTTGAAGTTTTCCATGAAGCGGAAACCCATCATCAAGCCCAGGCCGATGGCCATGTCGCTGTAGCCGGAGAAGTCGAAGTACAACTGCGCGGTGTACGCCAGCGCACCGAGCCAGGCATCACCGGTGGTGGGGTTTTGCAGGGCGAAGCAATGGTCGGCCACCACCGCCAGGGTGTCGGCGATGAAGACCTTCTTGATGAACCCCTGCATGAACCGCGTACAGCCTTCGGAGAACTTGTCGAGGGTGTGGGTGCGGTTGTTGAACTGGTCGGCCAGGTCGCGAAAGCGCAGGACGGGGCCGGCGATCAGGTGCGGGAAGATCGCCACGAACGCGGCAAAGTCGATGAGGTTGCGCGTGGCCGGAGTGTCGCCGCGATACACGTCGATGATGTAGCTGATGGACTCGAAGATGTAGAACGAGATCCCGATCGGCAACAGTACGTGGGTCAGGATGAACGGCTCCAGGCCCGCCGACTTCATCATCACGTTGATACTGTCGACGCCGAAGTTGGCGTACTTGAAGTAGCCGAGGATGCACAGGTCGACCGCCACGCCCAGCAGCAGCCAGCGTTGCGCCGGCTTGGTACGCACGCCGGCGGCACCGACCTTGAGGCCGATCCAGTAATTCCACAGCGTGACGGCGGCGAACAGCGCCAGGAAGTCCACTCGCCACCAGGCGTAGAACACGTAGCTGGCCAGTAGCAGCAGCAGGTTGCGATAGCGTTGCCCGCTCAAGTAGTACAAGCCGAGAAAGATCGGCAAGAACAGAAACAGGAACACATTGGACGAGAAAACCATCCCGATCTCTCCATGTTTAACCAACAGTCAAGGGCCGCAGCCCCCCCAAACCCCCCCACGAATCCGGGGGGAGGTTGTATTGCTCAAATGTGGGAGGGGGCTTGCCCCCGATGGCGGTGTAACAGTCGCCATCTGTGTTGAATGACACACTGCTATCGGGGGCAAGCCCCCTCCCACATTTCTAACCGCGTTTCGTCAGATGCCTTTGTTGCCTTTTTCGTGCGTCGGGTCGTAGACCTTGGTCAGGTCGCCCCCGAGGCGGAAGGTCTTGAACGGCTGCATCCCATGTTTGCGCTCGAGCACATCCGGTGCGCAGGTGTAGAGGGTGCAGAAGGGTTCAAGCCAGGCGAATTTCATGTCTTCCTTGAGGTCCTTCATGTCCTGCTCTTTGCCGTTCTTCTGCTCGAAGATCTGCGGGTCCTTGACCCCGGCCAGCACCTTGTCGCCCAGGCGTTTGAGCGCGCCGTTGTTTTCCTGGCGCAGGTCCACGCCGTTGACCAGGGCAAAACTGGCGATCATCGACAGCGGCGGCAGGGCGTAGTTGTGGTACGACAGCGCGCGCTGCTGGCGCTTCAGTTCGTTGGGCAGGAAGCCCTGGTCGTCGACCTGGTTGGCGCCGACTTTGTATTCCTTCACCGCCCAGTCAAACAGGTCGCGACGGTTGGTGGCGATGGACGTCGCCATCACCGACCAGGCGGCCCAGTAGGAGTGGTTGTTGGTTTTTTCCAGCGGCAGGTTGTCCCAGTCGCTCACCACCTGATCGGCCAGCCGGTTGAACCAGGCTTCGATCAACTGCGATTCCTGCTGATGGTTGGCCAGCGGGTGCGAGTCGGAGAACTTCAGGCGCACATAGGCCGAGGCCATGCTGCCCAGCGCCCATTTGCGCATGGATTTTCCGGTGTGGTTGAAGTCCTTGGACATCAACGCATCCGCCTTGGCCCAGCTGGTCAGCCAGTTGAGTGTGCATTCCAACTGTTCCGGGCGACCGTCGCGCATGAACTGCATCACGCGCTTGCTGGTGTCTTTTTCCAGCTTGGTGATGTCGGCGGTGCTGTCGCGGAAGGCTTTTTCCGACTGCACGTTCAGCGTGGAACGGGCCTTGTCCGAGCCTTCGTACTTGCTGCGAAACTGCAGCGAGCCGGTGTACGGCGCCGGCATGGCGTCGCAGCCGTCCTTGAAGTCGCCGGTCTTGAACGCTTCCACCGGGGCGAAATAACCCTGGGGCGGACGCAGTGGCGCGGCGGCATTCACAGAACCGGCGAAGATCGCCAGGCCCAGCAATGTGGGGATCAATAACTTCTGCATAGGTAACCTCATTGCCCGAGTGAGGCAGTCTTCTGACCGCCGCTTGGGAATACGTTGCGTGTGCAAATTTTCGCTTCGACTTTCTGCGCGGCAGCACCCGCTTCGGGGCCCTGCACTTCCACGGCCAGCAAGTTCTGCGAGGCCCAGTCTTCGTCGGTGCGCAGTTCAAAGGCGAAACGCCCGTCTGTATCGGATGTTTCGGGTTTTTCGATCTTGATGTCCTCGTGGCGCCCGTTCATGTACCAGAGGGTGGCTTGCAAGGTTTTCACCGACGGGTCGGCGAAGCGGATGTCGACCTGATGGTTGGCGTTGCGCAGGTCTTTGTTCGAACTGTTGACCAGCAATTCGTTCTTGCCGGGTTTCAGGGTGGCGCTGGCGCTCATCTGCGCGGTCTTGCCTTCGCAGCCGTTGTCCAGCAGCGCCATCATCTGGCGGTAGATGGTTTCCTGGTCGAGGCGGTACAACGGCGAGAATTCCCAGATCAGGATTTTCGGCGGGGTCTTCTGGAACTCGTCGCTGCCCAGGTACTGGATCATCGAGCCTTCCAGGCCACCGCCGGGGAAGGCGACGTTGAGGATGTCGGCGCCGATTTCCTGTTCGAGGAAGCCGGCGAAGTTGTAGTTCTTGCCGCTGTGGCTGGTGCCGACCAGGGTGATCTGCGGGTTGCCCGAATCGCCGAACAGGTCGCCGTCGCCCGCTTCGCCCTTGGGTTCGGTGGTGAACTGGTCCATGTACTGGATCGCGTAGCTGGTGCCGCACAGTTGCCCGGCCATGTTGTGCAGGGTGCCGGTCTTGCCCATGCGCCCGGAGCGCTTGGTTTCGAATTCGCGCTTGGGAATCTCGGCGAACTCGGGCATCGCGCGCACTTTGGCGCCGACGATTTTCGCGGTGCGCTGGGCGCCGTAAGGGGTCCAGTGCTGGTCGCCGCGGAAGTAGAAATCGTGGGCCGGCAATTCATCGGGCAACTGCTCGTTGGTCAACGGCGACAGGTCCGGCACCACGTAGCCCATCTTGGCGAAACGGCCGAGCATGCTCTTGTAGTTGCCCAGGGCCTTGTCGAAATCGAACGCGGCTTTCTCTTCGGGGTTGAGCTTGTTGCGGTTCACCAGGCCACGGGTCGGCTGGTAGACCACCACCAGTTCCACGCCCTTGGCCTTGAACGCATCGTGCAGCTGTTGCATGCGTTTGTAGCCGGCGGGGCTGGTGTCGAATTCGGTGCGCAGGTCTTCCTGGGTACGGAACAGCCAGTCGCCCTGGGCTTGCACCAGGGTGGTGAAGTTCTGCTGGTAGCGCGTGGTGTAGTTCTTCGCGTCGTGGGCCGCCGGGCACAGGCTGCAGCACGGTTCGGCGCTGAAGGTCGGCGCCTTGATCTCGTCGGCGCGCACGCCCTGGCTGGCCGCGAGCAGGCCGAGGGTCAGACCCGAGAGGCTCAACAGTTTGATCATGTGTGGGTGCATAAGGGTCATCCTCAGTCCTGCATTTCGGTCTGGCGTTCGACAGGGTCGATCAGCACGGCTTTCTGCTGGCGTACCAGCAGGTCGAGAATTTCTTCCTGACGATCGCCCAGCACGCCGGAGAAGCTGATGCCGCTGGATTTGGTCGGCGCCAGCATCGACACGCGGTACAGCTCGATACTCAACGGCGAGTCGATCGACAGCGGCCCGCTGCCGTTACCGGCCAGTTCGCCGCCGACCACGATCAGCGAGACCTTGGTGTCGAACGGGTCGAGGGCGATGTCGCGGTCGGTGTCGGTCAGGTCCTTGATGTGGCCATAGACGCCGGTCAGCCCGTTGGCCATCGAGGTGTTTTCGTACAGCTTGATGTTGACGCTGTTGCGTATGCGGATGCCGTGGCGACGGTTGGCGATCACCTTGTTGCCCCACAACAGGTTGTCGCCGCTCTCATAGAGCGTGATGCCGTCGGTGTGGTTGCGGTAGATCTCGTTGTCGGCGATCAGGTTGTTCACGCTGTTACGGTCGATCACCAGGCCCGACAGCTTGTTGTCGTAGCTGCGGTTGTTGAAGATGAAGCTGTCGTTCACTTCCCGGGAAATGATGATGCCGTGCTTCTTCTTGGTGCCGTAGACGGTGTTGTCCGCGATGATCAGGCCGTGGGAACGGTCGTGGGGGTCGATGCCGTAGACGATGTTGTCTTTGTAGGTGTTGCCCTTGATCACGAAGCCTTCGGTCTCGTAGCAGTAGAAGCCGTACCACATGTCCGAGAACTCGGAATCGATGATCCAGCCGGTCGGCTCAGGACGCTTGAGCACCTTGGCCATGTTCGGCGTGTACTGGGAAATACTCACCCCATACGACTTACTGTTGGCATAGCCGAAACTGGCCATCTTGGTGTTGGCGATGTAGGTCTCGGTGCCGCCCCAGGCCAGCAGGAACGGGCGGAATTCCTGGGGCGACTGGAAGGTCGCCGGGCCGTTGGCCTTTTCTTTCCAGCCGGTGATCTTGGTATCGCGCACGAACAGCTGGCCGTCGTTGATCAGGAACGCACCGGCCTCCTGGGACAGGCGCAGTTCTTTGGTGTGCTTGTCGATGTCGAGGATACCCTTGCGCCCGACCACGATCGGCAACTTGGCGAGGAACACGCCCGGCGAGGTTTCGCTGAGGTACTGCTTGGGCACTTTGCCCAGCAGGTCCTTGAGGTTCATGTAGCCGTCGTCGATAAAGATCGCCTGGGGAATGCCGTGCTGGCGCACCACCCACTCGGCCATCTTGTTGTCGCCGCCGATGAAGTCCTTCAGCGCGTCTTCCTGCATCATGCGGCGGATGCTGATTTTGCCCGGCTTGGTTCTGACGATTTTCTTTTCCATCGCCGCGGCGGTGTAGCCCGACAGGTCCGGCAGGGCCGGCTTGGGCATTTCCAGCGGCGCGGTCGGCGGGCTGGAAATTGTGTAGGTCTTGGCCTGTTGCAGTTCTTTGGCGATGGTCGGCGCCTTGACCGGCTGCGCGGTATCGGCGAAGGCTGTGGCATTGGCCATCAGCATCGCGGTCACCAGCAAGCATCTGCCTGTGAAGGGGTGAGCAATCATTGCGCGGGCTCCCATCAGAACTTCCAGATCACGTCGACAAAGGCGCGATGCATGTACGAGTCGACCTGGCTGCCATAAGCGTCGCCCGGTTTGAACACGCCGGCACGAAAGCGCACCAGGGCCGACGGTTCGTCGATCGACTGGCTGAGCGCGGCCGGCAGCAGGCCTTTCTTGAAGTACTTGGTGACGACCAGGTCCATCTCCTGGCCCAGGTCTTTCTTGCCGTCTTCAAGGGGCAGGGAGGTGCTGGACAGGATCGCGCCGGTCACGTCGTCGGTGTTGTTCTGCACGGCGTCGATGCCGTTGCTGCCCACCGGCTTGTTGCCGTCGACGCGCCAGAACTTGTGGTACACCAGGCTGGCGTCGTAGTCCTCGCGCAACTGCCAGGAGCCGAACAGGCTCATGGACTGCATGTTGTTCATCTCGCCGCGGAACGCTTCGCCGAAGCGATGCAGGCGGGACTGGGTGCCGGTGAAGTTCGAGCGGTTGCTTTGCAGGCCGTTCTGTTCGTACTCGGCGCTGGCGCGGGCATAGGCCGCACCCACTTGCCACTGCGGGTCGAGGCGCAGGCGGATACCCAGGTCGGTGGCCCAGCCGCTCACGTCTTCGCTGCGCTTGGCGTTGCTCGGGCGGGTGCCGTCGGCGTTCAACGCGTTGACGGTGTCGCGGTCGCCCTGCATGCCGGTGACGCTGGCCCAGTAGTTGACGGTGTTGGTGTTGCGCCAGTTGTAGGCGTCGCTGTTGGCCTCGATGCCGAGCCAGGTCAGGTCGCCGTTCTCGCGCTTGTCCAGCGGGTCGCTGGCCACGCCGGGTTCGGCGTAGTCGAGCTTGCCGTCGTCATGGGTGTGGTGCCCGCGCAGGCCGATCCACTGGCCCGGCGTCCACTGGTAGGCGGCGTCGGCGTAGAAGTGCTGGCGGTCCTTGTCCTTGGGCGACAGTTCCTTGAGGTCGGTGCGGTATTCGCTGAAGCGTTCGGCGGCGCCGACGTTGGCCTTGAGCAGGGTGGTGTCGAAGGTCCAGTTCAGCGCTTCGATGTTGGTGTCGCGCCATTGGCCGTCGTCATTGCGCAGACGCTGGCGGCCGAACTTGAGGAGCTCGCCGGGGTAGGGCGTGAAGCCGCTGTAGCCGACCCAGAACTCGCGCAGCGCCAGGTAGTTTTTCTTCGCTGTGCGGTCGCTGTTGCTCGACTGCTCGGTGGTGTCATCCGAGGACTGCTGCAGGGTGTCGGTCTCGATGATGTCGCTCGAGGCAACGGCCTGGCCCATGGCGTAGGCGCTCCAGTTGCCGCTTTCGCCGTAGATCCACGGGCGCAGGTCGAGGCCGATGCCGTTGACGTCGCCACCCTTTTGGGTGCCGAGGTCGCGGTCGTCTTCGGACTGGCCGGTGACTTTGACTTCCAGGCCGAAGTTATTGGCTTCGGTCAGCGCGGCCAGGGTCGGGCACGACCACAGCAGGGCGAAGGTCAGGCCGATACCGGCCTGCACGAATGGATTGAGCTTCATAGGGATTCCTCGCCGTCTTCTTCTTGCAGGGCGTGCAGTTGCAGCGTGCTCTGGGCCAGGGTGCCGCGCGCGGCCAGTTCCTGTTGCACCAGGCGTTGGCCTTCGGCGCGTTGTTCCGGCGTCAGCGGGATTTCGAGCTGCGTGGCCAGGTCATTGGCCTCTGGTGTGCCCTGGGCTTTAGCCAATTGGCTGAAGACATAGGCGTTCAATGGGTCGGGCTTGGTGCCCTTGCCTTGGGAAAACAATTGCGCGATGGCGAAGTCGGCGCTGTTCTGGCCGTTGCGCGCAGCAGTCAGCAGGTGGTCCAGGGCTTTTTGCGAGTAGACCTTGCCCAGGTAGCCACGGCGGTAGATCTGGCCGAGGTAGTAATCGGCGGCCACTTCGCGGCCCAGGGCTTTCTCGAAATGCGCTCCGGCGGCCTTGGCGTCCGCCGGCACCCACTTGCCATCGTAGTAGAGCTTGCCCAGCAACAGCTCGGCGCGCGGCTGGTCGGCGGCGCGGCCGTTGTCCAGGTACTTCATCATCTGGTCGACGTCGCCCAGTTCCGGGAAGTCGTAGAGCAATTGCGCCAGGCTGACCCAGGATGCGGGGTAGCCGGGGGCGATTTTTTCCAGCAGCGCCTGGGCGGTTTTCTCGTCGGTCTTGCCCAGCGTTGCGTCGCCCAATACGCGGGCCACGCTGTCGATGCGCTGTGCGGTGACGGTGCCGCTGCTGTAGCCGGCTTCCATTTGCTTGAGCAGTTCGGCCTGTTTTTCTGGCTCGGCTTTTTTCTGGTAGACCGTGGCCAGTTCGACGTAGCAGATATCGGTGGTGTTCAGCGCGGCCTTGCAGATGCGCTCGACATCATCCAGATGCTGGTCGTAGGTGTCCTGGGTGCGATACAGCAGCACCTGGGCCAGACCGGCTTCCGGGTAACCGGCGGCCTGCCATTTGTTGATCTGCTGCTGGGCGTTCACGTTGGGGAAGCTGTGCGGGTATTGCAGGTACAGCATCGCCAGCGGGATCAGGGTGTTGCCTTCGCCATTGGCAAAGGCTTTTTTCAGCAGGCCTTCGGCTTCATGGTGTTCGGCTTCGGTGGCGCCGGGCTTGGCCACTAGCAGGCGCCCCAGGCGGGCCTGGGCGCGCGGCGAAATATCCGCAGCGGCGCGGTAAGTGGCCTCGGCCTGTTTGATCTGCGCCGGATCGCGTGTGCCGACCTGGATATCGGCCAGGCCCACCTGGGCCTCGCTGTAACCCAGGGTCGCCAGTTGCTGGTAATTCTGCTGCGCGGTGAGCGTGTCGCCCCGCTTGAGGGCTTCGTTGGCCAGGCGCTGGTCGGGCAGACCGGCGCAACCGGCGAGGCTGACCGCAAGGGCCAGCAACGCGACAGGACCCTTGTGGGAGCGGGCTTGCTCGCGATGCAGGCCGTGCGGTCCGTCAGGCAAACCGCACTGATCCCATCGCGAGCAAGCCCGCTCCCACAGGGATTGCGGTGTTTTCAGGAGAGTCGTCACAGGCATGTCCTCGCTTACAGTCCGGCAGCCATGGCTTTATCGATCAGCCAGTTCAGCGATGGACCACGGTCGCTGGTGACTTCCACCGGGCGGCCGGCGTAGGCGCTGTCCAGCGGTGCGTCCGGCTTGATCTGCACGCGGATGTCGGAGGACAGGTCGGCGCTGTTCAGGCTGGTGCTGCTGACGATGGTGCCGGTGCGGGTCTGTTCTTCGTCGGCGACCTGGAAGTTCACCGGGGTACCTGGGCGAACGTCAGCGAACTGGCGGTAGGAGAAGCGTGCTTCCACGTTGGCCAGGCTGCCACGAGGCACCAGTTGGAAGATCACGTCGCCTTTGCTTGCGTATTGACCGTCGGCCACCATTTGCTGGGCCACGATGCAGTCGCAAGGCGAGGTCAGGGTGCCGGTCATTTGCTTGCCGAACAGTTCTTCGACCTTGGCCGGTTGCAGTTGGTCTTCGTCCAGATGGCCCTTGAGCACGTCGAGCATGCTGGTGCTGAAGGTCGCGAGCGGCGCGCCTTTGGCCGCCACCGCGTCGCCTTTGAGCAGGCTTTGCACGGTGCCGTCGCGGGGCATGGTCACGTTCATGCCGGGCACGCTGACCAGGCCGGCCTGGGCGTGGCTGACGAAGTACATGCCGTACAGCGATTTGAAGACGAAACCGAATGCCGCCAGGCCCACCAGGAAGATCGCCAGGCTGAACGTCACGGCGCGCAGGCGGCCGAAGACGCTCATGTTGCTGCCGCCGTCCTTGACCTTGCGCGCCTTGGTGAAGTTGTCGCGTTGCAGGGTGGCGAGTACGTCGCCCATGGTCACGATATCGCCCGACAGGTGCGACGTGATCAGGTGCCGCAGCGTGGAAATATCCTGCGCGTCGAGGTTCTGGAACTGGCAGCCGGTGCGCCCGCTCTGGCGGTCGTAGGAGCGAATCTGCAGCTCCACATCCATCGCCAGGCCGAGGTTGTCGATGACAAATTGCAGGCGACCCTTGTGCACTTCGCCAACGATCAGCGGCTGGGTGGCGGTGAACGCCAGGCCGCCGGCGGACAGGTCGATGACCCGCGCTTCGGTCGGCGTGCGGTCAGTGTTGAAAAAGCGCAACTTGGCCGGGATTTTGACCCGGGCGTGCTGGCGTTGGGCTTCGGATTCGTGGACAACGTTGGCGTTTACTTGGCTGTTCATCAGGGCAATTTCCTAGAGTTAATTCAGGCTTGGCAGGGTCAGACCATCATCAGCAACACGGCGACGAAAATGCTGCCGGCGGAGAAGGTCATGGTCCGAGACGACCAGGTGTTGAACCAACGTTGAAAGCTGGCCAAATCGCGGGTCAGTTTGGTGTCCTGGCGGGTCCAGGACTGTTGATCGAGGCGGAAGAACACGTAGATCTTCACCAGCGCGCCCATGATCTGGTTGTAATAGAGAATCACCGGGTACGCCGGGCCGATCCTGTGCCCGGAGCACGACAGCAGCACGGTCAGGATCAGGCGGGTGATGCCGATCCACAGCAGGTACGCGAGGATGAACGCGCCGCCGTACTTGAAGGTGGCGATGATCGCCACGGTCAGACCGAGCAGCGAGGTCCACATCGACACGCGCTGGTCGAACAACACCACGCTGGTGAATAGGCCGAGGCGACGTACACCCAGGCCCAGGGCGCGGGAGTTCTGGCGCAGGTTGTTGCCGTACCAGCGGAACATCAGCTTGCGGCTGGCTTTGATAAAGCTCTTTTCCGGCGGGTGCTCCACGGTGTTGATTGCGGCATCCGGTACGTAGAAGGTGTCGTAGCCCAGGCGCATCAGGCTGAACCAGCTGGACTTGTCGTCGCCGGTCAAAAACTTGAAGCGGCCCAGGCGCCAGTGTTGCAGCGAGTCGCTTTCCACATCGGCGATAAAGCCCGGGTCGGTGACCACGCTGGCGCGGAACACCGACATGCGCCCGGTCATGGTCAACACGCGCTTGGACAGGGCCATCGAGCACATGTTGATGTGGCGCTGGGCGAAGCGCAGTTTGTGCCATTCGCTCATGATGTAGCCGCCGCGCACTTCGCAGAACTCGTTGGTGGTCAGGCCGCCGACATTGCCGAACAGCTGGAACCACGGCACGGTTTTGCGCACGACGCCTTCGGCGAGCACGGTGTCGCCATCGATCACTGCAACCACGGCGCGGTCATCCGGCAAGTGGCGGGAGATGGCGCGGAAACCGAAGGCCAGGCCGTCGCGCTTGCCGGTGCCGGCGATACGCACGAAGTCGAGCTTCACATGGCCCGGCGGGTTCATGCGTTCCCACAGGCTTTTCACCAGCAGTTCATCGGACATTTCCACCAGCGAGCAGACCACGGTGGTGGGGAAGCCGCATTCGATCGCTTCGCGGATCACCGAGCTGTAAACCTGCGCGGTGGTCAGCGCATCGATCCGGAAACTGGTGACCATCAGGAACACATGGGACGGGTCCGCGGCCTTGCCCAACTTGCGCACTTTGCGCCGCAGGTGGGGGTAGACCACGTACAGGAACAGCATGCCGCGAAAGAAATGCGTCGCACCCATCGAGTAGCGCCAGATACCGACGGCGCCAATCAGGAAAATAAAATTCTTCGACTCGGAGTCGAACGTACTCGCCGGCAACAGCAGGGCGAGTCCCATCAGCAGGCTCAAGAAGAACAGCCAGCCGGCGGATTGGAGCAGTACGTGTTTTAACTTGGACATAGGCGTCATCCGCAGGTGAAGGAGGTTTCGAGCTGCAAGCGCTGGGGATCAGGACGCTGGCAGCCCGAAACTTGCGGTTGCTGTTACCAGCAAATACCTTCGGTACGGCCGCTCACACTGGTGGCCTTGGACATGAAGCCCACCAGGTCGACCACTTGCTTGCCGTGCGGTGCGTTATGGGCCAAGGCCCGGAACTTCTCGTCACGGTTGCCGAGGATGATCACGTCGCAGTTGTTGATCACATCGTCGAAGTCCGAGTTGAGCAGGGACGACACGTGCGGGATCTTGCCTTCGATGTAGTCCTTGTTCGCGCCGTGGACACGGGCGTATTCGACGTTGCTGTCGTAGATGCTCAGGTCGTAACCCTTGCCGATCAGCATTTCCGCCAGCTCCACCAGGGGGCTTTCGCGCAGGTCATCGGTGCCGGCCTTGAAGCTCAGGCCCAGCAGGGCGACTTTGCGTTTGTCGTGGCCGGCGACGATGTCGAAGGCGTTCTGCACCTGGGATTCGTTGCTGCGCATCAGCGAGTTGAGCAGCGGCGCTTCCACGTCCAGCGAGCCGGCGCGGTAGGTCAGGGCGCGCACGTCTTTGGGCAGGCACGAGCCGCCGAACGCGAAGCCCGGGCGCATGTAGTACTGGGACAGGTTGAGGGTCTTGTCCTGGCAGACCACTTCCATCACTTCGCGCCCGTCGACGCCGACGGCCTTGGCGATGTTGCCGATCTCGTTGGCGAAGGTCACCTTGGTGGCGTGCCACACGTTGCAGGTGTACTTGATCATTTCGGCAACGGCGATGTCCTTGCGGATGATCGGCGCGTCGAGTTCTTCGTACAGCGATTGCAGGACATCACCGGAGGCTTTGTCGAATTCGCCGATGACGGTCATCGGCGGCAGGTCGTAGTCGGCGATGGCGGTGGATTCACGCAGGAACTCCGGGTTGACCGCAACGCCGAAGTCGACGCCGGCTTTCTTGCCGGAGCAGTCTTCGAGGATCGGGATCACCACATTGGCCACGGTGCCCGGCAATACGGTGCTGCGCACGACGATGGTGTGGCGGGTGGTCTTGTCACGCAGGACAAAGCCGATCTCGCGGCATACCGATTCGATGTAGTTGAGTTCCAGGTCGCCGTTTTTCTTGCTCGGCGTACCGACGCAAATCATCGACAGGTCGGTAGCGCGGATGGCTTCGGCGAAGTCGGTCGTACCGCGCAGTCGTCCGGTCTCGATACCCTGGCTCAGCAGCTCGCCCAGGCCCGGTTCAACGATCGGCGATTTGCCTGCGTTGATCAGGTCGATTTTTTCCTTGGAGATGTCTACGCCGACCACTTCATGGCCGCGGGCAGACAGGCAACCGGCACAGACTGCGCCAACGTAACCCAAACCAAATATGCTGATACGCATCGCATTTACCTCTGTATTAAATCATGCCATTAAATGGCCGGAGTTCATGTTTGCAAGCGTCACTGATGCCGCGAAAGTTAGGCGAATAGACGCCGACTTGCCGCGTGCAGGCATGTTGAATAACGAGTGACTAACTATTGCACTCAAGTTGTGCGCAACGTGGCCTTGTTGTTGGTGCTTGCCCTGAAATGCAGCCGGCCTTCCTGGGAGAAGGGCCTGGCGCCAGTGCAACAGGGCCTTGATAAAAGGCTGTAAGCCTATAATTATCAATGCCTTGGGTTGTAGCACTGACCCATTGGGGTAAGCACGGCCTTGGCCTTATAGTGTGTGGCAATCGATCCTTATCGCCGCTCTTAACTAATCGGTTGGTAATATGAACCCAGAGTCAAAGTTTAATGTGACAACTTTGCTACTTCCGTTGGTCGCCATGTAAGTCATCTCTTACAGAAGCAGAGAATTCCGTTACCGGTGGTATGAGCGGTGCTTTAGGGCTAAGTTCCTGGCCGCTCATCCTGTTTCCGGAAATTTCTTGAAATATCAGCAAAGATGGCACTGGTACTATATTGATAGCACTTGCTATTTGGGCCAGTAGTTACGGGGAGTTGGCGCGCGGGAATAGTTTTGTGCCACTAGTGATTTAAAAAAGTGGTGCCACTACGAAAAAAAATGACGAATGTCGAGTGAAATAATTGTTAGAGATGCGTCAGGATATTTTTTGACGCCAAACAATTGACGATTTGCGCTGTGAAATGCAGACAAAAATGTGGGAGGGGGCTTGCCCCCGATGGCGGTGTGTCAGTCTATCCATGTATGACTGATCCCCCCCCATCGGGGGCAAGCCCCCTCCCACATTTGATCTTTAGCGTCTATGAGGGCGGAGCAGGGCCTTATTCCGGTGCGTGATCGCGCAGGAACACCAGGTTGTCCGGCTTGGACTGCTCGGCATTGAAGCGATAACCCTGCACATCGAACTGCTTGAGCTGGGCCGGGTCGTTGATACGCTCTTCGATCACGAAGCGGCTCATCATGCCCCGCGCCTTTTTCGCGTAGAAGCTGATGATCTTGTACTGGCCGTTCTTCAGGTCCTTGAACTCGGTATTGACGATCCGCGCATTCAGCGCCGTGCGCTTGACCGCCGAGAAGTACTCGTTGGACGCCAGGTTGAGCAGCACGTCATCGCCTTGTTCGGCCAGGGCTTGGTTGAGCCACTCGCTGATCCGGGTGCCCCAGAAGGCGTACAGGTCCTTGCCGCGGGCGTTGGCCAGCTTGGTACCCATCTCCAGGCGATACGGCATCATCAGGTCCAGGGGGCGCAGCAGGCCGTACAGGCCCGAGAGCATGCGCAGGTGGTCCTGGGCGTAGCTGAAGTCGGCGTCGCTGAAGGTGTCGGCGTTGAGGCCGGTGTACACGTCGCCCTTGAACGCCAGCAACGCCTGCTTGGCGTTGGCAGGTGTGAACGCCGGGGTCCAGCTGCCGAAGCGCGCGGCGTTGAGGCCGCCGATCTTGTCGGACACATGCATCAATTCGCTGATCTGCGCCGGGCTCAGGTGGCGCAGTTGCTCGATCAACTCCTGGGAATGGTCCAGGTACTGCGGCTGGGTAAAGCGCTGGGTCGCAGGCCTGGACTCGAAGTCGAGGGTCTTGGCGGGGGAAATCACCATCAGCATGAAGTTGGCTCCTGTAATCGTGCTTGTAACGTGGGCGGGATTCTAGGGGGTTGGGCACTTTGACTCCACCTATGATGGCGATAGGCGCGATCCGTTATGATGGCCGGTGATTCTGGAGAGGGAGACCCTGTGTGCGAATAGCGCTTTTATTGTCGGCGTGCCTGTTTTGCCTGAACGCCCACGCGGCGCCGGTGGACGTGGCCAGCCTGGATCGCGGCGTCTGGCCGGAAAAACTCAGCAGCCCTGCGCTGTTCGACGTGGCCTCACGCGCCGAAATATTGATGTTCGCCCGCAGCCTGATCGGCAGCGAAGCCCTGGATGAAGCGGCGCTCAAACAGCGCCTGGGCCTGAAGATCATCAACCTGGCGGCCATCGACGATCTGCGTCGCCAGCTCTGGCGGCGCCTTCTGGAGAATTACATCGCTGCCCAGGAAAGTTGCGAGGAGGATGCGTCGTTCTGCTACCTGGTGGAAAACATGGACGACCTGCGCGAGCAGGCCGGCAAGTTCGAGGTCAGTGACAACTCCTTCTATATAGGCTGGGCCGGCCCAAGCCACAATTTCCACGAGCGTTACCTGGACGAACTGCTGCGCAAAGCCGCGCTGTTCCCGCAGATCAGCAGCGAAATCGCACGTTTCGGTGACCATGAGCGCAATGGCGACGAATTCAACGACCGCCTGTTCCTGCTGACCTTCGACGGCGGCCCGGCACCGGTCAGCGGCAATACCGACTGGCTCACCGATTACCTGCGCAAGCAGAAGATGAACGCCACGTTCTTCGCCCTCGGCAGCAGCCTGCAAAACCGTGTGGAGCGCAGTTCCGTCGCGGATGTGCAGGCGCTGTATCAGGGGCAGTGCGTGGGCACTCAAGGTTGGCAGTACCGTTCCCACAGCCATTGGGTCGACTGGCAAAGTTCGATCATCCGCAGCGCCGCGCTGGCGCAGAACCTGATGCCGGAAAACTACGTGCCGCTGTTCCGTCCACCCTACGGCCAGCGCCGCGCGGACAGCCAGGGTTTCTTCCAGTCCCAGGGTTTGCAGGTGGCGTTGTGGGATATCGACTCCCAGGACGAACCGGGCAAGCTCAAGGCCGATGAGTCGGCGCAGCGGGTGCTGACATTGATGTTGTTGTGGCGCAAAGGGGTGATTGTGTTTCACGACACCCAGGACAAGGCGCGGGTCGCATTACCGATGGTATTGCAGGCAACGGCGCAAAGCGGGCTGGGTTGGCAGGACTGCCGGGAGGCGTTTCGCTGAAGAGGCTGAAGTGCCCGCTCCCGTTGGGGATGCGGCATTTTCGGGGTGATTTTGTACGATATTTCTATGCGGGCCGACTTCCGACTTTAACGGGGTAGCTGGCACTCGGCTAGTGCTATTCGTCATCCTGAAAAATAAACTTCAAAAAAACGTCAAAGTGCTTTTTCCTGTCATGGGTTTTGCGGTATTACGAAGTCAGATCGCCGAAACCTGCAACACAGGTGGCGTCTTCCAAGACTCCTCATGTGGGCACTGCACTTGACGTCACGCAAGGTGCAGTCGGTGGTCGAATCGAGGCGCAGCACTGTTGTGGTATTGCGTCGACTGGCTCCCACAAAGGTGACCGAGTATGGATGATCATGGACGTAACCCTTCTTCCGACCAGCCAATCCTTTATGTGCTTGATACCAACGTACTGATCCACGATCCGAACGCTCTGCTTAACTTCGAAGAACACCACGTCGCCATCCCGATGATCGTGTTGGAGGAACTCGACAAACTCAAAAGCGGGCATCACAGCGTGGCCGCCGAATGTCGCCAGGCCATCCGCCTGATCGACAAAACCCTGGGTGAAGCGTCACCCGAGGACGTCGAAGTCGGCGTGCCGATCCAGCGCGGCAAAAGCGGGCCCAAGGGTTTGTTGTCGATTTTGATGAGCAAGCGCAGCGAGCCCAACAGCCTGCTGCCGGAAAACCTCAACGACAACAAAATCATCAACCAATTGATCGACCTGCACGCTCGTGACAAGGACATGCGCGTGGTGCTGGTGACCAAAGACATCAATATGCGCCTCAAGGCACGAGCGTGTGGGATCGCTGCCGAGGACTACAGTACCGACCAACTGGTCGACGACGTGTCGATGCTGTCCCGTGGTTATCACACCATGACCGGCTCGTTCTGGGACCGCGTCAGCAAGGTTGAAACCCGTCAGGACCACGGTCGCACCTGGCACCAGGTGCAACTGATCGACAACCTGCCGGCGGTACACGTCAACGAGTTCATCATCGACGAACAGGGCTTCGTGGGCTGGATCAAAGAGATCCAGGTCGACAGGCTGCTGATCCTCGACCTGCATCAGGAACCCCTGTTGCACCAGGAAGCCTGGGGCCTGAAACCGCGTGATATCTACCAGAGCCTGGCGCTGTATGCGCTGCTCGACCCGGACATCCATCTGGTCAACCTGACCGGTGCCGCCGGCTCGGGCAAAACCATCCTGGCTCTGGCGGCCGCCATCGAACAGACCATGGTGACCAAACGCTATCGCCGCATCATCGCCACCCGCAGCGTGCAGGGCCTGGACCAGGAAATCGGTTTCCTGCCCGGCACCGAAGCGGAAAAAATGGAGCCGTGGCTGGGGGCGATCACCGACAACCTCGAAGCTTTGCACATGGATGACGAAAACACCCATGGCAGCGTCGACTACATCCTCAGCAAAGTGCCGTTGCAGTTCAAATCCCTCAATTACATCCGAGGTCGCAGCTTCCAGCAGAGCCTGATTTTGATCGATGAGTGCCAGAACCTCACGCCGCACCAGATGAAAACCATCATCACCCGTGCCGGCGCCGGTTCCAAAGTGGTGTGCCTGGGCAACCTGGCGCAGATCGACACCCCTTACCTGTCCGCGACCAGCTCCGGGCTGACTTACCTGACGGAACGCTTCAAAGACTTCCCGAACGGCGTGCATATCGCGCTGCAGGGAGTTCCACGTTCGATCCTGGCCGAATACGCCGAATCTCACTTGTAAACGCGGTCCATGTAGGAGCGAGCTTGCTCGCGAAGAGTGTCTACGATAACGCGGGTCTCTGGAGCCCCGCGTTGTTCTTTGGTTTTTCGCGAGCAAGCTCGCTCCTACAGGGTTTACAATCGACGCTCCTGATCAGGAGTATCCCTGTGCTGACTCATCTCGATTCCCAAGGTCGCGCCCATATGGTCGACGTCACCGACAAGTCCGTGACGTTCCGAGAGGCGGTGGCTGAAGCGCGGGTGCGTATGCTGCCCGAGACACTGAAAATGATTGTCGATGGTGCCCATCCCAAGGGCGATGTGTTTGCCGTGGCCCGTATCGCCGGGATCCAGGCGGCGAAAAAAACCAGTGATTTGATCCCCTTGTGCCATCCGCTGATGTTGACCGGCGTCAAGGTCGAACTGAGCGCCGAGGGCATAGACTCCGTGCACATCGTGGCGCGCTGCAAACTCTCGGGCCAGACCGGCGTAGAGATGGAAGCGCTGACGGCCGCCAGTGTCGCTGCGTTGACCATCTACGACATGTGCAAGGCCGTGGACCGCGGCATGACCATCGAAAACATCCGCCTGCTGGAAAAGCTCGGCGGGAAAAGCGGGCATTTCAAGGCGGACCAGGCATGAGCATCAACGTACTGTTTTTTGCCCGCTACAGCGAAACGATCGGCCTGGATTCCCTGGAGATGGAAGGCGACTTCGCCACCGTCGACGCGGTGCGCCAGGCATTGGTCGGCGATCCGGGCTTTGACGTGCTCAACGAGACCAGCTTGATGTGCGCGCGCAATCAGGAAATGTGCAGCGTCGACGAGCCGCTCGAAGCCGGTGATGAAGTCGCCTTCTTCCCACCCGTGACCGGAGGCTGAGCATGGCCATCCGTGTGCAGCCCGCGCCGTTTGACCCCGGCGTCGAAGTCAACGCGATGCACGCTGCCAATGTCGGCGTCGGCGCGGTGGTGAGTTTTGTCGGCTATGTCCGCGACTTCAATGACGGCCACGACGTGGCGGGGATGTTCCTGGAGCATTACCCCGGCATGACCGAAAAGGCCCTGGCCAAGATCGCCGTGGAAGCCGAACAGCGCTGGCCGCTGCTCAAGCTGGAAGTGCTGCACCGCATCGGCGCGTTGGAACCGGGCGAGCCCATCGTCTTCGTCGCCGCTGCTAGCGCGCATCGTCAGGCTGCGTTTGATGCCTGCGCGTTTGTGATGGACTACCTGAAGACCCGTGCGCCGTTCTGGAAGAAAGAAAGCACCAGCGAAGGTGCGCGTTGGGTGGACGGGCGCGACAGCGACCACGCCGCAGCGGATCGCTGGAAGTAGCCAGCCGAACACCTATCTCAAAATCAGCTGAAATCAAATGTGGGAGGGGGCAAGCCCCCGATAGCAGTGGGTCAGTTGGCAAATTCTGCGACTGACACTCCGCTATCGGGGGCAAGCCCCCTCCCACATGTTTGACCGCATTTGAGCTTAGGGGCGTTTGCGTTCTACAGCCCGGAGCAAGTGCGTCGGCGGTGTCTCGCAGCTGATCTTGCGGCCCAGCAGCGTCTCGATCGACGGCAACTGATACGAGTCATCCTCCCCGGCAAAGCTGATCGACACGCCCGCTGCCCCGGCACGGCCGGTGCGGCCAATACGGTGTACGTAGTCGTCGGGCATTTCGGGCAGGGTGAAGTTGATCACATGGCTGATGCCGTCGATGTGAATCCCGCGCCCGGCCACGTCGGTGGCCACCAGCACGCGGATCTTGCCTTCGCGAAAGCCTTCCAGGGTCTTGATGCGCTTGTGCTGCGGCACGTCGCCTGACAGTTGCGCGGCGTTGACGCCATCACGCACCAGGCGCTCTTCGATACGGCGCACTTCGTCCTTGCGGTTGGCAAATACCATCACGCGCTCCCAACCGTTGTCGTTGATCAGGTTGTAGAGCAGCTTGTACTTGTCGGCACCGGCCACGGCGTAGATGTGTTGCTCGACGTTTTCGCTGGCGACGTTCAGCGCCTCGATCTCGACGATGGACGGCTCGGTGGTCCACTGCTTGGCGAGGTTCATCACGTCTTCGGTGAAGGTCGCGGAGAACAGCAGGGTCTGACGCTCGTTTTTCGGCGGGGTCTGGCGAATGATCTGGCGTACTTGCGGGATAAAGCCCATGTCGAGCATGCGGTCGGCTTCGTCCAGCACCATCACTTCGACCATGTCCAGGTGTACGTCGCCGCGCTGGTTGAAGTCGAGCAGGCGGCCCGGAGTGGCAACCAGGATGTCGCAGTGACGCGCTTCGAGGTGCTTGAGCTGCTTGTCGAAGTCCATGCCACCGACAAACGTCATGACGTTGAGGCCGGTGTACTTGGTCAGGTCGGCGGCGTCCTTGGCGATCTGCACCACCAGCTCGCGGGTCGGGGCGATGATCAGCGCGCGCGGCTCACCCATGTAGCGTTCTTTCGGCGGCGGCGTTTGCAGCAGTTGGGTGATGATCGAGATCAGGAACGCGGCGGTCTTGCCGGTGCCGGTCTGGGCGCGGCCGATGGCGTCTTTGCCGGCCAGGGTGAAGCCCAGCACCTGCGCCTGGATCGGTGTGCAGTACGGGAAGCCCAGGTCCTGGATGGCGTGCATCAGTTCCGGTGCGAGCTTGAAATCGTGGAAGCGGGTTTTGCCTTCCTGGGGTTCGACGACGAAATCTTCGAGTTTCCACGGCGTGACGGGCGGCTTGGGCGCGCGTTCACGGCGTGCGGCTTTTGGCGCAGGCGCAGGCGCGGTTGCCGCAGCGGCTTCGGCCGGTTTCGGCGGTTCGGTTGGCGTCACCTCGAGCGGTTTCGGCGCGGTCACAGGCGCGGCCAGGCCAGGCTGTTTACCGTCGTGGCGGCTGCCGGGTGTCGGGACGGGAGCACTGGGAACTGGCGCGAGCGGCTCAGCCTCGCTTTTGCCGAACATCTTCTTGAGTGCTTTGAGCACGGTGATCTCATTAATTGGTTAAGGAATATACGCCGGCCAGTGTAATGCAAGAATCGGGCGCGGCGTAGTGCGTCTGTCATGTGGCTAAATAAACGGCGGCGTTCAGCGCAGTCGTTCGGCCAACCACGTACCGATATCGCTGATCTCTTCGGGTAACACTTCGTGACCCATTGGGTATTCCTGCCATGTCACGGTGACACCACGGGTCTTCAAGTGCTCGTAAGCGCTGCGCCCCATGGCGTTCTGTACCACCTCGTCGTACTGGCCATGCAGGCACAGCACCGGAATGCGCTGTTGACTGGCGGATAATTCCAGCTCGTCGTCGAAGGTCGGCGCATAAGTGGAGAGGGCAATCACGCCACCCAAGGCGCCTTGCCATTTATGGAAAGCGGTGTGGTACACCACGGCGCCACCCTGGGAGAAACCCGCCAGGAAAATCCGCGAGGCGTCTATTCCGCTGCTTTTTTGTTCCTTGATCAAATCCGTGACCATTTTGGCCGACTCTTTCAGCTCTTCCAGGCTGATGGACCGCGCCGGGCTCATCGCCCTGATGTCGTACCAACTGGGCATCTCATAGCCGCCGTTGATGGTCACCGGGCGGGTCGGTGCTTGAGGCAGGACGAAGCGGGTGGTCAGCAGGTTTTCCTGCAGCGCTTGGGCCACCGGTTGGAAGTCGTAGCGATCGGCACCCAGGCCATGCAGCCAGATTACGCAGGCGTCTGCAGGCTTGGTGGGCTGAAGAATCAAGGGGTTGCTCATGTCTGCTCCATTAATGTGCGTGCGCTCCGATTGAGTGCGACGGAACGGTGCGCAATAGTTTGATCTGTTACGAGAATGTCGCAAGGTTGAATCTTTTGCCATTGACCTTGGGCTGAATCGACTCAGCAGCCACTCTGGTACGCGCTTTGCTATGTGTAGGTCGATGTCAGATCTTTCCTGGGACGGTAACACTATCAGTGACTGCCGTTTGTGGGATAGCAACTGGAATTACTGCGACTGCCTCATGCTGCTTGACCCTAATAAAAGCCAACACGGGTCGATATCGCCTCATAAGGGTGCGCTGAGGTTCTAGCTCCGACACAACAAGAGCAACTGGAGGTTTGAATGAAGGTATTGAAATCCACCCTGGCCATCGTTTCCGCGGCCGCTGTATTGGGTGTCAGTGGTTTCGCCCAAGCCGGCGCCACCCTGGACGCCGTGCAGAAGAAAGGTTTTGTGCAATGTGGCGTGAGTGACGGCTTGCCGGGTTTCTCGGTACCGGATGCCAGCGGCAAGATCCTCGGGATCGACGCTGACTTCTGCCGCGCGGTAGCCGCTGCTGTGTTCGGCGACGCGAGCAAGGTCAAATTCAGCCAGTTGAACGCCAAGGAGCGTTTCACCGCGCTTCAATCCGGCGAAGTCGACATTCTGTCCCGTAACACCACCATGACCAGCTCCCGCGATGCGGGCATGGGCCTGAAATTCCCCGGCTTCATCACTTACTACGACGGCATCGGCTTTCTGGTAAACAACAAGCTGGGCGTTAAAAGTGCCAAGGAACTGGACGGTGCAACCATCTGCATCCAGGCCGGTACCACCACCGAGCTGAACGTTTCCGACTACTTCCGTGGCAACGGTCTGAAATACACCCCGATCACCTTCGACACCTCCGACGAAAGCGCCAAGTCGCTGGAGTCCGGGCGTTGCGACGTACTGACCTCCGACAAGTCCCAACTGTTCGCCCAGCGCAGCAAGTTGGCCTCGCCGAAAGACTACGTGGTTCTGCCGGAAACCATTTCCAAGGAACCGCTGGGCCCGGTCGTGCGTAATGGCGACGACGAGTGGCTGGCCATCGTGCGTTGGGTTGGCTACGCCATGCTCAACGCGGAAGAAGCCGGTATCACTTCCAAAAACGTCGAGGCTGAAGCCAAGTCCACCAAGAACCCGGACGTTGCGCGTCTGCTCGGTGCCGACGGCGAATACGGCAAAGACCTGAAAGTGAAGAAAGACTGGGTCGTACAGATCGTCAAGCAGGTCGGCAACTACGGTGAAGTGTTCGAGAAAAACCTCGGCAAGAGCACGCCACTGGAAATCGACCGTGGCCTGAACGCGCTGTGGAACAACGGCGGCATTCAATACGCACCCCCTGTGCGCTGATCGCTGATGGTTCTATCACCCGGTGGGCCAACCGCCGGGTGATGTTCTGTTCCATTCTTTCCGGGGCACTTCATGCAAAATAAAATCGGCGCACCAAAGCAGAAGCTCAGCTTCAGCGATCCCAAAGTGCGTGCGTGGCTCTTCCAGATCATCACGATTGTGGCGGTGGTCTCGCTGGGCTGGTACCTCTTCAACAATACCCAGACCAACCTTCAACACCGGGGCATTACCTCGGGCTTCGACTTTCTTGAGCGCAGTGCCGGCTTCGGCATCGCGCAGCACCTGATCGACTACACCGAATCGGACAGCTATGCCCGGGTGTTTGTGATCGGGCTGCTCAATACCTTGCTGGTGACCGTGATCGGCGTGGTCCTGGCGACCCTGCTCGGGTTCATCATCGGCGTGGCCCGCTTGTCGCCCAACTGGATGATCAACAAGCTGGCGACGGTGTACGTGGAAGTGTTCCGCAACATCCCGCCGTTGCTGCAAATCCTGTTCTGGTACTTCGCGGTGTTCCTGACCATGCCGGGGCCACGCAACAGCCATAACTTCGGCGACACGTTCTTCGTCAGCAGCCGTGGCCTGAACATGCCGGCCGCGCTGGCCGCCGACGGGTTCTGGCCGTTCGTGGTCAGCGTGGTCGTGGCCATCGTGGCCATCGTGCTGATGACCCGCTGGGCCAACAAGCGCTTTGAAGCGACCGGTGTTCCCTTCCACAAGTTCTGGGCGGGTCTGGCGCTGTTCATCGTGATCCCGGCATTGTGCGCCTTGGTCTTCGGCGCGCCGTTGCACTGGGAAATGCCCAAGCTGCAAGGCTTCAACTTCGTCGGTGGCTGGGTGCTGATCCCTGAACTGTTGGCGCTGACCCTGGCGCTGACCGTGTACACCGCGGCGTTTATCGCCGAGATCGTGCGCTCGGGCATCAAGTCCGTCAGCCACGGCCAGACCGAAGCCGCACGCTCCCTGGGCCTGCGCCCCGGGCCGACGCTGCGCAAGGTCATCATCCCGCAAGCCCTGCGGGTGATCATTCCGCCGCTGACCAGCCAATACCTGAACCTGGCGAAAAACTCGTCGTTGGCCGCCGGTATCGGTTACCCGGAAATGGTTTCGCTGTTTGCCGGCACGGTGCTCAACCAGACCGGCCAGGCCATCGAAGTCATTGCCATCACCATGAGCGTGTACCTGGCGATCAGCATCAGCATTTCCCTGCTGATGAACTGGTACAACAAGCGCATTGCGCTGATCGAGCGGTGAGGAAACGAGCATGAGTTCGCATACGTTCAAACCTGATATGCCACCGCCGAGCAAAGTCTTCGGGCCGATGGCATGGATGCGCGCCAACCTGTTTTCCAGCTGGCTCAACACCCTGCTGACCTTGTTGGCGTTTTACCTGATCTACCTAGTCGTGCCGCCGATCCTGCACTGGGCGATCCTCGACGCCAACTGGGTCGGGACCACTCGCGCCGACTGCACCAAAGAAGGCGCCTGCTGGGTGTTTATCCAACAGCGCTTCGGGCAGTTCATGTACGGCTACTACCCCGGCGACCTGCGCTGGCGCGTAGACCTGACCGTGTGGTTGGCCATCGTGGGCGTGGCGCCGTTGTTCATCTCGCGTTTTCCACGCAAGGCGATCTACGGCCTGGGCTTTCTGGTGTTGTACCCGATCATTGCCTTCTTCCTGTTGCGCGGCGGCATTTTCGGCCTGACCAGCGTGGCCACCAGCCAATGGGGCGGCCTGATGCTGACCCTGGTCATCGCCACCGTCGGCATCGCCGGTGCCTTGCCGCTGGGGATTGTGCTGGCGCTGGGGCGGCGCTCGAACATGCCGGCGATTCGTGTGGTCTGCGTGACCTTCATCGAATTCTGGCGCGGCGTGCCGTTGATCACGGTGCTGTTCATGTCCTCGGTGATGCTGCCGTTGTTCCTGCCCGAAGGCATGGGCATCGACAAGCTGCTGCGGGCGTTGATCGGCGTGATCCTGTTCCAGTCGGCCTACGTGGCGGAAGTGGTGCGCGGTGGCTTGCAGGCGATTCCCAAAGGTCAGTACGAAGCGGCCGCGGCGATGGGCCTGGGTTACTGGCGCAGCATGGGCCTGGTGATTCTGCCGCAAGCCCTGAAGATGGTGATCCCCGGCATCGTCAACACGTTTATCGCGCTGTTCAAGGACACCAGCCTGGTGATCATCATCGGTTTGTTCGACCTGCTCAACAGCGTCAAGCAAGCCGCCGCCGACCCGAAATGGTTGGGCATGGCCACTGAAGGCTACGTGTTCGCCGCCCTGGTGTTCTGGATTTTCTGTTTTGGTATGTCGCGCTATTCCATTCATTTGGAACATAAGCTCGACACAGGCCACAAGCGTTAGGAGTTGATGTTATGAGCGAAGCGATCAAACAGCCTGTGAGCCCTGAAGGCATTATCCAGATGCAGGGCGTGAACAAGTGGTACGGCCAGTTCCACGTATTGAAAGACATCAACCTCAACGTCAAGCAGGGCGAGCGTATCGTGCTGTGCGGCCCGTCGGGTTCGGGCAAGTCCACCACCATCCGCTGCCTCAACCGCCTGGAAGAACACCAGCAGGGCCGCATCGTGGTCGATGGCGTGGAACTGACCAACGACCTCAAGCAGATCGAAGCGATCCGCCGCGAAGTCGGCATGGTGTTCCAGCACTTCAACCTGTTCCCGCACCTGACCATCCTGCAGAACTGCACGTTGGCACCGATGTGGGTGCGCAAGATGCCCAAGCGCAAGGCCGAAGAAATCGCCATGCACTACCTGGAGCGCGTGCGTATCCCGGAGCAGGCCCACAAGTTTCCGGGGCAACTCTCCGGCGGCCAGCAACAGCGCGTGGCGATTGCCCGGGCGCTGTGCATGAAACCGAAAATCATGCTGTTCGACGAACCGACCTCGGCCCTCGACCCGGAAATGGTCAAGGAAGTGCTCGACACCATGATCGGCCTGGCCGAAGACGGCATGACCATGTTGTGCGTGACCCACGAAATGGGCTTCGCCCGTACCGTGGCCAACCGCGTGATCTTCATGGACAAGGGCGAGATCGTGGAACAGGCGGCGCCGAATGACTTCTTCGACAACCCGCAGAATGACCGGACCAAGTTGTTCTTGAGCCAGATTCTGCATTGATCGATGGTTGATGCTTGAAGCGATAAACCCGGCACCAGGCCGGGTTTATTTTTGCCTGCTGTTTTTACGCGGACGCTTGAGTTGCAAGCTGCGCATCTTTTGCGATCAGCAGATGGTTCAGGTCTTCGCCGGCATTGAGTGCCTCTATTTCGGCCAATAGATGCGGATGTTTATCCAGTAGACGCATCAATGTGAGCAGTGGCGCGGGCGGAAAGATCTCAGCCCTTTCGTAGCGGGAAAATGCGTTATGGCCGCGGCCGGTCAATAGCCTCACCGCGTCTTTCTGCGTCAGATGCAATTTGCGGCGAATTCGTTTCATTTCGGCGGCGATGATTGTCCTGGCATCCATTAACAACTTATCGCTGGCATCGGAATAACGCTCTGCGCTATCGGTGTCCGAATCGAATTCGACCTCGTGACAGGCCTGGCATTCCCAGCCTGCAATATCAGGGATATCCCGGATCATGCCGCGTGTGTTGATCGTGAAGTTGCGACCTTCGAAATGCTGCATTGCGTCATGGGTTCCGCAACTCACGCATTGTTGGGTTTTCATAAGGTTTTCTCCTTGAAGGAGATTACGGGAGGACCACCGCCTGGGCGGTAAGTCACTTTGATGTAAATCTCCGTAGCGTAAATCTTGATCAGATAGACGTCCTGCCACACACGGTGGTCTGAATAGGTCGTCATTGACGTGTACAACATTCGATTCTCAAGGGCGCAGACCGCGAGTCGCATCTGGCCGATGTTCAACTCAAGTTGTCGAGCCGCCTCCCGCGCGCTTGCGGTGAATGCTCTGCTACCCAACCTGATGACATCCGCCTTTATCACCGCCAAATCGTAATGAGGTGTGTACTTTTCCATAAGACACCTAAGGCTGAAATTACCCTTTAAGGGTAATTTTAACAATCGAAAATACTGCTCCGTTTCCCTGCCTGAAAACCCTAGTGCGTTGCCTTTGTAGGCAAGTCCGAATAGGCTGTAGGTAAATTCATCCTATGATTGGACGAAAGCGCAAACCTCATGACAGACATCTCCCCGCTGATCAAACGCTCCCTGGTCGACCAAGCCCTCGAGCAGCTGCGCCAGCGCATCACCCAAGGTACGTGGGCCATCGGCGAGCGCCTGCCCACCGAGCCTGAGCTGGCGGCGGAACTGGGCATCAGCCGCAATACCGTGCGCGAGGCCATGCGGGTGCTGGCATTCTCTGGATTGATCGAGGTCCGCCAGGGCGACGGCAGTTACCTGCGTTCGATGACGGACCCGCTGGGCGCCATGCGCGCGTTATCCCATTGCAGCCTGGAACAGGCGCAGGAGACGCGGCAGATCCTGGAAGTGGAGGCCATCGGTCTGGCCGTCCTGCGTCGCACCGAGCAAGACCTGCACCGGTTGCGCGAGGCGCTTGATGCCAGCGCCGCGCTGTATCACGGTGAGCTGGAGGCCTACATCAGCGCCGATCTGGTATTCCACCAACGGCTGGTGGACGCGGCGCACAACCCGGCGTTGAGCGAGTTGTACCGGTACTTTTCCAGCATCATCGGCGCGCAACTGCGCCAGACCCTGAACATCTCGCCGCGTCGCCAGGCGGTGTTCGACCTGCACACCGCCTTGCTTGATGCCGTAGCGCAGCAAGACCCGGAGCGCGCCAAATCCCTTTGCCGGCAGTTGATCAATGAACCCTGACGCCCCACGCATGCCTGAGTTGGAAGAATTGCTGATCGACGCCGAGGCCGACGACGATGCAGTCCAGCACAGCCCCCCGCCGACGAGCCGGCCATGGCTGTTGCTGCTGGGCCTGGTGCTGGTGGCGCTGAACCTGCGCCCGGCGCTGTCGAGCCTGTCGCCGCTGCTCAGTGAGGTCTCGGCCAGCCTGGGCTTGTCGGCGGCCAGGGCCGGTCTGCTGACCACCTTGCCGGTGCTGTGCCTGGGCCTGTTCGCGCCGCTGGCGCCGCTCCTTGCGCGGCGCTTCGGTGCCGAGCGGGTGGTGCTGGGGATCTTGTTGACGCTGGCCGGCGGTATTCTGCTGCGCAGTGCGTTCGGTGAGGTCGGGTTGTTTGTTGGCAGCCTGATCGCCGGGGCCAGCATCGGCATCATCGGCGTGTTGTTGCCCGGTATCGTCAAGCGCGACTTCGCCAGGCAGGCGGGCGCGATGACTGGGGTCTACACCATGGCGCTGTGCCTGGGCGCGGCATTGGCGGCGGGGGCCTCGGTGCCCTTGAGCGACTCCTTCGGCAACCGTTGGAGCATCGGGTTGGGCTTCTGGATGGTGCCGGCGTTGCTGGCCGCGCTGTGCTGGTTGCCGCAAATCGGGCAGAAGCACGGCGCGCATCGCGTCGCCTACCGGGTGAAGGGCTTGCTGCGCGATCCGCTGGCCTGGCAAGTGACCTTGTACATGGGCCTGCAATCGTCCCTGGCCTACATCGTGTTCGGCTGGGTGCCGTCGATCCTCATCGACCGCGGCCTGAGCGCCACCGATGCCGGGCTGGCGCTGTCCGGTTCGATCATCGTGCAACTGCTCAGCGCCCTCACCGCGCCTTGGCTGGCCACGCGCGGCAAGGACCAGCGCCTGGCCATCGTGGTGGTGATGCTGCTGACCCTCGGCGGGCTGATGGGCTGCCTGTACGCGCCCCTCGACGGGCTGTGGGGCTGGGCGATTCTGCTGGGCCTGGGGCAGGGCGGTACGTTCAGCCTGGCGCTGACCTTGATCGTGCTGCGCTCGCGGGATGCCCACGTGGCCGCCAACCTGTCGAGCATGGCCCAGGGCTTCGGTTACACCCTGGCGTCCCTGGGCCCGCTCGCGGTGGGCCTGATTCACGACTGGACCGGCGGCTGGGCCGCCACCGGTTGGGTCTTCGCGGTGATCGGCCTGGGCGCCATCGTCGCCGGCCTCGGTGCGGGGCGCGCGCGGTACGTCGAGGTCAGCAGCGAGAAAGTCTAAAGGTACTCCACCTCCAGCGTCGCCGAACCGTCCATGAGGATGTCGGTACTCAGGTCCAGGTTCTGTTTGGCGTTGATCACCGTCTCCAGGCTCAGCGTGCTGGTCAGGTTCTGGATCGCCATGGGGCCGGCGGTGCTGCCCGCGGTGTCGGTGAAGCCCAGCAGGCTCTTGGCGCCGATGTTGATCGGGTTGCGGTTGGCCGCGCGCCAGGCCACGCCGCCGGTGGTGGACTCGGTGCCGTGGACCTCGGCCACGCCACCCACCACGGTCTGCTGCGGATCGAACGTCAGCGAGTACACGCCGATCTTGTTCGCGCTGTTGTCCAGGCCCAACCCGTAATAAATCTCGCTGTTGACGTGGGCCGAGCCGTCGCGGTTGTCGTGCATGCGCAAGGCATAACGCACCGGGCCGTTGCAGATCACCGTCAGGTTCAGGGACTTGATCGGCAGCCGCGTGCCGGTCGTGAGGTTGAGGTCTTGCTGGGCGATCTTGCCGAAATCCACCACGCCGTTGGCCGACAGGCTCGGCGCGCAGGACACCGGGATGATCCGGCCGTTGACGTTAAGGTCGACGGGGGCGGCGGCCTGCGCCGGTTGGCTGAACAACAGGGGCACGAGGATCAGGTAGCGAGCAATCATGGGAGGCTCCGAGGGGCTTAGAAGTAGGTGATTTCCAGGGTCGCCGAACCGTCGAGCCGCACTTCGCTGCGCAGGTCCAGGCTGTCGAGCGGCGCGATGAAGGCTTTCAGGCTGAGTAATGCGCTGAGGTTTTGCAGGGCATTCGGGCCTTCGGTGCTGCCGGCCGTGGCGGTAAACCCGAGGAGGCTGCGCGCGCCCAAGGGAATCGCGCTGGCGCTGGCGCTGCTCCAGGCGGCGCCGCCCGTGGTCGAGTCGGTGCGATACAGCTGGGGCAGCTTGTCGGCGCTGGCCTGGGCGGGGTCGACCAGCAGGTAATAACGGCCGACTTTCTGCCCGCGTGCATCCAGGCCCAGGCCGTAGGCGGTTTCATCGATGCCGCCGGTGGCTGAGCCGGCGCGGTTGTCGTGCATGACCAGGGCAAACGGAGTCGGGCCGTCACAGCTGACCGTGAGGCTCAGCGCGCGGGCGGGCAGGGCGGTGTCTTTGTCGCGGTGCAAGTCGCTGACCGACAACTTGCCGAAGTCCACCGTGCCGTTGTTGGCCAGGGTGGGCGTGCAGGCCGTCGGTGCGAAGCGCGCTTGCAGCTGCAATTCCCGTGAACGCCCGGAGGTGGGCGCGTCCACCTGCGCCGAGGCTTCCCAGGTTTCGGCATCGCGCACGCGGATCGCTTCGTCCCGCGCCCACGCACTCACCTGCAGTTGCGCGGCAAAACTGCGCCCGGTGGCGGGCTGGCCGTCGTGCAGCGGGACGATGCCGTGGTCGGCGCGCCAGGCCAGGCTCGTGCCGATTTGCGCGGGCGCCTGGCCTGGGCCGGCGAGCAAGCCGAGTTGCACCGCGTGGCCATCGAGCACCGCGTCATGCACTTGCACGCGGTAACTGCCGCCGTCGCCCAAGCGCAAGCGCTCGGTGCCGGCAGCCAGGGCGCGGTAGAACAGGCTCATGTCAGCCGGTTGCGGGCAGTTCAAGGTCAAGGACAGGCGCCGTTCGCCGAGCAGGTGTTCCGCTGCCGGTGCTGACGCGACGGCGCGGTTCATCAGGCCAAAATCCAGGCGCGATTCGCTCAGGTCCAGGCGGCAGTCGTCCTCGGCCAGGGCCGTGCCGGCGAACAGCAGCAGGGCTGCCAGGCTGTGTTGAAGCTTCATATTGGGGTCCTCAAGGTCGCTGGCAGCGGGCCGGTGCGGTTTCGAAATACACGTGGGGGTCGGCCTTGGCCGGCAGTTCAAAGCGCAAGTGGCAGCGCGGCTGGTCAGGGGCCTTGATCCATAGCGGGCGGGTGTCGAGCACGTCGGGCAAGAACACTTGGTTGCCTTCCTGGACCAGGGTGATGAACTCGCCGTCCTCCGTGGTCACGGTCGAGCCGCGTGGCATCGGGGTGTCCAGGGTCAACAGCGCACGCCGGGTGAGCGACACGCCGAACTCGATGCGGTCCACCGCGCCGCGGCCTGCCGATACCACCGCAAGCCCGTTGTGGATGTCGGCATTGCGCGGCAGCGAACGGGTGTGGACTTCCAGCGGGCTGCGCCCATAGGCGCTGAGCTGAGGCGCCACGGCCTGGCCTTGCCAGTCGGTCCACACCGGGCCGCTGGGGGTGTTGACCTTGATCCCGGGCATGTCGCCCACCGCCAGCACGGCAAAGGTGTCGCGCACCGGGTAGGGCGAGAACGTCAACCCGTCGGCGTGCAGCACCATCCCGCCGCGTGCGCCGCCCTGGTAGCTGGAGCGCTCGGCGTCAGCGCGCGTGTAGTTGAAGTCCAACTGGCTGTAGAACGGCAGGGCCGACACGCCCAGGGACGATTCGACTTCGCGGTCGCGGGTGTCATGTTCGACGCCGACGCGATACGCCAAGTGGTCGTTGATCTGCTCGTTGAGCCCCATCCCGGTGCGGTGCTCGCCGCCGGAATTGCGCACCCAGGCGCGGCCACGGCGGCTTTCGCCGAGGGGCAGGCTGACCGTCAGGTACAGGCTGTCGTCGTTGTAACGACGCCCGCCCATGTGCCATTCGGCGGTGGTGGAAATCGACATACCGGCGACCTGCGTACCCCAGGAGGCGAGGGCGCGGCTGCTGCTGTCGCCCTGGAACGAGGACGAACGGGAAACCCCCGCGCTGAAGGCGCCCAGCCATGGGTGCGACCACGAGCTGGTGGCGCTCTGCTGGTCGCGGTAACGCGCGCGTTGCTGCTCGCGGGTGTCGGCGATGTAGGTCGATTCGGTGAGGTCGCGGTAGCCCTGGGTGCGCCAGGAATTGGCTGCCGTGAAGGCCCAGCGCTCACTGAGTTTGTGCGACCACGACAGGTCGGTCTGCACCCCGCGTTCCTGGGTGCGCCGCGAGGCTTCGGAGGCGACCACGGCCACTTGCACCTGACTGTCCGGCAGCGGCAACAGGCCCAGGCTCAGGCCCGCCGAGCGATAATCCGCGGCCGCCAACAGCCCGCTGCCGAAGCTGAGCTGCGGATGCGGCGCGGCGCTCCAGCCGGCGCTCAGCACCCAGGGTTCGGCGCCCGGGCCGTCGCCGATATTGCGCACCCGCCCGGCCGCCACCGAGTAGCCGGGCGCGGGCAGCCCCAGGCCGAGCATGGCGGCGGGCACGGTAAAGCGCCGTTCCTCGCCGGTGCTTTCCTTGACGGTGACTTCGACGTCGGAGCGCCCGTTGAGGCGCGGCACATTGCTCAAGCTGAACGGGCCGGCGGGCACCACTGTGGAGTGAATCAACGCGCCGTTCTGGCGCACTTCCACCTGCGCCGGGCCGTTGGCGATGCCGTTGATGGTCGCGCCCTGGTTCTGATCCTGCAGGGCCTGTTCGGTGAGCACCTGCACGCCGGTGATTGGCGCACCCGCGAGCACCGGGTTGTAGAGGTTGATCTGCCCGGCCTGCAACACCGCCTGGTGGCTGGCGAAGGTGCGCTGGGCGTAGGCGTCCAGATGGGTGGTGCTTGAGCGGCTGTCCTGCCAGGTCTGTACCTGGCGGCTGCGCACGATCCAGTCGCCGGCATTGAAGCCGACCTCGGTATTGGCCGAGCCAAAGCGGCTGGAATCGTTGCGGTAATGGTTGTACAGGCCGGTCACGTCGTAGTTGAGCAGCGCCGCGAAACCGCCGGTCTGATAGCCGGAAATGTCCTGGGTGAGCGGGCGCAGCGCCTGGGTGGGCACCACCAGGTTCAGGCTCAGGTTGGCCGGGTCGTGCTCGACCACGGTCTGTGGGTATTGCTCGAGAAAGGCATAACAACTGCTTTCTTCTGCCGGGCCCGAAGACGGTGTCACCAACTGCGCGGCGTCCAGCAGCGGCGGGTCGAAGCATGTGGCGCCGTGCTGATCCACGCTGACATCGACGCGCCCGCGCCGCTGGCCGTTGACCGTCAGGTTGAGCGCATGGCGCCCCTGGGTAAAACGCGGGGTCTGCATCAGCAGGCTGGCGAGTTCGGGATCGATGCCGCGCTGGAGCAGGGTCTGTGGATCAAACGAACCTGTCGACGACTGCTCTGCCCATGCCAGGTTCGTCAGCAACCCCTGACTGAGCGTCAGCACCAGTAATGCCAGGCGCGGTGAAACGCCGGGCACGGCTTTGCCGTCACGGTAATGGATGACTGTGTTCACACAAATGCACTCGGATGATGGAAGTACCCGGCGTGATTCCCTATCGCGTCAGGTCTTCCCGGTGGCCTTCAGTGGGTGGCCACTTCGTGATAGTGGCGCCGTCGTGTCCCTGGGCGCCGTTGCATCACAGGCTTATGGGCGCGTCGTGGGGCGCGACCGCAAAGCCATACACTGTGGCCGGTTGCAGGCGCACGCTGGTGGCACCGGCGCCGGCGCCGCTGGCGGTGACGGTCAGCGTTTCACCGGGCAGCACATAGGTGCGCGGCAGCATCGCCGAAGCATTGCCGGGCAGCAGTTGCAGCTCCTGGGCCAGGCGCACCACATACGGGGACGGGTTGTGGACGCTGAGCTGGTCGGCTTTCAAGGTCCATTGCAGGCCCAGCCACGGCGTGCGATTCGGCGCCAGCCCCTTGGGATGAATGATCACCGGCAGGTTCTGCCGCACGGTCACGCCCACTTGCGCGCGCCCGAGCTGGGCCGGGTCGCGCTGGGCGGGCATGCCCTCGAAAATCACCCGTTTGAGGCGCTGGGTTTGCAGCGGCGCCTGGGTTTGCAGGATGAAGCGCACCAACTGGCTCTTGGACGCCTCGACGCGGGTCAGGGGTGGAGTCACGAACAGCAGCGTGTCGCTGTCCTCGGGGATGTTTTCGAGGGTGACGTGCAGCAAGGCCATTTTGGTGTCGGTGTTGGTGACCGAGACCGTGGCCTCGCCATCGGCCTCGTTGACGATCACCACCGAGGTGTCCGGGACCATGCCGTCGGCACGCGCGACGGTTGCACCGAGGACGGCCAGTGCCACGCAGCAGAGACGCGGCAGCCAGCGCCAAACGGAAAAAAACGAGTTCATAACAGGGCTCTTCTATACAGGGCGCTTCAAATGGGCCGACATGCGCGCGGTGGGTGACCGGGGCGCCGACGGCACGGTGTCAGAGGTAACGCAGGTCCAGCGTGATCGAGCCATCGAGGGGCACCTCTTCGTGGAGCGTCAAGGTGTTGGCCGGGCTGATCGAGGTGTCGACCCGCAGGGACGCCACCAATTGCCGGATCGGCGCGGGCAGCGTATCGCCGGCCCGGGCAAAGCCCATCAACAGACGCGGGTACATGTTAGGTTCGGGTTTCCAGCTAGCCCCCTGGTCGGATGAGGTCAGGGTTTGCATCGGCTGCGAATCGCCTACCGGGCCGCGCAACGACAGGCTGACCGACCCGAGGCGTTCGTCGGGGGCATGGGGGTTCATGCCCAGCCCATAAAAATAATCCGGCGCCAGCGATGACTCACGCTTGTTGTCGATGCCCACCAGGGCGAACAACACCAGGCCTTCGCAACTGATGCTCAAGCCCATCTGCTGGTTCGGCAGCACGGTGAACTCACTCGGATGCAACGTCGTCGCCAGGATCTTGTCGTGGTCGACAAGGCCGTTGTCCGACAGCGATACGCTGCACGCGCTGGGGGTGATTCGCCCGTTGACGTCCAACTCCACGCTCGAGAGCGCGAAGGCCAAGGGCGCCGCCGCCAACAGAAGGGTGAGGGCCGGCAAGCGAGTAAGCAGGTTCATGGCTTGAGTTACCTGGTGTTGAACGGGTGGTACGGGCATCGGGCAAGGCGGTGGCGTTACAGGTAGAGGACTTCGACCGTGACCGAACCGTCGATCACCGTGTCTTCGGTAATCGTCAGGCCCTGGGCCGGCAGGATGAATGGCTTGACCGAGAGCGCCACCTGCGTGTTCTGGGCCGGCACAGGCACCCGCGCCGCGCCGATCTCTTGGATCGAGATCAATTGATTGGTTTGCCAGCCCATGTCTGGCCGCATAGAGTTCCAGGTGGTGCCGTTGTCCGACGACCGGATCATCCCGACGGGCGTGTTATCGGCGACGCCCTGGTCGAGGAACATGAGGTAGCCGCCAATACGCTGACCGGCACTGGTCTTACCGATGCCATATTCGATGATGCTGTTTGCCGAGTCGGTGCGGTTGTCGGTGGCCGTCAGGGCAAACAGGGTCGAGGCTTCGCAGTCGATGCCCATTTGCAGGGTGACCGGGGTGAGTTGGGTCCGGGTGTCCAGGTTAAGGTCCTTGACCGAGACTCGGCCGACGTCGATGGTCTCGGCCGACAGGCTCGGCATGCACGCCGAGGGCACAATCAGGCCCTTGACGGTCAGGTCAACGGTGGAGGCGGCGAGCACCGGGAAAGCGCAGCCGATCAGTACGCCGGTAACGCTGGTACGCAGTAGCTTTTTCATGACGGGTGAAGCTCCAGGGATGGATAGGAATACAGGGGGTCCAGGGGGACAGGGGGTTACGCTGTTACAGGTACTTCATCTCAAGAGTCGCGTGCCCGTCGACGAGGACTTCGTCGGTGAGGGTCAGGCCATCGGCACGGGCAATTCGGGTGTAGAGCACAATGTCTGCTTCGAAGATCGTCACGGCCATTGGCTGAGTAGGGTTGTCCATTGCGGCAATCGCGAGCAGGTTGAGGTGGCCCAACTGCGTACCGGGGGTCCACGTGGTGCCGCCATCCAGCGACACGATGGTTCGCACGGCCATGGTGTCCGCCATGGGGTTGCTCAAACTCAGCGAAACGCTGCCCAGTTTCTCGTCGTTGGGGGTCGTGCCCAGGCCGTGGTGGTTGGGGATCACCGATGTGCCGTGGCGGTTGTCGATGGTGGTCATGGCGAAGAGCGTCGAGCCTTCGCACCGCACGTTCAGGTGCAGGGTGTTGCGCGGCAGCAACGTGTCTCGGTCTTGGTTGAGGTCGCGCACGGTCACCTTTCCGTGGTCGATGGTGCCGCCGTCAGCCAAGCCCGGCGTGCAGGCTTTGGGCGTAATTACGCCGCTCACGCTCAGCTCGGCCTGGCTGCTGGCTAAAGCGCTGGGCACGTTCGCCAGCAGCAGACTCGCCAACAATGCGGGGAAATATTTATCCATGAAATGAACAACCTCTCTGGGCAATGCCCTGCGTGGATGATGAGTTACAGGTACTTGACCTCGATCGTGGCGGAGCCGTCGATCAGCACTTCGTTGCTCAAGTCCAGGCTGTTGGCGGCGGCGATCTGGGTGTCGATCACCAGCTCGCTGATCACGTTCTTGATCGGGATCGGCTTGGGATCCTGACCGTTCGACCTGTCGCCAAACGCCGCCATGTACGGGTTTTGCCAAACCACATCGTCAATGGCTTGCCAGCTCACGCCATCCAATGACTCGATGGGCTCGACGGCGACGTTGTCGGCCACCGGATTTCTCAGGGAGAGCCAGAACGTGCCGATTTTCTGCAGGTTGTTGATCAGGCCCAGGCCGTAGCCGAAGCCGTAGATTGACGACCCGGCGCGGTTGTCGGTGGTGCGCAACGCAAACAGGGTTGCGGCCTCGCAGTCCACATTGAGTTGCAGCCTGGCGGTGGGCAGGCTGGTCGGGCTGTCGAGGTTGAGGTCTTTTACCGAGACCTTACCGTGATCCACCACACCACTGGCGGACAACGTCGGTGTACAGGCGCTTGGGGTAATCACGCCTTTGACGGTCAATTCCACGGTACTGGCGGCGAAGGTCATACCGCTGCCGACAAGGGCGATGACGGCGGTGAATGCGGCTAAGGGCTTTTTCATGTGATCGAGCTTCCGATGCAAAACTGATTGCCGAGGGGCAAAGGGGGACCCGTCGGTAACTAGGTGGCGACCGCCTGGAGTGGCCGGTCGCGTCCCGCTCTGGGGATGCCGGGCAATCTATCGGGGGGAGGGCGTCGGGCAAATACAACAAATACGACAATGGGCGGATGTCGCACACGCCCAATCGACTTGTCGGAACTCGTTTTTTTGTGTGTAGGAAATATAAGGGTTTCGTAGTTGTTGTATCGCGCAGGCGGCCTAATTCAAATAGCGTTCCGGCCGATACATCTTCACAGCACATTCGAACAGCCAGGCGTGTTGCGTGCCGTACCCGGTACCTATGTCGGCGGATGTTCTGTCGGCCATTGAGGTTGCCGATCCCCGCGCCGTGCGCTTATTGAATTTGAGGTAGTCATGTCATCAGGCCCTATCCCAGGCGACCGAGCAGGGGATGACCTGGCCGCACAGCCGGCGTCAACCCGGCATTGGCGTGAGCTCAAGGTGTTGTTGGTAGACGATCATCCCGCGTATTGCCTGCTGATGGGCGCGATGCTGGAGCGGTTGGGGCTGGCATTTGCAGTGTGCGCGCACGGCCAGGCTGCCCTGGCGATTCTGGACGTCAGCCGCGCCGACCTGATTTTCAGCGACTGCCAAATGCCGGTGATGGATGGCTATGCCATGACCCGCGAGCTGCGCCGCCGCGAACTGCGCGACGGCACGGAGCGCGTGCCGGTCATCGCGTTCACCGGCAAGCTGGGCGCGCGCGAAATCCAGCAGTGCCAGGCTGCGGGCATGGATGCCTGGCTGGCCAAACCGGTGACCTTTCAACAACTGCGCCAAGTCCTCGGCGACTGGCTGCCCGGCCCGCGTATCAGCGAGACCGCGCAGCCGGTCACGGCGGTGGAGGGGCGCTGGCCGAGTCGCGGCCGGTTGGGGCAACTGTTCGGCTGCAGCGAGGCGCTGCCCGGCATCCTGGCAAGCCTGGTGTATGAGGCCGAGCTCGATCTGCATGCGCTGGCCCAGGCCACCGACGGCCTGCAAGCGCAGGCCACGGTCGAGCATTTGCACCGCTTGATCGGCAGCGTGGCGTTCTTCGGCGCCACACCGCTGGAAATGCGCGGTCATCAGTTGATCGAGGCGATCAACCGCGACGGTGTGGCCATGCACCTTCAGCGCTTGCTCGCCTTGCGCAGCGACTTGATGGGGTATCTGAAATATTTGTCGCTATTAGGAAAAGGATGACAGCTAAGACCGATGGCTTCTGTAGGTCTTCAGAGTGGGCAATTTCCTTTTTTTCTGTGGGGTAAAATTCTGCTCCCAGGGATTGCTGGGCTATCTGCCATTATGGCGTTTGGGGGCGGTTGTTGCCGATCCGATCCGGGAGTATTTTGCGCGGATTCAAGTTGCCATCATGGTGGTGCTCATGCTTCGCGTAATTATTGCTGACGATCATCCCATCGTGCGTATCGGGCAGAAAGTGGTGATAGAAGCCAATGGCCGGTGCAAAGTTGTCGCCGAGGCCGACGGCCCGGATCAGTTGCTGGCGCTGGTGGACAGCACCCCGTGCGATATCCTGGTGACGGACTTCGCCATGCCGGGTAACCAGCAAGCCGACGGCTATGGCTTGCTCGGCCTGATGCGGCGCCGGCACCCGGACTTGCCGGTGATTCTGGTGACCATGTTTGCCAACGTCGCCACGTTGCGCGAATCGTTTGCCCAGGGCGCGCGGGCGATCCTGGCCAAAAGCGCGTCGGCCCGCGAACTGCCCCTGGCGATTGCCGCCGTCAGTGAAGGGCGCACCTTCGTCAGCGAGTGTCTGCGCGCACAACTGGCGGAGGCCGGGACGGGCAATCAGCAAGCCGTGCCGCAGTTGTCCGGCAAAGAGCGCGAAGTGGTGCGGATGCTCGCCAGCGGCATGACCGTCAGCCAGATCGCGGCGCGGGTCAACCGCAGCATCTCGACCATCAGCAAGCAGAAAAGCACCGCGATGACCCGGCTGTGCATCTCCACCGATGTGGATTTGTTCGCTTATGCGCGTGCGGCGGGCATGGTGCCGTAGAAAGTTGCAGTTTCATGACGGTGCTAGAGTGAGTCAGGCAGTGTCTGAGTATCGTATTACTTGTATTAAGTTTGAATGAGTTATCCCTTAACTTGCGATGGCTGTCCTGGCATTGTTTGGTCGGGGCATACACTTCATTCTAATAGTTTTGTCTTGCTGGCGAGTTAAAGTAAGCGCGTCTGTGCGCTTGCCTGGCTCATCAAGTAATGACCGAAAGTGAGCCTGTTATGCAACCGTCCCGTGTACTTGTTGCCGCCGCGTTTTTACTGGCCGGTGTTTCTAATGTAATGGCCGCATCCAGTGTGGATATCAGCGTGGTCGGTACTATCATTCCGTCGGCCTGTACGCCAACTTTATCTGATGCCGGTACGGTGGATTATGGGAAGATCTCGATCAACGATTTTCCTAGACTGGGGGAGATGGTACTGCCAGCGGCGACGATAAACTTGGAGGTTACTTGTGACGCGCCGACTTTGATGGCAGTCAGGAGTCTGGACAATCGAGCCGGAACTGCGGCTGTTCAATCACCGTCACATGACCCGCTCACCGTGTATGGTTTGGGCTTGGCAAGTGGTGGGCAAAAGATCGGCAGGTACGAACTTAAGATGAACGATGTGACAGCCGACGAACAACCGAGAGTCGTGATTGAGTCCATCGATAAAGAGACGTGGTTTGCTGCCGATAACGCAACGTGGCAACCACGTTGGCTGCGCACCGTGAGTAACGGTAATATAATTCCCGTGGCAGTGACGACCCTTAAGACAGACCTGATGTTGAGTACAGTCCTCGCGCCCAAAGACTCTCTGCCGGGTGAGGAAGAAATCCAGATAGACGGCAGCGCCACTTTGGACGTTATCTACCTTTAACCCCGCCAGGCATCACTTATTCTCGTGACGAATAACCATGGCTTTCCCGTGTTACGAGGATTATCGTTCAGCACCCCTGACCATCGTGCGAATGTTGCCCATGAGTGATGCCCACAACGTCCTGATCACCGAGTTCTATACGGCCTTCCAACATCTGGATGCCGAAGCCATGGCCGCCTGCTACACCGACGACGTGGTGTTCAGCGACCCGGCGTTCGGCGAGCTGCGCGGGCGCGATGCCGGGGATATGTGGCGCATGCTCACCACGCGGGCCAAGGACTTTTCCCTGACCTTCGACCACGTGCGCAGTGACGACAGTACTGGCAGCGCCCATTGGGTGGCGACGTACCTGTTCAGCGCGACCGGCAACACGGTGGTCAACGACATCGGCGCACGCTTCGTGTTTCGCGACGGCAAGATCTGCGAACACCACGACCACTTCGACCTGTGGCGCTGGTCGCGCCAGGCCCTGGGCCTCAAGGGGCTGCTGCTGGGCTGGTCGCCCGCGCTGAAAAACGCCGTGCGCGCCCAGGCGCTCAAAGGCCTGAGGGCATTTCAGGCCAGTCGTTGATAAGATTGGCGCTCCTCTGGTTTGCCGAATCGACCCGTGACTGATCTTCCTGAACCCAAGCCCTGGTTCGTGTACCTGGTGCGTGCCGCCAACGGCTCGCTGTATTGCGGCATCAGCAATGATCCGCTGCGCCGGTTTGCCTCCCATCAAAGCGGCAAGGGCGCGCGGTTTTTCCTCTCCAGCCCCGCCGTCGCGCTGGTGTACACCGAGCAGTGTGCGAGCAAGGGCGAGGCGCTGCGCCAGGAACGCTTGATCAAGAAATTGAAGAAGAGCGCCAAAGAATGCCTGGCGGCGAGTGGCTCATTGACCTGATTGATGGGGGCCTATTTCACCCACACGTGATTTTGCAGGCTAAGCTGAATGCTCATTTAATTGAGCGGAGCCTGGCATGTCTGAGTTGATCCTGCACCACTACCCGCAATCCCCTTTCGCGGAAAAAGCCCGCCTGCTCCTGGGCTTCAAGGGCTTGTCCTGGCGCTCGGTGCTGATCTCGCCGGTGATGCCCAAGCCTGACCTGATCGCCCTCACCGGCGGCTATCGCAAGACTCCGGTGCTGCAGATCGGCGCCGACATCTACTGTGACACAGCACTGATCGCGCACCGCCTGGAACAGGAAAAAGCCGGGCCGGCGCTGTTTCCCCAAGGCCTGGAACTGGTCGCCCAGGGGTTCGCCGCCTGGGCCGATTCGGTGGTGTTCGCCCATGCCGTGGCCTTGGTATTCCAGCCCGAATCCCTGGCGGCCAAGTTCGCCAAAGTGCCACCCGAAATGCTCAAAGTGCTGGTGGCCGATCGCGCCAAGCTGTTCAGCGGCGGCACCGCAGCCCGTCTGCATCTGGAGCAGGCCAAGCATCAATGGCCGGCGATCATCAGCCGCATCGACCAGCAATTGCAGCATCAAGAGGGAGATTTTCTGTTCGGTGAGCCTTCGATTGCCGACTTTGCCCTGGCCCATCCGCTGTGGTTCCTCAAAGGCTCGGTGGTGACCGCGCCGTTGGTTGACGCACATCCCGCCGTTGCCACCTGGCTCGACCGGGTGCTGAGCTTTGGCCATGGCACCGCCACCGAGATGAGCACCGAGCAAGCCCTTGACGTAGCGCGTCACGCCACCCCGGCGGCGTTGCCCGCTGAAGTGTTCGAGGACTTGAATGGCTTCACGGCCGGCCAGCAGGTGAGCATTGCGGCCACCGACTACGGCACCGACCCGGTGCTCGGTGAGTTGTTGTTTGCCGGCCGCGAAGAACTGATCCTGCGCCGTACCGACGAACGCGGCGGCACCGTGCATGTTCACTTCCCGCGCCTGGGTTTTTGCATTCAGGCGCAATAAAACCGGATTATTTTCAACCGGAGGTGAGGTAAACCCGACGCCCATCCGTGTAGTGCTTGAAACTGCGATCTATTCGCATTAACAGCGTTTTCTACACGGGTGCTCACAAGCATGAAATCGACGGCGGGCGGTTGGGTTAAACAGTGGCTGGGAGCCTCGGTCTTGACGGTATCGGGGCTGGCACTGCTGCCCCTGAGTGTGGCGCAGGCGCAGGAACAACAAAGTGCCCAGTTCAACTTTGCCCTGGCGGCCAAGCCACTGCCCCAGGCGCTCAGCGATTTCAGCCGGGTCACCGGGCTCAGTGTGATCTACACCGACGAAGCCCCCTACGGCCTCAATGCCCCGGCCGTCAGCGGCCCGATGAGCGCGACCCAGGCCTTGCAACGCCTGTTGGGCGGCTCCGGTTTTACCTTCCGCCAGATCGACGCCCGCACCCTGGCCCTGGAGCCGGTGCCCAGCGACGGCGCGCTGAACCTGGGCGCCACCACCATCAGCGCGGTCGCCGAGCCCGCCGACAGCACCAGCTACCAGCCGCCACCCACCAGCTCGGTCATGCGTTCCCGTGGCCTGCTGCTGGAGACCCCGCAAACCGTCAACGTAGTGCCCGCCCAAGTGCTGCGTGATCAACAACCGCGCAACCTGGATGACGCCCTGGCCAATATCAGCGGCATCACCCAGACCAACACCCTCGGCAGCACCCAGGATGCGGTGATGCTGCGCGGCTTTGGCGACAACCGTAACGGTTCGATCATGCAGGACGGCATGCCCGTGGTGCAGGGCCGGGCGCTGAACGCTACGGCCGAACGGGTTGAAGTGCTCAAGGGCCCGTCGTCGCTGCTGTATGGCATCCAGGACCCGGGCGGCGTGGTCAATATCGTCAGCAAAAAGCCGCAGTTGCTGCAGTCCACCTCCTTGACCGTCCGCGGTTCGACCTTCGGCAACGGCAAGAACGGCAGCGGCGGCAACCTCGACACCACGGGGCCCATCGGCGACAGCGGGCTGGCGTATCGCCTGATCGTCGACCACGAGGACGAAGATTACTGGCGCAACTACGGCACTCACCGCGAGAGCCTGATCGCGCCATCCCTGGCCTGGTATGGCGACACCACCCAGGTGGTGTTCGCTTACGAACACCGCGAGTTTCTCTCGCCGTTCGATCGCGGTACCGCCATCGACCCCAAGACCAATCACCCGTTGGACATCCCCGCCACCCGGCGCCTGGATGAGCCGTTCAACAACATGGAAGGCCGCTCCGACCTGTATCGCTTGGAGGCCGATCACGACCTGAACGACGACTGGAAGGCGCACGTCGGCTACAGCTGGAACCGCGAAACCTATGACGCCAGCCAGGTGCGCGTCGCCTCGGTGAATGCCGACGGCACCTTGACTCGCAGCATGGACGGTACGCGTGGCGCACTGACCACCGACCGCTTCGCCACGGCCAGCCTGGAAGGCAAGGTCAAGCTGGGCGGCATGCAGCATGACCTGGTGTTCGGCCTCGACGATGAGTACCGCAAGATCTATCGCGCCGAACTGATCCGCCAGGCGCAGCGCAGTGCCTTCAGCTACGTCAATCCGGTGTATGGCAACGATGTGCAAGGCACCACGGTGAGCGCCAAGGACAGCGCGCAGACCGACTTGCTGCGCAGTGACTCACTGTTCTTCCAGGATACGATTCACCTGACCGACCAGTGGATTCTGGTGGGTGGCGCGCGCTATCAGATGTACGACCAATACGCCGGCAAAGGCGTGCCGTTCAAGGCCAATACCGACGGCAATGGCCAGAAATGGGTGCCGCGTGCCGGCCTGGTGTACCGCTACACCGACGAGCTGTCGTTTTACGGCAGCTACACCGAGTCGTTCAAACCCAACTCGACCATTGCCGCGCTGAACGATGGCAGCGTGCTTCAGGGCGACCTGCAGCCGGAGCAATCCAAGGCCTGGGAGCTGGGGACCAAACTCGACATACCGGGGCGCATCACCGCCAGCGCGGCGCTGTTCGATATCACCAAGCGCAACGTGCTGGTGTCCGTCGGCTCCGGTGTCGACACGGTCTACAGCGTGGCCGGCGAAGTGCGCTCCCGTGGCCTGGAACTGGACGCCAGCGGCCAGCTCAGCGAGCGCTGGAGCCTGATCGGCAGCTATGCCTACACCGATGCCGAAGTCACCAAAGACCCGGCGCTGCAAGGCAAGCGCCTGCAGAACGTGGCCAAGCACACCGGTTCGTTGTCGGCGGTGTATGACGTCGGCAGCTTGATCGGCGGGGATGATCTGCGCGTCGGTGCTGGCGCGCGTTACGTCGGCCAGCGCGAAGGCGATGCGAATAACAGCTTCAATCTGCCGGGTTATACCGTGGCCGATGTGTTCGCCTCCTACAACACCAAAATCGACGGGCAGAAGGTCAAGTTCCAGCTCAACGTGAAGAACCTGTTCGATCGCACCTACTACACCTCGGCGGCCAGCCGGGTGTTTGTGTCGATGGGGGATGCGCGGCAGGTGTCGGTGTCCAGCACGCTGGAGTTTTGAGCCGGCGGCGAGGGCGGTGGTCGAGCCTGTCAGGGGCGCTTCGCCCTCCAGCGCGAGCACGCTCTCTCGCCACAAACGGCATGAGCTGTTAGCGTTGCCGCCACTGACGGCTTTGCGGAAAACGGTACTGATGCGGTTTGCACGAGGGTTACACACCAGCGCGATGCTGGTCGGCTTGAGCGTTTTATTGGGGGGCTGCGCCAGCGTTGCGCCGACCGCCGGCCCTTCAACCCTGGACCGCCTGTTGGCCGACCCGGCCCTCAATGGCGCCACGGTTTCACTCGTGGTGCGCGACGCCCGCAGCGGCAACACGCTCTATCAACACAACCCGCGCACGCGGCTGGTGCCGGCCTCCAACCTCAAGCTGCTGACCACCGCGGCGGCGATGGACGTGCTGGGCCCGCAGTATCGGTTTTCCACCCAACTGCTGAGCAACGGCGCGCAGCAAGGCGAGCGCCTGAACGGCAACCTGTACCTGCGCGGCCTGGGCGACCCGACCACGCAGTTCGCCGATTACCAGGCACTCGCCGCGCAACTGGCGAGCCAAGGCGTGCGTCAGGTGCAGGGCGACCTGGTGTTCGACGACAGCTGGTTCGATGCGCAGCGCCTCGGCGTGGATTGGGCTCAGGACGATGAAAGCACCTACTACGGCGCGCAGATTTCGGCGCTGACCGTGTCACCCAATTCTGATTTTGATGCGGGCACCTTGATGGTCACCGCCACCGCGCCCATGAGCCCCGGCCAGCCGGTCAGTGTGGCGATCAGCCCGGCCACCGATTACGTGCAACTGAGCAACCGCGCGGTGAGCGGCCCCGGCAACAGCTATGGGATCACGCGCCAGCACGGCACCAACCTGCTGCAACTCACGGGCGCGCTGGCGCCGGGTAAGCACAGTCGGCAATGGGTGAGTGTGTGGGAACCGACGCAACTGGTGGCCAATCTGTTTGAACAGGCATTGGCGCAGCAGGGCATCCAGGTGCTGGGCCGGCGAGTGATCGGGGGCAGCAGTCCGGCGACGGCGCGGCTGCTGGCGGAGCATCAATCGGCCCCGTTGCAGGAACTGATCACGCCGCTGCTCAAACTTTCGAACAACAACATGTCCGAAGCCTTGCTCAAGGCCATGGGCCGCCAGACCACGAACGCCGGAACCGCGCAGGCGGGCGTGGCGGCGGTGGCGGCCTTCATGCGGCGCCAGGGGTTGGACCCGGCGAGCCTGAATCAGGTGGACGGTTCGGGGTTGTCGCGGCGCAATCTGGTGTCGGCGCAGACGCTCACCGACCTGCTGCTGGCGACGTCCAGGCAACCCTGGTTCGACGCGTGGTACAACGCCTTGCCGATTGCCGGCAACCCCGCGCGCATGAGCGGCGGCAGCCTGCGTTATCGCCTGCGCGGCACGCCGGCGCAAGACAACCTGCATGCCAAGACCGGCTCCATGGGCGGCGTGTCGTCATTGAGCGGTTACCTCACCGACGCCCACGGGCGGCGCCTGGTGTTTTCGATGATCAGCAACAACTACCTGAGCGACGCCGCACCGGTCCGCGCTCTGGAGAACCGCCTGGCGGTCGCCCTGACGCAATGGCGCGACTGACTCAGGGCTGGTAGCCCATCCGCCAACTCACCGCCCGGGTCGCCGCCAGCAGGCGCTGCGCCGCCGGGCCGTCTTCATCGGCATGGAACAGCGAGGTGGGGCCGACCACGGTCATCACCGCCGCCACCTGGCCGACCGCGTTGAACACCGGCGCCGACAACGCATCCACACCCGGCATCAGCAGGCCATGCACAAAGTGCAAGCCACGCGCGCGGATCTGTTCGCAGGCGCTGGCGTAGGCCTGGTCGTCCGCCAGAGCGTGGGCGATGCCCGCCTGGATCTCGCGCTCGCGCAATTCGATGGTTTCCCGCGCTGGCAAAAAGGCGCTGAACACCAGCCCGGTGGATGAACTGAGCAGCGGCAACACCGAACCCAACTGCGTCACCACGGTGACCGCGCGCACCGCCGGTTCGATCTGCACCACGGTCGCACCCTGGTTGCCCCACACCGCCAGGAAGCAGGTTTCATTCAATTCGTCGCGCAGCTCGGCCAGGGGCAGGGCGCCGACTTTGAGCACGTCCATGCTGCCCAGTGCGGCGAGGCCCACGCGCAATGCTTCGCGACCCAGGCCGTAATGGTTGGTGGCGCTGTTCTGCTCGGCGAACCCCGACGCGATCAGGGCCTGGAGATAGCGGTGAACCTTGCTCGCCGGCATCTGCACATGCTCGGCCAGGCGCGACAGCGAGGTGGAGGGCGACAGTTCGGCCAGGGCCTTGAGGATGTCGGTGCCCACTTCGGCCGAGCGGACTTTCTGTTTACCGGTGTCGCGGGGCTTTTCCATGGGGCAACGGGAATCCGAGAGATGAGTGGGCGTCTTTATAGCTTGACGGTCGACAGCGATCAAATTACGTTATGCGTAACTGGATTACGATAAAAACAACTTCCGTCAGAGGATGATCCATGAACCTCGAATACCTCTCGGGCTTCGGCAATGAATTCGCCAGCGAAGCCCTGCCCGGCGCGCTGCCGGTCGGCCAGAACTCCCCGCAAAAAGCGCCTTACGGCCTGTACACCGAACTCTTCTCCGGCACAGCCTTCACCATGGTGCGCAGTGAAGCGCGCCGTACCTGGTTGTATCGCATCCAGCCGTCGGCCCATCATCCGGCGTTCGTCAAACTGGAGCGACAACTGGCTGGAGGGGCGCTGGGCGCGGTGACGCCGAATCGGCTGCGTTGGGACCCGTTGGCGATACCGAGCGAGCCGACCGACTTCATCGATGGCCTGGTCGGCATGGCGGCCAATGCCGGGGCGGAGCAACCGTCGGGCATCAGTATTTACCATTACGGCGCCAACCGTTCGATGCAGCGCGTGTTCTTCAACGCCGATGGCGAGCTGTTGATCGTGCCCGAGCAGGGCCGCTTGCGTATCGCCAGCGAACTCGGGGTGCTGGAGGTCGAGCCGTTGGAAATTGTCGTGCTGCCACGCGGCCTGAAATTCCGCGTCGAACTGCTGGATGCGCAGGCGCGCGGTTATGTCGCCGAAAACCACGGCGCCCCGCTGCGCCTGCCGGACCTCGGCCCGATCGGCAGCAACGGCCTGGCCAACCCGCGTGATTTTCTGACCCCGGTTGCCCACTACGAAGACCGCCAGCAGCCGACGACCCTGGTGCAGAAATTCCTCGGCGAACTGTGGGCCTGCGAACTCGACCATTCGCCCCTCGACGTCGTGGCCTGGCATGGCAACAACGTGCCGTACAAATACGACCTGCGTCGGTTCAATACGATCGGCACGGTAAGTTTCGATCATCCCGACCCGTCGATCTTCACCGTATTGACCTCGCCCACCAGCGTGCATGGCTTGGCCAACCTCGATTTCGTGATCTTCCCGCCGCGCTGGATGGTGGCCGAGAACACCTTCCGGCCGCCATGGTTCCACCGCAACCTGATGAACGAATACATGGGCCTGATCCAGGGCGCCTACGACGCCAAGGCCGAAGGCTTCCTGCCCGGCGGCGCGTCGCTGCACAGCTGCATGAGCGCCCACGGCCCGGATGGCGAGACCTGCACCAAGGCGATCAATGTCGAGCTGGCCCCGCACAAGATCGACGACACCATGGCGTTCATGTTCGAGACCAGCCAAGTGCTGCGCCCGACGCGCTTCGCCCTGGACTGCCCGCAACTACAATCTGCTTATGATGCGTGCTGGGCCTCGCTGCCCGTCACCTTCGACCCGAACCGGAGATAACCCATGACGCAATCAACGCTCGCCCGCAGTTGGGTCACCAGCGCCAACGGTCATCGTGATTTTCCCCTGCAAAACCTGCCGCTGGGGGTGTTCAGCATCAACGGCGCGGCGCCGCGCAGTGGCGTGGCGATCGGCGACTGCATTCTCGACCTGCTGGCCGCCCGCGATGCGTTTGACGGTGAAGCGCTGCGCGCCGTCGATGCCACTGCCGGCGGGCAGTTGAACGCGTTCTTCGAGCTGGGCCGTGGCCCGCGCGTGGCCTTGCGCGAGCGCCTGTTGGCATTGCTCGGGGAGGGCAGTCCGCTGCAAGCACGCGAGGCCGAAGTGCTGCACCGCGCCGCCGATTGCCAGATGCACCTGCCCGCCAAGATCAATGACTACACCGACTTCTATGTCGGCATCGAACACGCGCAGAACGTCGGCAAACTGTTCCGCCCCGACAACCCGCTGCTGCCCAACTACAAGTACGTGCCGATCGGTTATCACGGCCGTGCATCGACCATTCGCCCGTCCGGCACCGAGGTGCGCCGCCCCAAAGGCCAGACCCTGCCGGCCGGCCAGACCGAGCCGACCTTCGGCCCCTGCGCGCGGCTGGACTACGAGTTGGAGCTGGGCATCTGGATCGGCCAGGGCAATGCCATGGGCGACTCGATTGCCATTGGCGAGGCGGCCGAGCACATTGCCGGTTTCTGCCTGCTCAACGACTGGTCGGCGCGGGATATCCAGGCCTGGGAGTACCAGCCGTTGGGGCCGTTCCTGTCGAAGAGTTTTATCACCAGCATCTCGCCGTGGGTGCTGACGGCCGAAGCGCTGGCGCCGTTCCGCCAGGCACAACCGGCACGTCCCGCAGGCGATCCGCAGCCGCTGCCGTACCTGCTGGATCAACGCGATCAGGCGGCGGGCGCGTTCAATATCGAGCTGGAGGTGCTGCTGACCACGGCGTCGATGCGTGAACAGAACCTGCCGGCCCAGCGCCTGACCCTGAGCAACACCCAGTACATGTACTGGACCGTGGCGCAAATGGTTGCGCATCACAGCGTCAATGGCTGCCAGTTGCAGGCCGGCGATCTGTTCGGTTCGGGCACCTTGTCCGGGCCGCAGCCGGGGCAGTTCGGCAGCCTGCTGGAGATCACCGAGGGCGGCAAGAAGCCGATTGAACTGGCGTCGGGCGAGGTGCGTAAATTCCTCGAAGACGGTGATGAAATCATCCTGCGCGGCCGTTGCAGCCGTGACGGTTTTGCCTCCATCGGCTTCGGCGAATGCCGCGGCACGGTGGTCGCGGCGCGCTGAGGGGGCGGGGCGATGGAACTTTACACTTACTATCGGTCCACTGCGTCGTACCGGGTACGGATCGCGCTGGCGCTCAAGGGCCTGGACTTCACCGCCGTGCCGGTCAACCTAGTGGCGCCGGCGGGCGGCGCCCATCGCCAGCCGGAGTACCTGGCGATCAACCCACAAGGTCGCGTCCCGGCGCTGCGCACCGATGACGGCGAACTGTTGATCCAGTCGTCGGCGATCATCGAATACCTGGAGGAATGTTATCCACAGGTGCCGCTGCTGTCCCAGGACCTGGCAGCCCGCGCCCATGCGCGCGCGGTGGCGTCGATCATCGCCTGCGACATTCACCCGCTGCACAACTCCAGCACCCAGAACCTGTTGCGCCAGTGGGGCCACGATGAAACCCAGGTGCTGGCCTGGATCGGTCATTGGATCAGCCAGGGCTTGGACGCGGTCGAGCAGTTGATTGGCGATCACGGGTTTTGCTTTGGCGAGCAGCCGGGGCTGGCGGATGCGTTTCTGATTCCGCAGCTGTATGCCGCCGAGCGCTTCAAGGTGGCGTTGGCGGGGTATCCGCGTATCGGGCGGGTGGCGGCTTTGGCGGCGCAGCATCCGGCGTTTATCCAGGCGCACCCTGCCAACCAGCCTGATACACCCTAGACGCGCTCGTTGTGTTCAGTGAATCACCGAGTTGGGCGGCAAGTGGCCCAGCCGCTGGGTCAGGCGCAGGCGCTGGATCGGGTCTTCGCTGAGCAGCAGCGCGTGCTCCAGGTCGAAACGCTCGGCGCTTGGGCAGTCCAGGCGTTGATACAGGCTGGCCCGCGCCAGGTAATCGGCGGCGCTGGCATGGCCCAGTTCCAGCACGCGCTCGGCGTCGACCAGGGCGGCCAGCGGGTCGTCATTGGAGAGGTACAACTGGCGCAGGTTGCGCGACAGTCGTTGCAGGATCGAGCGTGGGCTGGCGGTGCGCAGGTGGTCGGCTTGCAGCTTGAGGTCGGGGCCGTATTGGCGTTGCAACAGTTCGCGGCAATCGTTGGGGTACAGGCGTCGGCCGCCGCAAGGGTCGAGCAGGTGATCGGCGCCGGGTACCCGCAGCAGGAAGTGGCCGGGGAAGTTGACGCCGACCATCGGGATATTCAGGCGTTGCGCCAGTTCCATCGCGATCAGCCCCATGGCCAGGGGTTGTCCGCGCTTGCGCTGCAACACCTTGTCCAGCAGCGCGGCGGCGGGGCGCAGCGGGGTGAAGTCATCCTGGGCGAACCCGAGGTCATTCAGGCGTCGCAGCAACGGCTGGCCGAGCTCATCCGCCGGCAACAGGGGCATGCCCAGGCTGACCTGCTGTTGCAGCACGTTGAGCTCCTGCAGGATCAACAGCGGTTGCACCGTTGGGTCATGCTCGGCCGCAATCCACAGCGCAGCTTCAAACAGCGCAGGGGGCGAACGTTCCAGGCAGGCGAAAAAGGCGTGACGGGGGTTCATTGCATTCTCCGGCGGATGCTCCCGTTTTAGCCTTGCTGAGAATTTTCGTCCAGTAGCTTGAGAGATATCCTACTTGCTTATGTCGCAGGCCCCGCAAAACCGGGTGGCTTATTCCCGCGCACTTCGGCAGTTTTCTGCCGCAGGCCTATACTTGGCGACACCAGAAGTGATTCGGGAGCTTGACGATGTTTGCTCTCATGCACAGCACCCGCCTTGAATCGCTGCACCTAAGCATCGACCCGACGACCGGGTTGAAGGCGATCATAGCCATCCACAACAGCCGCCTGGGGCCTGCCCTGGGTGGTTGTCGTTACCTCGCATATCCCGACGACGAAAGCGCGGTGGCCGACGCCGCACGCCTGGCCCAAGGCATGAGCTACAAGGCCGCCCTGGCGGGTTTGCCGGTAGGCGGTGGTTGCGCCGTGATCCTGCGCCCCGCCCATGTGGAAAGCCGCGCGGCCCTGTTTGAAGCCTTCGGGCGATGTGTCGAGCAACTTGATGGCCGCTATATCACCGCCATCGACAGCGGCACCTCGGTGGCCGACATGGATTGCATTGCCCAGCAAACCCGCTTCGTCACCAGCACCACCGCCGCCGGCGACCCTGCGCCCCATGCCGCCATGGGCGTATTCGCCGGTATCCGCACCACCGCGATGGCGCGCCTGGGCAGCGACAATCTCGAAGGCTTGCGCGTGGCGATCCAGGGCCTGGGCAACGTCGGTTACGCCCTCGCCGAACAACTGCATGCCGCCGGCGCCGAACTGCTGGTCAGCGACATCGACCAAGGCAAAGTGCAACTGGCCATGGAGCAACTCGGCGCACACCCGATCGCCAATGACGCCTTGCTCAGCACCCCCTGCGACATCCTCGCGCCCTGCGGCCTCGGCGCCGTGTTCAATCGCAACAGCGTCGGCCAACTGCGTTGCGCCGCCGTGGCCGGTTCCGCCAGTGCGCAACTGACCAACCTGCAAGTCGCCGACCAGTTGGAAGGGCGCGGCATCCTCTACGCCCCGGACTATGTGATCAACTCCGGTGGCCTGATCTACGTCGCCCTCAAACACAGCGGCGCCGAACTGCCGACCATCACCGCGCACCTGTCGAACATCGGCACGCGCCTGACCGAAATCTTCGCCCACGCCCAGGCCGAAAAACGCTCCCCCGCACGGGTCGCCGATGAACTGGCCGAGCGCCTGCTTTACCGCTAGCCCACGCATTAAAAAGGCCCTGAATCATCGATTCAGGGCCTGTTCAATTCGGGCTTTATTCCGCCGGCGGGTTCAGCAACTCGGACAGCGCGTCCGGTTGGCTCTTGAACGCCTTGGCAAAGACATCGCGGTTTTTCGCCATGTAGATCCCGGCCTCTTCAACCTGCTGCTCGCTCAACGACGGCACGGCTTTTTGCAACACTTCTGCGAGCAACTCAGCGAGTTCAAGCATCTTGTCATGACGGTCAGCTTCGGCTTTATCCATGAACAAACGCTCCAGATCTCGGCTGCTGCGGTATACCACTTCGACGGCCATTCACCACCTCACATGCCTTCACGATAGTTGTCTTTTGCGACTACTGTATTTATATACAGCTAAAAGGGTAAGCCAAACCGTGGGGTTTGGGTAGCAGTTTTTTAATGTAGCCCGGAAATACAGGTTTGGAGTGTCTCATGTCACCCCGCCATCATCTTAGCCCTGCCGCTGGCCTTTTTTCTGCATGCAGAACAACCGTCACGTCCAAGCGGCACTATCCGGTCGAGCCGACCTAAGGAAGCATCATCGTGAAAATCAACCGGGTCGAAAAGCTGCGTCAGAATGTCCGCGGGCTGGCTGAGTCGCCGGGCAATCTGTTTGTCGAGTCGTTCGACTACCTGGCGTTGGCCGCCATGTTCGGGATTTACTTCAAGAGCAAGGTCAAGTTTACTTATATCCTTAACGTTGGCCTGTTTTTAGGAAGAACTCCGCAAGATCAATTTGTTACTGTGTAGCCTCGGATACGGGGGCTGGATGAGCCGTGCGGTAGAGGCAATGCGTGGTCTTTTTTTTTCGGTTTGACGTGCGATGGGGAGTGGGAAGTTATGAAGTGGGCAGATCGGATGCGGGTGCGGCTTCATGCGGGGGCTAATAGCTTAGGGAACCTGAGTGTAGAGTTTTTTCACTATCTAGCATTGTTCGCAATTGGCGCAATCACCGTATGGGCGGGTATTTCGGCGTTTGTTGATATGCTGCATCAAGAGAAAGTCAGTGTCGATGACATCTTGCTGCTTTTCATTTATCTCGAATTACTCGCCATGTCGGGAATCTATTTTAAAACAAATCATATGCCATTGAGGTTCCTCCTTTACATTGGAGTGACGGCATTGATTCGGCTACTGATTAGCGATGTGTCGCACCACAAAGCTCCTGATGAAGGGATTCTGTATATCAGTGGCGGCGTTCTGCTTCTCGCTTTTTCGATTCTGGTTGTAAGATATTCTTCGTCAAAATATCCATCCGTGAAAGAAAGGAGTGATTGAGTGTCAAGGTTGTTTTGGGGTTGAGTATTTTTGTCGCGGGGGTAATTCAATGTGCTGAGACTGTTTATTGTATGACGGTGGTGACTATGAAGGAGGATTTTCCTTCATAGTTACGTTGAATTATTGCGTCAGGTGGCTAAGGCTATCCTTATCTAATAGATCCGCTATCGCCTGTCCAAAAGCCTGAGCCATAAGAGGGGGGACAGCGTTGCCTATCATCTGAGACACAGGGTTTATCAAATCAGGAAATACAAAGTCGTCATCGAAGCTTTGCAACCGCGCGGCCTCACGCATGGTAATTGCTCTATCCTCGACTGGATGTGCGAATCTACCCGAACCGACATGGTAAACCCATGTGGTGATTGTCAATGCCGGCTCGTTCCAGTCGAGCCTTCTATAGGCACTGCCATAGAAGCTTCGAGTTTGTAAGCTTTCATCGACATGTTTCATTCTGCCTGTACCTACCGCGTTGATACGCTGTAAGCTCTTTTCACTGAGAATTCTCGCAATATGGTTGCGAACTTCACCTGATTTTGAACGCATCAAGGTCGCAAACGCATTCTGACTTTTCCTGTTGTAGGGGAGTCGTGTCCCTTGTACATAAGAGGGTTCAGGAAGGTCACCAATCGCATCGCTGACAGTGTTGTAAGGCTTGTCGGCAATAAGGTCCAGTTGGTTGCTGCTGGGTTTGACATGCGTAGGGGTAGGGAAAGGTAGCTTCGATGTTGGGATATCCATATAGCCGCGATGGATGCCAATAAATATTACCCGGTTGCGGATTTGAGGCACTCCATAATCGGCCGCGCAAACTTTTCTGTAATCGGCGGTGTAACCCAACTCATCTAATCGCTTTAATAAGTCTTCGGCAAATCGCCCTCCACCGAAACTCAGAAACTCTCTAACGTTTTCAATAAGAACAACCTTAGGCCTCAAGGTCTCAATGGTGCTCAAAAATGCACGGTATAAATGGTTTCTCGGGTCGTCATAGAAGCGTTTTACCCCGCACTCCTCGTACTGCCGAACGCCATTTCTACTGAAACCTTGGCAGGGTGGGCCACCCACCAATAGGTCCAGTTCTCCGGGAGTATCCAAGCCTGTAGGGCGTAGCCAATCACTGATGTTCTTTGTTGCGTCTGGTCCCGCTATTTCTCTTATATCGCCTTGGTACGAAAGTGGCGGAGACCCTGCTGAATTGAGATGGTTGGCCACAAATGTCCGTATTGGATGTGCTTCTATCTCGATCCCAGCTTCAATTGAGTAGCGCCCAGTGCGCTCAAGTCCCCTGCTGATTCCACCGCACCCACAAAAAAGGTCAATAACGCGATATTTTTTTTTCATTTCAAAAGGTACTGATAGTCCGTGGATTCATGGTCTTCATGTCCGGACTATACGCATCTCATGAGAGGGGTGCAAATGACAGCTGACGATATGTGGGGGGCCAAGGTAAAACAGGCTTTTGGTGATCGACTCCGGGATCTACGCCATCAGCTATCTATTACCCAAGAAGGCTTGGCGCTCCGGTGTGGACTTGACCGTAGCTATGTCGGTCAAGTCGAGAGAGGGGAGCGGAATATTAGTCTTGAAAATATTTATAGACTTGCGGAGGGGTTGGGCATTCCTCCCAGCGAACTACTAGTGGAATTAGACGGTTTAACCAAGAATACAAGTTCTGGAGTGTAAGGTGAGCTATCTCTCGAAAGATCAGCTGGTGGAGCTGTCACGTCTGCTTAGAACTTTTTTCTGTTTGCCGTACTCGACCGATTTGGATGGCAAGGATGCAGAAACGTTAATCAGAATCGTAAAGAAAGCAGTTGGCCCCAGGTCGAAACGCAAGGAGCTTTTCGATATTATCGATGGGGATGTTGGGTATTCTGTTAAAACTTTATTCAAAAGTCCCAATGCGGTCAGGGTGGATCTTCAAGAGTAGCGATTTTGTGATGTGGATGAAGTTCGGGTTTTGCGTGCGGCGGGTGGTGATAATGCCGCAGCTCAAGGGAAAATACTTTTGAGGTATATGTACTCTCGAATCAAGGAGCAGATGGATGAGCGCGGTATAAAAACTGCTAAATCCTTAATTCTTTTGAAGCACTGGAATGTCAGTCGTACCGAGTTTGAGTTTGTTTATTGGGAAGAGGATTTTTTAGGGTTTGTCGAAAACCTGCTTGTTCGTGACGAGGCAGGCGAAATTGAATGGGTGATTCAAGGTGCGGGTCTCCATGCCAGGGACCGGTTGAGGCTCGCGCAGAAACGCGGCAAGAGCGAATCAGATCCTGAGGCCGTCAGGATGCTGCGAATGCATTATAAGCATAACCAGATATTTACAGATCACGATATTCCAGTGGGGGCTGACAGGATTTCGTTTTCCGCTTCTCCCTTGTCGTGGGATGATACGAATAGTTTGATCGATCTACACTTTGCTAATCAGCTTCGTGCTAATTAGTGCATAGATGCCGAGCTGGTTTTCCAGCTCGAATTTCTTTCCTGTTGCATTCTCTCGTTCGCTGGATTATTGGAAGTTATTCCGTTCGCGTATTGGTGCTTTACTGGGGCTGCGGCTGAACAGCTCATTGCATCAAGGGCCGATAATTGCGCGGGATACGTCTGGACGGTCAGCGTTTATTTCTTAGATATAGCTGTTCTACCGAACGCTATCGATTATTGAAATATAGAGAAGTCGGTGCGAGTTTAAGACGCGTTTCGAGTAAGACACAGCTAGTCGGTGGCTTGATGCACTCGAGAATGAATCGTCCATCCCTCTCGCGCAGTTCTGTCAGTCTCGGTGGTGATCAAAAACGTACCCATGGTTATTCTTCGGCGTTTCCGTCGGTGAAGGTGCAAGGCCCGCGCCGCATGGGTGAGAGCCCTGAAACAGCGTTTAAAACCTGACGCTCAAGGGCTGGGCGCGGGTGGGCGGTCGCTGCAACAGCTTGTGACTGTCCCCGTCCGTCATCACTGCCAGGATTTCCATGGCGCTGTGGCCCTGCTCGATGGCAATGCCGAACTGGATGCTTTGCACCAGGCGCTTGAGCCGTTGCGGGTCGTTGCGTTGTGCGGCGCTGATCATGCGCTTGACCACCACGCCCTGCTCATTCGAGAGGGTCAGCATGATGCTGCCATCCAGGCGCTGGATGCTCAGGTTGACCCGGTATTGTGGGGTGAAGGTGTCGGTGATGATCTGAAAAGGATTGTCCATGGTGCGTTACCGCCTGATAAGAACATGCAGTCATTGACGACCGAGGTCTGGATTAGTTCGCGTTGCCTGACCACCGGCCACTCCGTCGCTGAGGGTTCACAACATCCGTTTGCCTCATCAGCTGTACAGCAAGGGCCGTGCCGTACAGCGACCTGTCTGACGCTGGAACACACCTGTGGGAGAGGGCTGGCCCGCGATTGCGGGGGATCAGCTCATGAATCCTCGGCTGAGAGACGGCTATCGCGGGCGAGCCGGTTCCCACATGGGTTGGCGTCGTGCTTTGTTTCAGGGCAATAGCGAGAATGCGGTGCATGATTGGTCGGCGGCGCAAGCAGGCGCGCGCGGGGCAACGATGAAGATTGCGGGGGGGAGGAAGATGTAACTAACTCCCCACCCTACCAGCGTTTTTGCTTGTAGTCAGGGTTAATTTGTAATGTGGGATTTATCTTTGCAAAGGGGTTGAATTGTTTCTCTGACTGCTCAATTGTGTAATCAAGAGGTCATGGTTTCACCACCCCGGTGTTGCAGTTTGTGACCTCTCGCGAGCTAGCTGAAATAAGGGAAGAACTATGCAAATCCAAGTCAATAGCGATAACCATATTGAAAGCAGCATCCGACTGGAGGAGTGGGTACGTAATACCATTGAAAGCACGCTCGAACGTTATGAAGAAGACCTGACCCGCGTTGAGGTCTACCTGCGGGATGAGAACGGCGACAAGCCCGGTCCCCACGATTTAAGCTGCCGCCTGGAAGCACGGCCAAAGGGCCATCAACCGCTTTCGGTGCTGCATAAAGCCGATACGCTGGAACTGGCGATCGACGGTGCCGCGACCAAGCTGGACCATGCGTTGGAACACCTGTTCGGCAAACTGCAAGGCAAGCCACGCGCTGCCGCGAAAAATGTGCCGGCCAACAAAGTGAATGATGACGCGCTTGAAGAGGAATTCCTGGAAAACGAAAACGCTGCAATTAACAGCTGACAGTTTTTTCATTCCCCACTGAGAACGGGCCTGCAGATGCAGGCCCGTTTTTGTTTACCTGCTGCGTCGGAAAAAATACCCGCTCAACCACGCCAACCCACACGCCCCTACGCCCGCAAACAACATCGCCCAACCTGCGCCGTGGCGCAGCGCCGCTTGGGCATCCGCGCGCGCCAGCCCCATCGAGCTCAGCACTTCCAGCTTGCCCGCTGCAATGTGCTGACTGATCGCGGGCCAATCCAGTGCGCTGGTTTCGGGCAGCACTTCGGCCAGTTGATGGCTGATCCCCAGCAAGAGCACCAAACCCATCAGCGCAATATTCAGCGCCAGGGTGATCAGCCGCGCACTGAGGTCGATACCCGAGGCCATGCCGGCGCGATCCGCCGAGACCGAGCCGGTGGTGGTGTTGGTGGTCGGTGAGTTGGTCAGCGCCAAGCCCACGCCGGCCATCGCGCAACTGAACAGCACCAGCACGATGTTTGGATGCGCGGCGCCATTGGCGGCGGCCATGGCCAGAAAGCCGGTGCCCATCACCCCCAGGCCCAGCGGGATGATGCGTGCGGCGCCGTAGCGCAGGGCCAGGCGTTCGGCCAGCGGCGGTACCAGCAAGGTGGGCAGGGTATAGGCGAGCAGGGCGCTGCCGGTGGTCAGGGTGTCGTAGCCCAGGCCCGCCTGGAAGTACAACGGCAGGTAGATCATGAACGGCCAGAAGCTGAAGTTCATGCCGATCGACCCCATCAACGCGCCGTTGAAGCGTTGGATGCGAAACACCGAAAAATCGAACATCGGATGGGCGCTGCGCCGCTCAATCAAGCTGAACAGCAGCAGCGCGGCCAGCGACAGGCCGGCCCAGCCCAGCATGGCCGGTGCGCCAAAGCCATTCTCGGTGCCTTGGGTGATGAAATAAACCAACGCAAACACCGACAGCGTCAAGGTGAGCATGCCGGCGATATCGAGGCGATGGCTGGCCGGGTCGCGCGACTCCTGCACGCTGACATGCAGCAGCACCAGAGTCAGCAAGGTCAGCGGCACATGTACGAGAAACACCCAGCGCCAGTCCGCCACCGCCAGGATCAACGCCCCGACCATCGGCCCGAAGCCCAGGCCCAGGCCCGCGATCACGCCCCACACCGCAAAAGCCCGCGCCCGCGCCGCCGGTTCACGGAACTGGTGCGACAAAATCGCGAACTGGCAGATCATCATCGCCCCGGCGCCCACGCCCTGGACGAAACGCGCCGTGATCAGCTGGGACGCGTCTTCAGCCAGCCCGCAGGCCAGTGAGGCCAAGCCAAACAGCCACAGGCACAGCACCAGCATGCGTCGCCGGCCAAAGCGGTCGGCCAGCGTGCCGGCAGCCATCAGTACGCTGGTGCAGGCCAGGGTGTAGGCGTTCATGATCCATTGGGCATCCTGGAAACCCGTGCCCAATTGTTGTTCCAGCGTGGGCAGGATCACCGGCACGCTGGAGATTTCCAGGCCGAACATCAGCGCCACCAGGCACACGGCGGTGAGGGCGAGCGCGTTTCTGGCGGAGCTTGATGGGCTGACAGCCGATACAGCGACGGCGGGAGGCATGGGGTCTTCCTTTCGAGAGGTGGAGCGTGTCATTCTCGCGGGAAGTAGATTCTTTATTCGTGACAAGTTTTCCTTCAATCAGGGAATCAAAGGCGACAATTACAGCATGGCCACCCCACGTTTTGATGGCGTTGAACTCTTTCTGCAGATCGTCGAGAGCGGCAACCTGACCGAAGCCGCCGAACGGCTGAACCTCACCCGTTCGGCCGTGGGCAAAGGCTTGGCGCGCCTCGAGGCGCGCCTGGGCACGTGCCTGTTGCAGCGTTCCACCCGCCGCCAGCGGTTGACTGAGGACGGGCAGGCTTATTACGAGCATTGCCTGCGCGCGCTGGCCGAGCTGGAAGCGGCCGAATCTGTGCTCGAAAGCGGTCGGCGGCAGCCTCGCGGGCGCTTGAGGGCGAGCCTGCCGCTGGCTTTCGGGCATCACTACGCGGCGCCGGCGTTGTGGGGTTTGCTGGACCGTTTTGCGCAGTTGGAGATTGATATTTCGTTTTCTGACCGGCTGATCGACGTGGCCCAGGAAGGCTTCGACCTGGCGGTGCGAATCGGCGCGTTACCCGACACCGACCGCTTGAGCGCGCGGCGCCTGGGCGAACAGGCCATCGGCCTGGCGGCGGCGCCGGCGTATTTGCGCCGCGTCGGTCGAATCGAGTGTCTCGAGGATTTGGCCGGGCACCGCGGCATTGCCTACCGCTGCAATGCGCCACGCCTGGAGTGGGAACTCAATGATGCCCAAGGCCGCCCGCACCGCGCGCGGGTCGCCTCGCCGCTGATGATGGACGACCTCCAGGCCGTGGCCGATGCCGCCATCGCTGGCGTGGGCCTGGCCTGGTTGCCGAGCTGGCTGATCGCGCACTATGTGCTGCGCGGGCAGTTGGAAGCGGTACTGCCGAGCTACCGCGAGCAACCCGCGCCGATCCATGTGATCTGGCCCACCGCGGCGCACATGCCGGCCAAGACGCGCTGCGCCATCGACGCCCTGGTCGCGGGCACCCCGAGTTGCCTGGCGGGCAGCTAGATCTCACGCCTTCGAGCAGGTGATTCATCCGTTCTCTTTTGCTTATGAGAATATTTATCATTAATATTGCGCTCTGATGAACCTGGCGCTCCCCGCATGAAAAGCAAAACCTCGCTTCCCGCCGCTTACCGCCTCGCTGTCACGTCACGCGCATTGGCCGCTGTGGTCGGCGGCTATCTGATGGCGTCTCTGGCCGCCGTCTGCCTGGCGCTGTGGCTGCCCACGTCCCGCGCCGACGCAGTGATCACCGGGATGATGAGTTCGTTTGTGTTCTACCTGTTGGCGGTGCTGTGGTGCTTTGCCTGCCGCACGGCATGGCGTGCCTGGTGTGGCGTGATGCTGCCGAGCGCGTTGTTCGCGACCCTGGCAGGTGTGGGTGTATGGATGGCACGCACATGAAAGAAGGATTCCGCCAGGCCATGGCCTGGTTGCACACTTGGGCCGGACTGATCTTTGGCTGGCTGCTGTTTGCGATTTTCCTGACGGGCACCTTGTCGTATTTCAAGGATGAAATCAGCCATTGGACCCAGCCCGAAGTGCAGGCCAGGCCGTTGGACGATGGGCGCAGCCTCGCGGTGGCCCAAGCCTACCTGCAGCAGCAGGCGCCCACCGCCGCGCGCTGGATTATTACCTTGCCGAACAGCCGCGACCCTGGCCTGTCGGTGATGTGGCAAGACAAGGTCGACCCGGGCAAACGCGGCAACTTCATCCAGAAAGTCCTCGACCCGGTCAGCGGCCAAGCCGTGCAAGCCCGCGAAAGCATGGGCGGCGAGTTCTTCTATCGCTTCCACTTCCAGCTGCAAATGCCGTACCCCTGGGGCCGCTGGTTATCCACCTTCGCCGCGATGGTGATGTTGGTCGCGTTGATCACCGGCATCATCACCCACAAAAAAATCTTCAAGGACTTCTTCACCTTCCGCCCCCGCAAGGGCCAGCGCTCCTGGCTCGACGGGCATAACGCCGTGGGCGTGCTGGTGCTGCCGTTTCATTTGATGATCACCTACAGCAGCCTGGTGATCTTCATGAGCATGGTCATGCCGGCCCCGATCGTGGCCTCTTACGGCAACGACAGCCGGGCCTTCTTCAACGAGGTGTTCCCCGCCACCGACAACGCCCCGGCGCTGGGCCAGCCCGGCACATTGTTGCCGTTGCTGCCGATGTACGAACAGGCGCGGGCGCAGTGGGCGGGCGGGCATGTCGGGCGTTTGGTGGTGAATAACCCGAGTGATGCGAATGCCTCGGTCAATGTGGTCCGCGCCGGCGCCGACCGCGTGGTGCATGATTTCGGCAGCACCGTGTCGTTCAACGGCAGTACCGGCGAGCGGCTGCGGGTCAGCGCCGAGCAATCGCTGCCGGCGGCGATCGGTGGCAGTTTCTATGGCCTGCACATGGGCCGTTTCGCCGGCCCGGTGTTGCGCTGGCTGTATTTTATCTGTGGGCTGGCGGGCACCGCGATGATCGGCACCGGCCTGGTGATCTGGCTCGGCAAGCGCCAGCTCAAGCACGCCAAAACCGGCGGCATGCCGTTTGAGCTGCGCCTGGTCGAAGTGCTCAATATCGCCAGCATGTCCGGGTTGTTGATCGCCATCGCGGCGTTCTTCTGGGCCAACCGTTTGTTGCCGGTGAGCTTCGCCCAGCGCGCCGACTGGGAAGTGCAAATGTTCTTTATCGCGTGGGGCCTGAGCCTGTTGCACGCCATGCTGCGCCGAGGGCGCCAGGCCTGGGTCGAGCAACTGAGCGTTGGCGCGCTGTTGTTTGGCGCGATCCCTGCGCTCAACGCGCTGACCACCTCGCACCACCTGGGCGTGTCACTGGCGACGGGCGACTGGGCCATGGCCGGCTTCGACCTGACGTGCCTGGGCAGCGGAGGATTCCTCGCCTGGGCCGCCTGGAAGATGCACCACCGCACGGCGCCCCAGCCCAAGGCCGAACGGGCGCGCGCGCTCACTCTCAAACCGGAGGCGCATTGAATGCTGCTTGCATGGCTGATGTGCTACGTCGGGTTTACCGCACTGTGCCTGTCCACCGACCGTCACCATGGCGAACTGCTGCGCAGCAAGCCGTCGCCGCGCCGCCGCCTGGGGTTGCGCGCGGTCGGCGGGGGGGCCTTGACGCTATCGATCTGGCCAGCGGTGGCTGCCTCGGGGTGGGCCCAAGGCCTGGTGGAGTGGTGCGCGGTGTTGATGCTCAGCGCGCTGCTGCTGGTGCTGCTGTTGCCGTATTGGCCGAGGTTGGCCTTGAGCCTGGCGGGCGTCGGCCTGCTGGCCGGTCCCGTCGCAGCCTTTGCCACCCTGTGAGCCGCGCATGATGATCAGTACGCCACCGGAACCCCAGGACAGCCCGCACGCGGACGCGGCGGGTGGGCGCGCGCATTTCCTGCAGGTGTTTTTGTCCCAGCGTTCGCAGATGGAAGCGCTGGTCAGCCGGCGCGTGGGCTGTCGTGCCACTGCAGCCGACCTGGTGCAGGACTTGTTCCTGCGCTTCTGGCGCCGGCCGCTGGTGCAGGTCGAAGAACTCAGCACGTACCTGCTGCGCTGCGCCGGCAATATCGCCATCGACCACCTGCGCAGCGAAGGCGCGCGGGTGCGCAGCAACGAAGGCTGGTTGCCCGAGCAGCAGGACAATCAAGGCTCCGAACCCCAGGCTGCACTGGAGGCCGGCAACGACCTGCGCCACGTCGAGGCGGCCTTGCGCAGCTTGCCCGAGCGCACCCGCCAGATCTTCCTGCTCAACCGCATCCATGGCCGCAAATACGCGCAAATCGCCAAGGCCATGGGGCTGTCCCAAAGTGCCGTGGAAAAACATATGATGCGTGCCCTCGAAGCCTGCAAAGCCAGCCTTCGCGAGCCATCGCCTCCACGCACGCCAGGGAAAGCACCGTGAATGTCACTCCCACGCCCGACCAGCAACAGGCCGCACTGGCCTGGCTGAGCCTGTTGCACGACCAGCCCAGCAGCGGCGACCAGGCCACCTTCAGCCTTTGGCTGCGGGCTGATCCGGCACACGTCGAGGCCTATTCCCAGGCCCAGGTGCTATGGGAGTTGAGCGAAGTGCCGGCGCGTAAACTGGCGGACGAAGACGCGTTGGCCTTACACGGCTACCTGAATGCGATGCACACCTCGCAGCGCTCACGGGCCATGCGCGGGGTGGGCGCCCTGGCCATGGCCGCGTGCCTGGTGTTGATGGTGTGCATGGGCGGCGGCTGGCAACCGTCGCGCTGGGTCGATGACCTGGGGGCGGACTACGTGACGGCGCCGGGCGAGGTGAAAACCGTGACCCTGGCCGATCAATCCCGCGTCACCCTGGATGCCGACAGCGCCATCGCCGTGGATTTCAGCCAAGGTGAGCGGCATGTCCAACTGCGGCGCGGCGCGGGCTTTTTCAGCGTGACTCACACCGGCGCGGTATTTGTGGTGGGCGCGGGCAGTGGTGAAACACGGGTGCTGGGCACGCAGTTCGAAGTGCGTCTGCAACCGGCGGGCGCGCAGGTGACAGTGTTGTCGGGGCGGGTCGGCGTCACGCCGGCCAAGCAGGGTGCGCAGCAAATTCTTACGGCGGGCCAGCAAATGAGCTACGCCGAGAGCGTGGCCGAGCCCCTGCACGCGGTCGACAGCGAATCTCGCCTGGCCTGGCGCGACGGCTGGCTCAACTACTACAAGGCACCGCTGGCCGAGGTGATCGAGGATCTGCAGCGTTACTACCCTGGGCGCATCCTGCTGCTCAACGACGAAGTGGGCTCCCGGCGTGTCAGCGGCAGTTTCCCGAGCAACGATCCGCAAGCCGTGCTGAATGGCTTGCAAGCGGTGCTGGGGTTCGAGCAGCACACGCTGCTGGGGCGGCTGATCGTGGTGCGCTGATTACTTCAGCGCCGCCATGATCTTCTCGGGGCTGTAATCGCGAATCAACGTGCCGTTCACGTCCACGAACGGAATCCCGCCGCCGCCCAACGCTTCATAGGCCTTGCGCGCCTGGGTGTCTTTTTCGATATCGAGCGCCTGGTACGGAATGCCTTTCTGGTCGAGGAAGCGGCGGATCTGTTTGCAGTAGCCACACCACTCGGTGGAGTAGAGCACCACGCGCGCCGAAGCCCGCGTTTGCTCCGGGACCACCTGGGACGGGTTGAACAGCCGTTCGACCTTGCCCCAGTTCTGGATCGCCACCACCACCAGCAACACCAGCAGGACTTTTTTAAGGACCCCGCCGAGCATCAGTTGCGGCGCTTGAGCTGGTCGGTCAGTTGGGTCGGCAGGCCCTTGATGATCAAGGTGCCGGCGGCTTCGTCGTACTCGATCTTGTCGCCCAGCAGGTGCGCTTCAAAGCTGATCGACAGCCCTTCGGCGCGCCCGGTGAAGCGGCGGAACTGGTTGAGGGTGCGTTTGTCGGCCGGGATCTCCGGCGACAGCCCATAGTCCTTGTTGCGGATGTGGTCATAGAACGCCTTAGGCCGATCTTCATCGATCAGCCCCGACAGTTCTTCCAGGCCCATCGGCTCGCCGAGCTTGGCCTGGCTGCTGGCGTAGTCCACCAGGGTCTTGGTCTTTTCGCGGGCTGTTTCGTCCGGCAGGTCCTCGCTTTCAACGAAGTCGCTGAACGCCTTGAGCAGGGTGCGCGTTTCGCCCGGGCCGTCGACGCCTTCCTGGCAGCCGATGAAGTCGCGGAAGTACTCCGAGACTTTCTTGCCGTTCTTGCCCTTGATGAACGAGATGTACTGCTTGGACTGCTTGTTGTTCTGCCACTCGGACACGTTGATCCGCGCCGCCAGGTGCAACTGGCCCAGGTCCAGGTGGCGCGATGGCGTCACGTCCAGTTCGTCGGTGACCGCCACGCCTTCGCTGTGGTGCAGCAGGGCGATGGCCAGGTAGTCGGTCATGCCTTGCTGGTAGTGGGCAAACAGCACGTGGCCGCCGGTGGACAGGTTGGACTCTTCCATCAGCTTCTGCAGGTGTTCGACGGCGGTGCGGCTGAACGTGGTGAAATCCTGGCCCCCGTCGAAATACTCCTTCAACCAGCCGCTGAACGGGTGCGCGCCCGACTCGGCATGGAAGAAACCCCAGGCCTTGCCTTGTTTGGCGTTGTAGCTCTCGTTGAGGTCGGCAAGCATGTTCTCGATCGCGGCCGACTCGGCAAGTTCGGAGTCGCGGGCGTGGAGAACTGCGGGTGTGCCGTCGGGTTTTTTGTCGATCAGGTGGACGATGCAATGACGGATCGGCATAGGCTTCTCGGCTGGTTGATAGGGGAGCGGTTGGCCTCCCCGAAAAGTCGCCCAGTGTACCGCACCCATTGGCCAAGACGTGCTTTGAAGGTGTTTTGGAAGGCCTCCGACGGGCCATATGCCTTTTTTTCACGGTTTAGAGCGATAAAGCTGACCAAATGGGTAGGTAGAAGCGGATATTTCCCCGTCTCTGTGCTAGTTTTGCCCGGTCTTACGCCCAAGACTCGGCGTTAAGCGTGCATTCAGTATTTGTCAGGTCGAACCAATCCTCGTTTCAAGCATCTATAACCCCGATCTCCGAGGTTATAGCCGGGGATGCCAGGCCTTGACGGTCGGGCTCGACGGCTGACACTGCACTCTGCAATCCATATGAATTTGATAGGGAAGGAACACCACAATGGCTATTACTAAAGACCAACTGATCGCTGACCTGGCTGAAGCAGTAGACGCACCGAAAACCACCGTGCGCGCTCTGCTGGACCAACTGAGCCAAGTTGTTGCTGATCAGCTGGAAAACGGCGGCGAAATCACTCTGCCAGGCGTTGGCAAACTGAAAGTGACCGAGCGTCCTGCCCGTACTGGCCGTAACCCTTCGACTGGCGCTGCCATCGAAATCGCTGCCAAGAAAGTTATCAAGCTGGTTGTGGCCAAAGGCCTGACCGACGCTGTTAACAAGTAAGACGCAGCAAAAAAAACCGTGCGCCGGAGCGATCCGGGCACGGTTTTTTGTTGCCCGGGATTTAGGCTCAGTCTTTGCGCGCCCAGCGCTGGCGCCATACCTGCTGCTCGGATGGGGTCTGGAAGGTCCAGGCGACAAAGCGGCTCTGTTTCTGGCCCTGGGACATTTCCACCACCTGGCTTTGCAGCACGCCGGCTTTTCTCAGCGCGGTCTCGATCGCGGGCAGGTTCGAGGCTTTCGACACCAGGGTGCTGAACCACAACACCTTGTGGGCAAAGTGCGCGCTCTCGGCGATCAATTGCGTCACGAAGCGCGCTTCACCGCCTTCACACCACAGTTCGGCCGATTGGCCGCCGAAGTTCAGCACCGGCAACTTGCGTTTTGGGTCAGCCTTGCCCAGGGCGCGCCATTTGCGTTCGCTGCCTTTGGTGGCCTCGTCCATGGACGCGTGGAACGGCGGGTTGCACATGGTCAGGTCAAAGCGCTCGCCCGGTTCCAGCAGGCCCAGCAGGATCTGTTTGGGGTTGCTTTGCTGGCGAAGCTGGATCGCCTTGTTCAGGCCGTTGGACTGCACGATGGCCTTGGCGGCGGCGACGGCGGTGGGGTCGACTTCCGAACCGAGGAAGTGCCAGCGGTATTCGCTGTAGCCGATCAGCGGGTAGACGCAGTTGGCGCCCATGCCGATGTCCAGCACCTTGACCGGCGCGCCGCGGGGGATTTCGCCGTCATTGACACTGGCCAGCAGGTCGGCGAGGAAGTGGACGTAGTCGGCACGCCCTGGCACCGGCGGGCACAGGTAATCCGCCGGGATGTCCCAATGCTGCACGCCATAGAAGGACTTCAACAGCGCCCGGTTGAATACGCGCACGGCGTCCGGGCTGGCGAAGTCGATGCTTTCCTTGCCGTAGGGGTTGATGATCACGAATTGCGCCAGTTCCGGCGTGGTCTTGATCAGCGCCGGGAAGTCGTAACGGCCCTGGTGGCGGTTGCGCGGGTGCAGGCTGGCCTCTTTGCGCGGCACGACGGGTTTGGCCGTGGCGGCGGTCTTGGGCTTCTTGCGCGGAGGTTTCGGTGTGCTGGGGGCGGTCATGATGATTCTGGTGTTGGCTCAAAGTGGTGGGCATTGTCACACATCCTGAGGTCAACTCGATCAAATGTGGGAGGGAGCAAGCCCCCTCCCACATTGATCGGGTTTGCAAAGGAAAAAAAAGAGACCCGCAGGTCTCTTTTTTCACACGGCTAGCCCTTACAGGCTGGAAATCCGCGCATGTTGCTCCGCCAGCTTGCCCAGGGCCTGTTCGGCCTCGGCCAGTTTGGCGCGTTCTTTGTCGATTACTTCAGCCGGTGCCTTGTCGACGAATGCCGCGTTGGACAGCTTGCCGCCGACCCGCTGCACTTCGCCTTGCAGGCGTGCAATTTCCTTGTCGAGACGGGCCAGTTCCGCGCCTTTGTCGATCAGGCCGGCCATCGGCACCAGCACTTCCATGTCGCCGACCAGTGCGGTCGCCGACAGTGGCGCTTCGGCGTCATCCGCCAATACGGTGATCGATTCGAGCTTGGCCAGCTTCTTGAGCAGCGCATCGTTCTCGCTGAGACGACGCTGGTCTTCGGCGCTGGCGTTCTTCACGAACACCGCCAGTGGCTTGCCCGGGCCGATGTTCATCTCGGCGCGGATGTTGCGCGTGCCGAGCATCAGGGTCTTGAGCCATTCGATATCGCTTTCGGCAGCCTCATCGATGCGGGCTTCGTTGGCCACCGGCCAAGGTTGCAGCATGATGGTCTTGCCTTGGATACCGGCCAGCGGCGCGAGGCGCTGCCAGATTTCTTCGGTGATGAACGGCATGAATGGGTGCGCCAGGCGCAGTGCCACTTCGAGGACGCGCACCAGGGTGCGACGGGTGCCGCGCTGGCGTTCGACCGGCGCATTTTCGTCCCACAGCACTGGCTTGGACAGTTCCAGGTACCAGTCGCAATACTGGTTCCAGATGAACTCGTACAAGACCTGCGCGGCCAGGTCGAAACGGAACTGGTCGAGTTGGCGGGTCACTTCGGCTTCGGTACGCTGCAGTTGCGAGATGATCCAGCGGTCGGCCAGGGTCAGTTCGACTTCTTCGCCGTTCTGCCCGCAGTCTTCGCCTTTATCCAGGACGTAGCGCGCCGCGTTCCAGATTTTGTTGCAGAAGTTGCGATAGCCTTCGACGCGGCCCATGTCGAACTTGATGTCGCGACCGGTGGACGCCAGCGAGCAGAAGGTGAAGCGCAGGGCGTCGGTGCCGTAGCTGGCGATGCCGTCGGCGAACTCGTCGCGGGTCTGCTTCTCGATCTTCTTCGCCAGTTTCGGCTGCATCATGCCCGAGGTGCGTTTCTGCACCAGGGTTTCCAGGTCGATACCGTCGATGATGTCCAGGGGGTCCAGAACGTTGCCCTTGGACTTGGACATCTTCTGGCCCTGGCCATCGCGCACCAGGCCGTGGACGTACACGGTCTTGAACGGTACTTGCGGCGTGCCGTCTTCGTTCTTCACCAGGTGCATGGTCAGCATGATCATCCGGGCAACCCAGAAGAAAATGATGTCGAAGCCGGTGACCAGCACGTCGGTGGAGTGGAATTTCTTCAGGAACTCGGTCTGCTGCGGCCAGCCCAGGGTGGAGAAGGTCCACAGGCCCGCGCTGAACCAGGTGTCCAGTACGTCGTTGTCCTGCTGCAGCGCCACGTCCGGGCCGAGGTTGTGCTTGGCGCGCACTTCGGCTTCGTCGCGGCCGACATAGACCTTGCCCGACTCGTCGTACCAGGCCGGAATGCGGTGGCCCCACCACAGCTGACGGCTGATGCACCAGTCCTGGATGTCGCGCATCCACGAGAAGTACATGTTTTCATACTGTTTAGGCACGAACTGGATGCGGCCATCTTCCACGGCTGCAATCGCAGGCTCAGCCAGCGGCTTGGTAGACACGTACCACTGGTCGGTCAGCCACGGTTCGATGATGGTGCCGGAGCGGTCGCCCTTCGGCACTTTCAGGTTGTGGTCGTCGACGCTGACCAGCAGGCCGGCGGCGTCGAAGGCGGCAACGATCTGCTTGCGCGCTTCGAAACGGTCGAGACCGACGTATTCGGCCGGGATCTTGCCGTCGATGCTCGCGTTCAGCGTGCCGTCCAGATTGAAGACCTGGCAGGCCGGCAGTACGGCGGCATTCTTGTCGAAGATGTTCAGCAGCGGCAGGTTGTGGCGCTTGCCGACTTCGTAGTCGTTGAAATCGTGGGCCGGGGTGATTTTCACGCAGCCGGTGCCGAATTCGGGGTCGCAGTAGTCGTCGGCGATGATCGGGATGCGGCGGCCGACAAGCGGCAGCTCGACGAACTTGCCGATCAGGGCCTGGTAGCGCTCATCGTTCGGGTTCACGGCCACGGCGGCATCGCCGAGCATGGTTTCCGGACGGGTGGTGGCGACGATCAGGTAGTCGTGGCCTTCAGCGGTCTTGGCGCCGTCGGCCAGCGGGTACTTGAGGTTCCACAGGAAGCCTTTCTCGTCGTGGTTTTCCACTTCGAGGTCGGAAATCGCCGTGTGCAGTTTGGTGTCCCAGTTGACCAGGCGCTTGCCGCGGTAGATCAGGCCGTCTTCATGCAGGCGCACGAAGGCTTCTTTCACGGCTTCCGACAGGCCGTCGTCCATGGTGAAGCGCTCGCGGCTCCAGTCGACGGACGAACCCAGGCGACGGATCTGACGGCTGATGTTGCCGCCGGACTGGTCCTTCCATTCCCAGACTTTCTCCAGGAATTTCTCGCGGCCCAGGTCGTGACGGTTCTGGCCGGTGGCTTCGAGTTGGCGCTCCACCAGCATCTGCGTGGCGATACCGGCGTGGTCGGTGCCCGGTTGCCACAGGGTGTTGCGGCCCTGCATGCGGCGGAAACGGATCAACGCATCCATGATCGCATTGTTGAAGCCATGGCCCATGTGCAGGCTGCCAGTGACGTTCGGTGGCGGAATCATGATGGTGTAGGAATCGCCCGCACCTTGCGGAGCGAAATAATTCTCGGACTCCCAGGTCTGGTACCAGGAAGTTTCAATAGCGTGCGGCTGGTAGGTCTTATCCATGCGCGGCGGGACCCTAGTTGGCATTAATTCAGGAAAGCCGGCAAGTATAACGGGGGATAGGGGCGAGGGGTAGGAGCGAGCTTGCTCGCGAAAACCTGAAGGGCCGCGCGTTCATTCAGGATGTCCGCGCCATCGTTGACGATTTTCGCGAGCAAGCTCGCTCCTACAGGGGCGCTAATTCTGGTATTGACTGAGCAACCGCTCCATCCGCGCATCCATCCGGCGCTTGATCTCGGTTTCGATATGCGGGGCGAAGTCGTCGATCACGTCTTGCATGATCAGTTGCGCGGCGGCGCGCAGTTCGTTGTCCAGGTGCAGCAGCAAGGCATCCGGGGTTTTTTCGGCAGGCGCGGCAGCGGGCGCCGCTTCGACAACCGGTGGGGCCGGCGCAGGTTGCGGTTCGAGCGGCTCAACCGGCTTGGCGCCGACCATGTCGAACAACAAGGGGATCTGCACGTCGCCATTGACGGTTTCTGTCAATAACGGCGGTTGAAGGTTGTCATCACCCAGCAACTGACGGATCGACTCCAGGTCGTCCAACAGGTGGTCGTCTTTTTTTAGCGTGTTCGGGGTGTCCATCATGCACTCAAAGTCGTTGTAGCCGGTGATCCTGCAAAGGATAGCCCTGTTCGCGATAGAAACGGAAACTCTCCCGCGCGGCCTGACGAATAGCCGGATCTTCCACCACCACTTCCGCCACACGGGCGAACGCCTTGGCAAAGGCCGGGACTTTCAGGTCGAGGTTGACCAGCAGGTCATGGTGATCGCCGCAGCTGTCGCCTACGCCCAGGACCACCTGGCCGTCGGGTTCACTTTCCGCAGGGCCGTGGGGCACGAAACTTTCGCCCTTGAAGCGCCACAGGCGTGCGTCGAGCTCGTCGCGTTGGGCGGCATCGCTGCAATGCAGGTAGATGCGGTGGCCCATGCGCCAGGCTTTTTCGGTGAGTTTGCAGGCAAAGTCCAGGCGCGCGAGCGGATCGGCGCTGGGCAGTATATAGAAGTCAACTTGGGTCATTGCGGTTCCTGGAGCCCGAGGCGGCGGTAACGCCGCCCCGGAGTCACGGTTTTCAGGCCTTGGCGCGATCCAGCAGGTACTGGGTCAGCAGAGGCACCGGACGGCCGGTAGCGCCCTTGTCCTTGCCGCCGCTGGTCCAGGCGGTGCCGGCGATGTCCAGGTGCGCCCAGTTGAAGTTCTTGGCGAACCGCGACAGGAAGCAGGCTGCAGTGATGGTGCCGGCTTTCGGGCCGCCGATGTTGGCGATGTCGGCGAACGGGCTGTCCAGCTGTTCCTGGTACTCATCGAACAGCGGCAGTTGCCAGGCGCGGTCATCGGCGGCCTTGCCGGCGCTGAGCAGTTGCTCGATCAACTCGTCGTTGTTGCCCAGCAGACCCGAAGTGTGGGAACCGAGAGCAACGATGCAGGCACCGGTCAAGGTGGCGATGTCGATCACCGCCTGTGGCTTGAAGCGTTCGGCGTAGGTCAGCGCATCGCACAGCACCAGGCGGCCTTCGGCGTCGGTGTTGAGGATTTCGACGGTCTGGCCGCTCAGGGTGGTGACGATATCGCCCGGACGGGCCGCGCCGCCGCTCGGCATGTTCTCGGCGCAGGCCAGGATGCACACCAGGTTGATCGGCAGCTTGAGCTCCAGCACCGCGCGCAGGGTGCCGAACACGCTGGCGGCGCCGCCCATGTCGTACTTCATCTCATCCATGCCCAGGCCCGGCTTGAGGCTGATGCCGCCGGTGTCGAAGGTGATGCCTTTACCGACCAGGGCGTAAGGCTTCTCGGCCTTCTTGCCGCCGTTGTATTGCATCACGATCAGGCGTGGCGGCTGGTCGCTGCCCTGGCCGACCGCATAGAACGAGCCCATGCCCAGTTCCTTGATCTTCTTCTCATCCAGCACTTCGACTTTCAGGCTTTTGAATTCCTTGCCCAGCGCCTTGGCCTGCTCGCCCAGGTAGGTCGGGTGGCAGATGTTCGGCGGCAGGTTGCCGAGGTCGCGGGTGAACGACATGCCGGCGGCGATGGCCTGGGCGTGGCTCACGGCGCGTTCGACTTCGGCCTGGGCGGCCTTGATGGTCAGCAGGGTGACTTTCTTCAAGGCACGCGGTTCGGCTTTCTGGCTCTTGAACTGGTCGAAGATGTAGCCGCCGTCGAGCAGGCTTTCGGCCAGCAGGCGGGTCTTGCCGTAGCTGTCACGGCCCTTGACCACGATTTCATCGAGTGCCAGCGTCGCGTCGCTGCCGCCCAGACCCTTGAGGGTGGTGAGAATGCCGCTGATGATCTTGCGGAACGGGCGGTCGCCGAGTTCGGCGTCCTTGCCCACGCCCACCAGCAATACGCGCTCGGCCTTCAGGTTCGGCAGGCTTTGCAGCAGCAGGCTCTGGCCGACCTTGCCGGCCAGGTCGCCGCGCTTGAGGACCGCGCTGATGGCGCCGCCGCTCAGTTCGTCGAGTTGTTTGGCCGCAACGCCGAGCTTGCGGCCTTCGCCGACAGCGACCGCGAGGGTGGCGGTTTTCAACGTTTCGGGGCTAACGCTTTTTACAACCAATTCCATGTTCGGGTCCCTTATAAAGGTCTGTGAGCCTGGAGTCTGTGTGCTCCGGCTTTTAAAGCCTGGCAGCCGTGTAAACCGCCAGCGACAAAGGCCGCAGTTTGAACCTCGGCGGCGGAGCCTGACAACCCTTGCCGCAGGCTTTGTGTACGCGCATGAGTAAGCTCCGTGACAGGCGCGGTCAATCACAGGATAATGCGCAATCTTTTTAGCCGGCCTGTTTAAACGGGCCGACTCGTTATGCTTGCTTGTTTGGCCGCCTTAGCCTGACAACCCTGGAGTGTCTGGTTTGATTGTCTTCCGTTATCTGTCCCGCGAAGTCCTGTTGACCCTGAGTGCCGTGAGCGCGGTATTGCTGGTCATCATCATGAGTGGTCGTTTCGTCAAGTTCCTTGCCCAGGCGGCTTCTGGCGCCCTGGATCCGGGCTCGTTGTTCTTGATCATGGGCTTTCGCCTGCCAGGCTTTCTGCAGCTGATTCTGCCGCTCGGCCTGTTCCTCGGCATTCTTCTGGCCTACGGCCGGTTGTACCTTGAAAGTGAAATGACTGTGCTCTCGGCCACCGGCATGAGCCAGCAGCGTCTGCTGGCCATGACCATGGTGCCGGCCGCCGGTGTTGCCCTGCTGGTGGCCTGGTTGAGCATGAGCCTGGCGCCGCAAGGTGCCATGCAGTTCCAGTTGCTGCTGAACAAGCAGGACGCGATGACTGAGTTCGACACCCTCGAGCCCGGGCGCTTTCAGGCACTCAACGACGGCACGCGGGTGACCTACACCGAAACCATGACCGATGACCGCGCCAACCTCGGCGGCGTGTTCATTTCCCAGAAAAACCTTGGGCAGAACCAGAAAGACCGTGGCATTTCGATTCTGGTGGCCGACAGCGGCCGGCAGGAAGTTCGCCCCGACGGCAGCCGTTACCTGATCCTGGAAAATGGCTATCGCTATGACGGCAGCCCGGGCCTGGCGGATTATCGGGCAATCAAATACGACACTTATGGCGTAATGCTGGCTCGTCCTGATATCAGCGAAGAAGTCACCGACCGCGATGCACTCCCGACGTCGTCGCTTTTCGGCAGCCCGGAACTGCGTTCCATCGCCGAGCTGCAATGGCGTATTTCCCTGCCGTTGCTGGTGTTCATCGTGACGCTGATGGCCGTGCCGCTGTCCCGCGTCAACCCGCGCCAGGGCCGCTTCCTCAAGCTGCTGCCGGCGATCCTGCTGTACATGGCCTACCTGACCATCCTGATCTCCGCCCGTGGTTCCCTGGAAAAGGGCAAGCTGTCGCCGACCCTGGGCCTGTGGTGGGTACACGGGGTCTTCCTGATGATCGGCCTCGGGCTGCTCTACTGGGAACCTATACGTCTGAAAATGAAGAGCCGTCGTGGCCAGAAGGAGTTGGCTCGTGGCTAAGCTCGATCGCTACATCGGTAGCAGCGTACTGATCGCCATCCTGGCGGTGTTGGGCATCATTCTCGGGCTGGCGTCGTTGTTCGCCTTCATTGATGAAGTGGGCAACGTCACCGACACCTACACCGTGACGGACGTATTGAGCTTCGTGGCGCTGACCGCCCCGCGTCGTCTCTACGAAATGATGCCGATGGCCGGGTTGATCGGCTGCCTGATCGGCCTGGGCGGCCTGGCCAGCAACAGCGAGCTGACGATCATGCGTGCGGCCGGGGTTTCCATCGGCCGTATCGTCTGGGCCGTCATGAAACCGATGCTGTTGCTGATGGCGTGCAGCGTGCTGATCGGCGAGTACGTGGCGCCACCGTCCGAAGCCACTGCCCAGGCCAATCGTGCCTTGGCCCAGGGTTCGGGCGATGCGCAAAGCGCCAGGCACGGCCTGTGGCACCGTCAGGGTGATGAATTCATCCACATCAACGCCGTGCAGCCCGACGGCCTGCTGATTGGTGTGACGCGCTACACGTTCGACAAAGAGCGGCACATGCTGACCTCCAGTTTCGCCAGGCGCGCGCAGTACAGTGCTGAGAAATGGACGCTGAGTGATGTCACCACCACTTACTTCCGCAATGTGGGCCAAGGCATCAAGGCCAGCACCGAAGTGATCAGTGTGCCGACCGAGCAATGGGACATCGCCCTGAAGCCGGAACTGCTCAATACCGTGGTCATGATCCCGGAAGCCCTGCCGATCTCCGGTTTGTGGAGTTATATCCACTACCTCAAGGATCAGGGCCTGAATAACGGCCGTTACTGGCTGGCGTTCTGGGTCAAGGTGCTGCAGCCCGTGGTCACCGCCGCGCTGGTGCTGATGGCGATCTCGTTCATCTTCGGCCCGTTGCGCTCCGTGACCCTCGGTCAGCGGGTCTTCACCGGCGTGCTGGTGGGCTTCGCGTTCCGGATCGCCCAGGATTTGCTTGGCCCGTCGAGCCTGGTGTTCGGCTTCTCGCCGCTGTTTGCGGTGCTGGTGCCGACCGCGATCTGCGCCCTGGCCGGGTTCTGGCTGCTGCGCCGCGCCGGGTGAGCCTGCGCTTATGAGCAAAAAATGCCCCGTTCGAGAGATCGGGGCATTTTTGTTCTGGTCAGCAAAGATGACGTCCTGCCCGAGCATCAGGTACAATTCCCGGCTATTTTTCAGCGGGCAGTCTGCCTGCAGCCTTTTTGAGTGTTGATCCGTGAGTGATTTGAGTCATATCCGCAATTTCTCCATCATCGCCCACATTGACCATGGCAAGTCGACGCTGGCCGATCGATTCATCCAGATGTGCGGCGGCCTTGCCGAGCGTGAAATGGAAGCCCAGGTACTGGACTCCATGGACCTCGAGCGCGAGCGCGGGATCACCATCAAGGCCCACAGCGTGACTCTGTACTACACCGCCAAAGACGGTATCAAGTACCAGCTGAACTTCATCGACACCCCAGGCCACGTCGACTTCACCTATGAAGTCAGCCGTTCCCTGGCGGCCTGCGAAGGCGCGCTGCTGGTGGTGGACGCGGGGCAGGGCGTCGAAGCCCAGTCCGTGGCCAACTGCTACACCGCCATCGAGCAAGGCCTGGAAGTCATGCCGGTGCTGAACAAGATCGACCTGCCGCAGGCCGATCCGGACCGCGTGAAGGAAGAAATCGAAAAAATCATCGGCATTGACGCCACCGACGCCGTCGAGTGCAGCGCCAAGACCGGCCTGGGCGTCGACGAAGTGCTCGAGCGCCTGGTCAAGACCATCCCCGCGCCTACCGGCAACATCGAAGATCCGCTGCAGGCGTTGATCATCGACTCCTGGTTCGACAACTACCTGGGGGTTGTCTCCCTGGTACGCGTGCGCCATGGCCGTGTGAAGAAAGGCGACAAGATCCTGGTCAAATCCACCGGCAAGATCCACCTGGTGGACAGCGTCGGTGTGTTCAACCCGAAGCATACTGCCACCGTTGATCTGAAAGCCGGTGAAGTCGGCTTCATCATCGCCGGCATCAAGGACATCCACGGCGCGCCGGTGGGTGACACCCTGACCTTGAGCAGCACCCCTGACGTCGACGTGCTGCCGGGCTTCAAACGCATCCAGCCGCAGGTCTACGCCGGCCTGTTCCCGGTCAGCTCCGACGACTTCGAAGACTTCCGCGAAGCCCTGCAGAAGCTGACCCTCAACGACTCGTCGTTGCAGTACACCCCGGAAAGCTCCGACGCCCTGGGCTTCGGCTTCCGTTGCGGCTTCCTCGGCATGCTGCACATGGAGATCATCCAGGAGCGCCTTGAGCGCGAATACGACCTGGACCTGATCACCACCGCGCCAACCGTTATTTTTGAGCTGTTGCTGAAAAACGGTGAAACGATTTACGTCGACAACCCGTCCAAGCTCCCGGACCTGTCTTCCATCGAAGACATGCGTGAGCCGATCGTGCGCGCCAATATTCTTGTGCCGCAGGAGCACCTGGGCAACGTCATTACCCTGTGTATCGAGAAGCGCGGCATCCAGCACGACATGCTGTTCCTCGGGACCCAGGTACAAGTGACCTACGATTTGCCGATGAACGAAGTGGTCCTGGACTTCTTCGACCGTCTCAAATCCACCAGTCGCGGCTATGCTTCGCTGGATTACCATTTCGATCGTTACCAATCGGCTAATCTGGTGAAACTGGATGTGTTGATCAACGGCGACAAGGTCGATGCCCTGGCACTGATCGTGCACAAGGACAACGCGCACTACAAAGGTCGACAGTTGACCGAGAAGATGAAAGAACTGATTCCGCGCCAGATGTTCGACGTCGCGATCCAGGCCGCCATTGGCGGGCAGATCATTGCGCGGACTTCCGTCAAGGCACTCAGAAAGAACGTACTGGCCAAATGCTACGGTGGCGACGTCAGCCGTAAGCGCAAGCTGCTTGAGAAGCAAAAGGCCGGTAAAAAACGCATGAAGCAAGTGGGCAACGTGGAAATTCCACAAGAAGCCTTCCTTGCGGTGCTCAGGTTGGATAGTTAGGTCCTATGTCGCTAAATTTCCCGCTGTTGCTGGTCATCGCCGTTGCCGTTTGCGGACTCCTGGCGTTGCTCGATCTGGTGTTCTTCGCCCCGCGTCGGCGGGCGGCTATCGCGTCCTATCAGGGCAGCGTCAGCCAGCCCGATGTCGTGGTGATCGAGAAGCTGAACAAAGAGCCTTTGCTGGTTGAATACGGCAAATCGTTCTTTCCGGTGCTGTTCATCGTGCTGGTGCTGCGCTCGTTCCTGGTGGAGCCGTTCCAGATTCCGTCGGGGTCGATGAAACCGACCCTGGACGTGGGCGACTTCATCCTGGTGAACAAGTTTTCCTACGGGATCCGCTTGCCGGTGATCGACAAGAAAGTCATCGAGATCGGTGACCCGCAGCGCGGCGATGTGATGGTGTTCCGCTACCCGAGCGATCCGAACGTCAACTACATCAAGCGTGTGGTCGGCCTGCCAGGTGACGTGATTCGCTATACCAGCGACAAGCGCCTGTTCATCAACGGCGAGTCGGTGGCCGAGAAGCTGCTGGGCGCCGAGCCGAACACCCTGGGCAGCGCCGAGCTGTATCAGGAAAAACTCGGTGCGGTGGAGCACGAAATCCGCAAGGAAATGAGCCGCTACCGCGCAATGCCCGATGGCGAATGGAAAGTGCCGGCCGGGCACTATTTCATGATGGGCGACAACCGCGACAACTCCAACGACAGCCGCTATTGGGATGACCCCACCATTCCCAAGGACCTGCTGGGCATGGTTCCCGACCAGAATATCGTCGGCAAGGCCTTCGCGGTCTGGATGAGCTGGCCGGAACCCAAGCTCAGCCACCTGCCGAACTTCTCGCGGGTCGGGCTGATCAAGTAATACAGACGGCGCTGTGATCACAGCGCCGAATGCTTTTCTGGGGCTGGGACAATTTCCGGCCTCATGCAGCACCAATCAGGATTTGAATTTGAACACTGCGTCAATCGTCGATGGCCGCCGGTGCCACCAAACAGATATGGGTAAACCGTGAGCGTTTCTCTAAGCCGTCTCGAGCACCTGCTCGGCTACACCTTCAAGGACCAGGAACTGATGGTCCTTGCCCTCACACACCGCAGTTTTGCTGGGCGTAACAACGAACGCCTGGAATTCCTCGGTGACGCCATCCTCAATTTCGTTGCCGGTGAAGCGCTCTTCGAACGCTTCCCGCAAGCCCGTGAAGGCCAGTTGTCGCGCTTGCGTGCGCGGCTGGTGAAGGGCGAGACCCTGGCCGTGCTGGCCCGTGGTTTTGGCCTGGGCGAGTACCTGCGCCTGGGCTCCGGTGAGTTGAAAAGCGGCGGTTTCCGTCGCGAGTCGATCCTGGCCGACGCCCTTGAAGCGCTGATCGGCGCCATCTATCTGGATGCGGGCATGGAAGCGGCCAAGGCGCGCGTCACCGCCTGGCTGACGTCCGAGATCGAAAGCCTGACCCTGGTCGACACCAACAAAGATCCCAAGACCCGCCTGCAGGAATTCCTGCAGTCCCGCGGGTGCGAACTGCCACGCTACGAAGTGGTGGATATCCAGGGTGAGCCCCATTGCCGCGTCTTTTTCGTGGAATGTGAAATCACCTTATTGAATGAAAAAAGCCGAGGTCAGGGTGTGAGCCGTCGTATTGCCGAACAGGTAGCGGCCGCTGCAGCACTGATTGCCCTGGGCGTGGAGAATGGCCATGACTGATTCAACCGCAACACGCTGTGGCTATGTCGCCATCGTCGGCCGTCCCAACGTGGGCAAGTCCACGCTGCTCAACCACATCCTCGGCCAGAAGCTTGCGATCACCTCGCGCAAGCCGCAGACCACCCGCCACAACATGCTGGGCATCAAGACCGAAGGCGCCGTACAAGCGGTCTACGTCGACACCCCGGGCATGCACAAAGGCGGCGAGAAAGCCCTGAACCGCTACATGAACAAGACCGCCTCGGCCGCGTTGAAAGACGTCGACGTGGTGATCTTCGTGGTCGACCGCACCAAGTGGACCGACGAAGACCAGATGGTTCTCGAACGTGTGCAATATGTCACCGGCCCGTTGATCGTCGCGCTGAACAAGACCGACCGCATCGAAGACAAAGCCGAGCTGATGCCGCACCTGAGCTGGCTGCAGGAACAACTGCCGAATGCCCAGATCATGCCGATCTCGGCCCAGCACGGGCACAACCTCGAAGCCCTGGAGCGCGTGATCGCCGGCTACCTGCCGGAGAACGAGCACTTCTTCCCGGAAGACCAGATCACCGACCGCAGCAGCCGTTTCCTCGCCGCCGAACTGGTACGCGAGAAAATCATGCGCCAGATGGGCGCCGAGCTGCCGTACCAGATCACCGTCGAAATCGAAGAGTTCAAGCAGCAGGGCAAAACCCTGCATATCCATGCGCTGATCCTCGTCGAACGTGACGGCCAGAAGAAAATCATCATTGGCGACAAGGGCGAGCGCATCAAGCGCATCGGCACCGAAGCGCGCAAGGACATGGAATTGCTGTTTGATTCCAAGATCATGCTGAACCTGTGGGTGAAGGTGAAGGGTGGCTGGTCCGATGATGAGCGCGCATTGCGCTCCCTGGGTTACGGCGACCTGTAAGAACACCGCAGGGCAAAAAATGTGGGAGGGGGCTTGCCCCCGATAGCAGAGTGTCAGTCACTAAATATTTTGACTGAGCCACCGCCATCGGGGGCAAGCCCCCTCCCACATTAGGTTTGTGTCGTTTTCACTAGTGCATTCCAGCAACGAGAACCCATGTCCTCAACCCCGCCTCCCAGCCAGCCCGCCTACGTGCTGCACAGCCGCGCCTACCGCGAGACCAGCGCCTTGGTGGACTTCCTCACGCCCCAAGGTCGCCTGCGCGCGGTGTTGCGCAGTGCGCGGGGCAAGGCGGGCACGTTGGCGCGGCCATTCGTGGCGCTGGACGTGGAGTTTCGTGGCAAGGGCGAGCTGAAAAACGTCGGCCGCCTGGAAAGCGTCGGCAACTCTGCCTGGCTCAATGGCGAAGCGCTGTTCAGTGGCCTCTATCTCAATGAATTGCTGATCCGCCTGCTGCCGGCCGAAGACCCGCACCCGGCGGTCTTCGATCACTACGCCGCGACGCTGCTGGCCCTGGCCGAAGGCCGTCCGCTGGAGCCGCTGTTGCGCGCGTTCGAATGGCGCCTGCTCGACGACCTCGGCTATGGCTTCGAACTGAGTAACGACCTGCATGGCGAACCCATTGCCGCCGACGGCATGTATCGTCTGCAGGTCGACGCCGGCCTGGAGCGTGTGTACCTGCTGCAACCCGGCCTGTTCCAGGGCACCGAGCTGCTGGCCATGAGCGAAGCCGACTGGAGCGCCCCCGGCGCCTTGTCCGCCGCCAAGCGCCTGATGCGCCAGGCCCTGGCCGTGCATCTGGGCGGGCGGCCGCTGGTCAGTCGCGAGTTGTTTCGAAAGCCCTGACAACCCCGTGTATGCTGTGCAGCGTTTCTTTCCCCTTTTCAGGAGCGCTTCCGTGACCACCAGCAATCGCATTCTTCTCGGCGTCAATATCGACCACGTCGCCACGCTGCGCCAGGCCCGGGGCACCCGTTACCCAGACCCGGTCAAAGCCGCGCTGGACGCTGAAGAAGCGGGCGCCGACGGCATCACCGTACACCTGCGCGAAGACCGCCGTCACATCCAGGAGCGCGACGTGCTGCTGCTCAAGGACGTGCTGCAAACCCGCATGAACTTCGAAATGGGCGTCACCGAAGAAATGATGGCGTTCGCCGAGCGCATCCGCCCGGCGCATATCTGCCTGGTGCCGGAGACCCGTCAGGAACTGACCACCGAAGGCGGCCTCGACGTGGCCGGCCAGGAAGCGCGGATCAAGGCTGCGGTGGAGCGTCTGTCGCAGATCGGCAGCGAAGTCTCGCTGTTCATCGACGCCGACGAGCGCCAGATCGAAGCCGCGCACCGGGTCGGTGCGCCGGCCATCGAATTGCACACCGGGCGTTATGCCGATGCGACCACGCCGAGCGAAGTCGCCGCCGAGTTGCAGCGCATTATCGACGGCGTGGCCCAAGGTCTGCGTGAAGGCCTGATCGTCAACGCCGGCCATGGCCTGCATTACCACAACGTCGAAGCCGTGGCGGCGATCAAGGGCATCAACGAGCTGAACATCGGCCACGCGCTGGTGGCGCATGCGCTGTTCGTCGGTTTCAAAGGTGCGGTCGCCGAGATGAAGGCCCTGATCCTGGCCGCTGCCAAACACTAAAAGCAATGAAGATCCAATGTGGGAGGGGGCTTGCCCCCGATAGCGGTGTGTCAGTCAACTCATCTCTAGCTGACCCACCGCAATCGGGAGCAAGCCCCCTCCCACATAAGTCCTCGGTGTTTTTGGCATGCGGCAATGCGAAGTCTTACTGTTTAGCCGTCGCAGGTGTATCGTATCTGCCCTTTGCAGGCCCTCGGTCCGCAGCAGATACGTGAGGTTGTTGTGTCCCGATCCTTTTCCCGTCGACAAATCCTGGGTGGTCTTGCCGGCCTGGCCGTAGTGGGCGTCGGTGCCGGTGGCGGCTACCGCTACTGGCTGGGGAAAGTCGCCGAGGCCGAGGCGGGACACGACTACGAACTGATCGCCGCGCCCCTCGATGTGGAACTGGTACCGGGGCACAAGACCCAAGCCTGGGCGTTCGGCCCGTCGGCCCCCGGCACCGAGCTGCGCGTGCGCCAGGGCGAATGGCTGCGGGTGCGTTTCATCAACCACCTGCCGGTCGCCACCACCATCCATTGGCATGGCATCCGCCTGCCGCTGGAAATGGACGGCGTGCCCTACGTCTCGCAATTGCCGGTGTTGCCCGGCGAATACTTCGACTACAAGTTCCGCGTGCCCGACGCCGGCAGCTACTGGTATCACCCCCATGTGAACAGCAGCGAAGAACTCGGCCGGGGCCTGGTCGGCCCGCTGATCGTGGAAGAGCGCGAACCCACTGGTTTCAAGCACGAACGCACCCTCAGCCTGAAAAGCTGGCACGTCGACGAAGAGGGGGCCTTTGTCGCCTTCAGCGTGCCCCGTGAAGCGGCGCGTGGCGGTACGGCCGGGCGCCTGTCGACCATCAATGGCGTGGCCCAGGCGGTGATCGATTTGCCGGCCGGGCAGATCACCCGTGTGCGCTTGCTCAACCTCGACAACACGCTGACCTATCGCCTCAATATTCCCGACGCCGACGCGCAGATCTATGCGCTGGACGGCAACCCCATCGAGCCGCGCTCCTTGGGCAAGGAATACTGGCTCGGCCCGGGCATGCGCCTCTGCCTGGCGATCAAGGCCCCGCCGGCGGGCGAAGAATTGTCGATCCGCAACGGCCCGGTGCGCCTGGGCACGTTCCGTTCGGTGGCCAACGCCGACGCGCCGAGCGCATGGCCGCCGGCGCTGCCCGCCAATCCGATCAGCGAGCCGGACCTGGCCAACGCCGAGAAACTCAACTTCAATTTCGAATGGGTTGGTTCGGTGTCGGTCAACGTCGACAACGGCAAACCGCCGAGCCTGTGGCAGATCAACGGCCAGGCCTGGGACATCACCGACAAGGCCTGCGCCGACCGCCCGATTGCCAAGCTGGAGAAGGGCAAAAGCTACATTTTCGAACTGAAAAACATGACCCAATACCAGCACCCGATCCACCTGCACGGCATGAGCTTCAAGGTGATCGCTTCGAACCGCCACACGGTGATTCCGTACTTCACCGACACCTACCTGCTGGGCAAGAACGAACGTGCCCGCGTCGCGCTGGTGGCGGATAACCCGGGCGTGTGGATGTTCCACTGCCATGTGATCGACCACATGGAAACCGGCCTGATGGCCGCCATCGAGGTAGCGTGATGCGCCAGTTTCGCCCCACGGCGATCATCGACCGCAGCCGCGACCAGGACTTCATGCGCGAAGCCCTAGCCCTGGCGGCACAGGGCGCGGCGTTGGGCGAAGTGCCGGTGGGCGCGGTGCTGGTGCAGGACGGTGTGATCATCGGCCGTGGCTTCAATTGCCCGATCAGCGGCAACGACCCCAGCGCCCATGCCGAAATGGTCGCCATCCGCGCCGCCGCCCAGACGCTGAGCAACTATCGCCTGCCCGGCAGCACGCTGTATGTAACGCTGGAACCGTGCAGCATGTGCGCGGGCCTGATCGTGCATTCGCGCATTGCGCGGGTGGTCTACGGCGCACTGGAGCCGAAGGCGGGGATTGTGCAAAGCCAAGGGCAGTTTTTTACCCAGGGCTTTCTCAACCATCGGGTGCTGTTTGAAGGCGGGGTACTGGCCGAGGAATGCGGGGCGGTGTTGAGCGAGTTCTTCAAGGCCCGCCGGGCTAAGCCGCCACTCTAAAGAACACTGATGACCAAATGTGGGAGGGGGCTTGCCCCCGATGGCGGTGGGTCAGCTATAGATAAGCTGACTGACACACTGCTATCGGGGGCAAGCCCCCTCCCACATTTTTGATCTCCATTTTTTCAGGGAGATTGGGGTCACTTCCTGGCGATGATCACCGCCCGCATCGGCGCCGGCAGCCCTTCGATGGTCTTGCTGTGATCGTCCGGGTCGAGGAAGTCACTCAGCGACTGATACTTCATCCACTCCGTCCCCCGCTGTTCTTCAACCGTGGTCACACTCACATCCACACAGCGCACCTCACTGAACCCGGCCCGGCGCAGCCACAGCATCAACGCCGGCACCGATGGCAGGAACCATACGTTGCGCATCTGCGCGTAGCGGTCTTCCGGCACCAGCACCTGTTGCTGATCGCCTTCGATCACCAGCGTTTCCAGCACCAGTTCACCGCCTTTGACCAGGCAGTCTTTCAGCGCCAGCAAATGCTCGATCGGTGAGCGACGGTGGTAGAACACGCCCATGGAAAACACAGTGTCGAAGCCTTCCAGGTTCGCCGGCAAGTCCTCGAACGGGAACGGCAGGTGCCAGGCGTTCGGCGCCGACAGGTAACGTTGCACCGCCTGGAACTGGCAGAAGAACAGCCAGTTCGGGTCCACGCCGATCACACTGTCGGCACCGGCGCCGAGCATGCGCCACATGTAATACCCATTGCCGCAGCCTACATCGAGAATGCGCTTGCCCTTCAGGTCCAGGTGCGGCGCGACCCGCGACCACTTCCAGTCCGAACGCCATTCGGTGTCCACATGCACGCCGAACAAGTGGAACGGGCCCTTGCGCCACGGGCACAGGCCCATCAATGCGCTGTGCATCTGCGCGCGCGTGGCGTCGTCGCAATCGCTGTCGAGGGTCAGGCCATTGAGCAAATCGACTTCGCTGGGCTGGATCTTCGGCAATGCATCCAGCGCGCTCTGCCAGCGCTCCAGGTCGCCATGCCCCTTTTCCATCTTGCTATCGAGTTGCGCTTGCAGGCCCTGGGCCCACACGGCCAGGGGAGTGCCGACCAGATGGCGGGCGAGGGGGGACAGATCAATCATGGCAAGGCAATCAACGAGGCAAAGTTAAGACACTGGAACCACGGCACGACTTTCGAGAACCCGGCCGCCAGCAGGCGTTCGCGGTGTTCTTCGAGGCTGTCGGGCTTCATGACGTTTTCGATGGCGCTGCGCTTCTGGGCGATTTCCAGCTCGCTGTAGCCGTTGGCGCGTTTGAACGCGATGTGCAGGTCGGTGAGCAGCGCGTGTTCTTCAAGGTCATTGAAGCGCAGCTTTTCCGAGAGGATCAGCGCACCGCCGGGCAACAACGCCTGGCGGATGCGCCCGAGCAACGCCAGGCGCTGATCGGGGGCGATGAATTGCAGGGTGAAGTTCAGCGCCACCACCGAGGCCGGCTGGAACTGCAGCGCGAGGATATCGCCCTCGATCACCTGGACCGGCAGCAACTCCTGGAACATCGAGTCCTGGCCATTGAGGTACTCGCGGCAGCGCTCGACCATCGCCGTCGAATTATCCACCGCGATGACGTGGCAGCCGTCGGTACGCACGTGGCGGCGCAACGCCTGGGTGACCGCGCCGAGGGAGGACCCCAGGTCGTACAGCACACTGTTGGGCTGGGCGAACTGCGCGGCGAGCACGCCGAGGTTTTCGACGATGGTCGGATAACCGGGCACCGAGCGCTTGATCATGTCCGGGAACACCCGCACCACGTCTTCGTTAAAGGCGAAGTCCGGCACCTGGGGCAGGGGCTGGGCGAATAGGCGATCGGGTTCTTTGCTCACGGTTGTTCCGGCGACGAGGGGGGAAAGGCGGGCATTTTAGCCAAGTTGCTCCTTGGATGCGCGGGTTGTCTGATGGAACGCCGAGGCGGTGATGCCCCATTGGCCGAGCCAGTAAGTGGCGATCAGCAGATACGGCGCCGCGTCGAAGCTCAGCACAAAGCGATTGATACCGATCAGCGTGTCGGAAACCACAAACGATACGGCCCCCGCCGCCGCCAGTAGCGCCGAACGCTTGGGCACCGCGCTGCCCAGTCGCGCCAGCGCCCGCCAGAGCATCGCGCTGATCACCAAGGCGTAGACCACCACTGGAATCAGCAAGTCGCCAAGGCCATGGGCGATCAGGATGCTCAGCAGCATCGCGCCGACGCCCAGCGCCAGCACCAACGGCAGCCATGCCAAGCGTCGGCAGTCGCTGAAATAGGCTTTGAGGTACGCCAGGTGCGCGCACAGAAACGCGCCCAGGCCAAAGATAAACAAGTCGCCCGGCCACGCCAGCAACACATCGCCGACCAGGGAGAAAATCAGCCCCAGGCTGATCCAGCGTCGATAGTCGCTCGGCGGCGCATCATGCAGCCAGCCCAGCAGCGCCAGCACCGGCAACGGTTTGACCAGCAGGCACAGTAACGCCGCGTGGACGGTCAGGCCGTAGATAAAGGTGCCGGCGCCCATCAACGCAAGAATCAGCCATGGCATATCAGTTCACCGTGATGGCGCAGTCGAACGTCTCGGCCGGTTCGGCTTCCGGTTCCCAGGGTTGCTGGGAGGTCAGGCGCAAACGGCCCTGGCCGGCCGCAAAGGCCTGGAAGCGCCAGGTGGACTGGCCGCCGCCGCCGATCACGCCGGATTCCGTGCTGCTGTAGACCTCGGGCCCCAGGGCGCGCAGCACGCCGCCGGCGGAATCCTGAATGGCCCAGCGGTAGCCGGTGGTGGGGTTGCTTGGCAGGGTCAGGATCAGGTTTTGTCCGTTTTTGAGCTGGAGCGGGCAGGCGCTCTGTTTTTCCACGCTGACGTTTTGCTGCGGGGCACTGGCGCACGCGGCCAGCAGGGCAAGGCTCAAGGGGAGAAGCAGGCGGGCAGCGGTCATGAAGACTCCGTTGATGTGCGACGAAGGGCGAGCATAACCGAAGATGCGACAGGGTGTGACAAGAGGGCGGCGACGGACGCCATCGCGCGCAAGCCCGCTCCCACATCTTGGCCGCCTTCCAAAGGATGTACTCGGTCAAGTGTGGGAGCGGGCTTGCGCGCGATGACGCCCGCCCAAGCGCTAAAGGACGATCAGAACAGCACCTTGGCCACATCCGCAAAGCGCTTGGCGAAGTGGACGGTCATCCCTTCCTTCAGATACTCCGGCAATTCCTCAAAGCTGCCGCGATTCGGCTCCGGCAAGATCAGCTCGTGAATCTTCTGGCGCCGCGCCGCGATCACCTTCTCACGCACCCCGCCAATCGGCAGGACATGCCCGGTCAGCGTCAGCTCGCCGGTCATGGCCACGCCTTTCTTCGGTGGCTGGTTGCGCGCCAGCGACAACAGCGCACTGGCCATGGTCACGCCAGCGCTGGGGCCGTCCTTCGGCGTGGCGCCTTCGGGGACGTGCAGGTGGACGAAGGCTTCATCGAAGAACTTCGGATCACCGCCAAACGATTTCAGGTTGGAGCTGACGTAGCTGTAGGCGATTTCAGCGGATTCTTTCATCACCTCACCCAACTGCCCGGTGAGCTTGAAGCCGCGGTTGAGCGTGTGGATGCGGGTCGCCTCGATCGGCAGGGTCGCGCCGCCCATGCTGGTCCAGGCCAGGCCGGTGATCACGCCGACGCCAGACAGCACTTGTTCGTTGCGGAACACCGGGATGCCCAGGGAGCTTTCCAGGTCCTTGGTGCCGATCTTGATCACCGCGTCCGGCTCATCCAGCAGCTTGACCACCGCCTTGCGCACCAGCTTGCCCAGTTGTTTCTCCAACTGGCGCACCCCGGCTTCGCGGGCGTAGCCGTCGATCAATGCGCGCAGGGCGCCGTCGCTGATGGTCAGGCTGTTTTTCGACACGCCGGCTTTTTCCAACTGCTTAGGCCACAGGTGGCGCTTGGCGATGGCGACTTTTTCTTCGGTGATATAGCCCGACAGGCGAATCACTTCCATGCGGTCCAGCAGGGGGCCGGGGATCGAGTCGAGGGTGTTGGCGGTACACACGAACAGCACTTTCGACAGGTCCAGGCGCAGGTCCAGGTAGTGGTCGAGGAATTCGACGTTCTGTTCCGGGTCGAGGGTTTCCAGCAGCGCCGAAGCCGGGTCGCCCTGGAAGCTCTGGCCCATCTTGTCGATCTCGTCGAGCATGATCACCGGGTTCATCACTTCCACATCTTTGAGCGCCTGCACCAGCTTGCCGGGCAGGGCGCCGATGTAGGTGCGGCGATGGCCCTTGATCTCGGCCTCGTCGCGCATGCCGCCGACGCTGAAGCGATAGAACGGCCGCCCGAGGGATTCGGCAATCGATTTACCCACGCTGGTCTTGCCCACGCCCGGCGGGCCGACCAGCAGCACGATGGAACCGGCGACTTCGCCTTTATAAGCGCCCACCGCGAGGAATTCGAGGATACGACTCTTGATGTCGTCCAGCCCGGCATGGTGTTTGTCCAGGACCTTGCGCGCATGTTTCAGGTCGAGCTTGTCCTTGCCGTACACGCCCCACGGCACCGAGGTTGCCCAGTCCAGGTAGTTGCGCGTCACCGCGTATTCCGGCGAACCGGTTTCGAGGATCGACAGTTTGTTCAGTTCTTCATCGATGCGTTTCTGCGCCTGGGCTGGCAGCACTTTGCCTTCCAGGCGCTGTTCGAACTGTTCGACGTCGGCGCTGCGGTCGTCCTTGGTCAGGCCCAGCTCCTGCTGGATGACCTTGAGCTGTTCCTTGAGGAAGAATTCGCGCTGGTGCTCGCCGATCTTGCGGTTCACCTCGGCGGAGAGTTCTTTTTGCAGGCGCGCGACTTCGACTTCCTTGCGCAGCATCGGCAGGACTTTTTCCATGCGTTTGAGCATGGGCACGCAATCCAGCACTTCCTGCAACTCATTGCCGGTGGCGGAGGTGAGGGCGGCGGCGAAGTCGGTCAGCGGCGACGGGTCGTTGGGGCTGAAGCGGTTGAGGTAGTTCTTCAACTCTTCGCTGTACAGCGGGTTGAGCGGCAGCAGTTCCTTGATCGCATTGATCAGCGCCATGCCGTAGGCCTTGACCTCATCGGTCGGCTCGGTCGGCTGGTGCGGGTATTCGACTTCCACCAGGTACGGTGGGCGATGGTGCTTGAGCCAGGTGCGAATCCGCACGCGGGTCAGGCCCTGGGCGACGAATTGCAGTTTGCCGTTTTCGCGGCTGGCGTGGTGGACCTTGACCAGGGTGCCGTACAGCGGCAGTGCGGAGGTGTCGAAATGCCGCGGGTCTTCGGGCGGCGTGTCCATGAAGAACAGGGCTAGGGAGTGATGGTCGGATTTGCTCACCAACTCCAGGGTTTCGGCCCACGGCTCTTCATTGACGATCACCGGCAATACTTGCGCCGGGAAGAACGGTCGATTGTGAATCGGGATGATGTAGACCTTGTCCGGCAGGTTCTGCCCAGGCAGGGCCAGGCCGGTATTGGACGAGTGAACCTCGGCGTTTTCAGGGTCGGCGTATTCGTTGGCGTCGTAATCGGGGGTATCTTGCTGGTCGCTCATGGGGCACCTGCATCAGGAAGTATGCAAGTTAGATGGGGCGGGCCAGCGGCGGTTTCAATGGCGGGGGCTAGATAGCAACATATTGCATGAAATTACTGCAGAGACCCGGTCAAGGTGAGAGGGGGCTTGCTCCCACAAGGTTAACCGCATGCCGTCAGCTGATTTTGTGCAGGTAGGCGGGCAGGGGCTGTTCCGGCAACACCGACAATACCTTCAACCGCTGCAACATCCGCTGCCGCGCTCGTTGCAGGTGCTCGCGCAGGTTCAACGCCGCCGCATCGAACGCGCCGTGCAGCAACAATTCAAGGATCAAGCGGTGTTCGGCGAGCATCGCCGGGTCGGCGCCGATCCCCAGCAAGCGATAGAAAATCCGACTGATGATCATCGGGCTCTGGCCCTGGCGGATCAGCGCGGCGATCTTGCGGTTCTGCAGGCCGGCCAGGCAGCGTTGGTGCAAGTCTTCTTCGATCTGCTCGATGGCTTCCAGGCTGCATTGCGGGCTGTCCTGGGCGTCGAGCACGCGTTGCAACATGGCTTCGAGCAGCGCGCGGTCAAGGTTCGGCGCGCTCTGGCGCAGCGCTTCAGGCTCCAGGCAGGCGCGCAGTTCGTAGTCTTCGGTGACTTCCCGCGCCGTCAACGGCCCGGCCAGCCATTGGGAGTAGGGCTCTTTTTCCACCAGGCCACGGTCGCGCAGGCGCATCAGCGCTTCACGCACCACTGCGCGGCTGACGCCATAGTGGTCGGCGGCGGCTTGCTCATCCAGGCGATAATGGCCAAAGGCTATGCAGGTGGACAGCGCCGCGCCGATTTCCTCGACGATCCGCTCGCCCAACGGCCGTGTATCCACCAACTCGTCCTCGTCGTTCAGGCCCAGGTGCGCAGCGCTCAGCGGCAGGCGCAGCGGTTCCATGGCCACGCCCTCGGGGTTGATCAGGTAACCGCGCCCGTTGAAACGGCAGATCAACCCTTCGGCATGCAGCAGGTCCAGTGCCTTGCGCACCGGCACGCGGCTGGTGCCGAACAATTCGGCCAGCGGCGCTTCGAGCAGGACCAAGCCGTGGCGGGCGGTGCCGTTGACGATCGCGTCACGCAAAAGCTGGTGAATCATCGCGTAACGGGAGGCCGAGGCGGACACTGCTTTCATCGTGTTCTCTGAGGTAAAGAGGTCTGGTGTATGTAGGACGAAGCCGGGGATTCTCTCATAGATGCGCCTGTCACTCCGCGCCACGTCGGTGGCACTTTTTTGGGGCCTTGAATCTAGGACTGTTACTTTTCTGCACTAAAATGTACTTATTAATAAAAGATACATTATTGGCTTGGGCGTGCGTTGCAGAGTCCGCGCCAGGTTTTTTTGCTTCCTACAAAACCATCTAGCCCGGCGCTCTGGTCGATAAAGCGCAATCGCCGGAAGAGCCCTCGACACAGACTGGCACGAAAGCTGCCTTTATTAAATGTACATTTTATTAATATGTACGTTTTATGAGGGTCAACCTGATGTCAGACGCCACTTCAATGGCCGAGGATTTCGCCAGCGGTCGTAGCGACCCGGTGCAAGCCCTCGAACAGGCGCTCGACCACGCGAGCCGCGCGGCCGCGGTGTTTATCACCCTGACCGCCGACCGCGCCCGCCGCGAAGCCGAAGCCGCCGCCGCCCGGTGGCGCGCCGGCCAGCCCTTGAGTGTGTTCGACGGCGTGCCCCTGGCCTGGAAAGACCTGTTCGACGTGGCCGGCAGCGTCACCACCGCCGGCGCCGCCTACCGCCGCGACGCGCCCGCCGCCTTGCTCGATGCGCCGAGCGTGGGCCTGTTGTGCCGCGCCGGGATGGTCAGCGTGGGCAAGACCAACCTCAGCGAGCTGGCCTATTCCGGCCTTGGCCTGAACCCGCATTTCGGCACGCCGCACAACCCCCATGGGCGTGACCAGCCGCGGATTCCCGGCGGTTCGTCGTCCGGTTCGGCGGTGGCCGTCGCCGCCGGCATCGTGCCCATCGCCATGGGCACCGACACCGCTGGTTCGATCCGCATCCCCGCCGCCTTCAACGGCCTGGTCGGTTACCGCAGCAGCAGTCGGCGCTACAGCCGCGACGGTGTGTTCCCGCTGGCCCGCACCCTCGACAGCCTCGGCCCGCTGACCCGCAGCGTGCGTGATGTGCTGGCCATCGACGACCTGCTCAACGGCCGCCGGCAAACCCATCGCGCCCGCAGCCTCAAGGGCCTGCGCCTGGTGCTTGAGCAACGCCTGCTGGATGACGTGCAACCGGCGGTGCGCAACAACCTGCTGCGCGCCGTCGAGCAACTCAACGCCGCCGGCGCGCTGATCGACGTGCGCCCGTGCGCCACCTTCCAGGCCACCCTGGAACTGATCCAGCAGCAAGGCTGGCTCGGCGCGTTCGAAGCCTTCGCCCTGCACGAAGCGCTGCTCGACAGCCCCGACGCCGCTCGGCTCGATCCGCGTGTCCGGCGCCGCCTCGAAGCGGCGCGGTCGCTGCCGGCCAGCCGCCTGCTCCAACTGATCGACGCGCGTCGCCGTCTGCAACAGCAACTGGTCGACGAACTCGACGGCGCCCTGTTGATCACCCCGACCGTCGCCCATGTCGCCCCGGCGCTGGCAGCGCTGGAAGTCGACGACGAACGCTTTGCAAGCACCAACCTCGCCACCCTGCGCCTGACCATGCCCGGCAGTTTGCTCGACATGCCCGGCGTCACCTTGCCCAGCGGCTGCGACGCCCTGGGCTTGCCCACCGGGCTGCTGCTCAGCGCCCCGACGGGGGAAGACGCACGCCTGTTGCGGGCGGCGCTGTCCGTCGAATTCCAACTGACTATCTAAGGAGACACCCCCATGGCTAAAGACATCCTCTGTGCATTCGGCGTCGACGTTGACGCCGTCGCCGGCTGGCTCGGTTCCTACGGCGGCGAAGACTCGCCCGACGACATTTCCCGCGGCCTGTTCGCCGGTGAAATCGGCGCGCCGCGCCTGCTCAAACTGTTCGAGCGCTACGGCCTGCGCACCACCTGGTTCATCCCCGGCCACTCGATGGAAACTTTTCCCGCGCAAATGAAGGCGGTGGCCGACGCCGGTCACGAAATCGGCGTACACGGCTACAGCCACGAAAACCCGATCGCGATGACCGCCGAGCAGGAAGAAATCGTGCTCGACAAGTCCATCGAACTGATCACCCAAGTGACGGGCAAACGTCCGACTGGCTACGTCGCACCGTGGTGGGAATTCAGCAAGGTCACCAACGAGCTGCTGCTGAAAAAAGGCATCAAGTACGACCACAGCCTGATGCACAACGACTTCCACCCCTACTACGTGCGCAAGGGCGACAGCTGGACCAAGATCGACTACAGCCAGCACCCCGACACCTGGATGAAACCCCTGGTACGCGGCGAAGAAACCGACCTGGTGGAGATCCCGGCCAACTGGTACCTCGACGACCTGCCGCCGATGATGTTCATCAAAAAGGCGCCCAACAGCCACGGCTTCGTCAACCCGCGTCACCTCGAAGAAATGTGGCGCGACCAGTTCGACTGGGTCTACCGCGAACACGAACACGCGGTGTTCACCATGACCATCCACCCCGACGTGTCCGGCCGCCCGCAAGTGCTGCTGATGCTCGAACGCTTGATCGAACACATCCAGAGCCATGCCGGCGTGCGCTTCGTCACCTTCGACGAAATCGCCGATGACTTTATCCGTCGGCAACCGCGTACCTGATCCCCACCCCTTGTAGGAGCGAGCTTGCTCGCGAAAAACCTGAGAACGCCGCGTGCATCCAGGATGCCCGCGTCATCGTTGATGATTTTCGCGAGCAAGCTCGCTCCTACAAGATGGGTTCAAACCGCGTAGTTGACCCCCCCACCTTTGAGGCGCGATTCATGTCCATCTACAACAAGCTTGACCTGACTGGCTGGAAACCCCGGCAACTGACGTCCCAGGAAGTGCGCTTCGCCACCTGGATCGCGTTTTTCGCCTGGGTGTTTGCGGTGTACGACTTCATCCTGTTCGGCACGTTGCTGCCGGAGATCGGCCGGCACTTCGGCTGGGGCGAGGTGGAGCAAGCTGAAATCGCGACCTGGGTGGCGGTGGGCACGGCGGTGGTGGCGTTTGCCATTGGCCCCGTTGTCGACAAGTTGGGGCGACGCAAAGGGATCATCTTCACCGTGGCCGGTTCCGCAGTGTGCTCGGCGCTGACCGCGATCGGTGGGGCGTGGGGCAAGTCGCCGCTGATTCTGATCCGTTCGTTGGGCGGTCTGGGCTATGCCGAGGAAACCGTCAACGCCACGTATTTGAGCGAGCTGTATGGCGCCTCGGAAGACCCCCGACTGACCAAGCGTCGCGGGTTTATCTACAGCCTGGTGCAGGGCGGCTGGCCGGTCGGTGCATTGATTGCCGCCGGTTTGACCGCGCTGTTGCTGCCAATCATCGGCTGGCAGGGGTGCTTCATTTTTGCTGCGATCCCGGCCATCGTGATTGCGATCATGGCGCGCAAGCTCAAGGAGAGCCCGCAGTTCCAGATCCACCAGCGTATCAGCGAGCTGCGTAAAAGCGGCGCGGTGAGTGAAGCGCAAAACGTTGCCGTGACCTATGGCGTGGACTACGACGAGCACAGCAAAGCCGGCCTCAAAGCCGCCTTCCGAGGCCCGGCCCGCCGCGCCACCCTGGTGATCGGCGCCGCGCTGTTGCTCAACTGGGCGGCGATCCAGGTGTTCAGCGTGCTCGGCACGTCGGTGATCGTCAGCGTTCACCACATCTCGTTCGAGAACTCGCTGATCATCCTCGTGCTGTCGAACCTGGTGGGTTACTGCGGTTACCTCAGCCACGGCTGGATGGGCGACAAGATCGGCCGCCGCAATGTCATCGGCCTGGGCTGGATGCTCGGCGGGCTGTCGTTCGCCGGGATGCTGTTCGGCCCGAGCAACATGGCGATGGTGGTCGGGCTGTACAGCCTGGGCCTGTTCTTCCTGATCGGGCCGTATTCGGCGGCGTTGTTTTTTATCAGCGAAAGTTTCCCCACCAGCATCCGCGCCACCGGCGGCGCGATCATCCATGCCATGGGCCCGATCGGTGCGGTGGTCGCGGGGTTCGGCGCGACGCAAGTGTTGTCCGCCGGCAGCGACTGGCAGACCGCCGCCCTGTGGTTCGGCGCCGTGCCGTGCTTTTTGTCCGGCGTGCTGATGTTCGCCGCACGCCATGTGCGCCCGGAAACCGTGCAGTAAGGAGTGTTCGATGAACCGTAAAGTTGCCTTGATTACCGGTGCCGCCAGCGGCATCGGCCAAGCCCTCGCCGTGGCCTATGCGCGTTGCGGCGTGGCCGTGGTGGGCGGGTATTACCCGGCCGACCCCCATGACCCGCGCACCACCGTGTCCTTGGTGGAGCAAGCGGGCGGCGAGTGCCTGATGCTGCCGCTGGACGTCGGCGACGGCGCCTCGGTGGACGCCTTGGCGGCCCAGGCCGTGCAGCATTTTGGCCGCCTCGATTACGCAGTGGCCAATGCCGGTCTGCTGCGTCGGGCGCCGCTGCTGGAAATGACCGATCAGGTGTGGGACGAAATGCTCAATGTCGACCTGACCGGGGTGATGCGTACCTTCCGCGCAGCGACCCGGCATATGCCCGCAGGCGGTGCGCTGGTGGCGATTTCGTCGATTGCCGGCGGCGTATATGGCTGGCAGGAACACAGCCATTACGCGGCGGCCAAGGCCGGTGTGCCGGGGTTGTGCCGCTCGCTGGCGGTGGAACTGGCGCCGTTGGGGATTCGCTGCAATGCGGTGATCCCGGGCTTGATCGAGACGCCGCAATCGCTGGATGCGCAGAACTCCCTCGGGCCGCAAGGCCTGGCCAAGGCGGCGCGGGCGATTCCGCTGGGCCGGGTGGGCAGGGCGGATGAAGTGGCGTCGCTGGTGCAGTTTTTGACCAGTGACGCGTCGAGCTATTTGACCGGGCAAAGCATCGTCATCGACGGTGGCCTGACCGTGCGCTGGCCCGACTGACCCCACCTGGGTTCTGTGTTTTTTCAGGAGTTTGTGTATGCCCCAACTGACTAACCGCCGCGCCGTGATCACCGGCGCCGGCAGCGGCATCGGTGCCGCCATCGCCCGTGCCTATGCCGCTGAAGGCGCGCGCCTGCTGCTGGCCGACCGCAATGCCGTCAGCCTCGCCGAAACCGCCGTCACCTGCCGCAACCTCGGCGCGCAAGTGTTCGAGTGCCTGGCCGATGTCGGCACCGTCGAAGGCGCCCAGGCCAGTGTCGACCGTTGCGTCGAACATTTCGGCGGCATCGATATCCTGGTCAACAACGCCGGCATGCTCACCCAGGCTCGCTGCGTCGACCTTACGATCGAAATGTGGAACGACATGCTGCGCGTCGACCTCACCAGCGTCTTCGTCGCCAGCCAGCGCGCCTTGCCGCACATGCTGGCGCAGGGCTGGGGACGGATCATCAACGTCGCCTCGCAACTGGGGATCAAGGGCGGCGCCGAGCTGACCCACTACGCTGCGGCCAAGGCCGGGGTGATTGGCTTCACCAAATCCCTGGCGCTGGAAGTCGCCAAGGACAACGTGCTGGTCAACGCCATCGCGCCGGGGCCCATCGAAACGCCGCTGGTGGGCGGCATCAGCGACACCTGGAAGCGCGCCAAGGCCGCCGAACTGCCCCTGGGCCGCTTCGGCCTGGCCGACGAAGTGGCGCCGACCGCCGTGCTGCTGGCCAGCGAGCCGGGCGGCAACCTGTTCGTCGGCCAGACCCTGGGCCCGAACTCCGGCGATGTCATGCCATGAGCGGGGTATAGCCATGTGCGGACTCTGCGGGCTGCTCGGCGAAGACCTGCACTGGAGCGACCCCCTGGGCGACGAGTTGCCCCGGCGCCGCGAACGCCTGCGCCGGATCGCCGCGATCAACCAGGTGCTGGCGGTGTTCCGGCTCAAGGTCGAAGACTTCCAGGGCGCGTCGTACCTGCTGCTCGGCGCGACCGGCAAGCAGGCGTTGGCCAGCGGCCTGGATCAACTCTGGCAAGCGGCCGAAACCATGCTCGGGCGCCAGCTGGACCCCCTCGACCCGCAACTACTCGATCACTTGGAATGCCCCCTGTAGGAGCGAGCTTGCTCGCGAAAAGCCCGAGAACGCCGCGTGTATCCAGGATGCCCGCGTCATCGTTGACGATTTTCGCGAGCAAGCTCGCTCCTACAAGGGGCGGAGGTAACATATGAGTATTGCCCTCAACGTCATCACCGGCTTCCTCGGCAGTGGCAAGACCAGCTTGCTCACGCGCCTGCTGCAGGGCGAGAGCCTTGGCGACACGGCGCTGCTGATCAATGAGTTCGGCGACGTCGGCATCGACCACCTGCTGGTGGAAGAGGTGGCGCCGGACACGGTGCTGCTGCCCGGCGGCTGCGTGTGCTGCTCGATTCGCGGCGAACTCAAAGACGCATTGCTCAGCCTGCGGCGCCGATCCTCGCGACCCTCAACAACGACGTGCAACTGCGCGGGCGTGTTCATATCGGCCTGGATCAACTCTGGCAAGCGGCCGAAACCATGCTCGGGCGCCAGTTGGATCCCCTCGACCCGCAACTACTCGATCACTTGGAATGCCCCCTGTAGGAGCGAGCTTGCTCGCGAAAAGCCCGAGAACGCCGCGTGCATCCAGGATGCCCGCGTCATCGTTGACGATTTTCGCGAGCAAGCTCGCTCCTACAAGGGGCGGAGGTAACATATGAGTATTGCCCTCAACGTCATCACCGGCTTCCTCGGCAGCGGCAAGACCAGCTTGCTCACGCGCCTGCTGCAGGGCGAGAGCCTTGGCGACACGGCGCTGCTGATCAATGAGTTCGGCGACGTCGGCATCGACCACCTGCTGGTGGAAGAGGTGGCCTTCAAGCGGGTGATCCTGGAAACCACCGGCCTGGCCGACCCGGCGCCGATCCTCGCGACCCTCAACAACGACGTGCAACTGCGCGGGCGTGTTCATATCGGCCTGGATCAACTCTGGCAAGCGGCCGAAACCATGCTCGGGCGCCAGCTGGACCCCCTCGACCCGCAACTACTCGATCACTTGGAATGCCCCCTGTAGGAGCGAGCTTGCTCGCGAAAAGCCCGAGAGCGCCGCGTGCATCCAGGATGCCCGCGTCATCGTTGATGATTTTCGCGAGCAAGCTCGCTCCTACAAGGGGCGGAGGTAACATATGGGTATTGCCCTCAACGTCATCACCGGCTTCCTCGGCAGTGGCAAGACCAGCTTGCTCACGCGCCTGCTGCAGGGCGAAAGCCTCGGCGACACGGCGCTGCTGATCAATGAGTTCGGCGACGTCGGCATCGACCACCTGCTGGTGGAAGAGGTCGCGCCGGACACGGTGCTGCTGCCCGGCGGCTGCGTGTGCTGCTCGATTCGCGGCGAACTCAAAGACGCATTGCTCAGCCTGTTGCAACGCCGCGAGCGCGGCGAGATCCCGGCCTTCAAGCGGGTGATCCTGGAAACCACCGGCCTGGCCGACCCGGCGCCGATCCTCGCGACCCTCAACAACGACGTGCAACTGCGCGGGCGTGTTCATATCGGCCTGGTCATCACCCTGGTCGACGCCAGCCACGCGGCCCTGCAGGAACGCCTGCACCCGGAATGGCTGGCCCAGGTGGCGGCGGCGGATCGCTTGCTGCTGAGCAAGACCGACCTTGTGGACGACTGCGCACCGCTGCGCCTGCACCTGCAGGCGCTGAACGCGGGCACGCCGATCCTTGATAGCCGCGACATCCACAGCGGCGATCAACTGCTGCTCGGCGCAGGTCTGCGCAGCGCCGAACCGGCCGCCGAAGTCAGGCGCTGGCAACTGCACCGGACCACCACCGCCCGCCACGGCGCCGCGCAAGTCTGCTGCCTGAGCTTCGACCGGCCGCTGGATTGGGTCGGTTTCGGAGTGTGGTTGTCGATGCTGTTAAGATGCCATGGCGAACGAATCCTTCGCGTCAAAGGACTGCTCAACGTGAACGCAAGCTCGGCCCCCATCGTCATTCATGGTGTGCAGCACTGCCTGCATGCGCCGGTCCACCTGCCAGCGTGGCCGGGCAGCGACCGCCAATCGCGCCTGGTGTTTATCCTGCGCGGCCTCGACCCGGTGCTGCTGCGCCGCTCGTTTGAGGCGTTTTCACGGCGGTTCGCGGCATGATCACCTTAAGAGTCCTCGGTACGTCGGTGACCTTGCTCGAATGCTTGCGCGTGCGGGCCGAACAGGAACTGGGCATTCGCCTGGTGTACCAGGTGCATGACGTCGAACAGGCCCAGCGCATCGCCGTGATGCAGCCCGACAGCTACGACCTGTACGACCAGTGGTTCCACAACGTCGACTTCGTATGGCCCGCCCGCGCGATCCAACCCATCGACACGCGGCGCATCGCCTTGTGGCACGAGATCAACGACCTGCCCAAGCGCGGTCGCCTGTCGCCCAGCGACCGCCTGGGCAGTGGCAGCGTGCCCAGCGAGCGGCTGTTTGTGCAGCACGATGGTAGCCTCGGCAGCACGGTCACCGAACGCATCAGCATGTTGCCGCTGACCCACAACGCCGACAGCTTCGCCTACCGCCCCGAGCGCCTGCCCGAGGCGTTCAGCCGCAGCAACGAAAGCTGGGGCTGGCTGCTCGACCCGCTGTTGCGCGCGCGCACCGCGTTGCAAAGTGACGCGGCCATCGGCGCGCTCGATGCCGCGTTGGCGGTGCAGGGCGCCGGGCTGGCGAGGTTCAGGGACATCGGCAACATGAGCATCGAAGAGATCGACGTGCTCGCCGATATCCTGGTGCGCAAGCAGAAGGAAGGGCACTTCGCGGCGTTCTGGTCCGACGATGAAGAAGCCGCGCAATTGATGCTAAGCCCGAACATCGATATCCAGAGCCTGTGGTCGCCGACCCTGATGCGCCTGCATCGCGCCGGGGTGAAGTACCGCCTGGCGGTGCCGCGTGAAGGCTATCGCGCCTGGTTCGGCGGCCTGTCGTTGTCGCGCCATGCCCAGGGCCCGGTGCTCGACGCGGCTTATGCGTACCTCAATTGGTGGTTGTCCGGCTGGCCGGGCGCGGTGATGGCACGCCAGGGTTACTACATCGGCAACCCGGCACGCAGCCGCGATCATTTGACCAGCGCCGAATGGGACTACTGGTACGCCGGCAAGCCCGCGCGCGAAGAGTTACCGGGCAGCGACGGCCTGCCGCTGATCGATATCGGCGAAGTGCGCGACGGCGGCTCCTATGAACAGCGCATGGGGCATATCGCGGTGTGGAATTCGGTGATGGATGAACACAACTACCTGGTGCGGCGCTGGGGGGATTTCATGCGCGCGCGAGGCTGATGCCAACCAAAAAAGGCGGCTACCTGTGAGGGTAGCCGCCTTTGTTTTGCTGCAGGTTTTGCTTAATCCGGCAGTTTGAACGCCATCACATAGTCACCCTGCTTGGTGCCCAGGGAGCCGTGACCGCCGGCCATGACCAGCACGTATTGCTTGCCGTCCTTGCCGGTGTAGGTCATCGGTGTGGTTTGCGCACCGGCTGGCAGGCGACCTTCCCACAGTTGCTTGCCGTTTTTCACGTCATAGGCACGCAGGTACTGGTCGAGGGTGCCGCTGAGGAAGGACACGCCACCGGCGGTGGTGAAAGTGCCGCCCAGGCTAGGCACGCCCATGGTCAGCGGGAGCGGAACCGGCGAGCTGTCGCGCACGGTGCCGTTCTTGTGCATCCAGATGGTTTTGTGGGTGGTCAGGTCGACCGCCGCCACATAACCCCACGCCGGTGCCTGGCACGGCAGGCCCATCGGCGACAGCATCGCTTCGAGGATCACGCCGTAGGGCGCGCCTTTGTTCGGCTGCACGCCTTGGGTTTCGCTGATGCGCGGGCCTTGCTTGGCAATGTCGGCGGCCGGGATCAGTTTCGATTTGAACGCCATGTAGTTCGGGTTCACGAACGCGATCTGGCGCACCGGGTCGACGGAAATGCCACCCCAGTCGAACACGCCGAAGTTACCCGGATAAACGATCGAACCTTGCAGCGAAGGCGGGGTGAACGCACCGTCGTAGCGCATGGATTTGAAATCGATGCGGCACAGCATCTGGTCGAACGGGGTCACGCCCCACATGTCGCGCTCTTTGAGCGGCGGTGGCATGAAGTTCAGATCAGACTTCGGTTGCGTCGGCGCGGTGTGATCGCCCGCGACTGCGCCTTGCGGCACGGCCACTTCGTGGATCGGCACCACCGGTTGGCCGGTGGCGCGGTCCAGCACGTAGATGCTGCCTTGTTTGGTCGACGCCATCACCGCTTGTTTCACGCCGGCTTCGGTCTTGATGTCGATCAGCGAAGGCTGGCCGCCCACGTCCATGTCCCACAGGTCATGGTGGGTGAACTGGAAGGTCCACTTCACGTGGCCGCTGTCGATGTCCAGGGCGGTCAGGCCGGCGCTGTATTTTTCCGAGTCTTCGGTACGGTCGCCGCCGTATTGGTCGGGCATCTGGTTGCCCATCGGCAGGTAGAGCATGCCGAGTTTTTCATCCACAGAGAACATGGACCACATGTTCGGCGAGTTGCGGGTGTAGGTCTTGCCTTCGGCCAACGGGGTGGTGTCGTCTGGGTTGCCGCTGTCCCAGTTCCACACCAGCTTGCCGGTGTGGACGTCGAACGCGCGGATCACGCCGCTGGGCTCGTCGGTGGAGACGTTATCGGTGACGTGACCGCCGATCACCACCAGGTTTTTGGTCACCGCCGGTGGCGAAGTGGAGTAGTAACCGCCTGGGGCGAAGCTGCCGATATTGGCACGCAGGTCGACCTGGCCTTTGTCGCCGAAGTCTTCGCACATCTTGCCGGTGTCGGCGTTCAGGGCGATCAGGCGGGTGTCGGCGGTCGGCACGAAGATGCGTTTCGGGCAGGCGTTCGGCGCGGCAGCCGGGCTGGCGCTGCCGGTCGGGCTCTGTTCGGAGGCGTAGGCGGCGTCATCGTGATACGACACGCCACGGCAGGTCATGTGCGCCCAACCCTTGAAGTTTGCGGCACCTTCGGTGCTGATCTTCGGGTCGAAACGCCAGATTTCCTTGCCGGTATCCGGGTCCAGGGCAATCACCTGGCTGTGCGGGGTACACACGTAGAGCATGCCGTTGACTTTCAGCGGGGTGTTTTCCGCGGTGGTCTCGCCCGGGTCGTTCGGGCCTGGGATGTCGCCGGTGCGGTAGGTCCACGCTGGAACCAGTTTGTGGGCGTTTTCCGGGGTGATCTGCGCCAGAGGCGAGTAGCGATCGCCGTAGGCCGAACGGCCGTAGGAATTCCAGTCGCCATCGGCCTGGGTCGGCGCGGCGCTGGCCATGCCCGGTACTGCGTCGCGGTCCAGTTGGCCTTTGATTTCACCCGGGTGGGTGAATTGGCTGGCCACGGCGGCAGCGCCGGCCAGGACCACGGCCACGCTCAGCGCGCCGGTGCCCAGCGGTGCCGATTGGCCACGCAGCAACGGACGGCGAAACCATGGGAGTAGCATGACGATGCCCAGGGCGAACAGCAGTGCCAGGCGCGGTACCAACTGCCACCAGTCCAGGCCGACTTCCCACAGTGCCCACACGGTACTGGCGAACAGTACCAGTGCGTATAGGCCCAGCGCGGCGCGGCGGGTGGCCAGCAGCAGAAGGCCGGTCAGGGTGATGCCGATGCCGGCCAGCAGGTAGTACAGCGACCCGCCGAGCAGGCTCAGCTTGATACCGCCGGCCAGTAAGGCCAGGCCCATGATCAGCAGCAAGACGCCTAGCAGCCTGGGCAGTAGGCGGCTTGGGCTTGAGGCACCATCAGTGCTCATAGTGTGTTTCTCCGTGACGTTGGAATTATGTGTCCCCGTGTGTCTTCACTGTAGATGACGATTTGGCACGGGCTTGGTTCAGCGTGAGTCGGTTTTTCCTGGGGATAGCGGGGGGTATCCACAGGGGGGTGATTTATTTTTAGGCGCGGTCGGGTGTGAGACAGCGCTGTCTTTGTGGCGAGGGGTGTTCGGTAGGTTGGGGTTGACCGAGAGTGAATCGTTTCAGGTTATTGCCGCCAAGGATAATGCGGTGGGGCGTTGAGAGAAAGTGAAAATCGCAAGATGCATTATTTCGGATTTGGTAACAGTGACAGAATGTCGCTGTGGGATGAGGGGGTGGGGTTGTTGTTAGGGGGCTGGTGGATGGCCTTGGGGGAGGGGGCATATCCGTTTCTTCGGTAACGGCGGCTATGGGTTCCGCCCTTACGGCGGGTCACTTTGGAAAAGCCCCAAAGTAACCAAAGGGCTCTTGCCCCACCACTCGGCACCTCGCTAGTGCTCGGTGTGCCCTCACTCCGGCTTGAATCCGTGGGCCGCCGTCATGGGCCATCCCTGGCCCAGGACGGCTAACCCGGCGTCCTGCCGGGTTGCCCACGGATTCAAGCCTGCGTTCGGCCAGCGTGGTTTAACGGGGCGCCTCAGATCAAGATCAAGAGCCTCGCTTCGCATTGTGGAGTGCTTTGGATCAAAAGCGGATCAAGAGCCTCGCTTCGCATTGTGGAGTGCTTTGGATCAAAAGCGGATCAAGAGCCTCGCTTCGCATTGTGGAGTGCTTTGGATCAAAAGCGGATCAAGAGCCTCGCTTTGCATTGTGGAGTGCTTTGGATCAAAAGCAGGTCAAGAGCCTCGCTTCGCATTGTGGGGTGCTTTGGATCAAAAGCGGATCAAGAGCCTCGCTTTGCATTGTGGGGGGCTTTGGATCGAAAGCGGATCAAGAGCCTCGCTTTGCATCGTGGGGCGGTTCTTTTTGGATAGTTAGAAGGTGGTGCGCAGGCCCACTTGTACGCTTCTGCCTGCTGCCGGGGCGATGTCGCGCAGGATCGAGCTGGCGTAGCGCACGGTTTGGTTGGTCAGGTTTTCGCCATTGACGAATGCCAGCCACTGGCTGCCGCCGACGTTGAAGCGATAGCCGGCGCTGGCGCCCAGCGTGGTGTAGCCGTCGGTGCCGCTTTCGTTGGAGGGCACACGGCCTTGTCCGGCGGCGTGTTCGATGTCGATGCGCGCTTGCCAGCGGTCCAGTTCCCACAGCAAGCCGCTGTTCAGGCGCAGCGGTGCGATGCGCGGCAGGGCTTCGCCGGTGTCGAGGTTGGTGGCGCGGGTGTAGTCGCCCGACAGTTCCAGTGCGAACTTGCCGTAGGCGCCTTCGCCGAGCTTCCAGTGATCCTGGGCTTCAAAGCCGGCGAAACGGGCACGCACTCCTGAGTATTCGTATTCGGGGATGCCGCCGGCGTCTTCTTCACCTTCGTCGTTCAATGTGCGACCTGTGCCCAGCAGGCCGATGTAGTTGGAGAAACGGCTGTAGAACACGCCGAAGCTGCCCTTGTGCGTGCCGTTGTCAAAGCGCAGTGCGAGGTCGCTGGATACGGCTTTTTCTTTCTTCAGGTTGGCGTTGCCCAACTCGTAGGTGCCGGTGGCGACGTGAGCGCCGTTGGCGTACAGCTCGTAGAAGGTCGGCGCGCGTTCGGTGTAGCCCAGGGTTGCGGCCAGCGACCAGATCGGCGTGAGGGTGTACACCGCGCCGGACGACAGGCTGCCGGCGGTGAAGTCGTTGGTCTTGTCGGCATTGGCGAAGCGCGCGTTGCCTTTGCTGTCCGGGTCGACGCTGGTGTGCTCCAGGCGCCCGCCGAGGCTGAGTTTCAGGCGCTCGGTGGCCTGCATTTCTTCGAGGATGAACAGCGCGCCGGCGTTGGTGTCGGTCTGCGGCACGAAGGCTTCTTCGCCGAGGGCCGAGAACTCGTTGCGGGTCACTTGTGCGCCGACCACGCCGTCGAAGGGGCCGAGCGGCTGGTGGCGCGCTTCAACCCGGGCTTCATAGCCTTTGTTCTTGAAGATCGTGCCGGTTTCGCCGCCTTCGATTTCGCGGTGCTCGTAGTCGGTGTAGCCGGCGTCGAGTTTCACCGAGGTGAACGGGCCCTGCAGGTTGCGTACCTCGGAGGCAAACGCGTAGTGGTCCTGCTTCATGCGGATCCGCACAGCCTGTTCGGCGGGTGAGCCGTAGTTGCTGTCGTAGGTGCTGTAGGACAGCCCGGCATAACCGTCGTCCCAGGTGTAGGAACCGCCCAGCGCACCGCCGTCCTGGCGCCCATCGCTGTTGCCCAGGCGGCCGTTTTTGCCGGGGCCGTCTTCGGCTTCCGGAGCGTGGCGGCTGCGGGCTTGGCCCGGGATTTTGAGGTCGTTGAATTCCCGCGCATTCGCGTCCAGGTGCAGGGCGAAGGTGCCGTTGCCGGCTTCGAGTTTGCCCGCGCTGCTGCGCGTGGTGTCGGCGCCGCCGTAGCGTAATTCGCCAGCGCCGTGGATGCCTTCGATGGCTTCGGTGGGGATGCGATTGTCGAAGGTGTTGACCACCCCGCCGATGGCGCTGCCGCCGTACAACAGGGCCGCCGGGCCGCGCACGATTTCGATGCGGTCGACGTTGACCGGGTCCAGCGGCACGGCGTGGTCGTAGGACAGCGACGACGCATCCAGCGCGCCCACGCCGTTGCGCAGCAGGCGAATGCGGTCGCCATCCTGGCCGCGGATGATCGGTCGGCTGGCGCCCGGGCCGAAGTAGGACGACGACACGCCCGGTTGCTTGTTCAGGGTTTCGCCGAGGCTGCCTTTTTGCTGCAGGGTCAGCTCATCGCCTTCCAGCACGGTGGTCGGCGAAGCCAGTTGCGCGCTGCCCAGGGGGTTGGCGGTGATGACTTGGGGTTGCAGTTCCAGCGCATGGGCTTCGGAGCAGATCAGCAGGGCGGCGGCGAGGGGCGACAAGCGCCAGGCAGAGGAGAGGGACATCGGACATTCCTTGGCAAACGACAAAAAGAGAAGGCGGCAAACGGTAACGAACAGCTTACGGTTGATAACTATCGTTACAATATAACATCTCTTTTTGCCCTGAAAATGGCAACTTTTCCCCAGGGGCTATATTCAATGCGGTGCTTCCACCTGTTCGCCCCGTCGGCTAAGGTGCGCGGCTGTATTTCCTCTTTTTGCAAAAGGCCTGGCATGACCGCGACAAGCAACGACCCGCTTCACGGCGTGACTCTGCAACACGTCCTCACCACCCTGGTGGAACACTACGAATGGAGCGGTCTGGCCGAGCGCATCGATGTCCGCTGTTTCAAGAGCGACCCGAGCATCAAGTCGAGCCTGACGTTCCTGCGCAAAACCCCGTGGGCGCGGGAGAAAGTCGAAGGGCTGTACGTGAAACTGATGCGTACCAAACGCCCGTTGGACTGAGCCCATGAAACGCTGTGTGACGGCGGCGGCCCTGGCCGGTTGGGTGGGGTTGGCGATTCAGCAATACCTGATTTTCTATTCGCGCTGGTCGACGGGCGCCAGCCTGTTGGGCGGTCTGGTCAACTTCTTCAGCTTCTTCACCGTGTTGACCAACACCCTGGTGGTGGTGGTGCTGAGCTACGCCGTGGTTGATCGTGATTCAGCGGCGAAGCGGTTTTTCCTGGCGCCCAGGGTCAGCAGCGCGATTGTCGCCAGCATCGTGCTGGTGAGCCTGGCCTATAACCTGCTGCTGCGGCACCTGTGGCAGCCCGAAGGGTTCCAGTTCATCGCCGACGAATTGCTGCACGACGTGATGCCGCTGCTGTTTGTCGTCTACTGGTGGCGCTGTGTGCCCAAGGGCACGTTGCAGTGCAAACACATTGGCCTGTGGGTGTTGTACCCGTTGGTGTACTTCGCCTATGTGCTGCTGCGCGGGGATTTGCTCGGGCAATACCAGTACCCGTTTTTCGACGTCGGCACCCTCGGTTATCCACAGGTGTTCGTGAATGCCGGGGGGATTCTGGCGGGGTTCGTGCTGATTGCTCTGGCGGTGGTGGGGTTGGATAAAAGCATCAAACCCCACGGATGACTCATTCTTCCTCACTGCCCTCGGCGCGCCAGTAGCCGACGGCCTTGAGGAACGCTTCATCGACCTTGTGCGTATCCAGCAGCACCCGGCGCACCTGGCGCGACAGCTTGGTTTCCATCGCGACGAAGGTGTACAGCGCACCGCTCGGCAGCGTCAGTGCGCGCACGGTGTCGAGCAGGTCGGCCTGGCCGCGCACCACCCAAATCACTTCCACCTCGGCCGCGCTTTGCAGTGCTTGCCGTTCCGCCGCATCGGCGATTTCGATCACCGCCAGCACCGTGCGCCCGGCCGGCAGTTCTTCGAGGCGGCGGGCGATGGCGGGCAGGGCGGTTTCGTCGCCGATCAGCAGGTAGCTGTCGAAGATGTCCGGCACGATCATCGAGCCCCGTGGGCCGCCGATGTACAGGTGCTGGCCGACTTGAGCCTGCTCGGCCCAGGTGGAGGCGGGGCCGTCGCCGTGCAGCACGAAGTCGATGTCCAACTCGCCGAGGCTCAGGTCGAAACGCCGTGGCGTGTAGTCGCGCATGGCCGGCTGCGGGCCATCGCCCTTGATGCTGAAGGTCGGGCTTTGCAGCGCGGCTTGCTCGGCGGCGTTCTGCGGGAACATCAGCTTGATGTGATCGTCACTGCCCAGGCTGACAAACCCCGCCAGTTCGGGGCCGCCGAGGGTGATGCGGCGCATGCGCGGGGTGATATCGACCACCCGCAGCACGTCGAGGCGACGGCGTTTGATCTCGTGGCTGACGCGATGGATGACGGGCGTATTCATTGATTTTCCCCCTGGACAGCTTGAACGGCCGGGCCGTCGACGATGGCTTGTGCGGTGCTGTTGAGCAGCGTGGCGACCCGCGCGATTTCTTCGGCGCTCCAGCGTCCGTGGTGCAGTTGCAAGGCATGACGCAGGTTATGCACCGCCTCGTGGATTTCGGGCGGGCGATCATGGCCGCGCAGCGAGCGTTTGCTCACGTCGATACGCATTCGCACGCCTTCCAGTGCAATCGCCTGCTCACTTAAAGAAAGACGACCGGCGTCGGTGATGGTGTAGCGTTTTTTTCCGCCTTCGGCATCGCCGCTGATCAATTCGCTTTCTTCAAGGAAGGTCAGGGTCGGGTAGATCACGCCGGGGCTGGGGCTGTAGGCGCCGTCGAACAGGCCTTCGATCTGGCGGATCAGGTCGTAGCCGTGGCACGGCTGCTCGGCGATCAGCGCCAGCAACAGCAACTTCAGGTCGCCGGGGGCGAACACGCGTGGGCCGCGACCGCCGCGTTCACGGCCAGGGCGTTTTTCGAAGCCGTCGCGGCCGTCGCCGTGGGAATGGGGATGATGCTCTCTCATTTTGGGTCTCTCCGTTTTGGTTAAGATATAACTTAAGATATATCTTTAGACTGTTCAAGATCAGTCGACCAACGGTCGCGGCCTACTTAACTACCACCGTCCCGCGTGATGCGCCCAGCATGCTGATGGCTCTTCCCATGTGCATGGAGCCAGTGCGATGAGCACATTGATTTCTCCCCCTTACTCGCCAACCTCCTTGGAAATACGCGGTTATCTGCATCAGATCGGTCACCAGTTGCTCGAAACCGACACCCCGTTACTGTCCAAGCGGCCGCTCCCCGTCGAGTTACAACAGCTTGAAAAACTCAACCAGACGCTCACGGCGCACGCGCGCGCTCACTTCGACCGCTGTCGTGCGCTGTATGCCGATGTGGCGCAGGCCGACCTGCAAAGTGACGAGGGCAAGCAACGGCTGGCGACGCTCAAGCGCGACCTCACGGCGCACTTGCAGAAACTGGACGAAACCGGGGTGTTGGGCGGCCAAAGCCTGCGCACGTTCATGGCCAACGACGCCGGCCTGGTCGCGTTGGAACTCGAAGCCAGGCTCAACATCCAGGACTCTCTGCTGCATCGTGAAGAGGCCCGTCTGGTGCAGAACCTGGGGCTCGGGCCGAGCTTTCGACCGGGCATCTATGCGCTGACTTTCAGCTATCGAGCCCAGACGATCGAGTTCGCCGGGGCCTTTGTGTTGACCGAAAAAAACACCCCCGTGGTCGCGCAGCTGACCCCGGCCGACGATGCCGGCTACGTCGTGCTGTTCACGCCGGCCCGCGGCTTCGAGTCGTTCAGCTCGCTGGCCGAGATGAACCGCCGACTGCGCGAGACGATGGCGGTCGGCAGTTGGCGCAAGGAGTTCATGAGCCTGCTGCCGCGCCGGTACTGGGGGCTGTCCGTCATGGGCGTCTGGCCGCTGCAGTTGGTCCCCATCAACAGCGAACCGCTGTGCGAACACACCTACGACGCCAGGCTGGCCAAACGCGCGCTGGATATCGATTGGGCCTTGAGCCTGGACGCCAACCCCGACCATAGCGCCCGACAGCTGCTTGCCGAGTTGGACGACGCGATTCGCGCGGCCTTGCCCGACCTCAGCCCGCGCCTGGAATTGCGCGCCCAGCGCCTGCTCGACCGTTGCCTGGAGCACAGCGCCCCGGCCTGGTATCGCAACGCGCCGAGCCACCAGCGCGAGGCCCTGGCGCGGCAGCTGAGCGAGTACGACGAGGCCCGCCAAGCCCTGCTGAACCTGTTCGGCCATGCCGCCTCGCCGCAGGCCCTGGCGCGCTATCAGTTGCTCGAACAACTGGCCGCTGACCTGGAAATCACCGACCTGGACCCCGACCGCCTGCAAGTCCGCACGCGCCGCAGTGTGGCCAGGGTCGGCGCCTACGAGCAGAAACACAACCTGACCGCGCTGGCGCTGCGCGGCCTGCACACCGGCGACGAACTGCCCGGCTCGGCGTTTTTGCTCAATACCACCCTCACGTATGCCGACGCGCCACTGCCCGAGCGCTATCAAGACCTGACCCCGGCCTATCTGGTCAGCCTGCTCGACAGCCTCAAACCGCGTGCGGAGTTTGAGGCCGTGCGCCGCGAGTACTACGCCAAGCCGCAGATCCACGCCGCCATCGAACAGATGCTCGACCGCCGCATCAATGCCCTGGCCTACACGGCTACGCTGCAAAACCACATCACCGAGGCCGACTATCAACGCGTTACCCGCCTGCGTCGCGGCACCGACGCGCAACTGCACGCGAGCAGCGTTGCGCTCAATGGCTGTGTGCTCAAGGACCTCTGGCTGCTGCGCGAGCGCGACGAGCAGGGCGCGATCCAGCGCTTGCTGCTGTGTACCCCCGAAGCGCCGCAGGCCCAGCAGTTTCATGGGTTCGACACGGAAACCGGCTGCCAGGCGCATATCCTCGGCTGGTGCGCGGACGAAACCATGCGCGCTTATCTGCTGGGGCAAGTCGCCCTCAAGTCCCGTGCGGGTCTGGAAACGTTCATGGCTGGCCTGGGCTTCATTCCGGCGCGCCAGGAATATCGCCACGTCACCTTCAGCCAGGCGGCCGACCACGCCGATTGCCTCAAGGCCCTGCGCGCCCAACTGCTGGAGGTGCAGACCGACGATTACCACTGGGGCACCCCGACGTGGTACCGGGCCGCCACCGAGGCCCAGCGTCGACAACTGACTCAACTGGCGGAAAACGCCGAAGGCGCGGCGAACACCTATGCGCAAAACCCGTTATCCGACGCCCGCTTCATCAGCTTCGAGCGCTTCCTGCATGCCCAGGCCAAGACGCAGCTCAACGCCCTGCTGGGGCGCCAGCGGCAAAACGATGTCGACCCCGATACGGTGTGGGTGCATTACCCCAAAGACTTCCCGGCGTTGACGCGCCCCGCGTCGGTGTCCTACACCCGCCTGTATCGCGATGGTTATGAGGATTCGCTGGGGTTTCTCGACGCCAGGTTCGACACCGTCGCCACCTTCATGGGCCCGGCCGGGGTCGACCTGAGCAAGCTCACGCCGCGCAACGTCGCGCTTTCGGTCCGCGGCGTATGGATCGGCCAGCGCTACGCCGATGAAGTCCAGGCCAAACTGCAAAACCCGGCCAGCCCCGGTTATGCCCTGCGCCGCGACGCAACGCTGGCGATCAACCAGTTGCAGTTGCACAGCGCGGCGCTCGAATCGCGCCTCAAAGGCCATATCGCCCAGGTCGATCTGGATTGGTTTGAACGCGCCATCAAGAGCCTGGACGACACCTCGGTCGAGACGCGCAGCACCTACAACGTGCATCGCCTGATGATCGACGGCGACTGGGTGATCGACACCTTGCTGTTCAGCCACGGCGCGAATCCGGTGTTGCTCTATACACCGCAGGCGCCGGACGGCGTGTTCTTGCGCGAAGCCCGGCTGTTCAACTACCTGCTGAAAAAAGTCGACGGCATGCTCGATTACTTCAGCGCCCGCGTCGGTGTGCAGTCCCGGGTGCGCGTCCGGCGTTTTCTGCAAACCGCCCAGGCCGGCCTGCCCGCAGACCTCAACAGCACCGACCTGAGCCTGGCGCGCTACGACGCGATCGAGCGCGTGCCGCCCGTGCTCGACCTGCGTCACCTGCTGCACGACATGAAGCTGCAACGCAAGATCGACGACGTTGCCGCCACCACGGTCAATCGCACCGACATGATCATGGGCCTGGTCTGGAGTTGCCTCGAACCGCTGATCGCCATTGCGACCGCACCGTTCCCGGTGTTGAGCCTGAGCCTGGGCCTGCTGCTGGCGCTCAAGGACGGCATGCTGGCCCTGCACGCCTACAACCAGGGCGACACCGATGCGGCGCTGCAACACTTCGTCGGCTACCTGAGCAACAGCCTCGGCGCGGTGTTCACCGACCTGCGCCCGGCACTCAAGTCCATCGGCCCGCTGCTCCGGCCGATGCGCCACCTCATGCGCCCAGCAGCGCCGCGCCAGGCCATGGCGTTGATCCAACAACTGCAGCCGCCGAGCCCCACGCTCGCCGGTATGCAGGCGGTGTGGTTCGAGGGCCGGCCGTTGTGGGCGGGCAAAACCCCCGATGCCCTGGGCCGCTATCTGCTGTTTCGCCAGGACCCGGTGAACGGCAAACTCGTGTCGACCGCACGCCTGGTCAACCAGAACGCCGAGGGCCGCTGGGTGCGCTCGGGCCTCACCGGCGGGGCGCCGAAACGCCCCGCGCCAAGCCCCCACGCGTTGCAGCGCTATGAGGTTCCGCCGGAGCTGGCCAAAGACTACGAAAGCGTTCTGAGCGTGGAGTTTCGCAACACCTCCAGCGTCGATGAGTTGTTGGGCGAGGGCACCCGCGACAGCCTGCTGACCTATGAAATGGCCCCGCTCCAGGCCCCTTACCTGCACGCCTACCTGCAGTTGCGCGGCGATGCCGACACGTTCTTCGCCCAGCTCAATCCCATCGTTCCCAGGGCCGATGTACTGGCCTTCGAAGCCAGCGCGAGCCATCGGCACATCCTGGAAAGCGCCTTCAAGGAAAACCCCGGCTTGGTGGTGGGCGCCGTGCCTGGCTCGCTCGCCGCCAAACAGCTGCTGATCGACAATATGCACACCCTCTACGAGCAGGGCGTGCGGCGCCTGTACATCGAGTACCTGCCGGCCGACCTGTTCCGGGGCAAACTGGACAAGTTCAACGCCGGCGGCAGCTACCGGCACATCAGCGAGTACCTGAAAAAAGTCGAGACAGCCCTGGGGATCGCCAACGACTCGCCGCATTCCTATCGCGCCCTGATCCTTGCGGCGCGCCGGCAAAACATCGCCGTCTGTGGGCTGGACGCGTCTACCGGCTACGAGGTGGACAAAGCCTTCAACCTGAAAAACGGCGCGCTGGTCAGCCCTCGGCCCAACGCCCAGCGAAACTTCTACTCCCACACGCTGATCGAGGCCGACATCGGCGCAAAACCCGGCGAAGGGTGGGTCGCCCTGGTCGACAGCCGCCGTCTCAACACGCACACCCAGACCCCGGGCCTGGCCGACCTGCAAAAGACCCTGAGTGTGCGCGTCGAAGACGTCGCCCCCGGCCAACCGGTGGGCATCTGGAACGATACGCCCGGCGCGATCGTCGACGACCCGGCGGCCAAAGCCGACTTCAAGCTGACCCTGCAAACCGCCTACACGGCGCCCCCGGCATTCGTCACCGCGCCTGGCCGCGCAAGCGCGTACAGCGAGTTCGACATCGACTCGCGGTTCGTCCCCGAGCTGCATGAAATGGGCAAAGGCGCGCATGCGTTCGACACCCGTTATGGGTCGCTCAACCCGAAAATCGCCGCTGCCGAAAGCGCCTTCCGCAAGACCCGCGAGCGCCTGAACACAGCGGCGCAGGCGTTCTTCAAAACCCCTGAACTGCCCCCCAGGCCGACGTTGCCGGACCTGCCGGCGAACACCACGCCCGCCGACTTTATCGCGCAAAGCTACCAACACGCTCGGGGGCTGATTGTCTGCGAGAGCCACGTCGAGCAATCGAGCAAGGCGCTGCTGATCGATCAGATGAAGGCGCTCAAGCAGCAAGGCGTCAAAACCCTGTACATGGAGCACCTGTTCACCGACCTGCACCAGGCCGACCTGGATACCTTCCAGCGCACGGGCGTATTGCCCCCAGCGCTCAAAGACCGCCTGTGGACCCTCGACCGGGGCCACATGCCCGAGTACCGCGGGCCGCACACCTACACCAGCGTCGTGGAAGTGGCAGGCAAACACGGCCTGCGCATCCGCGCATTGGATTGCGTATCGAGCTACCACACCAAGGGCATGAGCGCGCCGCAGACGTCGCGCATTGCGATGTTCAACTTCTTTGCCGGCGAGGTCATCCGTCAAGACCAGGCTGCCGAGGGCGCGCACAGGTGGGTGGCGCACATGGGCAATGCCCATGTGCATTCGGTCGAAGGGATTGCGGGGGTGGCCCAGACGCAAGGGGCGATCAGCCTGCGGCTCTCAGATGTACCGGCGGGCACGGCCAGCGAGCTGCGCTCAGGGCTGCAATGGACCGTCGCCTACGGATCGTCGTTGTACCCCAACCGGCTGACGGCGATCCGCAGCGACTTCACCCTGGCTGTCGGCGTCCCTGGCATGCGTCCTCCTCGCGCCTATGTTCCCGCCGATCGTTCACGCTTGACGCGACCGGGGCAGTTCATGGTCGAGCAGCTTTCACTCCATGAAGTGAATCTGGTGCATCACTCGCGCAGCGGCGAGATCCTTTCCACGCCGGTGCAGATCGACGATCAAGGCCGCTTCTTCATCGAGCGCTGGGCAGAACTGAAGGACGAGCGGTTCAGCGCGTTCGAACGGCTGCTCTCGGCCCTCGATCAGGTGGTGAAACTCACCCACGTCCAGTAAACCTGACCCCCCCTGCCGGCGCGGGCAGGGGGGTGGAAAAGTCCAGATCCTACGTCAATAACACCGTCGTCAATCTAGGCGGTGGCCGTTGAAGGCGTAGAGTGATGCCCTCGTGTAGTTCCAATACTACAGATGTGAAGTTGTGCGTTAAGTGTCTCCTGATAACTGTACTGCTTTTATTGAATTATCTGTGTGTCATTAACGTCTTACAGTCGTTTTTTTAAAAATCGTATTTATTGCATTTCTTCCTCCAGCGTAATGGCCTATTGGCCTGCATGTTTCTCGGAGCTTGCCTGCTTACTTTTAAAGCGCATTGGTCGAATATTTCCCGGCGTTGAATGTTCAGCCAAACAATGAACATTGCGCCGCGCTGTTAGTTGGAAGTGAGTCTTGACTTGCTTTTTAGTTAACCGCCTTCCTTTAAATGACTACTAGGTATTCAAGCATGATCAAGAAGTTTGCTGTTCTGCTCCCGCTGGCTGTTGCGGTATTGGGTTCTTCGGCTGCCATGGCCGCCAACGATGCAAGCACCACGATCAACATCAAGGCCGACATCCCTACCAAGCAGTTCCACGCCCAGCCCCTGGACCCCAACTTCGGTCGCGACGAAATCATGACCTACAACACTGTGACCGGCGAACTGAGCACGCTGTCCTCGATGTTCACCCTGAAAAACACCGGTGGCTCGATCGACGCCTACCTGCAGGACGGCCCGGCGGCGCTCACCAACGGCACGGACTCGATCCCGCTGACCATCACCCTGGGCACCGTGGCCCTGACCGGTAGCCCGCAAGAAGTGGCCGCCGACGCAGAGTCCAACCCCGGCCTGCAAAAAATGATGACCATCAAGGCCGCCAAGCCGGCGGACACCCAGACCGGTCTCTACACCAGCGTCGCCACCGTGATCTTCGACAACGTGCCGCGCACCGCTTTCTAAGCACCCGGCACGCGATAAGGCCGCGCCTTATCGATCACACCCACCGCCCGCAGGTTGTGTTCGCCTGCGGGCGGTTTCCAGATGGTTTGCAGTTCGCCATAGAGTATTAAGTTCATGTTCCCGATGAAACCCATCGCGGCGGCGCTGGCCCTGCTTGCCTGTTCGGCTGCCTGGGCGGCGGCTGATAACAGTTATACGCCACGCAGTTTACTGGCTCAGGCGAAAGGTTTGCCGAGCGAATTCGAAGAGCATTTTTTTGATGTGCCCCTGGCCGTGCGTATCGAACGCGACGAAGTCTTTCTGGGCGAGGCGATGGTGATACTTTCGCGCGATGACCGCCTCACGCTGCTGGACTTTACCGATATCAGCGACAGCCCGATACAACCCGCTGAGCGCGATACCTGGAGCCACTACCTGCAACAAGGCGCGGCCCTGGGAAGTTGCACGCAAACCTGCCCGGAGAAGATGTTGGCGGTGCATTACAACCTGGAAAACTCGCTGGTCTCGATCCTCACGGAGAACGCCGAGCACGACACCGATCATCAGCGTTATTACCACCAGCCCCAGGACGGCAGCACGGGCTTGATTGTCAGCAACCAGTTGAACCTCAACGGCGGCCAAGCGCAGGAACTCGGCGGACGTTTCGGGGTTGAAGCCAGCAGCAGCCTGGGGAACTGGAGCCATGCGCTCAACCTGCAACTGGCACGCCTCGGCGGGCCGGACACCCAGCTTTATCACGCACTGTATTCGCTGTACGCCCAGCGCGAATTCGAAGGCCAGTTCCTGCGCCTGGGCTATTTCACGCCCACCTCCGAGGGGCTCAATCGCCAGCCGCGCGCGTTCGGCGCCGCGCCGGATATCGCCGTGGGTGTGATGCTCGGCAGTTCCGACAGCCTGGCTATCAACAACCCCAAGCCCAGCGTGTACCCGATCTACGTCACCTCCAACCGCCAGGGCTCGGTGGAGATTTACCGCAACGGCCTGCTGATCAACACCCAGGCGGTGGCCGCCGGTTTGCAGAGCATCGATACGCGGCCGTTGCCCGGTGGCATTTATGAAGTGGAAGTGCGCCTGGTCGAGGACGGCCAGGTCACTGCCACCACCCAGGAGTTGGTGTACAAGCCCAACAACTGGCGCAACCATGACGAGCGCTGGCGCTACAACGTGTTCGCCGGCCGCGAAAGCACCTTGTTCAACAACTGGGAGCAACGCGACAAAGGCGACATGACCGCCGGCGCTTCGCTCAATTATTTGCTGCACCCGCGTGTGATCGTCGGCTTGTCCGGGCGCCAGGTGCAGGAGCGCATGCAATACGGCGCTTCCATCGACTGGACGCTGGCGACCCAGGCGAGCCTGTACGCCAACGTCTACCAGACCCAGGACCACGGCACCGGCATGGACGTGCAAGGCCTCTACAGTTATGGCGCCGGCAGCGTGATCGCCAGCCACAACCGCAGTTGGCTGGACACCCGCAACACCTACGACACGCTGCCCGACGGCACGCGGCTGCGCACCCGGCAAACCTTCGTCGGCCAGACCAGTACCTCGTCGCTGTCGATCAATCACCGCCTGATCAACCAGCATTCGCTCAATGCACGCCTGTCCCACAGCCAGGGCAACGTCGAGGGCGTCGGCCTGGACCTGGGTTGGAGCAAGCACGACCGGTTGTTCGGCAGCGATGCCAATTGGCGCCTGTCGCTGTTCGACCGCCCCGCCAGCCGCAGCACCGGCGACCGGCGCAACCGTGGCGTCGACCTGACCCTCAACCTGGCCCTCGGTGGGCCGGGCGAGCAGTGGTCGGGCAGCATCGGCTCGCGCACCTCGCGCGACGGCAAACGTGACAACAATGGCTCGCTGACCTACCGCAAAGACCTCAGCGGCCATGTGCTGCAGAACGTCTCGGCCACCGTGCTGACCGACACCTACGGCGTCGGCCTGTCCGGCATGACCAGCTTCCACGGCGACATGCTCGCCGGCGATGCGTTTGCCCAGCGCTCTTCCTTCAACGGCAACCTCACCGGCGGCCTCAACCTGCACAGCACCTTCGCCGTCGGCGGCCAGAAGGTGGCCCTGACCAGCCAGTACCACGGCGACGGCGCGGGCATGATCGTCGATGTGGAAACCGACCTCGACGACATCACCCTGCGCGCCGACGACCTCAGCGGTGGCAGCACCGCGCTGCGGCCGGGGCGCAACTTCGTGCCGCTCACCGCCTACCGGACCGGCTCGGTGGCGTTCGACTTCGACGGCAACCACCCGCCGGCGGCGAACATCCAGCCGCCGCGCAGCGCCTACCACATCAACAAGGGCGGGGTGGACTACCGCAAGATCCGCGTGATGAAAACCGTCACCGTGCTCGGTCGCCTGCTCGACCCGCAGGGCCGCCCGCTCAAGGGGCATCACGTGATCAACCATGCCAGCCGTGGCGTCAGCGAGGTCGACGGGTTCTTCTCGATGGAAATGAACGCCGGCTCGCCCACCCTGGAAGTGCGCCGGGGCAACCAGTTGCTCTGTCAGTTCCGCCTCGACCCGAGCAAGGCCCGCAGTGAAAACGATGTGCTGATGATCGGCGACCTGCGTTGCACGCCGGATACCTTGGCCGATAGCGCATTCGAGCGGCCGACGTCGGGGTGATTCGCACAGGGTGTAAGCCATGAACATCGATACGGATAGGCCTGTTCGGGCGCGGGTATTTGCGCTTCGCAAGTCGAGTGGGTTGGCTTCAGGCCAACCGTTAATGAGGTGTAAAGCAATGAAAGTATTAGCCGCAATCCTGGGCGTGTGGATGGTTTCCCTGGGGGTCCAGGCGGGCCCGAATATCAACGTCGGCGTGGTCTATGACTACCTGGACGGGAGCAAGAGCAGCTACCTCAAACGCATCTTCAACGGCGGCACCAGCACCGCGTTCGTCAAGGTCGAGATCCTCGAAATCGTCTACGACGCCAGCGGCGTGCCCCGGGAAATTCCCGTGCAATCCCAGGCTGACGCCAGCGCCCGCGATGGCCTGATGGCCAGCCCCGCGCGCCTGATCGTGCCGGCCAACGGCATGCAGGGCACGCGCTTGCTGTACATGGGCGAGCGCGCCAGCGAGCGTTACTTCCGGGTGCGCTACATCCCGGTGGTGCCGGAAAAAGAGGACGCTTTTGCCCTGTCCGAAGAAGAGCGTGAGGAATATCAAAAGACCCTGCAGGCCGGCGTCAGCGTGCTGGCCGGCTATGGCACGGTGTTTTTCGTGCGCCCCAAGGACACCCGCTACGACACCCGCATCAACGATGGCGCCACTCGCTATGAACTGCGCAACAACGGCAACAGCGTGATCGTGGTCGACGAATTCAAGAACTGTGTGGCCGGCAAGCCGACCGATTGCCATCCGACCACCAAGAACCACGTGCTGCCGGGGCGTGCCTTTACCTTCGATAAACAAACCGGGCGTCACTACACCTTCAAGCTGGTGGAAGGCGACACGCAGAAGAATCAAGAGGTGAAAGGATGAGCCGCTGGGCCGTGTTGGTGCTGTTGAGCGCGCTCAGCTTCAGCGCCCTGGCCGCCCGCGAGGAGGCGGTGTTCCAGGTGTCGGTCAAAGTCCCCACCAGTGACTTCTATGTATTGCCGCTCAACCCCGGCTTTCTGGAGCGTGAGCAAACCCTGAGCTGGAACCCGGTGACTGAAACCCTGAGTGCGCTGCGCGAGCCTTTCGATGTGAAAAACGTGTTGGGCGCGGTGGACGCCTACCTCGCCTATGAGCCGGTGCTGTTCAACGGCCGCGACAACATTGCGCTCACCGTCACCTTCAATCAGCAGGTGCTGGGGCTCGACGCGATGCGCGTGGTGCCGGAAGCCGAGGCCCGTGTCGGCAAGCGAGTGCTGCTGGAAATTGCCGCGCAGAAGCCTGAGGACGGTTACCTCCCCGGTCAGTACTTCGGCAACGTGCAGATCATTTTCGATGCGTTGCGCCCATGAACCGGGGGCCACGCTTGAGTTTTTTCAGAACGAGTGAACCCATGCAAATCAAAAACAAGGTGTTGGGGCTGTGGTTGGCCGGGCTGCTGGTGGGGCTGCCCGCCGACGTAACGGCGGCCACCGTGGACATCCTGGCCTCGTTCCGGCCGGACCCCAGCCAGCCGGCGCGCAACGTGTTCAAAAACCACACGCCGCCGGGTAACAGCTATTGCACCTGGGCGCCGCAGTACTGCAACGAGACGCGCTACAGCATCGGTCTTCCGATCGATTTTCGGATGAGCGCGCCGATCGTGCCGGGCGGGGACGATCGCAATCATCTGTTGTTTCATGCGCCGACCGAACGCAGAAACATCACCGTCGTGCATGACGAAACGGGAGAGGCCGAAACCCTTCAGTTCCGGATCAGTGGCATTGGCATGGTGTTCCGGTGGCTGCGGCAGGACCCCACTGTGCGTTGGGAACACGATTATCCACCGCCACCGTGTCAATCCAGCGGGGTGAGTGTCGGCAACCAATGGCTTTTCGCGTTCACCTGGTTTTTGCCGGAAGGTGTCAGGGGGTGTGCGCAAAGAGCCGCCAGCCATATCCCCGCCGAGACATTTTGGTTCGATGGCCTCGGTTTCACCTACGAATTGGTCACGCCCGACCCCCTGGGGATGAGGGCCGGGACCTACCGCGGGCAGGTGACGTACAGCGTCGGGCCGCACAAGGACTTCGACCTGGGCAACGTGATGTTACCCAACGATGAGCAGATCACCCTCAATTTCATTCTTTCGGTCGATCACATCCTCAAGGTCGAGATCCCGCCGGGCGGTGAGCGCGTCGAGTTGCTGCCCCAGGGTGGCTGGCAAGGCTGGTTGAGCCAGGGGCGCAAACCGACGCGGCTGTTCAGGGACCAGACCTTCAACTTCTATTCCACCGCGCGCTTCAGGATCGGCATGGAATGCCAGTACGTCGAGGCGGCAGACAACACCTGCCGGATCCGTGACGCCAGGTCGGGGCGCTCGGTGCCGTTGCAGGTCGGCGTGACCATGCCCCACGGCATCGTCGACCCCGAGGGCCAGCCGGTCCAGCGCCGTCCGCTGCGGCTGGACGGCAGCGGCACGCACCTGTTGCTGTCGACGATGTTCGTCGACCGCAAGCCTGGCACCCTGCATTTCGAAGTGGCGCGCGACGATGTGGAGACGATGTTGCAGCCCGGTGAGTCCGGCACCTATGAAGGGAACGTCACAGTGATCTGGGATTCGGAGGTGTAACCCGCGGGGGTTGCAGGCGCGGGCATGCGCGCCTGCAGTGCCCTCACGTGTCGGACAACGGCGCCCGGTTACGCTGTTGAGCGGCGTTTTTCAGGGCTGTGCGGGTCAGGCCGCGCATCCAGTCTTTCTCCTTGTAGCCCAGGTCGTTGAGCAGGCGGTTGTAGAGCGCGTCGCTGATCGGCGTGTCGCTGAGCACGAGGTTTTCGGCCGTGTCCAGTTCGTCCGCCAGGGCCTTGAGCTGCTCGGCGAGCTGGGCTTTTTGCTGCGGCTCCCGTTCTTCGCGCCATTGCGCCTGCAGGGTTTGCAGGTCGTCCAGGCGGTAGAACTTCTGCGTGTACTCGGTGAGATTCTGTTGATAGCGGTTGTCGTAGGTTTCCTGCAGGAAGGTCTCCCAATACGGCTCGAGCAGCATCTGGTTGACCAGGCCGTCGTCCTGGCCCATTTCCCTTACCGTGGTGTACGCCTGCTGGATGCGGTCCGGGCTGACATTGGCGGTGTCGCGGTAGAGCATGTGGTCCGACAGCCAGGGCAAATCCAGCCTGTTGGCCAGGGCGGTCTGGTAGGCCAGGTGGATATCCACTTCGTCCACCTCGCCGGCCTCGCCGTCCACCAGCTCGGAGCGCAGGCGCTGGCCTTCGCCACCGGCGTCGATGGGCCGCAGGCGCCGGGCGACGTCCGCCTGGGCCACCAGGTTCAGGTGCTTGAGGCGCGCCGCGCCCTTGGCCAGGGTCACCAGTCGGCCTTCGAGTTCAGCCAGTGACGCGGAAAAGCGCCGGCCTTCGCTGGCCATGACCTCGATCCCCATCTCATTGAAAATCTGCGCGCCGCCGTCGCCGCACAAACCGGGGAAGCTCGACAGCTTGAACAAGCGCTCGCGCAGGGCGCTGTCGGCGTGGGTGGCGTTGATCAAGCGCCACACCCGTTGCGTCAGCTCCGCTTGGTTGCGGGCGTAGCGCTGCTGGTCCTGGGGGTTCTCGAAAAACTCGGGCGGCTCAAGCAGCTTGATGACTTCGAAAAAGCCCTGGGAGCCGTGTTCGTCTTCGACGGCGTCCCACAGCTGCTCGCGGACAAGCCGGGTGTTGGCGTCGACGCCTTCCAGCCAGGGATCGCTGCTGCCCTGGGGCTCATAGGTGCGATACGGGTCCAGCCCGGCCTCGCTGCGGTAGCGTTCGTACAGAGTGCGCTGATCGTCGTTCAGCGTGTTGCGGTCCAGGCGGGTGCGCGCCACGGTGCGCGCCGCCGTGGGTTCCGGCGTCAGGGTGGGCAGGGCGCGGATCGGGTTGCCGCTCAGGTTCAGGTCGAACGCATCGTTCCTGGGGTGGGCAAACAGGCCGCGGGGCCATTGGCCGATCTGTGTGTGGCTGAGGTCGAGGCGGCGCAGGTTGGGCATGCGCGTGATGTCCGGCGCGAGGCTGAGCGGGTTGTGGCTGAGGATCAGGACTTGCAGGCGGCGCAGGTTGCGCAGGCGCGTCACGTCTTCGGGGAACAGGGCCATGCGGTTGCTCGCGAGGTTGAGGTTGCGCAGCAAACGCATCGCGCCAAGCTCGACCGGCAGGCTGGTCAGGTGGTTGTCGCTCAGGTCCAGGGAGTGCAGCGCCGGGAAGTGCTTGAGCAAGCCGCAATGGGTTTGCCCGACGCTGCTCTGGCTCAGGTCCAGGAACGTCACATGTTCAAAGTTGACGGTCAGCGCGGGCAGCGATTCGGGTAGCGGCATGCCGTTCAGGTCCACGCGCGCGCCGTGTTGGGTGCGGCCCCAATCGTCGGTGTATTCGGCGTAGCGGTCGGCCCAGGTCTGTTCGAGGAGCAGCGCCAGGCGTTTGCGGCTGGCCAGTTGTTGACGCTCCTGGACGCTGCCTTTGGGGTGATGGGTGGGCGATTGTTTCCAGGTCTGCAATTGGCTGTGCAGGGTTTGTTTCTCCAGGGTCAGGTCGTTCAGAGTGGTGCCCAGTTGGTCGGTGGGGATCGCCTCGATGAAGCGGCTCAGCCGTTGCTCGCTGAGGCTCGGAAACAAGCGTTGCAAGACCTCCCTGGCAAACGTCGCCGGGTGATCGGCAGGCGCGGCGCGGCAGCGGCTGAGCAGCGGGCCGCCGAGCAACTGTTGGGTGTGCCGCTCCATCACCCGGTGAGTCGCCGGCTCAGCAAGGAGCGTGCGGCGCTCGGCCAAGGGTTCCAGGGCGGTCATCAGCCAGCGCCGCAGGTCTGCACCTTCGCCGGGGCGGTAACCCAGCCCGCTGTGCGACGCGGCGGGCAGGCTCGACAACACGGCTTCGTACAGATTGGCCGGGCGGTGCAACGGTTGGCCGGCGCCGTCATAGACCGCATAACCGAGGCTGTTGTGGACCAACACCCGGCGAGTGGTGGCAGTGTCCGGGCCGGCCTGGCTGCGCAGAGGGCCGGTGACGGAGCCGTTGCGGATTTCAAGGTGCAGGTCGCTGAGCACGTCGGCGTGCAATTGCAGGGTCTTGAGCACCAGGGTTTCCGTGGCCGGGCTGGGCGACGCTGGTGGATAGAAGCCTTCATAGGCGCGTGCCGCCTCGGCGGCCACGTGCAGCTCGTCGGCCAGGTTGCGCAGGCGCAACGGCCCGCGCCGGTGCGCGGCCAGGGCCTGGCGTTCGGCGGGGCGGGCGGTGTCGAGCAGGCGGCGGGCCAGGCTCAGGTCGAGGTCGGGATGGTCGTGGCGCAGGCTGATAATGCCGGGGTCGTCGCTCTCTTCACGGGCGTGGTAGACCGCCGGGGCGATGTCGCGGCTCTGGCTCAATACGTAGTCGGCCAGTTGCTCGCGTAACGCGTGTACCCGCTGCGACTTCGGCACCTCGGCGCCCAGCAGGCGGGTGATTGCCGCTTCATCGAGAAAGCCCAGCACCCGTTCCGGCAAGTGCCCGGACAGCACTTCGCCGAGACTGATGCGCAAGGTGTCGGCGGCGCTGGCTTGCGCAGCGCCATAGCGGTGCGAGCTGCCGCTCAGGTCGGGCTTGAGGAACACTTGCAGTGCTTTGTTCCGGGGCCAACCGTCGAGTTCGGTGACCATCTGCTCGAACCAGTCCGAACTCGGGTCGGCGCTCAAAGCCTGCCCGGCGCGGATTTTTTCGCTGGCCGCCTGGATGGAGTCGGCCGCTTCGAGCCGTTTGAGGCCGGCATCGAGCAACGGCGGCAGTGTTTCGTTGTACTCGTACATGCGGCGTAGGGCGCCGTCTTCGGTGGCGCTGGCGACCCTTAGCTGTTCCAGCTGCGTGTCACTGAACGGTTGCACCCGATGCCCGAGACGTCGCAGCAACTGCGCACGCTCCCAGGTGCGCGGGCGTTCGCCCTCGTGGGTCGCCGCGCCGTCGCCGTTCAATTGCAGGCGCGGGCGGTAGGCGTCCGGGCGTTCGGGGTGGACCACGCGGTGCGCGTCGCTGAGCGGGTCGTATTGCACCTCCAGGTGATGGTCGCCCAGGGCCAGCAGGGTTTTGCCGTCATGCTGATGCAGGCCCGCGGGCGACGGTATCGAATCGGCGGGGATCGGGGTTTTCCGGGCGAACGCGCTGATGTCCGGGTTCCACAAGCGCCGGCTGCCGTCGGTCCGCTGCACCGGGACCAGGCCTTCGATGAAGGGCGAGAGCTTGAGCCGCGCCAACTGACCGATGTGGCCGCCCGCGGCAAACAGGGCGAACTGGATCACGCTGTCGGCCACCCCCGCCACATGTTCCCAGGCTTCGGTGCGCCGGCCTTCGCTCCAGTCGACGACGCCTTCGCACACCTCGTCCATGATCTGGTAGGCGCTGTAGACCAGCATCAGTTCGCCGAGCACCGGCACGAAGGGCGTCAGCACCAGCAACGCGGCATTGAGGAGGTCGGCGAACATCTGCTCCAGGTTGTCCCACCAGGCCCAGCGGGCGTGGCGTTCGACGTCGGTGCTGGACACGGCGATAGTCCGCGCATCGTTGACGATTTTGTTCAGTTGCACGCGAAACAGGTAGCTCCACAGGGTGTCCGCGTGGGGTGTCGGCGGGCGTTGGCGATAATCGTCCTGCCAGCGTTGCACGCTGAAGTGCAGGTTGGGGTCGCTGATCGGCGTGTCTTTCCAGCTCGGCCCGCTGTCGGTGCGGGCTTTTTGGTGCCATTGGATGTGGCTGAGGCGCGCATTGAGCCCGGCAAAAAAAGCCCCGCGCTCGGCATGGGGCACGAACTGGCTGAAGAACACCTGGTAGCGCGCCTTGTCGCGCAACTGACGGGTCAGTTCGGCCATGAACGCCTGGGGCGACGGGTATGCCTTGAGCGGGTGTTCGGGGTCTTCGGCGACATAAGCGATCACCCGAGGGCCTGGCGCGGCGATAAACAGCACGATGCCCACCAGCGCGACGTTCATCACGCTGAGGGTGTAGGCCTGGAGCGGGCTCGGCCGGTCGCTCAGCAGGTCAAGCATCGAACCGTGCGTCTCGGGCTCGAGGTCGCCCTTGGCCAGGGCCAGGTGGGCGGCGCTGTTCAGCGCGGCTTTGTGGCGTGCGACCACCTCGTCGTGAACCGTGCGGGCCAGCGGCGGGTTGTTGAAGCCGAGCGCCTGACTGAGCTTGAGTTGATACTGCGCGCCGAGATCCAGCTGGCGGCAAATGTCTTTGAACCCCTGCGCCGTGAGGCGGGCGCCGCTGGTGCGGTGGGTGATCGACAGCACATCGCGCTGGCCGCGCGCATCGCTCGGGCCGAGGAAGGCGAAGTCGAGAAAGTCGTCGCTGGCGGCGAAGTTGCCCAGCGCCGCATCGAGCAATGACACGGTCTTGCTGGTCTGTGCGCCGCTGATGTTGATCTTCCACCAGGCCAGGTTGGTTTCGACATAGAGGCGCAGGTAGGTGTTGCGCACATCCACCGCGCCATAGTCGCGCAGGGCGTGTTTGAGCAGCGGTTCGGCGAAGGCGTACACATCGTTCAACCCGGCGAGCCGTTGGTCCAGGCGGTTTTGCCGCTGCCAATGTTCGGCAATGGCGGCCTTGAGCGGGGCCGGTGCGGTCAGGCTGTTGAGGCGCGCGGTTTTCAATGCGCCGAGGCGTGCGGGCGTGGCCTGGGTGAGCCAGGCCGGCAGGGCGTCGCGGATGTGCGCGTAGTGGGCGCCGTTGAAGGCGCTGTCGAGTGACGGTAGAGCGGGCATGGATCAAGTCCTGTAAAGGGTGATCCATGAGTGTGTGTGGCGGCGTCGCGCCGCGGTGGCAGATAGGTAGTGCAGCCGGGCGTCAGGGTTGGCGGGCCAGGCACAGCGTCGGGTCGCCCGGTTGCAGCAGCGGGTTGAGCATCGGCGCCATGCCCTTGAGCACCTGCACCGGCAAGGCCGAGGTGAAGGTGAAGTGCTGCGCCGACGCCCCCGGCACAAACGCGGTGAGGGTGCCGAAGTGATGCGCGCCGATGTAGAACACGAAGGTCGCCGTGCGGTTGATCGATTTCGAACTGAGCATGCGCCCGCCGGGCCCCATGGCCTCGATGCGGTTATCGCCGGTGCCGGTTTTGCCGCCCATCGCCAGCGCCGTGCCGTCCGCCAGTTTGAAGCTGCCGGCCACCCGCTTGGCGGTGCCGGCGTCGACCACTTGCGACAGCGCGCCGCGCAACGCCGTGGCGACTTCGCTGGGCAGCACCCGTTTGCCGCGGTTCGGGTCGTTGACCACGCGGGTTTCATAGGGCGTGCCGCTGGCGAATTGCAGGCTGTCGATACGCAGCACCGGCAAGCGCACGCCGTCGTTGAGGATGATGCCCATCAGTTCCGCAAGGGCGGCGGGGCGGTCGCCGGAACTGCCGATGGCGGTGGCCAGCGACGGCACCAGATGGTCGAACGGGTAGCCCACGGCCTGCCAGCGCTGGTGGATATCGAGGAACGCTTCGATCTCCAGCATGGTGCGGATCCGGCTGTCACGCGCACTCTGGTGACGGCTCTTGAACAGCCAGCTGTAGACCTCCTGGCGTTCGAATTCACTGGCTTTGACGATTTCGTCGAAGCTCGCCTCAGGGTGGTTGAGCAGGTAGCCCAGCAGCCACAGGTCCAGCGGATGCACCTTGGCGATATAGCCCTGGTCCGGCAGGTCGTAGGCGCCGGGGCCGTAACTCTGGTAGAGCCGTTCGAGGCGCTCGTCGCTGAGCGTATCGGGGGTTTTGAGGTTTTTCAGGTGCGAGCGCACGAAGGTGTTGAAACTCGCCTGGCTGGCCTGGGGCAGCAAATAGCGGTGGACGGCGGCCAGGCGGATCGCGGTGGGGTGCAGGCTGTCCATGAAGGTGTCGAGTCGGGCCTGGGTGTCTTTGTGGCGGTATTTTTTCCAGAACTTGAGCAGGAACGCGGTGCCTTCGTGGTCGGCGAACTTGGCCAGGTATTCCTGGCGGCGCGGGTCGTTGTCGTCCTTGAGCAGCCGTGCGCTGTTGTCTTCGCCCGAATAGGTGGTGTAGCGCACCAGGTCGCGCATCAGGCGAATGAACGGCAGGTTGATCGACTCGCGCAGGGCATCGCGCAAGGTCGGGTTGCGGCCGTTGTCTTCGTTGCGAAAGTTATGGAAGCGGTGCAGGCCGCCGCCGGTGAAAAACGCCTCGCCGGGGCTGGCCGAGTAGGTGCGGTCGAGGGCGGCGTCGAGCATTTTCGCCAGGTCGCGGTCGCTGTGCTGGATCAGGTAATTCAGCGCCCAGCGCGAGAGCACATCCTGCTCGGGCAGCTCGACGCTTTTCAGCTCGGCGGGCGTGCGCGCCTGGTAGCGTGCATGCAGCTCGGTGACGATCTGCAGGTAGGTGGTCAGCACCCGCAGCTTGGCGGTGGAGCCCAGTTCGAGTTTGCTGCCTTCGTTGATATCGAACGGCTGGTCGGTGTTGTCGGTCTGCACCCGCACGCGTGCGCCGTCGGGCGTCAGTTCGTAGAGGGTGAAGCTGTAGCGCACCTGCGGTGTGCTTTGCGGCGTCAGCAGGCGCGGGCCGAGCAGGCCCATCTGCGCGGCGAACGCCGGGTCGGCCAGGTGCTTGAGGTAGTCGGTGGCCTGGGTTTGCAGCGCGTAATGCAAGGTGCTGGTGGCCGACAGGTCGAGGCGGTCGAGGTCATACAGCGAGCGGTTGAGCAGGCTGGCGAGACGGCTGCGGGCGACGTTGATGGCTTTGTTGGTTTCTACCGGCTGGAGGGTCGGTTGCTGCTGCCAGTCGCGGTAGGTCACGTGGCTGGCGAGGGCGGCGGCGGACAAGGTGGCGGGGATCACCTGGTTCTGCGCGAGCAGGCGGATATGGCTGTCGGTCAATTGCGCCAGCTCTTCGCGACCTTTGGTCAGGTAGTGCGAGGGCCGGCGTTGGGCAATCATCAGCGACAGCACCTGGCGCAGGGCCAGGCCGCGTCTGGCCAGGCTCGCCGGGTCTTGTGCGCTGTCGCTCAGCGCCTGGTTGACCTGATTGAAGTCGGCGCCGTACCACACCCGCAGGCCTTCGGCCAGGCCATGCACTTCGCCGTGGCCCGGCACGGCGGACAACGGCACGCTGTTGAGATAGTCGCGCACGATATTGCGCCGACTGCCCGAGGTGTCCGGCCCGGCCTGGTAGGCCCGCACGCTGGCGGACATCATCTGGCGGATTTTCTCACCGCCGGACAAGGTCAAGCCGTCGGGCGAATGGCGATATTTCTCGAGCTGTGTGGCCAGGGTGCTGCCGCCGGCGGTCTGCCCCGGCAGATGCAGGAGTTTGGCTACTTGCGACCAGGCCGCCTTGGCAAAGCGCGGCCAGTCCACCGCCGGGTTGGCCAGCGGTTGCGTGGGGTCCAGCAGGTCGCGGTCCTCAATGAACAGCAGGCTCTGCACCACCAACGGCGGAACCTCGGCAAAGCTGGCGTAGAGCTGTTGCGGGTAGGTGAAGGCATACAGCGGCGCGGCGCGGCAATCGGTGATGCTCAGGCCGGCCTGGACTTTTTCCGCGTAGGGCACGAACAGCCCGTGCTCGGCATAGCCCAGCAAGGCCGGGGAGAAGCGTGTCTGGGCCTGGATCAGGTAATTGCGCTTGAGCAGGCGCGGTAGGAATTCATTCAGCGCGCTGTAGCCCAGGCGCCGGTCGAACGGGCCGTCGCCGGGGTACACGATGGCATCGCTGGCGCCGGGCTCCAGGCGATAACTGAGGGTGGCGGCCAACGGGCTCAGGTAGCGGGCCTGCAGGCGCGAGGTGTGCATTTCCACGCTGGCGGCCCAGCCCAATGCCAGCAGCGCGAGCAACAGCACCAGCCACACCAGGCGCCACCACCCGGATCGCCGGCGGGCGCTGTGTGGCAATGGCAGTTGATCCGGGCTGTCGGTCGGCAGCGCAGCCTGTTTCGAATCGGTTTGCCATAAAGCGCCCATAGTCGATTCATCCATTTACGCAGATTGATCGGACTTGGGTGAAGCTTAGTCGTTGGTGACGAAATGTGTCGGCTCACGGCTGCGGGCGTTTCACGCCATTGCGCAGCAGCGCCAGCCAGTTGCGGTCGTTGGCCTGGCCCCAGCGGTAGGTGCCGCGATCGTTGAAAAACACCGAAATGTCTTCCAGGTACCACATGTGCATTTTGACGTTGAGTTGACGCACATAGTCGCTTGCCGGGCAGACGATGGCTGCCCAGGGGTCGCATATCCACAGGCCGACCCAGCCCGCTTCGCTGAAGTCCAGGGTCGAGCCCAGCGTCGCCGGCGGGTTCCCCACCACCACAAACGCGTGGGCGGGCGGGCTGGTGCCCCAGACGCGCGCGGCGCCGCCGTTGAACCTGATCAGTTCGCTCGCCACGTGGGCCATCTGGTCGCAATTGCCTGCGCCGGTCTTGAGGATCACTTCGGTGTAGTTGGGCTGGCCCGCCCGGCTGTACTGCCACATCACCAGCGGTTCGGCGATGGCCAGCCGTTCCAGCTCGTCGACCCCCGTGCCCACGATGTTGGCCGAGCCGATCCCGGTGCTTTTGACCAACGCCACGGTGCTGGCCTGGGCCTTGCTGGCCAGGTATTGATTGAGGGTCTGGCCAGGCTGGGCGAGGTAGGGCGGCCAGGTGTCGAGTTTCAAGGGTGTGACGGCCACGCTCATGCCCAGGCGCTGCCCCTGATCGCTGGCGTTGAGCAACAACTCGCGCTGCTTGATAACCCGCAGGCCGCGTGACTGCTCGAGCAGGCGCTTGAGTTTGGCCGCACCGAAGCCGCGCCTGGCCAGTTGTTGGCTCAGTACCTCCAGGGTGGGCAGTGTGACCAACGGGCGGTTATGCACAAACCCGGCGGCGCTCAAGTAGTCGAGCTTGCGCTGGCTGAATGCGCGGATCAGCTGTTCGGGTTCACCGCCGAGGTTGAAGTCCAGGCGGTTGAACAGCATCGCCGGAGCGGGGGCGATGGCGATGCCTTCGTAAAAGACCCCGGCGTCGGCCTCCACGATAATCCGCGTGCCTCCCGCCGGGGTCAGTTCGATCGCCATGGCACGCAGGGTTCGGCTGTCATCGGTGCCCGCTGTCAGCCCGGTCAGCTCGACCACGCGGGTGTCGCGGTTGAGTTGATTGTCCAACTGATTGTTGGGCAGGCCGAATTGCGCTTCGTTGGCGATGAGCCGACCGGTGAGCTGGGGCTTGTAGGTCAGCGGCGCGGTCCTGGCCACTGGCGTCAGTTCAAAGCTGGTGCCTTGGGGCATCGCTTCGTACAGCCGGCGGTTGTGGACCAGCTTGCGCGGGCCAGGGCCGACGGCGGGGGCGGGGATCAGGCGCAGGTGCTCGATGGCCTGGGCGCGGCGTTGCTGGATCGAGGCGTTGAACGCGGTGAGTTTTTTGGTGAAGCAGATCAGTGGGATCGGGCTGCGTTTGCTGCGCGCCGCACCGCACAGGCTGTCGAAGCCTTCGGCGGCCTTGAAGTAGGCGGGCGAGGCCAGGTCGTCCAGGTGGGTCGGCGCCTGGTGCTCCAGGCGGAACAGGTTGTCGCCGTCGAGCAGGTCAGTGGCGTCGCGACGCGCAATCAGCAGCGGCTGGGTGGCGAACAGCCGTTCGCTGACCAGCACCTGCTGCCCGCGGGCGTTCTGCATCGGCGCCACGCCAAGGGCGCTGTCCAGACGAAAGGTGTGGCTCGGCGGCCCATAGGGTTTGCCGGTGAACGGGTGGCACGGGTACCAGTGGTTTTTGTGCAGCAGCGCATTGATCCGCAGCAGGTCGCTGCCGCGCAGCAGCGTGCCGCTGCCGAGGTTGGCGCCGGCGAGCAGCCGGGGGTAGTCGAGCAGGAACCGGTCGGCGGTGCGACGTTGAACCTGTTCGATGGCCGTGTGGAGGATTTTCCGCGCGCCGCCGCTCAGCCGGATCACCCCGCTGCGAGCCAGCCTGAACAGGCCCGGAAGGCCGTCCAGCGGGTTCAGCGCGGTGTTGAGAAAGGCGCCGCTCAAACGGGCCAATTGCAGCAGTTTGATCGGCAACGGCGCGGTTTTTTTCAACACCGCCAGGGACGCCGTGAGAAAGCGCTGGGTGGGGAACAGCAGCGCCAACAGGTCGATAAAGCAGGCGTAGCCGCCGTCGATGACACGGCGGGTGTCGCCGGAACCGAGGTCCTCGGCGCAGGACCAGAACGGCACGAGGGCTTTGAGGCGTGTCCACAATCGATCCCAGCGTTGTTGCATCTGTTCGCGCTGCGTGGTCCCCCGGGCTTGCAGGTGCAAGGCGTCGACTTCGAGGAAGAAGTGCTCGCGCACGATGGCTTGGGCAATGGCGCGGTTGAGCGTCGAACCGTAGGTCAACGCCGCCGTCGTCGGCGGCTGGGCGGGGGGCGGGCTGAATGACCACAGCGTCTGCACAATCACCTTGGCGCGCACCCCCGGCCGTGGCGGGCGCCCGTTGGCATAGGCGTCCCAGTCCAGCGGCAGTTCATCGCCCATCAGCAGTTGGGTGACCGGGCGGGTGGCGTGGGGAGTGCCGGTGGCCACCGACATCAGCGTGCCGCCCTCGCGGAATGCCAGCGGTGCGCCGCGGCGTTTGTCGACGCGGTTCAACAGCGGGAACAGCTCGTATTCCTGCACCGCGCTGGGCGATGTGCCGCGCAGGATCACGCCCATTCGGGCGCTACGCGCCAACGCTTCCTCCGGGCTCAGCAGGGCGAGGTCTTTGCCGGGTTCTTTTTTTAGTACCAACAGCTGCAAGTCGGCTTGTTGCAGGTGGTGTCGGTCGGCCAGCGGCAGTTGCGCCAGCAGGTCTTCGATCAGGCTGCTGTAGGCCTGCTTCAGGCGTTCGATGTAGGCCGCGAACGCGCTGTCGAAGCGTTGATGGATGTTGCCCAGGCGCCCGAACGATGGGCGCAGTTGTGCCAGGTCCAGTTGGGGCTCGGTGGACTGCCAGCGGCTGTCGCTCAGTTGGCCATCCATGTGCAACTCCACCAGGCTGTGCAGGCTGTAGTTCCGGCGCTCGTGATGGTGCATCGGGAAGCGCAGGCTGCCGCTGGCGAGCGGCGGGACGGGGCGCCACAGGCAGGCTTTGTCCAGCAGCGTCTGGTTGGGGAATAGGTTTTTCAGGTCGGCCAGGGCAATGCTGCGGCGGGTCGGTGGCGCGTCGGCAAAGGTGATCAGGGCTGCCTTCAAGGCGTGCAGGCGTTGGCTGAGGCGCAGCTTCAGCGCGTCGACTTCATGCGCGAGGTAGGCGGTGTTGTCGCGTTCGGGCAGTTCGCCCACGGTGATGGCCCAGTCGAGCAGGGTGCGGGTGGCGAGGTATTCGCGCCACTGTTGTTGCTGGCCGGTCGTGGCGGGCATGGATGCCAGGGCGAGCATGTCGTGGTAGCTCAACTGGCGCGGTGAGCCGGGCGCCATGGCCTGCGCGATCAAGACCCCTTGCTTGAAACTCATCCAGGCGATCGAGCTGCGAAAGCGCATCGTCGCGGGCAGCCCGCGCACCAGAAACTCCGGCGCGGCGCCGGCCAGCAACAGGTGGGCGGCGAGAGGCGCAGCGCGGGTGGAGACCTTGCAGGTTCGCACCAAATGCAGTTCCAGGTCTTGGCGCACTTCACCATGGGGCTTGCCCGCGTGGGCGCTCAGCTCGAAACCGGCGATGGGAGCGCCTGCTTCGCCGGCTCCAGGGTCGAGGTCGAGGATCAGGGCGCTCAACACCAACAGGTCGAGGCTGGTCTGGCTGGCGGCTTCGTCCGGGTGCTGGCCGTACCAGTGCAGCGCCGTCACCAGTTGTTGGCCCAACTGCCGCGCCGGTCCGCGCCGCAGCAGTTGTTTGAGCAAGTGGTCGGCCTGGGCGCGGATCGCGTCAGCACTCAGGTCGCTCAGCAGTGTGCCGCACAAGCGGTCAAGCAGGCGTGGGTGGCCATCGGGCAGGCCGTGATTGGCGGTGGCGAGAACGCTGTGGCGCTGTTCGCTGAGCAGTCGTACCGGCGAGTGGGGTGTGGCGCTCAACAGCCCATGATAGTCGCCGAACTCGGGGCGGCGGGGCAGGTTCATCTCCAGGGTTTGCAGGGTGTCCTGGGCTTCGTCGACGCTGGTCGGTGGCGCAAGATCATGCTGTTGCAGCAGTTGCTGGAGGGTGAAGGGGCCGCAGATGGGGTGCGGGACAACGGCGGGATGGTGCGGCGCGCCGGAGTCCGGTGCGGGGTGCAACGTCACGCTGGCCGTGTCGATCACGTGGTCGTTGGGCGGGGCTTGGATCAGGCCTTTCAAGCACTCGGCCATGACGTCGCGGTCATGGTCCTGGGCCAGCCACTGCTGGTGCTGCATCAGGGCGAGATCGGCGTTGGCCAGGTCGCTGACCGGCAGCGTGGTCAACGCCGTCGACTGGCGCAGCGTGTCGATCAGCACGCGGGCTTCGGCGGGTGTGTCGGGCACCGGCAGATCATGGCAATTGAGCAGTTGGGCGAGGCTGAACTGGCCGCTCTGGTGGACAAAGCTCCCCAACTGCTCGGCGACTTCGACCAGGTGTTCGAGCTGGCCGTCCAGGGGCAGCGCCAGCAGTTGTTCGATGCCGATATCCACCAGCCCGCCCCAGGCTTTTTTGCCGCTGAGCCGGCGTGTGGCGGGATCGAACATATACGTGCCGGGTTGCAGGCCGTCGACCGCTTCCAGCGCCAGGAACGACGGGCTGCGGGTGATGGCGTCGAGTAACGTGGCGCCGGTTTGCTGGGCGGTGGCCCAGAACGAACCGGAGTCGAGTTTGAAATAGCTCCTGTAGCAGGAAAACAGGCTGAAATCGTCGTCGTCGAGCAGGGTTTGCAGTTGGTCGGCGATCTGTTGCCGGTCTTGATTCAACCGCTTCAACCCGTCATCCAGCCCCGCCTTGGGCTCGGCGAAACTGTTCGATTGATCGAGTGCCTGGGAGATCACCCTGCGCTCGCCGCGATGCTCGGGGTAGGGATAGCCGTAGAAATTCAGCACCGATTGCGCCGGCAGTTCGAGCGGCGCGGTTTCGAGCGGCACGTCCAGGCCGGCCAGGTCCACCGGCAGGCGCGTGGCCCAGGCCCGCAGGTGTGGGCGGCTGAGTGCGCGGCGGTATACCTGCAGCCAGCAGCCCAGGGTGGAGTGCTCGGGCACGATCACTGTGGTGGAGTCGCCGTTTGTCAGGTGATTGAACAACGCGCTGATCAATTGGCCATCGGCGGCCAGGCGTCGTGCCCGGCCTTGTTGGAGTACGTCGAGGGTGGTCGGCATGGGGAGATCCTTTCGCTGGGATTGCCGTCCTGGCAATCGAAGCACCCCATGGTGAAGGGGCGGCCCGGCGGCGGGTATGGCGATGCTTCCCGTTCGGCCGTGGCCGGCTTCCGCGTTGTCCGACCGATGGGCTGAAAGTATTGAAGCAGAGCCTTCGGCTGGGTATATACGGCCTAGGTAGGGGCATGACGCTGCACCAAAGCTGTGCAATACTCGGCGCGCGTCAAACGGAGAAAATCCTTACGCTATCCAGGTAATGCCCCTCCACAAAAGCCGCTTTTACCGCGAGTTCTCGCTGAATCTTGCCGTTTATTAAGTGAAAAACCCTGGGTTGAGCTTTTTATACTGCACCCCCGCTGAACTGGCCATGGCCAGACGGGTTGGCCCATGAGGCGAACCCGGTGTGAGGCGTCCTGGCAGACCTGCTGCGACGTCGAGTACTCGGTGGCTTAATCCAATAACAAGACGAGGTTGTACCCCTATGCCAGTTGGCAACCACCTGCCTCATGGCGAGACCGCTCAGGGCGGCCCGCTGAAACGTGAACTGGGCGAACGGCATATTCGCCTGATGGCCCTCGGCGCCTGCATCGGTGTCGGCCTGTTCCTTGGCTCGGCCAAGGCCATTGAAATGGCCGGCCCGGCGATCATGCTCTCTTACATCATTGGCGGCCTGGCGATCCTGGTGATCATGCGCGCGCTTGGCGAAATGGCGGTCCACAACCCTGTCGCCGGCTCGTTCAGTCGCTATGCCCAGGATTACCTCGGCCCGTTGGCGGGCTTTCTCACTGGTTGGAACTACTGGTTCCTGTGGCTGGTGACCTGCGTCGCGGAAATCACCGCCGTGGCCGTGTACATGGGCGTCTGGTTCCCCGATGTGCCGCGCTGGATCTGGGCCCTGGCGGCCTTGATCAGCATGGGCACGATCAACCTGATCGCGGTCAAGGCGTTCGGTGAGTTCGAGTTCTGGTTCGCCCTGATCAAGATCGTCACCATCATCGCCATGGTCATCGGTGGCGTCGGCATCATCGCGTTCGGTTTCGGCAATGACGGCGTGGCGCTGGGGATTTCCAACCTGTGGGCCCACGGCGGCTTCATGCCCAACGGTGTGCAGGGTGTGTTGATGTCCCTGCAAATGGTGATGTTCGCCTACCTGGGCGTGGAAATGATCGGCCTCACCGCCGGTGAAGCGAAGAACCCGCAGAAGACCATCCCGAATGCCATCGGCTCGGTGTTCTGGCGCATTCTGTTGTTCTACGTCGGCGCGTTGTTCGTGATTCTGTCGATCTACCCGTGGAATGAAATCGGCACCCAGGGCAGCCCGTTCGTGATGACCTTCGAGCGTCTGGGCATCAAGACCGCCGCCGGCATCATCAACTTCGTGGTGATCACCGCTGCATTGTCGTCCTGCAACGGCGGCATCTTCAGCACCGGGCGCATGCTCTACAGCCTGGCGCAGAACGGCCAGGCCCCCGCGACCTTCGGCACCACCTCGCGCAACGGCGTACCGCGCAATGCGTTGCTGCTGTCGATCGCTGCGTTGCTGCTGGGCGTGCTGCTCAACTACCTGGTGCCGGAGAAAGTCTTCGTCTGGGTCACCTCGATTGCCACCTTCGGCGCGATCTGGACCTGGGTGATGATCCTGCTGGCGCAGCTCAAGTTCCGTAAGAGCCTGAGCCCGGCGGAACAGGCGGGCCTCAAGTACCGCATGTGGCTGTACCCGGTCAGTTCCTACCTGGCATTGGCGTTCCTGGTGCTGGTGGTGGGCCTGATGGCGTACTTCCCGGACACCCGCGTCGCGCTGTATGTCGGCCCGGTATTCCTGGTGCTGCTGACGGTGCTGTTCTACACGTTCAAATTGCAACCGACCCAGGTTGCCCAAGGCGTCGCGCGCTCGGCGTAACGCTTGTTCAAGGCGGCCTGTGGCGCACAGGCCGCCTTGATGCGCTCAATCGCGCGGCAACGCGTGAAGGGCGGCGTCCGTCAACTGGCCGATGAGGCGGTTGCGCTCGGCGGTCTGCGTGTCGATCAGCGCTTGCAGGCGGTCGAGGTGTTCATCGGAGTGTTTGTCCGGCAGCTCCTTTTGCAAGAGCCCGATCTTGTAGCGGGTCACTTCCTTGATCGTCAAGAAGGGCGCGGGAAAGCGTCGTTCCAGGTAGTCGAGCCAGAAGTCGCAGGTTTTGTATGCGTTCACCAGCCCAGGGGAATCCTTCAACCCGCGCAGCATTTGACGCGCCTGTTGGACATCGTTGTCGACCACGCCGTACCCCTCCACTGAATACAACATTTGGTCCGCCTGGACCGGCAGGTTGAATTCCTCGCGCAACATCACCCGATAGAACAGGGTGATTTCGGCGGGGTCCGGCGAACGCCCTTGCGCGGTCAAGCGGCTGATGTGATCGTCGGCGAACTGGTCGAGCTGCTCCAGGTAATACACTTGTTTGGCCAGGCCGAGCAGTTCGCGGTCGATGCGGTTTTCGTCGTATCGAGCGAGGGTCTGATGCACTCGGTGCATGAGCTCCATGTTGTTGAACAGCAGTATGGCGCCGTCGCCACAGGTGCCCGCCGCATGGGTGTTGAGGAACACTTTTTCGCGCAGCTCGGTGGAGTTGCTCAGGCCATCGAGCAGGTTCCAGACCCGGAATGTCAGTTTTTTACGTGCATTTCCAGCGATGGTGTACTCCAGAGACTTGGTCAAGTCCGCCAACACTCTGAAGACATCATCGGGACGGGCGCCTTCATGGCTTGACAGACCGTTCCACAGTTCTCTGGCGCTGTCGTGTTTAAAGGGTTTCAGGTGGACCAGCCAAGGCAAAATGCCGCGTTCGGCGGGCGGCGTGTGGGCGATGCCGGGGAGGGAGCCCCCTACGGCCATGCCAATGTCGGCTTGGTATTGCCTAACGCGCTGCAAGGTTTGGGGCGACAGCGGATTGTCATGCAGGAACGTCGAACGATTTCGGATGATGGCTCTGGGGTGGGTAAACACGCGCTCGGGAATGCTGGAGATCTGGTTTTCCTGCAAGTACAGGGTGTTCAGATTCGCGTGATCTGCGGCGCCGATCGGCCATTGTTGGGTATGGGTTGCTCTTAAATCCAAGGTCGAGAGTTGGCTCATTCGCGTGACGTCGAGCGTGATCCCCAAGGGGTTGTAACCCAGGTTGAGGTTTTCCAGGTTGACCATGGCGGCGAGGCGTGCGGCGGACTCCTCGGTTAAAACCAGCGCGTTGCCTTCCAGGTTCAGGCGGGTGAGTTGCGTCATCTGGGTGATGGCGGTCGGTAGCTCGCTCAACTGGCAGTCGATTTGCAGGGCCCGTAAGCCTGGGAAGAGCGCGAGGAATGTATGGCCCGAGGCGGGGAAGCTGTCCCCGGCGATACTCAGGTGCTCGATGTGCTCGAAGCCCCTGAACCCGTTGATAAAGGCCGCCGTGGGCAGATCGATGGTGTCCAGTTGCAATGTCAATGACTCAGCATGAAACAACCCATCGATGTAGACCTGTGGCGGCTCATCCCGTCGCCAGGCCCTGCGCAGTGTGTTGGCGATATGGCGACGACGGCCCAGATGGAGGCCCAGTGGGTCGGTTTCGTCGTTGTCGGTGTCACGAGGGGTGTCGCTCCAGCGGGTCAGTTCAATGTCCATGAAGCTGTATTCGGCCTGGCGTCGGTCAAGCTCGATCAGGGCGGCCGGCTCATCCAGGTTGAGCCAGCGGATGAAGGCGCGGGCGGTGTCATTGTCGAACCGGGGGTAGAGTTCCTGGACCCTGCTCACCAGGTCCGGCGCGCGATTACCGCCGAATGGCCACAGCCAGTTCCAGACGGGGTACACCAGAAATGAGCGATCCAGGCCCATCGGCGGTTGCAGCCAGGGTTGCAGGTGCGGCAGGTCCAGCAGGCTTTTTATCGCCACGCGCTGGGACAGCGCCAGCTTGGCGATCTGCTCCTGAAGTGGCGCGAGGTCGTCTTCATGTGTGATTCCCAGCGTGCTCCGTTCAGTGTCGGTCAACGTCTGGATGATGGCTGACAGCAGGTTGCTGCCGCTGCCGACGGGCGCGGCGAGAGGCGCTCCTTGTGAGTCGTAGGCGTGGTAGACCTGGTGTTGCTTGACCAGCACTTTTTGGCGCGTCCCGGCCGGGTTGCCGGCGGCTTCGATGCTGGAGCCGCTGAAGTGTCGGTCGCGGACTTCGATGCGCAGGTCGCTGGGCCAGCCGGGCACGGTGTTGAGCAGGTGCAGGATGATCCGGTCGCTGTCCGGGTTGATCAGGTTGTCCAGGTACAAGCCCTCGAAGGCGCGGTTCAGACGCACCTCGTGGGCGGTCAGTCGGGCTGTTTCGCCGAGGCGCAGGCTCACCTTGCCGTGTTCGTGCAGTTGCTTGAGTTCGCGGGGCGTTGCGTGGTCGAGGATGCTGTCGACGGTGTTGTTGGGTAAGTCGGCATGTGCGGCCTTGAAGCGTTCGCGCGCGACGTTGGGGCTGCGGTGCTCGCTCTCTTGGTAGAGCGAATTGAACAGATGGTTGGTTTCTTTCTCGGCGAACTCGACGATTTTTTTCACCAGTTTGAACAAGCGCTCTTCAGCGGAGCTGGGCAATTCGCCCAACAAGGCATTGATCAGCGTGTCGTAGCCGGTGAGTTGGTTCAGCAGGCGGGCGTCCCTGTAGTCCTGCTCGGTCACGAGGATTGTTTCAGCGTTCGGGCCCGCACTGGCCGGGTATTGATAGCGCACCTCGTTCCCGGTGCCGACGATCTGCAGTCTGTGGTTGTCCGGCCATCCCGGCAACGCGGAGATCACCAGCAATTGCAGGGCCGGCTCGGCTTCCTGGGTGTTGGGGTTCACCCGCAGTGCGTTGATGAAGTGTTGAATCTGTTGCTCGATCTTGAAGCGTTTGCAGGTGTCGGCCAACAACGGCGGCACCGGGTGGGTGGCACGGTGTACCTGGCGCAGCACGTGGTCCGGGGTGTCGGTCAGGGCGAGGATTTGACTGGCCCGTTCCTGCGTAAACGCGTAGTCCTCGTGCCCCAGGCGGTGGAATAGCTGGTGGGTGTCCCAGGTCATCGGGTTCTCGCTGGCCAGGCGCCAGGTGCCCTGGCCGTTGTGCTCCAGGAGCGGGGTGTCGACACCGATTTTTTTCGGGTGCTTGAGCCGCCATTTGAACAGCGTTTTATCGAAGACGATGCGGAACAGGCTGCCGAACAGCGGCAGGTATTCGTTGCCCTCAATCATGAAGATCCCGTCGGTCCTGGGTTTGAGGCCAGGTGACAGCATTAGGTTGTGTTGGTAGGGCACCAGCGAGCCATTGACCAGGCTGACGTGACCTTGGGGGTTGCGTCGGGCGCTCATGTTGTCCCCCAGGGTTTTGCGCAGGCCCTTGGCGTCGGTGACACTGCTCATGCCCAGTTGTTGACGTTCGTGGGGGTGGAGCACCGAGGCGATGGCCAGGTAGAAGCTGTCTTGGGCGGGTGAGACGGGGATTTCACTGTCGTTGCGGATGTCATAGGCCTGGTAGCGACCGCCGGGGTGCAAGCGCAGGTTGACGGTGAGGTCGTCCGCACCGCTGGGCACGAAGGTCTCGCCCTGGCTGACATCCGTGACCACGAAGGGACGCTTGAGGGTGTCGCGGATCAGCGCGCCGGCAAATTCCCGGGCCCAGAGGTCAGTGTCGGCATTGAAGTCGCGGGGGTTGTACAGGCTGTCGATCACCGCGTCGATGCGCAACGCGGTACGTTGGCGATCGAGTGTTTCAACGAACGCTACCGGCAGGGTGCCACCGCTCAGAAACGCCTCTTGCTGGCGTGCTGTCAGCGGGTGCTCGGCGAGTAATCGCGCAAGGTTGGCGGCGGTCAGGGGCGGGTTCAGGTCGCGCAGTTTTTTCAACAGGGGCGTGACGGTAATCAAGGCCGGTGACACCTTGACCGGCAGAAACCGTCTTGCCGCCGGTGCGGCGGCGAGTTCCGCTTTTTCGTAGCCCCAGTAATCGAACAGCGCCGAAAACAGCGCGTGGCGCTCAAGGCTTGCCAATGCGCCAACCTGTTGGCGTACGCTGCTGACGCGCGCGTCCTCGGATGCGTTGGGTTGGTCCTCTTTACCCAGGGCCGAGTCGCGTGGTTGCTGGCGGATGATCAGTTGAAGCAGGTGCTCGTTGCCCTCGGGGCCGCTGCCCGCGTCGCTGAGGTCTGTGTAGCTGCCATCCTCGCGGCGCTTGAGGTTGATGGCATGGGGGCGTGGGGGTGGTTGCTCGGTTTTGCCGTAGGTCTCGATCCGCGTGCCTTGTGCATCGTGGATATGCAGCAGGGTGTCGGTCGGCCAGCCGTTGAGTTGGGTCAGCAGGCAGAAGACCGTGCTGTCGGCATGCGCCGGCAGTTGGCCGGGTTGGGGGAACCGCTCGATGATTTGCTGGATGACCTGATCGACCTGCAGTCGCCGGGCGCCTTCGATCAGGTTCAACGGTGCCGGCTGGGCGCGCCACACGCGATCCAGCGTATCGCGAGTGGTGGCGGTGCTGCGTAGCATGTGTTCAAGGTCGGCCGACGGGATCGTCGACGCCCCGTTGGGCAGCATGCGTTGCAGCAACTCCGGGTTGGACAGGAGATGGGCATTGTGCAAATCGAAGGTCCAGGTCTGGAGCTCTGGGGCGAATATGATCGCTGGGGTGTAGCCGTCTTTACCGCGTGTGAGTACGTAGCGTTTGTGCGCGTCGTCGAATTTGACTTCGATCAGCACATCCATCTCGCCCTGGCGCAGTTTGGCGTAGAGGTGACCCTCGACCACGTAAATGCCCAACGCGTTGGGCGTGATACCGTTGACCAGGCGCTGGTTGTCGTGGGCATACGGTTGGGCGTCGGCTTTCCAGAGCCCATGGCTGCCGTCGGCGCGCGTGATTTTGTACGGGTTGCCGAGTTTTTCCAGGTACGCGTGCATGCGTTGGCGATGGGCCCTTCCGGCGGTTGAGATCAGCTTGCCGCTGACGGCCAGGTCGGTGACATCGGCCAGCGCCGAGGCAAATCCGCTGGCTTCGCCCTTGGCCAGCTCATTCACGCCCTGGGCGGCGCTGTAGGTCAGGCTGCCCATGACCGCGAGTTGCATGACCCGGTTCATGCCGGTGACGCCGCCGGGCAATGGCGTAAGCAGCATCTGCAGCACTTCGCCGGCAATCGCTGCCGCCGCATCTTTGAGGGCTTGCCAGTCTTTTTCCGAGCGGGTTTGCGCCAGTGTGTCCAGGTCTGACTGAAAGCGCTGGATCTGGCGATAGGCACACGCCTGCACCAGGGTGATTGCGCGCCCGGATTTGATGTCGGTGTTGAAGCGGATGTTGTCCAGGGTCTTTGTTGAGAAGGCCAGGTGAAAACCGTCGTACACATAAGCGCCTAACCAACTGAACCCCTTCAGATGCGGCGCTTTGTTGATCAGTGATCTGAACACCGACAGCCCGATCAAGGGCAATTGCCGGGAGAACCAGCCCAAGTCTTTTTTCGCGTGGCTGTCAGTGAGTTGTGTGCGAAACGCGTACTCGGCGGCCTGGGCATCGTCGTGGTATTGCAACGCCCCGCCGGGACGGAAAGGGAAGTAGGACAACACGCCCAGGCTGGCCACGCGAATCAGCATTAAGGGCACGGGGATGCAACTGTCCCAGGGGACGAAGGGCACGGAGATCAGGGGGGTGATACCGGAGCTCAGGTTCAGCGTGTCGAACGGCAATTGCGCGCCAGTGCCTTCGATGGCGGCGTTGAGTCGCGTGTAGATCTCCAGGGTGACGCCGGTAGTGGCACGGTTGCGGTAGGCTTCGATTACGTCGAACAGCAGGCTGGCCTTGGCCGACGCCTCGAACAATGGGCGCAACGGCCCGCCCGGCGCCATGGCGGTACGGGCTTTGTCGCGCAACTGAGCGCCCAGGTCCAGCGTGCGGGCGGCTTCGATGAAGGCCAGTGCGCCCAGGCTTCTGTCGTTGTCCGGCCCCACGATATAGCTGGCTTCCACCAGGCTGAAACCCGAGTCCCCGTGAATGGAGTGGGTGAAACCGTAGTTGAGACAGGCCGCTTCCCACAGCGACATGTGCTTGAGATGCTCAATGTAATGGAAGTCGTAATGGGCCCGACGATAGCGTGCGGCGGGCAGGGGCACGGTATTGAGCGGAAGGAGCGGCTGCGGCGGGTCCCAGGGGAAGCCCTGCTCCCGTTTCTCTTTGTAGCGGGTGAACAGGGTGTATTGCTCGGGATCGCGCCCGCCGATTTTTTCCCGCAGTTGCGCAAGGCCTTGAGTCTTAAAGTCGCGGGTCAGCGCTTGCTGGGCGTGTTCCAGAGCGGTCAAGGCGCTCAATGCTTCGCGTTGCAACCTGACGTAGCGGGCTTTTTCCTGTGGGTTCAAGCTGCTCATGGCTTGAATCACGTTGTTCTGAATCTGCTCAAGGGCTTGTTGCCGTGACCAGGAACTGCTGGACTGCAAGTTGCCTGATAACCCGTTGAGTCGTTGATAAGTTGACATCAGCCATACCCTTTCACGATAAGTGGAAGGGCATGGAAGCACCGTCGCGAAAACGGCCGGGGCTATCTATTTAATGATGACGTGGGCAGTGAGCGACGCGCTTGCAACCTGCTGTCCAGGCGTTTGTTGAATTCCAGCCAGGTCGCCAGAGCACCCATCAACACCACGCCTGCCAACGCGCTGAATAGCTGCATGGCCAACGCGTCGCCGGCCAGGGCGTTGAGCATGTCCGCCAGCGGTGCGAGCAGCACGCCGAGACAGAACACCTCCAGGGAATAGCGGCCCATGCGGCAACTCTGTTGCGCCAGCCAATGGCGGGTCCAGCCGGCATGGGGCAAGAGCTTGGCGGTGACATAAGCCAGCGCCAGGAAGTGCACCAGGCGCACCGGCGACAGGTCGGTCTTGCTGATGGGGTACAGCCGTTCGCTGAGCCACGCGGGCATCAGCGCGTCATGCACCTCGGGCCAGCGCCAGGCCAGCGTGATGATCGCGGCCAGCAGCGAGTAGCCCGCCGCCGCCACAAACAGCGGCTGACGCAGCAGCGCGCGGCGCTCTGCCGGGCGTGGTTGGCGGGCATGAATCGCCGCCGCGCCGCCGAGCACAAACAGCAACTGCCAGGTGACGGGGTTGAAGTACCACACGCCATCGGCAATCGCCCGCAGGTTCCAGCCCATCCACGGCGCCAGCAGGTACACGCTCAACGACACGGCCACCACCGCCCAGGTCTGGCGCAGCAGCAACGGCAGCACCAGCGGCAACCCGCCGAGCAGCACGATGTACAGCGGCAGCGGGTCCATCAGGTTGGGCTTGAAGCGCAACAGCAATTCATCGGTGAGCGCCTGCTGCGGGTGGGTGACGAAGTGCGTCAGGCCCATCTCTTCGACCAGGTCGCGGGTTTCCACATGGCTGTTGGCGAAGAACACGATGCCCATCAGCATCGCCAGCAAAAAGATATGCACCACATACAGCACCCAGGCGCGCCGCAGGATTTTCAGCGAGGCGATCCAGTAGCCGTCGCGTTGCAGGACGTTGCCGTAGGCCAAAACGGCGGCGTAACCGGCGAGGAACACAAACACCTCTGCCGCATCGCTGAAACCGATGTTGCGCAGGGTGATCTGGCCGAGGGGGTTGTGGGGGACGTGATCCCAGAAAATGAAGATCAACGCCAGACCCCGAAAAAAATCGATGCGCGGGTCGCGTCCGTTCAGCATGGCAGCGGGCTCTTGTACGAAAGGTTTAGTAATGACTGGCGCGCGCGGCTGTTGTCTTACGCCGCACGTCGAGCGGGCGCAGGTTGGCGGTATTTGTAAGCGATTGCAAAGGCTGGGTATTACTGAATGTCTCAATGGCGCGGGGGGCTACCTGTTAATTCTGACAGTAGACGGACCGCAGGCGCCGTGGCTTGCTAGAGCAAGGCCTGACGGGGCAACGGTATGACCAGATTGTGGAAGGGATTCTCCAGCTACACAGTGATTGGCATCGCCAATACGCTGATCCATTGGCAGCTGTTTTTCGTGTTCCGGGCCGCATTGGAGCTCAGCCAGGCGGTGAGTAATGTCCTCGCGTTTTGCGTGGCAGCGTCCTTTTCGTTTTATGTCAACGCGATCTACACCTTTGCCATGCCCCCTTCGCTGCCGCGTTACGCGCTGTTCATGGCCTGCATGGGCGGTGTGAGCCTGGGCGTGGGGTGGCTGGCGGATCGTTGGCAGGTGCCGGGGATTCTCACCGTGGCGGTGTTTTCGCTGATCAGCCTGGTGTGCGGGTTTTTGCTGTCCCGGTGGGTGGTGTTTCGCGAGCGTGGGCAATGAGGGTCTCGCTGGTGGTGCCTGTGTATAACGAGGAGCAGGCGCTGGGCGTGTTTTACCGCAGCGTGCGGCAAGAGGCCTCGTTGCACGAGCAGACGCTTGAGATCGTGTTTATCAACGACGGCAGTTCCGACCGCACCGCCGAGCATGCCCGGGCTATCGCCTTGGCCGATAGCGGCGTGGTGCTGATCAACTTCTCGCGTAACTTCGGCAAAGAAGCCGCGCTGTTCGCCGGGCTCGAATATGCCACCGGAGATGCGGTGATCCCGATGGACGTGGACCTGCAAGACCCGGTCGAGGTCATCCCGCACCTGTTGGCCGAATGGCAAAAAGGCGCCGACGTGGTATTGGCCAAACGCAGGGATCGCTCCAGCGACGGCTACCTCAAACGCCGCAGTGCGTCGCTGTTCTATCACCTGCTCAATCGTATTTCCTACACACACATTGAAGAAAACGTCGGCGACTTCCGGTTGATGGACCGCAAGGTGGTGGACGTGATCAAGGCCTTGCCCGAGCAGCAACTGTTCATGAAAGGCGTGTTGTCCTGGGCCGGCTTCAACGTCGCGATTGTCGAGTACGACCGCGCGCCCCGTGCTGTCGGCCAGAGCAAGTTCAACGCCTGGAAACTGTGGAACCTGGCACTGGATGGAGTCACCTCGTTCAGCACCTTGCCGCTGCGGTTGTGGAGCTATATCGGCGGCGGTATTTCGCTGCTGGCGCTGGTGTACGCCGGGTATCTGGTGGTGGACAAAGTGTTGTTTGGCAATGCGGTGCCGGGGTATCCGTCGTTGATGACGGCGATCTTGTTTTTGGGTGGGGTGCAACTGATCGGGATCGGGATATTGGGCGAGTATGTGGGGCGGATTTATATGGAGGCCAAGCATCGGCCGAGGTATGTGGTGAAGGATGTGTTGAATAGTTCAGGTAAATGTCAATTTCAAAGGCCGGATAATGAATCGGAGATGAGTAAGTGAACCTAAAAAATACGTTGGCTTCAATTGGGTTTACGCGTGATTTGCCTTTTTTTTTAATGATTGTCGGGCTTGCTGTAGCACTCCGATTCTATAACTTAACGGGTGCGTCTATCTGGTCTGATGAGGCATTTAGTCTGTTGTTTGTCACGTATTCGTACTCTGATATATGGGTGTTGAGCACTGTGGATGTTCACCCGCCTCTTTATTATTTTATACTGCGGGCCGTGATGCAGGGGGCGGGCAGCGATAGCTTAATCTGGATGAGGGGGTTCAGTGCAGTCGTAGGCGTCCTGAATGTAATTTTGGGTATGGTATTAGCCAGGCTGATCTCTACGCGCCGGGCATCCTTGATAGCCGGGTTATTTCTTGCCTTGTTGCCTATTGCAGTGCGCTATAGCCAGGATGTACGCATGTATGCGCTGATGGGGTTGTTACTAACGGCTGCCACAATCGCACTGGTGTGTTGGGTCAGGGATTCTGCCAGAACTGGCTACTTGGTGATCTATGTGTTACTGATGGGGGCTGGGTTTTATACTCATTATTTTGCAGTGTTTTGTGCGCTTTCACACTGGCTGTACATTGTGTTTCTGCAGTTTCGCAAGCCTGGAGTGAATAGCTATATATCAGCTCCGGCTTGGTGGTTGGCAAATATTGCGATCGCTCTGCTATTTGCCCCCTGGTTACCGAGCTTTATTAATCAGACTCATAACACTTGGGCGATAGGGTGGATTTCAGAGGTAACGTGGTACAGCTTGCCTTCCGCAATATGGCGATTTCTTATATTAGAGGATGCTAAGGATTATCAGAGCGTGGTTTATTGGATGTTGCCCGTGGTGTGTTGGATAAGTGGTTTGGCAGTTCTTTTCAATGACAAAAGCAAATGGTCTTCTCAGGTATTAATTGCTGTGTGTTTTTTTGTTCCTGTGCTAGGGGGTTTTCTCATCTCTTTGGTAAAACCTTTGTTTGTAGAGCGATATTTGTTTTTTTCGGCAGTAATGCTTGCTGTTGTTATGGCTGTGGCCGTTGATAAAATTAAAAATGCGGTGTTGTTTGTAGTCTCGGCTATGGTATTTTTAAGTGTTGAAATTTTTGGATTGATGAATTTTTATTGGGGTGAAACCACAATGAATAATCCAAGTAGGGTTCAGGTTGATAAAATGAATGAGCTGATGCTTGAGTATGAGCAAGGGCGTAGGCCGGGCGATGCAATAATTGTATATGACCCCTATATATTTTACGCTGCAATTTATTACGATAAAGGCAGAAGCAGGGTTTTATTATATACGCCGCCTACTTCGGATGGGCGATCAGGCCGACCCAATGGCAAAGGTTTTTCTATGCCGATGGATAAATATCCAGAGAGCACTTATGTCGATAGCTTTGAAGGGCTTATCCCGCCAACTCGTCGCGTATGGTGGATCGCAAATTTTGAGCAGGCGCAGCGGTCCGCCATTCGATTTCCCCATAACTGGCGCTCTGTACATCAAGAGCGTAAAGGTGATCAGATTCTTGAACTTTATGTTATATGCGAAGCGAATCCGATAACTGATGTTGAGGTATGCGAGTAAGCCGCTGATGATGAATGTCGGCGGCTGCCCCTGTCTTTTTCCTGTAGGTGTTCGTATGGGGAGGAGGCAGGATTGTGCTCAAGCCACTTTTACTTCACTGGGCTCAAAACTATCCGCCCGCGCCATCTGCCACATGCGCGAATAAAACTCGCCGTTCACTTCCCCGGTCAGCAATTCCCCAGGCTTGAGGAACACATGCAGCTGTGAGAACAGCTTGATCTCGGTCGCCGACATGCGTCGCACCAAATGCTTGGCCGACAATTGCGACGGGTGTTCCAGGCCCGCTGCCGCGAGCATTTCGGCCAGGGCCTTGAGGGTGTTGCGGTGGAAGTTGAACACGCGCTGGGCCTTGTCCGGCACGACCAGGGCGCGTTGGCGCAGTGGGTCCTGGGTGGCGACGCCGGTCGGGCATTTGTTGGTGTGACAGCTTTGCGACTGGATGCAGCCGATGGCGAACATGAAGCCGCGCGCCGAGTTGGCCCAGTCGGCGCCGATGGCCAGGACGCTGGCGATGTCGAAGGCGCTGACGATCTTGCCGCTGGCGCCGAGTTTGATCTTGTCGCGCAGGTTCAAGCCCACCAGGGTGTTATGGACGAACAGCAGGCCGTCGCGCAGCGGCACGCCGATGTGGTCGGTGAACTCCACGGGCGCGGCGCCAGTGCCGCCCTCCTTGCCGTCGACCACGATAAAGTCGGGGAGGATGCCGGTTTCGAGCATGGCCTTGGCGATACCCATGAACTCCCACGGATGACCGAGGCAGAACTTGAAGCCCACCGGCTTGCCGCCGGACAACTCACGCAATTGGGCGATGAAGTGCATCAACTCGATAGGCGTGGAAAACGCGCTGTGGCGCGACGGCGAGACGCAATCTTCGCCCATCAGGATGCCGCGTGTCTCGGCGATTTCCTGGGTGACTTTGTGCTTGGGCAGAATCCCGCCATGGCCAGGCTTGGCGCCCTGGCTCATCTTGATTTCAATCATGCGTACTTGCGGGTTCTGGGCCTGCACCGCGAAGCGTTCCGGGTCGAAATGGCCGTCGCGGGTACGGCAGCCGAAGTAGCCGCTGCCCAGTTCCCAGGTCAGGTCGCCGCCGTTTTCGCGGTGGTAGGGGCTGATGCTGCCTTCGCCGGTGTCGTGGGCGAAGTTACCCAGCTTGGCGCCCTGGTTGAGCGCGCGGATCGCGTTGGCGCTCAGAGAGCCGAAGCTCATGGCCGAGATATTGAATACCGAGGCCGAGTACGGCCGCTTGCATTGCGGGCCGCCGACCATCACGCGAAACGAGCTCGGGTCAGTCAACGGCGCGGGGCGCATGGAGTGGCTGATGAACTCGAAGCCCGACTGGTACACGTCGATCAAGGTACCGAAGGGTTTGTCGGCGGTTTCGTTCTTGGCGCGCGAGTAGACCAATGAGCGTTGCGCCCGGGAAAAGGGCAGGGCGTCGCTGTCGGACTCCAGCAGGTACTGGCGGATCTCCGGGCGAATGCCCTCGACCAGGTAACGGATATTGCCCAGGATCGGGTAGTTGCGGCGTATCGCGTGGCGGCTTTGCAGCAGGTCGAAGAGGCCGAGCAGGCTGAGGACGCCGGTGACCAGGGTAATGGGCCATAACCATTCATGTTCGACAAAGGGCAGGCTGGCGAGGGTAAACATCACGCATACGGCAAACACCGCGTAGCGGCTTAGCAAGGACAGGCTCATACGGTTACCTTGGGATCGGACTCTTCTGGTCGGTGCGGCATTCTGCGCCAGTAAGGAAACCCTGAACAACCTGTAGGTGCATTCGCTTGGGTCGCATAGACACGGCGGACTGGCCCGATATAGACAGTTGGCGTGAGGCGTTCCGGCCTTACCTCTAAGGCCGTTCCAGTGTCTGGAGCGGCTTTTTTTGACGGCGGCACTGACCGCTCGTCGCCCTCCCTCAGCGCCTATTCAACTGTCGGTTGAATATATCGACAATCCATGTAGAGTTGCTCGTTAACGAATAACGTTAAGCATTAAGCGATGATCAGAAGCTTTAAATGCGCCGAAACCCAAAAACTGTTTGAACCCGGTCGAACCCGACGTTGGTCCGCTGTCGTTTCCGTGGTGGAACGAAAGCTGAGCATGCTGGATGCGGCGGTTGAACTCGCTGACTTGCGCTCACCGCCCGGGAATAGGCTGGAACCGTTATACGGTGACAGAGAGGGGCAACACAGTATCCGAATCAATGGTCAATTCCGGGTCTGTTTCATTTGGGGGCCTCACGGCCCTGAAAATGTTGAAATTGTGGATTACCACTGAGGTGAATGATGTTTAAGAATGGCATGCGACCTGTACATCCTGGGGAAATACTCAAGGAAGAGTACCTGGAACCGCTGGGCCTGACCGCAGCCGCTCTCGCAAGGGCGCTGCATGTTTCCGCCCCTACGGTGAATGACATTGTATTGATGCGTCGGAGCATCAGTGCGGACGTTGCATTACGCCTGGCAGTCGCGTTGGAGACATCTGCACAGTTCTGGCTGAACCTGCAGACCGCCTATGATCTGCGCACTGCGGAAATTGCCAAAGGCGCCCAGATTTACAAAGAAGTCGAGAGAGTTGCGCATTGCGCATGAGCTCGTATCGGGTCCTATTCGAACTCGATGGAAAGTTCGGGCGTTGATCCAACCGTTGCGTGATGCTTTTTCGAACGGGCCTACACCGCTGTTTGGCGAATGGGCAGCACTACCCGGAACGTGGTGCCTTTGCCCAGTTCGCTGCTGACGGAGATTTCGCCATGGTGTTTCTTGACGATGCCGTAGGAAAGTGACAGCCCCAACCCCGTGCCTTCGCCCACCGGCTTGGTGGTGAAGAACGGATCGAAGATTTTCAGCTGGGCGTCCGGGGCAATCCCGCAGCCGTTGTCCGCGATTTCCAGCCAGATGTTCTCGCCGTCCACGCCGTTGCTGATGGTTATGGTGCCGCGCTCCGGCCCGATGGCTTGCGCTGCGTTGATCACCAGGTTCATCACCACTTGGTTGAGCTGCGAGGCCAGGCATTCGATTTCCGGCAAGGGCGCATAGTGCTTGATGACGTCGGCTTTGTACTTGAGCTCGCTGGCGACGATGTTCAGGGTCGAATCGATGCCTTGTTGCAGGTTTGCCCACTGCCAGGTCTGGTCGGTGTCCACTCGGGAAAAGTCTTTCAAGTCCTTGACGATCTGCGCCACACGGCCAATGCCTTCCTTGGATTCGTGAATCAGCGTCGGAATATCTTCCCTGAGAAAGTCCAGGTCCAGGCGTTGGCGCAGGGCTTGGAGCTGATCGTCGCCGATCGCGGCTTCGGCCTGGCGGTAGGCATCGAGCATCTGCTGCAGCTGTTTGAAATAGCCTTCGAGGGTGCCGAGGTTGGAGGAAATGAACCCTACCGGGTTGTTGATCTCGTGCGCCACGCCCGCGGCGAGTTGCCCCAGGGACGCCAGTTTTTCCGATTGCACCAACTGGCTTTCGAGCTGTTTGCGCTCGTCGATCTCCAGTTGCAGGGCCTGGCTGGTCTGGGTCAGCGCTTGGGTACGCTGTTCCACCAACAGCTCCAGGTGGCTGGTTTGCAAGGACGCGCGGCGGGCCATGTCCCATTTGGCGGTCAGGGTGTTGGCCATTTGCTGGACTTCGATATTGTCGAACGGCTTTTTCAGGATCAGCAGCCGGTCATGGGCACGCAGGCGAAACAGCAGCTCTTCCCAGGAATAATCCGAGTACGCCGTACACACCACCACCTGCAGGTTCGGGTCGACCTTCCACAGTTCTTCGATGGTTTGCGCGCCGTCCCAGCCCTGGGGCATACGCATGTCGACGAAGGCCAGGGCGTAGGGCAGTTGCGCCGCCATGGCCGCCTCGAGCAGTTGTAAACCTTCCTGCCCACCGTAGGCGGAGTCCAGCTCGAACAGCGGGCTTTGCGGCTGTTTGTCGCTGGTGCCGAACAGCGCGGCTTCCATCGCGTCCAGGGCCTGGTTCTGTTCCAGGGGCGGCTTGAGGATCTTGCGAAAATCTTCGTGAATCGAGGGCGTGTCGTCGATCAGCAGAATGCGCCGGTTCGGTGGTTGGTTCATGCGGGGCCTGCAGCATCGTTGAGGGGGATTTGCAAGGTGAACAGCGCGCCTTTGCCCGGACCATCGCTATAGGCAGTAAGCCGGCCATTCATTTCAATCGCCGCCAGGGCGCAGCTGTGCAGACCGAAGCCATGGCCTTCCTTGCGAGTGGTGAAGCCGTGGGTGAAGATCCGCGTCATGTTTTCGGCGGGGATGCCTTCACCTTCGTCTTTGACGCTGATTTGCAGGATGTTGTCCTCTACCGTCTGGATCGACAACGTAATCTGCCGAGGCCGGTCGGTCAGGTTGGACATGGCGTACTTGGCGTTGCTGATCAGGTTGACCATGATCAGCAGCAGCCGGTGTTTGTCGGCCATGATCTGCGGTACGTCGGCGTATTCCTTGACCACCGTCACATGATGGCGATTCAGCGCGCCGGAATTCATGCGCAGCGCGTCGTCCATCAGGGCGCTGACCTGCAAGGGCTCCAGCACGCTGGAAACGCCGGCGTAGGATTGCTGGGTGGAGACGATGTCCTTGATGTGGTCGACGCTTTTGCTCAATTGCGCCAGCTCGTCGGTCAGGCCCTGTTGCTCGACGGCGATGGCTTCCACCAATTGGTTGAGGTAGCCCGGCAGCAGTTTGCCTTTTTCGTCTTCGCGCAGGTAAGTGCCCAGGTCATCGGGGTGTTCGTTGATCAACTGCATGGCCTTGCCCAACCCCAGTGCTTTGCTGGTGCGCAGCTTACGGGCGACCAGGTCGGCGGAGATGTTCACGCTGTTGAGCACGTTGCCCACGTTGTGCAGCACATTGGTTGCGATTTCCGCCATGCCGGCCTGGCGGGCGCTGTCGAGCAGTTCGCTTTGCGCATCCCTGAGCTGGCGCGTGCGTTTTTCCACGCGCTGTTCCAGGCTGGCATTGGCGGTGTGCAGGGCGCGGTTGACGCGGTTGATCACGGTGAAACTGCGCAACAGCCTGATGGCCAGGTACAGCAGCAATGCCACCAGCAGGGTGGAGAACACCAGCAAGTAGTTGTGATACTTCTGGTCGATCAGGTCGGCGGCCTGCTGATCCTGGTTGAGGTGGGTGGTCAGTTCGTCCAGGCGTTCGGCCACGGGAACCGCGGCGATGCGTTCCAACAAGGTGTTGACCAGCGGCTGTTCGCGCAGGATCAGCGCGACGTGGTTGCTGAGAATCTCCACCGGCAGGTGGAAGTCGGCCGGCAAGCGTTCTTTGTTCACCGCCAGCAGGTTCAGGCCCAACAGAATCTCGGCCGCGCGGTCGTCGCTGGCAACCTGGGCGAATTCCATGCTGCTGAGCAGCAGGTCATAGGTGTCGGTGGCCACGCTTTGCAGCGGCAGCCGCTGTTCGTCGTCGAGCCGTGTGAACGCGGCCTGGATATCGTTTTCAGCGGTCGGCAGGAACGCCAGGGAGTTGCGCAGCACGGCGTTATGGGACTTGAACTGGTCGACCAGCCGCGCTTTGTCCTGGATCGCCGCCTGACCGGCATCCAGGCTGGCTTGCCAGCCGGGCAGGTCTTTGGGCGCGTGATACGACTCGTGCTGGCGCAGTTCCTCCCAGATTCTTGTGATCTGCGTCAGCGGCGTCACCAGGGGGTCGTAATTGTGGGTCAGGGCGATTCTGGCCTTGAGCACCTCACTGTCCCACTGCGCGTTGAGCTGCTGCATCTGGCGGATCAGGTCGCGGGATTCGGTGTAACGGCTGGTCTGGTCAGTACTTGATTTGATGTACAGGAACACCAGTATCGATGCCAGCAGCAGGGTCGCGGTGCCCAGTAGTAGTTGGATGACGTAGTGGCGGGAGAGTCTCATGACCGTCTGCTCATAAAGGTTTGCCCGCCCATTGGCCGGTCAGGGTCTTGAGAAACTTGATGATCTGGTCCTTGTCTTCCGCCGAGGGCACGCGCCCCAGTTGGAATCTGAACATCACATCCACGGCTTCTTCGAGGGTCTTGGCCGAGGCGTTGTGAAAATACGGCGCGGTGACGGCGACATTGCGCAGGCTGGGCACCTTGAACACGTTACGGTCTTCTTCGTCGTGGGTCACCAGATAGCGGCCCAGGTCGGTCTCGGCGGGCGTGCGGCCCTTGAAATAATCATCCATCACGCCGAACTTCTGGAACATGTTGCCGCCGATATTCATGCCTTGATGGCAGGCGATGCAGCCATATTCCTTGAAGCGTTGGTAGCCGTATTTTTCTTCGATCGTGAGGATATCGGTATTGCCCAGCAGGTATTGGTCGAAGCGGGAGTTGGGCGTGAGCAGTGTGCGTTCATACGTCGCCAGGGCATTTTGCACGTTGGCCGCCGTCACGCCGTCGGGGTACACCTGACTGAAGGCGGCCTGGTACTGCGGCATGGCGGTGAGGTTGTCGACCACGGTTTTCCAGTCGCTGCCCATTTCCACCGGGCTGATGACCACTTGTTCGATCTGGGCCTCGAGGGTATCCACCCGACCGTCCCAGAACTGCTTGAAATTCAGGCTGGCGTTGAACACCGTGGGTGTGTTGAGTTTGACCGGCTTGCCATCAAAGCCCAAGGAAAACGGCTTGTCATCGCCCCCGCCCGTTGCCAGCTGGTGGCAACTGGCACAGGACAGGCTGTCATTGACCGACAGGCGTTTCTCGTTGAACAACTGGCGACCCAGCTCAACTGTTGCCGCATCCAGCAGCGGCACCGGCGGCAGCGGTTTGAGCGGCTCATCCAGTGGCGCGGCCACTGCGGGCAGGGCGGCGCCAACCCCGAGGGCGACGGCAAGGCCGAGTGCCCAGGGGGACGGGCGAGGAGAGCGGGTGAGGGGACGGATCAAGCGTTCGTTCCTTGAATAGACAGTCACTGGGGGGGCATCAGGCTGCGTTGCCCGGCTTGCATCAATTGGGCGAATTCAGCGGCCGCCACGGCTTTGCTGAACAGGAAACCCTGGCCCTCCTCACAACGGTGGGCTCTGAGGAACTCCAATTGCTCAAGCGTTTCGACGCCTTCGGCAATGATGTTCAAGTCCAGACTCTTGCCCAGGCTGATGATGGCACTGATCAGTTGTGCATCCTGGCTGTTTTCGCCCAGGCCGCGCACGAAGGATTGATCGATCTTCAACACATCGATGGGAAACCGGCGCAAGTAACTGAGGCTGGAATAGCCGGTGCCGAAATCGTCGATCGACAGCCGCACGCCCAAGGCTTTGATGTCTTGCAGGGTGACGAGCGTGTCCTCGACGTTTTGCATCAGTACGCTCTCGGTGATTTCCAGTTCAAGCAAACTGGGCATCAGGCCGGTGCGTTGCAGAATGGCCGCCAGGTTGGCGACAAAATTGCGCTGGCGAAAATCAATCGCCGAAATATTCACCGAGATACACACTGCAGGCAGGCCGGCGGCGCGCCAGGCTTGTGCTTGCTCGCAGGCTTGGCGCAACACCCATTGGCTCAAGGGCACGATCAGGCCGCTGTCTTCGGCCACGGGAATGAAGGCTGACGGGTAGATCCAGCCGTGGTCGGGCTGGTGCCAGCGAATCAGGGCTTCGGCGCCGACGATCCGCCCGCTGCTCAAATCCAGTTTCGGTTGGTAGTGCAATATGAACTCATTGCGCTGCAAGCCCTGCCGGATCGCGCTTTCCAGGCTCTGCTGGGCCTGGGCGCGCAGGTTCATCTCGTTGACGAAGAAACTGAAGTCGTTGGGGCCATGGGCTTTGCTGGTGTGCATGGCGGTTTCGGCGTTCTTGATCAGCTCCACCGCGCTGAAACTGTCGTTGGGGTAAATGCTGATGCCCAGGCTTGCGGTGACACTCAAGTCATGCCCAGCCACATAGTGTGTCGTGCTGATGGCGCCGAGCAGTTTTTCGGCAATGTACTGGGTTTGCTGGGGATGCTTGATGTCGTTGAGGATCAGCACGAACTGGTCGGAGCCGTAGCGAAACACCGAATCCGACGCGCGCACCGTGGCCACCAGGCTTTGGCTGACCTGCTTGAGCATTTCATCGCCGACTGGATAGCCCAGGGCATTGTTGATGCGCTTGAAGCGGTCCAGGCCGATAAACATCACGGCCAACTGGGTGTCATGGCGCCTGCAGACGGCAATGGCCTGCGTCAGCCGGTCGCCCAGCAGGGTGCTGTTGGGCAGTTCGGTCAGGGCATCGTATTGCAGCAGGTGTGAGACCTTCAGCAGTTCCTGCACGCGTTCTTCGACCGTGCGCTCCAACCCCATCAGCTTGAGCGCGGCATCCTGGGCCAGCTGCCATTTCCAGGTCAGCGCGCTGGCCATCTGGCGGATTTCCAGGTTGTCGAACGGCTTTTTCAGGATCAGCAACTGGTCGCTGTATTGGATGCGCGCTTCGATGGCTTCGAAGGAATAGTCCGAGTAGGCCGTACACAGGGCGATCTGCAGGTTCGGGTCGACGTTCCACAGTTGTTCGATGGTTTCCAGGCCGTCCCAGCCCGGCGGCATACGCATATCGATGAACACCAGGGCGTAGGGCGCGTTGTCAGCCAGGGCCTGGTTGACCAGGGCGAGGGCTTCCTGGCCCTGATAGGCAGAGTCCAGCACGAAAGTCTGGCGCACGGTGGGGGCGGTGCCGAACAGGGTTTCTTCGATGCTGTCCAGGGACTGGCCGCCTGTGGTATCGGCGCACAGGATCTTGCGGAAATCCTCGTGGATGGAGGCCGCGTCATCGACGATCAGCACCCGTCGATTGGCCCTTCCTGAGCACGGATTCATGGCTGACACCGGGACGCAGGCAACTGAAGATTCTTACGCATCGGGCTTCCTTACCTTGAATGCTTCAATAAACAGGGAACAGTCATGGCTTCATGCTACTAGCATAGCCGGGTCCCTTGAATAAGTACGCCAGTTGGCGTCAAATCACCCTCAGTTACCCCAGCCTGCATCTAGCGCTCATTGCTAATGCAAGTACAGCGATCGATCACGCCGGGGCGCAATGAAGCAACCGAGTACCATCGCCAGGAGGTGTCGCCATGGATGAACAAACTGCTACGACGTCCCCTTACAGACCTACTATTTTGCTGGTCGACGATGAAGAATCGATCCTCAACAGCCTGCGCCGCCTGCTGCGGGGCCAGCCTTATGATGTGCTGCTGGCCAGCAGTGGTGCCCAGGCTCTGGAAATCATGGCCGCCGAGCCCGTCGACCTGCTCATGACCGACGCGCGCATGCCCGCGATGGACGGGGCGATGCTGCTGGCCGAGACCCACCGCCTGTACCCGGCCACCACGCGCATCCTGCTGACCGGCTATGCCGACATGACCATGATGATCAAGGCGATCAACGAAGGTCAGATCCACCGCTATATCAGCAAGCCCTGGAACGACGAGGAAATGCTCCTGACGTTGCGCCAGTCCCTGGAACACCAGCATTCCGAACGCGAGCGCGTGCGTCTTGAGCAGTTGACCCGCGATCAGAACGAGCAGTTGAAGGCCCTCAACGCCACCCTGGAAAAGCGCGTCGAAGCGCGCACCAGCGAGCTGCAGCAAACCGCCGACATGCTCGACCTGGCCTACGACGAGCTCAAGCGCAGCTATGTGACCGGCACCGAAGTGTTTTCGCTGCTGGCCAACCTGCGCCTGCCCAAGCAGAAGCAGACCAACCGCCAGTTGATCGAGCTGATCCGCGTGTACTGCAAAGCCCAGGCGCTGGACGAAGCCAGCGCCCGTGACCTGACCATGGCCGCCGCGCTCTACAACATCGGCAAATTGAGCTGGAGCGACGGCATGATGGCCGTCCCGTCGGAACTGCTGCACAGCAACGACCGCGAACGCTATCGCGCATACCCGGCGCAGAGTGAGTCGTTGCTGATGACGCTCGAGCCGATGAAGGACGCCGCACGGCTGATCCGCCACCACCAGGAACGGTGGGACGGCACCGGGTTTCCCGATCACCTCAAGGGTGAAACGATTCCCGTAGGCGCGCGCTTGCTCAAACTGGCGGTGGACTTCATCGAACTGCAGAAGGGCCTGATCCTGGAACGGCAGATGAACAGCGATGAAGCGCTGTTGTACATCCGCAAGTACGCGGGGCGGCTCTATGATCCGGACATGGTCGAAGACTTCGTCCTGGCCTGTGCCACATTCCTCAACGACGTGACCCTGGGCGACCCGAGTGTCAAAGTGCTGAGCACCCGCGAACTGGCCGACGGCATGATCCTGGCGCGCAACCTCAACGCCGATAACGGCATGTTGCTGCTCAATGCCGGCAAAGTGCTCAACTTGCCGCTGGTGGACAAGCTGATCGCGTTTGAAGCCATGGAGGGCGCCAAGTACAGCGTGTTTATCCGCGAACCGGAAGAGCCGCATCTTTTGAGCTGAGGCGCTTCATGGGATCATTGTGTCTTTGCATTCAAGGTGATTTTGTCCATGCCAACCACTATCCGTATCGCCGCCGCGCTCCTGATCGGCGGCGACGGCCAGACGTTGCTGGTGCGCAAGCGCGGCACCCAGGCATTCATGCAACCGGGCGGCAAGATCGATGCCGGCGAACAACCGGTCGAAGCGCTGGCCCGTGAGCTGCACGAAGAGCTGAACTTGCACATCGAGCCGAGCCAGGCGGTCTACCTCGGCCGTTTCTCGGCCCCGGCCGCCAACGAGCCAGGTTTTACGGTGCAAGCCGAACTGTTCCAGGTACGGATCGACGTGCCGGTGACCCCGGCCGCCGAGATTGAAGAAGTGCGCTGGATCGACCCGGCCGGAGACGGCGGCCTGCACCTGGCGCCCTTGACGCGTGAGCTGATCCTGCCGTTTTATCGCAAATCGCTGACCACCACCGCCTGATTGGCGGGTTCCAAGGACTGAGCCGTGCCCCTCAACGCACGGCGCTGACCCCATCCAGTGTGGAAAACGACGTGTCCTTGGCCGTCAGCAGGAAGTCGCGCATGTACGGCGCGTCCAGCATGTCTGCACGAATCCCCGCATACAGCGTTGCAAACAGGCCTTTCTCACCCAGGCGCTTGGCCTTGACGTAACCGCGCGAGCTGTATTCATGCAGCGCCCAATGCGGCATGCCGCAAACACCACGACCGCTGGCGACCAGTTGCATCATCATCACCGTCAGCTCCGAGGTGCGTACCTGGGCCGGTTCGACATCGGCGGGTTCGAGGAAGCGGGTGAAAATATCCAGGCGGTCGCGTTCCACCGGGTAGGTGATCAGGGTTTCGCTGAGCAGGTCTTGCGGCACGATGTACGACTTGTTCGCCAGGGGGTGCTGGTTGGCCACGGCCAGCATGGCTTCGTAGGTGAACAGCGGCACATACGTGATGCCCGGCAGCTCCAGCGGGTCGGAAGTGACCACCAGATCCAGGTCGCCACGGGCCAGTGCCGGCAGCGGGGCGAAGGCGAAACCGGACGCCAGGTCCAGCTCGACCTCGGGCCAGGCATCGCGGAACTGGTCGATGGTCGGCATCAGCCACTGGAAGCAGCTGTGGCATTCGATAGCCATGTGCAGGCGCCCGGCGGTGCCACCGGCCAGGCGCGCGATGTCACGCTCGGCGCCGCGCAGCAGGGGCAGGGTGGCGTCTGCCAGTTGCAGCAGGCGCAGGCCGGCGCTGGTGAAACGCACCGGTTTAGTCTTGCGCACGAACAACGGCATGCCCAACCGCTCCTCCAGTTCTTTGAACTGGTGGGACAGGGCGGATTGGGTCAAGTGCAGGCGTTCGGCGGCTTCGACCAGGCTGTCGGCCTCGCGCAAGGCGTGCAGGGTTTTCAGGTGGCGGATTTCCAGCACCGTGGTCTCCATGAGCAATATTGATGAGCAATTCGAATAGGGTGAGTTTGTCTCATGTTGCGCGGGCTGTCGACCTGCCGGCCGGCGCATGAGGTTCATATCCCGCCATACATTGCGAAACGGCGCTGGCCCGGAGCCCCGGCGGGCCCCGCGTGTGTGGACATAGTCAATTACGCATTTCTTGTTTCACCGTAGGGATGAGTGGGTATTTTTGCCGCGACATTCGTCCCGAAGAGCGCTCCATGCGTCGTTGGGACGACACCGTATTGCCCCGCCAAGGATGTGCCCCATGACCGCTAGCGCCGCTGCAATGCCCTTCATCCCTCGTCTGTACCCCGCTGTACCACCGGCCAATCCAACCCCTTCGCCCCCTGCACCCGCGTCCACCTCCCTGAGCCGTGCCGGCGCCATCGCCGAGGTGCAACCCCGGCCCCGCGCCAGCCACCTCGCCGCCCACGCCGTCAGCAGCCAGTTCGCGACGCGGCCCGACGTGCGCTCGGTTGTCAGGGACATGCTCGGCGAGGCGATCAACAGCCTGTATCCCACGCTGGAATTCGACGTGGCGCGGACCTCGGTGGCAGAACCGATCGCGGAAAACCCGGTTCAATACCGCTTGACCCCGCTGCTGGATGTCGCGCTCAACCACCTGGCCAGCGGGGCCGATATCGATTTCACCGACAAGTATTCATGGCCGCAGAAACTGGTCAAACAGGGAACCGGCACCACCCTCAGAGTCCCCGGCGCTTCAGGCAACCGGCGCGAAGACATCGACATGTCGGCCATCGAACTGGCGATCCGCAGCCTTCGGCCCAGCCTCAAAGACGCGTTTGCGCGAGCCTTGACCCGTTACTGGGGACAAAATGCTGTCGGGGCGGACAACCGCTGGTTGTGGCTCAGCGGCATGCTCAGCGACAACCTGCGCAGTGCGGCGCTGAAACAGCCCGGCCTTACCGATGCGCAACGCGCCACCCTTGACCAGGTGGTCACCTGGCCCGAGCGTGCGCAACGCGTGAGTGCCAACGGCGACGACGCCGCCCGGGTCTTCGTGCTCGACACCAGCGTCCGCTACGGTGGCGCTGCCTCCACCCAGCTCAGCCCGGATCTTTTGATCACCCGCCAGATCGGCGCCAGCACCCAGGTTCTGCATGCCGCGGCCAACGGCCAGATCACCCCTTACGACTCGCTGGAAGCCTTCGGCAAGGCCTGGGGCGAGACGCTGGAAAACGACTTCGTCTTCGACCACTTGACCTGGAAACGCCAGGAGCCGGACGCGAATATCTTCGATGCGCAAGCGGGCATCATTCTGAACAACCAGTTGCAGGCGATAGACAGCATCGAACTCCCGCCAGCCGGCAGCCTCCAGGTTCTGGAGCAGCGCTTCAGCGTGCTCAGTGATCCGAGCCCGTGGTTTGTCGGCGCCTATGCCGCAGATTCTGCGGAACTGGCACGGCTGCAGGAAAAACTGCCGCAGTGGATGCGCAACGCCGACCCGGCCGACCGCCTTGCCTACCATCGCCACGCCCTCGAACTGGCCAGCGATGTCCAACGCAACCAGGGGCGTAACTTTTTTTCGGACATCCCCGATATTCGCACCTATACCCAGCAACAGCTGCAAGCGCAGTTGCAGAACACCGGGCTGCTCGCGGACCACCTCGACGTCACCTTCAAGGTACCGGTCGGCACGTTGGGCAGCGGCTACATCGAGCGCGTCACGATGAGCCTGACCGACATGGCCTTGCGCAATCTGGCCGGGCTGCCCAAGGGCGAAATCGAAGTGCGCCACTTCGGTCAACCGATCAGCGACCCGGCAATGCCGCAGCGCTTGAAAGACATCGTCAGCCAGGTGGACATCGGCAAACACTATCCTGCGTTGCTGCAAACCCACCTGCTGGGTGACAGCGATGAGTCACGTCGGCGCAGCGCCTTGTTCGCCCAACAAGTCCCGCGCCAACTGGCGATGCAGGCGCTGGAGCTCAAGCTCAAGGGCGAAGCGGGCATCACTGCGCACGGTTACCGGTATGTGGAGGCGCTGCTGACGCCCGGCGCTGGAGCGAAACAGGTCGACGGGCAAGACATCGTCATGCGGCCCCTGGCGTTTATCCGCAAGCCCGGCGCGACACCCGATGTGGTCCAGAACATGTTCGTCATCGAGCCAGCGAATGCGGCTGTCGGCCCGCACCTTCTCTACCGGCCGATGTTGTCCCCGGTATTGCAGGAATTTGCCACGCGCCAAGCGCTGCTGGAGGCGGTGCAACAGCCCGGCCCCTTGCAGCAAAGCGTGCTGGCCTGGTTGCCCGACGACAGGACGCGCGCGGTGTACGGCAACGGCGGCTTCAAGATTCCCAACATTGCCCGCTACAGCGTCTTCAACGAGTTCGACGCGCCCGCCCAACCGGCACCGACGACACTCGCCGTGGACGGCTATGACGCCGCCAGCACATTACGCCAGGACCTGGAGCAAGGGCGCCTGATGCAGCACCTGTACCAGAGCAATACTCACAGCCTGGTGAACCTGGCCCAGGGGCAATCGGTATCGGACGCGCAGAGCCGCTGGGCTTCCTTCAAGGAACTGGGCGGGTTGTTGTTCAACACCCTGTTACCCGTGTTGCGTGGGCCTGGGGCGATGGCGGGGTGGTTGTTGCAGTTGGCCGGTAGCGAGGACGATATCCGCAGACTGTCCAACCCCGCCGCCCAGGGCGACAGCACGGCCAGCGTGGTGGACCTGTTGCTCAATATGGGCATGGTCTTGACCCATTCCGCGCCCGCCGACGCCGCGCAGCCGCCGCTGACGCTCGACGCTCTCAAAGCCATCGCGCCAAACTATGGCCCGCTGCGCCGCGCCCCGGGCCAGACGCCGGGCGTCCATCGCGCGAGCATCCGCCAAGGCAGTGTGGAGCCTTCTGCCAGCGTCGTCGGCGGTCATGCGAGCATGCTGGATTTTGCGTTCTCCAGCCCGCGCCGCCTGAGCCCCGGCCAGCTCGCGCAGATCGAGTCATTCCGGGTAGCCGCGCCGGCCGATGTCGGTGCGGCGATTGCCGAGGGGCCAAAACAGGGCCTGTACCTGAGCCAGGGCGGGCTGTACGCCAACATCGACAAGCAGTGGTTCCGGGTGGCCAACGACCTCGACGGGGTGTTCATCATCGACGCGAACAACCGCGCGCGTACCGGCCCGCCGATCAGGCGTGACGCACAGGGGCGCTGGAGTTTCGACAGTCGCCCCCGGCTGCGCGGTGGCATGCCGCGCAAGAGCGGCGTCGCCGAGCGGGTCAAACAAAACAGGCAGGCACAACAGGCGCGAGGGGAAGCGTTCAGTCAGGCCGTCGAGGCCGCACTTGTATTGGATGGACCGAGGGCAGACTCGCGTAATCAAGTGATTGCGAGCATTACCGACTACTACAACGGCCGTAAAAAACTGCGCACGCTGTGGGGGCTGTCCACCACCGGGGAGCATCAACAGCGCTTTATCGCACCTTACCTGGCGCAGTTGGAACTCACGAAGAACCTCAGGCAGACCATCGACCAGCAACTCGTGCAACTCAAGCAACGCACTGAGGTACACAGTGCGGCGGCTCAGACCGCCATTGACCATCTGGTGCCGAAAAAACTCGGCGCAGTGGATGATCTTTCCGAAGAAAAACAGGCGCGCTCCAATCTCTATGAGACGGTGCTCGACAACTACCGTGAAATCGAACAGTTCTACACCACGCTGGCCGAAGACAGCAATCAACACGTCCCCAGCGGACGCTCGATGGCGGAGGTGGTGAGCGAGGCAAGGACCGGCTCCAAAAGCACGTATATCGAGCTGATGGACAACTTCGCCAGGGTTTACCGCGACTTGGAAAGCGTGCGGGAAGCCGCCCTGGCCTCCGCCGCCGAGCTGGAGAAATGGACGGACGATTCGTCGTTCGGCAAAACCAAGGCCGCGCACTTCCTCAAGCAGCAAGAGCGACAGCCACCTGCGATTACGGCCCTGCGCATGAAGCTGACCAGCCTGACCAACCTCAAAGAACTGAGCCTCGATCGCTATGCGCGAACGAGCGACCCAGTGGAGTCGTTTTACCTGCAGCGCTTGAGTTCAACCAACCTGATCCCCGTCTACAACGCTCACCTGGACCTGCGGCAGTACACCGGTTACAGCTTGAGCGAACGCAAGGCGACGCTGGAAACCGTCATCGGCACCTACCAGCGCGTGCTCAGCGACAGCCTGGCGATACAGGACACGAATCCCGGCCTTCAGCGAGCCGAGTATCAGCAGCTGTTTGCCGAACGCCTGCGCGATGTGATCAACGATGCCCAAACCGACCTGGCTGAAGTGATGCGCGAGGAACAAGCGCTGGTGCCTGCCGCTGTCGTGCGTATCGATCAACGGCAAAAACCGGCGGGCCAGCGCACGTTCAAGACCCGCGACAAGGAAACCCTGATCGGCACCGCGCGCCCCCAGGCGGCAGGCTCCGGCGCGATCATCGATGTGCTGGACCCGCAATCCGGCCGGTCGGTCGCCAGTTACAGCGAACACGCGAGCGAGGGCGAGTGGGTGAAGATCGTTCCCGCGCAACCCGCACGGCCCGCGTCATCGCCAAAGTCGCTGTCAACGCTCAAGTCCGACGCCAGGAAACTGCTCGAAGAAAGCGCCGGCATTGAACGCACGATCGCGTTCCAGAAACGCAAACTCAACGACCCGCAACGCCGGGAGGGCATCAACCCGCTGGACTGGAACGACATGCTGCAAGCCCAGGCCGAGCGGCTTCAGGCGACCGCCTTGCTGGCCGAAACCCGTCACGGCAGCAATCCCGAAACCGAACAATGGGTCAAACAGTGGCGCACGGCGGCGGACGAACTGCTTGCCAAGGCCCGCCAACATTGCGCCGATGGCTACAAGCTCCTACCCCCCAAACCGGAAAACATCGACTACCTGTGGAAGCACGGGTTCGTCGACATCAACCTGGTCCAGCGAGACATCGCGACCAAAAGCGGCGATGTCTTCACCGAGTACGCCGTGCGTGAAAAAGGCAAGGTCGACGTCTTGTGGTATGCCCATTTCCACTACCCGGCCAAAGGTTCGCCGCGCAATCTCTACACGGCGGCGCACCTGAAGATCCCGTCGCAGCGCACCAAGACCCAGAAAGACCTGGTGGCCGAGGCGGGCAATAACCGCGTGGTGGAACAGATCGTCAGGGCGCGGATCGGCCCGCCGCTGGATGAAAAACTGTTTCTGACGCTGTGACCGAAGCGCTCCGCTGACAGCCGCAGGCCGGCGCGGTTATTGGGCAACCCATAGCGGCCGGATATGCGGCAATGCAGCGGACTGCCTGCCGATGTCCGAGAACGGCAGCGACGGGTCGTCGGCATGGGTCAAGTAACGATGCTCCGGCAGTTTCAGGTGGGCCTTTTCGAACTCGTCGAAGATCGCCGTGCGGCGGTTGTAATGAAAGTGCGCGTACCACAACGGGCGCGGCGGGGTGGCGGTCAGGTCCCAGACTTCATATTCCTGCATGAAGTCGCGATGCCCGTTGGCACGCCTCGCCAGTTCGCTCATCGACGCGGTTCGACGCACCTCGACCACGTGATGCCTGACCAGGTCATCGAGCATGCCGTCGGTGGGTTTGCGGCTGGCCAACGATTGTCGGGTGCGCAAGGCGCGGCCGGCGGCGGTCAGTTCGCTGGCGGTCGTGCGCAATGGCTGGAGGCTCGGCTCCTCGGGGTCAAGGCGCGCGATGCGGTTTGCGCGCAAGGTGAGTTCGGCGGCTTCGCTGACCAGCATGTGTTCAAGGTCCACCGGCAACATGCCCTGGCGGGCATAGGCCTCGACTTTGGCCTGGTACGCCGGTACGGCGCGCAGGCGGTTCTGGGCTTCGCTCACCATCACCGACTTCACGTTCGCCTCCGCCGGGAACTCCACGGGCGGCGCCGGTTGGCGCTGGGCCCGACCGTCCGGGCGTTGCTCCCAGGTCTCGGTGTGGCCGCTGAGGTTGTCGATGGTGTAGCGCGTGGTGTTGGTGCGAGGGTCGGTGCTTTTTATGCCGATCAGCAGCCGGTTCTCTTCGCTTTCAAACACCGTCCCTTGGGGTTCATCGAGCTGCGGGCGCCGCAGGCGAGGTGTTGTGCCGATACGGTGGCGGGCCAGTTGAATCATGCGCTCGAGGTTGTTCAGCAAGGCGTCCAGGTTATCCAGGTCAAAATGTTGCGGGTAGCCTGCGCTCAAGGTTTTAACGCTGAGGCTGAACCGCGCGTAGGCATCGATACATTCGTTGAGGATCCGCGTGCGCTGGCTGACGGTGGTGGGCGTCTTGGTCAGTGCGAAATGCGTGTTCAGGGCCAGGTGAGCGTCGAGATAGACGCGATTGACCTCACTTTGCAAATACAACCAGGAAGGATCGCTGACGTGATCGTAGCGGTTGAACGTATCGATGCTGTGGACGGTGCGCAGGTGCGTGCGAAACCCTTCATCGTAGAGCTCGTTCCAGCGCGCCGCGTCATCGCGAGCCTCGCCCACCAGCGTGCGCGTATTTTGCAGGTCCGCGTCGATCTGTTGCGCGGTCCTGCGCGTGCTTCTGCCTTGGAGGCGCAGATCGGCCTCCAGCGCTGCCAGGTTGATCTGGCTGCTCCATTCGTTCATGACCAGGAAGATGCGGTCGATCCGGTCGAGTTCCTGCACGATTTTCTGGCTGAGACCTTTGCGGGTTTGCAGAAACTGCAGAATGGCGGCGGGGCGTGCTGGCGGCACCTGGATATCAGCGAATTGCCCGGTCAATTCCTGCAGCGCGGCCGCGGCGACTTTCAGGCGCTCCACGGCTCTGCTGGTGACAATCAAGGCAGCGCGGCTTTGCAAGCCTTGGAGGGCCAGGTGCTCTCTGTTGGGGGTGAAGGCGATCACGTCCTGAATGGCGTTGGCCTGCTGAATCGCCAGCTCGATGTCCTGGGTGTAGGCCTGATCAAGGGTTGGCTGCAATGTCTTGCGGGTGGCGAAGTCGCTTTGGTTGGACAGGTGTTGCAGGTTGCTGGTCGCGGCCAGTTGAGCGTCGAGCCGACTGCTCAGCGTATTGAGCGCATTGCTGAGCGCCAGTTGGCGGCGCAGGACATGATCGGTCCACCAGATCGGCAGCCGTTGTCGAATCGCCATCGGCCAGAGCGGCTCGAGGGTGTCGGCCAGGTGCCCGAGCACACCGCCGCCGCCCGCCAGGCCCGCCGGTTGCGCGGTGCCGTAGACGCCGAAGTGGGTGTCCCATTGGCCGGCGTCATCCAGGGCAATCGGTTGTTTGTAGGTTTTCAGCGCGTTGCCGCTCAAGCGCCAATGGCCGTTCTGCAGTTCGACCTGATAGACGTTGCCCTGCCGCACGATGAAGTGGCCGTCGGCATGGCGGTAGATGTTGCGATAAATACCGTGGCTCGCCGGGGTCAGATGGGCCAGGGCGATCTCCTTGTCGTACTCATACCCGCTGAAGCGCTCGGCGATGCGGCGCGCCTTGCGGCTCATGGGCGGTTGCAGGTAGCGGCCGCCCTTGAAGGCATTGCGCAACTGGCGCCCAAGCGTGCGCGTGCGCGCTGCATTGGGCGTGATCAGCACCCCGCCGGCCACATCCACGCCGGCGTCGATCATTGATTGCAGGACCTGGGTGATGTCGTGCATGCCTTGGGCATGATCGCCGCGTCGAAATGCATCTACCGCGTCATTGGCGCTGACCCAGCCGTCGTAAAGGCCGATCACCGTACCCACCACGGGGACCACGCCGAGCGCCATCTTGATATAGCTGAAGGCCTGCACGCCTTTGATGGCATAGCGTTCCAGGTACAGGTCGCTGTTGGAACGGGAACTGGCGCGGTGGGCCTCCTTGACGCGGCCCATTTGCGCGTTGAGCAAATGGCCGGCCAGCGACGTGGTGACGGGCCAGGGGCGGCCGACGCCGATCAGCGCGTCGAAATGCCGGAGCACCGCTTGATTGATCCGGCTGACGTGGTTGGCCACGTTGCCCAGCAAGGCGCGGCCGGCCAGGTAATTGACCATTGTGCTGCTCAGGCACAGGCGGTACAGCGCCAGCCGCGCGGCTTCAAGGTTGGCGTAGCTGCGCAGGTAGTGGCCGTCCGGGCTCTCGGGCAGATAGAGCAGGGTGAGCCCGGAGTTTTTCTGACGGATGAAGGTGACGCCGGACAACGTGCTTGAACCGTCCTGGGTGTCTGGCCCGCCGACACTGAGGTGGGCGGGGAGCAACTCAATGTCATTGCCATCGGCGCGCCAGGCTTCGGCTGTGCTGGCATTCACGGCGATGTTGAAGGTGTTCAGTTCGGTGGCCGTGATGTGCTTTTGCAGGAACGCCAGGCGCCCCTGGAGCGTAAGCATCAGGCGCTGAGGTTCGAGCAAGCATTCGAGGCGATAGTCACGGCTGAAGTCCGTTTCGCGATCCGAGCCTTGGTAAGCCTCGACGATCAGGTCTTCATACGCTTGGGCCAGGTCCAGTTCCGGCACCAGCTTGCGCAGGTAGTTGGCGCTGAGCCCGGCGGTGAGTGCCTGGCCTTCCGTGGCGTCCTGGCTGCTGACCTCGACCTTCATGAACGTCAAGCGCTCGGCGATCGGCGTATCGATGTTGCTCAGCGCCAGCTCATCCAGGCTCATTTTGACCCGGGTGGCGCTGGGGACCTGCACCGTCTTGGTCGGAGTGCCCGGCGCGCCAGGGGCTCCGACGAAATGCTGTTGATGCGTGACCGATTCGGGAACGTCGAGCTGAACGCTGAACGGTTGTTTGAGCGAGAAGTCCCGGGACAGCCTTGCGTGCAGGCGTTTTGTGCAAAAACTGCTGATCAGCGGCAGCTTCAGGTTCAATACTTCATCGGCGCGTTGCAACGCCACGATGTAGCGCTCCAGCAGGGCCTTGAGTTCGGCCCTGTCGGCCGCTGAAACCTGGCCGAGCCAGACCGGCAGTTGCGCCGCCAGTGCGCCGCTCTGCTGCTGCTCCAGAAGCTGCGCATAGGCCAGTTCGCGCGCGGTGTTGGTCGATACGCCCAGTTCCTGGATCGCTTGCACGCGCATGGGTTGCAGCTCCCGGGCTTGGCGCTCGGTGTCGTCCGGGGCGCGGCGAAGCATCGCTTCGATCTGGGCGACCCAGTCGTCGAGTTGCACGGTGAGGCTGTACTCGAACGGGGTCTGATTGAGCAGGGCCAGTTCCAGCGACGACGCGTCCGAGGGCGTTACGCCGAGCCACTGTTCAAGCGCCTGGCGCGAAGCGAAGTGCTGCAGCCCGCCCTGGCTGCCCGGCCAGTACAACAACAGGTCCTGAGGCGTTGACGCATCGAGCAGCGCCGCTTCCAGGGTGATCAGCAGCACGCCGTCCAGTTCTTTGCGCTGGGTGTTGATTGCGTCGTTGCTGCGCTCGCTGATCGACAGCGTCAAGGTCGCCACCGACACTTTGAGTTCGGGGTCTGGCGCGTTGAGCGGGTCAAGCGCGGCCAGGAGCATGGCGTACCCGGCCGGGCTGATCTGGTTGAGTTGGCGCTGCAGGCTGGCTTCGGCAAGCAGCCCGTTCAGCCGTGCCTGGAGCAAGCGGTGATAGTCGGGGTTGGCCTGTTGGGACAGCTCCAATAGCTGGTTCTGGGGTTGATTCCACAGCGCGCTGGCCGCTTCGTGGGCTTGCTGTTGCGCCTCGTGCAAGCGGTTGAGTTGGCTGCGCAACGTGGCCTGTTGCTCATCGCTCGGCGGCGGCAATATGGCAGGCGCCTGCACGGTACCGAAGAGCGGCTGTTGTTGCCGCGACAGCGCGTGGCGGCGCTGGGTCAGGGGCAGGTCGGCGGTCAGTCCGGCGAAGACTATGGGCGCGCTGTCGAGGGGCGCGTCGTCCTCAGCGGGAGCGAGCGCGGATGCCGGCGGCAAGGCGAAAACCCCCTGGCTGCGCTGTTGCCGGTCCACCTGATCGGCTGCTTCCAGCGCTCTGTGTCCATGTTCGGCGAGGTCGCGGCCGTGGGGGTATTTCAAGCTGGCCTGCTTTTCTTTGAGGCGATGTTCCAACAGGTGCGTCACGCCGGCTTGCAAGGGCTCGTCGACCTCGCGGTAGTCGATCAGGTTGTCTCGCGTGATGGCCGTCACGCCGGGGAACAGCGTGGGGTGATCGAGCAACCACTGCTCCATGCCGACGCGGCTGTTGAACAGGTTCAGCGCCGGTTCTTCAGAGGGCAGGTACAACAGCTGGAGGACGACCTCGGCATCCAGGGTAATGACCAGCGCACCGGGTATCTCGGCATCGGCCAACCCGGTGCGTTTGAGCAGCAGTTGCTCGGCGTAGATCTTCTGACCGTCGAGCTGCAACGCGCCGCTTGGCGGGTCGAGGACGGTGAGCAACGGTTTCAATTGATCGGCCGTGATCGCCCCCGAGGCGCAGGCCAACTGCGCGGCGGCTTGGAGATGGCTGCTGTACTGCGCAACCGCGTGATCGCGACGCGAGACCGCAGTGCCAGGCGCGCGCGTGAACCACCAGTAGCGGACCCACGCGGTTCGCAGGGCCTGTTCCACGTTGAGCTGGGTAAAGGGTTTAACCAGCTCGAACGGCTGCGCTGCGTACTGGGTTTTGCCTTCCGGCAGGCCGATCACCCGGCAATGTTGGTAAAGCGCGGCGTAGGCGGGAAATTGATGAACGAAGGCACTGGCCTGGGTCAGTGTGATGGAGCGCGCCGGTCTTTCATCGGAGGCGGCAAAGTGCAACTGCACGCTGTCGCCGTCCAGGTCCAGTTGCTCGTTGATGAACGCGTTGAGCGAGGCGTGGACACTGGGCGCATCGGTGCTGAGCCGGAGCATCTGTTCGCGGCTGGCGTGCCAGCGGGCCGTGGCTTCCAGCAGCAGGCTTTCGTTCACGGGGCGAACCTGCGCGTGGGAAAACGGCGGAAAATCGCGCACGGCAAGGGGGGAGAGCGGGTTGGATGTATCGGTCATGTGACGGCACTCGAAAAATAGGGGCAGAACGGTGCTTTACCGGTCGGAGTCCTATTTAAAGGTGGAGAACGAGGCGCGCAGGGATAGATAGTTAGTGAGTCGACCGTTGAGCGACATTCATTAAACTGTCACGCAACTGTGGCAGCGCGCTTGAACAAACTTCATCAGACTCGCGCTCTACTGGGGTTCTGTGTTTCGGTGTTTTTCATGCGCGTGTTGCTGTTACTGGCCGCTCTACTGTTCGGCCTGCCGTCTTTTGCGGCGTCTCGATGTGATGTCAATGTCCCGACCCAAACGGTCGATCTGGCTCAGGTGAGCATCGCCTACCAGAGCATCGGCCGTGCGTCCGATCCGGCCTTGTTGCTGGTGATGGGCCTGGGCGGGCAACTGATCCACTGGCCTGACGAGGTTGTCGTCGCCCTGTGCCAGCAAGGTTTCCGGGTGATCCGCTACGACAATCGCGATGTCGGCCTGTCCACCTGGCGCCAGGCTCCGGCCAGCGCCAACCTGACGTTTGAAGTGTTGCGCTACAAACTCGGCCTGCCCGTGGCGGCGCCATACACGCTGACCGACATGGCCGATGACGCCCTGGGCTTGATGGATGCGTTGCAGGTCCAGCAATTCCATGTCCTCGGGGCGAGCATGGGCGGCATGATTGCCCAGCACCTGGCCGCGATGGCACCGCAGCGGGTGGAAAGCCTGACGCTGATCATGACCAGCTCCGGCGCCGAAGGCCTGCCGGCGCCGAATGCGGCGCTGGTGCAATTGTTGTCGCGGCGCAGCGCACCCAATCGCGCAGTGGCCCTGGAGCAACAGGCCGATTTGCTGGCCGCGCTGGGCAGCCCGTATGTCAAGGATGACCGCCAGGTGTTGCTGCATCAGGCCGCGCTGTCCTACGACCGTGCGTTCAACCCCGAGGGCGTGAAACGCCAGATCATGGCGATCCTCGCCGAACCGAGCCGCGTGCCGTTGCTCAACCAATTGCGCGTGCCGACCCTGGTGGTGCATGGCACCGCCGACCCGTTGTTGCCGGTGATGCACGGCGTACACCTGGCCGCGCATATCCAGGGGAGCCAGTTGAAGCTGATTCCGGGCCTGGCCCATCGTTTCCAGGAAGCGTTCAAGGCGCCGTTGCTGGCGGCGGTGTTGCCGTACCTGCAAGCCCATCGCGAAGACGCCACCCATTGGGCGCAGATCGAGCCGCCGGTCTCGGCGAAGGTGTTGTGACATTGGTGTATCGTGCAGCTTTTGCGGCGCATTAATGCCAGCGAGGTTGCCTACCATGAGTACTGCCCTGAAAATCGATTTCGTCAGCGATGTGTCCTGCCCCTGGTGCGTCATCGGCCTACGCGGCCTGACCGAAGCCCTCGACCAACTCGGCAGCGAGGTGCAGGCCGAGATCCACTTCCAGCCGTTCGAACTGAACCCTGGCATGCCCGCCGAGGGCCAGAACATCGTCGAGCACATCACCGAGAAATACGGCTCCAGCGCCGAAGAGTCCCAGGCCACCCGTGCGCGCATCCGCGACATGGGCGCCGAGTTGGGCTTTGCGTTCCGCACCGACGGCCAGAGCCGCATCTACAACACCTTCGATGCCCATCGCCTGCTGCATTGGGCCGGGTTGGAAGGCTTGCAGTACAACCTCAAGGAAGCGCTGTTCAAAGCCTATTTCAGCGATGGCCAGGACCCGTCCGATCACGCGACGCTGGTGCGTATCGCCGAGAGCGTCGGCCTGGACCCGCAACGCGCCGCGGCGATTCTCGCCAGCGATGAATACGTCGCCGAGGTGCGCGAGCAGGAACAACTGTGGGTGTCCCGTGGCGTGACGTCGGTGCCGACCATCGTGTTCAACGGGCAGTACGCGGTCAGCGGTGGCCAGTCGGTCGAAACGTTTGTCGGGGCGATTCGCCAGATCATCCGCGAATCCCGATCCTGACGCTGGTCCCATGTGGGAGGGGCTCATTGTCCTCAAGAGAGTCCCTGGCCCGTCCCTTGCATTGACCCCCTAAAGCCCATCCGCAATCCGGTTGGGCGCTGCCATTGGGGGTGAAACATTACCTTGAATATTCTTGACCTCGACCACAGCCTTACGGGCCAGGCGCCGATTGCCCGGCGTTTGGCCAGTGGTCATGCCACCCGTCTCGACTTGCTGGACCTGGGCCCGAAACTGCGCCTGTGGTCCACCGAAAAAACCTGGAAGCGCTTCACCGAACGCCTGGCGGCACGGCCCCGGCCCACGGACGCGCGGCCGGAAATCCTGTTTGTCGGCTCCGGTGATTATCACCACCTGACGCCGGCATTTCTGGCCGACCTGAAAGAACCCATCAGCCTGATCCACTTCGACAACCACCCTGACTGGGTCCGCTTTGCGCCCAAGCGCCACTGCGGGTCGTGGGTCAACCGCGCGCTGAAGATGCCGGCGATCAAGCGCATCGTCACCCTCGGCCCGTGCAGCGATGACCTGCATAACCCGCAGCTGCGCGGCGGCAACCTCGGCGCCCTCACGCGCGGGCAATTGCAGCTGTTCCCATGGCAGCACCCGCCGTCGAAAGTCTGGGGGCGGGTCGGCGATGGCGCCGGCCACCAGCAGCAGGAAAACTACCTGTACTGGCGCAACCTGGCGGAGCTGGACTGGGCCGCATTCCTTGAGCAAATGATCAGCAGCCTGCCCACCGAAGCCATCTGGATCACCATCGACAAAGACGTGCTGGCCAGCGAAGACGCGGCCACCAACTGGGACCAGGGCGGCATGCGCCTGAGCCATCTGCTCCAGGCCCTGCGGGCCCTGGCGGCGCGCAAACGGATCATCGGCATCGATGTGTGCGGCGAGTTCGCCAAGCCCGTGTTCAGTAACGCCTTCAAGCGTTGGGAGGCCAAGTCCGACCAGCCGCCGGCCGAGCGCTGGAGCGCCGAGGACCTGCAGCGCAATGCCGCGACCAACGAAGCCCTGATCAACCTGTTTGAGGAGCTGTTCCCGTGACTTTGACCGTGGTGTTGCTGGTGGCCTTTTCCATCGTGCTCGATGTGGTCGGCCAGTTGTTTTTCAAGATGGGCCTGGACCGTTTGCCGGAGTTGGAGGGCGGCTTTCGCCTGAACGCGTTCTGGGGCCAGGTGTTCAATGCGCCGTTGTTGTGGGCGGGGCTCGGGGCCTACGCCATCGAGTTTTTCGTCTGGCTTGAAGCCTTGTCCCGCGCGCCGTTGAGCCTGTTGTTTCCGGCGGCGGCGCTGGCTTATTGCGGGGTGGTGCTGGCGGGCAAGCTGGTGCTGGGGGAAACCGTCAGCCGCCGGCGCTGGATGGGCACGCTGGTGATTACCTTCGGCGTGATGTTAGTCGCGATTGCAGGGGGTCAGGCATGAGTACGCAAAATATCGATCAGGGCTGGTTGCACGAACGCCTTGGCACCGTGGTGCTGTGGGCGTTGCTGATTTGCACCGAGAGCGCCGGGCAGCTGTTTACCAAGGTCGCCGGGGACCAACTGGGGCAGATGGATTTCAACTGGCAGTGGTTGTCCGAAGTGGCGCGCAACCCAGGGATTCTGGCGGCGATCGCCAGTTACATCGGCGCGTTTTTCGTGTGGATGCTGATCCTGCGGCGCAGCAGCCTGTCGCTGGCGTTTCCGCTGAGTTCGCTGGTGTTTGTGGTGGTGTTGCTCGGTTCGTGGCTGGGGCTGGGGGAACATATCAGCCTGCTGCACTGGGTGGGCGTTGGGGTGATTATCGTCGGGATCGGGTTGTTGGCCGAAGGCGAGGAAAACTGAAAGTATCGCGATGAAATACTGGCTCCATGTGGGAGGGGGCTTGCCCCCGATAGCGGTAGATCAGTCCCGTATGTATTGGCTGACCCTGCGCTATCGGGGGCAAGCCCCCTCCCACATTTTTATCGATGTGCATCAGTTGAACTTGTAGCTGATCGCCGTCTGCACCTGGCTCTGGTTCACTTCGCCGGCCTGCTTGACGATGCTGCTGTTCGCCGCCGAACCCACCAGGCGGACCCAGCTGGCACTGGTCAACAGCGACCATTTCGTCGCCAGGGGAAACTCGAAGCTCTGGGTGAACGTCACGTTCTGGAAGCCGCCGCTGGCGTTGTAGGGGCGGAAACCCGAGGCGGCGGCTTCGCTATCGCTCACGCCGAAAAACGTGTTGGTCTGGCGTCGGTCGGCAAAATGCGCCATCAGGTCGCTGCTGCCGATGATCCCACCGGCCAGCGGATAGCCCAGCTCGCCGCCGACCTTGCCGAGCACGCCGCCCTGACCCTGGGCGCCGCCCACGGCGCGACCCAGTTGGGCGTAGACGCGCCAGAAATCGGCCGGCGCGTATTCCACGAACCCACCGACTTCGGCCATGCTCGACACTTCGCGCAACCCCGACAAGGCGCCGTTGGACGTGCGGCGCGACAGGTAGTTGATGTACGGGCCGGCGCTGAAACCGTTGGTTTTCAAGGCGCTCCAGGACAGGCCGTCATCGGTGCTTAGGCTGACGTCGCCCCAGTCCAGGTCGAGGTATGGAACGGCCGCGGTTTCATAGCGGGTGCCGGTAGGTTCCTTGGGCTGGTAGCTGATACCCGCGCCTGCTTCACCGGTGATGCCGTCGGCCTGCGCGGCTTGTGAAACGCTCCACAGCCCCAGTAACCCGGCGAATACAGCGGAGGTGATCCTGAACATGGTCACTGTTCCTTGATTGAATATGCGCGCATGAACGCGCAAAGCGCAGCCTTGGCGCAAGCACTCATCTTGTTTGTAGCAAGCTACAAAAATTGTAGCTCCTTCGACACAAAACCGTCTGACATCCGCGCAAACCCCCAGCGCCATTGGGTGCTGGCCAGTTGGCACAGTCCCTGCTCTACACCTTCTGCAAGCGCACAGAGCGCGCTCCTCCTCAAGGTAAACGCAGATGATCCACTGGCATATCGTGTGTGACTTCGACGGGACCATTACCCCCACCGATGTCATCGACAACGTCCTCCAACGCTTCGCCGGCCCCGAGTGGGAAACCATCGAGCAGGAATGGCTGGATGGGCATATCGGTTCCCGCGAATGCCTGAGCCGCCAACTCGCGCTGATCAAGGCCACCCCAAGTGAGCTGCTGGCGTATTTCGACAGCGTCGAGATCGACCCGGACTTCCCCGATTTCGTCGATCACGTCATCGGCCTGGGGGCCTCCATCGAAGTGGTCAGCGACGGCATCGAGCAAGGCATCGCGCGGATTCTGTCGCGCAACTACGTGAGCTTGCTGCCGATCCTCGCCAACCGCCTGCGCCAGGTCGACCAGAACAGCTGGCGCATCGACTTCCCGTATGCCAGCGATGCCTGCCGCGCCGCTTCCGGCAACTGCAAGTGCAAATCCACCCCGCGCAACAAGCGCGTGCTGGTGATCGGTGACGGCAAGTCCGACATGTGCGTGGCCTCCACTGCCGACTTCGTTTTCGCCAAGGGCAGCCTTGCCCGGTACTGCGAGGCCAACAACATTCCCCATGCGCGCTTCGACACCTTCGCCGAAGTGAGCGCATTGCTGGCCAAGCTGCCACAGGGCATCGCCGCCAACGCCACGACCTTTGCCACTACTGACCTCTCTATTGAAAATCAGGAACTCTTCCACCATGTCTGATATCCGCATCGCGAGCGCCGAAGACCAGATTCTTCTGGATAAAGAAGCCAAATACTGCTCTTACGGCGACACCGTTCACTACATCGAGCCACCGCGCATTTTCAGCCGTTGCGAAGGCTCCTACGTGTGGGACACCGAAGATCAGGCCTACCTCGACCTGCAAATGTGGTACTCGGCGGTCAACTTCGGCTATGCCAACCCGCGCTTGAACAATGCGCTGAAACAGCAGATCGACACCCTGCCGCAAATCGCCAGCCAGTACCTGCACAAAGGCAAGATCGAGCTGTCGGAAATGATCGCGGTCGACGCCAAGAAGAAGTTCGGCCTCGACGGTCGCGTCCACTTCAACGTCGGCGGTTCGCAGTCCATCGAAGACTCCCTGAAAGTGGTGCGTAACGCTACCAACGGCAAGAGCCTGATGTTCGCCTTCGAAGGCGGCTACCACGGCCGCACCCTCGGCGCGTCGTCGATCACCTCCAGCTACCGCTACCGTCGTCGCTACGGCCACTTCGGCGAGCGTGCGCAGTTCATCCCGTTCCCGTACCACTTCCGCGGCCCTAAAGGCATGACCAAGGAAGAATACGGCAGCCACTGCGTGCAGCAATTCGCCCGCCTGTTCGAGACCGAATACAACGGCGTGTGGGACCCGAAAGTCGGCCAGAGTGAATACGCCGCGTTCTACGTCGAGCCGATCCAGGGCACCGGCGGCTACGTGATCCCGCCGATGAACTTCTACCGCGAGCTCAAGCAGGTGCTGGACCAGCACGGCATCCTGATGGTGTCCGACGAAATCCAGATGGGCTTCTACCGCACCGGCAAGCTGTGGTCGATCGAACACTTCGACGTACAACCGGACGTGATCGTGTTCGGCAAGGCGCTGACCAACGGCCTCAACCCGCTGGGCGGCATCTGGGCCCGTGAAGAGCTGATCAACCCGAAGATCTTCCCGCCAGGTTCGACCCACTCCACCTTCGCCTCCAACCCGTTGGGCACGGCGGTAGGCCTGGAAATGTTCAAGATGACCAACGAAGTCGACTACGGCGCGATGGTCATGGCCAAGGGCAAGTTCTTCCTGGAAGGCTTGCAGGACTTGCAGAAACGCTTCCCGATCATCGGCGACGTCGACGGCCTGGGCCTGGCCCTGCGCTGCGAAATCTGCGGCCCGGATGGTTTCACGCCGGACAAGGCGACCCTGGACTACATGGTCGAAGAAGGCATGAAAGGCGACATGGTGGTGGACGGACGCAAACTCGGCCTGATCCTCGACGTGGGCGGCTACTACAAGAACGTGATCACCCTGGCACCGTCCCTGGAAATCAGCTACCCGGAAATCGAACTGGGCCTGAAGCTGCTCGAGCAACTGCTGGTGCGAGCGACTAAACGGTGAGCAACGTCGGGATCGACCTCGGTGAGGGTGATGCCGGCTTCGTTCTCGGTGAAGGGCCGGTCGGCATCCTGTTGATCCACGGCCTGACAGGCACGCCGACGGAACTGCGCCAGGTCGCCAAGGGCCTGGCCAAGGTGGGTAATTGCACGGTGTACGTGCCCACCCTGGCCGGGCACTGCGGCGACAACAGCGACCTGCAGGCCACCGGCTGGCTGGACTGGTACGAAGGGGTGCGCCGAACCTTCGCCCAGGTCCGTCAGCGCCATGAACAGGTGTTTGTCGGCGGTCTGTCGATGGGTGCAGTAATGTCGATGTACCTGGCCTCGGAGCATCCGGGCCAGGTCGCCGGGCTGCTGATGTATTCGACCACCTTGAAGTACGACGGCTGGAGCATCAACAAGCTGGCGTTCCTTACGCCGTTGCTGATGAAAATTCCGTTCGGCGTGCATATCTGTCGCTTCGAAGAGAAGCCGCCCTACGGCATCAAGAACGAACGCCTGCGGGCGATCGTCGAGCGGCAGATGAAGGAAGGGGAGAGCAGCGAGGCTGGCCTGCTGACCATGGAAGGCATCACGGTGCGCGAGTTGCACCGGATGAACGCCGTGGTCAAGAAGCGCATGCCTCAGGTCAAGGTGCCGGCCCTGGTGCTGCATTCGATCGAGGATGACATCACCAGCCGCTGGAACGCCGATTACGTGGAACGTCACCTCGGCGGGCCGGTGACCAAGATCCTGCTGGACAACTGCTACCACATGATCACCGTCGACCTGCAATACCGCCGGGTGATCGAGTTGAGTGCGGAGTTTGTCGAGCTGCACACCGCTTCCGTGGACGCCGGTGCGTTGTGGCGAGGGCGCTTGCCCACGTCAGGCAGCGAAGCGAGCCTGGAACCTGCCACCTCGTTCTAGTTGTAAGGAGCGCGTGTCATTGAGGGGGCTGCTGCGCAGTCCAGCGGGAGTACGCTCCCTCGCTACAAAGGATTCGATGTGATAACCACCCAAGCCTTCCCGACCATCCGGGCCATCCGGCGCAGTGCCTGGAACGACTGTTTTCCCGGTGCGCTGGAGGACTGGGACTACTACGTTGCCGTGGAAAACGCCGCGATCAACGATTTTCAATGGCGCTACCTGGCGGTATTTGAAGACGGCGCGCTGGTGGCCGTGGCGGCCGCGTTCATCACCCATTACCGCCTCGATACCACGGTGTCGGGCGTCGGTAAGCGCTTGACCTCGCGGCTGGAGCGGCTGTGGCCGGGTGTTTTGCAAGTGGGGTTGTACGCCATCGGTTCGCCGGTGGCCGAGCGTTGCGACGCCGGGTTTGCCAGTGGCGTGCCTGAGGTTCGGCGCGCGCTGTTACTCAAGCACCTGCTGCTGGCGGCGCGCCAGGACGCCGATGAGTTCGGCATCGGCCTGGTGGCGGTCAAGGATGCCCCGACGCAGGACCCGCACTGGGCCGACAGTTGCCGCGCGGCTGGCTTTCAAAGCATGCCGAGCTTGCCCACGGGCTTATTGCCGCTGCCTTACGGCTCGGTGGACGCTTACCTGGGCTCGCTGGGCAAATCCACGCGCAAGGACTTGCGGCGCAAACTGCGCGCGCCAGGCCCAAGGGTGGAGTGGCGGCGCAACATCGACGATGTGCTGCCCGAGGTCATGCGCCTGTACGAAGCCACGCTGACCCGTGCCGAGCTGCAGTTCGAACGCTTGCCCGCGAGTTATTTCACCGGCGTGCTCGAACGCCTTGAACAACGCGCGGTCTGTGTTCTTTACTGGGTCGACGAGCACTTGGTGGCGTTCAACCTGATGCTGGTGGACGAGCATCGGCTGGTCGACAAGTTCTTCGGGCACGACGTGGAGTTTACCCGTGACTACAACCTCTACTTCCGTAGTTGGTTGACCAATGTCGACTACTGTATCCAACACAATATTGCGTTGTATGAGTGTGGCCAGGCCGGATATGCCAGTAAGCTGCGGCTGGGGTGCGAGTTCCAGGGCAACAGCCTGTTCTTCCGCCACCGTAACCGGCTGGTCAACGGCCTGCTCAGACTCGTGAAAATGTTTCTTCGACCGGATCGTTCCGACCCTGCCATGGCTGCTGCGATAAGCGAAACCTGATGATCACCAAGACCCGCCAGAAAGCCCGCCCCTTTGCCATTTCGCGCTGGAGCGTCCAGCGCAAGTTGGTGCTGGCGTTCTGGCTGGTCAGTGTGATTCCGACCATGATCGCGGCCGAGTTGGCCGCCACCACGCTGTCGCAGATTTTCGACAGCAACGTGCGGATCTGGCTGCAGGAATCGACCAAGATCGTCAAGGACGAGATCGGCGACATCCTGCATGACAACGCGCGCATGGCGAAATTGTTCCTGCGCTACGCCAGCCCGCCCTCCAACCGGCAGGCGGCCAAGCACGACAGGCTCGCCGCCGATATCGCCGAAGCCACGGACATCGACGTGGTGGCCCTGATTCGCAGCAGTGACCACCGGGTGGTGTTCAGCACCGCGCCCGATGACATCGTCAAGCAGATCAACCTGACCAGCAACGCCGCATTGCAGACCGTGCAAGTGGCGGGGGTGAATACCGGCATCGTGGTCTCGACTTTCGAGACCAGCCAGGACGGCGTTGACTACGTGCTGCTGGTGGCCACCTACCTGGACAGCAGTTTCCTCACCAGCGTAGCCGACGTGCATTCCCTCGACCTGCGCCTGTACCTGGCCAACCCCGGCGGTTTCTCGGAAATTTTCTCGACCCAGCGCTTCATGGATCACCCCTCGCACATCCCGAAAGGCGTCGAAGCCGAGATGCGCAGCAGCAAGCAACCCAGCGAACAGTTCACCAACAAATACAGCGGTTTGTACTGGCCGATCTTCAACGATGCCGGCGAGCTGCAAGGCGTGATCTTCAGCGGCCTGCTGCGCCATACCAGCCTGGTCGGGCTGGTGAACCAGAGCAACCTGTTCGTGCTGATTTTCCTGCTCAGCTCGGCACTGTCCCTGGCGGCGGGGCTGCTGGTGTCGCGGCGCTTGACCCAACCGTTGCGCGATCTGTCCCAGGGCGTGAGCGCCGTGATCTCGGGCAATTATGCCCACCGTGTGGTGGTCAGCGGCGGCGATGAGCTGGCGCAATTGAGCAGCACCTTCAACCATATGACCGAACGGCTGGGGGAGTTGCATCACCTCGAAGCCCAACTGCGCCGGCGCGACCGCCTGCATGCCCTGGGTGAAGTCGCCATGGGCCTGGCCCACGAAATCCGTAACCCGCTGGGGATCATCAAGACTGCCACCCAACTGCTGCACCGTCGCGCCGACTTGCCGGAAGCCGACAAGCGCCACCTGGAATATGTGATCAGCGAAGTCAGCCGGATCAACGACCTGATCACCGAGTTTCTCGATTTCGCCAAACCCAACGCGCCGCTGCGCGTATTGCAACCGGCGCGCGCGCTGGTGGAGGAGATCCTCGGCTTCTGCAGCCCGGAACTGGCCAGCCACAAAATCGACGCCCACATCGACGACCAGGCGCCTGGCGCGACCATCTATGCCGACGCCAAGCAGCTCAAACAGGCCTGCCTCAACCTGATTCTCAACGCTATCGATGCAATGCCCGAAGGTGGCCGCCTGACCCTGGGCATTCGTTCGATGGGCGACAACACAGTCATCAGCGTCGCCGACACCGGCCAGGGTATCCCGGCGGATATGATCGAGCGCATCTTCACCCCGTTCGTCACCACCAAGGCCTCCGGCACCGGCCTGGGCCTGGCCAAAGTCTATTCGATCATGGAAAGTCACGACGGCAGCATCGAATGCATCAGCGAGAATGATGCCGGCGCTACGTTCAGCCTGTACATTCCGGCAATCGGCGAAGACGACGAGGACACTCATGACGCATAACATATTGGTGGTCGACGACGAGCCCAAGCTCTGTGACCTGTTGTCGTCGGCCCTCAGCCAGAATGGCGTCCAGGTGTTCACGGCGGGTAACGGCCTGCACGCGCTCAAAGTGCTGGAGCAGGAAGACATCGACCTGGTGATCAGCGACTGGCGCATGCCGGGCATGGACGGTCCGGCGCTGCTGGCCGAGATCAAGGCGCGCTATTCCCAGGTGCCGGTGATCGTGATGACCGCCTACAGCACGGTGAAAAACGCCGTACAGTCGATGCGCAACGGTGCGTATGACTACATTGCCAAGCCGTTCGATATCGACGAGCTGGACATCACCGTGGCCAAGGCCCTGCAGTTTCGCGACATCATGCGCGACAACGCCCGCATGCGCGCCGAGCTGGACGAGCAGGCGCAGTTCGACAGCCTGGTGGGCGACAGCCCGGCGTTTCGCAAGGTGTTGCAGGCAGTGGATTCGGTGCGCGACAGCAGCGCAACGATCCTGCTGACCGGCGAAAGCGGCACCGGCAAGGAAATGGTCGCCCGCGCCATCCACAAGCACGGCAGCCGGGCCGACAAGCCGTTCGTCGCGGTCAATTGCGCGGCGATTCCCGAAGGGCTGCTGGAAAGCGAAATGTTCGGCCATCGCAAGGGCGCCTTCACCGGTGCCGTGGCCGACCGGGTCGGGCGTTTTATGCAGGCCGACAAGGGCACGCTGTTTCTCGACGAAGTGGGCGACATGCCGCTGGCGCTGCAGGCCAAGATTCTGCGCGCCTTGCAGGAGCGGGTGATCGAGCCGGTGGGCGACCCCCGCGAGCGCAAGGTGGACGTGCGCGTGATCGCCGCCACCAACAAGAACCTGTTGGAGGCGGTGGCCAATAAGGAGTTTCGCGAGGACTTGTATTACCGCCTCAACGTGTTCCCGATCCCGCTGCCGCCCTTGCGCGAGCGCGTGGAAGACATCGCGCCCCTGGCTCGGCACTTCGCCCAGACCTTGAGCGTCACCGCGGGTAAACGCATCACCGGTTTCAGCCCCGAGGCCTTGCAGGCCATGACGGCGTATCACTGGCCGGGCAATATCCGCGAGCTGCAGAACTGCGTGGAACGCGCGACGATCGTGGCGTCATCGCCGGTGATTGAAGATATCGACTTGCCGGGTTATCTGTTCGCATCCAAGCCCAGCGAGGGCGGCGTGACGGCGATTCTCAGCGACGGACCGGGCATTCCCCAGGACCTGGATGCGGCGCTGGCGGAGGTGGAGAAAGCCTACATCCAGGCGGCATTGCACGAGAGCAATGGCGTACAGGCGGCCGCAGCGGCGAAGATCGGGATTTCCGAGCGCAGCTTCTGGTATCGCCTGAAGAAGCTGGGGATTCAGATCGACAAAATAGTCCGCTGAGTTGCCTGGCACAGCACTGTTCTAAATGTGGGAGGGGGCTTGCCCCCGATAGCAGTGGGTCAGACAGCCTATGTGTATCTGATCCACCGCCATCGGGGGCAAGCCCCCTCCCACATTTGGATTGTGGTGTGTCAGGTCTGCAGGCGTACCCAGACGCTGACCAGAACAGTCGCTGCCATCAACCACGCTAGCGCTGCTACGGCTAAAGAGGCTTCCAGGCGCAGGCGATCGACCAGCACGTAGAGCGTCGCCAGGTACACAAAGTACGGAATGATCGACCACATCCCGAACAGGATGGTGGTCTTCAAATCGTCCACCGAACGGCCTTTGCCGACGATGTAATGGGCGATCAGCGCAAAGGTCGGGAACAGCGGCACCAACCCGGCGATGTAGTAATTCCGGGTCTTGGCCAACGCGGCCAGTATCAGCACCACCGCCGCGCCCAGGGCGGCCTTCAATATCAGATCCACGCGCGGTTCCTCAGTGGCTCAAACCGTATTTCTTGACCTTGTCGAACAGGGTGGTCTTGGCCATTCCCAGTTCCTGGCTGGCCTGGGTCAGGTTGCCGCCGCTGCGTTGCAGCGCGTCGTTGAGCAGGTTGCGTTCGAAGGCTTCCACCGCTTCGGTGAAGGCCAGGCCCTGGCTGCCGCTGCTGGCGCCGCTTTTCTTGAAGGCGGGCAGGCCCAGGGCGAAGCGCTCGGCGACGTTGCGCAGCTCACGCACGTTGCCTGGCCAGTCGTGGCTCATCAGGTTGGACAGGGTCTGGTTGTCGAGGTCCGGCACGCTGCGGTCGAAGCGCAGGGATGATTGCTGCAGGAAGTGTTCGAACAGTTGCAGGATGTCTTCGCGGCGTTCGCGCAAAGGCGGCAGTTCCAGGGTCACGACGTTGAGGCGGTAGTACAGGTCGCTACGGAACTGGCTGGCGCGGCTCAATTCGTCGAGGTCGGATTTGGTGGCGGCGATCACCCGGCAATCCACCGCCACGCTCTGGTTCGAACCCAGGCGTTCGAGGGTGCGTTCCTGCAACACGCGCAGCAGCTTGATCTGCAGGTTGATCGGCATGCTTTCCACTTCATCGAGAAACAGCGTGCCTTCGTGGGCGTGCTCGATCTTGCCGATCCGACGTTTGCCGGCGCCGGTAAAGGCGTTGGCTTCGTGGCCGAAAATCTCGCTTTCGAACAGGTTCTCCGGCAGGCCGCCGCAGTTCAGCGCGACGAATGGGTGGGCGTGGCGTCGGCTGAAATCATGCAGGCACCGCGCGACCAGTTCCTTGCCGGTGCCGGTCTCGCCTTCGATCAGCACGTTGGCCGAGGTATCCGCGACGTTGGCGATCAATTCGCGCAGGTTCTGCATTGCCGGCGAGCGGCCGATGATGCGTCCTTCCAGGGAGTCGCGCTCGGCCAACTGGCGGCGCAGGGCCCAGACTTCCCGCGCCAGCCCGCGCTGTTCCAGGGCGCGGCGCGCGACGTCGACCAGGCGTTCGGGAGAGAAGGGTTTTTCCATGAAGTCATAGGCGCCGTTGCGCATGGCGCCGACCGCCATGGAAATATCGCCGTGCCCGGTAATCAATACCACCGGCAGGCTTTTATCCAGGGCCTTGAGGCGGGTGAGCAGTTCCAGGCCGTCGATACCCGGCAGGCGGATATCGCTGATGACGATGCCAGCAAAGTTCTCGCCGATGCGCTTGAGCGCCTCTTCGGCACTGCCCACGCCGACGCTGGGGATGTCTTCCAGTGCCAGGGCTTGCTGGCAGCCGAGCAGCACGTGGGGGTCGTCTTCGACGATCAGGACGGTGAGGTCAGGGTTTTTTTCTACGTTCATGACGACTCGGCTGTTTGAGCGCCCACCAGCGGCAGGCTCAGGACAAAGGCAGTACCACCACCGACGGGATGCTCCACGGCGAGGTTGCCGCCGGTGGCCGCGGCCAGGCTGGCGGACAACGTAAGGCCAAGGCCCAGGCCTTGCTCGCCGGGTTTGGTGGTGAAGAACGGTTCGAACAGATGCTTGCGCGCCTCGGGGTCGATGCCATGGCCGTTATCGCGCACCTGCAGGCGGTATTTGCCGTCGGCTTCGTGGCCTTCCAGCCACAGTTCCGGCGCCGGTTGTGCTTGCATGGCATCGAGGGCGTTGCCGATCAGATTGACCAGGATCTGCTCCAGGCGCGTCTGGTCGATCTGCAATTGGGCCGGGGCAAAGTCGCGGTGCAGCGTCAGAGGCAGGCTGTCGAGGCGTGCGCCGAGCACCTGGAACGCGGCATCCACGGCCTTGCCCAGGCTGGCTTCGCCCTGGTCGTCGCCGCGCCGCGCGAAGGAGCGCAGGCTGGCGGTGATGCGGCCCATGCGGTCGATCAATTCGTTGATGGTCTTGAGGTTGGCGCTGGCGGTATCCAGCGCTCCGCGTTCGAGGAAGCGCACGGTATTGCCGGACAACGTGCGCAACGCGGCGAGGGGCTGGTTCAATTCGTGGGCGATGCTGGTGGACATCTGGCCGATGGCCGCCAGTTTGCCCGCCTGCACCAGCTCATCCTGGGCGCGGCGCAGGGTTTCCTCGGCCTGGCGGCGCTCGCGAATCTGCCCCTTGAGGCGCTCGTTGCTCGCGCGCAGGTCGGCGGTGCGTTCGGCAATCCGGCGTTCCAGCTGGCTGTTGGCTTCCTGCAAGGCTTCCCGGGCGGCGAGGCGGGTGGCGATGACTTTGCGTCGTTCGTTCCAGGCAATCAGCAGGAGCGCCACCAGGCCAAAGGCGACGGCCACCAGGATGCCCTGGTTGATCGCCGCACGGCGCAGGTCGTTGAGCGGGGTGAGCAGGGTGAAATTCCACGGCGTGTCGCTCAGCGGCCGGGTCTGGGCCAGGTAGCTGACTTCGTGTTCGTCGGCCACCACTTCACTGTTGGCCGGAAAGGTCAGTTTTTCTGTGCCTTCGTTGAGGCGCTCGCGGGCCAGGGGCTCCAGCTCGTTCAGCGTCGCCCAGTAATATTGCAGGCTGTGCGCCAGGCGGTCCTTGGTCTCATCGCTCAGGGGGCGCACGGCCTTGAGGCGGCGGGCCGGGTCGCTGGAAAGGATGATGATGCCGTTCTCGTCGCTGACAAACGCTTCGAGACGCGCGCGTTTCCAGCGTTCCTCCAGGGCTTCGAGGCGGACCTTGACCACAGCGACGCCGATGATCTTGCCGTGCTCTTCCAGGCCGTGTGCCAGGTAGTAGCCGGGTTCGCCATTGGTGCTGCCGATGCCATAGAAACGCCCGGGCTGGCCGCGCACGGCGTTCTGGAAATAGGCGCGGAAGGACAGGTCTTCACCCTGGTAGCTGTCGGCATCGCGCCAGTTGCTGGTGGCCAGTACGCGGCCGGTGGTGTCCATCACATAGATGGCCCGACTGCGGCTGCGCCGGTTCAGGCCTTCGAGGTAGTCGTTGACGGTCTTGCGGGTGTCCTGGTTCGGCTCGGCCAGCAGCGTGGACACGCTGGATTCCAGTTCCAGGAGGCTGGGCAGGTACGTGTATTTGCTCAGTTCGCTTTCGACGGTGCGGGCATGCAGCTCCAACTGGCGTTCGCCGGTATCGCTGAGGGTGCGGATGCCATAGTACTCGCTGATCCAGAAGCCGATATAACCCAGGCCGATCATCAGGGCGATGATCAACGGCGGCAGGAACAGTTGGCGGATCAGACGAGGCTTCACGGCAAGTGATGGCGGCGCGGCGCGATAGAGGTTGGGGTCGCATTTCATCACAGATGCCTTGGGTCAGCTACCGCTCACCCCTTCCTGTAGGAGCGAGCTTGCTCGCGAAAAAACCAAGGGCACCGCGTTCATCCAGGATGTGCGCTTCATCGTTGCCGTTTTTCGCGAGCAAGCTCGCTCCTACAGGAGGAGCAAGCTGTGGCTTTTTTAGTGCTGCAGGATTTTCTCGAGGAAGTGCTGCGCGCGTTCGGAGCGGGCGCTGATGTCGCCGAAGAACTCTTCTTTCGGGCAGTCTTCGATGATCTTGCCGGCGTCCATGAAGATCACGCGGTCGGCCACTTTGCGGGCGAAGCCCATTTCGTGGGTCACGCACATCATGGTCATGCCTTCCTGGGCCAGTTGCACCATCACGTCCAGCACTTCGTTGACCATTTCCGGGTCGAGGGCCGAGGTCGGTTCGTCGAACAGCATGACGATCGGGTCCATGGCGAGGGCGCGGGCAATCGCCACACGTTGCTGCTGGCCACCGGAAAGCTGGCCAGGGTGCTTGTGGGCGTGCGCCGACAGGCCGACGCGATCAAGCAGTTGCAGGCCCTTCTTGGTGGCTTCTTCCTTGCTGCGGCCGAGCACCTTGATCTGCGCGATGGTCAGGTTTTCGGTGATGGTCAGGTGCGGGAACAGCTCGAAGTGCTGGAACACCATGCCGACGCGCGAGCGCAGTTTCGGCAGGTTGGTCTTCGGGTCGGCGATGGACGTGCCGTCGACGATCACGTCGCCTTTCTGGAACGGTTCCAGCGCGTTGACGCACTTGATCAGGGTGGATTTACCCGAGCCGGACGGCCCGCACACCACGATCACTTCGCCTTTTTTAACCTCGGTGCTGCAATCGGTCAGCACCTGGAAGTCGCCATACCACTTGTTGACGTTTTTGATAGAGATCATACGGCAAACCTTTTTTGCAGACGCTTGACCAGCAGCGAGGCGGAAAAGCTGATGATGAAGTAGACGACACCGGCGAAGATCAGGAACTCATTGGAGCGGCCGATGATGTCGCCGTTGGAACGGGCGGAGTTGAGGAAATCCACCAGGCCCACGGTGTAGACCAGCGAGGTGTCCTGGAACAGGATGATGCTCTGTTGCAGCAGCAACGGGGTCATCTTGCGGAACGCCTGGGGCAGGATGATCAGGCGCATGGTCTGACCGTAAGTCATGCCCATGGCCTGCGCGGCCGCCATCTGGCCCTTGGGGATCGACTGCACGCCGGCCCGCACGATTTCACAGAAGTACGCGGCCTCGAACATCATGAAGGCCACGACGCAGGAGGTGAACGCACCGATCGGCGTGTCTTCGCCGGTGATCCAGCGCAGCACGAAGGGCACCGCCAGGTAGAACCAGGTGATGACCAGCAGCAACGGGATCGAGCGGAAATAGTTCACGTAGGCGCCGGCCAGGCGTGACAGCAACTTGCTGGACGACAGGCGCATCAACGCCAGGATCGTGCCGAGGACAATACCGCCGACCACGCCCATGACCATCAACTGCAAGGTCATGACCATGCCGTTCCACAGGCCGGGGATCGCGGGGATGATGCCGCTGAAATCGAATTCCATTATTTACCCCCCACGGAGATCAGGCCGGGCACGGCGACTTTCTTCTCGACCAGGCGCATCAGCAACATCAGGCTCATGTTCAGGGTGAAGTAGATCAGCGTGGCCAGGGTGAAGGCTTCAAACAGGTTGGCCGAGAATTCGGCGGTCTGCTTGGTTTGCGCCAGCAATTCCATCAGGCCGATCAAGGACGCCACGGAGGAGTTCTTGAACACGTTGAGGAATTCCGAGGTGAGCGGCGGAATGATGATCCGGTAAGCCTGCGGCAGCAGCACGTTCCAGTAGATCTGCGGCAGCTTGAAACCCATGGCGCGGGCGGCGGCTTCCTGGCCACGCGGCAGCGCCTGGATGCCGGTGCGTACCTGCTCGCAGACACGGGCGGCGGTGAACAGGCCCAGGCACACCACAACGCTCAGGTAGGCCGAGGTGGTCGGGTTCAGGTCTTGCTTGTACCAGTCCTGCAGGTTTTGCGGCAGCAGGTCGGGTATCAGGAAGTACCAGATGAACAGCTGCACCAGCAGCGGCACGTTGCGGAACAGTTCCACGTAGCAGGTGGCGATGCCCGATACGATACGGTTTGGCACGGTACGCATGACCCCCAGCATGGAGCCCAGCAGCAAGGCGATGATCCATGCCACGACGGCGATGGCAATGGTCCAGCCCAGGCCGGCGATGTACCAGTCGAGATAAGTCTCGCTGCCAACGCCAGTGGACTTGAAGAACACGCCCCAGTCCCAGTTGTAATTCATTAGGGTCTCCCCTCGAGATCGATCGATGTACAAGCACCCGCTTGGGGAAAATCCGTTCCCGCCTGACGGTGAACGCCAGGCACACACGATCGGCTCGAAAACCGCCCGGTCGAGTGTTCCAAAATATAGCCAGCAGGTAGTAACAGACGCCTGAGGGAGGAGTGGCTCCCTCAGGAGATAAGGTTAGCCAGAAATCAGATTTTTACGTCAGGCGCAGGCTTATCGCTCGGATTGGCGATCAGTTCCTTGACCTTGTCGCTCATCGGGAAGTTCAGGTTCAGGCCTTTTGGTGGGATCGGGCTTTCGAACCACTTGCTATAAATCTTGTTGATTTCACCGGATTTGTAGAGCGCGACGATGGCGTCATCCACGGCTTTCTTGAACGCAGGATCTTCTTTGCGAACCATGCAGGCATAGGCTTCGAAGGACTGCGGAGTACCAGTGATAACCCAGTCATTCGGCTTCTTGGCCTTGGCTTCTTCACCGGCCAGCAGGGCGTCGTCCATCATGAAGGCAACGGCCCGGCCGCTTTCCAGCATCTGGAAGGACTCGCCGTGGTCTTTGGCGGAGATGACGTTCATGCCCATCTGCTTGTCGGCGTTCATCGCCTTGATGATGCGCTCGGACGTGGTGCCGGCGGTGGTCACGACGTTTTTGCCTTTGAGGTCGGCGAAGTCGCTATAGGACGGCTTGCCATCCTTGTCTTTCTTGACCAGCAGGCGGGTGCCGATTTCGAAGATGTTGGTGGTGAACGCGACTTGCTGGGCGCGTTCGGCGTTGTTGGTGGTGGAACCGCACTCGATGTCCACGGTGCCGTTCTGCACCAGCGGGATACGGGTCTGGGACGTGACCAGGTTGTACTTGGCCTGCAGCTGGGGCTTGTTCAGGTCTTTTTTCAGGGCTTCGACGATCGCCAGCTGAATGTCGTGGGAGTAGCCGACCGGTTTACCCGAACCATCCGCGATGTAGGAAAACGGAATGGAGCTGTCGCGGTGCCCGAGGGTGATGGTGCCCGAGTCGTTGATTTTTTTCAGCGTGCCGGTGAGTTCGGCGGCGAAAACTGGAGTGCTGATCAGAGCGGCAGCGATAGCTGCGCCCAAAATATGGGGAACGATGCGCATCAATACTTCCTCGACATTTGTTTTTTTTATGAAGCCGGTTAAGCGGCTCTCTTATACAGCGAATGCCCGTGACGGCTCCTGAGGCATCTCAGGCAATCGTCCTGAAGTGTAGAGCATGAGTCGTGCCAGTCCACGAGTAAAAGGTTAACTGTATGATTTATATAGCAATTAAGTTTTTATGAGCGAGAATTTATAACGGCCAGGTCCGGCAAACCGAATCGCGCAGGGGAATGCTGTTCGGAAAACCGAATGGCTGAACCGATATGAAAAAGCCCCTGGGCCTTACGGCGCAGGGGCTTTTGTACGAGCAGTCTGTCAGGCCGCCTGGATCTTGCTGCGGTTATGCTCAACCTTGGACAGATAACGCCGCACATTGGCCTGTTCTTCCGGGGTGGTGAACAGGCCAAGCTTGGTGCGGCGCCACAGCACGTCCTCGGGTTGGGTCGCCCATTCTTCGGCGCACAGGTAGTCGACTTCGCGGGTGTACAGGCCGCCACCGAGGTGGTCGCCGAGGTCGGCCAGCGATTGCACGCCTTCGAGCAGGCGCCAGGTGCGGCTGCCGTAGGTGGTGGACCAGCGCCGCGCGATTTCGCTTGGCACCCAGTCGAACTGGGTACGGATGGCCGCAGCGAGGGCTTGCGGCGTGCTCATGTCTTCGCCGCCCGGCAGGCTGGCGGTGGCGGTCCAGCTTGGGCGCATCTGTGTGAAATAGGGCGCCAGGTGGGCCATCGCCGACTCGGCGAGCTTGCGGTAGGTGGTCAGTTTGCCGCCGAACACCGACAGGATCGGCGCCTCGCCAGCACCGCCGGAGAGCGACAGGGTGTAGTCGCGGGTGATGGCCGACGGGTTGTCCGACTCGTCGTTGCACAGCGGGCGCACGCCGGAGTAGGTGTGGACGATGTCGTCGCGGCTCAGTTGTTTCTTGAAGTGAGCGTTGACCACCTTGAGCAAGTAGTCGGTTTCACCTTCGGTAATCGCCACTTTCGCCGGATCGCCGGTGTATTCGCGGTCGGTGGTGCCGATGATGGTCAGGTGGTCCAGGTATGGAATCGTGAACACGATGCGCTGGTCTTCGTTCTGCAGGATGTGCGCGTGGGCGCCTTCGTACAGTTTCGGCACGATCAGGTGGCTGCCCTGGATCAGACGGATGCCGTAGGGCGAATCCAGCTTCAAGTCTTCCTTGATGAATTTGGCGACCCACGGCCCGGCGGCGTTCACCAGCGCCTTGGCGCGGATCGAGAACAGGCTGCCGTCGGTGCGTTCCATGTTCATTTCCCACAGGCCCTTGCTGCGGTACGCGCTGACGCAACGGGTTTGGGTGTGGATGTGTGCGCCTTTTTCACGCGCGGCCATGGCGTTGAGCACCACCAGGCGGGCGTCATCGACCCAGCAGTCGGAATATTCGAAGCCTTTGGTGATTTCGCTTTTCAGCGGGCTGTCGGGGCCGAACTTGAGGCTTTTCGAACCGGCGAGCTTTTCGCGCTTGCCCAGATGGTCATACAGGAACAGGCCGGCGCGGATCATCCACGCCGGACGCAGGTGCGGGCGGTGCGGCAACACAAAGCGCATCTGCTTGACGATGTGCGGGGCCTTGGCCAGCAGGACTTCGCGTTCGGCCAGGGCTTCGCGCACCAGGCGGAATTCGTAATGTTCGAGGTAACGCAGGCCACCGTGGATCAGCTTGCTGCTGGCGGAAGACGTGTGGCTGGCCAGGTCGTCCTTTTCGCAAAGGAATACCGACAACCCGCGCCCGGCTGCGTCTGCTGCAATGCCGACGCCATTGATCCCGCCACCGATTACGGCAACGTCATAGACTTCGGCAAGCGGTGGAGCAGGCAAGGTGGAAGGGTTCATCGGCTGGCCTCGCGATCTTTTCGTATTGGAAATCGAACATTAATGTTCATTTCCGAAAATGGTAGCTGATAAACGCGCCCACAGCCACCCGACTTCGATTGAAAAAACTCATCGAAGGGCGAGAAAAGGAAAATTTGTGAACATGTGCCTGGGGAAGGCTCAAGGAAATGGGGGCTGGATCAATCGCTATCGGGGGCAAGCCCCTCCCACATTTGAATGGGTTCACACATCAAAGTGTGGGAGGGGGCTTGCCTCCGATAGCATCAGTGCAGGCGCTAGACGACTTCCAGCCGAACCTTATGCTGGTTCAACAACTGCACCAGCGCCGGCACCGGCTGCTGGTCAGTCACCAGGCAGTCCACCAGGCTGATCGGGCCCAGGCGAATCATGGCATTGCGCCCGAATTTGCTCGAGTCAGCCGCCAGGATCACCTTGCGCGCATTGGCGATGATCGCCTGGGAAACCCGCACTTCCTGGTAGTCGAAGTCGAGCAGGCTACCGTCTTCATCGATACCGCTGATGCCGACCAGGGCGAAATCGACCTTGAACTGGTTGATAAAGTCGACGCTGGCCTGGCCCACCACGCCGCCGTCACGTCGCACACTCCCGCCAGTCAGCAGCACGTCGAAGTCGTCCTTGGCGCTGAGCATGGTGGCGACGTTGAGGTTGTTGGTGATGATTTTCAGGTGATTGTGGTTGAGCAACGCACGGGCGATGGATTCGGTGGTGGTGCCGATGTTGATGAACAGCGAGGCATGGTCGGGGATTTGTGCGGCGATCGCTTCGCCGATGCGCTGTTTCTCGTCGCGCATCTGGTCGGCCCGCATGGCGTATGCGGTGTTTTCGACGCTGGAATCATAGGCTGCGCCGCCGTGGTAGCGGCGCAACAGGTTGGCGTCCGCCAGCTGGTTGATATCGCGGCGGATGGTTTGCGGGGTGACAACGAACAACTGCGCCATTTCCTCGATACTGACGTAGCCGCGTTCGCGGACCAGTTCGAGGATTTGTTGCTGGCGGGGAGGCAGATTCATTGGGCGTCCTTTGGGCTGCCATACAAAAGTGGCCCATGATGACGCAGGAATCTGCTCCCTGCCAGTTACAACCCTAAGTGGTTCCGGCGAAGGGCTTATTCAGCGCCTTCGTGCGGTTCCCAATCACGGGTGCGGCTCACCGCTTTTTGCCAGCCGGCGTAGAGTTTCTCCTTGGCCGCTTCTTCGAGCTGGGGTTCGAATTCGCGCTCGATCACCGCTTTGCCGCGCAATTCCTCCAGGCTGCCCCAGAAGCCGCAGGCCAGGCCCGCCAGGTAGGCGGCGCCGAGTGCTGTGGTTTCGCGCATTTGCGGGCGTTCGACCTGGGTGCCGAGGATATCGGCCTGGAACTGCATCAGGAAGTTGTTGGCCACCGCGCCGCCGTCCACGCGCAGGGATTTAAGGCGTTCGCCGGAGTCCTGCTGCATCGCGTCCAATACGTCGCGGGTCTGGTAGGCAATCGACTCCAGAGCTGCGCGAATAATGTGATCCACGCGCACGCCACGGGTCAGGCCGAACAACGCGCCACGGGCATACGGGTCCCAATACGGCGCGCCCAGGCCGGTGAACGCGGGCACCAGGTACACGCCGTTGCTGTCCTTGACCTTGCCGGCGAAGTATTCGGTGTCGTGGGCGTCGTTGATGATTTTCAGCTCGTCGCGCAGCCACTGTACGGTGGAACCACCGTTGAACACGGCGCCTTCCAGGGCGTAGGCCACTTCGCCACGCGGGCCGCAGGCGATGGTGGTGAGCATGCCGTGCTTGGATTTCACCGCTTTGTCGCCGGTGTTCATCAGCAGGAAGCAACCGGTGCCATAGGTGTTCTTGGCTTGGCCCGGTTCCACGCACATCTGGCCGAACAGCGCGGCCTGCTGGTCACCGGCGATGCCGCCGATGGCAATGCCACTCTTGGTGCGGCCGTAGATTTCCGACGACGATTTCACTTCCGGCAGCATTTCCCGCGGCACATCGAGGATGTCCAGCATCTTCGCGTCCCACTCCAGGGTGTGGATGTTGAAGAGCATGGTGCGCGAGGCGTTGGTGTAGTCGGTGACGTGGGTCTTGCCGCCGGTGAATTTCCAGATCAGCCAGCTGTCGATGGTGCCGAACAGCAGCTCGCCGTTGCGCGCACGTTCGCGGCTGCCTTCGACGTTATCGAGAATCCACTTGAGCTTGGTGCCGGAGAAGTACGGGTCGGTGACCAGGCCGGTGGTATCGCTGATGTATTGCTCGTGGCCATCACGCTTGAGCTGCTGGCAGATCTCGGTGCTGCGGCGGCACTGCCAAACGATGGCGTTGTAGATCGGGCGGCCGGTGACTTTGTCCCAGACCACGGTGGTTTCGCGCTGGTTGGTGATACCGATGGCGGCGACCTGGTCATGGTGCAGGCCGGCCTGGGCCAGGGCTTCGACCATCACCGCGCTCTGGGTCGCGAAGATTTCCATCGGGTCATGTTCGACCCAGCCCGCTTGCGGGTAATGCTGGGCGAACTCACGTTGGGCGGTGCAGACCACGTTGGCGTCACGATCGAAGATGATCGCCCGGGAACTGGTGGTGCCCTGATCGAGGGCAATGATGTAGTTCTTATTCTGAATGTCGGTCATGTCGATTGCCTTGGACGAGAAATAAGGAAGTGGGTAAACCGCCTGGGCCACGAAGGGGCAGGGTGGACCAGGCTGGCTATCAGGAAATGCGGGTGTTGCCGTTGACGGCGCTGTCTTCGGTTTCGGCGACAGCGGGTGCGGCGCTTGGCAGGTGACGGGCAATCAGCCCGCGATACGCTGCAGCCCCCAGGCATGCACCGACAATCGGTGCGAAAATCGGCACCAGGAAGTAGGGAATATCACGCCCGCCAGTAAAGGCCATTTCACCCCAACCGGCGAAAAAGGTCATCAGCTTGGGCCCGAAATCCCGTGCCGGGTTCATCGCAAAGCCGGTCAGCGGGCCCATCGCGCTGCCAATCACCGCGATCAGCAAGCCGATCAGCAGCGGTGCCAACGGGCCGCGTGGCAGGCCGTTGTTATCGTCGGTCAGGGCCATGATCACGCCCATCAGGATCGCGGTGATGACCATTTCCACCAGGAAGGCCTGGGCCGTGCTCAGCAGTGCATGGGGATAAGTCGAGAATACCGAGGCCAATTCCAGGCTGGCCTGGGTGCCGCGCACCAGATGGTGGGTTTGTTCGTAATCGAAAAACAGGTTGCTGTAGAGCGTGTACACCAGGGCCGCGGAGCAGAAGGCGCCGGCGACTTGGGCGAGGATATAGAAGGGCAGTTTGCGCTTGTCGAAATCGGCAAAGAGACACAGGGCGATGCTGACCGCCGGGTTCAGATGTGCCCCGGAGATGCCCGCGCTCAGGTAGATCGCCATGCTCACGCCGATCCCCCAGATGATACTGATTTCCCATAAGCCAAAGCTGGCACCCGCGACCTTGAGCGCAGCGACACAACCGGTACCGAAGAAGATCAGAAGCGCAGTCCCCAGGAATTCGGCCATGCATTGGCTCGAAAGTGAAGGCTGTTGAAGTGCAGTTGTCATGGAAAACCTCAATTTGTTGTTCTTGTCTGGCGTCTGGCCTCAACGGGCCTTGCGCGATTTTCACCGTGTCGAGGATCCCCATCCCGGGCACGGCTTACTGCTGGAATGCTGCGGATGTATTCCTACAGTATTCGGAAACGAAAAAATATAGACAAGAATGACTGCTGTCAAAGGTCGAAAGTGAACTATCAGTCATTTTCGAACTATAGGTTTGATGAATGATCACGCTCGCCACAGTAAGTATTGCCATGAGTGAGGGGCGTACTAGAGCGTTTTGTGTGGGCTTGGCCTAGAATTGGCCATCCGTTTGCCACGCCTGGAGCGTCCATGACCCCCGCATTGGATTTGTTGAAAAAAGTTCGCGCCGAACATCGCATTCACAGTTATGAACACGATCCCAAAGCTGCCTCGTATGGCCTGGAGGCCGCGGAAAAGTTGGGTCTGGACCCGGCGCAGGTGTTCAAGACCTTGCTGGCGAGCAGCGAGAAGGGCGAATTATTGGTGGCGGTGGTGCCGGTCGTCGGAAGTCTGGACTTGAAAGCCCTGGCGCACGCCGCCGGGGTGAAAAAAGTCGAGATGGCCGACCCGGCGGCGGCGCAGCGTTCCACTGGCTATCTGCTGGGTGGGATCAGCCCGTTGGGACAGAAAAAGCGTTTGCGCACCTTTATTGATATTACTGCGCAGCCGTTCCCGACGATTTTTGTCAGCGCCGGGAGACGGGGGTTGGAAGTAGAGCTGTCCGCAGCGGTTCTGGCCGAGCATACCCAGGCCACGTTCGCGCCGATCGGCCGGGCCTGAGTTCGAAGGCTGGAGCGGGGTTCTTCAGTTGGCCGGGCTGTAGCGCCGCACACCCGAATCGGTGTGCGGAATCTGCGCCGCCGTGCTGCCGGAAGCCCGGAACAGCACCAGGTGTTCGACGGCGACGCGGATCCCCACGTCTGCACCGACCTGATGGTCGGCGTGGCTGGGGAAGATCGACTCCAACTGGGCGCCCGTCGGCAGTTGCAGGCGGTACAAGGTCGAGGCGCCGAGGAACGTCTTGCCGACGATCCGCGCTTTCAATGCGCTGTCCGGTGCGTAGACGATGTCGTCCGGGCGCAGCAATACATCCACGGCGCCACCTGCCGGCCAGCTATACGCGCGGTTGCCGCGCAGGTCGCCGAGCTCGGTGCTGACCGATTCCGGCGTACACAATTGGCCACGGATGAAATAGCCCTGGCCGACAAAGCTTGCGACGTAGGGTGTGAGCGGTTCGTGATAGAGGTTGTAGGGCGTATCCCACTGCTCCAGGCGACCTTCCTTGAACACGCCGACGTGGTCACTCACGGCAAATGCTTCTTCCTGGTCATGGGTCACCAGGATCGCACTGGTGCCACGTGCCTTGAGAATGTCGCGCACCTCATGGCTGAGCTTGCGTCGCAGCTCGCCATCGAGGTTGGAGAAGGGTTCGTCGAGCAGCAACAATTGCGGCTCCGGCGCCAAGGCGCGGGCGAGGGCCACGCGTTGTTGCTGACCACCGGACAGCTCGTGAGGAAAACGCTTGCCCAGGTTCTTCAGGTTGACCAGCTCCAGCAATTCGGCGACCACGCGGTCTTTCTGCGGGTGCTTGCGAATGCCAAAGGCGATGTTGTCGGCCACGCTCAGGTGGGGAAACAGCGCGTAGTCCTGGAACACCATGCCGATGCGACGTTTCTCCGGCGCCAGGGTGAACCCAGCACTGGAGATGACTTCGCCGGCCAGGCTGATTTCGCCTTCGTGTACCGGTTCGAACCCTGCGATCGCACGCAGGGTGGTGGTCTTGCCGCACCCCGAGGAGCCGAGCAGGCAACCGATGTCGCCGGCGTTGAGGTGCAGGTTGAGGTTCTGTACCACCCGCTGATCTTGATAGCCGCATGCCAGATTGCGCAGGTTCAGCAGTAATGGCTTGCTCATGCGTGGTGGTACGCCGGTTCGACCAGAAATTCGAGCAGGGCCTTTTGTGCATGCAGACGGTTTTCTGCCTGGTCCCAGGCGACCGAACGCGGGTCGTCGAGCAGATCGAGGCTGATTTCTTCGCCACGGTGGGCAGGCAGGCAGTGCATGAACAGCACGTCCGGCGCGGCCAGGTCGAGCAGGGCGCGGGTGACCTGGAACGGTGCAAACAGCTTCAGGCGCTTGGCGGTTTCGTCTTCCTGGCCCATGGAGGTCCAGACATCGGTGCTTACCAGGTGCGCGCCGACCACCGCGTCTTTTGGATCACGCAGGATCTGCACGCGACCATCGGCTTTGGCCAGGAATTCGGCGGACGGTTCGAAGCCTTCCGGGCAGGCGATGCGCAGGTGGAAGTCGAACTGGATCGCCGCTTCTATATAACTGTTGCACATGTTGTTGCCGTCGCCGATCCAGGCCACGGTCTTGCCCTGGATCGAGCCACGGTGCTCGAGGAAGGTTTGCATGTCGGCCAGCAACTGGCACGGGTGCAGGTCATCGGACAGGCCGTTGATCACCGGTACCCGGGAGTTCGCGGAAAATTCGGTCAGGGTGCTGTGGGCAAAGGTCCGGATCATCACCGCATCGAGCATGCGCGACATGACAATCGCGCAATCGCTGATTGGCTCGCCACGGCCCAGCTGGGTGTCACGCGGCGACAGGAAGATGGCCTGGCCACCCAACTGGATCATGCCGGCCTCGAAGGACAAGCGGGTGCGGGTCGACGACTTCTCGAAAATCATCCCGAGCACGCGGTTTTTCAAAGGCTCGAACAGTACGCCGCGGTTACGCAGGTCTTTAAGCTCAATGCCTCGACGGATCACGCTGACCAGCTCTTCGGGCGTGCAATCCATCAGGGAGAGAAAGTGCCTTGCGCTCATCATTAACTACCTTTTTGCAACAGACCGCAGATACTCAAAGCCTTGTTTATTGTGAAAACGGGCGAGACCTGCGGCGAAAGCCGCACGGGGCGACGAAATAGGGGAAGGCGCGATCTTATAATTAAATGTCGCGTCTTACCAATAGGGCTACGGTGTTTAGGGGTGTTCAGACAGGCGCGAGAGCGCTTTTGAAGACGATTTCCTGACAGCAGCGGGTCATTTGTACACTGGCCCTGCGACCTTTTGCAATCCGCGAGGGCGGGGCCAGGCCAGGCTGCGTCGGTTTCAGGGGCACTTCCGCAGGTTTTGAAACATTTTCTCACGCTTGCCCATGGCCTGGCCTGATGCCCTTCGATTCACGCGACGAACGTTGCTGGTGCCCGCCGCAGTCGCGGCCCATAGTCAGACCAAAGCCCTAATAAAGAGACTGGCCATGACCAAGACTCTCCACCACCGTGCCTGCCATCTGTGCGAAGCCATCTGTGGCCTGACCCTGGAAACCACCCAAGCCGAAGACGGCAGCCTGGCGATCACGTCGATCAAGGGCGACCCACTGGACACCTTCAGTCGCGGGCATATCTGCCCCAAGGCAGTGGCGTTGCAGGATATCCAGAATGACCCGGACCGCCTGCACCAACCCATGTTGCGGGTGGGTAGCGAATGGCAACCGATTGCGTGGGAAGACGCCTTCGCGCTGGTGGCCGAAAAACTGGCGGGCATCCAGGCTCGCTACGGACAGAATTCAGTGGCGGTGTACCAGGGCAATCCCAGCGTGCATAACTACGGGCTGATGACCCACAGTAATTACTTCCTTGGCCTGCTCAAGACACGCAACCGGTTTTCCGCGACGTCGGTCGACCAGTTGCCTCATCACCTCAGCAGCCACCTGATGTACGGCCATGGCCTGTTGTTGCCGATTCCGGATATTGACCACACCGACTTCATGCTGATCCTCGGCGGCAACCCGCTGGCGTCCAACGGCAGCATCATGACCGTGCCCGACGTGGAGAAGCGCCTCAAGGCCATCCAGGCCCGGGGCGGCAAAGTGGTGGTGGTCGACCCGCGGCGCAGCGAGACGGCGGCGATTGCCGATCAGCACCTGTTTGTACGGCCCGGTGGCGACGCCGCGTTGCTGTTCGGACTGCTCAACACGTTGTTTGCCGAAAACCTGACCCGTGCCAGTCACTTGCCAGTCGACGGCCTGGACGACGTGCGCCGCGCAATCGCCGGGTTTACCGCTGAGGCCATGAGCCGCCAGTGCGCGCTGCCTGCCGAGCAGATCCGCCAGCTGGCGCGGGATTTTGCCGCGGCGGACAGGGCCGTGTGTTACGGGCGCATGGGCGTTTCGACCCAGGCATTCGGCACGCTGTGCCATTGGCTGGTGCAATTGATCAATCTGGTCACCGGTAACCTGGATCGTCCAGGCGGCGCCTTGTGTACCACGCCAGCGGTGGACCTGGTGGCCTCCACCTCCGGCGGGCATTTCAATCGTTGGCAGAGCCGTGTGTCGGGGCGTCCGGAGTACGGTGGCGAGTTGCCGGTGTCGGCGTTGGCGGAAGAAATGCTCACCGAAGGTGAAGGACAGATCCGCGCCCTGGTCACCGTGGCCGGCAATCCGGTGCTATCGACGCCGAATGGTCGCCAGTTGGAGCAGGCCCTGGATGAGCTGGAATTCATGGTCAGCGTCGATCTCTACATCAACGAGACGACGCGTTATGCCGACCTGATCCTGCCGTCCACCTCGGCGCTGGAAAACGATCACTACGACACCACCTTCAATATGTTCGCGGTGCGCAATGTCAGCCGTTTCAATCGTGCGATCCTGCCCAAGCCTGACGGCGCGCTGCACGACTGGGAGATCTTCGTCGGCCTGGCCAAGGCGTTTGCCGCGCACACCGGGGTTGCGCTCAAGCCGACCCTGCCACCGGCGCAGATGATTGATTTCGGCCTGCGCGCCGGCGTGTATGGCGATGCTTCCAGCCACCAATTGTCGGTGGCAATGCTCGCCGAACACCCCCACGGCGTGGACCTGGGGCCCCTGACGCCCAATCTCGCCGCGCGCCTGAAAACCGCGAATGGCCGGGTACAGGCCGCGCCGGCCGTGATTCTGGCGGACCTCGCGCGCTTCGCGGCGCAACCGCTGCCACCGGCCGACGAATTGCTGTTGATCGGCCGCCGCCATGTGCGCAGCAACAATTCCTGGATGCATAACTATCACCGCCTGGTGAAGGGCAAGCCCCGGCACCAACTGCTCATGCATCCGGAGGATCTGGCCCGCCGCCAATTGAGCGACGGGCAGCGGGTGAAGGTCAGTTCGCGCATCGGCATGATCGAGGTCGAGGTCGCGGCCAGCCTGGACATGATGCCTGGCGTGGTCAGCCTGCCGCATGGTTGGGGCCACGGGCGTCCGGGCGTGCAGATGACGATCGCCAGCCGTCAACCGGGTGCCAGCGCGAACGACCTGACCGACGAGCGGCAGTTGGATGAGTTGTCGGGCAATGCCGCGCTGAACGGCGTGCCGGTCCACGTAGCTGCGGCATAAGGTCTCCGAGCACCACGCTGGGATTTTGCGTTACAATGCGCCACCGTGCCGACCTGTGAGTCGCAAAGTTCCAGCCGAGGTGTTCCATGGATATCATCGAAACGATCAAAGAGCAGATTGCCAACAACACCATTCTGCTTTACATGAAGGGCTCTCCCAATGCCCCGCAGTGCGGCTTCTCCGCGAAAGCGTCCCAAGCCATCATGAAATGTGGCGAGAAATTCGCTTATGTGGATATCCTTCAAAACCCGGAAATTCGCGCGAACCTGCCCAAGTACGCTAACTGGCCGACTTTCCCGCAACTGTGGGTAGCCGGTGAGCTGGTCGGCGGCAGCGACATCATCAGTGAAATGTTCGAGAACGGTGAGTTGCAGACGTTGGTCAAAGACGCAGCGGCAAAAGCGGCAGCCCAGACTGAAGCTTGATTGGCCTGCAACAAAAAGCCCCGCTTCTCATACGAGAGCGGGGCTTTTTTGTGCTTCATCTGTAGGAGCGAGCTTGCTCGCGAAGAACGTCAACGATAACGCGGGCCTCCTGATGGAATGCGGGGCCCTTGAGTTTTTCGCGAGCAAACTCGCGCCTACCGTGAATAAGGGTTATTCACCCATCTGCGATTGCAGGTAGTTCTCCAGGCTGACCTTGTCGATCAGGCCCAGTTGGGTTTCCAGCCAGTCGATATGTTCTTCCTGGTCTTCCAGGATATCTTCCAGCAGTTCGCGGCTGCCGAAGTCCTTGGTCACTTCGCAGTGAGCGATGGCGGCCTTGAGCTCGCTGTGGCTCTTGCGTTCGAAGCCCAGGTCGCTGCTGATCATTTCGTGGGTGTGCTCGCCGATGTTCAGCTTGCCCAGGTCCTGTACGTTCGGCAGGCCTTCCAGGAACAGGATGCGCTTGATCAGGGCATCGGCGTCCTTCATGGCTTTGATCGATTCCTTGTACTCACGCTTGCCCAGCTTTTCCAGGCCCCAATCGTCATACATGCGTGCATGCAGAAAGTACTGATTGATCGCGACCAGTTCATTGCCAAGGATTTTGTTGAGTTGCTGGATGACTGAGATGTCGCCTTTCATGATTGGGGTCCTGCCCTTTATTCGCGGTATATAAGCAGGAGTCTGCGTGGCGAGCCCCTGAGTGTCAAACCTAAGTTATTGAATAATAAATGAAAATTAATCTGAATAAGAATGTTTATGTTCCGCGTCTTGGCCCTAACTAATTGAATTGCGGGCATAAAAAAGCCGGACACTAAGTCCGGCTCTTTAAAATACGTTGATTCAGGCGTGTGTAAATTCTGCTGAATAGGGCAGCGCGACCTGAGCTGTTTGCAGCTGCGTCAGGGTTTCCCGTACCACTTGCTTGGCGAGGCAAGCACATTTGCCGCATTGGCTGGCAACGCCGGTCGTTTCACGCACTTCCTTGTAGCTGCAGCAACCTTCGTAGATTGCTTCGCGGATTTGTCCGTCGGTGACGCCAGTGCAGAGGCAGACATACATAAGGGAGAACCATCGCGGGTTTAAGGCTTAAGTGCGATGGATCTTAATGTTAACGAGAATGATTGTCAAAGTAGTTTTGCCGTGCTGGGCCGCGACTTTGCCTGTGCGCTGACGAACGGTTTTTTCAGTGTATGATGGTCGGTCTTCACGAAGCGTGACTGCGTCACAGGCTTGTCGCTTATGCGCGGCAGACTCGAGGCCGGTCCTTTTACTTCAATCGTCACCCCTGCATCAGGAGATATCCAATGAGCGTACTCGTCGGCAAACAAGCCCCGGATTTCGACGTACCTGCCGTTCTCGGCACTGGCGAAATCGTTGACAGCTTCAAGCTGTCTGAAGCCATCAAAGGCAAATACGGCCTGGTGTTCTTCTACCCGCTGGACTTCACTTTCGTCTGCCCTTCGGAGCTGATCGCTCTGGACCACCGCATGGACGATTTCAAGGCGCGTAACGTTGAAGTGGTCGCGGTTTCCATCGACTCCCATTTCACCCACAACGCCTGGCGCAACACTGCCATCAACGATGGCGGCATCGGCAAAGTCAAATACACCATGGCTGCCGACATGAAGCACGACATCGCCAAGGCCTACGACGTTGAGTCCGAAGGCGGCGTGGCGTTCCGTGGCGCTTTCCTGATCGATGACAAGGGCGTTGTGCGCTCGCAGATCATCAACGACCTGCCGCTGGGCCGTAACATGGAAGAGCTGATCCGTCTGGTCGACGCGCTGCAATTCCACGAAGAGCACGGCGAAGTCTGCCCTGCCAACTGGAAAAAAGGCGACAAAGGCATGAACGCTTCGCCAGAAGGCGTTGCAGCCTACCTGACCGAGAACGCCGGCAAGCTGTAAGCCTCGTTTGCGGTAAAAAAAACCGGCCTGAGAAGGCCGGTTAATGAGATGGTCACCCCCAACACCCTGTGAGGGCTACGCTTTCACGGGGTGTTTTGTTTTCGGAGGCCATCATCATGAGCGAGTCAGCACTGATCGGTATCGATCTCGGCAAACATACTTT
>NZ_JYLL01000060.1 GCF_001439695.1 Pseudomonas veronii
CAAGCCCTTCCACGGCACCACCCGATCCATCTCGATCAGGAACAACTCCTTGCGGGTTTGCTTGCGCTTGCCAGCGTACTCGGCGTCGGCGAAGGTCATCTGCTTCATCGGGAAACTCGGTGGGTGGGGTCGCGGTATTTTGCCAAATCAGAAAGTCTTTTTCAGAGTTTCCCTAGGCTGACAAGCCAAGCGCTGGATCGCAACCATCCATCACCTTATCCAGCTAGATCTGCCTCCTCCAATAAGTGCCGCACAAATCCCGGCGGGTGCAGATTTCCGGGAGGTTTGCGCCAGATCAGTTGGAGACGCTTTTCAAGCCCCGGGATGGGAAGAGCTACCAGCGCGCCACTGCGAACTTCGTCTTGTACTGCGGAAGCCATCACCAACGACACGCCGAGTCCCGCCCTCACTGCTTGTTTGACTGCCTCGGTGCTGCCTAGCTGCATACCGCTGCGAGGCACGCCCAGTTCGCCAAAGTATTCGGTCAGAAGCCGTCCGGTACCGCTACCCGGTTCACCTCCCAGCATCGGCAGGTCCACCAGACGATCACGTTCTATGCACCCTGCTTCAGCCAGCGCATGGTCGGGGCTGACGATAAGCACCAGCGGCTCGACCCGCCAGAGGCGGTGTTCGAAGTCGGGGTGAGGTAGCCACCATTCCATGATCGCGGCGTCGAGCTGGCCCGCCAGTAGCTGGTCGGCCACATCCGGGTTGGCGGCGATGCGCAGATCCACCTCGCCCCTCTCATTTGCGGTCGTCAGATAGTTGCGCACGAATGGCAGGAGAAGGTAGGTGCCGATGTTGGAGCTGGCCCCGACGCGCTCACGATTGCCATGCAGGGCTTCTAGCGCCCGGGCGTGCATGTCGAGCAAGGCGGTCGCATGCGGCATGAAGGCCAGCGCCCGTGTGGTAGGCTGGCAGCCGCTACGACTGCGCTGCACCAGCGTTACGCCGACCTGCTCTTCAAGCTTCTGCAAGTGCTGCGACACCGTCGGCTGGGCCAGCCCCAACGCCCTCGCCGCGCTCTGAAAACTGCCTGTTTGAACGATCGCTACCAGGCTCTTCAGCCAGACCGGATTCAACATGCGGCAGGCTCGGCCTTGGGCAGACGGTTCGCAGCGTTGATTGGGCGCGCACCTGCCAATGCCTGGATGATGTTCTGCGCTGCACAACGTTCAATCTCCAGGCGCACCGCGCGCACTGCCGACCCTATGTGCGGAGTGAACAGCGTATTCGGATGCGCGAGCAGCGCAGGATCGATCAGCCGCGGCCGGTCCGCGCGAGCCCAGTCTTCCATTTCGAATACATCCGCCGCATACCCGCCGAGCTGGCCTCGCTCAAGCGCCGCGAGCACGGCGGCTTCATCCACTACCGAACCACGACAGGGGTTTACAAGCAGAGCGCCCGGCCGTACGAGGGCAAGCAGCTCGGCGTTGACCAGATGCTGGGTATCGGCATTCAAGGGAAGCGCCAGCAGGATGAAGTCCGAGCTGGCGAAGAGTTCGCTGCACGCCACCCGGCGCAGGCCGAGCCGTTGCTCGGTTTGTGTATCCAGAGCCTTCGCCTCGTGGTACTGCAGGGTCGCGCCCCATCCCTGCAAGCGATCAGCCATGGCCAGTCCGATGGCGCCCATGCCAAGGATGCCGACCGTAGCGTTATCCAGCCCCGTGCCGTAGAACTGTGGTTGCCAGCCCTGGAACTTGCCAGAGCGGACGAACGCATCTGCTGCCCGCAGATGCCGCCCCAGCCCCACCGCCAGTCCGATCGCCAGCTCGGCAGTCGGGACCGTCAACAGATCAGGCACGAAGGTCAGCCAGACCCCGCGGGCAGTACAGGCGTCCACATCGAAATTGTCGAAGCCCTTGAGCGCGCAGCCGACTACACGCAGCTCAGGGCAGGCTTGAAGAAAGTCTGCATCGACCCGATCGGGCATGAACGCCATCATCGCCTGAGCATCGCGGCAGCGGCGCAGAATTTCCTCGCGCGGCAGCGTGCTGTCGGTCTGGTTGGTCATCAGCTCGCAATGTGGCGCCAGCAGTTGCAGGATCTCATCGTGTACTCGGTGAGTTATAACGAGTTTCGGCAGCATGGTTTGTCCTATTTGAAACGTTTGCGCAGCACGCCACTGAAGGCGTCTACTAGCGTGACCATGGCCAGGATGACCAGCAGGATTGCTGCAACCTCCTGGTACTGCATGATGCGCAGCGAGCCCATGAGTTCGAAGCCGATACCGCCGGCGCCAACCATGCCCATCACGGTGGAGGCGCGAAAGTTGTATTCCCAGCGGTAGATCGCCACGTCGGCGAACTGCGGCGTCACCTGTGGCAAAACCGCGTGCAGCAGCACTTGCATCGGCGTAGCCCCCGCCGCCCGAGCGGCTTCCACCGGCGCTTCGTCGACGTGCTCGATGGCCTCGGCGAAGAACTTGCCGACCATGCCGACCGAATGCAGACCCAGGGCAAGCACGCCCGGCAAGGCGCCGAACCCTACGGCTGCAACGAAGATGATGCCCATGATCAGCTCCGGCACCGACCGCAGGGCATTGAGCAGCACCCGGGCAACACCGAACACAAGGGGGTGCGGCGCCGTATTGCGCGCTGCAACGAAGGCCACCACCAGCGAGAACACCACTGCGATGGCCGTACCGGCGATGCTCATCGCCAAGGTGTCGATCAAGGGGCGAATCCAGCTTCGATAGCCCGAAAAGTCTGGCGGCATGGCCTCGCCTGCCAGGGTCGCGATGGAGGGCAGCCCGTTCAGCAGCGTGGTGGCATCGAGCAGCCCCACGTACCAGCAGGCCAACAGCACCACTCCGAATACAATCGCCACCTGCCCCAGCTGGCGCCACCAACCGAGGCCGAAGCCTCGAAGGATGTGCTCGCGTTGCTCTGCAGGCAGCGCCTGCACGTCGTAATGAGTAGACATATCGGTGCTCACATCGTGGCGAAGTCGAGGCCGAGCAGCGATCCCATGTTGCGGATCACATCGTAGTCGGCGTCGGTGATTGGCGCGAAGGCCTCGGCCTTGAAGTTGCGCAGCACTTCGGGATCGTCGATACCGACGAATACATCCCGCACCTTGGTTTTCAGCTCGGGGCTCAGGTTCGAGCGCATCGCCCAGGGGTACTGGGGGTATTCGCCGCTGTAACCAAGTACTTTCACCTTGCTCGGATCGATTAGGCCACGTTCGACTGCGTGATTGAAAATTACCTCCGACAGCCCACCCGCATCGGCGTTGCCGTTCGCCACGTTGACGGCAACGGCGTCATGCGTGCCCACAAAATGTTGTTCGTAGTCCTGCCCACCCGTCAAACCGGCCGTCTCAAGAAGCACGGCTTTGGGAATCAAATGGCTGGACGTCGATGCCCGGTCACCATAGGCCATCTTCTTGCCCTTAAGGTCGGCATACTCATTCACGCCTGACGCCACATTGGCGATAATCACCGAGCGATAGGTCGGCTTGCCGTCGATGACCATGGCAGCGAAGGGCTCGATGTCGCTTTTGCTTTTGGCCATGACGTAGGACAGCGGACCGAAATACGCCAGGTCGATACGGCCAAAGCGCATCGCCTCAATCATCGAGGAATAGTCGGTGGTTACGATCAGCTGCACCTTCTTGTCCAGATGCTCTTCCAGATAATCCTTCAGCGGCTGGTTACGCTTGATCAGCTCGGAGGCGTTTTCGTCCGGCAGCAGGGCAACCTTTAGCACATCCGGATCGGCATCGGCCGCTAGGGCGGACAAACTTGAAACAGCGGACAGCAAGCAAGTCAATAAGAGCGCGGATAAGCGTTTCATCGGGACATCTCCAGTGAAGGTTCGAGCATGACAGGTGGTTCAGCCGGAGCATTCGCTGGCTGAGTCGTAGAGCGGCCTGCATAGATGCGCTCAAGCTGCGCATCGGTGAGTTCCGAGGGCGCGGCATCGAAAACGATCTGAGAATCGGCCAGCCCGACGACGCGATCGGCGAAGCGGCGGGCATATTCGAGTTGATGCAGCGAAACGATGGCGGTGATGCCGTCTTCCTTGCAGATGTCGCGCAGCAATCCGAGAACACGGACCGAAGTGGCCGGGTCGAGACTGGCTACCGGCTCATCGGCCAGAATGATCGCCGGCTGTTGCGCTAGCGCACGCGCGATGCCTACCCGCTGCTGCTGGCCACCGGACAGTTTGTCCACCCGGCTTAGCGCCTTGTCTGCCAGACCGACCCGAGCGAGGCAACTGAGCGCAATCTCCTGATCGGCACGCGGCAGAGGAAACAGCGAGCGGAGCGTGTTGTGAAAGGCCAGCCGACCGGTAAGCACATTAGCCAGTGCGCTTTGACGTTCGATTAGCTGGTGGTGCTGAAAGATCATGGCGGTACGCCGACGATGCTGACGCAAGGCCGAGCCGCTGCCGAGTTCACCGAGTTCGCTGGTGACACTGCCGCCAGTGGGCGTGACGAGTCGATTGAGACTACGGAGCAAGGTCGACTTGCCTGCGCCCGAGAGACCAAGCAGCACGGTGAACTCACCACGCCGAAATGCAATCGAGGTATCGCGTAGGGCTGTCACGCCGCCTGGATAGACGACGCTCAACCGGTCGACCCGCAGCACGGCGTCCTGTATCGGATGGGGCGTCATTTGATCACCTTTCGCAATATTGCTGGCCGCACAATTGCGGTTCGCGATGCAAAGGGTAGAAATTCCTTGTTAACGCACTGTTTCTAAAGGATGACATTTCGATGAATACTTCGAATCTGCCGTAGCGGGGCGGCAAGCGAAGCCGTGGAAGAACGGGCGCAACGTAGCGTCTTTCTTCACGCGGGATACAGGAGGCTTTGATTGATACTGCTGCGGATTCGCTACAGTAACGTTGGGCCAGAACGTAATGCCATCCAAGCAAGAGAGCGCACACTAGGGAAACTCTGAAGAAGACTTCCAGATTTTGGCAAAATACCCGGATTCCACCCACCGAGTTTCCCGATGAAGCAGATGACCTTCGCCGACGCCGAGTACGCTGGCAAGCGCAAGCAAACCCGCAAGGAGTTGTTCCTGATCGAGATGGATCGGGTGGTGCCGTGGAAGGGCTTG
>NZ_JYLL01000061.1 GCF_001439695.1 Pseudomonas veronii
GGCCTGGACATGCCTGGCCCAGGACTCGCGCCGCGCGTGCATCGTTTCCATGTGAATCCCCTGCTGAAAAATACAGAGGATGCGGGCAGGGGTGCTCGAGGAGAAGGTGGGCGGGCTGGACGCTTACAGTTGAAGTGTTCGCGCAAACGATCCAAGAGTGTCATGAGACGAGTGGGCAGCTCATGCTGAGTCAGGATGACCGGCATGCGCTTCATGATAGCCAACCCTCTGGGTAGGCTAATCCCGAACTCCAACAGGAAACCATGCATCTGGTTGACGGTTTTGGTGCGGTCTCGCACCAGTGGCTCTCGTAGACGATGCAAAACCGAAAGCGTCTGCTGGGCTTCGGTCTTAGGCGAAACGAAACGCATGGACGGACGTGATGCCGCTTCGCAGATGGCTTCGGCATCGACAAAATCGTTTTTGTTACCCTTGACGTAAGGGCGAACGAACTGAGGGGAAATCAGCTTGGCTTCATGCCCCATGACCATCAACTGGCGAGCAACGAAATGCGCTCCAGCACAGGCCTCCATCACTACGGTACATACCGGAAGGTTGCTGAAGAACTGCATCATCTGCTGACGTGAGAGTTTCTTACGAAACACCCCCCGGCCTGTCTTGTCCTGACCGTGCAGATGAAAGCTGTGTTTGCCGAGATCAATCCCGACCATTGCTAACTCGCTCATGATGATGGCCTCCGAAACGTAACCCCCTGGGAAAGCCTAGCTCTCTCAAGGTGTGGGGGTGACCATCTCATTAGGCTACCGCGCTCTTGATGTCGGAAGAACACGAGCGCATGCGCTAATTGATCAGCTAAGTGCGCGTGAGTCAGTTGAGTTGCTGTGCGAAGCCTTTGAAGTACCGCGCTCCTGCTACTACGACCATTGCCTGCGACGCCGCGCTCCAGATGTTGAGCGGATTCGATTACGCAGTCGCGTCAACGAATTGTTCACGCAAAGTCGAAGCGCTGCCGGCAGCCGCAGCATCGTGTCGATGATGCAGGAAGATGGCGAGCAGATTGGCCGGTTCAAGGTACGTGGCCTGATGCGGGAGCTGGGATTGATCAGTAAGCAACCGGGCTCGCATGCTTATAAAAAAGCGACGGTGGAGCGACCAGATATTCCGAATATTTTGAATCGAGAGTTCGATGTTCCTGCGCCCAATCAGGTGTGGTGTGGCGACATCACTTACATCTGGGCACAAGGGAAATGGCATTACCTGGCTGTGGTTATGGATCTCTTCGCGCGCCGAGTAGTGGGCTGGGCATTGTCGAGCAAACCGGATACGGATCTGGTGATCAAGGCGCTGGATATGGCCTATGAACAACGCGGTAAGCCTCAGGGCCTGCTGTTTCACTCGGATCAGGGCTCGCAATACGGCAGCCGACAGTTTCGCCAACGGCTCTGGCGATATCGCATACGTCAGAGCATGAGTCGTCGAGGTAATTGCTACGATAACTCGCCTATGGAGCGTGTTTTCCGGAGTCTAAAAACTGAGTGGATACCGACCGTTGGCTACATGACGGCCCAAGAAGCGCAGCGAGATATCAGTCATTATTTGATGCATCGCTACAACTGGATTCGGCCACATCAGTTCAACAACGGGCTACCACCAGCCCAGTCCGAAAAAAGACTTAACGTCGTGTCCGGGATCAGTTGACCACTACACTCTTCACGAGAGAGCTTCCAGAACCATCTAAACGGAGGGAGAGCAAATGAGTGCAGCGACACTGGCACGTGCACCTTCTGGCGTGACGTGGGACGGCATCAATTGGGCCGATGTCCAACGTCAGGTAAGAAGGCTGCAAGTACGTATTGTGAAGGCAACACAGGAAAGCAGACATAACAAGGTGAAAGCCCTGCAATGGCTGCTGACTCACTCGTTTAGCGGTAAAGCACTGGCTGTCAAACGGGTGACTGAAAATAAAGGCAAAAAGACTCCCGGCGTGGACAATGTCACATGGAAAACGCCGGTGGCAAAGGCCAACGCGATAGTGTCGTTGAAGCGGCGAGGTTATTCGCCACTTCCACTTCGGAGAGTGTTAATTCCGAAGAAAAACGGTAAGACAAGGCCCCTCGGTATTCCGGCAATGAAATGCCGAGCCATGCAAGCGCTGTATCTGCTGGCGTTGGAACCAATTGCCGAAACCACCGCTGATCTGAACTCCTATGGGTTCAGACCGGAGCGCTCAACCGCCGATGCAGGCGAGCAATGCTTCATCTGCCTGGCAAAGAAAACACAGGCGCAATGGGTGCTGGAGGCCGATATTCAAGGCTGTTTCGACAATATCAGCCATGACTGGATGATCGCCAACGTCCCCACGGACAAAACGATGCTAAGGAAGTGGCTCAAGGCGGGATTTGTGTATCGACACGAACTCTTCCCTACGGAATCCGGCACACCGCAAGGGGGTATCAGTACGCCGCGTACGTTCTTGCATACTTTTCTCTCCGATGCCTGAGCCAGTCGACGTCTCGCTGGCGTTGAACCCGGGATCCGGATCAACCCGAAATACCACCAAAATCTCGTCCTTGTGAATTTCGACGCGTTTGACCAGGCCGCGGATGATCTCGCGTTTTGTGACGAAATCCAGTGTGCCCAATCGGTCATGGACAGCCGCGGCAAACTCTTCGAGACGATTAATGACGAGAAACAACTCGCGCTGACCCACCTGATGACGCCGTGAGTCCTGAATCTGCTGATCAAGCTGTTCCAGGCGGCGCTTCAAGTTCCGCATCTTCGGATCAAAGTCCGTTTTGTCGATCATACCCTCGGCATAACTATCGATGAGCCGCGACTTGCCTTTATCCAGCTGCAGTCGTTGTCGTTCCAGCGCTGCGGTATCAGGATTTGTTTGTTCTTTTTCTTCGAGCACACCCAGCCGGCGTTCATATTCATTCTTTAGCCTTCCAAGGTGCGCGAGCAGTTCAACAACCTGCTGCCAGACCAGTTCATCGAGACGATCCGTTCGTATTTGCTGATTGTCACAGACGCGTTCGCCACCAAAGCGGTAGGCATCGGTTCCAATGCAACGATAATAGGCATAGTCCCGGCGTTGGCCTTTGGCCGCTGCCTTGCTGACCTTTTTACCGTAATAGGCGTAGTGACAATGGCCGCAAACGGTCAAGCCCTGAAGCAGGTAGACCGCACCATGACGGCGCTGACGTGCTTTGCGATTCTCGGCAAGCTGCTCTTGAACAGACTGAAACAATCCTTCGCTGACGATTGCCGGTACGGATATCTCGACCCACTGACCTGGATCCGTACGTACGGTTGAATACCCCTTCCTGGGCACCTCGGCACTGTGGCGTTGTGCGCGTATCCGAGGTAAACGATCACGCGTCTGTGTTTTGCCAAAAGCAGCTCGTCCCATGTAGGCTGGATTTTGCAATATCCCCCACACGGTACTGCGATCCCAGTACGGTTTACCTGAGGCGGTTAAGGTGCCTGTTGCCCCAAGGCGCCGTACCACTTCGCCGATGCTCAGTCGCTCCATCCCAATCCACTGAAATATGGCTCTGACCGTCGCCGCTTGTGGCAATTCGATGACGTACTGTGCGGGTGCTCCATCAAGTTGCTTACGAATGTAGCGATAACCGTAGGGCGCAGTCGAAAGCACATTGATGCTGCCGCGTTTGGCCGCATGAAGCTCTGCCGCGACGATTGCGCTCCATGATTTTGGCACGTTCATATTCCGCGATCATGCCCTGCATTTGCAGCAGCAACGACTCCTCCGGCGTGACGCCAATGGCATGATTGAGAAACACAACCTGCACGCCACACGCCAATAGCTCTTCCATCAGCAATGCCTGATGAGCATATTTTCGCGACAGCCGGTCTGGGGACAGGACATAGAGACGTTCCACCAGACCAAGTGCAGCGCGGTCTCTGAGCCGTTCCAATTGTGGGCGAATCAGCGTCGCACCGCTGACGCCTGCGTCGACAAAGCGCATGTCCTCAACCACGTGGGCCCCATCGGCCAAGATCCGCTCTGTCAACGCGGCAATCTGGCTTTCAATCGTGCCGCGTTTAGCCTGTTGGTCAGAGGACACGCGGGCGTAGAGCGCCACCATCACAGTCTGGCTCATTGCTCACCTCGCTTGGCAGCACGATGCTTTGTCCCAGAGGGCTGGGATGGCGACAATTCTGAGGAAGCCCGCGATTCTGTCGGCTTAAGCTGCTCGTAGGCCCTCTCGAGCTGTTCACAAGAGAACCGATTTGGCTCAAAAGCCAGACGAATATGCCAGATACGCGACTTTCGACTCATGACTGAAGTCTCCCATCAGAGGGGGTAATGCCTTCAATGACGAGAACAATCTCGACGTCGGGGCATCCTGCATGCCTTGGGGCGAAACTGTCCCTGGCAATGCGCATCCCCCATTTTATCCGAGAGTTTGCTCTGTTGTTGCCGGCGTTGTTGCCTTGCTCTGCGGGGTGACGCCTTTATGTTCTTTCTGAATCTGGTCAACCCAGCGGCGCAATGCCGACTCACCAATGCCGAGTGAACGGCTGGCTTCGATGTAGCTGTAGTTTTGTTTGAGCACAAGGTCGGCAGCCTCGCGCTTGAATTCAGGAGTAAAGGAGCGGCGTTGTTTGGTCATCTGACACCTCGATCTGGCGAGCATTCTCGCCTAAATGGGTGTCCGGTAATGAGATGGTCACCCCCACACCCTGCGAGGGCTACGCTTTCTAGGGTGTTTTATTTTGGAGGCCATTATCATGAGCGAATTGGCACTGGTC
>NZ_JYLL01000062.1 GCF_001439695.1 Pseudomonas veronii
CTGGACATGCCTGGCCCAGGACTCGCGCCGCGCGTGCATCGTTTCCATGTGAATCCCCTGCTGAAAAATACAGAGGATGCGGGCAGGGGTGCTCGAGGAGAAGGTGGGCGGGCTGGACGCTTACCGCTCAACTCGCGGGATCTCTGGAGGAGCAGGAGTTTATGGAAAGGCTCCCCGTGAGGAAGATTGCCGAATCTGACTACGAATCTGTCTCGCCGCTGTCTTTTAGTTTATATGCCCATGTACGTGTTTTCGAGTGTGACGAGCCACCGAATTTTGGACTCCTTGACTCCACGATTGGGCGGCATTTGCGGATTGTGAAGCAGTGGGAAACGCAAGACGGGACAATCTCGTTGGTTTTGACGGCAGACGAGACGTCTCCCAATTGGGCCATCTCTGATGCTCTGATCGATGTGCGTCACGACGTGTTTCTCTTGATGTTTTTCGAGGCGGCAAAACTCTGCTACATAGGGTCGACCCGTCGAACGGAAAAGCTTTACCTCAGCATCATGGACACGATTGCTCCCGGTGGCTGCAGACCGCTTAGCTACCAACAGACCAGCAGGGCGCGCGCGGGCTTGGAGGAGGTCAAGTTTTACAACGTTGGGCTGAAGAACACGACGTTCAACTCGCAGGGAGAGACTTATCGAACCCTCACTGGCCCCCAGGCGGAGAGGGCGGTGACAGCTGGCGACAGTCGAGTCTTCTCCCAAGGACACTTCTTCGGCAGCGGTATGAATGGACAGGTCAAGGAAACGATTGGCGCAAGCAGCAGTTCCCGGATATGGAGCAATCAGCGCCTCTCGATCCTTGATTTCGTTGAGTGGGTGCAAACCTTGAACGGACGCCTCTCCGGTAATGCGCCTTTTAGCGCAACCCAGTTAGACATCGTGCGCTCTAGCAAGCCTTTGAGTCGTTTACCAGATGTGGTCATAGCGGCGAACTGGCCTAAAAGCGGATTCAAAAACAACCCGAAAGTCCGCTTTCGGGCTGCCACCCAACAGCGCGTTCAATATTCGAGATTGGTTGAGTGGGACATCCAGAACTTTCAGTGCGATCTACCGGCGGGACAATTAGCCTTTTCGCTGGTTAGCGCCTTCGGCGTGGTGCCAATGCGATTTCACTTGGCAAACGCACGGATGGTGACGTGTCTGGATCCTGACGTCTCCGTCGAAATCGAATCTGCCCACGATTCCTGGGTTGCAATGGCGGACTGGCTCTGTGAACACAGTCCAGTGTTCTATGCCGCCGATAAATCATCCTTTGAGGGGATGAATTTGATGGCTGCACCGTTGCTGCAAACCGAACGTTTGGCTCCTGGCGATGCAGAGATCATCGATTGGAGGGGCTGTGGCATACACATCGAATTTCTACCCCAGGATCAATCCCCCGAGACGTTGCGAAAGCGAGCCCTGCTCGCGGGAAACCTGACCGTGCAGGAGCACCTGGAGCGATACTTGGTCAACCTGCCGGATGTTCAAGGACTCTTCTACGACCACAGGGCGGGGGAGGCCGCGGATTATATCTGCGTCACCAAGAATGCTGAGGATCAGGTCAACGTCAGCTTCTATCACTGCAAAGGCGCGGGTGGGCCACCAAGTGGAGGCCGTGTGGGTGATGTCTACGAGGTGGCAGGACAGTTGGTCAAGTCGGTCTATTACTGCAACGTGCCGACGATTGTTCAGCACATGGAAGATAGGATGCTTCCAAGGCACACATCACCCTCCTACTTTGTTCGCGGCAACAGAGCCGACGTTACTCAGCTGTTGAAAACTACACCGGCCACCAAGCTCACGTTTTCCGTGATCGGCGTTCAGCCTGGCATTCGCCGCTCGGCGATCAATGCTCACCTGAGTGATCTTATGGCGTTCTGTATCAGTTACGCGAGGCAGGGAGGGGCAGCGAAGGCTTACTGGCTGGTCAACGAACCAGAGAATTGATTCACGAAGCGGCTGAGGAGTACGTCTGGTTGCTTCTTGTATTTCGCCATCGTGGATGACCTAGATTTACATAGTGCCGCGCATCAGGGGCGGACCGCTAAGATAGATACCTTTACGAACGTCACTTCTTTCCGTTGGCAGGCACGTACGCTGGCGGCGAATGCCTAGTGCCATTGAGATTAAGACGGACGCTGGAGGATGCATGGCTTATATGGTCGTTTTTATTGCAACGCGCTGGGGTAGTGAAGAGGGCGGCCTAAACGTCTTCAATACGGGAGTCGCCCTAGGTATGGCTAAGGTGCTTCCGAAAGGGAGTCGATGCCTTTGTTTTGTAGAAGTACTGCCCAGCGGCGATGCCATACCACCTAGAGGTATTGTTCTTCTCCCGCATGATTTCAAGCCTGACTCGATCGTCGATGATATCCGGCAGAACCTTTCGGATGTATCGGAGGGTATGGTACGTGGTGTCTTAGTCCTCGGCCACGATGTTAAGACGGGCGATCTCGCTATTCAGACAGCGAAGTTGTTAAAGGGGGGGCTTGCCAAAGTTCAGGTTTTGTCAGCGGTCATCAGCCACATGGACTACGCCGCCTATGCCCGACAGAAAGGGCATGACCTCGTGGTGGTGGAGCAACGTGCCGAGCAGCAGCGAATGATTATTGCGTCTGCGGACTTGACGTTTGCCGTCGGGCCATATCTTGCAGCTCGCTTCAGACAGTCATCTCAAAGCCAAGACGAGCGCCCTTTTCTAAAGCAGTTGACTCCAGGAGCCGCCGAAATTCAACCGGTGAATGTTGGCGAAGGGATGTTGCAGGTCTTCGTTTCGGGCCGGTTGGGGCTTTCCGATGACACCATCAAGAATGGCATTCTTTCCGTGGAGGCATTGCTACGAGCATACGACAAGGCGAGGAAAAGCAAACTTAGCTTCTTCCGAGCTAGAGGCCGACTTTTTGTCTGTGGTGTGGAAAGTGATGGAGGTTCTTCGCTCCTGTCGAAATTGGAGAGGAGGGCGGCTGAAAATGCAATGTTCTCGATTGAACCAGTGATCTTCACGCCCGAACAGCACGAAAATTACAAGCTTTTGGCTAGCTCTCACATTGCCCTGATGCCTTCATGGCACGAAGGCTTCGGTCTGACGGGGTGGGAGGCCCTTTGCGCAGGCGTGCCGCTAGTGTGCTCCAAACAGTCGGGGCTCGCCATGCTCATTGAAGAGCTCAGAATTCAGTTACCCGGACAGTCATTTAGCAACGTCGAATTGATCGAGCTTCGAGGTAGCAAAATTGCGGGTGAACCTCAGGAAAGCGATGTTGATATCTTGTCGGAAGCTATCGTTCGACTCGCTGAAAACTATGGTCAGCGTAAACACGATGCCCTTTCGCTAGCAAAGCATCTCAAGGTTAAGTTCTCTTGGGAGGACTGTGCGTTTCAAATTCTTTCTGAGACGGGTTGGCCAATGGCCAATTCAGTTTCAGTTCAGTGGACTGTTCGACGGAACATGGCTAGGGAAGCGGCCGAGGGGCGGGAGGAGGTAGCATTTTTGCTAGAGCTTTTAGACAGTCCTGACCGCGTCGACATCGGCAGAGATTGGAGTAAGTTGTGCTCGGCATTCAACTATGTGAGCGATGCCGGTAAGCGCATGAACGCCGCCGAATGCAAGACACTGCTTGCTCAGCTTAGACCTTTGGCGGACTTGATCGGTAATGTGTTGAAGCACAATTTTGGCGGCTATCCGCGCGAGACAAATGCACTCCGTGATTCCGGTGGGTTGGACGTATGCTGGAGGTACATGGCTGCATGTAAGGGAGTGTCGTCGTCTTTCAGTCAATTTACCGGATTACTGCCGACCAATCTCTTGGATGTGATCCTGTCCGACGGCTTCCTTCGGAAAGAATTGTTGTTCTACTTGTCGGATTTCTCGACCGAATTCGGCCGCTCGGCTAAATCCCTGGCGCAGGAATTCTGTCTCCACTTCCGTGAGCTGCTGACGTCGGACCTCAAACTCCAGATCCGTCTTGCCCGATTGACGGCGGTAAGGCCGGATCTGTTGATCGCATTCGAAAACGAAATGCCGGAGTCACCGGAGATGACGTTGTGGCAAGAGTTAGATGCCTATCGAGAGGAAAGCGAGCGATGTCGTACTGTGGAAATGATGTCATACGATATTGCTTATTTAATCGATAAGGATCCACTTCTCGCGCCGACGGTTCTTGCACTTACCACCTTGAGACCGCGCTACGAAGGGCAGGCAGTAGAGCAGGCAATAAGTTTTTTTAATGTATTACAAGGCCAACCGGTGACCAAGGAGTGGCGGGGTGATAAACGGCTATATGCGGCCCTGTTGAGCGTTACGATGCCTACAAGCAAGCTATTGGCTGTGCTAGAGGCGATGGCATCAGACGAGGAAGAGGCAATCCGTTGGGCTGCGCTTGATTTAGCATTTTCCCCAGTATTGCGCACACGTTTGGAGGCGGCTCATGCAGCACAGGGAGACGACTTCGGTTCGCTGCTTCGGAAACTAGTGTAGTGGTCTAATGAAACCGGACACCCATTTAGGCGAGAATGCTCGCCAGATCGAGGTGTCAGATGACCAAACAACGCCGCTCCTTTACTCCTGAATTCAAGCGCGAGGCTGCCGACCTTGTGCTC
>NZ_JYLL01000063.1 GCF_001439695.1 Pseudomonas veronii
GCGATGTTGTGGGTCAGTTCCAGTGCCCGAGCGAGACGCATAAAAAAATCCGATGCCAGTGTAGGCATCGGATTTTGATTTTTTGCGGCCAAAGGTCAAGCGAGAAGGCTTAACTGATCGGCATTAACCCGTGTGCCGTACTTTCTGGTGCGTCCGAAAAACCTGAAGCTGGATGGCACCGCGCCCACTCTACTGTACGGCTACGGTGGCTTTGAAATCTCGTTGACCCCTTATTATTCCGGAGGCCTAGGTAGTGCTTGGTTGTCAAAGGGTGGGGTTTATGTGGTCGCTAACATCCATGGTGGGGGGGAGTATGGCCCGCGCTGGCATCAGGCGGCACTGAGAGAAAATCGTACTCGTGCCTATGAGGATTTCGCTGCTGTGGCACAGGACCTAATTAATCGCAAGATCACATCGCCGAAATACTTAGGCGTGCAGGGTGAAAGTAATGGCGGTTTGCTAACGGGTAACATGCTCACTCAGTACCCCAAACTATTCGGTGCAGTTGTGGTACAGGTACCGCTGCTCGATATGAAGCGTTTCAACCATCTGTTGGCTGGTGCTTCCTGGATGGCCGAGTATGGCAATCAGACAAGCCGGAAGAGTGGGCCTACATTCAGAAAATCTCCCCATACCACCTATTCGACTCAGCCAAGACCTACCCGCCGGTGTTCTTCCTAACATCGACCCGCGATGACCGCGTACATCCGGGTCATGCCCGCAAGATGGCAGCCAGGATGATCGACGCCAGCAAAGACGTGATTTACTACGAGAACATTGAAGGTGGCCACGGTAGCGCTGCCAGCAATGCTCAGTCGGCGCACATGGACGCTTTAATCTATAGCTTCTTGTGAGAGCATTTGAGCAAGAAATAAGAATCTGACAGTCGAGGCCGCGATAAAAAGATTGTCCGGTTGTTACGTTTTCCGACGCTGCGATTTGCGAACCTAAAACGGTTGCCACTTATGTGTATCCGTCCGGGCATCACGCCTTGCGTGATTAAACCGGCTGCCACCTATGCGGCAGCAGTTGGTCGATCTCACTCGACCGCTGCGTCGGCAGCCGCGTGAGGACATCCTTTAGATACGCGTACGGATCATGCCCATTCAGCCGCGCAGACTGGATCAAGCTCATGATCGCCGCTGCCCGTTTTCCGCTACGTAGCGACCCGGCGAGTCGAGTCAGCCGAAGGGAATTTCACCCCTCGGCTGCTCACAGAACCGTACGTGACAGTCTCCCGCCATACGGTTCTTGATCACACATTCGATGCGCGCAGTATCGGATGCCTATCTACCGCCGCGTGCTGAGCGAGCGTGCGGTAAAGCCAAGCATGTCCCGCAAAGGAAATTGCTATGACAATGCGGCTATGGAAAGCTTTTTTGGCACGTTGAAATCAGAGTTCTTTTACCTGAACAAATTCAACAGTCTCGATGAGCTTGAAGCGGGTATATAGGGCTACATACACTACTACAATCATTCGCGAATCAGGCTGAAGCTAAGTGGCCTGAGCCCTGTGGAATACAGGACTCAAGCACGACTGGCATAGAAGGTGTCCAACATTTCGGGGCCAGATCAAAATACGTGGACACCATCGCCCTTATCATCAGGATTACCATGCGCCAAAGAACCCCTGGTAATCCCCCCTGAAATCAGTGCTCGCCAGATGTAGAATTTTCTCCTAATAGGATCAAGGAAATTTTGCGTGAAAACATCACGTTTTTCAGACAGCCAAATCATCGCCATCCTCAAGCAAGCCGAAGCCGGTAGTCCGGCACCAGAGCTATGTCGCGAGCACGGCATCAACTCGGCCACTTTTTACAAATGGCGAACCAAATACGGCGGTATGGATGCGTCACTTGATGCCTCGGTTGCGCGAGCTTGAGGAGGAAAACCGTCGCCTCAAGAAGATGTACGCCGAGGAACGCCACAAAGCCGAAATCATCCAGGAGGCGATGGCAAAAAAGTGGTGAAGCCATCTCGACGACGGGAGATGGCGCTGCAAGCGGTTTGTTCAGGTCGGATCAACATCAAACTGGCGTGTAGTGCCTTCGGTGTCAGCGTCGCCTGTTATCGCTACCAGCCACGTTTGCCTTCTGAGAATGCATAGATTGCCGATCTCCTGATTCGTTTGACGCATAACCGTAAGCCTCCAGCCCAGCCACCTGTAATTCCCTACCTCAACTCGCCACGCTGTGCTCTCCAAAAAAGGAGCACACATGAAACCACCCACCACACTCACTGCCCGGCGCACATTCTGGGCTGAACATGTCCAGGCATGGCGCAGCAGTGGGTTCACGCAAGTCGCCTACAGCCCGCAGAATTCGGAAAAAATCGTACGCGTGCGACGTGAAGTCGCACCAGTTATTGTCTCACCTCGATAGAGGTAGTGAGACTCGTTGCTCCCTCAACGGTAGCCTACCGGTGCAGGCGAAGCTGGCAACGGCTTGGTCTGAAGCCACCGGGACAATGAAGTCCTTCGAAAGAGAAGGAAAAGCCGCGAGGTAATTCCAACCGCTACCAGCATCAGGTGGCGAGGATGCTTGGCTGGATAATATGACCAACATAAGTGAACTGTTGATAAACCTCGTTATTTTTAACAAGCCAAAGATGCTGACAGGCTTGGACCAAAAGGTGAGTGATGGGTTGCTCGATTACGTACTGCGGGCATAGGGACATAAACATCACCGGGGGAAAGACAGGGCGGACTCAAGTTCCAAGTGCAACAGTCAGTTGACCGTATTCAAGTTATTGGTCGCCAGGAGCTGCAGGTGCTCGGTCAGCACCTCTATGGGGAATTTCCAGCCCAGGGTTTGGCGCGGCCGCGTGTTCAACAGGTCAGCGATCTCATCGAGCCGCTCCTGAGTCACCAGCGACAGGTCCGTTCCCTTGGGCAGATACTGGCGCAGCAGCCCGTTGGTGTTCTCGTTGCTGCCCCGCTGCCAGGGGCTGTGGGGGTCGGCGACGTAGATCTTCATGCCCGTGCGTGCGCTCAGTTCGGCGTGCTTGGCCATTTCACTGCCCTGGTCGTGGGTCATGGTCTTGAGCAACGAGGGGGCCATGCGTGACAGCTCTCGGGTCATCGCCTCGAGGGCGGCGTCTGCGCTGGGGACCTCGAGTTTGGCCAGGATCACGAAGCGACTGGTGCGTTCGACCATCGTCGCCACCGCCGAGCGGTTGCCGGCCCCCATGATCAAGTCACTCTCCCAATGCCCTGGAACCTGCCGGCCTTCGACCTCCTCCGGGCGCTGGCGAATGTTCTGCTCAGCCGGATAACGCTCACCTCGGCTGGCGTTACGGCTACGCGGACGTCGCTTGCCCTGGCCTTGGCGCAGGTAGCCGATGAGCTGGCGCTTGAGCTCGCCGCGGGGGAATGCGTAGATCGTCAGGTAGATCGTTTCGTGACTCACATGCCACTCGGGGTTGTCCGGCCAGTTGGCCTTCAGTCTGGCGGCGATCTGCTGGGGAGACCAGCCCTTGGCGAGCATCCGGGTGACCACCTGGAACAGCTCGGTGCCCAGCAGCAGGCAACGCTGGCGGCGCGGTCTGTGGCGCAACGTCCGGGCCCTGGCCACAGCGACGCTCACATCATAGTGCCCATCTTCAGCATTACGGCGTAGCTCACGGCTCAGACTGCTGGGCGAACGTTCCAACACCTGGGCGATGACCCTCAGGCTGTCACCTTGCCGGCGCATGAGCATCAGTGTCACTCGCTCTTCGGTATTCAAGTGGCTGTAGGTCTTTTTCATCGCAACACCTTACCTCAGGTGTTGCACTTGCTCCTTGAGACCGCCCAGGGTCTACGTTATTCATGTAACTGGTGTGGAACACGGTAAGCCCATATTTCTGCCAAGAACATCGGGCAAGCGAACTGCAAGGAACGCTGATGGAGGTGTGGGTAGAGGATTGAGGAAAAAGCAAATGCCACCCTGTAATCGGGTGGATAGGGGTGAAAATATCATCTCACGCGAAAGCGGGCAGACTTCCTCATGGTCTCTCTGTAGTGGTCTAATGAAATCTATGGTCACCCCCATTTTTGCAATGCTGGTTAACGGGCGAAGTGGTTGGCTTGCTTAAATCTATCCGGCGTCTGTATGAGGCATGCCCCGCGCCATGATGAGAGTCGCGCCTGGCGATCCTGAAAACCGGAGCGGCCTCTAAAGCCGTTTCATAAGTCAGGTTCTTCGCCAGGCCGGTGTGCCGTTCACGTCATCCATTTTTCAGCTATCGCAAAACCTGAAGGTGCCTCGTGGTACTGCAACAACAGTAGGGTCAGGCCGCCA
>NZ_JYLL01000064.1 GCF_001439695.1 Pseudomonas veronii
GCATCGAACCCGCCGCTTGGCTCAAGGATACGCTGGAAAAACTACCCAGCTGGCCCAACAGCCGGATCGATGAGCTATTACCCCTCGCGCCTCAACCTGAGTAAAGGTGGGGCGGCTGGACGCTTACCTTTCTCCAACGCCGCGCTTACCTTGAACGCCAATTGCTCCTTGCGCGACAGTCCGACCCATTTCTTGAGGGACTTCACATCCTCCCAAATCGAGTCAAAGTAAATTTGGTCGCCCCCCATCAGCAGCAATTGGAACCGCTTCAAGCCCTTGTCATGAATTCGTCCTTCGTGCCAAAGCTGTTCCTTGTCCAGCACGTAACCTGCAGCACGCAAGTCACTGTCATGATTGCTGATCAGGTCAGCCCATACGGCGTTTTCAGGGCGCACCAACTTGCGCATCCCACTAGGGTCCGAAAAGCCATTGCAAGAGACGTAGGCCATTCTTGGGGCATAGTCTCGACCGGGAATGGAGAACTGCCATTGCGGCCCTTCCTGCCCTACACCAAACTTTACTGTTCGCTCCTGCGCCTGCTGATCACAGCTCAGGTCGTAACGAAGGATGGTTTCTTTCGGACGCTCCAGCAAAACCTTCGGCGTCGGACAAGCCTGGCCGTCAACAGAAAGAACAGGAAATGCGGCGCCAGCTACAACTCCGACTAACGCGGTCACCTGCCACTGCCCGGTTTTGCTGACGCCTCGGAAGGACAACACGGGCCCCACAGTAAAAAGTGCTTTTGACATCCCTGTTATCTCCCTTCAAGTTCGGCGGCAATAACTTTGACAATCTTGGCGCGTGAAGCGGCTCTCTTGGCCAGAATTTGCGCTTCACCTGTTTGATCCAACCATTCCCTAAAACGCTGGAGCGCATGGCGCGTTTGCGACGCATCGCGACAGTTGGCCAGGAAGGCAAACTGTACTTTCTGTACATCATCAGCGACAAAAATACCGAAGGAACCGCTGACAACCGTAGCATCAGGAAAGCCTAACAACGCAGTGGCCTGAGTCTCTGTCGCTCCACGGTGACAGGCGATTAAATGCAACGGTCCTTCTGCACCTTTCAACAGATCAGCATGCTCATGGTCACGCAGAAAAGGCTTACCCACCAGCTCACGCGCAGCAGCAACCGTGAACGCAGCCGGGATTGCATGGACAAACACAACGACATTCACTCCAGCAATTGGAACAATGGCGAACGCTTCGCTAGCAGGGACTTTGCCACCATTGAGCGCCTGCAGTAACACCGCTTCCATCGCTCGTTTGCGCTGACGGAAGTCCATCCGTGTCCAATCCAGCGCCTGGCCCATATCGAAACGGCTCGAAGCCGCAGCGGTTACACCACGCTGGGTCAGAACGACCAACGCATCGAGAAGCGCTTCCTGGACGCGGCTACGCAATTGCTCAACAGTTGAAACCATTCCACCCCTGAAGGGTGTCTGTTGTGCAATAAAGGCCTGGAAGCGCTGATTACGTGCTGTCTCAGCTACCTGGCCATCGCCTGCTGGGATATTTGGCATAGCGATGAAGCGCACCTTCCCCCGAGTAGTGGCTAGTCCCTCCATGTACTCCGCATGGCAAATACCAATGTCGCCGTCACCACTGGCCCAGCCGGCATTGCCGTTGGACAGCACCAGTAGCACATCGCAATCCCTCACGGCTTGCAAACAGGCATCCCAGCTGTCCTGCATTCCGTCCGCAGGAGGTGCATCTTCGTTAATCCAAACTTCAAATACCTGTTTGCCAAATAGCTTCGTGCCCTCTATCTCACGTTTGAGTTGCTCTCGGATATTGCTGAGCGTTTGATCGCTGTCCGTGGGAAAGCGATCGTTACAACGACTGGACAGCATTACTTTGATTCTCTTTGACTGGGCCATCCTTGCTCCTGCCCCACTTCCGAGGCCTCAAAATTCTTTGATCAATGAATACCTTCCCGCCCTACCTCCAGATTCACCTGGCCAAGAAGCCGGAGGCAATACGGTGCCCCCCTTTCTGTTATGCACTGGTTACGACCCGGACATCTGAACCAGATACGTTCTTAATGTAGGAGTAACTGGTGCCGAGGACAGCAAGCTGATCAGCGGAGATTTTCGCCGCTGAAATGGCAGGCTGTACGATCACGAATCTGAAAATCATCTCGTGGTCGTGGCACTTGTTGCGAAGCAGCTCCAAATCTATTGGGTCACCCTTGAGGATTCTGTCGAACCCTTTCGGCAGCGATTGCTGGTACCGACCCATCAATCGATTGAAGAATTTTTCCTCGGTGTGCAGCCACTTCACCGATCGTGATGCCTGGCCGCAGACCTCGTAGACATCGCTCACACGAGCGCCAGGTCGAGCCTCGCCATCTTTTTGGGGGCAATACTTGCAGTGGTAAAGGTCGACAAAGATTGCGTCCTTGCTCTCTTTGATTGCCACCAAATCCGCAATCTCACCTGCGCCATCATCGTTGAAAATGAATGCATAGTCGTCCTCGATTCGGCTGTAGGTGAACCCTTGGACGGTGTCCATGTTACGAGTTGCCCTCATGGACTCGCTGTGGATCTGGGTGGTCTCCCAGTCCCAAGCCTCAATCAGCGCTATCGGAAGCTTCAAGCCCAAGCTATTGGGTGTGTAAAACCGATAATTGCCCTCGACCATCGAACCGTCCACGGCTAGCAGCACCAAAGGATTCGCATCCAGGTACTGTTCGAACGAGCTCTCTTCGGCAAAAATGATCTTGACCTCAAGGCAGGAGAATTTGTAGCTATCCTTCAGCAACCGTACTGTGATGTCAGGCAGCTGACGCTCCGTGCCATCTGCTGCTATGGCGATGACGGGCACTTCTAGTGTCAGATCGTCAGTCCGCTGAGGTTTCCCAAGCTCGACATCAAGCAGGTTGAAAATCTCACCATTGAACGCCAGCGAAATTTTCTGCTCGTTTTCGATCGCAATGGACTCAGGCCAATCAGAATAGAAGAGTCCCGTTGGCCAGGCCCCCTCGATCTTCTCCGAGCGAATCACATCCTTGAGCACTTCAGAGGGGTTGATCGTGGCGTCATTGAGTTTCTGCGAGGCGCGCTTGCACCACTCAATCCAGTAAATGATGCTGGAAGTGTTCATCTCCCAGATCTTCCCCTTGTGAGAACAGCCAACGGTAGTGCGCTGTCCATCTTCATAGCCCGTTGCGAAGATGTTGGACTTTTTCGCCGTGCCGTTCTCGATTTCACTGATGACGGTATTGATGTCCCGCCCGACGTGCATCGTGAATCTCAGATCCTTGCGTGTCCTGGACAACCCCACGTTCTGTAGCTTCATGAGCTTGATGTCGTGCAGGGTTCGGAAGGTAGGCTCACCGTTGATTCGCCTGGCATCCTTTGCAATCAAACTCAAAAAACGCGTCGCTTGCGACTCATCACCAGAGGAGTGAATGAAGAGCGTCTTGTCGGGCGAATGGTAGTAAGCCAGGTACAAAATCCAGTTGGTGTCCACGATCGTCGAGGTCTGAGCCCATCCGACCGGAGTATCTCGTCGCGTGACCATGATAATGGTGTCTGAAGCGTCGTTGATGGAAAGGAACTGCAGTGGTTCTTTCTTCTGGGAGAAGTGATTGGCCTTCTCTGGCCGCCACTGGTCGCGCTCCACATGGTAGGCGACCGCACTGATCTTGGGGTTGGGGTTCAACCCGAAGATGTCCTCGGAGTCGGCATCATCCGGGAACTGTTCGGTGAACGTCTCCTTTTCGATTTCGCGGGCGATCTTGTCTTGGCTCACGTCTCGAATCACAGCGCTCCAGTCGGCACTTTCCTTGTAAAGCACTGCCATCTGGTAATCGACTTTCTGGTTGGCAATGTTTGAGACGAATTTGGCGTCGCCTAGCGTGTCATCAACCCGGGTTAGCCGACCGATGAACTGTAGCGTGACTGCCGGGCTGCGATGCTGATCGTGAATAGCCGCGATTTTCAGCTCTGGCAGGTCGAAGCCTTCGCCCAGCATGTCCACGCAGACGATGATCTTGTATTTCTTCTCGACAATTTCACCCAGCAGCTTGACCGTAAGCGTCCAGCCCGCCCACCTTCTCCTCGAGCACCCCTGCCCGCATCCTCTGTATTTTTCAGCAGGGGATTCACATGGAAACGATGCACGCGCGGCGCGAGTCCTGGGCCAGGCATGTCCAGGCC
>NZ_JYLL01000065.1 GCF_001439695.1 Pseudomonas veronii
CGCCGTCTACGTCAGTGGCCGAAAGCTTAACTTCGATGCCCTGGGCCGGATCTTCGGAACCCGTTGCGGTGGTCGGTGCTGCGACCGGCGCGTCGTTCACCGCAGTCACGGTGATGGTGCCGTTGGCAGGTGCTGAGGTCAGCGGGCTGCCGCCGTCGGCAATACCGCCGTCAGTGGCGGTGTAGGTGAAGTTCGCCGTGCCGTTGAAGTTCGCGTTCGGCTTGAAGTAAACGGTCGCTTCGCCGTTGACCGCATCAATAGCGCCGGTCACTGGCTTGGTCATCGCCGCATCGGTGTAGAACGTGCCGTTGGTTGGGGTGCCGACGGTGAAGGATTTCACGTCTGCCACGCCGTCTACGTCGGTGGCGCTCAGTTTGACCGCGATACCTACGCTTGGATCTTCAGCACCCGTTGCGGTAGTGGTCACAGCCACTGGCGCATCGTTGACCGGGGTCACAGTGATGGTGCCATTGGCAGGCGCAGAGGTCAGCGGGCTGCCGCCGTCAGTAATGCCGCCGTCGGTAGCGGTGTAGGTGAAGTTCGCGGTGCCGTTGAAGTTCGCGTTTGGTTTGAAGTAAACGGTCGCTTCGCCGTTGACCGCGTCAATCGAGCCAGTCACTGGCTTGGTCATGGCGGCGTCGGTGTAGAACGTGCCGTTGGTAGGCGTGCCAACGGTGAAGGACTTCACGTCTGCCACGCCGTCTACGTCAGTGGCGCTCAGTTTGACCGCGATACCTACGCTTGGATCTTCAGCACCGGTCGCGGTAGTGGTCACAGCCACAGGCGCGTCGTTGACCGGAGTCACGGTGATGGTGCCGTTGGCAGGCGCAGAGGTCAGCGGGCTGCCGCCGTCAGCAATGCCGCCGTCGGTAGCGGTGTAGGTGAAGTTCGCGGTGCCGTTGAAGTTCGCGTTCGGCTTGAAGTAAACGGTCGCTTCGCCGTTGACCGCATCAATAGCGCCGGTCACTGGCTTGGTCATCGCCGCATCGGTGTAGAACGTGCCGTTGGTTGGCGTGCCGACGGTGAAGGATTTCACGTCTGCCACGCCGTCTACGTCGGTGGCGGACAGCTTGACCGCGATACCTACGCTTGGATCTTCAGCACCGCTCGCGGTAGTGGTCACAGCCACAGGCGCATCGTTGACCGGAGTTACGGTGATGGTGCCGTTGGCAGGTGCTGAGGTCAGCGGGCTGCCGCCGTCAGCAATACCGCCGTCGGTAGCGGTGTAAGTGAAGTTCGCCGTGCCGTTGAAGTTCGCGTTTGGTTTGAAGTAAACGGTGGCTTCGCCGTTGACCGCGTCGATCGAGCCAGTCACCGGCTTGGTCATGGCCGCATCGGTGTAGAACGTGCCATTGGTAGGCGTGCCGACGGTGAACGATTTCACGTCTGTCACGCCATCCACGTCGGTGGCGGACAGCTTGACCGCGATACCTACGCTTGGATCTTCAGCACCGCTCGCGGTAGTGGTCACAGCCACAGGCGCATCGTTGACCGGAGTTACGGTGATGGTGCCGTTGGCAGGTGCTGAGGTCAGCGGGCTGCCGCCGTCAGCAATACCGCCGTCGGTAGCGGTGTAAGTGAAGTTCGCCGTGCCGTTGAAGTTCGCGTTTGGTTTGAAGTAAACGGTGGCTTCGCCGTTGACCGCGTCGATCGAGCCAGTCACCGGCTTGGTCATGGCCGCATCGGTGTAGAACGTGCCATTGGTAGGCGTGCCGACGGTGAAGGATTTCACGTCTGTCACGCCATCCACGTCGGTGGCGGACAGCTTGACCGCGATACCTACGCTTGGGTCTTCAGCACCCGTTGCGGTAGTGGTCACAGCCACTGGTGCATCGTTGACCGGAGTCACGCTGATAGTGCCGTTAGCAGGCGCTGAGGTCAGCGGGCTGCCGCCGTCAGCGATACCGCCGTCGGTGGCGGTGTAGGTGAAGTTCGCGGTGCCGTTGAAGTTCGCGTTTGGTTTGAAGTAAACCGTGGCTTCGCCGTTGACTGCGTCAATGGAACCGGTCACCGGTTTGGTCATCGCCGCGTCGGTGTAGAACGTGCCATTGGTTGGCGTGCCGACGGTGAAGGATTTCACGTCTGCCACGCCGTCTACGTCAGTGGCGCTCAGTTTGACCGCGATACCTACGCTTGGATCTTCAGCACCGGTTGCGGTAGTGGTCACAGCCACAGGCGCATCGTTGACCGGGGTCACGGTGATAGTGCCGTTAGCAGGCGCTGAGGTCAGCGGGCTGCCGCCGTCAGCGATACCGCCGTCGGTAGCGGTGTAAGTGAAGTTCGCGGTGCCGTTGAAGTTCGCGTTCGGCTTGAAGTAAACGGTCGCTTCGCCGTTGACTGCGTCAATGGAACCGGTCACCGGTTTGGTCATCGCCGCGTCGGTGTAGAACGTGCCATTGGTTGGGGTGCCGACGGTGAAGGATTTCACGTCTGCCACACCGTCTACGTCAGTGGCCGAAAGCTTAACTTCGATGCCCTGGGCCGGATCTTCGGAACCCGTTGCGGTGGTCGGTGCTGCGACCGGCGCATCGTTCACCGCAGTCACGGTGATGGTGCCGTTAGCAGGCGCTGAGGTCAGCGGGCTGCCGCCGTCAGCGATACCGCCGTCGGTAGCGGTGTAAGTGAAGTTCGCCGTGCCGTTGAAGTTCGCGTTTGGCTTGAAGTAAACGGTGGCTTCGCCGTTGACGGCGTCGATCGAGCCAGTTACCGGCTTGGTCATGGCGGCGTCGGTGTAGAACGTGCCGTTGGTTGGCGTGCCGACGGTGAAGGATTTCACGTCTGCCACGCCGTCTACGTCAGTGGCGCTCAGTTTGACCGCGATACCTACGCTTGGGTCTTCAGCACCCGTTGCGGTAGTGGTCACAGCCACAGGCGCGTCGTTGACCGGAGTCACGGTGATGGTGCCGTTGGCTGGAGTCGAGGTCAGCGGGCTGCCGCCGTCAGCGATACCACCGTCGGTGGCGGTGTAGGTGAAGTTCGCGGTGCCGTTGAAGTTCGCGTTTGGTTTGAAGTAAACCGTGGCTTCGCCGTTGACGGCGTCAATGGAACCGGTCACCGGTTTGGTCATCGCCGCGTCGGTGTAGAACGTGCCATTGGTTGGCGTGCCGACGGTGAAGGATTTCACGTCTGCCACGCCGTCTACGTCAGTGGCGCTCAGTTTGACCGCGATACCTACGCTTGGATCTTCAGCACCGGTCGCGGTAGTGGTCACAGCCACAGGCGCGTCATTGACCGGAGTCACGGTGATAGTGCCGTTAGCAGGCGCTGAGGTCAGCGGGCTGCCGCCGTCGGCAATACCGCCGTCGGTGGCGGTGTAGGTGAAGTTCGCCGTGCCGTTGAAGTTCGCGTTTGGTTTGAAGTACACCGTGGCTTCGCCGTTGACTGCGTCAATCGAGCCAGTCACTGGCTTGGTCATGGCCGCATCGGTGTAGAACGTACCGTTGGTTGGCGTGCCGACGGTGAAGGATTTCACGTCTGCCACGCCATCCACGTCGGTGGCGGACAGCTTGACCGCGATACCTACGCTTGGATCTTCAGCACCGGTCGCGGTAGTGGTCACAGCCACAGGCGCGTCGTTGACCGGAGTTACGGTGATGGTGCCGTTGGCTGGAGCCGAAGTCAGCGGGCTGCCGCCGTCGGCAATACCACCGTCGGTGGCGGTGTAAGTGAAGTTCGCAGTGCCGTTGAAGTTTTCGTTTGGTTTGAAGTAAACCGTGGCTTCGCCGTTGACTGCGTCAATGGAACCGGTCACCGGTTTGGTCATCGCCGCGTCGGTGTAGAACGTGCCATTGGTTGGCGTGCCGACGGTGAAGGATTTCACGTCTGCCACGCC
>NZ_JYLL01000066.1 GCF_001439695.1 Pseudomonas veronii
GGAATTTAATCTTGACGATGACCTACTCTCACATGGGGAAACCCCACACTACCATCGGCGATGCATCGTTTCACTGCTGAGTTCGGGATGGGATCAGGTGGTTCCAATGCTCTATGGTCGTCAAGAAATTCGGGTACTGAGTCGTGGCCTGTTGGCCTCGCTTCAGCAAATTGGGTATGTGATAGTTTTCGGTGTTTTGTAAGAGTCGAACTTTCGGTTCGTTTCGTCTTCACACACCGCAATCTGGTCTCTTTCGAGTTCGCAAATTGCTTGGGTGTTATATGGTCAAGCCTCACGGGCAATTAGTATTGGTTAGCTCAACGCCTCACAGCGCTTACACACCCAACCTATCAACGTCGTAGTCTTCGACGGCCCTTCAGGGGACTCAAGGTCCCAGTGAGATCTCATCTTGAGGCTAGTTTCCCGCTTAGATGCTTTCAGCGGTTATCTATTCCGAACATAGCTACCCGGCAATGCCACTGGCGTGACAACCGGAACACCAGAGGTTCGTCCACTCCGGTCCTCTCGTACTAGGAGCAGCCCCTCTCAAATCTCAAACGTCCACGGCAGATAGGGACCGAACTGTCTCACGACGTTCTAAACCCAGCTCGCGTACCACTTTAAATGGCGAACAGCCATACCCTTGGGACCGGCTTCAGCCCCAGGATGTGATGAGCCGACATCGAGGTGCCAAACACCGCCGTCGATATGAACTCTTGGGCGGTATCAGCCTGTTATCCCCGGAGTACCTTTTATCCGTTGAGCGATGGCCCTTCCATACAGAACCACCGGATCACTAAGACCTACTTTCGTACCTGCTCGACGTGTCTGTCTCGCAGTCAAGCGCGCTTTTGCCTTTATACTCTACGACCGATTTCCGACCGGTCTGAGCGCACCTTCGTACTCCTCCGTTACTCTTTAGGAGGAGACCGCCCCAGTCAAACTACCCACCATACACTGTCCTCGATCCGGATAACGGACCTGAGTTAGAACCTCAAAGTTGCCAGGGTGGTATTTCAAGGTTGGCTCCACGCGAACTGGCGTCCACGCTTCAAAGCCTCCCACCTATCCTACACAAGCAAATTCAAAGTCCAGTGCAAAGCTATAGTAAAGGTTCACGGGGTCTTTCCGTCTAGCCGCGGATACACTGCATCTTCACAGCGATTTCAATTTCACTGAGTCTCGGGTGGAGACAGCGCCGCCATCGTTACGCCATTCGTGCAGGTCGGAACTTACCCGACAAGGAATTTCGCTACCTTAGGACCGTTATAGTTACGGCCGCCGTTTACCGGGGCTTCGATCAAGAGCTTCGCGTTAGCTAACCCCATCAATTAACCTTCCGGCACCGGGCAGGCGTCACACCCTATACGTCCACTTTCGTGTTTGCAGAGTGCTGTGTTTTTAATAAACAGTCGCAGCGGCCTGGTATCTTCGACCGGCATGAGCTTACGGAGCAAGTCCTTCACCCTCACCGGCGCACCTTCTCCCGAAGTTACGGTGCCATTTTGCCTAGTTCCTTCACCCGAGTTCTCTCAAGCGCCTTGGTATTCTCTACCCAACCACCTGTGTCGGTTTGGGGTACGGTTCCTGGTTACCTGAAGCTTAGAAGCTTTTCTTGGAAGCATGGCATCAACCACTTCGTCATCTAAAAGATGACTCGTCATCAGCTCTCGGCCTTAGAATCCCGGATTTACCTAAGATTCCAGCCTACCACCTTAAACTTGGACAACCAACGCCAAGCTGGCCTAGCCTTCTCCGTCCCTCCATCGCAATAACCAGAAGTACAGGAATATTAACCTGTTTTCCATCGACTACGCTTTTCAGCCTCGCCTTAGGGACCGACTAACCCTGCGTCGATTAACGTTGCGCAGGAAACCTTGGTCTTTCGGCGTGGGTGTTTTTCACACCCATTATCGTTACTCATGTCAGCATTCGCACTTCTGATACCTCCAGCAAGCTTCTCAACTCACCTTCACAGGCTTACAGAACGCTCCTCTACCGCATCACTTACGTGATACCCGTAGCTTCGGTGTATGGTTTGAGCCCCGTTACATCTTCCGCGCAGGCCGACTCGACTAGTGAGCTATTACGCTTTCTTTAAAGGGTGGCTGCTTCTAAGCCAACCTCCTAGCTGTCTAAGCCTTCCCACATCGTTTCCCACTTAACCATAACTTTGGGACCTTAGCTGACGGTCTGGGTTGTTTCCCTTTTCACGACGGACGTTAGCACCCGCCGTGTGTCTCCCATGCTCGGCACTTGTAGGTATTCGGAGTTTGCATCGGTTTGGTAAGTCGGGATGACCCCCTAGCCGAAACAGTGCTCTACCCCCTACAGTGATACATGAGGCGCTACCTAAATAGCTTTCGAGGAGAACCAGCTATCTCCGAGCTTGATTAGCCTTTCACTCCGATCCACAGGTCATCCGCTAACTTTTCAACGGTAGTCGGTTCGGTCCTCCAGTTAGTGTTACCCAACCTTCAACCTGCCCATGGATAGATCGCCCGGTTTCGGGTCTATTCCCAGCGACTAGACGCCCTATTAAGACTCGCTTTCGCTACGCCTCCCCTATTCGGTTAAGCTCGCCACTGAAAATAAGTCGCTGACCCATTATACAAAAGGTACGCAGTCACCTAACAAAGTAGGCTCCCACTGCTTGTACGCATACGGTTTCAGGATCTATTTCACTCCCCTCTCCGGGGTTCTTTTCGCCTTTCCCTCACGGTACTAGTTCACTATCGGTCAGTCAGTAGTATTTAGCCTTGGAGGATGGTCCCCCCATATTCAGACAAAGTTTCTCGTGCTCCGTCCTACTCGATTTCATGACTAAGAGATTTTCGCGTACAGGGCTATCACCCACTATGGCCGCACTTTCCAGAGCGTTCCGCTAATCTCAAAGCCACTTAAGGGCTAGTCCCCGTTCGCTCGCCACTACTAAGGGAATCTCGGTTGATTTCTTTTCCTCAGGGTACTTAGATGTTTCAGTTCCCCTGGTTCGCCCCTTACACCTATGTATTCAGTGTAAGGTAACCATCTTATGATGGCTGGGTTCCCCCATTCAGACATCTCCGGATCAAAGTCTGTTTGCCGACTCCCCGAAGCTTTTCGCAGGCTACCACGTCTTTCATCGCCTCTGACTGCCAAGGCATCCACCGTATGCGCTTCTTCACTTGACCATATAACCCCAAGCAATCTGGTTATACTGTGAAGACGACATTCGCCGAAAATTCGAATTTCTCAATTAAGAGAACTCACAAATTTTACCTTAGCCTGATCCGTTACCAGTGAAAGTAACGTTCAGTCTATCTTTCTATCACATACCCAAATTTTTAAAGAACG